>NZ_KE136730.1:0-3215 GCF_000407925.1 Escherichia sp. KTE31 | reverse complement strand
ATCTAAACGCCATCACGACGCGCTCAGACGCTGAAAAAATAAAATCAGCACCACCGCCAGCGCGCAGTGCTTTCCCCGCCTCGCCCGCCCGCTTCACGGGGCGGTTTTAATGCACCTTAATAAAACTAATGAGCCATCAGTATTTCCAGTCAAAAGCCAAGCCATATCACAGTTTCCCTTAATGCAATCTCATGCACCCTTGAATGCAACGACTATAAAATGTAAAAAAGCGTTTCGTATGAACTCATTGCATACAAATAGCACATTTAAGGAAAAATAATGACTGTACGTCTTGCTTCAGTTTCAATTAGCAACTTTCGTTCTTGTAAGTCAACATCGGCTATTTTGCGCCCCTTCACTGCTTTAGTTGGTTATAATAACGCAGGAAAATCAAATATTATCTTAGCAATTAAGTGGCTGTTAGATGGCTCTTTGATTTCAGAATCAGATGTGTACGATCCTACACACCCCGTATCCGTTGAAGGCGTTATTCAAGGTATAACAGATGATACTCTGTCTTTGTTAACAGAAGAGAATCAACAAAAAATAGCTCCGTTTATAATTGACGGGACTCTTACCTTTGCAAGAAGACAGGAATTTAATAAGGAAACAGGAAAAGCCAAAAAAAGTCTGGATGTATATGACGGTACCACGTGGAAGAAAAACCCTGGCGGCATAGATGGTGCAATCTCCAATATATTTCCGGAACCAATTCATATCCCTGCAATGTCTGACGCTGTCGAAGACTCAACAAAATGCAAAAACACGACCACAATAGGAAAGATACTTTCCGCAATTGTTTCTGAAATAAAACAAGAACACGAAGAAAAATTTTCAAAAAACATATCAGAAATAGGTAAATATCTTTCTCACAACGGTGAGAACAGATTAGAAAGCCTTAATAAAATAGACTCAGGTGTAAATAAAAAAGTAAACCAATTTTTTCCTGACGTAAGTGTAAAGTTACACTTTCCCACACCGACATTAGATGAGATATTTAAATCCGGCACTCTGAAAGTTTTTGAGTCTCGGGAAGATGAACCGGTAATGAGAGATATCAGCCGATTTGGTCACGGAACACAACGTTCCATTCAAATGGCATTAATTCAATACCTGGCCGAAATAAAAAAAGAAAACAGCGAATCAAAAAAATCAAACACTTTGATTTTCATTGATGAACCTGAGTTATATTTACACCCTTCAGCCATTAATTCTGTCAGAGAATCACTTGTCACATTAAGTGAATCAGGGTATCAGGTTATAATATCAACTCACTCAGCCAGTATGCTTTCTGCAAAGCATGCAGCAAATGCGATTCAGGTTTGTAAGGATTCTAATGGAACCATAGCAAGGAAGACTATATCTGAAAAAATCGAAGAATTATATAAATCTTCATCACCGCAATTGCACTCAGCATTCACGCTTTCTAATTCATCATACCTTTTATTTTCTGAAGAAGTTTTGCTTGTTGAAGGGAAAACAGAGACAAACGTTCTATATGCACTTTATAAAAAAATTAACGGACATGAACTCAACCCGAGTAAAATCTGCATTGTTGCCGTTGACGGTAAGGGTAGTTTATTTAAGATGTCACAAATCATCAATGCCATCGGCATAAAAACAAGGATTCTAGCTGATTGTGATTTCTTATCAAATATTCTATTAACAGAGCATAAAGACTTACTTAGTACTGAATGTGATAATCTATTGACTGCTTTGATTGAATCAATCAACTCAGGAGAGCTTAGTTTAAATACAAAAGTTACTACTTTTGAGTCATTCAAAAGCATTTCAAGCAAAGACTTCATCAAAATATGTAACCATGAAAAAACACAAAAGCATATACATGAAATACATCAAAAATTGAAAGATAACGGAATCTATATATGGAAATCCGGTGATATAGAGGCTGTTTATGGATTTGGTAAAAAACAAACTGAATGGGATAGTCTTTTAGATTGTTTATGTGATGAAAGCAAAGATGTTAGAGCAGTAATAAAAAAATATGATGAAATGGAAGATTTCATAAAATGGATTTAACTTAATCTGATACTATTACAGCACAGTACTAAACCAATAGTGATAGGCTGTGCTTTACCCAAGGATGGTGATTTCAAAATCAGAATGTGCTATAAGTACGTCAATCTAGTAACCTAAACACACAAACAAATCAATCATTAAGATTTATAATTCTGGAATATAAAAGGTGTTGATATGAATAACATGGATATTGTGAAAGCTGTAAAAGATGGAATGAAAAAGTCAGCCGACGCAACTTATTTAATGGATTTCAGGTCTGGTGCAAAAATAAACACTGAATATGTAGCTACCGTATCTATAGGTCTATCGTTGTTAGAAATAAAATCTTTTCGCCATGGTGATTACAAAGTTATATTTGAGTACCATACAAATAAATTCATTAATGCAACAGTTCCTTTATCGAAACGGTCTGACCCCCAAAAAATATTCTCAAAAAAAACTGTCAGAAAAAACACAAACACAACAAGATCAGGCAGAATTGATATTGCCATATTGGACAGCAGACCATTTTTCGACATTCCAATATGTGCAATAGAAGTTAAAGGAAATGCCCCCTGTAAAAGTCTTTTATTTTCTGACATAAGAAGAAATCTTGAATACTTTAAACACACAGGCCCTACAGGAAATTCAAGTCTTGGCCTAGCATTAAACTGTTCATTCCATTCATACAATGATTCAACTAAAAAAAATTACTGCACTACAATCCACCATAAGGAAGACATGATAAGGAAATTAAAAAACAAATATAAAAAATACATATCCGAATTAAATGAAGAAATTCCAGACGATATATCTGTTACAATTGATGTTTTTACAGCAGCAGAGCATTTACTATCTCCTGATGCTGACCAATATGAATACGAATCACATATAGATGACTTACATTTGACGCTTGGCGTTATGGTTATATTCGAACGAAAATCGATACTCAATTGATATCATTTGTGGCTTAGAATAATTTGCTTATTTACAATTTAAAGCAAATATATTGCCACCGTTCTTCGCCTTAGATTTATAAAAAATGTGGAGGATACTGCCAGCTTGACAGTCAGCGGCAGTATCTCACCTAGTATTCTGTGCAGCAAGACATAATCTTCCAGCCAGTCTGACAGGTCAGTAACATCTGTTATCCGGGCTTCAACCTTTCGCCCCGTATACACACCCTGCACCCATTC
>NZ_KE136729.1:0-3195 GCF_000407925.1 Escherichia sp. KTE31 | reverse complement strand
TACGGGGCGAAAGGTTGAAGCCCGGATAACAGATGTTACTGACCTGTCAGACTGGCTGGAAGATTATGTCTTGCTGCACAGAATACTAGGTGAGATACTGCCGCTGACTGTCAAGCTGGCAGTATCCTCCACATTTTTTATAAATCTAAGGCGAAGAACGGTGGCAATATATTTGCTTTAAATTGTAAATAAGCAAATTATTCTAAGCCACAAATGATATCAATTGAGTATCGATTTTCGTTCGAATATAACCATAACGCCAAGCGTCAAATGTAAGTCATCTATATGTGATTCGTATTCATATTGGTCAGCATCAGGAGATAGTAAATGCTCTGCTGCTGTAAAAACATCAATTGTAACAGATATATCGTCTGGAATTTCTTCATTTAATTCGGATATGTATTTTTTATATTTGTTTTTTAATTTCCTTATCATGTCTTCCTTATGGTGGATTGTAGTGCAGTAATTTTTTTTAGTTGAATCATTGTATGAATGGAATGAACAGTTTAATGCTAGGCCAAGACTTGAATTTCCTGTAGGGCCTGTGTGTTTAAAGTATTCAAGATTTCTTCTTATGTCAGAAAATAAAAGACTTTTACAGGGGGCATTTCCTTTAACTTCTATTGCACATATTGGAATGTCGAAAAATGGTCTGCTGTCCAATATGGCAATATCAATTCTGCCTGATCTTGTTGTGTTTGTGTTTTTTCTGACAGTTTTTTTTGAGAATATTTTTTGGGGGTCAGACCGTTTCGATAAAGGAACTGTTGCATTAATGAATTTATTTGTATGGTACTCAAATATAACTTTGTAATCACCATGGCGAAAAGATTTTATTTCTAACAACGATAGACCTATAGATACGGTAGCTACATATTCAGTGTTTATTTTTGCACCAGACCTGAAATCCATTAAATAAGTTGCGTCGGCTGACTTTTTCATTCCATCTTTTACAGCTTTCACAATATCCATGTTATTCATATCAACACCTTTTATATTCCAGAATTATAAATCTTAATGATTGATTTGTTTGTGTGTTTAGGTTACTAGATTGACGTACTTATAGCACATTCTGATTTTGAAATCACCATCCTTGGGTAAAGCACAGCCTATCACTATTGGTTTAGTACTGTGCTGTAATAGTATCAGATTAAGTTAAATCCATTTTATGAAATCTTCCATTTCATCATATTTTTTTATTACTGCTCTAACATCTTTGCTTTCATCACATAAACAATCTAAAAGACTATCCCATTCAGTTTGTTTTTTACCAAATCCATAAACAGCCTCTATATCACCGGATTTCCATATATAGATTCCGTTATCTTTCAATTTTTGATGTATTTCATGTATATGCTTTTGTGTTTTTTCATGGTTACATATTTTGATGAAGTCTTTGCTTGAAATGCTTTTGAATGACTCAAAAGTAGTAACTTTTGTATTTAAACTAAGCTCTCCTGAGTTGATTGATTCAATCAAAGCAGTCAATAGATTATCACATTCAGTACTAAGTAAGTCTTTATGCTCTGTTAATAGAATATTTGATAAGAAATCACAATCAGCTAGAATCCTTGTTTTTATGCCGATGGCATTGATGATTTGTGACATCTTAAATAAACTACCCTTACCGTCAACGGCAACAATGCAGATTTTACTCGGGTTGAGTTCATGTCCGTTAATTTTTTTATAAAGTGCATATAGAACGTTTGTCTCTGTTTTCCCTTCAACAAGCAAAACTTCTTCAGAAAATAAAAGGTATGATGAATTAGAAAGCGTGAATGCTGAGTGCAATTGCGGTGATGAAGATTTATATAATTCTTCGATTTTTTCAGATATAGTCTTCCTTGCTATGGTTCCATTAGAATCCTTACAAACCTGAATCGCATTTGCTGCATGCTTTGCAGAAAGCATACTGGCTGAGTGAGTTGATATTATAACCTGATACCCTGATTCACTTAATGTGACAAGTGATTCTCTGACAGAATTAATGGCTGAAGGGTGTAAATATAACTCAGGTTCATCAATGAAAATCAAAGTGTTTGATTTTTTTGATTCGCTGTTTTCTTTTTTTATTTCGGCCAGGTATTGAATTAATGCCATTTGAATGGAACGTTGTGTTCCGTGACCAAATCGGCTGATATCTCTCATTACCGGTTCATCTTCCCGAGACTCAAAAACTTTCAGAGTGCCGGATTTAAATATCTCATCTAATGTCGGTGTGGGAAAGTGTAACTTTACACTTACGTCAGGAAAAAATTGGTTTACTTTTTTATTTACACCTGAGTCTATTTTATTAAGGCTTTCTAATCTGTTCTCACCGTTGTGAGAAAGATATTTACCTATTTCTGATATGTTTTTTGAAAATTTTTCTTCGTGTTCTTGTTTTATTTCAGAAACAATTGCGGAAAGTATCTTTCCTATTGTGGTCGTGTTTTTGCATTTTGTTGAGTCTTCGACAGCGTCAGACATTGCAGGGATATGAATTGGTTCCGGAAATATATTGGAGATTGCACCATCTATGCCGCCAGGGTTTTTCTTCCACGTGGTACCGTCATATACATCCAGACTTTTTTTGGCTTTTCCTGTTTCCTTATTAAATTCCTGTCTTCTTGCAAAGGTAAGAGTCCCGTCAATTATAAACGGAGCTATTTTTTGTTGATTCTCTTCTGTTAACAAAGACAGAGTATCATCTGTTATACCTTGAATAACGCCTTCAACGGATACGGGGTGTGTAGGATCGTACACATCTGATTCTGAAATCAAAGAGCCATCTAACAGCCACTTAATTGCTAAGATAATATTTGATTTTCCTGCGTTATTATAACCAACTAAAGCAGTGAAGGGGCGCAAAATAGCCGATGTTGACTTACAAGAACGAAAGTTGCTAATTGAAACTGAAGCAAGACGTACAGTCATTATTTTTCCTTAAATGTGCTATTTGTATGCAATGAGTTCATACGAAACGCTTTTTTACATTTTATAGTCGTTGCATTCAAGGGTGCATGAGATTGCATTAAGGGAAACTGTGATATGGCTTGGCTTTTGACTGGAAATACTGATGGCTCATTAGTTTTATTAAGGTGCATTAAAACCGCCCCGTGAAGCGGGCGGGCGAGGCGGGGAAAGCACTGCGCGCTGGCGGTGGTGCTGATTTTATTTTTTCAGCGTCTGAGCGCGTCGTGATGGCGTTTAGAT
>NZ_KE136728.1:0-2614 GCF_000407925.1 Escherichia sp. KTE31 | reverse complement strand
ATCTAAACGCCATCACGACGCGCTCAGACGCTGAAAAAATAAAATCAGCACCACCGCCAGCGCGCAGTGCTTTCCCCGCCTCGCCCGCCCGCTTCGTGGGGCTGTTTTAATGCAGTTGCATGAACACGTCGAAACAGCACCAGTCCTGAACTAAAACAACCAATGTGAATGCTGCTTGCGCATGCAAATCCATGCATATTGTGTATGCACGATAACTGATTAGGTAATTAATTCTGTTTTTTATACCGTGACCACCCTGATTTAACTGAGTTACGTTTAGATTCTTCCTCTATGCTTTGATACTCACTCTGTAATATTGAGAGAAAGTCTTTCCGCATCTTTAACTTGTATTGTTTCATTGCTGTCTCAATGATGAAATACCCCTTTTTAAAGGATGGTCGACCTTCATATTTCAATCCTGACAATAGAAATCTCAATCTAGGGTTTGACTCCATCCCAAATGCAAACTCCCACATATCGCTTATATTACATAGCGTATAAGGAATGGGCTTACCGCCCTGTTTAAGGTTATTAATCTTTAATGGTTCCTTAACATCACTAAACTTCATATAAACATTAACAATAGTACACTTCACACCGTGTAAATTTGTCACTTTGATATTAGCCAAATCTTGCGATGAAAGCTTATCTGCTTTTTTTGCCGTAGAGGTCGTATATATAGGCGCAAAAACAACGTCAACTTTCTCTTTGCCTAACATCATCGCATAATAACTTGTAAATAATGAAACCCCCACAGCCGCGAGAGTAGCCAATCCTGACACCCACCCTCCTAGCATTGTCCAAAATGCGACCTTGCTATTATTTTCACTCTCGCTCCATGCCCATTGAACTCCGCCCAACACAAAACCAAATGCGAACATAAACAAGCAAAGACATATTATTAAAGCTATCCCACAATACTTCATGAAACAAATCCTTGATATAGAAAATCACAATATTTTCACACAACATCTAAAAGAAATTTAAATCATCAAGCACTCTAATTACAAACAAAACAACACATCAAAAAAATCATGCAAAACAAAAAATAGACATGCTTTAAGATCATCTTTCAATGCCACCGACACAATATCAAACTTCAGTATCGGTGGCATCACCTTCAATTATTTAGTATCGAAACTATTTCACCCGTTTTCACATTAACACGCGCTGCAATTGTTTGCTTCACGACACCACCATAGGCATTAGTACCGCGAAATGTGGTTTTCACTATAGCATGAGGGTCTTTATTCAGGATTAAATGATACACTGTTGACACATGTTTATAAGATGAATCATCGTTCATATTCTCTTTAATTAACTTTTCCAATGGTCGATAAGAACCATCCCAACCACTAAAATTACTCTGAAATGTATCAAGGTTGATTTTATTGTTTAGTGATTTCGGATCTTTTTCATAATCATTAAAGCACCATCCAAGAACATCACCGAGTTTCAACTCATCATCTTTGGTAAATGTATACTCACTCATGCAGGCATAAAATGCATCTGATGCGGTGACTGGCACTTTCTTAAAGTTAATGTAACTATTCACAATATCGTGTCGAGTCTTCTTTGGCTCGTTCCGATATTCCTTGAGTGTTTTTTCAGTATATTCGAATGTTTTTTGAGCCTGGTGTTCTGCTACGGTTGCTGTTTCAGTTTTAGCAACTGGCTGGCTTTTTTCTGTTGGGTAGAGTATTGAACCAATTATGCTCAATGCAAAACCACCTCCGAGATAAACCGCACTTGCACGTTTACGGTTTGGCATCCGCACCAGTGATGGCTTGATTAACCCGATGAAAAAAGCAACGAAAAAAGCGAGTGATAGAAAAGCGATTACAATATCCATAGCTATCCTTTTTGCATCATCCACATAAAAAATCGACCTTATGTTAGCAACAGGAAGCTTACTTTTGAATATTTGTAAGTTGTTAGCTTTAGCTCTCCGAGCTAACTCCTTTCAACCGTCAAAAACCAGCACCAACGCAGTAAAAATATGACTGTCAACTAACGCCTCGCTTCGCTCGTTGTTCAACCCCGCCAGCCCTGAAAACAAGTTTCACGACTGGCGGCGTTCTCTATCGTCTGCGTGGTGGTGGCGTAACTCTTGATTGACCGATATGGTTAAACCGCCCGTAATTATCCCGGACTATTTCGGCACACCCGACTAGCTCATCGGGCGTCAGATTTTCGTTGACCATAATCCGCTGTAAACGCTGAACAATAGCCATCAGCTTGATATTTTTAGTTTTATGGTGCGGTATCTCGCTTGGTATTCTGTGCATTATCCAGGCCACCCGTTTTGCTGTGCACGCTCCATCTGTTCATCTGAATAGTTCCACATCCCATCCACAGCAACCATTGCCCCACCAGACAGCCCCGTATCTGGTTCATACATAATAGCAAGGCCGAGCTGATGCATAATTTCATGATTAATTCTAAATACCAGACCACGCGCACTAAGTTCTTTCCAGTTCACAATCTCATATGCGCCTGTATTAAGCAGCTCAATACTTAGCAAGACATAATCTTCCAGCCAGTCTGACAGGTCAGTAACATCTGTTATCCGGGCTTCAACCTTTCGCCCCGTATACACACCCTGCACCCATTC
>NZ_KE136727.1:0-2594 GCF_000407925.1 Escherichia sp. KTE31 | reverse complement strand
TACGGGGCGAAAGGTTGAAGCCCGGATAACAGATGTTACTGACCTGTCAGACTGGCTGGAAGATTATGTCTTGCTAAGTATTGAGCTGCTTAATACAGGCGCATATGAGATTGTGAACTGGAAAGAACTTAGTGCGCGTGGTCTGGTATTTAGAATTAATCATGAAATTATGCATCAGCTCGGCCTTGCTATTATGTATGAACCAGATACGGGGCTGTCTGGTGGGGCAATGGTTGCTGTGGATGGGATGTGGAACTATTCAGATGAACAGATGGAGCGTGCACAGCAAAACGGGTGGCCTGGATAATGCACAGAATACCAAGCGAGATACCGCACCATAAAACTAAAAATATCAAGCTGATGGCTATTGTTCAGCGTTTACAGCGGATTATGGTCAACGAAAATCTGACGCCCGATGAGCTAGTCGGGTGTGCCGAAATAGTCCGGGATAATTACGGGCGGTTTAACCATATCGGTCAATCAAGAGTTACGCCACCACCACGCAGACGATAGAGAACGCCGCCAGTCGTGAAACTTGTTTTCAGGGCTGGCGGGGTTGAACAACGAGCGAAGCGAGGCGTTAGTTGACAGTCATATTTTTACTGCGTTGGTGCTGGTTTTTGACGGTTGAAAGGAGTTAGCTCGGAGAGCTAAAGCTAACAACTTACAAATATTCAAAAGTAAGCTTCCTGTTGCTAACATAAGGTCGATTTTTTATGTGGATGATGCAAAAAGGATAGCTATGGATATTGTAATCGCTTTTCTATCACTCGCTTTTTTCGTTGCTTTTTTCATCGGGTTAATCAAGCCATCACTGGTGCGGATGCCAAACCGTAAACGTGCAAGTGCGGTTTATCTCGGAGGTGGTTTTGCATTGAGCATAATTGGTTCAATACTCTACCCAACAGAAAAAAGCCAGCCAGTTGCTAAAACTGAAACAGCAACCGTAGCAGAACACCAGGCTCAAAAAACATTCGAATATACTGAAAAAACACTCAAGGAATATCGGAACGAGCCAAAGAAGACTCGACACGATATTGTGAATAGTTACATTAACTTTAAGAAAGTGCCAGTCACCGCATCAGATGCATTTTATGCCTGCATGAGTGAGTATACATTTACCAAAGATGATGAGTTGAAACTCGGTGATGTTCTTGGATGGTGCTTTAATGATTATGAAAAAGATCCGAAATCACTAAACAATAAAATCAACCTTGATACATTTCAGAGTAATTTTAGTGGTTGGGATGGTTCTTATCGACCATTGGAAAAGTTAATTAAAGAGAATATGAACGATGATTCATCTTATAAACATGTGTCAACAGTGTATCATTTAATCCTGAATAAAGACCCTCATGCTATAGTGAAAACCACATTTCGCGGTACTAATGCCTATGGTGGTGTCGTGAAGCAAACAATTGCAGCGCGTGTTAATGTGAAAACGGGTGAAATAGTTTCGATACTAAATAATTGAAGGTGATGCCACCGATACTGAAGTTTGATATTGTGTCGGTGGCATTGAAAGATGATCTTAAAGCATGTCTATTTTTTGTTTTGCATGATTTTTTTGATGTGTTGTTTTGTTTGTAATTAGAGTGCTTGATGATTTAAATTTCTTTTAGATGTTGTGTGAAAATATTGTGATTTTCTATATCAAGGATTTGTTTCATGAAGTATTGTGGGATAGCTTTAATAATATGTCTTTGCTTGTTTATGTTCGCATTTGGTTTTGTGTTGGGCGGAGTTCAATGGGCATGGAGCGAGAGTGAAAATAATAGCAAGGTCGCATTTTGGACAATGCTAGGAGGGTGGGTGTCAGGATTGGCTACTCTCGCGGCTGTGGGGGTTTCATTATTTACAAGTTATTATGCGATGATGTTAGGCAAAGAGAAAGTTGACGTTGTTTTTGCGCCTATATATACGACCTCTACGGCAAAAAAAGCAGATAAGCTTTCATCGCAAGATTTGGCTAATATCAAAGTGACAAATTTACACGGTGTGAAGTGTACTATTGTTAATGTTTATATGAAGTTTAGTGATGTTAAGGAACCATTAAAGATTAATAACCTTAAACAGGGCGGTAAGCCCATTCCTTATACGCTATGTAATATAAGCGATATGTGGGAGTTTGCATTTGGGATGGAGTCAAACCCTAGATTGAGATTTCTATTGTCAGGATTGAAATATGAAGGTCGACCATCCTTTAAAAAGGGGTATTTCATCATTGAGACAGCAATGAAACAATACAAGTTAAAGATGCGGAAAGACTTTCTCTCAATATTACAGAGTGAGTATCAAAGCATAGAGGAAGAATCTAAACGTAACTCAGTTAAATCAGGGTGGTCACGGTATAAAAAACAGAATTAATTACCTAATCAGTTATCGTGCATACACAATATGCATGGATTTGCATGCGCAAGCAGCATTCACATTGGTTGTTTTAGTTCAGGACTGGTGCTGTTTCGACGTGTTCATGCAACTGCATTAAAACAGCCCCACGAAGCGGGCGGGCGAGGCGGGGAAAGCACTGCGCGCTGGCGGTGGTGCTGATTTTATTTTTTCAGCGTCTGAGCGCGTCGTGATGGCGTTTAGAT
>NZ_KE136726.1:1071636-1222044 GCF_000407925.1 Escherichia sp. KTE31 | reverse complement strand
TCAGGGAGAACTCATCTCGGGGCAAGTTTCGTGCTTAGATGCTTTCAGCACTTATCTCTTCCGCATTTAGCTACCGGGCAGTGCCATTGGCATGACAACCCGAACACCAGTGATGCGTCCACTCCGGTCCTCTCGTACTAGGAGCAGCCCCCCTCAGTTCTCCAGCGCCCACGGCAGATAGGGACCGAACTGTCTCACGACGTTCTAAACCCAGCTCGCGTACCACTTTAAATGGCGAACAGCCATACCCTTGGGACCTACTTCAGCCCCAGGATGTGATGAGCCGACATCGAGGTGCCAAACACCGCCGTCGATATGAACTCTTGGGCGGTATCAGCCTGTTATCCCCGGAGTACCTTTTATCCGTTGAGCGATGGCCCTTCCATTCAGAACCACCGGATCACTATGACCTGCTTTCGCACCTGCTCGCGCCGTCACGCTCGCAGTCAAGCTGGCTTATGCCATTGCACTAACCTCCTGATGTCCGACCAGGATTAGCCAACCTTCGTGCTCCTCCGTTACTCTTTAGGAGGAGACCGCCCCAGTCAAACTACCCACCAGACACTGTCCGCAACCCGGATCACGGGTCCACGTTAGAACATCAAACATTAAAGGGTGGTATTTCAAGGTCGGCTCCACGCAGACTGGCGTCCACGCTTCAAAGCCTCCCACCTATCCTACACATCAAGGCTCAATGTTCAGTGTCAAGCTATAGTAAAGGTTCACGGGGTCTTTCCGTCTTGCCGCGGGTACACTGCATCTTCACAGCGAGTTCAATTTCACTGAGTCTCGGGTGGAGACAGCCTGGCCATCATTACGCCATTCGTGCAGGTCGGAACTTACCCGACAAGGAATTTCGCTACCTTAGGACCGTTATAGTTACGGCCGCCGTTTACCGGGGCTTCGATCAAGAGCTTCGCCTTGCGGCTGACCCCATCAATTAACCTTCCGGCACCGGGCAGGCGTCACACCGTATACGTCCACTTTCGTGTTTGCACAGTGCTGTGTTTTTAATAAACAGTTGCAGCCAGCTGGTATCTTCGACTGATTTCAGCTCCACGAGCAAGTCGCTTCACCTACACATCAGCGTGCCTTCTCCCGAAGTTACGGCACCATTTTGCCTAGTTCCTTCACCCGAGTTCTCTCAAGCGCCTTGGTATTCTCTACCTGACCACCTGTGTCGGTTTGGGGTACGATTTGATGTTACCTGATGCTTAGAGGCTTTTCCTGGAAGCAGGGCATTTGTTGCTTCAGCACCGTAGTGCCTCGTCATCACGCCTCAGCCTTAATTTTCCGGATTTGCCTGGAAAACCAGCCTACACGCTTAAACCGGGACAACCGTCGCCCGGCCAACATAGCCTTCTCCGTCCCCCCTTCGCAGTAACACCAAGTACAGGAATATTAACCTGTTTCCCATCGACTACGCCTTTCGGCCTCGCCTTAGGGGTCGACTCACCCTGCCCCGATTAACGTTGGACAGGAACCCTTGGTCTTCCGGCGAGCGGGCTTTTCACCCGCTTTATCGTTACTTATGTCAGCATTCGCACTTCTGATACCTCCAGCATACCTCACAGCACACCTTCACAGGCTTACAGAACGCTCCCCTACCCAACAACACATAGTGTCGCTGCCGCAGCTTCGGTGCATGGTTTAGCCCCGTTACATCTTCCGCGCAGGCCGACTCGACCAGTGAGCTATTACGCTTTCTTTAAATGATGGCTGCTTCTAAGCCAACATCCTGGCTGTCTGGGCCTTCCCACATCGTTTCCCACTTAACCATGACTTTGGGACCTTAGCTGGCGGTCTGGGTTGTTTCCCTCTTCACGACGGACGTTAGCACCCGCCGTGTGTCTCCCGTGATAACATTCTCCGGTATTCGCAGTTTGCATCGGGTTGGTAAGTCGGGATGACCCCCTTGCCGAAACAGTGCTCTACCCCCGGAGATGAATTCACGAGGCGCTACCTAAATAGCTTTCGGGGAGAACCAGCTATCTCCCGGTTTGATTGGCCTTTCACCCCCAGCCACAAGTCATCCGCTAATTTTTCAACATTAGTCGGTTCGGTCCTCCAGTTAGTGTTACCCAACCTTCAACCTGCCCATGGCTAGATCACCGGGTTTCGGGTCTATACCCTGCAACTTAACGCCCAGTTAAGACTCGGTTTCCCTTCGGCTCCCCTATTCGGTTAACCTTGCTACAGAATATAAGTCGCTGACCCATTATACAAAAGGTACGCAGTCACCCCATAAAGAGGCTCCCACTGCTTGTACGTACACGGTTTCAGGTTCTTTTTCACTCCCCTCGCCGGGGTTCTTTTCGCCTTTCCCTCACGGTACTGGTTCACTATCGGTCAGTCAGGAGTATTTAGCCTTGGAGGATGGTCCCCCCATATTCAGACAGGATACCACGTGTCCCGCCCTACTCATCGAGCTCACAGCATGTGCATTTTTGTGTACGGGGCTGTCACCCTGTATCGCGCGCCTTTCCAGACGCTTCCACTAACACACACACTGATTCAGGCTCTGGGCTGCTCCCCGTTCGCTCGCCGCTACTGGGGGAATCTCGGTTGATTTCTTTTCCTCGGGGTACTTAGATGTTTCAGTTCCCCCGGTTCGCCTCATTAACCTATGGATTCAGTTAATGATAGTGTGTCGAAACACACTGGGTTTCCCCATTCGGAAATCGCCGGTTATAACGGTTCATATCACCTTACCGACGCTTATCGCAGATTAGCACGTCCTTCATCGCCTCTGACTGCCAGGGCATCCACCGTGTACGCTTAGTCGCTTAACCTCACAACCCGAAGATGTTTCGTAAAACACCATCGTGTCGCGAAAATTTGAGAGACTCACGAACAACTTACGTTGTTCAGTGTTTCAATTTTCAGCTTGATCCAGATTTTTAAAGAGCAAATATCTCAAACATCACTCGTAAGTGAGTTTTGAGATACATAGGTCGGCGACTTTCACTCACAAACCAGCAAGTGGCGTCCCCTAGGGGATTCGAACCCCTGTTACCGCCGTGAAAGGGCGGTGTCCTGGGCCTCTAGACGAAGGGGACGTATCAGTCTGCTTCGCAAGACGCCTTGCTTTTTACTTTCTATCAGACAATCTGTGTGAGCACTTCAAAGAACGCTTCTTTAAGGTAAGGAGGTGATCCAACCGCAGGTTCCCCTACGGTTACCTTGTTACGACTTCACCCCAGTCATGAATCACAAAGTGGTAAGCGCCCTCCCGAAGGTTAAGCTACCTACTTCTTTTGCAACCCACTCCCATGGTGTGACGGGCGGTGTGTACAAGGCCCGGGAACGTATTCACCGTGGCATTCTGATCCACGATTACTAGCGATTCCGACTTCATGGAGTCGAGTTGCAGACTCCAATCCGGACTACGACGCACTTTATGAGGTCCGCTTGCTCTCGCGAGGTCGCTTCTCTTTGTATGCGCCATTGTAGCACGTGTGTAGCCCTGGTCGTAAGGGCCATGATGACTTGACGTCATCCCCACCTTCCTCCAGTTTATCACTGGCAGTCTCCTTTGAGTTCCCGGCCGGACCGCTGGCAACAAAGGATAAGGGTTGCGCTCGTTGCGGGACTTAACCCAACATTTCACAACACGAGCTGACGACAGCCATGCAGCACCTGTCTCACAGTTCCCGAAGGCACCAATCCATCTCTGGAAAGTTCTGTGGATGTCAAGACCAGGTAAGGTTCTTCGCGTTGCATCGAATTAAACCACATGCTCCACCGCTTGTGCGGGCCCCCGTCAATTCATTTGAGTTTTAACCTTGCGGCCGTACTCCCCAGGCGGTCGACTTAACGCGTTAGCTCCGGAAGCCACGCCTCAAGGGCACAACCTCCAAGTCGACATCGTTTACGGCGTGGACTACCAGGGTATCTAATCCTGTTTGCTCCCCACGCTTTCGCACCTGAGCGTCAGTCTTCGTCCAGGGGGCCGCCTTCGCCACCGGTATTCCTCCAGATCTCTACGCATTTCACCGCTACACCTGGAATTCTACCCCCCTCTACGAGACTCAAGCCTGCCAGTATCAGATGCAGTTCCCAGGTTGAGCCCGGGGATTTCACATCTGACTTAACAGACCGCCTGCGTGCGCTTTACGCCCAGTAATTCCGATTAACGCTTGCACCCTCCGTATTACCGCGGCTGCTGGCACGGAGTTAGCCGGTGCTTCTTCTGCGGGTAACGTCAATGAGCAAAGGTATTAACTTTACTCCCTTCCTCCCCGCTGAAAGTACTTTACAACCCGAAGGCCTTCTTCATACACGCGGCATGGCTGCATCAGGCTTGCGCCCATTGTGCAATATTCCCCACTGCTGCCTCCCGTAGGAGTCTGGACCGTGTCTCAGTTCCAGTGTGGCTGGTCATCCTCTCAGACCAGCTAGGGATCGTCGCCTAGGTGAGCCGTTACCCCACCTACTAGCTAATCCCATCTGGGCACATCCGATGGCAAGAGGCCCGAAGGTCCCCCTCTTTGGTCTTGCGACGTTATGCGGTATTAGCTACCGTTTCCAGTAGTTATCCCCCTCCATCGGGCAGTTTCCCAGACATTACTCACCCGTCCGCCACTCGTCAGCAAAGAAGCAAGCTTCTTCCTGTTACCGTTCGACTTGCATGTGTTAGGCCTGCCGCCAGCGTTCAATCTGAGCCATGATCAAACTCTTCAATTTAAAAGTTTGATGCTCAAAGAATTAAACTTCGTAATGAATTACGTGTTCACTCTTGAGACTTGGTATTCATTTATCGTCCGACGACGTTAAGAATCCGTATCTTCGAGTGCCCACACAGATTGTCTGATAAATTGTTAAAGAGCAGTGCCGCTTCGCTTTTTCTCAGCGGCGCGGGGTGTGCATAATACGCTTTCCCGCTACAGAGTCAAGCATTTTTTTGCTTTTCTCTGCCGGAATTCTCAGGAGAATCCCGCTGACCCGGCGGCTTGTCTGCCGTTGTTCCGTGTCAGTGGTGGCGCATTATAGGGAGTTATTCTGAGCTGACAAGAGGAAATTTAAAATAATTTTCCGAATGCGCGTTTTTTCATCAAAACACCTGTTAGTGTGCCATAAAACAAGCAATTTGCCGTTTTTGCAACCGCAATCACACTTCCAGGTGGCATACTAAGGAGGAAAAAAAGAATAAGGAAGATGAGTATGCCATTAAGCGCACAACAGTTAGCTGCACAGAAAAACCTTTCGTATGTTCTGGCTGAGAAGCTAGCGCAACGGATCTTAAAAGGTGAATACGCACCTGGCACCATTCTGCCTGGTGAAATTGAGCTGGGTGAGCAATTTGGAGTGAGCCGTACTGCGGTACGCGAAGCGGTCAAGACGCTAACGGCAAAAGGAATGGTTTTGCCACGACCACGAATTGGTACGCGTGTCATGCCACAATCCAACTGGAATTTTCTTGATCAAGAGTTGCTCACCTGGTGGATGACTGAAGAGAACTTTCATCAAGTTATTGATCATTTTCTGGTTATGCGTATCTGTCTGGAGCCGCAAGCCTGCTTATTGGCCGCAACGGTAGGCACCGCAGAACAGAAGGCGCATCTCAATACACTGATGGCCGAAATGGTGGCGTTAAAAGAACATTTCCGCCGGGAGCGTTGGATTGAGGTCGATATGGCCTGGCATGAACATATTTATGAAATGAGCGCCAATCCATTTTTGACATCTTTCGCTTCTCTATTTCATTCGGTTTATCACACTTACTTTACGTCAATAACCAGCGACACCGTGATAAAGCTGGATCTACACCAGGCTATTGTCGATGCAATAATCCAAAGCGATGGCGACGCTGCATTTAAAGCTTGTCAGGCGCTGCTACGCTCCCCTGATAAGTAACATAACAAACAGGGCGCTGAATACAGTATGGCGGGTTTGCCGTGCATTGCGGCAAGGGTCATCTTTATACAGACACTAAATCTCACCATCCTGAATACCACCTTATCCGCAACTACTGCCATCATCAGTCATACGCTGACGGTGGCAATGCTTATCAGGGGAATTATTACTGTTGCTTCAGTAGCAGTGTTCATGCTTCTGAAAGCAACTGATGGTAATAATTTGATTAAAAGAAAGCGCAAATCTAAGCCGAGCCGCGCTCCATCAGAATCGGCGTAAGTTGTAGTCGTTGTTGCTGTAGATTTGGCTGTGCCATCCGGTGGATGAGTACATCAATCGCCAGCTCCCCCAGTTCATCTTTTGGTTGATGAATTGTAGTAAGCGGTGGCGTCATAAAGCTTGCCAGTTCAATATCGTCATAGCCAATCACCGCGATATCCTGCGGGACATATAACCCAACCTGATATAGCGCCTGATAAACGCCGACTGCCATAGCGTCATTTCCAGTAAACACTGCCTGTGGGCGTAGCGGATGCGATAACAACTGCTGCATCGCGTCAAACCCGCCGTTAAATTCAAAATCGCCAGTGACTTCATAACCATCAGGAACGTCAAGGCCAGCACGCTTCATTGCCGCCCGATAACCTTCCAGCCGCAAACGTGCAGGCGTTTTATCCAACGGGCCGGTAATACAGGCAATTCGGGTATAACCTTTGTCGATTAGATATTGCGTCGCTAAATCACCGCCCAGCAACGAGTTATCCTGAATAAGATCGCTGTCGCCATCGAACGGCGCCCAGTCCATCATCACTGTAGGGATTGTTGGATAACGTTGCATTATTTCACGCGAAGGCTGGTGTGTTTCAGTACAGAGTAATAGCAAACCATCTACACGCTTTTGCATCAGCGTTTCCAGATTGCGATTCATTCGCTGCTCATCGCCTTCGGTATTACACAGAACAAGACTATAACCGCGCTCGAAACAACTACGTTCAACGCCACGCACCAGTTCAGAATAGAAAGGATTGGTACTGGCAGTGATCAACATGCCAATGGTATGTGTTTGATTGAGCTTGAGGCTACGCGCCAGAGCTGATGGCGCGTAATTGAGTTCTTTAATCGCCGCTTCAACTTTGGCGGTAATCGCTTCACTGACGAAGCGATCTTTATTGATGACGTGAGAAACTGTTGAGGTAGAAACGCCCGCCAGGCGGGCAACATCTTTCATTGTAGCCAAGCGTCACCTCTGCCTGTCTAAAAATGCTTCGATCTCTTCACGCCACGGTACGGAAGGTTGTGCGCCTTTACGTGTTACGGCAATCGCAGCGGCAGCATGGGCAAAACGAATCGCCTCTGGCAATGGTTTTTCTTCCAGCAACGCCGTGATTAACGCGCCGTTAAAGGTATCTCCGGCAGCAATGGTATCGACAGCCTGCACCCGGAATCCAGGAACGCGCTGACCTTCACCATTCACGCTAGCCCATACACCACGACTTCCTAAAGTAATCAGTACAGTACGGATACCTTTTTCATGCAGTACTTGCGCTGCCTTCGCTGCATCTTCATCATTTGCAACACGAATACCGGTGAGCTTTTCTGCTTCCGTTTCGTTTGGCGTAATAATATCCACCAGCGCCAGCAGTTCGTCAGGAAGTTCGCGAGCCGGAGCCGGGTTAAGCGCAACGATAGTCTTATTTTGATGGGCGATTTTCGCCGCTGCCATCACACTTTCGAGTGGTGATTCCAACTGCATTAATAATGCTGACGCGTTGGCAATACGCTCACGTTGCGCTTCCACCAGCGCCGGGGAAAGGGCAGCATTAGCGCCGGCATGAATACCGATGACATTCTCACCTTCGCCATTAACAAAAATCAGCGCCACACCTGTTGATTCGCCTTTGATCACGCTGACCGGAGAAATATCGATGTTATCAGTGGCGAGCTGCTGGCGAACACTCTCACCAATACTGTCATCCCCCGTGCAGGCAATAAACGCGATATTCGCACCGCTACGCCCTGCAGCCACAGCCTGATTCGCGCCTTTACCGCCGAATGCGACTTGATAGTGGTTACCGGTTACGGTTTCGCCTGGAGTAGGAAAAGATTGAAGATTAAGAATGTGGTCAGCATTAATGCTGCCAAGAACAACGAGGCTGCCTGCGTTTTGCATATTCGGGATGTCCATAAAATGCGCCACCGTGTTAGGGTGGCGCGTGCCCTGCTTTTCTTTATATTACACGTTCATCTGTCGATGACGTATTTATGTCACCATCAGGTCATACAACCTGATTAAAACTACTGCTTAACAACCAGTTTCAGATCAACCGGATACTTAGCCTGAACTTTCTCGCCTTTCAGCACTTTATCGGCGGTTTCGACGCCTTTAGCGCCAATCTGATCGGGTAGCTGAGCGATAGTCGCTGCTAGTTTGCCATCATTCACCGCTTTTTCGCCATCCGGTGTACCGTCAAATCCGACGACCATCACATCCGATTTACCGGCAGTTTGCAGTGCGCGCAGCGCGCCCAGCGCCATTTCATCATTCTGCGCGAACACCGCCTGTACATCCGGGTGAGCGGTCAGCAGGTTCTGCATGACGTTCAAACCTTTGGTGCGATCGAAGTCTGCCGGCTGGCTGGCAAGAACGTTAAACTTGTGAGCAGCAACGGCCTGCTGGAAACCTTCACCACGTTCACGAGCAGCGGATGTACCGGCAATACCTTGCAGTTCGATAACTTTTGCACCTTCGCCAGCTTTCTTCGCGATGTAATCACCAGCAATTTTTCCGCCCAGTACGTTATCTGAAGCAATGTGGCTCACCACTTCACCTTTCGTTGCCTGGCGGTCAAGAGTGATAACCGGAATGTTCGCCTGGTTAGCCATCTTCACAGCATTACCTACTGCGTCGGAGTCCGTCGGGTTAATCAGCAGAATTTTGGTGCCGCGAACGGTTAAGTCCTGCACGTTCGCCAGCTCTTTCGCCGGGTTGTTCTGGGAGTCCAGCACCACCAGGTTATAACCGAGTTTATCCGCCTCTTTCTGCGCACCATCTTTCAGCGAAACAAAGAACGGGTTATTGAGCGTGGAAACCACCAGCGCAATGGTGTCTTTTGCCATCGCATTCGCACTGACGGTGGCGCTTAACGCAACAGCAGAAACCAGGGTAGCCAGTTTTTTCATGTTCATATTCAAGATGTCCTGTAGTCGTTATTACTGCTTTTTGTTGTCTACCAGCACCGCCAGCAAAATCACCACCGCTTTGACGATCATCTGGTAATAGGAGGAAACACCTAACAAATTCAACCCATTATTAAGGAAGCCAAGAATTAATGCGCCGATCAACGTCCCAACAATGCGACCTTTTCCGCCCGCCAGGCTCGTACCGCCCAGAACCACCGCAGCAATAGCATCCAGCTCATAGCCAGTACCCGCCGTGGGTTGCGCGGAGGAGAGGCGCGCCACTTCAATGATCCCGGCCAGCGATGCCAGCAGACCACAAAGAGAATAGACGATGATTTTGATTTTATTGACGTTGATACCAGAAAGACGCGTTGCCGCTTCGTTACCACCCAGCGCGTAGATGTAACGTCCCAGACGCGTGTGATGCAGCATGTACCAGGCCGCGAGGAAGACAATCCCCATGATCCAGACAGGCGTCGGAACACCCAGCGGACGACCAATACCAAACCAGCCGAACAGATCGGCGTTCTCAGTAAATCCGGTATTCACCGGGCTACCGTTGGTGTAAACCATGGTCACGCCGCGCAGTAAAAGCATCATAACCAGCGTAGCGATGAACGCCTGGACGCGACCTTTCGCCACAATCACCCCGGTTACCGCACCAATTGCGGCACCTAAGGCGAGAGCGGCTGCGACAGCCACCAGCGCGTTGACTTCAATGCCGACGATAGATGCAGCAACTGCGCCGGTCAGCGCCAACAGAGAACCTACCGACAGGTCGATGCCTGACGTCAGAATAACCAGTGTCATCCCGACCGCCATAATGGCGTTCACCGAGGTTTGCTGGAGAATATTGAATAAGTTATTGATGGTGAAAAAGTTCGGGCTTAACGTCGAGACAATCGCGATCAGCACCAGCAGAGCGATAAGCGATTTCTGCTCCATCAGCCACGCTTTCGTGAAATAACGGCGACCAGAGACAGTCTGGGTTGTCATTTTTTTACTCCTGATTCACGCGATTAAGCTTGCCCACAGCGGCAGCCATTAACACT
This sequence comes from Escherichia sp. KTE31, assembly GCF_000407925.1. Classification (NCBI taxonomy): domain Bacteria; kingdom Pseudomonadati; phylum Pseudomonadota; class Gammaproteobacteria; order Enterobacterales; family Enterobacteriaceae; genus Escherichia; species Escherichia sp. KTE31. The sequence continues at coordinate 1,211,956 of NZ_KE136726.1, read as the reverse complement.
TCCTGAGTGGCCTGCTCACGAGTAAATTCCCCGCTGAGATGCCCTTCATGCATGACGATAATGCGATCGCTCATGCCTAATACTTCTGGCATTTCCGATGACACCAGAATGATGCTCAAGCCATCGGCTTTAAACTGGTTAATCAGTTGATAGATCTCTTTTTTCGCGCCGACATCTACACCACGGGTAGGCTCATCAAGGATCAACACTTTAGGGCGAGTCATCAGGCCACGAGCAATCGCCACTTTTTGCTGATTGCCACCGGAGAGCAAACCAATTGCCTGTTCCATCGACGGCGTCTTCACGTTGAACAGACGGATAAAATCACTGACCGCCTGCTGCTCATCCGCATGTTTCAGGCTACCACCAGTGCGACTGAAGTAGCGTAGCGCGGTCAGTGACATGTTCTCTTTTACTGACATCCCCAGCACTAAACCGTCGCGTTTACGGTCTTCAGAGATATACACAATGCCATTCGCCAGGCCATCCTGCGGCGAGCGGGTAACGACCTCATGCCCATCCAGGGTGACGTAACCGCTGGTGCGCGGCAGGGCGCCGTAGAGCACTTTCATCAGTTCGGTACGGCCTGCGCCCATCAAACCAGAGACGCCAAGAATTTCGCCTTTGCGTAAAGTAAAAGAGACATCGTTAACGCCGGATCCGCAGAGATTATCGACTTTCAGTAAGACGTCCCCCGGCGCTTTGTCCAGGTGTGGATACTGATCTTCCAGCTTACGCCCCACCATCATCTCAATCAGTGAATCTTCAGTCAGTGATGCTACTTCGCGCTCGGCAATAAATTGCCCGTCACGAAAAACCGTAACGTCATCACAAATCTCGAAGATTTCTTTCATGCGGTGGGAAATATAGACAATGCCGCGCCCCTGCGATTTCAGTTCGCGGATAACGCGGAACAGGGATTCAGTTTCGGTATCGGTTAGCGCATCGGTCGGTTCATCCATAATGATGACTTTCGACTCAAAGCTCAGCACTTTGGCAATTTCCACCATCTGCTGGTCGCCAATAGAAAGATCGCCCACCAGCTTGTCGCTTTTAAAGCGCAGGTTAAGTTTGGCTAAGAGTTTATCCGCTTCGGCATACATGGTTTTCCAGTCAATTTTGCCAAAGCGATTAACAAACTCACGACCGAGGAAAATGTTTTCTGCGATGGTCAACTGCGGGATCAGGTTCAGTTCCTGGTGGATAATCCCAATCCCGGCTTCCTGGGAGGATTTCGGCCCGGTAAAAGTAGTCTCTTTCCCCAGCCATAAAAGCGTACCGGCATCACGGGTATAGATACCGGTCAGCACTTTCATCATGGTGGATTTACCCGCGCCGTTTTCACCCACCAGTGCCATCACACGACCTGGATAGACATTTAACGCGGCTCCCGAGAGAGCTTTTACGCCCGGGAACGCTTTATCGATGCCTTTAAGCTGTAGTAATGCTTCCATGGCGGCCTCAGAACGTCACGCCAGCACAGAGAATGATATTCGCATACGGAGAACATTCTCCGCTGCGAATTACCGCCTGACTTTCTGCGGTTTGTTGTTTGAATTGTTCATGCGTGGTGTAACGAATTTCAATGGTGTTTCCCTGGTGTTTTTGCAGCTGCTCAAGGTGAGTGAGCAACGTTTCGTGGAGTTGCGGATTATGTTGTTTGATCTCTTCCGCGATAATGGCTGCCTCGACCTGCATTTCACTTGTGACGACGCCCAGCACCTGCATAAAAGAAGGTACACCCTGGGTTAATGCCATATCGATACGCGTTGTCGTTTTAGGGATGGGTAAACCAGCATCACACACCACCAGCGTATCGGTATGCCCCAGGCGGGAGATCACCGACGAAATATCAGAATTAAGAACGGCGCCTTTTTTCATTTTTTTCTCCATCAGCGAAACGTTTCGCTGACCCGCAGTTTAATCCCGACTGATTAAGGAAAACCATCACGACGTTACGGAAATGTGATCAACATCGAAACGTTTTACATCGTGAGTAACCATGAAAACAAAAACGCCCCCTTATGGAGAAAGGAGGCGTCTGGAGTTAGATTTCGACCTGAGTACCCAGTTCGATAACCCTGTTTGGTGGAATTTCAAACTGATCTGGCGCGCGCAGCGCATTACGTTGCAACAGCAAGTATAGCTTGCCACGCAGACGCAAGTACCACGGGCGTTTGCCGAGGATTAACGACTCATGCGACATAAAGAAAGAGGTTTCCATCATCCGGCAACTTAACCCTTCCAGACCGCAACGGTGGAAAACTTCTTCCACGTTTGGCGTTTCTCGCCAACCATAACTTGCCACCACGCGCCAGAAAGTGGGCGACAATTGTTCAATCTGTACCCGACGGACGTTATGGACATATGGAGCGTCTTCAGTACGCAGAGTTAACAGAATAACCCGCTCATGCAACACCTTGTTATGTTTAAGGTTATGCATCAACGCAAAGGGAATGACATTAATTGCACGCGACATATACACAGCGGTTCCGGGAACGCGAACAGGCGGTGATTTCTCCAGTGAAGCAATCATCGCTTCCAGAGAGTTACCATGTTCGTGCATCCGACGCAGCAGGCGGAAACGCTCGCTCTTCCAGGTCGTCATCACGATAAACATCACCGTGCCGAGGCTCAGAGGCAACCAGCCACCGGAAAGCAGTTTATCGAGGTTAGCGGTAAACAGAGGGATATCGACACACAGGAAAGCAATCAGGATCAGCGCAACAAAATACTTATTCCAGTGCCAGTTCTGACGCGCCACGGTAGTTGAAAGAATAGACGTCAGTACCATCGTTCCGGTCACCGCAATCCCATACGCCGCCGCCAGGTTGCTGGAGTGCTCAAAGCTGACAATGACAATCACGACTGCGACATAGAGCATCCAGTTCACAAACGGAATGTAGATTTGCCCTGACTCCATTTCAGAGGTGTGAATAATGCGCATCGGCGACAAGTATCCCAGACGTACTGCCTGACGCGTCAATGAGAAGACACCAGAGATAACCGCCTGCGAGGCAATCACCGTTGCCAGTGCTGCAATTATCAGTAGCGGGATCAGTGCCCAGTCCGGAGCCAACAGGAAGAACGGGTTCTTAATCGCTTCCGGGTGTTTTAACAGCAGCGCCCCCTGCCCAAAGTAGTTAAGGGTCAAAGACGGCAATACGACGGTGAACCACGCCAGGCGAATAGGGAACTTACCAAAGTGCCCCATATCGGCATACAGCGCCTCGACACCGGTAATCGACAGTACCACCGCGCCTAACGCAATAAAGGAAACGGTTTTATATTCAAGGAAGAAATGCACCGCCCACATCGGATTCAGCGCATGTAACACTTCCGGGTTGGCAATAATGCTACGTAACCCCAGCCCCGCCAGAATCAAAAACCAGGTCAGCATAATCGGCGCAAACAGCTTACCGACCATAGCAGTGCCATGTTTTTGAATCATAAACAGTAAAGTGAGAACGATGATTGAGAGGGGAACTATCCAGGTATCCAGCTGCGGAGCGACGATTTCCAGACCTTCTATAGCGGACATCACCGAAATGGCAGGAGTTATGACAACTTCACCATAGAAGAAACTGCCGCCGATTAGCCCCATAATCACCAGCATTGACGTCGTTCGCGCCGACGTATTGCGCCCGGCAAGCGACATCAACGTCAGGATCCCCCCTTCACCGGCGTTATCTGCACGCATGACGAAGGTGAGATATTTTATGGAAACCACAAAGATTAGCAGCCAGAAGATCAGCGATAAAAAACCAAACACGGCATCGCGTTCAACGCCAAAACCAAACTGGCCGGACAAACATTCACGAAGTGTATATAACGGGCTGGTACCAATATCGCCGTAGACAACTCCAATCGCCGCGAGGGTAATCGCGGGCAACGATTGCTTATTATCAGTGCTCATAGACTAGTCTTTCGTTGAAATATGAAATGTGTGCGTAGTCCCTTGGCCCACAAAAAAGCGCACAGTATGCACGATTAACGGCAAAATCGTACTCCTAAATGCGGCCACATTAACCTGGCTCAAAGAAAAATAGCCCTCCTTTGAGACTATTTTTGCCACCAGCAAGAAACGTCTATACTCGCAGTTTACGCAGAACTTTTGACGAAAGGACGCCACTTCATTATGGCTCACCCTCATTTATTAGCGGAAAGAATTTCCCGTCTGAGCAGTTCGCTGGAAAAAGGGCTTTATGAACGTAGCCACGCCATCCGCCTGTGTTTGTTAGCGGCATTAAGTGGTGAAAGCGTATTCCTGCTTGGCCCGCCAGGTATTGCTAAAAGTTTAATCGCCCGGCGCTTAAAATTCGCCTTCCAGAATGCGCGCGCGTTTGAATATCTGATGACCCGCTTCTCCACACCGGAAGAAGTTTTTGGCCCCCTTTCTATTCAGGCGTTAAAAGATGAGGGACGCTATGAACGCTTAACCAGCGGCTACCTGCCGGAAGCGGAAATCGTCTTTCTTGATGAGATCTGGAAAGCCGGGCCAGCGATTCTTAATACCCTACTAACCGCTATTAATGAACGCCACTTCCGCAACGGCGCACATGTTGAAAAAATCCCTATGCGTCTGCTGGTGGCAGCATCCAACGAACTGCCAGAAGCAGACAGCAGCCTGGAAGCATTATATGACCGTATGCTGATTCGTCTGTGGTTAGATAAAGTGCAGGATAAAACGAATTTTCGCTCCATGCTGACCAGCCAACAGGATGAAAACGACAATCCCGTTCCGCCATCCTTGCAGGTCACGGATGAAGAATACGAACGCTGGCAGAAAGAGATTGGTGAAATTACGCTGCCCGATCATGTATTTGAGCTGATTTTTATGCTGCGTCAGCAACTGGATAAATTACCGGATGCGCCTTATGTCTCCGACCGTCGCTGGAAAAAAGCGATCCGCTTATTGCAGGCCAGCGCCTTTTTTAGCGGTCGCAGCGCGGTTGCCCCGATTGATCTCATCTTGCTGAAAGATTGCCTGTGGTATGACGCCCAAAGTCTGAATTTAATTCAACAACAAATTGACGTATTGATGACCAGTCATGCGTGGCAGCAACAGGAAATGCTGACGCGACTGAGTGCAATTGTGCAGCGTCGCCTGCAACTTCAGCAACAACAAAGCGATAAAACAGCCTTTACGGTGATTCGTCAGGGTGGCATGTTCAGCCGTCGCCCGCAGTATCAACTTCCAGCCAACATAACCGCCTCCACACTGACCCTGTTGCTGCAAAAACCATTAAAATTGCATGATATGGAAGTTGTTCATATCGCTTTTGAGCGTAGCGCGCTGGAACTGTGGCTGAACAAAGGCGGCGAGATTCGCGGCAAATTAAATGGTATCGGTTTTGCCCAGAAGCTAAATATGGAAGTTGATAGCGCCCAACATCTGGTGGTGCGCGATGTGAGTTTGCAGGAGGCGACTCTGGCGCTGCCCGGCGCATCGGCAGAGGGGCTACCCAGCGAAATAAAACAACAACTAGAAGATCTTGAAAGCGACTGGCGCAAGCAACACGCCTTATTCAGCGAACAGCAAAAATGTCTGTTTATCCATAGCGACTGGTTAGGTCGCATTGAAGCCAGCCTACAGGATGTCGGCACCCAGATTCGCCAGGCGCAACAATGCTAACACTGGATACGCTCAATGTGATGCTGGCCGTCAGCGAAGAGGGATTGATCGAAGAGATGATCATCGCTCTGTTGGCCTCGCCGCAGTTGGCGGTCTTCTTTGAAAAATTCCCACGACTGAAGGCGGCAATCACTGATGATATTCCCCGCTGGCGTGAGGCGCTGCGCAGTCGGCTGAAAGATGCCAGAGTTCCGCAGGAACTCACGGAAGAGGTCATGTGCTATCAGCAAAGCCAGCTTCTTTCCACGCCGCAATTTATTGTGCAACTACCGCAGATACTGGATTTACTGCATCGACTGAATTCCCCGTGGGCCGAACAAGCCCAGCAGTTGGTTGATGCCAACAGCACGATCACTCCGGCATTACACACGCTTTTTCTCCAGCGTTGGCGCTTAAGTCTGATCGTGCAAGCGACGACGTTAAATCAACAGTTATTAGAAGAAGAACGCGAACAACTGTTGAGTGAAGTTCAGGAACGCATGACGTTAAGCGGGCAGCTTGAACCGATTCTGGCAGAAAACAACACCGCAGCCGGTCGTCTGTGGGATATGAGCGCCGGTCAGCTTAAACGCGGCGACTATCAGTTAATTGTAAAATACGGTGAATTTCTTAACGAACAGCCGGAACTGAAGCGCCTGGCGGAACAGCTGGGGCGTTCGCGGGAAGCCAAATCAATACCCCGCAACGATGCGCAGATGGAAACCTTCCGCACCATGGTGCGCGAACCGGCGACCGTTCCTGAGCAGGTTGATGGTCTGCAACAAAGCGATGATATTTTACGCCTTCTACCGCCAGAACTGGCGACGCTTGGGATAACTGAACTGGAGTATGAATTTTACCGTCGGCTGGTGGAAAAGCAGTTACTCACCTATCGCCTGCACGGTGAGTCGTGGCGTGAAAAAGTTATCGAACGCCCGGTGGTACATAAAGATTACGACGAACAGCCGCGCGGACCGTTTATTGCCTGCGTGGATACTTCTGGCTCAATGGGCAGCTTTAATGAACAGTGTGCGAAAGCGTTCTGCCTGGCATTAATGCGCATTGCCCTCGCTGAAAACCGGCGCTGCTTTATTATGTTATTTTCCACCGAGATCGTCCGTTATGAGCTTTCAGGCTCACAAGGCATCGAACAAGCGATTCGCTTTTTAAGCCAGCAGTTTCGTGGCGGCACAGATCTTGCCAGTTGTTTTCGCGCCATTATGGAACGCTTGCAAAGTCGGGAATGGTTTGACGCCGATGCGGTGGTGATTTCTGATTTTATCGCCCAGCGGTTGCCTGACGACGTGACGAGTAAAGTGAAAGAGTTGCAGCGGGTACATCAGCATCGCTTTCATGCCGTGGCGATGTCGGCACACGGCAAACCCGGTATCATGCGCATTTTCGATCATATCTGGCGCTTTGATACCGGGATGCGTAGCCGCCTGCTCAGACGCTGGCGGCGATAAATTATTACAGCAGAGAAGGGACGCTCTCACGAACTGCCGCAGGCCAAACGCCACACTGGACCTGGCCGATATGCGGCAGTTGCAGCAGTAGCATGGTCAAACGAGACTGACCGATACCGCCGCCGATGGTCTGCGGCATTTCACCGCGCAGCAGCGCCTGATGCCACTCCAGTTGCAGGCGATCTTCGTCACCGGTTAGCGCCAGTTGGTGCTTCAGCGTATCGGCATCCACGCGGATCCCCATAGAAGAAAGTTCAAACGCATCTTCCAGCACCGGGTTCCACACCAGAATATCGCCGTTCAGACCTGCATGACCCAGTTCTGACGGAGTGCTCCAGTCATCATAATCCGGTGCACGCACGTCGTGGCGATGACCATCACTCAGCTTGCCGCCAATCCCAACGAGGAATACCGCGCCAAGATCTTTCGCAATCGCCCGTTCACGCCCTTTGGCATCAAGATCCGGATAACGAGACAGTAATTCCTGGCTGTGTACGAAGTGGATCTGATCCGGCAGGAACGGTGTCAGGCCAAACTCCTCACTAACAGCAGCTTCGGTTGCTTTAATTCCCGCCCAGATCGCCTCTACGGTACTTTTCAGAGTCGAGAATTGACGCTCGCCGTCGCCCATTACGCGTTCCCAGTCCCACTGGTCAACATAAACCGAGTGCAGCGGGGAAAGACGGTCTTCATCGGGGCGAAGGGCTTTCATGTGCGTGTACAGCCCTTCGCCCACGCTGAAGTCGTGTTGCCCTAACGTCTGACGTTTCCACTTCGCCAGTGAATGAACCACTTCGAACTGGGCATCAGGCAGAGCTTTCACTTTTACCTGCACCGCTTTTTCACAGCCCGACAAGTTATCCTGCGTGCCATCCCCCACACGACTAAGGATTGGCGCCTGGACTTCAATCAGTCCTAAGCGTTCTTCCAGTTGACGAGAAAAGTGAGATTTCACGAAGCTAATTTGACGTTGTTTGGCAATGTAAGCGGTTTTCATTTTTTTATACTCCTGCGTCCTGTTGCTTATGATTAAGCAACAAAAACCAGCACACATGCAATAATCATTCAATAAAAAGCCTTACTCACTTTTGATTCATTAAAAAAGAAGGCTAAAATAGAATGAATCATCAATATGAATAAGAAAATCCTATGGAAAATTATCTAATCGACAATCTGGACCGTGGCATCCTGGAAGCATTAATGGGCAATGCGCGCACCGCTTACGCTGAACTGGCGAAACAATTTGGCGTCAGCCCGGGGACGATTCACGTTCGTGTAGAGAAAATGAAGCAGGCGGGGATCATTACCGGTGCGCGTATCGACGTTAGCCCGAAACAGCTCGGTTATGATGTAGGTTGCTTTATCGGCATTATATTGAAGAGTGCCAAAGACTATCCTTCCGCTCTGGCAAAACTGGAAAGCCTCGACGAAGTCACCGAAGCCTACTACACCACCGGGCACTACAGCATCTTTATCAAAGTGATGTGCCGTTCGATCGATGCCCTCCAGCATGTACTTATCAACAAGATCCAAACAATTGATGAAATTCAGTCCACTGAAACACTGATCGTCCTGCAGAACCCGATCATGCGTACTATCAAGCCATGATCGGCTTTTTTAATCCCATACTTTTCCACAGGTAGATCCCAGCGCGTTCACAGCGTACAATACGCCACTCTTAATAAAGGTGGCGGTTTATGGCAGATATCACTCTTATCAGCGGCAGCACCCTCGGCGGTGCCGAATATGTAGCAGAACACCTGGCTGAAAAGCTGGAAGAGGCGGGTTTTACCACCGAAACGCTGCACGGTCCGCTGTTGGAAGATTTATCTGCCTCGGGGATCTGGCTGGTTATCAGTTCCACCCACGGTGCCGGAGATATTCCGGACAACCTTTCTCCTTTCTATGAAGCATTGCAGGAACAGAAGCCCGATCTTTCTGCAGTCCGCTTTGGCGCAATCGGTATTGGCAGTCGTGAATATGACACCTTTTGTGGGGCTATCGATAAACTCGAGGCAGAACTCAAAAATTCCGGTGCAAAACAGACAGGCGAAACACTGAAGATCAACATTCTTGATCACGACATTCCGGAAGATCCGGCAGAAGAATGGCTGGGATCGTGGATTAATTTACTCAAATAAGTATACAGATCGTGCGATCTACTGTGGATAACTCTGTCAGGAAGCTTGGATCAACCGGTAGTTATCCAAAGAACAACTGTTGTTCAGTTTTTGAGTTGTGTATAACCCCTCATTCTGATCCCAGCTTATACGGAGCAGGATCACCGATCATTCACAGCTAATGATCCTCAGCAGGTTGTTGATCCTAAAAGATAGATCTGCGTTATCCACAGACAAGATCGATCCTAATAAGAGATCACAATAGAACAGATCTCTAAATAAAAAGATCTTCTTTTTAATACCCAGGATCCCAGGTCTTTCTCAAGCCGTCAAAGTTGAGTAGAATCCACGGCCCGGGCTTCAATCCATTTTCATACCGCGTTATGCGAGGCAATCACCATGTTTTATCCGGATCCTTTTGACGTCATCATCATTGGCGGGGGTCATGCAGGCACCGAGGCCGCGATGGCTGCGGCGCGTATGGGTCAACAGACTCTGCTTTTGACACACAATATCGACACCCTGGGGCAGATGAGCTGCAACCCGGCAATCGGCGGTATTGGGAAGGGACATCTGGTAAAAGAAGTGGATGCACTCGGCGGTCTGATGGCAAAAGCGATCGACCAGGCGGGTATTCAGTTTAGGATACTAAACGCCAGCAAAGGGCCGGCGGTTCGTGCAACCCGAGCACAGGCGGATCGTGTGCTCTACCGTCAGGCAGTACGCACTGCTCTTGAGAATCAACCGAACCTGATGATCTTCCAGCAGGCGGTTGAGGATCTTATTGTCGAAAACGATCGTGTGGTCGGTGCTGTCACCCAAATGGGGCTGAAATTCCGTGCTAAAGCAGTCGTGCTTACTGTCGGCACTTTTCTTGACGGTAAGATTCATATCGGCCTGGATAATTACAGCGGTGGTCGTGCTGGAGATCCGCCTTCCATTCCGCTCTCACGCCGTTTGCGTGAACTTCCACTGCGCGTTGGTCGTCTGAAAACCGGTACGCCGCCGCGTATTGACGCGCGCACCATCGATTTCAGTGTGCTGGCGCAACAGCATGGCGATAACCCAATGCCGGTGTTCTCGTTTATGGGCAACGCAGCACAGCATCCACAGCAGGTGCCGTGCTATATCACCCATACCAACGAGAAAACGCATGACGTGATCCGCAGTAACCTCGATCGTAGTCCGATGTATGCCGGAGTGATCGAAGGTGTCGGCCCACGCTACTGTCCGTCGATCGAGGATAAAGTCATGCGCTTCGCTGACAGAAATCAGCATCAGATCTTCCTTGAGCCGGAAGGGCTAACCTCGAACGAAATTTATCCGAACGGCATCTCCACCAGCCTGCCGTTCGATGTGCAGATGCAAATCGTCCGCTCCATGCAGGGGATGGAAAACGCGAAAATCGTGCGTCCGGGTTATGCCATTGAGTATGACTTTTTCGATCCGCGCGACCTGAAACCGACGCTGGAAAGCAAGTTTATTCAGGGGCTGTTCTTTGCTGGTCAGATTAACGGTACTACCGGTTACGAAGAAGCTGCAGCGCAAGGTTTGCTGGCCGGTCTTAACGCCGCTCGCCTGTCTGCTGACAAAGAAGGCTGGGCGCCTGCGCGATCCCAGGCTTACCTTGGCGTACTGGTCGATGACCTGTGCACTTTAGGAACCAAAGAACCGTACCGTATGTTTACCTCGCGCGCAGAATATCGACTGATGCTGCGTGAAGATAACGCAGACCTGCGTCTGACTGAAATTGGTCGTGAGCTGGGGCTGGTTGATGATGAACGTTGGGCGCGCTTTAACGAGAAGCTTGAGAACATCGAGCGTGAGCGTCAGCGTCTGAAATCGACCTGGGTAACGCCGTCTGCGGAAGCTGCAGCCGAAGTGAATGCTCACCTGACTGCACCGCTTTCCCGTGAAGCCAGTGGTGAAGATCTGCTGCGTCGTCCGGAAATGACCTATGACAAATTAACTACACTGACGCCGTTTGCTCCTGCGTTGACAGACGAACAGGCGGCGGAACAGGTTGAGATTCAGGTTAAATACGAAGGTTATATTGCGCGTCAGCAGGATGAGATCGAAAAGCAGCTGCGTAACGAGAATACCTTGCTGCCTGCGACGCTGGATTACCGCCAGGTATCCGGTCTTTCTAACGAAGTGATCGCCAAACTCAACGATCACAAACCGGCTTCTATTGGTCAGGCTTCGCGTATTTCTGGCGTCACGCCTGCGGCTATCTCCATTCTGCTGGTATGGCTGAAAAAACAGGGTATGCTGCGTCGTAGCGCATAACGCATTAAAAATGCCAGGTAAGCACCCGCTTACCTGGCAACGCATCAAGAACAGGTAATCACCGTGCTCAATAAACTCTCTTCACTGCTGAAAGACGCAGGAATTTCGCTTACCGATCACCAGAAAAATCAGCTTATTGCCTACGTAAATATGCTGCACAAATGGAACAAAGCGTACAACCTGACTTCGGTACGCGATCCTAATGAGATGCTGGTACGCCATATTCTCGACAGCATTGTCGTTGCACCTTATCTGCAAGGTGAACGTTTTATTGATGTCGGCACCGGCCCGGGTCTGCCCGGCATTCCTCTCTCTATCGTACGCCCTGACGCTCACTTCACACTACTGGATAGCCTCGGTAAACGCGTGCGTTTCCTGCGTCAGGTTCAACATGAATTGAAACTTGAGAACATTGAGCCGGTACAGAGTAGGGTAGAAGAGTTTCCGTCAGAGCCACCGTTTGATGGTGTAATTAGCCGTGCTTTTGCCTCTCTGAACGATATGGTGAGCTGGTGCCACCATCTTCCAGGTGAGCAAGGCCGCTTCTATGCGCTGAAAGGACAAATGCCGGAAGATGAAATAGCCCTATTGCCTGCAGAATATCAGGTTGAATCAGTGGTTAAACTTCAGGTTCCGGCTCTGGATGGCGAACGCCATTTGGTGGTGATTAAAGCAAATAAAATTTAATTTTTATCAAAAAAATCATAAAAAATTTATCGGTTTGACTGTTAACAACAACCAGGTTTTCTACTGATATAACTGGTTACATTTAACGCCACGTTTACCGTTTTGCATCAATGAACTAACGTGGCTTTTTTGGGTAAGCAGGAAATAGGTCATCGGTGAAAATATCAGTCTGCTAAAAATCGGCGCTAAGAACCATAATTCGCTGTTAAAATATTATTAAGAATGTCAATGCCTGGTTTTTATTATGTAAATGCCATTTATGAAAACAGTATCTGTTTTTAGACTGAAATATCAGAAACTTGCAATGGCATCATTTGCCAAGTAAATAAATATGCTGTGCGCGAACATGCTCAATCTGTGATCTGAAGCACTCTTTACCACCAGTGTTTACGCGTTATTTACAGTTTTTCATGATCTGGTATGGTTAGCAGAAAAGTCGCAATTGTATGCACTGGAAAAATATTTAAACATTTATTCACCTTTTGGCTACTTATTGTTTGAAATCACGGGGGCGCACCGTATAATTTGACCGCTTTTTGATGCTTGACTCTAAGCCTTAAAGAAAGTTTTATACGACACGCGGCATACCTCGAAGGGAGCAGGAGTGAAAAACGTGATGTCTGTGTCGCTCTTGAGTCGAAACGTTGCTCGGAAGCTTCTGCTCGTTCAGTTACTGGCGGTGATAGCAAGTGGATTGCTGTTCAGCCTCAAAGACCCCTTCTGGGGCGTCTCTGCATTAAGCGGGGGCCTGGCAGTCTTTCTGCCTAACGTTTTGTTTATGATATTTGCCTGGCGTCACCAGGCGCATACACCAGCGAAAGGCCGGGTGGCCTGGACATTCGCATTTGGCGAAGCTTTCAAAGTTCTGGCGATGTTGGTGTTACTGGTGGTGGCGTTGGCGGTTTTAAAGGCGGTATTCTTGCCGCTGATCGTTACGTGGGTTTTGGTGCTGGTGGTTCAGATACTGGCACCGGCTGTAATTAACAACAAAGGGTAAAAGGCATCATGGCTTCAGAAAATATGACGCCGCAGGATTACATAGGACACCACCTGAATAACCTTCAGCTGGACCTGCGTACATTCTCGCTGGTGGATCCACAAAACCCCCCAGCCACCTTCTGGACAATCAATATTGACTCCATGTTCTTCTCGGTGGTGCTGGGTCTGTTGTTCCTGCTTATGTTCCGTAGCGTAGCCAAAAAGGCGACCAGCGGCGTACCAGGTAAGTTTCAGACCGCGATTGAGCTGGTAATCGGCTTTGTTAATGGTAGCGTGAAAGACATGTACCATGGCAAAAGCAAGCTGATTGCACCGCTGGCCCTGACGATCTTCGTTTGGGTATTCCTGATGAACCTGATGGACTTACTGCCTATCGATCTGCTGCCGTATATCGCAGAACACTGGATCGGTTTGCCGGCACTGCGTGTGGTTCCGTCTGCTGACGTGAACGTGACGCTGTCGATGGCACTGGGCGTATTTATCCTGATTCTGTTCTACAGCATCAAAATGAAAGGCATCGGCGGCTTCACGAAAGAGTTGACGCTGCAGCCGTTCAATCACTGGGCGTTCATCCCTGTCAACTTAATCCTTGAAGGGGTAAGCCTGCTGTCCAAACCAGTTTCACTCGGTTTGCGACTGTTCGGTAACATGTACGCAGGTGAGCTGATTTTCATTCTGATTGCTGGTCTGTTGCCGTGGTGGTCACAGTGGATCCTGAATGTGCCGTGGGCCATTTTCCACATCCTGATCATTACGCTGCAAGCCTTCATCTTCATGGTTCTGACGATCGTCTATCTGTCGATGGCGTCTGAAGAACATTAATTTACCAACACTACTACGTTTTAACTGAAACAAACTGGAGACTGTCATGGAAAACCTGAATATGGATCTGCTGTACATGGCTGCCGCTGTGATGATGGGTCTGGCGGCAATCGGTGCTGCGATCGGTATCGGCATCCTCGGGGGTAAATTCCTGGAAGGCGCAGCGCGTCAACCTGATCTGATTCCTCTGCTGCGTACTCAGTTCTTTATCGTTATGGGTCTGGTGGATGCTATCCCGATGATCGCTGTAGGTCTGGGTCTGTACGTGATGTTCGCTGTCGCGTAGTAAGCGTTGCTTTTATTTAAAGAGCAATATCAGAACGTTAACTAAATAGAGGCATTGTGCTGTGAATCTTAACGCAACAATCCTCGGCCAGGCCATCGCGTTTGTCCTGTTCGTTCTGTTCTGCATGAAGTACGTATGGCCGCCATTAATGGCAGCCATCGAAAAACGTCAAAAAGAAATTGCTGACGGCCTTGCTTCCGCAGAACGAGCACATAAGGACCTTGACCTTGCAAAGGCCAGCGCGACCGACCAGCTGAAAAAAGCGAAAGCGGAAGCCCAGGTAATCATCGAGCAGGCGAACAAACGCCGCTCGCAGATTCTGGACGAAGCGAAAGCTGAGGCAGAACAGGAACGTACTAAAATCGTGGCTCAGGCGCAGGCGGAAATTGAAGCCGAGCGTAAACGTGCCCGTGAAGAGCTGCGTAAGCAAGTTGCTATCCTGGCTGTTGCTGGCGCCGAGAAGATCATCGAACGTTCCGTGGATGAAGCTGCTAACAGCGACATCGTGGATAAACTTGTCGCTGAACTGTAAGGAGGGAGGGGCTGATGTCTGAATTTATTACGGTAGCTCGCCCCTACGCCAAAGCAGCTTTTGACTTTGCCGTCGAACACCAAAGTGTAGAACGCTGGCAGGACATGCTGGCGTTTGCCGCCGAGGTAACCAAAAACGAACAGATGGCAGAGCTTCTCTCTGGCGCGCTAGCGCCAGAAACGCTCGCCGAGTCGTTTATCGCAGTTTGTGGTGAGCAACTGGACGAAAATGGTCAGAACCTGATTCGGGTAATGGCTGAAAATGGTCGTCTTAACGCGCTCCCGGATGTTCTGGAGCAGTTTATTCACCTGCGTGCCGTGAGTGAGGCTACCGCTGAGGTAGACGTCATTTCCGCTGCTGCATTGAGTGAACAACAGCTCGCGAAAATTTCTGCTGCGATGGAAAAACGTCTGTCACGCAAAGTTAAGCTGAATTGCAAAATCGATAAGTCTGTAATGGCAGGCGTTATCATCCGAGCGGGTGATATGGTCATTGATGGCAGCGTACGCGGTCGTCTTGAGCGCCTTGCAGACGTCTTGCAGTCTTAAGGGGACTGGAGCATGCAACTGAATTCCACCGAAATCAGCGAACTGATCAAGCAGCGCATTGCTCAGTTCAATGTTGTGAGTGAAGCTCACAACGAAGGTACTATTGTTTCTGTAAGTGACGGTGTTATCCGCATCCACGGCCTGGCCGATTGTATGCAGGGTGAAATGATCTCCCTGCCGGGTAACCGTTACGCTATCGCACTGAACCTCGAGCGCGACTCTGTAGGTGCGGTAGTTATGGGTCCGTACGCTGACCTTGCCGAAGGCATGAAAGTTAAGTGTACTGGTCGTATCCTGGAAGTTCCGGTTGGCCGTGGCCTGCTGGGGCGTGTGGTTAACACTCTGGGTGCGCCAATCGACGGTAAAGGTCCTCTGGATCACGATGGCTTCTCTGCTGTAGAAGCAATCGCTCCGGGCGTTATCGAACGTCAGTCCGTAGATCAGCCGGTACAGACCGGTTATAAAGCCGTTGACTCCATGATCCCAATCGGTCGTGGTCAGCGTGAATTGATCATCGGTGACCGTCAGACCGGTAAAACCGCACTGGCTATCGATGCCATCATCAACCAGCGCGATTCCGGTATCAAATGTATCTATGTCGCTATCGGTCAGAAAGCGTCCACCATTTCTAACGTGGTACGTAAACTGGAAGAGCACGGCGCACTGGCTAACACCATCGTTGTGGTAGCAACCGCGTCTGAATCCGCAGCACTGCAATACCTGGCACCGTATGCCGGTTGCGCAATGGGCGAATACTTCCGTGACCGTGGCGAAGATGCGCTGATCATTTACGATGACCTGTCTAAACAGGCTGTTGCTTACCGTCAGATCTCCCTGCTGCTCCGTCGTCCGCCAGGACGTGAAGCATTCCCGGGCGACGTATTCTACCTCCACTCTCGTCTGCTGGAGCGTGCTGCGCGTGTTAACGCCGAATACGTTGAAGCTTTCACCAAAGGTGAAGTGAAAGGGAAAACCGGTTCTCTGACCGCACTGCCGATTATCGAAACTCAGGCAGGTGACGTTTCTGCGTTCGTTCCGACCAACGTAATCTCCATTACCGATGGTCAGATCTTCCTGGAAACCAACCTGTTCAACGCCGGTATTCGTCCTGCGGTTAACCCGGGTATTTCCGTATCCCGTGTTGGTGGTGCAGCACAGACCAAGATCATGAAAAAACTGTCCGGTGGTATTCGTACCGCTCTGGCACAGTATCGTGAACTGGCAGCGTTCTCTCAGTTTGCATCCGACCTTGACGATGCAACCCGTAAGCAGCTTGACCACGGTCAGAAAGTGACCGAACTGCTGAAACAGAAACAGTATGCGCCGATGTCTGTTGCGCAGCAGTCTCTGGTTCTGTTCGCAGCAGAACGTGGTTACCTGGCGGATGTTGAACTGTCGAAAATCGGCAGCTTCGAAGCCGCGCTGCTAGCTTACGTCGACCGTGATCACGCTCCGTTGATGCAAGAGATCAACCAGACCGGTGGCTACAACGACGAAATCGAAGGCAAGCTGAAAGGCATCCTCGATTCCTTCAAAGCAACCCAATCCTGGTAACGTCTGGCGGCTTGCCTTAGGGCAGGCCGCAAGGCATTGAGGAGAAGCTCATGGCCGGCGCAAAAGAGATACGTAGTAAGATCGCAAGCGTCCAGAACACGCAAAAGATCACTAAAGCGATGGAGATGGTCGCCGCTTCCAAAATGCGTAAATCGCAGGATCGCATGGCGGCCAGCCGTCCTTATGCAGAAACCATGCGCAAAGTGATTGGTCACCTTGCACACGGTAATCTGGAATATAAGCACCCATACCTGGAAGACCGCGACGTTAAACGCGTGGGCTACCTGGTGGTGTCGACCGACCGTGGTTTGTGCGGTGGTTTGAACATTAACCTGTTCAAAAAACTGCTGGCGGAAATGAAGACCTGGACCGACAAAGGCGTTCAATGCGACCTCGCAATGATCGGCTCGAAAGGTGTTTCGTTCTTCAACTCCGTGGGCGGCAATGTTGTTGCCCAGGTCACCGGCATGGGGGATAACCCTTCCCTGTCCGAACTGATCGGTCCGGTAAAAGTGATGTTGCAGGCCTACGACGAAGGCCGTCTGGACAAGCTTTACATTGTCAGCAACAAATTTATTAACACCATGTCTCAGGTTCCGACCATCAGCCAGCTGCTGCCATTACCGGCGTCAGATGATGATGATCTGAAACATAAATCCTGGGATTACCTGTACGAACCCGATCCGAAGGCGTTGCTGGATACCCTGCTGCGTCGTTATGTCGAATCTCAGGTTTATCAGGGCGTGGTTGAAAACCTGGCCAGCGAGCAGGCCGCCCGTATGGTGGCGATGAAAGCCGCGACCGACAATGGCGGCAGCCTGATTAAAGAGCTGCAGTTGGTATACAACAAAGCTCGTCAGGCCAGCATTACTCAGGAACTCACCGAGATCGTCTCGGGGGCCGCCGCGGTTTAAACAGGTTATTTCGTAGAGGATTTAAGATGGCTACTGGAAAGATTGTCCAGGTAATCGGCGCCGTAGTTGACGTCGAATTCCCTCAGGATGCCGTACCGCGCGTGTACGATGCTCTTGAGGTGCAAAATGGTAATGAGCGTCTGGTGCTGGAAGTTCAGCAGCAGCTCGGCGGCGGTATCGTGCGTACCATCGCAATGGGTTCTTCCGACGGTCTGCGTCGCGGTCTGGATGTAAAAGACCTCGAACACCCGATCGAAGTCCCGGTAGGTAAAGCGACTCTGGGCCGTATCATGAACGTACTGGGCGAACCGGTCGACATGAAAGGCGAGATCGGTGAAGAAGAGCGTTGGGCGATTCACCGTGCAGCACCTTCCTACGAAGAGCTGTCAAACTCTCAGGAACTGCTGGAAACCGGTATCAAAGTTATCGACCTGATGTGTCCGTTCGCTAAGGGCGGTAAAGTTGGTCTGTTCGGTGGTGCGGGTGTAGGTAAAACCGTAAACATGATGGAGCTCATTCGTAACATCGCGATCGAGCACTCCGGTTACTCTGTGTTTGCGGGCGTAGGTGAACGTACTCGTGAGGGTAACGACTTCTACCACGAAATGACCGACTCCAACGTTATCGACAAAGTATCCCTGGTGTATGGCCAGATGAACGAGCCGCCGGGAAACCGTCTGCGCGTTGCTCTGACCGGTCTGACCATGGCTGAGAAATTCCGTGACGAAGGTCGTGACGTACTGCTGTTCGTTGACAACATCTATCGTTACACCCTGGCCGGTACGGAAGTATCCGCACTGCTGGGTCGTATGCCTTCAGCGGTAGGTTATCAGCCGACTCTGGCGGAAGAGATGGGCGTTCTGCAGGAACGTATCACCTCCACCAAAACCGGTTCTATCACCTCTGTACAGGCGGTATACGTACCTGCGGATGACTTGACTGACCCGTCTCCGGCAACCACCTTTGCGCACCTTGACGCAACCGTGGTACTGAGCCGTCAGATCGCGTCTCTGGGTATCTACCCGGCAGTTGACCCGCTGGACTCCACCAGCCGTCAGCTGGATCCGCTGGTGGTTGGTCAGGAACACTACGACACCGCTCGTGGCGTTCAGTCCATCCTGCAACGTTATCAGGAACTGAAAGACATCATCGCCATCCTGGGTATGGATGAACTGTCGGAAGAAGACAAACTGGTGGTAGCGCGCGCTCGTAAGATCCAGCGTTTCCTGTCCCAGCCGTTCTTCGTGGCAGAAGTATTCACCGGTTCTCCGGGTAAATACGTCTCCCTGAAAGACACCATCCGTGGCTTTAAAGGCATCATGGAAGGCGAATACGATCACCTGCCGGAGCAGGCGTTCTACATGGTCGGTTCCATCGAAGAAGCAGTGGAAAAAGCCAAAAAACTTTAACGCCTTAATCGGAGGGTGATATGGCAATGACTTACCACCTGGACGTCGTCAGCGCAGAGCAACAAATGTTCTCTGGTCTGGTCGAGAAAATCCAGGTAACGGGTAGCGAAGGTGAACTGGGGATCTACCCAGGGCACGCACCGCTGCTCACCGCCATTAAGCCTGGTATGATTCGCATCGTGAAACAGCACGGTCACGAAGAGTTTATCTATCTGTCTGGCGGCATTCTTGAAGTGCAGCCTGGCAACGTGACCGTTCTGGCCGACACCGCAATTCGCGGCCAGGATCTCGACGAAGCGCGAGCCATGGAAGCGAAACGTAAGGCTGAAGAGCACATTAGCAGCTCTCACGGCGACGTAGATTACGCTCAGGCGTCTGCGGAACTGGCCAAAGCGATCGCGCAGCTGCGCGTTATCGAGTTGACCAAAAAAGCGATGTAACACCGGCTTGAAAAGCACGAAAGCCAGTCTGGAAACAGGCTGGCTTTTTTATTGCGTGCGCCGCGCATATTTTCATCTGGATAGTAGTACAGCAGGATTTGTGCTGTGGTCATTCATGTTCCGCGATTAACACTTTTTATATAAACCAGCGAAATTCTTTGCTGGTTTTCTCGTTTATTCATTGATCGAAATAAGAGCAAAAACATCATGTAGACACTTAAATGAAGGTGCTACCTTACTTTTATGCAGACAAAAGGCGCGCCAATGGTCGAAAATGGTGTTTTCGTCAGTAGGGATAATCCTTTATTGCACAATTTATCCTCTGTCCATTTCACGATGAAAAAAATGTAGTTTTTTCAAGGTGAAGCGGTTTAAATTCGTTCTCAAATCACAGTCAGGACGCGTATGTTGAATAATGCTATGAGCGTAGTGATCCTTGCAGCAGGCAAAGGCACTCGCATGTATTCCGATATTCCAAAAGTGCTGCATACCCTTGCCGGGAAAGCGATGGTTCAGCATGTCATTGATGCTGCGAATGAATTAGGCGCAGCACACGTTCACCTGGTTTACGGTCACGGTGGCGATCTGCTTAAACAGTCGTTGAAAGATGACAACCTGAACTGGGTGCTTCAGGCTGAGCAGTTGGGTACTGGTCATGCAATGCAGCAGGCCGCACCTTTCTTTGCCGATGATGAAGACATTTTAATGCTCTACGGCGATGTACCGCTGATCTCGGTCGAAACACTCCAGCGCCTGCGTGATGCAAAACCGCAGGGTGGCATTGGGCTGCTGACAGTGAAACTGGATGACCCGACCGGTTATGGCCGCATTACCCGTGAGAATGGCAAAGTTACCGGCATTGTTGAGCATAAAGATGCTACCGACGAGCAGCGTCAAATCCAGGAGATCAACACCGGTATTCTGATCGCCAACGGTGCAGATATGAAACGCTGGCTGGCGAAGCTGACCAATAATAATGCACAGGGCGAGTACTACATTACCGATATTATTGCGCTGGCGTATCAGGAAGGGCGTGAAATTGTCGCTGTACATCCGCAGCGTTTAAGCGAAGTTGAAGGTGTAAATAACCGTCTGCAACTCTCCCGTCTGGAGCGCGTTTATCAGTCCGAACAGGCAGAAAAACTGCTGCTGGCGGGAGTTATGCTGCGCGATCCGGCGCGTTTTGATCTGCGCGGTACGCTTACTCACGGGCGCGATGTTGAAATTGATACTAACGTTATCATCGAGGGTAATGTTACTCTCGGCAATCGCGTGAAAATTGGCACTGGTTGCGTGATTAAAAACAGCGTGATTGGTGATGATTGCGAAATCAGCCCATATACCGTGGTGGAAGACGCGAATCTGGCTGCGGCCTGTACCATTGGCCCGTTTGCCCGTCTGCGCCCCGGTGCAGAGCTGCTGGAAGGCGCACACGTCGGTAACTTCGTTGAGATGAAAAAAGCGCGTTTGGGTAAAGGCTCGAAAGCCGGTCATCTGACTTACCTGGGCGATGCGGAAATCGGCGATAACGTTAACATCGGCGCGGGAACCATTACCTGCAACTACGACGGTGCGAATAAATTTAAAACCATTATTGGCGACGATGTATTTGTCGGTTCTGACACCCAACTTGTTGCACCGGTAACGGTTGGTAAAGGCGCGACCATTGCTGCGGGTACTACTGTAACGCGCAATGTTGGTGAAAATGCCCTGGCAATCAGCCGTGTGCCGCAGGCACAAAAAGAAGGCTGGCGTCGTCCGGTTAAGAAAAAGTAATTCTGGCTGGGTAATCCGGCCATCAGGGATGAGGAGATAACATAATCTCCCGCCCACAAGCAGTAACTATAAAAATAACCCCACTCTCTACAAGGCTCGGGGCGCCCGAAAAATCGGGCATACAGGTTGACCGACAACGATATCAATCGGAATTAAAAACTATGTGTGGAATTGTTGGCGCGATCGCGCAACGTGATGTAGCTGAAATCCTTCTCGAAGGTTTACGTCGTCTGGAATACCGTGGTTATGACTCTGCCGGTCTGGCTGTTGTCGACGCAAACGGAAATATGACCCGCTTACGTCGTCTCGGTAAAGTCCAGATGCTGGCTCAGGCAGCGGAAGAACATCCTCTGCATGGCGGCACCGGTATTGCTCACACTCGCTGGGCAACCCACGGCGAACCTTCTGAAGCGAATGCGCATCCGCATGTTTCTGAACACATTGTGGTGGTGCATAACGGCATCATCGAAAACCATGAGCCGCTGCGCGAAGCGTTAAAAGCGCGTGGCTATACCTTTGTTTCTGAAACTGACACCGAAGTTATTGCTCACCTGGTGAACTGGGAACTGAAACAGGGCGGCACCCTGCGTGAGGCCGTTCTGCGTGCTATCCCGCAACTGCGTGGCGCGTACGGTACGGTGATCATGGACACCCGTAACCCGGATACCCTGCTGGCGGCACGTTCCGGTAGCCCGCTGGTGATTGGCCTCGGTATGGGCGAAAACTTTATCGCTTCTGACCAGCTGGCGCTGTTGCCAGTGACTCGTCGCTTTATCTTCCTTGAAGAGGGCGATATTGCGGAAATCACTCGCCGTTCGGTAAACATCTTCGATAAATCTGGCGCGGAAGTAAAACGTCAGGATATCGAATCCAATCTGCAATATGACGCAGGCGATAAAGGTATTTACCGCCACTACATGCAGAAAGAGATCTACGAACAGCCAAACGCCATCAAAAACACTCTCGCCGGACGTATCAGCCACGGTCAGGTTGATCTAAGCGAGCTGGGCCCGAATGCCGATGAACTGCTGTCGAAGGTTGAGCATATTCAGATCCTCGCCTGTGGCACTTCTTACAACTCTGGTATGGTTTCCCGCTACTGGTTTGAATCGCTGGCAGGCATTCCGTGCGACGTCGAAATCGCCTCTGAATTCCGCTATCGCAAATCAGCCGTGCGTCGTAACAGTCTGATGATCACTCTGTCACAGTCTGGTGAAACGGCAGATACTCTGGCTGGCCTGCGTCTGTCAAAAGAGCTGGGTTACCTTGGTTCGCTGGCAATCTGTAACGTTCCTGGCTCTTCTCTGGTGCGTGAATCCGATCTGGCGCTGATGACCAATGCCGGTACTGAAATTGGCGTGGCATCTACCAAAGCCTTCACCACTCAGTTAACTGTGCTGTTGATGCTGGTGGCCAAACTGTCTCGCCTGAAAGGTCTGGATGCTTCCATTGAACATGACATCGTGCATGGTCTGCAGGCGCTGCCGAGCCGTATTGAGCAGATGCTGTCTCAGGACAAACGCATTGAAGCATTGGCAGAAGATTTCTCTGACAAACATCACGCGCTGTTCCTGGGCCGTGGCGATCAGTATCCCATCGCGCTGGAAGGCGCATTGAAGCTGAAAGAGATCTCCTATATTCATGCTGAAGCCTACGCTGCGGGTGAACTGAAACACGGTCCGCTGGCGCTGATTGATGCAGATATGCCGGTTATCGTCGTTGCGCCAAACAACGAACTGTTGGAAAAACTGAAATCCAACATTGAAGAAGTTCGCGCGCGTGGCGGTCAGTTGTACGTTTTTGCCGATCAGGACGCTGGTTTTGTGAGCAGCGACAACATGCACATCATCGAGATGCCGCATGTGGAAGAGGTGATTGCACCAATCTTCTACACCGTTCCGCTGCAACTGCTGGCGTACCATGTCGCACTGATCAAAGGCACTGATGTTGACCAGCCGCGTAACCTGGCGAAATCGGTTACGGTTGAGTAATACTAACTGTTAAGTAAGCAAGGGCTGCCAGCGGGTGGCCCTTTTTCATAATTATTTCCAATAAATTTTCCATTTAGTTAACTAAATAAATATATTCCGAATTTTTACTAATGTCCGCTTACGAACTTGATTTACTATTATTTGAATAATATTTATATAATAAATTTATATTCTCAGATTGATTTATAGATATTAATTTAGCCAAAGCTTTTTCATTGATGTAATATGTGCGCGAATCATAAATACACTTATTAATATAAGTGATGGTTCGGGTTGAAGGATATATTATATCAATGGAGTTTTTATGAAACGTAATATTATTGGCGGTGCATTCACGCTGGCATCTTTAATGCTGGCCGGACATGCGCTCGCAGAGGATGGTGTTGTTCACTTTGTTGGTGAAATTGTTGACAGTAGTTGTGAAGTTACCTCCGATACAGCGGATCAAACCGTTCCTCTCGGAAAAGTCAGTAAAAATGCTTTTTCAGGCGTAGGCAGCGTGGCATCGCCACAGCAGTTCAGTATTAAACTGGAAAAATGTCCGGCAACGTACACGCAGGCTGCGGTTCGTTTTGATGGTACAGAAGCACCTGGCGGCGATGGCGATCTGAAAGTGGGTACTCCGACTACAGCTGCCGATCCGGGTGATTATACCGGCACCGGGGCAGCGATTGTGGCCACTGGTGTTGGTATCCGTATCTTTAACCAGGCTGACAACTCTCAGGTCAAACTTTATAACGACTCAGCTTATACCACTATCGATGGTAACGGCGCTGCGGAAATGAAATTTATTGCACGCTATGTTGCAACAAATGCAGTCGTAACGGCGGGTACAGCGAACGCCGATTCACAATTTACTATCGAATATAAGAAATAATTTATCAGAGCCTTTTTATTCAGTTGGCTTTGGCCAGGGAGTTATTATGTCCAGAAAAAGTTGTTTAATCAGGCTCTTTAAAACAACCCTTTGGTACAAATTATTTATCGCGATTATGTTAAGCCTTTTTTTAGGCCAGCCAGCATTAACCTATGCAGGCGTTGTCATTGGCGGTACGCGGGTTGTTTACATAAGTAATAATGCAGATAAATCTATTTCTGTATTCAGCAAGGAAGAGAAGATCCCTTATCTCATCCAGTCATGGGTGGATCCGTTTAATAAAGATGATAAAAGTAAAGCGCCCTTTACTGTTATACCTCCTGTATCCCGACTTGAACCCGGACAAGAAAAAGTATTACGTATTCTTCACACGAAGGGAATGTCATTACCCGACGACCGTGAATCCGTCTTCTGGCTGAATATCAAAAATATTCCGCCTGCAGCAACCAATAAAGCGGCTAACTCTTTGGAAATTGCTGTTAAAACGCGTATCAAGCTGTTCTGGCGACCAGCAACTATTCGACTTATTCCTGAAGATGCAGCGCCTAAGGTTAAGTGGCGCCGTGAAGGCAAAAATCTGATTGCTGAAAATCCAAACCCGATTCATATCAGTGTGATGGATGTCATTGTTGATGGCCATGATGTGCCTCTCAACATGATCCGTCCTTTCGAAACGCTCTCTTTACCGTTGCCTGCCAATTCTGCGGGTAACCAAATGACCTGGCGATTCATAAATGATTATGGCGCGATAAGCGAACCGCTAAAAAACGCACTGTAAGCATGGCATAAGGATAGGCGTATTATGGTTACGACCAGAATAGCGGTTGGCCTGATGGCAGGGACGTGTCTGATATTCTCACATAGTCTGATGGCCCAGGTCAGCGTATTTAACCCGGCGCTACTGGAAATCGACCATCAATCCGGGGTCGACATTCGTCAGTTTAACCGGGTAAATATGATGCCTCCCGGCGTTTATAGCGTTGATATTTTTATCAACGGTAAAATGTTTGAACGTCAGGATGTGACATTTGTTCAGGATAATCCCGATGCTGATTTACACGCCTGCTTTGTCGCTATAAAAAAACGCTGATCTCCTTTGGCGTAAAAGTTGATGCACTGAAATCGCTCAATGATGTGGATGAAACGGTCTGTATTGATCCTGAGCCACGCATTGAAGGCTCATCCTGGCAACTGGACAGCGATAAACTGCAACTGAATATCTCCATTCCCCAAATCTACATGGACGCGATGGCCTACGATTACATAAGCCCTACGCGTTGGGATGAGGGGATTAATGCGCTCACCATCAACTACGATTTTTCTGGTTCACATACCCTGCGTTCGGATTATGGTTCTCAGGAGACGAATACCAGTTATCTCAACCTGCGCAACGGACTGAATATTGGGCCGTGGCGATTACGCAATTACAGTACCTTAAACACAACTGATGGTCGTGCGGATTACAACTCTATAAGCACCTGGATACAACGTAATATTGCCGCGTTACGAAGCCAGATTATGATCGGCGATACCTGGACGGCGAGCGATATTTTCGACAGCACACAAATCCGTGGCGCACGTCTTTATACCGATAACGATATGTTGCCTGCCAGCCAGAATGGATTTGCCCCTGTGGTGCGTGGTATTGCCAAGTCCAACGCCACGGTCATCATTCGTCAAAGTGGTTATGTGATTTACCAATCTGCCGTTCCACAAGGTGCCTTTGAAATTACCGACCTGAACACTGCCAGTTCGGGGGGAGATTTGGACGTAACTATCAAGGAAGAAGATGGTAGCGAACAACGATTCACCCAACCTTACGCCACTTTGGCAATCCTTAAGCGTGAAGGTCAAACGGATGTCGATGTCAGTGTGGGTGAATTACGCGATGAAGATGGATTTGCGCCAGATGTCATCCAGGCGCAGATCCTTCATGGCCTGCCACACGGGTTTACGTTATATGGTGGTTTACAGGCTGCCGAGAATTATGGATCAGCAGCGTTAGGGATGGGTAAAGATCTTGGTTCTTTGGGCGCTATCTCGTTCGATGTGACTCATGCGCGTGCAAAATTTAGTCATGATGATACGGAAACCGGACAGTCCTATCGCTTTCTGTATTCGAAACGTTTTGATGATACGGACACCAGTTTGCGTCTGGTTGGCTATCGTTATTCCACTGAAGGCTACTATACCCTCAACGAATGGGCGTCACGGAGCAACAGCCCTGACGATTTCTGGCAAACAGGTAACCGCCGCAGTCGTGTGGAAGGAACGCTAACGCAGTCGCTGGGAAGAGATTACGGCAACGTATACCTGACACTAAGTCGTCAGCAGTACTGGCATACCGATGATGTTGAACGATTAATGCAATTTGGCTACAGCAGTAGCTGGAAGCGTCTCTCGTGGAATATCTCCTGGAGTTATTCCAATACCGCTCGTCAGGGGACGAGTAATAATTATGCCAGTGATAACAGCAGTGAGCAGATCTACATGCTCTCTTTATCTGTGCCTTTATCTGGCTGGTGGGGAAATAGCTACGCTACGTATTCCGTTTCACAAAATGATAATTCCGGCAGTTCACATCAGATAGGAATAAGCGGAACAGCCCTGGAAAAAAATAATCTGTCCTGGAATTTAATGCAGTCTTATAACAGCCACGATGATGAAGTTGGCGGTAATATGTCGCTGTCTTATGACGGCACCTACGGTTCACTGAACGGCAGTTATAATTACAGCCAAAATTCCCAGCGACTCAATTATGGCATTAAGGGCGGTATTCTGGCACACAGCGAAGGGGTAACGTTAAGTCAGGAGTTAGGTGAAACCATCGCTCTGGTTAAAGCACCAGGCGCAGCCGGGCTGGAAATTGATAATATGCGCGGTGCCGCAACGGACTGGCGTGGCTACACGGTCAAGACACAACTAAATCCGTATGATGAAAACCGAGTGGCAATCAGTGATAACTATTTCTCGAAAGCAAATATCGAGCTTGATAATACCGTCGTGACGATGATTCCGACGCGTGGCGCAGTGGTTAAAGCTGAGTTTGTTACTCATGTGGGTTACCGTGTTTTATTCAGAGTCATGAATGTAAAAGGTAAGCCAGCACCATTTGGCGCGATGGCTTCAGTACAAAGTACGTCCTCTGCAAACTCAGGGATTGTGGGGGAGCATGGCGAGCTTTATCTCTCGGGGCTTCCTGAAAAGGGGAAAGTAACATTATCCTGGGGCGAAAATGCGACCACAAAATGTACCTTCGATTACACACTCTCATTACCTGCAAGTGAAAGTGGATTAATTGAGCAAGACGTGACATGTCATTAAAAGGATTTTTATGAACAAGAATATTATACGATGGTGGCTGGCTGTTCTTATTATCTCTTTTAGTGGCGTAACACTAGCTGCTCCCAGAGGAATATGTACTCCAGATAATGGAGTTTTTCATAGTACGCTTAATTTTTCAGGCTATCTTATTACAGCAAACGAGAACAGAGTAGGTTCAATATTTAACACTACGGTGACTAATGGTGCCTCTTATCCAGGTCGCTGTCATTGTGATACGGGGCCTTTAGATCGATTCTCCTATATTTACTATACAGCCATAATCAATGATGCCTTAAGCTTTGCTGGTGTTCACTCAAATTTGAATTATTATAATCTTAATCCGAATCTCGATGTGGGTATTGCAATTGATATTCTTGGGGTTGGAATGGTTAATGCCCCGTTTGAGTATCATCCTAATAAGCCTACTACCAGTTACGATTGTGGCCGTATTTCCCCTTTGAATGTTTCCAGCGGTGCGAAAGCGAACATTTCTTTTTATATCAAAAAAACCTTTGCGGGAAAGCTAATTATTCCTGAAACAAAGATATCTACGTTGTATGGAACCATAAGTCGTGATACGCCGGTTGATTATTCTCAACCGATGGCCGACGTTTACATTCGTGGAGATATCACTGCGGCACAAACCTGCGAAATTAATAATTTACAGCCGATTTATTTTGATTTTAAAGAAATACCCGCCTCAGATTTTTCTTCTGTTGCCGGGAGTGCGGTAACAACGCATAAAATCACTAAAACAGTTACTATTGAGTGTGAAAACCTGGGGTTACTGAATACAGACGATATCACCACATCATTTTATGCTACTGAATCCAGTACGGATAATTCTATGGTTGTCACGTCAAACCCCAACGTGGGGGTAAAAATCTACGATAAAAATAATAAGGAAATCAAAGTAAACGGAGGTGAATTGTCGACAGATATGGGCAAAACAACCGTCTATGGCGAGAAAGCAGGCAGCGTCACTTTTTCTGCCGCACCAGCAAGCCTCACTGGAGCTCGCCCCGCGCCCGGAACATTTACCGCGACAGCAACGATAACCGTTGAGATTATTCGCTAGCCGCAGTCTGGCAACGGTGTTCCACGCGCCGTTGTCATCTTATGCATGTTATTCGTCGTTTTTTCCAGGCGCCATGACAAAAAGATGACATCAGTCATCTTTTTTATGGTTAAAAATCAAATTGTTAGTTAATAATATTCTTTTGTCATAAAACTGTCATAAACCTTACATATAACTGTCACCTGTTTGTCCTATTTTGCTTCTCGTAGCCAACAAACAATGCTTTATGAATCCTCCCAGGAGACATTATGAAAGTTATGCGTACCACCGTCGCAACTGTTGTCGCCGCGACCTTATCGATGAGTGCTTTCTCTGTGTTTGCAGAAGCAAGCCTGACAGGTGCAGGTGCAACCTTCCCTGCGCCGGTGTATGCCAAATGGGCTGACACTTACCAAAAAGAAACCGGTAATAAAGTTAACTACCAGGGTATCGGTTCTTCCGGTGGCGTAAAACAGATTATCGCTAACACCGTTGATTTCGGTGCTTCTGACGCGCCGCTGTCTGACGAAAAACTGGCTCAGGAAGGCCTGTTCCAGTTCCCGACCGTGATTGGCGGCGTGGTGCTGGCGGTTAACATTCCGGGGCTGAAGTCTGGCGAACTGGTGCTGGATGGTAAAACTCTCGGTGACATCTACCTGGGCAAAATCAAAAAGTGGGATGACGAAGCCATCGCTAAACTGAATCCGGGTCTGAAACTGCCTTCACAGAACATTGCCGTAGTGCGCCGCGCAGATGGCTCCGGTACTTCCTTCGTCTTCACCAGCTACCTGGCGAAAGTGAACGAAGAGTGGAAAAACAACGTTGGCACTGGCTCTACCGTAAAATGGCCGATCGGTCTGGGCGGTAAAGGTAACGACGGTATCGCCGCGTTCGTTCAGCGTCTGCCGGGTGCCATTGGTTACGTTGAATATGCTTACGCTAAGCAGAATAACCTGGCGTACACCAAACTGATCTCCGCTGATGGCAAACCGGTTAGTCCGACCGAAGAAAATTTTGCCAATGCAGCAAAAGGCGCAGACTGGAGCAAAACCTTCGCTCAGGATCTGACCAACCAGAAAGGCGAAGATGCGTGGCCTATTACCTCTACCACGTTCATTCTGATCCACAAAGATCAGAAGAAACCAGAACAAGGCACAGAAGTGCTGAAATTCTTCGACTGGGCGTACAAAACCGGGGCTAAACAGGCGAACGACCTGGATTATGCCAGCCTGCCGGATAGCGTAGTTGAACAGGTTCGCGCAGCGTGGAAGACCAATATTAAAGATAGTAGCGGTAAGCCGCTGTACTAATAAAACTCCAGGCCGGGTACGGTGTATTACGCCGCATCCGGCATTACAAAATGACTTTGTAAACGCGTTTAACTGAAGAGTAACTTATGGCTGCAACCAAGCCTGCTTTTAACCCACCGGGTAAAAAGGGCGACATAATTTTCAGCGTGCTGGTAAAACTGGCGGCGCTGATTGTGCTATTGATGTTGGGTGGCATTATTGTCTCTCTGATCATCTCCTCCTGGCCGAGCATTCAAAAATTTGGTCTGGCTTTCCTGTGGACCAAAGAGTGGGATGCACCGAACGATATCTACGGGGCGCTGGTGCCGATCTACGGTACGTTGGTGACTTCGTTTATCGCGCTGCTGATCGCCGTCCCGGTGAGTTTCGGTATCGCCCTGTTCCTGACCGAGCTTGCGCCTGGCTGGCTGAAACGCCCGCTGGGTATCGCCATTGAGCTGCTGGCAGCCATTCCAAGTATCGTTTACGGCATGTGGGGCCTGTTTATCTTTGCGCCGCTGTTCGCCGTTTACTTCCAGGAGCCAGTCGGCAATATCCTGTCGAATATCCCGATTGTCGGCGCTCTGTTCTCCGGCCCGGCCTTTGGTATCGGTATCCTCGCGGCAGGCGTGATCCTCGCCATTATGATCATTCCGTACATTGCGGCGGTCATGCGTGATGTGTTCGAACAGACACCTGTGATGATGAAAGAGTCGGCCTACGGTATCGGCTGCACTACCTGGGAAGTTATCTGGCGTATCGTTCTTCCGTTCACCAAAAATGGTGTTATCGGCGGCATCATGCTGGGGCTGGGGCGCGCGCTCGGTGAAACCATGGCGGTGACCTTTATCATCGGTAACACCTACCAGCTCGACAGCGCCTCGCTGTACATGCCGGGCAACAGTATCACCTCTGCACTGGCGAACGAATTTGCGGAAGCGGAATCCGGTCTGCACGTTGCCGCACTGATGGAACTGGGCCTGATCCTGTTTGTGATTACCTTCATCGTCCTCGCCGCATCGAAGTTTATGATTATGCGCCTGGCTAAGAATGAGGGGGCACGCTAATGGCTATGGTTGAAATGCAAACCACTGCGGCGCTGGCTGAATCCCGCCGTAAAATGCAGGCGCGTCGCCGCCTAAAAAACCGTATTGCGCTGACGCTCTCGATGGCGACGATGGCCTTCGGCCTGTTCTGGCTGATCTGGATTTTAATGTCCACCATCACTCGCGGTATCGACGGTATGTCGCTGGCGCTGTTCACTGAAATGACGCCACCGCCAAATACCGAAGGCGGTGGTCTGGCGAACGCCCTGGCGGGTAGCGGTCTGTTAATTTTGTGGGCCACGGTATTCGGTACGCCGCTGGGCATCATGGCGGGGATTTATCTGGCGGAATATGGCCGTAAATCCTGGCTGGCAGAAGTGATTCGCTTCATTAACGACATTTTGCTCTCTGCGCCGTCGATTGTGGTTGGTCTGTTTGTCTACACCATCGTGGTGGCGCAGATGGAGCACTTCTCCGGCTGGGCGGGCGTAATTGCCCTGGCGCTGTTGCAGGTGCCGATTGTTATCCGTACCACCGAGAACATGCTGAAACTGGTGCCGGACAGCCTGCGTGAAGCGGCTTATGCGCTGGGTACGCCGAAGTGGAAGATGATCTCCGCGATTACGCTGAAAGCGTCGGTATCCGGGATCATGACCGGTATACTGTTGGCGATTGCCCGTATTGCTGGTGAAACCGCGCCGCTGTTGTTTACCGCGCTCTCCAACCAGTTCTGGAGCACCGACATGATGCAGCCGATTGCCAACCTGCCGGTGACGATCTTTAAGTTTGCGATGAGCCCATTTGCGGAATGGCAGCAACTGGCCTGGGCCGGGGTATTGATCATCACCCTGTGCGTCCTGCTGCTGAACATTCTGGCGCGCGTTGTTTTTGCGAAGAATAAACACGGTTAACACTTTGCCGGATGCGGCGTGAGCGCCTTATCCGGCCTACGGTAAGCCTGATTAGCGAAGTGCATCAGGCACGATGAGGAAAAGATTGCAATGAGTATGGTTGAAACTGCCCCGAGTAAAATTCAGGTTCGTAATTTGAACTTCTACTACGGCAAATTCCATGCCCTGAAAAACATCAACCTGGATATCGCTAAAAACCAGGTTACGGCGTTTATCGGGCCGTCCGGCTGCGGTAAATCGACGCTGCTGCGTACCTTCAATAAAATGTTTGAACTGTACCCGGATCAGCGTGCGGAAGGTGAAATTCTGCTCGATGGCGACAACATCCTGACTAACACTCAGGATATCGCCCTGCTTCGTGCGAAAGTGGGCATGGTGTTCCAGAAACCGACGCCGTTCCCGATGTCCATTTACGACAACATCGCTTTTGGTGTCCGTCTGTTTGAGAAGCTCTCTCGTGCCGACATGGACGAGCGCGTACAGTGGGCATTGACCAAGGCGGCATTGTGGAACGAAACCAAAGATAAATTGCACCAGAGCGGTTACTCTCTCTCTGGTGGTCAGCAACAGCGTCTGTGCATTGCACGTGGTATCGCCATTCGCCCGGAAGTGCTGCTGCTCGACGAACCGTGTTCGGCACTCGACCCTATCTCCACCGGGCGTATTGAAGAGCTGATCACCGAACTGAAGCAGGATTACACCGTGGTGATCGTCACCCACAACATGCAGCAGGCTGCGCGTTGTTCCGACCACACGGCATTTATGTATATGGGCGAATTGATTGAGTTCAGCAACACGGACGATCTGTTCACCAAGCCAGCGAAGAAACAAACAGAAGACTACATCACCGGTCGTTACGGTTGATTCAGGAGTGCGTTATGGACAGTCTCAATCTTAATAAACATATTTCCGGCCAGTTCAACGCCGAACTGGAAAGTATCCGCACGCAGGTGATGACCATGGGCGGCATGGTGGAGCAACAGCTTACTGATGCCATCACCGCCATGCACAACCAGGACAGCGATCTGGCGAAGCGTGTGATCGAAGGCGACAAAAACGTCAACATGATGGAAGTGGCGATCGATGAAGCCTGCGTGCGCATTATTGCCAAACGTCAGCCGACGGCGAGCGACCTGCGACTGGTTATGGTGATCAGCAAAACCATTGCCGAGCTAGAGCGTATTGGCGACGTGGCGGACAAAATCTGCCGTACTGCGCTGGAGAAATTCTCCCAGCAGCATCAGCCGTTGCTGGTGAGTCTGGAGTCGCTGGGGCGTCACACAATCCAGATGCTGCATGACGTGCTGGACGCGTTCGCGCGCATGGATATTGACGAAGCGGTACGAATTTATCGTGAAGATAAAAAAGTCGATCAGGAGTACGAAGGTATTGTTCGTCAACTGATGACCTACATGATGGAAGATTCGCGTACCATTCCGAGCGTACTTACCGCGCTGTTCTGCGCGCGCTCCATCGAGCGTATCGGCGACCGCTGCCAGAATATCTGTGAATACATCTTCTACTACGTGAAGGGTCAGGATTTCCGTCACGTCGGCGGCGATGAACTGGATAAACTGCTGGCAGAGAAAGATCCGAAAGCGTCACGCTAAGCGTATACCGCATCCGGCAATCTGCGAGTACGTAATCGGACCGGTGAGATATATCACCGGTCTCTTTATTTACTGAGTGATATCCCAGCCGCGAGCCTTCCAGAGTTCTGGTAACTGTGAAAGATGGGTAAAAGTAGTGACTTTCGGATGAACGATCGGCTTATTGTGCGGGTCAGCGCAGAAGTAAAACACTTCCATACCGGCATCGATTCCTGACTGCGCACCGGCGCTGGAGTCATCAACCAGAATGCAGTTTTCAACGTTCACATTCATCGCTTTTGCAGCATGGAACATTAACGCCGGATCGGGCTTCCAGCGTTGGATGTCGTAACCGCTGAACAGTTTTTCCGGGAAATAGTGCAGCATATTGAGTTTGCCAAGCGAATGTTGCATTTTGCTGACCGGGCCGTTAGAGACGACGCACATCGGCACGTTAACGCTCGCCAGCAATTCGTTAGCACCCGCAATCACCTCCAGTTCGCTATCAAACAGACGCGCCACTTCCGCACGGTAAACGTGCTCGGCATCGGCACGAACTATTTCTACGCCCTGTTCTTTGCTAATGATGTCGATGATTTCGTAGAGTTTTACGCCTTTAAAACGGGTAAAAATTTCTTCCAGGTCAACGTGAATGCCAAATTCCCTGAACATTGTGACATAGGCGCGAGAGCAAATGACCTCGCTATCGACCAGCGTACCGTCACAGTCGAAAAATACCGCTTCTATCTGGGACATGTCTTTTCCTTTATCGTTAGTTTAACGTTTTCGTCATGCAGATTGGCGCGACGCAATCGTTGCCGTATAAGCAAATACAATGAAAAAAAGTTATCTTCAGCCGTCCATATTGTCTCATTTTGGTATACGATAGCGACGGATTTTCCCTCCTTGTTCGGAAATAGATAATGAGTCAACAACACACAACCCAGGCTTCTGGCCAGGGGATGCTGGAACGCGTGTTTAAACTGCGCGAACATGGCACGACGGCACGGACCGAAGTGATCGCTGGTTTTACCACCTTCCTGACGATGGTTTACATCGTTTTTGTTAACCCGCAAATTCTCGGCGTCGCTGGCATGGACACCAGCGCCGTCTTCGTCACTACCTGTCTGATTGCTGCGTTCGGCAGTATTCTGATGGGGCTGTTTGCTAACCTGCCAGTCGCGCTGGCTCCCGCTATGGGTCTGAATGCGTTCTTCGCTTTTGTCGTTGTGCAGGCGATGGGCTTGCCATGGCAGGTCGGGATGGGCGCCATTTTCTGGGGCGCGATTGGTCTGCTGTTACTGACGATTTTCCGCGTTCGCTACTGGATGATTGCCAACATTCCGGTGAGTCTGCGTGTGGGGATCACCAGCGGTATCGGCCTGTTCATTGGTATGATGGGACTGAAGAATGCAGGTGTGATTGTCGCTAACCCGGAAACGCTGGTCAGCATCGGTAACCTTACTTCTCACAGCGTACTGCTGGGGAGCCTCGGCTTCTTCATCATCGCCATTCTGGCCTCGCGCAACATTCACGCGGCGGTGCTGGTTTCCATCGTGGTGACAACGCTGCTGGGCTGGATGCTGGGTGATGTCCACTATAATGGCATCGTTTCTGCGCCGCCGAGCGTAATGACTGTCGTGGGTCATGTAGATTTAGCCGGGTCGTTTAACCTCGGGCTGGCAGGGGTGATTTTCTCTTTCATGCTGGTCAACCTGTTTGACTCTTCCGGTACGTTGATTGGCGTGACCGATAAAGCGGGTCTGGCGGATGAGAAAGGTAAATTCCCACGCATGAAGCAGGCGCTGTATGTCGACAGTATCTCTTCTGTTACCGGTTCGTTTATCGGTACATCTTCCGTCACGGCGTACATTGAGTCTTCTTCCGGCGTTTCCGTTGGCGGTCGTACCGGTCTGACGGCAGTGGTTGTCGGCCTGCTGTTCCTGCTGGTTATCTTCCTGTCACCGCTGGCGGGAATGGTGCCTGGCTATGCTGCTGCTGGCGCGCTGATCTACGTGGGCGTACTGATGACCTCAAGTCTTGCTCGCGTGAAATGGCAGGATCTTACTGAATCTGTTCCGGCGTTTATTACCGCCGTGATGATGCCGTTCAGCTTTTCTATTACCGAAGGTATCGCGCTGGGCTTCATTTCCTACTGCGTGATGAAAATCGGTACCGGACGTCTGCGTGATCTAAGCCCGTGCGTAATCATCGTTGCGCTGCTGTTTATCCTGAAGATTGTGTTTATCGACGCCCACTAAAATCGATAACTCGTTAAAAAAACCCGCCATGAGTTACCGCTGGCGGGTTTTTTTATTTAGAGTTTCACCCGCTGAATAAACTCGCCAAATGCGGTCAATTGTCCGGTCAGATGATCCAGTGTTCCTTGATCAATCACTTCTCCGGTTTGTGGATCGACTTTGTTCTGAATCACACCGCCCATAAACTCCGGTTTGTTCATTACCATCGCGTCGAGAAAAACCAGAATCTGGCGCAGGTGATACTGACAGCGCGCGCCGCCAATCACGCCCATTGAGCTGGTCTGAATCAACACCGGTTTACCGGCCAGCGGTTGATCCGGCAGGCGAGATAGCCAGTCGATGGCATTTTTCAGTCCGCCCGGCACGGAGTAGTTATATTCCGGCGTGACGATCACTACGCCGTCAGCCTGACGGATCTGTTCCGCCAGAGCTTCAACTGTCGCTGGAAAACCTTCTTCCTGCTGTACGTCAGCGTCATACAGGGGAATGTCGGCAATGGAAGGTAACGCATTGACTTCCATACCCGCAGGGGCAATTTTCGGCAGTGTACGTGCAACCATGCCATTAAATGAGCCTTTGCGCAGGCTCCCCAGTAACGTAACTACCTTCAATTTTTCAGACATGATGACTCCTGTGGTTGTCTATCAATTTGGCGAAAAAGACTTCACGGTAGAGAGCTGGGCAAAACGCATCATCCGGCTGGTGGGGTTGTTGGCGCGACTGTGAATATCCGGCAGACTTTTCCAGCCTTGCTTACCATCTAACTCCCAGACACTGAGCTTCTCAATCGCTGGAGTGACCGCCACGGACCACACCAGCACGTCCTCTGCGTCGCATAACGCTTCTACATGATTTACATGGGCACATTTCAGGCGTCCGGCAATGGGCAGCAATTGCAGATCGCGCGGGTCGTCATTCAGTACATCGCCGGTAAGTTTTAGCACGCTTCGGCGCAAAGTGATCAGTTGCGCCCGCGCTTCGTTAGGATCGTTCTGCTTACTGATCCATAACGATTCATTGCTGGAAAAAATAGGGTTATCGGGTGCGTGGGGACTATGAAACCCGCGTGTCGCGCGCTGTAGCTCCATATCAAGACCACACTCACCTTCGGTTGTTAACGCCACGCCGACCATATTTCCGGCATAGGATATTGAAAATGATGGCAAATTTTTATCGAGGAAAACCGGCTTTCCTTTAGCCTGGGTGACGATCTCTGGTAATTCGCTTATGCCATACAGCATAGACATCAGTTCTGCGAGTAAACCTCTGGACGCCAGAAAACGACTTTGACGATGAGGGGGTAGATTTCGGGCTTCTTGATGACACCGGGAGGGGAGACGAACAGATATCAGATGTCCTTCCGTTAAAATCCCTCGGGCAAAGTGAGTCGCCATTTTTCGCTCCATGCTTAATGGTCCATTATGAATACAAGAGTAATCATTTGCTGGAACTATGGACAGACTAAAGAGGCGAAAAGTTCGATTTGGATAAGTTTATTACATGTTTTTTACATTCCATCGTGAAATATGGTCGCGTTTTATACGATTTTATTATGCTATCGAGGCGTAAATATTTTTTATGGTTTCCCGTAACCAGACGATCTTTGGGTTATGGCTATTCCGTTTGTGCCACAGCAGAGTAAACGGTACTTCCAGCTTTTTTTGCTGGCTTTCGTCAAACGGGAGAGGAAGAGCAACCAACGGCAGTTGGTGGAGCTGATTGTAGTACTGACAGTAGCGCGGCGCGGTTGCCAGTAGCATATTGTCGGGCTGCGCCGCCATAAATAGCGCCTGCTCAAATTCTGGCAGACTCATAGCAATCGTGCGTTCTCGGCCTAGCTCCTGCAACACATTGTCCAGTGCCCACGTATCGCTCTGTTCCCAGCAAATGCTGATATGCGGATAACGCAGAAAGGTGTCCAGATCCCACGCTTCACGTAGTGCCGGATGATCTTTGCGTAGCCAGACGCAGGGTACATCACTAAACAGCACTTCATAATCAATGGATAACGGCAGTGAACTTAGTAGCTCCCGCGAACGGGGATGGCTTTCACGACCGGAAAAGCCGATATCCACTTCGCCACGGGTAATCGCATCCAGCGAATCGTAATCCCAGTTGCGTAATTTAATAGTCGCCTGCGGGTAACGTTGGTAGATCCGTTTCGACAGCGCATTAAGCATGATCATCATCAGCGGTGATTCTGCCGCCAGTTCAAACTTAAGACCGCGCGGCGTTTCGTGGTGTGGTTTATCCAGCAGCAGATTACTCATTTGCATCCATTCCGCCAGATTTTGTTCCATGCTGACCATCAGCGGTGTAGGCGTCAGACCCAGCGGTGAATTCACAAAGAGCGGATCATCAAACCATGCCCGAAGTTTTGCCAATGACTTGCTCACCGCCGAAGGCGTTACGTTCATCCGCTTCGCCGCTTTGGTTACGCTGCGCTCCTGCATCAGTAGTTGCAGGCAGAGCAGCAAATTAAGGTCAAGAGTGGTGATGGATTTCTTCATGAGCGGTAACAGGGCGTCCAGGAGTGATGAGCATAATCAGCAACAGGCTCACTATGCTACAGGCAATCAGAATCCCGATCAGCATATTCCATGTACCGACACCGACCACCGCCGCCAGCCAAATCCACAGTGATGAACCGCAAACCTGCGCGATGCCTAAGGTCGAGCTGGCCACGCCTGCGCGCAACGAAAACGGGCCTAATGCCTGACTCATTGCCACGCCGAAGCCCACCGAAAAACCGGCGCAAATCAGCGTGATGCCAAACAGAGAAACCGCATGGGAAGGCGAAAATGCAAGGGTGATACCGGCTGCCAGGAATAATACTTGTGACGTGATCATCAGCGTTCGCGGCTTAAAAATTCCCAATGCAAACGGCGTGGAGAATGAAACGGTCATGCTGACGCCTGCGGTCAGCGCCATAATGGTGGCGTATTCTCCGCGCTCAAAACCCATGATTTCCATCATCAATACAGGCG
Source organism: Escherichia sp. KTE31 (assembly GCF_000407925.1). Classification (NCBI taxonomy): domain Bacteria; kingdom Pseudomonadati; phylum Pseudomonadota; class Gammaproteobacteria; order Enterobacterales; family Enterobacteriaceae; genus Escherichia; species Escherichia sp. KTE31. The sequence continues at coordinate 1,173,168 of NZ_KE136726.1, read as the reverse complement.
ACGTATTCACGAAGGTGAGGATCACCGAAACGCTGAGCGTGGTGATAACGATACGGCTGAGGAAAAAACGGTTAAGCAGCGACTCGGTATTCTTTCGTGGCTTGTCCGAAGCGGCAGGCGCTGCTGGGCGCGTTTCTTTCAGAATAAACAAAGACAGCATGAGTACCGCGATGCCCATCATTGCCATCGCCCAGAACAGACTCTGCCACGGGAATTTAAGCATAATCAGATGTCCGAGCACTGGCGCTAACACCGGAATGATGCAGGTAATGCCGTTGAGTAACGACAGCACTTTTGCCCGGCGTCGATCGTCCAGTGTGTCGCGTAAAATGGCGAACGCCACCACGTAACAACAACCCGCGCCCAGCCCCTGCAGAAATCGCCCGGCAAGAAATAACGTGCTGGTTTCAGCCAGTGAACAGAACACCGAGGCGATAATAAATAGCGCCGCGCCGGGTATGGCGACCGGTTTTCTCCCTGAACGATCGGCCACTTTACCGGCAAATAACATCGCTGCCGCCATCCCCGCCAGATAAACGGAGAACGCAATATGCAACTGCGCTTCGCTGGCATTGAGGTCGGCGGCGATGCGCGGTAAACCAACGAGGTACATATCAATCCCTGCGGGATAAAGTAAAACCAGGGCAAAACTACAAATTAAGAAACGGGACATGAGCTAAAGCGTCCTGACGGGAAGGTGGCGCAAAGCATACGTGGTGAAGGAGAATCAGGCGAGTTGCCATTTGGACATAAGTGATTTCCTGACAGGAAAGAAGCCAGCGAAATGGCTGGCTTCTTGAAGGGATCAGCCAAATTTAGGTAACACGTTAAAGACGTTACCGAACCAGCATAAAATCACAGTTATACCAAAGAGGATAACAATCGCCGGAATGAGATTGCCGCCCCAAACCGTGAACATCTGGTTGGGAAACTTCTTGCGGGCTTTGATTGCCAGTACCGCAGGGATAATGACCGCCCAGATGGTGGCGCACAGCCCGGCACCGCCGATCCCGTAAATAAAGCCGTTCGGGAAGACCAGATACAACAACGCTGGTGGCAGGAAGGTTAACAGCACGGTTTTGAAACGACCGGCGTGGGAGTTATCAATCTTAAACAGATCCGCCAGATAATCGAACAATCCCAGCGTGACGCCAAAGAACGAACTGGCGACAGCCAAGTTAGAGAACACCAGCAGGCAAAACTCGATAATGCCATGTTGTTTGGTGCCGAGGAACGATTTCACCAGTGAATCGACATTGCCGCCGGAGGAGATAATCGCTTTAAAACTTTCACGTGGAATATTCCCCATCGTGCAATACAGCCAGAAGAGATAAATCACCAGTGCCAGCAGCGAACCGAAAACCACGCTTTTGATTAGCTTATCTTTGCGTTTGCCATAGCAAATAATCAGGCTGGGAATATTGCCGTGGAAACCAAATGACGCAAGGCACACTGGCAGAGCCATAAAAATGTACGGGAAGTAAGACGTCCCCGCAGTCGTGCTGGTGGCATCACGTAGAACGGAATAATCGACCTGGAAGAAGAAAGAGCCAAACACAATGACAAAGGAGATAATCTTCAGCCCGAGGAACAACGACGTGATACGGCTGGCGGCTAACGAACTTATCCATAATACGCTGGCGACGAAAATGGCCGTGCAGATCCCGACAATGCGAGGATTGGCATGGTAGCCCAAATTCATTGATATCGTTTCGCTAATGATCGCGCCGTTAGCAGAGATATAGGCGTAAGTGAGAATATAGAGAACGAAGGCAACGGTAATGCCGCTGATAATGTTCCAGGTGTTACCGATTAAATCTTTAGTGATGGTATTAAAACTGGAGCCGACGGGATAATTTAAATTTGCTTCTAATAATAATAACCCAGAATGTAGCATTGAAAACCAGGCAATGATAAGGATAAAGGCACCCCAGAAAAACCAGGCGCCGGCAAGATCAACAGGTAAAGCAAACATACCTCCACCGATTACTGTACCTGCTATAACCATAACACCCCAAAATGCAGAGTGTTTTTTTTCTGCTTGTTCAGTCATGATGCCACCTTTAGAGGAAGGCTATTTTTGTTATTGAGGATGTAGGGAATGGAGTGGCTAACATCCTTATAGCCACTCTGAGTGTATTAATTAAACTTCTTTCAGTTTTGCGGTGAAGTGACGCAATACTTTCGGTTCGTAGGTAAAGGTTAACCCTTTAATATTTGCTGCGTTCTCTTTCACATGTTTGAAGGCTTCAATAATAAAGTCCATATGTGTTTGAGTATAGGTTGCGCGTGGAATGGTTAAACGCAGCAATTCTGCCGGGCACGGCAGTTGTTTACCGGTTTTCGGATCGCGGCCTAACAGGAAAGAACCAATTTCTACCGCACGGATACCGGCGACTTTATACAGCTCGCACGCCAGCGCCTGTGCCGGGAACTGATCTGCCGGAATATGCGGCAACAGTTTACCGGCATCAACGAATGCCGCGTGACCGCCCGCTTGTTGGCAGACAACGCCAATCTCTTCCAGACCATCGACCAGATACTGCACCTGCGCAATACGATAGGCCAGCCAGTCATGATTCATGCCGTCATACAGACCTACCGCCAGACGCTCCATCGCGCCGCCTTCCAGTCCACCATAAGTCGGGAAGCCTTCCTGCACCACGCAAAGGGTTCTGCACTCGGTATAGACATCGAAGAAGCTGTCGTCTTTCACGCACAGCAGGCCGCCCATTGGCACCATCGCATCTTTCTTGGCGGACATTGCCAGCATATCGGCATATTTGTAGGTTTCGCGGGTAATCTGCTCGATAGTCCAGTCTTTGTATTCAGCTTCACGTTGCTTGATGAAATAGGCGTTTTCAGCAAAGCGCGCGGAGTCCATCACTACAGGAATGTCATATTTCTTCGCAATGCTGTACATCGCTTTCATATTTGCCAGAGATACCGGCTGACCGCCTGCGGAGTTACTGGTGATGGTAGCAACGATATACGGCACGTTATTCGGGCCAACTTCTTCAATACCGCGTTCTAAACCTTCGAGGTCAAAGTTACCTTTAAAGTCGTAACGCACGCCAGTATCGAAGGCTTCTTTGATATAGACGTTACGCACGGTACAGCCGTTAATCTGGCTATGGCCCTGAGTGGTGTCGAAGAAATAGTTAGAGAACGCCACCATTTTGCTGCGATCCAGACCTTTTTCCTGCTCGCGTTTTTTAATCAGTACCGGAATGTAGATTTGCTCTGCACCACGACCCTGGTGAGTTGGAATAGTGTATTGATAACCAAAGATATTCTTCACTGACTCGGCTAATGCGTAGTAGCTGCGGCTGCCGCTGTAGGCTTCGTCGCCGCGCATCATCGCTGCCTGCATACTTTGAGTTACCGCTCCGGTGCCACTGTCGGTCAGTAAGTCGATAAACACATCTTCGCTATCCAGCAGAAATGGGTTCATACCGGATTTAATAATCGCTTCTTCACGGTAAGCACGAGTGGTTCGTTTTACTGGCTCAATAACACGAATGCGGAACGGCTCAGGGAGGTGTTTAAAGTTTTCCATTGCATAATCCTTCATTTATTTTAATTGCAGTGATCCCTGTGAATATTACATTTGCAATATCTATTAATTTTCCACATATATACAAGAACCGTTATTGCTTTAAGAAAGCAATTAAATCAGTAATAGCGTATATAAAAAAGAAAATAAAGACGTAGCAAACTCATAGATCACATTGAATCTAATTCGGTTTGACTCTGATGATGGCTACAGAAGGGCAAATTAAGGGCGGTGATCGACAATTCTGTTGTCAATATTAAACCACTTTGAGGTCACACATATATGTAAGGTATTCATAATGTACTTATCCTCGAAAGACACAACGTTACAGTATAATACTCAAGATTTTTGTCTATTCTGAAATTGTTTAAATGTGAATCGAATCACAAACGGTTGCGAAACAATATTAAATGCTTTTTTAAGAAAATAAGTTACGTAAGAAGGCTAAGGTTTATAAAAAGGGTTGAGTAATAATAAGAGTGCTAACAAGAAAGCAAAGCCGCATCAGGCAATCTGGATGCGGCTTTGTAGGTACGGGTTACTTACCGATACAGAAGCTGGAGAAAATTCGCCCCAGCAGATCGTCAGAAGTAAATTCCCCGGTGATTTCGCTTAAGTTTTGCTGTGCCAGGCGTAGTTCTTCCGCAAGCAATTCACCCGCCCATGCACCTAACAGTTGCGCTTTGCCCTGTTGCAGATGCTCCGCCGCTTGTTCCAGCGCCTGCAGGTGACGACGGCGCGCCAGGAAACCGCCTTCCATATTAGTGTCGAAACCCATGCTCTGTTTGAGATGGTTACGCAACACATCCACGCCTTCGCCAGTCCTTGCAGAGAGACGAATCAACGCGTGACCGTTCACTTCGCTCATTCCCAGCGTTTCGCCGGTGATATCAGCTTTATTGCGCACCACGGTGATCGGCAGTTTCGCAGGCAAACGGGCGATAAATTCTGGCCAGATTTCTGCCGGATCAACGGCGTCTGTCGTCGTGCCATCAACCATAAACAGCACGCGGTCGGCCTGTTCAATTTCCTGCCACGCTCGCTCGATACCAATACGTTCCACTTCATCACTGGCTTCACGTAGCCCGGCGGTATCGATGATATGCAGTGGCATTCCGTCAATGTGGATATGCTCACGCAGCACGTCACGCGTGGTTCCGGCTATATCAGTCACTATCGCCGCTTCACGCCCTGCCAGCGCGTTTAACAGGCTCGATTTACCGGCGTTAGGACGCCCGGCAATCACCACCTTCATCCCTTCGCGCAGCAGACTGCCCTGACGTGCTTCTGCACGTACTGCATCGAGATCGGCAATCACGTCATTGAGCTGGGCTTCAATTTTACCGTCGGAGAGGAAATCGATCTCTTCATCGGGGAAATCAATCGCCGCTTCGACGTAAATGCGCAAGTGGGTGAGGGCTTCAACCAGATGATTGACCCGTGCGGAGAACGCGCCTTGCAGTGAGTTAAGCGCCGAACGAGCCGCCTGTTCTGAGCTGGCGTCGATAAGATCCGCAATCGCTTCGGCCTGGGCTAAATCGAGTTTATCGTTAAGAAACGCGCGTTCTGAAAACTCACCAGGGCGAGCAATCCGCAGTCCAGGAATGGTCAGAATACGTTTTAACAGCAGGTCGAGGATGACCGGACCGCCATGACCTTGCAGTTCCAGCACATCTTCACCGGTGAACGAGTTCGGGCCAGGGAACCATAGCGCGATGCCCTGATCCAGCACGCTGCCGTCGGCGTCTTTGAACGGAAGATAATCGGCGTAGCGCGGCTTAGGCAATTTACCCAGCACGGTTTCGGCAACTTCACGGGCTTTGAGGCCGGAGATGCGCAGGATGCCCACACCACCGCGTCCCGGTGGGGTTGCCTGGGCGACGATAGTGTCGTTATGGCTCATGGTTTATCTCATCAATACAAATAAAAAAGGCGGTCAACTGACCGCCCTTATTTTAGCGAAAACTCACCGAATCAGGATTTTTTCTTCTCGCGGCTATGCAGACCACGTTTTTCCAGACCACGGTAAATCAGCTGCTGCTGAATAATGGTTACCAGGTTGCTGACGATATAGTACAGCACCAGACCTGACGGGAACCACAGGAAGAACACGGTGAAGATGACCGGCATGAAGGTCATGATCTTCTGCTGCATCGGGTCGGTCACGGTGGTCGGCGACATCTTCTGAATGAAGAACATCGTTACGCCCATCAGGATCGGCAGGATGTAGTACGGGTCCTGTGCAGACAGGTCGTGGATCCACAGTGCAAACGGCGCCTGGCGCAGCTCAACGGAACCCATCAGCATGTAGTACAACGCCAGGAAGATTGGCATCTGGATCAGCAGCGGGAAGCAGCCGCCCAGCGGGTTAACCTTCTCAGCTTTATACAGCGCCATCATTTCCTGGCTGATACGCTGTTTGTCATCGCCCAGACGCTCACGCATTGCCTGAATCTTCGGCTGCAGCATACGCATCTTCGCCATGGAGGTGTACTGCGCTTTGGTCAGCGGGTACATGATGCCACGAACGATAAAGGTGATGATGATAATGGAGAAGCCCCAGTTACCCACAAAGCTATGGATCCATTTCAGCAGTTTGAACAGCGGCTGAGAGATGAACCACAACCAACCGTAATCAACGGTCAGATCCAGGTGCGGAGCAACGGCCGCCATTTTGTCCTGGATTTCCGGGCCAACCCACAGGGTGCTGTTCATCGCGCCAGTCTGACCTGGCTGAACCAGTACCGGCTGAGACTTATAGCCGATAGCGGCAATGCCGTTACCCAGATTAGCGGTATAGAAGTTGTTGGTGCCGTCGTTATGCGGGATCCATGCAGTTGCGAAATACTGTTGCAGCATCGCAACCCAACCACCTTTCGAAGAGATGTTCAGGTTTTCGTTGTCAGCAATAGTATCGAACTTGTATTTCTCGTACTTCTCGTCAGGCGTGGAGTACGCCGCGCCACGGAAGGTATGCAGCGCAAAGTTGCTGCTTCCGGTATCGAGATGCGGTGGCAGAGTGATGGATTGCTTCAACTGACCAAAAGTGGAGATCTCCAGCGGTTTTTCGCCAGCGTTCTGCACGTTGTAGTTGACGTTGACAGCGTAATCACCACGTTTCAGGACAAACGTTTTGGTAAACGTGTTGCCTGCCGCGTCGGTATACGTCATCGGCACCTGCAGTTCGTTTTGACCTTCCGCCAGCACATAAGCGTCTTTTTCGACGTTATACAGCGGACGCGGGCCATTAGCCGGGTTATCCGGGCCATCACGACCGGTCAGACCGCTCTGTGCCTGATAAATAAACTGCGGTGAGGTTTCCAGCAGCTGGAACGGCTGGGTAGAGTTCAGCTCTTTCGGGTAAGCCGGCAGCAGGGCCTGCTCAACATCACCACCACGGGTGTTGATGGTCAGATCAAGCACGTCGGTTTTAACCGAAATCAGTTTCCCCTGGCCACTGGCCGGTACGCCCTGGTCGGCGGCGCTACCCGCTGCGGTGGTCGTTGTCTGCGTGGTCTGTTGAGCCTGAGGTTGCGGGTTTTTATCCTGCTCCCAGGCTTGCCAGATCATGAAAGACACGAACAGCAAAGCGATGACTAAAAGATTGCGTTGCGAATCCATCGTTAGTGTTCTCTGGTATCAAATGGTCCGGGCGGGACGGGATCGTCACCACCAGGGTGTAAAGGGTGGCATTTTAATACGCGTTTCACCGTCAACCAACTGCCTTTTATCACTCCAAACCTGCGCAATGCCTCAATTCCGTAGCTTGAACAGGTTGGAGTGAAACGACAATGCGGCCCGAGTAGCGGACTAATCAGGCGTTGGTAGACCCGAATGAGGGCTATCAGGACCCGCGAGCCAGGCGACAGTGGCGGCGCCATAATTTTTCCAACGCTTCCGAGAGAGCACGGTTATCGAGGTCGGCAACCCCTTTTTTCGCCACCACCACGAAATCCATAGCCGGGAGTTCATGTTGGCGTAGACGGAAGCTTTCACGCGTCAGACGTTTAATCCGATTGCGTTCATGCGCTCGTCGAACGTTTTTCTTGGCGACTGTAAGACCGATACGGGGATGCCCCAGCGAATTCAGGCGGCCGAGGATGGTGATTTGCGGCGTGCCAGCCCGTTGTGGCTGCTGGAAGACGAATGTGAATTGACTGGGAGTTAACAAGCGTAACTCCCTGGGAAATGCGAGCTTAACCACTCAGGGGTTAGCTTTATTACTTAGAAACGGTCAGACGAGCACGGCCTTTAGCACGACGACGTGCCAGTACCTGACGACCATTTTTAGTAGCCATACGAGCACGGAAGCCGTGAGAACGGTTGCGCTTCAGTACAGACGGTTGAAAAGTGCGTTTCATGGCGATTTCTACCTAAACTTGAATAAATTCAATGGCTTTATTGGATATCCGTCCGAAAATCGAACGATGGACACCGAAGCCATGGGTGATTAAAGAGGCCGGATTGTAATAATTGTACACTCCGGAGTCAATTCTCTTTCCTTATTTACCGCGCTTTTCCGCACCTTTTCACAGGGAAAAAGTGCAACTGTATACCGGTGAAAACCAGCATTGCGCGTCGGGTGGAGGATTATACGGGCTACCAGGTAAAGCGCAAGGATCGCTCAGGATCTTTATTAGATCGATTAAGACTAATTTTGTTTATGGTCATTAAATTTTCCAATATGCGGCCTAAATCGTGCCCGCCTTGTGCCGGGATCGTTTACACTTAACGGGTTCTGGAAAGCCCTGTGGATAAATCGGGAAAATCTGTGAGAAACAGAAGATCTCTTGCGCAGTTTAGGCTATGATCCTCGGTCCCGATCGTTTTGCAGGATCTTGATCGGGCATATAACCGCAGACAGCGGTTCGTGCGTCACCCTCATGCAGGGTCTTTTCGACGTGCGTCAACAATCATGAATGTTTCAGCCTTAGTCATAATCGACTTTTGTTCGAGTGGAGTCCGCCGTGTCACTTTCGCTTTGGCAGCAGTGTCTTGCCCGATTGCAGGATGAGTTACCAGCCACAGAATTTAGTATGTGGATACGCCCATTGCAGGCGGAACTGAGCGATAACACGCTGGCCTTGTACGCGCCAAACCGTTTTGTCCTCGACTGGGTACGGGACAAGTACCTCAATAATATCAATGGACTGCTAACCAGTTTCTGCGGAGCGGATGCCCCACAGCTGCGTTTTGAAGTGGGCACAAAGCCCGTGACACAAACGCTGAAAGTCCCTGCCAGTAACACCGTTGCACCAGCTCAGGCCGCTCAGGTGCAACCGCAACGTGCTGCACCTGCGGCGCGCTCGGGTTGGGATAACGTTCCGGCTCCGGCAGAACCGACCTATCGTTCCAACGTTAACGTTAAACATACATTTGATAACTTCGTCGAAGGTAAATCTAACCAACTGGCGCGCGCGGCGGCTCGCCAGGTGGCAGACAATCCTGGCGGTGCCTATAACCCGCTGTTCCTTTATGGCGGCACGGGGCTGGGTAAAACTCACCTGCTCCATGCGGTGGGTAATGGCATTATGGCGCGCAAGCCCAATGCCAAAGTGGTTTATATGCACTCCGAACGTTTTGTGCAGGACATGGTAAAAGCTCTGCAAAACAACGCGATCGAAGAGTTTAAACGCTACTACCGTTCTGTTGATGCGCTGCTGATCGACGATATTCAGTTTTTTGCTAATAAAGAACGATCCCAGGAAGAGTTTTTCCACACCTTCAACGCCCTGCTTGAAGGTAATCAGCAGATCATTCTCACCTCGGATCGCTATCCGAAAGAGATCAACGGCGTTGAGGATCGTTTGAAATCCCGCTTTGGCTGGGGACTGACTGTGGCGATCGAACCGCCAGAGCTGGAAACTCGCGTGGCGATCCTGATGAAAAAGGCTGACGAAAACGACATTCGTTTGCCGGGCGAAGTGGCGTTCTTTATCGCCAAGCGTCTACGATCTAACGTACGTGAGCTGGAAGGGGCGCTGAACCGCGTCATTGCTAACGCTAACTTTACCGGACGGGCGATCACCATCGACTTCGTGCGTGAGGCGCTGCGCGACTTGCTGGCATTGCAGGAAAAACTGGTCACCATCGACAATATTCAGAAGACGGTGGCAGAGTACTACAAGATCAAAGTCGCAGATCTCCTTTCCAAGCGTCGATCTCGCTCGGTGGCGCGTCCGCGCCAGATGGCGATGGCGCTGGCGAAAGAGCTGACTAACCACAGTCTGCCAGAGATCGGCGATGCGTTTGGCGGTCGTGACCACACGACGGTGCTTCATGCCTGCCGTAAGATCGAGCAGTTGCGTGAAGAGAGCCATGATATCAAAGAAGATTTTTCAAATTTAATCAGAACATTGTCATCTTAATCCTATGAAATTTACCGTAGAACGTGAGCATTTATTAAAACCGCTACAACAGGTGAGCGGTCCGTTAGGTGGTCGTCCTACGCTACCGATTCTCGGTAATCTGCTGTTACAGGTTGCTGACGGTACGTTGTCGCTGACCGGTACTGATCTCGAGATGGAAATGGTGGCACGTGTTGCGCTGATTCAGCCGCACGAACCAGGGGCGACGACCGTTCCGGCGCGCAAATTCTTTGATATCTGCCGTGGTCTGCCTGAAGGCGCGGAAATCGCCGTGCAGCTGGAAGGTGAACGGATGCTGGTGCGCTCCGGGCGTAGCCGTTTTTCGCTGTCTACCCTGCCTGCGGCAGATTTCCCGAACCTCGATGACTGGCAGAGTGAAGTTGAATTTACCCTGCCGCAGGCGACGATGAAGCGTCTGATTGAAGCGACCCAGTTTTCCATGGCCCATCAGGACGTTCGCTATTATTTAAACGGTATGCTGTTCGAAACCGAAGGTGAAGAGCTGCGCACCGTGGCGACCGACGGTCACCGTCTGGCGGTCTGCTCAATGCCGATTGGTCAGTCTTTGCCGAGCCATTCGGTGATTGTGCCGCGTAAAGGCGTGATTGAACTAATGCGTATGCTCGACGGCGGCGACAATCCGCTGCGCGTGCAAATTGGCAGCAACAACATTCGCGCTCACGTTGGCGACTTTATTTTCACCTCCAAACTGGTGGATGGTCGCTTCCCGGATTACCGTCGCGTTCTGCCGAAGAACCCGGACAAACATCTGGAAGCAGGCTGCGATCTCCTCAAGCAGGCGTTTGCTCGTGCGGCAATTCTCTCTAACGAGAAATTCCGTGGTGTGCGCCTGTATGTCAGTGAAAATCAATTGAAAATCACCGCCAATAACCCGGAACAGGAAGAAGCGGAAGAGATCCTCGACGTCACCTACAGCGGCGCAGAGATGGAAATCGGCTTTAATGTCAGCTATGTGCTGGATGTTCTGAACGCACTGAAATGCGAAAACGTGCGCATGATGCTGACCGATTCGGTTTCCAGCGTGCAGATTGAAGATGCCGCCAGCCAGAGCGCGGCTTATGTTGTCATGCCAATGAGACTGTAATGTCCCTCACCCGCTTGTTGATCCGCGATTTCCGCAATATCGAAAACGCGGATCTCGCTTTATCTCCTGGCTTTAACTTTCTGGTGGGTGCCAACGGCAGTGGCAAAACCAGCGTGCTGGAAGCCATCTATACGCTCGGTCACGGTCGGGCGTTTCGTAGTTTGCAGATTGGTCGCGTCATTCGCCATGAGCAGGAGGCGTTTATTCTCCACGGGCGATTACAGGGTGAAGAGCGCGAGACGGCAATTGGTTTAACCAAAGATAAACAGGGCGACAGCAAAGTCCGCATCGATGGTACTGACGGGCATAAAGTTGCGGAGCTGGCGCACCTGATGCCGATGCAACTGATAACGCCAGAAGGGTTTACTTTACTCAACGGCGGCCCCAAATACAGAAGAGCATTCCTCGACTGGGGATGCTTTCACAACGAACCCGGATTTTTCACCGCCTGGAGCAATCTCAAGCGTTTGCTCAAGCAGCGCAATGCGGCGCTGCGCCAGGTGACACGTTACGAACAGCTACGCCCGTGGGATAAAGAACTGATCCCGCTGGCGGAGCAAATCAGCACCTGGCGCGCGGAGTATAGCGCCGGTATCGCGGCTGATATGGCCGATACCTGTAAGCAATTTCTCCCTGAGTTTTCTCTGACTTTCTCTTTCCAGCGCGGCTGGGAGAAAGAGACAGAATACGCTGAGGTGCTGGAACGTAATTTTGAACGCGATCGCCAGCTAACCTACACCGCGCACGGCCCGCACAAAGCGGACTTACGCATTCGCGCCGACGGTGCGCCGGTGGAAGATACCTTATCGCGTGGGCAGCTAAAGCTGCTGATGTGCGCCTTACGTCTGGCGCAAGGAGAGTTCCTCACCCGTGAAAGCGGGCGGCGGTGTCTCTACCTGATAGATGATTTTGCCTCTGAGCTTGATGATGAGCGTCGCGGACTGCTTGCCAGCCGCTTAAAAGCGACGCAATCACAGGTCTTTGTCAGTGCGATCAGTGCTGAACACGTTATAGACATGTCGGACGAAAATTCGAAGATGTTTACCGTGGAAAAGGGTAAAATAACGGATTAACCCAAGTATAAATGAGCGAGAAACGTTGATGTCGAATTCTTATGACTCCTCCAGTATCAAAGTCCTGAAAGGGCTGGATGCGGTGCGTAAGCGCCCTGGTATGTATATCGGCGACACGGATGACGGCACCGGTCTGCACCACATGGTATTCGAGGTGGTAGATAACGCTATCGACGAAGCGCTCGCGGGTCACTGTAAAGAAATTATCGTCACCATTCACGCCGATAACTCTGTCTCCGTACAGGATGACGGGCGCGGTATTCCGACCGGTATTCACCCGGAAGAGGGCGTATCGGCGGCGGAAGTGATCATGACCGTCCTGCACGCAGGCGGTAAATTTGACGATAACTCCTATAAAGTGTCCGGCGGTCTGCACGGCGTTGGTGTTTCGGTAGTAAACGCCCTGTCGCAAAAACTGGAGCTGGTTATCCAGCGTGAAGGTAAAATTCACCGTCAAATCTACGAACACGGTGTACCGCAGGCACCGCTGGCGGTTACCGGCGATACCGATAAAACCGGCACTATGGTACGTTTCTGGCCGAGCCTCGAAACGTTCACCAATGTGACCGAGTTCGAATATGAAATCCTGGCGAAACGTCTGCGTGAGTTGTCGTTCCTCAACTCCGGCGTTTCCATTCGCCTGAAAGACAAGCGTGATGGTAAAGAAGACCACTTCCACTATGAAGGTGGTATCAAGGCGTTTGTCGAGTATCTGAACAAGAACAAAACGCCAATCCACCCGAATATCTTCTACTTCTCCACCGAAAAAGACGGTATCGGCGTCGAAGTGGCATTGCAGTGGAACGATGGCTTCCAGGAAAACATCTACTGCTTTACTAACAACATTCCGCAGCGTGACGGTGGTACTCACCTGGCAGGTTTCCGTGCGGCGATGACCCGTACCCTGAACGCCTACATGGACAAAGAAGGCTACAGCAAAAAAGCCAAAGTCAGCGCCACCGGCGACGATGCGCGTGAAGGGCTGATTGCGGTTGTGTCTGTGAAAGTACCAGACCCGAAATTCTCCTCCCAGACCAAAGACAAACTGGTTTCTTCTGAGGTGAAATCGGCGGTAGAACAGCAGATGAACGAACTGCTGGCAGAATACCTGCTGGAAAACCCAACTGACGCGAAAATCGTGGTCGGCAAAATCATTGATGCTGCCCGTGCGCGTGAAGCTGCGCGTCGCGCCCGTGAAATGACTCGTCGTAAAGGCGCGCTGGACTTAGCTGGCCTGCCGGGCAAACTGGCGGACTGTCAGGAACGCGACCCGGCGCTTTCTGAACTGTACCTTGTGGAAGGGGACTCTGCGGGCGGCTCTGCAAAACAGGGGCGTAACCGCAAGAACCAGGCGATTCTGCCGCTGAAGGGTAAAATCCTCAACGTTGAGAAAGCCCGTTTCGATAAGATGCTTGCTTCCCAGGAAGTGGCGACGCTTATCACCGCGCTTGGTTGTGGTATCGGTCGTGACGAATACAATCCGGACAAACTGCGTTATCACAGCATCATCATCATGACCGATGCGGACGTCGACGGCTCGCACATTCGTACATTGCTGTTGACCTTCTTCTATCGTCAGATGCCGGAAATCATCGAACGCGGTCATGTCTACATTGCTCAACCGCCGCTGTACAAAGTGAAGAAAGGCAAGCAAGAGCAGTACATTAAAGACGATGAAGCGATGGATCAGTACCAAATTTCTATCGCTCTGGATGGTGCATCTTTGCATACCAACGCCAGTGCACCAGCTTTAGCTGGCGAAGCGTTAGAAAAACTGGTGTCGGAGTACAATGCGGCGCAGAAAATGATCGTTCGCATGGAACGTCGCTATCCGAAAGCAATGCTGAAAGAGCTTATCTATCAGCCGACGCTGACGGAAGCGGATCTCTCTGACGAGCAGATTGTGACCCGCTGGGTGAACGCGCTGGTCAGCGAACTGAACGACAAAGAACAGCACGGCAGCCAGTGGAAGTTTGATGTCCACACCAATGCCGAGAAAAACCTGTTCGAGCCGATTGTTCGCGTGCGTACCCACGGCGTGGATACTGACTATCCGCTGGATCACGAGTTTATCACCGGCGGCGAATATCGTCGTATCTGCACGCTGGGCGAGAAACTGCGTGGCTTGCTGGAAGAAGATGCGTTTATTGAACGTGGTGAACGTCGTCAGCCGGTAGCCAGCTTCGAGCAGGCGCTGGACTGGCTGGTGAAAGAGTCCCGTCGCGGCCTCTCCATCCAGCGTTATAAAGGTCTGGGCGAGATGAACCCGGAACAGCTGTGGGAAACCACTATGGACCCGGAAAGCCGTCGTATGCTGCGCGTTACCGTTAAGGATGCGATTGCCGCCGACCAGCTGTTCACCACGCTGATGGGCGACGCCGTAGAACCGCGTCGTGCGTTTATCGAAGAGAACGCCCTGAAAGCGGCGAATATCGATATTTAATGGCGTTAACCATGCGAGCGTGCCTGATGCGCTACGCTTATCAGTCCTACGAGACTCCTGCAATGTATTGAATTTGCATGATTTTGTAGGCCGGATAAGGCGTTAACGCCGCATCCGGCAAGAAGCTATAAGAAGAGGGCGGAGATTATCTCCGCCCTTTTTATTTCTGCAATCCGCAATTATCATCCCGCAGAACTATACTTTTTGAGTCAACACGTAACGCTTTACAGGTGATTATCATGGGGCTTTTTGATGAAGTTGTCGGTGCCTTTCTGAAAGGCGATGCGGGGAAATATCAGGCGATTTTAAGTTGGGTTGAGGAGCAGGGCGGCATTCAGGTGCTGCTGGAAAAACTGCAAAGTGGCGGCTTAGGTGCCATTCTCACATCCTGGTTGAGTAACCAACAAAGTAATCAACCGGTGAGCGGAGAACAACTGGAGTCGGCGCTCGGCACAAATGCGGTGTCCGATCTCGGGCAAAAACTGGGTGTAGATACCAGTACGGCTTCCAGCTTGCTGGCAGAGCAACTGCCAAAGATTATTGATGCCCTCTCGCCGCAGGGCGAAGTTTCGCCGCAAGCCAATAACGATTTGCTTTCCGCAGGGATGGAACTGCTGAAAGGAAAACTTTTCCGCTAAGCAAAAGGGGAGCACGCAACGCGCGTTGCATCCCCGTTTTCCCTCCGGTGTTGTACTGATTTTTGAGCGCAATCGCGTTAGCATGGGTCAGGAAACAATCTACCTGGGGAACTCATGGCTATCAAACTCATTGCTATCGATATGGATGGCACCCTTCTGCTGCCCGATCACACCATTTCACCTGCCGTTAAAAATGCGATTGCCGCAGCTCGCGCCCGTGGCGTGAATGTTGTGCTGACAACAGGGCGTCCTTATGCAGGCGTTCACAACTACCTGAAAGAACTGCATATGGAACAGCCGGGCGACTACTGCATTACTTACAATGGCGCGCTGGTGCAGAAGGCCGCTGATGGTAGCACCGTAGCGCAAACCGCTCTCAGCTATGACGACTACCGTTTCCTGGAAAAACTCTCTCGTGAAGTCGGTTCTCACTTCCACGCGCTGGATCGCACCACGCTGTACACCGCCAACCGCGATATCAGTTACTACACGGTGCATGAGTCGTTTGTGGCCACCATTCCGCTGGTATTCTGCGAAGCGGAGAAAATGAACCCTGACACCCAGTTCCTGAAAGTGATGATGATTGATGAACCCGCCATCCTCGACCAGGCCATCGCGCGCATTCCGCAGGAAGTAAAAGAGAAATACACCGTGCTGAAAAGTGCACCGTACTTCCTCGAAATCCTCGATAAACGCGTCAATAAAGGCACCGGCGTGAAATCGCTGGCGGAAGTGTTGGGCATTAAGCCGGAAGAAATTATGGCGATTGGCGATCAGGAAAACGACATCGCAATGATTGAATATGCAGGCGTTGGTGTGGCGATGGATAACGCCATCCCGTCAGTGAAAGAAGTGGCAAACTTTGTCACCAAATCCAACCTTGAAGATGGCGTGGCGTTTGCAATCGAAAAGTATGTGCTGAATTAATCAATGGGCGGGCAAACAGCATAAATGTGTTTGCCCGCAGCGATTAACAATTTCTGGTCGTGCATAAAATCAGGAACTGGAGTGGTGAAGTCACAATATCCAGCGTAATGGTGACTGGCAGCAGCGCATTAGCGAGTCCGCGCGGGACGCCATTTGTTGTTTTGTACTCATAAAATCCCACCGTAAAGGGCTGATGGAAAACCATCACATTTGAGTAATCCGCTTTTTTATTTTTCTGGTGGATAGAGCCTTTCAGGCCGTCCAGCATCCATGTACAACGCTGAGAATCACACACAAAACCATATTGTGTCGCCAGTGCTTTATCTTCCTCGTTATCCCAGTCGTAATAGAGCGTTATTGCACCAGAAAAATTCGTATCACTGCTGCTTAAAATAAATTTCGCATTATCGGAAACGGTGATTCTTTCGCCATGAATTGCCGGATCGTTCAGCATTTTAACCACCTCACCGCCGCCGGTGGTCAACAGGTAGTCCAGAGATTCGCCAACAAAAACATAGCCTTTCGTTCCGTTACTGTCTTCAGCCAGCGATAACCCCTTAATCGTGTCTGACCGCCATTGCTGGGCATGTGGACGGCTTGCGGTATTGGAAACCAACCCCCAGGTGATACATCCGGTCAACACGAATGCCAAAGAACATACACTGGCAGCCTTAAAAAATCCCTTAAAATTCAAGCTCATGATTAATCCTTTAAACAACAATGAAACAGCTGAAAGCATACCTTTCTTTTCACTTATTTAGGATAAAGCATCCTGCTTTCAGAATAGTGCCCGGCGCAATTCATCTGCGGAATATGCGCCACACCACTGCGCATAATCCACTTTCTTAAGGCAGGTGCAGTCAGGCATCGGCTTTTTAATATCTTGCTGTAGAGTTTTAAACGCAATTTGCGGGTGGCGCGCCAGTAAGCGGCATTGAGCTTCTCTGGCTGCTTCAGTAACACCGAACGCAGTATTTCCGCACTGTCCAGCGCATAGCTAATCCCCTCCAGCGAGCTGGCGCTGATGAATCCTGCCGCTTCACCAATAAGAAAGGCGTTGTTCTTACCGCAGACAAAATCCTGCCAGCGTGAGGGAAATAACACCGTGCATTTTTCGCTTTTCACCGCTTTGCCAAACTGGAACTGAAAGGCGTTCATTTTTTCTTTCAGCGCCGCGAAACACGCCTGACCGTCTTTCATCGGATAGGCTCCGCCAAAGATAAAATAACCGTCTTTGCTAATACTCCATGAATAACAGTCCGTTATCGCATTATCAAAGATACAGGAGTAGAACGGCACCGGATGTTTCTCTGCGAACCACTGCTGGATAGCGACATATTTACGAATCTGATGATCCGGGTAGAGATGTCGCCGCACCATCGAGTTGGCACCATCGGCACCGATCAGATAGCGGGCGGTAATATGCTGCTCCCAGCCGTCTGCGCGAAAAATGACATGCCATTTATCATCCTCACGCCAGATTTTTCGACACAGGCTGTCGTGGTAAACCTCAACGCTGGCGGGGATCAGTGACTTCATCCACAAGTCGAAAGCATGGCGATTAATATTGATATAGCTCCGTTGGTAGTTACGCGTGAGCGATGCGGCGACGTCGACGGTTTTGACGCTGAAAATCTGCGGATTGGCGATCACATCGACAGGAAGCGTCAGTCCATCGCGAATAAAAGAACGCTGTGCGTCCGGTGCCAACAGACTGCCACAAGGCTTGCTGAAACCTTCAGTACCGCACTGGTGCTTTTTATCCAGCGCGATGACCTGCATTTTGCCTGCTAACTGCCGCGCCAGCGCCGAACCTGCCGGGCCGAGGCCAATAATCGCCACGTCGAAATGTTCCATCTTTTTACTCACATTCATCACGATGGCAAAAGACTATTGTCTGAAAGTGAAGTCCTTGTGAAGTATGATGGCGGGAACCGTTTTGTATCAGGATCACGCCATGAAACAACTCACCAACGCTTCACGAAATCACTTGCTCACCAATACCAATACCTGGACACCCGACAGCCAGTGGCTGGTGTTTGATGTGCGCCCTTCTGGCGCGTCGTTTACCGGCGAGACCATTGAGCGCGTGAATATCCATACCGGCGAGGTCGAGGTTATCTACCGGGCGTCACAGGGCGCACACGTCGGCGTGGTGACCGTTCATCCGAAGTCAGAGAAATATGTCTTCATCCACGGTCCTGAAAATCCTGATGAAACATGGCATTACGATTTCCATCACCGTCGGGGTGTGATTGCTGAAGGCGGCAAAGTGAGTAATCTCGATGCAATGGATATTACCGTTCCGTACACTCCAGGGGCGCTACGCGGCGGCAGCCATGTGCATGTTTTTAGCCCGAACGGTGAAATGGTGAGTTTTACTTATAACGACCATGTAATGCATGAACTTGATTCGGCGCTGGATTTGCGAAACGTCGGGGTGGCGTCACCGTTTGGCCCGGTCAACGTACAAAAGCAGCATCCGCGTGAATACAGCGGTAGCCACTGGTGCGTGCTGGTGAGTAAAACTACGCCCACGCCGCAGCCTGGCAGTGATGAAATCAATCGCGCTTATGAAGAAGGATGGGTAGGAAACCACGCACTGGCGTTTATTGGCGACACGCTTTCGCAAAAGGGCGAGAAAGTGCCGGAGCTGTTTATTGTTGAGCTGCCGCAAGATGAAACAGGCTGGAAAGCAACAAGTGATGCGCCGTTAAGCGGAACGGAAACAACCCTGCCTGCGCCACCGCGCGGCGTCGTGCAGCGACGTTTAACCTTTACACACCATCGGACTTATCCGGGGTTAGTCAACGTCCCGCGCCACTGGGTACGCTGTAACCCGCAGGGAACGCAAATCGCGTTTTTAATGCGCGATGATTACGGCATTGTGCAACTGTGGCTTATCTCGCCAAAGGGCGGTGAGCCGCGCCAGTTAACTCATAACAAAACGGATATTCAGTCTGCATTTAACTGGCATCCGTCAGGAGAATGGTTGGGCTTTGTGCTGGATAATCGGATTGCTTGTGCCCATGCGCAAAGTGGCGAGGTTGAGTATTTAACTGATAATCACGCCAACCCACCTTCGGCAGACGCCGTGGTCTTCTCGCCGGACGGTAAATGGCTGGCGTGGATGGAAGCAGGTCAGCTGTGGATCACCGAAACGGGTCGCTAGTCAGTTCGCTGGCATTCTGGCTGGTGGAATGACGGCATTGATGGCTTGCGCATCGGCTTCGCTTTTTTCCACGCGCGAGCGCACCGAACTGTCTTTGCGGAACGCATCCCACGGCAGCAAAAGTGTGTCCATGACTGCGGTAAATGGCATATCGAGAATCGCCAGCGATTTGGTTCCCCAGTTTGTCGTGTCATCGCCAATCATGGTGACACTAGCGCGGGTGCCGGGATACGTTCCCTCCTTACCTCCGGTATGGGACATTACGCTGGAGCATCCTCCGAGTAATGTCATTCCGCTGCATATCATGGACGCTAACAACACATTTCTTATCATAATAAATTCATCTGTTAATCGTGGGTGTTGGCATGATGTGTTATAGCGATCCCTTGCCGAAAATAACATCATCATCATGTCGCACTGTGGCGGCTATCGCACTTTAACGTTTCGTGCTGTCCTCCAGTCTATGCAATAGACCACAAACTGCAAAAAAAAGTCCGTTGGAAAGGCTTGAAAAGTGCATATCCAGACCCATTTTTATACCGTAGCTGATGAGAACGCGCCTGATGGGTGTTCTGGCTACCCGACCTGTCCATTGTGGAAGGTCTTATATTCTCGCTGATTTCAGGAGCTATTGATTATGCGTAACTTTGATTTATCCCCGCTTTACCGTTCTGCTATTGGATTTGACCGTTTGTTTAACCACTTAGAAAACAACCAGAGCCAGAGTAATGGTGGCTACCCTCCGTATAACGTTGAACTGGTAGACGAAAACCATTACCGCATTGCTATCGCAGTCGCGGGTTTTGCTGAGAGTGAACTGGAAATTACCGCCCAGGACAATCTGCTGGTGGTGAAAGGTGCTCATGCTGACGAACAAAAAGAGCGCACCTATCTGTACCAGGGCATCGCTGAACGCAACTTTGAACGCAAATTCCAGTTAGCCGAGAACATTCATGTTCGTGGTGCTAACCTGGTAAATGGTCTGCTGTATATCGATCTCGAACGTGTGATCCCGGAAGCGAAAAAACCGCGCCGTATCGAAATCAACTAATTCCCTAAGGCCGCCAGGCGCGGCCTGACATTTCCATGCTCGCCGTCAGGGAGCATATGCGAATCTTCGGATTTGCAGGTACTTACTCGCTTCTTAGAAGGAGAAATGACTATGCGTAACTTCGATTTATCCCCACTGATGCGTCAATGGATCGGTTTTGACAAACTGGCCAACGCATTGCAAAACGCCGGTGAAAGCCAGAGCTTCCCGCCGTACAACATTGAGAAAAGCGACGATAACCACTACCGCATTACTCTGGCGTTGGCTGGTTTCCGTCAGGAAGATTTAGAGATTCAACTGGAAGGTACGCGCCTGAGCGTAAAAGGCACGCCTGAGCAGCCAAAAGAAGAGAAGAAATGGCTGCATCAAGGGCTTATGAATCAGCCGTTTAGCCTGAGCTTTACGCTGGCTGAAAATATGGAGGTCTCTGGCGCAACCTTCGTTAATGGTTTGCTGCATATTGATTTAATTCGTAATGAGCCTGAACCCATCGCAGCGCAGCGTATCGCTATCAGCGAACGTCCCGCGTTAAATAGCTAATTAGCTATTCTTTTTGCCCCGCCAGTCTGGTGGGGCTTTTTTTATCTACCATCTCCAACTCTGTATTAATTTTCGCCAGGTTAAGATGTTCCGGCACTCTCTTTCCCGTGATAATGTGCGCCATAAGGCAAATCTGCTTCACCGATTCAGCCATAATCCCTGGTAATTAAAATGTTATTTCAAGAGAAATGGACGATGAGTGATATAGCATTAACAGTCAGTATTCTGGCTTTGGTGGCGGTTGTCGGTTTGTTTATCGGCAACGTCAAGTTTCGCGGCATAGGATTAGGCATTGGCGGCGTGCTGTTTGGTGGGATCATCGTCGGCCATTTCGTTTCTCAGGCTGGGATGACATTAAGTAGCGATATGCTGCATGTTATCCAGGAATTTGGCCTGATCCTGTTTGTTTATACCATCGGGATTCAGGTGGGGCCGGGCTTCTTTGCCTCATTGCGCGTCTCCGGGTTACGCCTCAACTTGTTTGCTGTTCTGATAGTCATTATCGGCGGTCTGGTTACCGCTATCCTGCATAAACTTTTCGATATTCCACTGCCTGTGGTGCTGGGGATTTTCTCTGGCGCGGTCACCAATACGCCAGCATTGGGGGCAGGTCAGCAAATCTTACGCGATCTCGGCACACCGATGGAGATGGTCGATCAGATGGGGATGAGTTACGCGATGGCGTATCCATTCGGCATTTGTGGGATTTTGTTCACCATGTGGATGCTGCGAGTTATTTTCCGCGTCAATGTTGAGACTGAGGCCCAGCAGCACGAGTCCACGCGAACCAACGGCGGTGCGCTAATCAGGACGATTAACATCCGTGTTGAGAACCCTAATTTGCATAATTTAGCCATTAAAGATGTGCCGATTCTTAATGGCGATAAAGTTATCTGCTCACGATTGAAACGAGAAGAAACCCTAAAAGTGCCTTCGCCAGAGACCGTTATTCAACTTGGCGATTTGCTGCATCTGGTGGGACAGCCTGCGGATTTGCATAATGCACAACTGGTGATTGGTCAGGAGGTGGATACTTCGCTATCAACGAAAGGCACCGATTTGCGCGTCGAACGCGTGGTGGTCACCAATGAAAATGTGCTCGGTAAACGTATTCGCGACCTGCACTTTAAAGAACGCTATGACGTTGTTATCTCGCGCCTGAACCGTGCCGGGGTTGAACTGGTCGCCAGTGGCGATATTAGCCTGCAATTTGGCGATATCCTCAACCTGGTGGGGCGGCCTTCTGCTATTGATGCCGTTGCCAATGTATTAGGTAATGCGCAGCAAAAACTGCAACAGGTTCAGATGTTACCGGTGTTTATTGGTATCGGTCTTGGCGTGTTGTTAGGCTCCATTCCCGTGTTTGTGCCTGGATTCCCGGCGGCATTGAAGCTGGGGCTGGCTGGGGGGCCGCTGATTATGGCGCTGATCCTTGGGCGTATCGGCAGTATCGGCAAGCTTTACTGGTTTATGCCGCCAAGCGCCAACCTGGCGCTGCGGGAGCTGGGGATCGTACTGTTCCTCTCGGTAGTGGGTCTGAAATCCGGCGGCGATTTTGTCGATACCCTGGTCAATGGTGAAGGGCTAAGCTGGATTGGTTATGGTGCCCTGATCACTGCAATTCCGCTGATTACAGTCGGCATTCTGGCGCGGATGTTAGCCAAAATGAATTATCTGACCATGTGCGGGATGTTGGCTGGCTCTATGACCGATCCTCCGGCGCTGGCGTTTGCCAATAATCTTCATCCTACCAGCGGTGCGGCGGCACTCTCTTACGCCACGGTGTATCCGTTAGTCATGTTCCTGCGCATTATCACACCACAGTTACTTGCGGTGCTTTTCTGGAGTATCGGTTAATTCTTTTGCGGGTGGAGTTGCCGTAAACGGCACTCCACCCGGCATTTCAGAACACCACCGAGCCGCTTAAACCAGTGAACCGCCGGTCAGGAAGGAAAAGATCAGGAATATCAGCAGAAGACCGCAGATGATGCCGATACCAAAAAGCAAGGTATGGAAAGCCAGTGTCCCGCCGCCAAAAACCAGAGCGCCGCGAATGCCCCAGCGATTTTCCTTACGCATACCGCCAACAAATGCGCAAAGTAGCGCGGCAATGGCCAGTGCGATGCCGCCTTGATCGAGGATTTTATCGATATCAGGCGTCTCTTTTTTCTCCACTGTCGTAATTTTTTCACCTTTTATTCCAGCGAGAAGACCTCTTTTAATTTCAGCCGTTTTGTCCGCCACGATGCTTTCAAGCGTTGGCGGCGGTGCGGAAAAAGGGCCGAAGGAAAAGTGGATAATGCCCATCATTAAAGCGATGGCACCGAACAGCATACCCAGTGAACTGATTTTATTTTGCGCTAAGATATCCATCTGACCTCCTTGTAGCGGATGGCAAAGCATATCAAGAAAACATCGACCGAAATTCCTAAAAATAGACGGATAAAACATCACTATTGTGAAATTGCAAAGGAGCCATAATGAAAATATCCCGCCTCGGTGAAGCACCCGATTACCGCTTCTCGTTGGCTAATGAGCGTACATTTTTGGCGTGGATCCGTACTGCATTAGGGTTTCTGGCAGCAGGTGTGGGGCTGGATCAGCTTGCGCCGGATTTCGCCACGCCAGTCATTCGCGAGCTGCTGGCGTTATTGCTATGCTTATTTTCTGGCGGACTGGCAATGTATGGTTACTTGCGCTGGTTACGCAATGAAAAAGCGATGCGTCTGAAAGAAGATTTACCCTACACCAACAGCTTATTAATCATCAGCTTAATATTGATGATCGTGGCGGTGATCGTTATGGGACTGGTATTGTATGTCGGATAGCCGCAAAGCCAGACGGATTGCCGACCCTGGCCTTCAGCCGGAACGCACATCGCTGGCATGGTTTCGCACCATGCTGGGCTATGGCGCGTTGATGGCGCTGGCCATCAAACACAACTGGCATCAGTCAGGCATATTGTTCTGGATTTCTATTGGCATCCTCGCCTTTGTGGCACTAATCCTCTGGCGCTATACACGAAATCGTAATTTAATGGATGTGGTTAATAGCGATTTTTCCCAAATTTGCGTAATCCGTGACAAATTTATGATCTCCCTCGCGGTGTTATCTCTCGCAATACTGTTTGCTGTTACGCATATACACCAACTTATCGTATTAATTGAGAGAATCACATGACAGGAAGTCAGGTTATAGATGCTAAAGAGGACAGGCATAAACTGGTTGTAGAGTATAAAGATGCATTACAACCAGATGATTTTTATCAGAATTTCAAACAGAGGGGCATCCGCGCCGTGCAACTCATTCCCCATATAGAATTTGATGACCGGGGCGAGCTGACGGCAGCGTCGGTGACAACCGAGTTATGGGGACAATTTTTAATCGCCCTGTTCGAGTGTTGGGTGCGGACAGATATCAGTCGTATATCAATCGAGCTTTTTGATGTCACGCTGCAAAAATGGTGCGGGAACGACAGCCAACAACCACGGCGGGGCTGTCAGGAGTGTGACTGGTATCTCCTGTGCCCTCATGCCAGGGATGGTCAGTCGGGCAAGGTACTTTGTGCTGGCTATCAGGCTTTTTATTCCCACTCCGCGCCGCACATGCGGGTAATGCGCGACTTGATAAAGCAGCATCGTTCTCCAGTGGAGTTGATGACGATGCTGTGGTGAGGTGAGTTAAACGGGCTGTCCCTGCTGCGACATCCGCGTCGCCAGCGGCAGCCAACACAGCACGATCAACAATCCCATTAAGGTCATCAATAACCCCAGGCTGCCCTGACCGGTTTGCGGCAACATCGCGGAGAGCGACGCCAGCACGCCGGAACCAATGTTTTGCAGACCACCGACCAGTGCGCCAGCCGTGCCCGCCAGGAAGGGGAAAGGCTCCATCGCGCCGCTGGTTGCCAGCGGAAATAGCATCCCGGCACCGAAAAAGAACAGTGCTGCGGGAACGAGCAGCGTCCAGACATTCATCACGCCAAACCAACTGGGGAGCCACATCATCAGTCCTGCCAGCAGGCAACAGATAACGGACTGCCACATCAACGAAGCGAACCGTTTATTCGGGCGTCCGGCAAACCATGCACCGAAAAATGCCGCCGGAATTGGCAGAATAAACAAAATACTGACCGTCATACTGCTCAGTCCTAATACTGCGCCCATCAGCACCCCAGAACAGGCTTCGAAGGCGGCAATCCCTGCCAGACCGCCAATCAGCATCAGTAAATAGCAGTTAAAACCGCCATTTCCAAAGAGCGTTTTGTAGCTGGTGAGCAGACGCGTACGCGGCGCATCGACAGGGCGCGTTTCTGGCATCCAGCGCGCCATACTGAAGGTCACGCCAGCACAAAGCACCAGTAAAAACAGATAGCAGGCTCGCCAGTTCCACATGGTATCCAGTAGGCCGCCAATTAATGGTGCGAGCAAAGGGCTGACCAGAATACCCATATTTAACATGCTATTAGCGTGACGTAGCTGTGTCCGTTCATACAAATCACGCGGCAATGTACGCGCCATCACACCACCGACACCGGTTCCCATCCCCTGCATTGCGCTGGCAGTAATCAATACCGTCAGGCTGGAGGTGGTGACCGCAACCAGCGTCGCTAACATAAAAATGGACATTCCGACGAGGATCACCGGGCGACGACCAACCCTGTCGGAAATTGGGCCATAAAATAGTTGTGAGACACCGTAGGTCAGCAGATAAGCGCCCATTACGCTCTGCACCGCCCCTTCACGGACGTTGAGATCGCGCGCCATATCGGCAATAGCAGGAATATAAATAGTTTGCGCCATCTGACCGACGGCCACGAGTAATACCAACATCAATAATAAATTGACGTTTCTATGCCTTTTCATTATCACAGACGCTTATAAAAATATATTTAGAATAAGTTACTACGCATTCGAATAAATGCGGGAGAGAAATCTATCACATTGATAAATGTTAGCCAGATATATATGAGGAATAGTAATAAGAAAAACGGCAGAATATATAAACAAAAGCGGCAATAAATGTTGCCGGAAGGGACTTTGACTTAAATAAATTCTGTAGGTCGGAAAAGATGCATCAGCATCGCATCCGACACCCATTTGCAAGCAGAATATGAAAGGGGAGCGGTTTCCCGCTCCCCTTTAGTGCGGCTTGAATCTGAATTACTTAAGGTATTTCAGAACAGCATCAAGCAGTTGCAGTGCTGCAACAATGAGTTTGAGGATAAGAATGGCGATATCCACCAGGCTCATACGCGTCTCCTGTGGTTCAGGAGCACTACCAGCCGACGTACCTTTCCGCTGCCTGTGGTCGGCTGTTGTGCACGCGGTATCTCAAGGAGAAACGTTGTGCTGTTGACATAACACAGTGTGCTCACGCGGGGTTAAGGCGCTGACGGCACCACCCGTTTCAGCCAGGACTTAGTGCGCCGGGTAACGATGCGGCCCCCGCATAACACATTGCGTACAGTGATATTATAGAATTGCACTGTATAAATAAACAGTAATTTTTAGACAAAACGCAAACTGTGATCGATACTCAACTATGCGCTAAATAAGTCAAAATTCGTGCCGAAATTGCGTGTTCTACGCGGAACACGTATACTTTCAGTGTTGACATAATACAGTGTGCTTTGCGGTTACCAGCCGCGAGCGGCTGACGAAACCTCGCTCCGGCGGGGTTTTTTGTTACCCGCGATTTCAGTACAAAACGTGATCAATCCCTCAATTTTCCCTTGATGAAAATTTTTCCATTGTCTCCCCTGTAAACCTGTGCTTGTATAAATATTGTTAAACACAAAACCAACAAGGTCCCCAATGACTATTTCCATGCTCAACGCAAAACTACTACCAACTGCGCCATCCGCCGCAGTGGTCGTCGTGCGTGTGGTGGTGGTCGTCGGCAATGCGCCGTAGGGACTGGAACAACACACGATTCCAAAACCCCGCCGGCGCAAACCGGGCGGGGTTTTTCGTTTAAGCACCCCCGGAAAGTCGGCTCAAAAGAAAAGGACTGGAGCATGGCAAGTTCGGGCATAACATCGACACGCAAGCGTTTTACCGGCGCAGAATTTATCGTTCATTTTCTGGAACAGCAGGGCATTAAGATTGTGACGGGGATACCGGGCGGCTCGATTCTCCCTGTCTATGACGCCTTAAGCCAAAGCACGCAAATCCGCCATATTCTGGCTCGTCACGAACAGGGCGCGGGATTTATCGCCCAGGGGATGGCGCGTACCGACGGCAAACCAGCGGTTTGCATGGCCTGTAGTGGGCCGGGGGCGACTAACCTGGTGACCGCCATTGCCGATGCGCGGCTGGACTCCATCCCGCTGATTTGCATCACCGGTCAGGTTCCGGCCTCGATGATTGGCACCGACGCCTTTCAGGAAGTCGATACCTACGGCATCTCTATCCCCATCACCAAACATAACTATCTGGTCAGGCATATCGAAGAACTCCCGCAGGTCATGAGCGATGCCTTCCGCATTGCGCAATCAGGCCGTCCTGGCCCGGTGTGGATAGACATTCCTAAGGATGTGCAAACAGCGGTTTTTGAGATTGAAGAACAGCCGGCTATGGCAGAAAAAGCCGCCGCACCCGCCTTTAGCGAAGAGAGTATTTGTGATGCGGCAGCGATGATTAACGCTGCCAAACGTCCGATACTTTATCTGGGCGGCGGTGTGATCAACGCACCTGAGCGGGTGCGTGAACTGGCAGAGAAAGCGCAATTGCCCACCACTATGACCTTAATGGCGCTGGGCATGTTGCCAAAAGCGCATCCACTGTCGCTGGGTATGCTGGGGATGCACGGCGTGCGCAGCACCAACTATATCTTGCAGGAGGCGGATCTGCTGATTGTTCTCGGAGCACGTTTTGATGACCGGGCGATTGGCAAAACCGAGGAGTTCTGTCCGAACGCCAAAATCATCCATGTGGATATCGACCGCGCAGAGCTGGGTAAAGTGAAGCAACCGCATGTAGCGATTCAGGCGGATGTCGATGACGTGCTGGCGCAACTGATCCCGCAGGTGGAAGCCCAGCCGCGAGAAGAGTGGCATCAACTGGTGGCTGATTTACAGCGCGAATACCCGTGTCCAATTCCAAAAGCGTGCGATCCCTTAACACATTACGGCCTGATTAATGCCGTTGCCGCCTGCGTGGATGACAACGCGATTATTACCACCGATGTTGGTCAACATCAGATGTGGACGGCGCAGGCCTATCCGCTCAATCGTCCACGTCAGTGGCTGACCTCTGGCGGGCTGGGAACGATGGGCTTTGGTCTGCCTGCGGCGATTGGCGCGGCGCTGGCGAACCCTGATCGCAAAGTGTTGTGTTTTTCCGGTGACGGCAGTCTGATGATGAATATTCAGGAGATGGCCACCGCCAGCGAAAACCAGCTTGATGTCAAAATCATTCTGATGAACAACGAAGCTCTGGGGCTGGTGCATCAGCAACAAAGTCTGTTCTACAAGCAGGGTGTTTTTGCCGCTACCTATCCGGGCAAAATCAATTTTATGCAGATTGCCGCCGGATTCGGCCTCGAAACGTGTGATTTGAATAATGAAGCCGATCCGCAGGCCGCGTTGCAAGAAATTATTAATCGCCCTGGTCCGGCACTGATTCATGTACGGATTGATGCGGAAGAAAAAGTTTACCCGATGGTGCCGCCAGGTGCGGCGAATACTGAAATGGTGGGGGAATAAACCATGCAAAATACAACTCATGACAACGTGATTCTGGAACTCACCGTTCGCAACCATCCTGGTGTAATGACGCATGTTTGTGGGCTTTTTGCCCGCCGCGCCTTTAACGTTGAAGGCATTCTCTGTCTGCCTGTTCAGGACAGCGACAAAAGCCATATCTGGCTACTGGTGAATGATGATCAGCGGCTGGAGCAGATGATAAGCCAGATCGACAAACTGGAAGATGTGGTAAAAGTGCAGCGTAATCAGTCCGACCCGACCATGTTTAACAAGATTGCTGTGTTCTTTCAGTAACCGCTCAAGGCTTGAACAGCGGCGCGCTTATCGTTAAGGTAAGCGCGTTTTTTTTACCCGCCAGGACAAGACCATGATAACCGTTGCCCTTATAGACGATCACCTTATCGTCCGCTCCGGCTTTGCGCAGTTGCTGGGGCTGGAACCTGATTTGCAGGTAGTTGCCGAGTTTGGTTCGGGGCGCGAGGCGCTGACCGGGTTGCCAGGGCGCGGTGTGCAGGTGTGTATTTGCGACATCTCCATGCCGGATATTTCCGGACTGGAGTTATTAAGCCAGCTTCCAAAAGGTATGGCGACGATTATGCTCTCCGTTCATGACAGTCCGGCGCTGGTTGAACAGGCGCTCAATGCGGGCGCACGCGGCTTTCTCTCCAAACGCTGTAGCCCGGACGAACTGATCGCTGCGGTGCATACCGTTGCCACGGGCGGCTGTTATCTGACGCCAGATATCGCCATTAAACTGGCATCCGGTCGCCAGGATCCGCTGACCAAACGCGAACGTCAGGTGGCGGAAAAGCTGGCGCAAGGGATGGCGGTGAAAGAGATTGCCGCTGAACTGGGCTTGTCGCCGAAAACTGTGCACGTACATCGCGCTAATCTGATGGACAAACTGGGCGTCAGTAACGATGTTGAACTGGCTCGCCGCATGTTTGATGGCTGGTGATGAAGACATTTTTCTCCCGCTTAAATACTGTAATTTCCTGCTTTTTTATCTTCTCTGCAGCATGGTTTTGCCTGTGGAGTATTAGCCTGCATCTGGTTGAACGACCGGATCTGGCGGTATTGCTGTTTCCGTTTGGTCTGCGACTGGGGCTGATGTTGCAATGCCCGCGTGGATACTGGCCCGTGTTGCTGGGCGCGGAATGGCTGCTGATTTACTGGCTGACGCAGGCTGTCGGGTTAACGCATTTTCCGTTATTGATGATCGGTAGTTTATTGACGTTACTGCCCGTGGCGTTGATTTCCCGCTTTCGCCATCAGCGCGACTGGCGCACATTGTTGTTACAGGGGGCTGCGTTGACGGCGGCAGCGTTGTTACAGTCGCTGCCCTGGCTTTGGCACGGGTATGGTAACGAATCGTGGAACGCGCTGTTATTAACCTTAACTGGTGGTCTGACGCTGGCTCCTGTTTGCCTTGTGTTCTGGCACTACCTGGCGAATAACACCTGGCTGCCGCTGGGGCCGTCGCTGGTTTCTCAGCCGATAAACTGGCGCGGGCGGCATCTGATTTGGTACTTGCTGCTGTTTGTTATCAGCCTCTGGCTGCAACTGGGGTTGCCGAACGAACTGTCGCGCTTTACGCCATTCTGCCTGGCGCTGCCGATTATCGCTCTGGCCTGGCACTATGGTTGGCAAGGGGCGCTGATTGCGACGTTGATGAATGCCATTGCGCTGATTGCCAGCCAGACATGGCGCGATCATCCGGTAGATTTATTGCTCTCGCTTCTGGTGCAAAGTTTGACGGGGCTGTTACTTGGTGCAGGTATTCAGCGACTGCGTGAGCTTAACCAGTCGCTACAAAAGGAGCTGGCACGCAATCAGCATCTTGCCGAACGTTTGCTGGAAACCGAAGAGAGCGTGCGCCGCGATGTGGCGCGTGAACTGCACGACGATATCGGTCAGACTATCACCGCCATTCGTACTCAGGCGGGCATTGTTCAGCGGCTGGCGGCAGATAACGCCAGCGTGAAGCAGAGCGGGCAGTTAATCGAACAACTGTCGCTGGGAGTTTACGACGCGGTGCGCCGCTTGTTAGGGCGGTTACGTCCGCGCCAGTTGGATGATCTCACCCTGGAGCAGGCTATCCGTTCACTGATGCGAGAAATGGAGCTGGAAGGTCGCGGCATTGTCAGTCATCTCGAATGGCGGATAGATGAATCAGCATTAAGTGAAAACCAGCGTGTGACGCTGTTT
This sequence comes from Escherichia sp. KTE31, assembly GCF_000407925.1. Classification (NCBI taxonomy): domain Bacteria; kingdom Pseudomonadati; phylum Pseudomonadota; class Gammaproteobacteria; order Enterobacterales; family Enterobacteriaceae; genus Escherichia; species Escherichia sp. KTE31. The sequence goes on along the minus strand of NZ_KE136726.1, from coordinate 1,142,379 downwards.
CGAGTCTGCCAGGAAGGGCTGAACAACATTGTGAAACATGCCGATGCCAGTGCGGTCACGCTGCAAGGCTGGCAGCAGGATGAGCGATTGATGCTGGTGATTGACGACGATGGTAGCGGTTTGCCGCCAGATTCAGGTCAACACGGTTTTGGTCTCACCGGAATGCGCGAGCGCGTAACGGCGTTGGGCGGCACCTTGACCATATCTTGTCTGCACGGCACGCGCGTCAGTGTCTCTCTACCCCAACGTTATGTGTAAGGCTTGATGATGTTGCAGTTCCTGAAAGCGCCTGCCGACGCGCCGCTGATAAGCGATAAACGTGAAATTGATGCCCGCTATCGCTACTGGCGTCGGCATATTTTGCTGACAATCTGGTTGGGCTATGCGCTGTTTTATTTCACGCGTAAGAGTTTTAACGCCGCGATGCCGGAAATCCTCGCCACTGGCGTGCTAAGTCGTAGCGATATCGGCCTGTTAGCAACCCTGTTTTACATCACCTACGGCTTGTCGAAGTTTGTTTCCGGCATTGTCAGCGACCGCTCAAATGCGCGTTATTTTATGGGGATGGGGCTTATTGCGACTGGCATCATCAACATTCTGTTTGGATTTTCCACTTCGCTATGGGCGTTTGCCGTGCTCTGGGTGTTGAACGCTTTTTTCCAGGGCTGGGGTTCGCCAGTTTGTGCGCGGCTGTTAACCGCCTGGTATTCACGTACCGAGCGCGGCGGTTGGTGGGCGTTATGGAACACGGCGCACAACGTTGGCGGCGCGTTAATCCCTATTGTGATGGCGGCAGTCGCGCTGCATTACAGTTGGCGTATCGGGATGATGGTTGCCGGCTGTATGGCGATAGTTGTGGGGATTTTTCTCTGCTGGCGATTGCGCGATCGCCCGCAGGCATTAGGTTTACCGGCGGTCGGCGAATGGCGGCACGACGCGCTGGAGGTTGCCCAGCAGCAGGAAGGAGCAGGGCTGACGCGTAAAGAGATCCTCACCAAATATGTGTTGCTGAATCCGTATATCTGGTTGCTTTCGTTCTGCTACGTGCTGGTCTACGTGGTTCGCGCAGCGATCAACGACTGGGGCAACTTGTACATGTCCGAGACGCTTGGCGTCGATCTGGTCACGGCGAATACAGCAGTGACGATGTTTGAACTGGGCGGATTTATCGGTGCGCTGGTTGCCGGTTGGGGTTCGGACAAACTATTTAATGGTAATCGTGGGCCGATGAATTTGATTTTCGCCGCCGGGATTTTGCTTTCAGTCGGCTCGCTGTGGCTGATGCCTTTTGCCAGCTACGTGATGCAGGCGACTTGCTTCTTCACCATTGGTTTTTTTGTTTTTGGCCCACAGATGTTAATCGGTATGGCGGCGGCAGAGTGTTCCCACAAAGAAGCGGCAGGGGCGGCGACGGGGTTTGTCGGCTTGTTTGCTTACCTGGGAGCGTCGCTTGCTGGTTGGCCACTGGCGAAAGTGCTCGATACCTGGCACTGGAGCGGTTTTTTTGTGGTTATCTCTATTGCCGCCGGGATTTCGGCCTTGCTATTACTGCCCTTTTTGAATGCTCAGGCACCCCGCGAAGCGTGATACATCTCACCTTTTTACCTCATATCCGGCAAAACTAAGAAATTTTCCAGGTTTTGCCTGGACACTATCTCAGGCCTGATTGGCTGCTGATTTTTACAATGCCATCATTCATTAATTCTTTCCCCAATTAATTCAAGTTGCAGGAATACATGCAGCTAAAGCACCTGCGGCTTGAAGAATGATGGGAAATCAGGAGTAACCCATGCTGGCTTTCCTCAACCAGGTTCGCAAGCCGACTCTGGATCTTCCGCTCGAAGTGCGGCGCAAAATGTGGTTCAAACCGTTCATGCAATCCTACCTGGTGGTCTTTATTGGCTACCTGACGATGTATCTGATTCGCAAGAACTTTAACATTGCGCAGAACGACATGATCTCCACTTACGGGTTGAGCATGACGCAGCTGGGGATGATTGGCCTGGGCTTCTCCATCACTTACGGCGTAGGTAAAACGCTGGTTTCCTACTATGCCGACGGCAAAAATACCAAACAGTTCCTGCCGTTTATGCTGATCCTCTCCGCCATTTGTATGCTGGGCTTCAGCGCCAGCATGGGCAGCGGCTCAGTTAGCCTGTTCCTGATGATTGCCTTCTACGCCTTAAGCGGCTTTTTCCAGAGTACCGGCGGCTCATGCAGTTACTCCACCATCACCAAATGGACGCCACGTCGTAAGCGCGGGACGTTCCTCGGTTTCTGGAACATTTCCCACAACCTCGGTGGCGCGGGCGCGGCGGGTGTGGCGCTGTTCGGTGCAAATTACCTGTTCGACGGTCATGTGATCGGCATGTTTATCTTCCCGTCGATTATCGCGCTGATTGTCGGTTTTATCGGTCTGCGTTACGGCAGTGACTCCCCTGAAGCTTATGGCCTCGGTAAAGCCGAAGAACTGTTCGGTGAAGAGATCAGCGAAGAGGACAAAGAGACTGAGTCCACGGATATGACCAAGTGGCAGATCTTTGTTGAGTATGTGCTGAAAAACAAAGTGATCTGGCTGCTGTGCTTCGCCAATATCTTCCTGTACGTGGTACGTATTGGTATCGACCAGTGGTCAACCGTGTACGCGTTCCAGGAACTGAAACTCTCTAAAGCGGTGGCGATTCAGGGCTTTACGCTGTTTGAAGCAGGCGCACTGGTCGGTACGCTGCTGTGGGGCTGGCTCTCTGACCTGGCGAACGGCCGCCGTGGCCTGGTCGCCTGCATCGCGCTGGCGCTGATTATCGCGACACTCGGTGTGTATCAGCACGCCAGCAATCAATATATCTACCTGGCTTCTCTCTTTGCATTAGGTTTCTTGGTATTTGGTCCGCAACTGTTGATTGGCGTGGCGGCTGTTGGCTTTGTACCGAAAAAAGCGATCGGCGCAGCCGACGGGATTAAAGGCACCTTCGCCTACCTGATTGGTGACAGCTTTGCCAAGCTAGGTCTGGGGATGATTGCCGATGGTACTCCGGTATTCGGCCTCACCGGCTGGGCTGGAACCTTCGCCGCGCTGGATATCGCCGCAATTGGCTGTATCTGCCTGATGGCGATAGTCGCGGTAATGGAAGAACGCAAAATCCGCCGCGAGAAAAAAATTCAGCAGTTGACAGTGGCATAAACGTAACTGGTGACTTTTGCCCGGCATGACGCCGGGCATTTTTTTATTCTGCAATTTCCAGCGTAGTGAAGGCAAACTTCTCGCCATCAAACAAGCCCTGGCTGGTCAGTTTCAACGCGGGGATCACTGGCAGGGAAAGAAACGCCATCTGAATAAACGGTTCATCCGGTAACGGACCACATTCGCGGGCGGCGACTTTCAGGGCGTCAATTTGTTCCGCCAGCGACTGCGCCGTGTCGGTGCTCATCAGCCCGGCAATAGGCAACGGTAGATGGCTCTGCACCTGACCGTCACGTACAACACACAGCCCGCCGCCATCCTGAATCACCTGATTTACCGCCAGCGCCATCTCTTCTGCGCTGCGACCGATCACCACAATATTATGGCTGTCATGGCTGACCGTCGCAGCCAGCGCGCCTTCATTCAAACCAAAGCCGCCGAGCAAGCCACAGGCCGGAGCCAGCCGTTGCCCGTAACGCTCAAGCACGGCAATAAAGCACACATCATCGCGATCAAAACCGTTTTCACTGTAAACACTGGAGCGGGAGTGCGTAATCAGCTCATTATGGATAACGTCAATGACCCGATAGCGTTTTCCGGGCGTAAATTGCAGGGCAAAGTCGCTGGCGGAAACCGGCTGGCGAGCAATAGTATTGCCATACGGTGGGGCGGATTGCGCCAGTCTCGCCGACTCTTGTGCTTGCAAGGTTTGCGCGTCAATCGGTTCGCCTTTCACCAGTACCTGCTGCACCGTGACCTTCCGCGCATCACTTAGCAGGACGATATCGGCCTGTTTGCCGGGCGCCAGTAAACCGAGATGATTAAGACCAAAATGGCGCGCTGTTGACCAACTGGCTACGCGATATGCCACATGCAGCGGCACATTGTGCTGTTCGATCAGCCGACGGATTAAGGCATCGATATGCCCTTCATGGGCGATTTCCCACGGGTTACGGTCATCGGTACAGAGCATACATTGTGGGCTATTAAATTCGTTGATTAACGGAGCCAGCGCGTTGAGGTTGCGGGCAGCGGACCCTTCACGGATCATCAACGACATGCCGAGTTGTAATTTCCGACGGCCTTCTTCCAGCAAATAGCTCTCATGGCAGTTTTCAATACCGGCAGCAATATAGGCGTTAAGTTCTTTACCGCCTAAACCGGGGCAGTGACCGTCCAGCGTCAGATGGCGAAATGCGTCCAGTTTATCGAGCAGCGCATCCTGCCCGCTAATTACGCCTGGGTAGTCCATCATCTCCGCGAGGCCAGTAACCTGCGGGTGATCTCGCCAGGCGAGCATCTGTTCGAGAGTAAAACTGGCGCCGTTTACATCGCAGCCTTCCAGTGCGGGTACGCAAGAGCTGACTTGCAAATACTGATTCTGCTTTGCCTGTTCGGCGCAGCGGGCAAACCAGGCGAATCCGGCTTCGCCCATGACATTGACGATTTCATGGGGATCGCAAATAACAGTTGTCAGGCCGCGTGGCAGGGTGGCTGTTTCAAAGGTGACCGGCGTCATCATGCTGGATTCAATATGCAGGTGAGCATCAATAAATCCTGGTACTGCCGTTGCGCCGTTAGCATCAATTCGGTGTAAAGCTGGAGCGTTGACGTATTCTGCGCCAACACCAGCAATGTAACGCCCTTTAATCACAATCGGGCCGGAAATTTCTCCGCCATTGATCAGATCCAGAATAGAGACATTATCAATAATATAATCGGCAACGGCTTCACCACGGGAAACGGCTAACAATTCCTGGTATTCGCTCCGACTAATGTAATGAAATTTATGGTTAATAGAATTATTCATGTTTTTCTCATTTTGATTTTATCAAATTGATTATTATTTATCATAAAGAAACGTCGCGAGATTATTAAAGAATATCCATTAATGTGCAATTGAAATGTGATAATTATCACTGAACCAGTGTTGTCATTTGTTTTACAAAAGCAAGGATTTAAAATTCCTTCAATGGACAAAAAAATGAATAATGACAATACCGATTACGTGAGTAATGAATCAGGGACGCTTTCGCGATTATTTAAACTTCCTCAACATGGAACCACCGTCCGCACAGAATTGATTGCGGGGATGACCACTTTTTTAACCATGGTGTACATCGTTTTTGTTAACCCGCAAATCCTCGGTGCGGCACAAATGGATCCGAAAGTGGTATTTGTCACCACTTGTTTAATTGCCGGTATTGGCAGCATTGCGATGGGGATATTTGCTAACTTGCCCGTGGCGCTGGCACCGGCGATGGGGCTGAACGCCTTCTTCGCGTTCGTGGTCGTGGGGGCGATGGGGATCTCCTGGCAGACCGGGATGGGAGCCATATTTTGGGGCGCAATCGGACTGTTTTTGCTCACGCTTTTTCGTATCCGTTACTGGATGATTTCCAACATTCCGTTAAGTTTACGTATTGGTATCACCAGTGGTATCGGGTTATTTATTGCCTTGATGGGATTAAAAAATACCGGTGTTATTGTCGCCAATAAAGATACGCTGGTTATGATTGGCGATTTAAGTTCTCACGGCGTGTTGTTAGGTATTTTAGGTTTTTTTATTATAACTGTGTTGTCATCACGTAATTTTCATGCGGCGGTGTTGGTTTCTATTGTTGTTACTTCCTGCTGTGGATTATTTTTCGGTGATGTTCATTTTAGCGGCATCTATTCCATTCCACCCGATATTAGCGGTGTCATTGGTGAAGTCGATTTGAGCGGCGCGTTGTCGCTTGAACTTGCCGGTATCATTTTCTCCTTTATGCTGATCAACCTATTTGATTCATCAGGAACATTAATTGGTGTAACTGATAAAGCTGGCTTAATAGATAGTAACGGTAAATTCCCCAATATGAATAAGGCGCTGTATGTCGATAGCGTCAGTTCGGTGGCGGGTGCGTTTATCGGCACCTCGTCTGTTACCGCCTATATTGAAAGTACTTCTGGTGTGGCGGTCGGTGGTCGCACGGGGCTGACTGCGGTTGTGGTCGGCGTTATGTTCCTGTTGGTTATGTTCTTCTCACCGCTGGTGGCAATGGTTCCCCCCTATGCGACTGCCGGGGCGCTCATCTTCGTGGGCGTGTTAATGACCTCAAGTCTGGCGCGCGTTAACTGGGATGATTTTACCGAATCGGTGCCCGCATTTATTACTACGGTGATGATGCCCTTTACTTTCTCGATCACCGAAGGTATCGCGCTGGGCTTTATGTCGTACTGCATTATGAAAGTCTGTACCGGGCGCTGGCGCGATCTGAACCTGTGTGTGGTGGTTGTAGCAGCGCTGTTTGCGCTGAAAATCATCCTGGTGGATTAGTATCTGATAAGTGTTTCCAGATATCATGAGTGTCAGTTACGCAGGAGAACTCATGATCTGGATAATGCTCGCTACGCTGGCGGTGGTGTTTGTGGTTGGTTTTCGGGTGCTGACATCCGGAGCCAGAAAGGCGATTCGCCGCCTGAGCGATCGGCTGAATATTGATGTCGTACCCATCGAATCGATGGTCGATCAGATGGGAAAGTCAGCGGGTGACGAATTTTTACGTTACCTGCATCGCCCGGATGAGTCGCACCTGCAAAATGCTGCGCAGGTGTTGCTCATCTGGCAAATTGTCATTGTCGATGGCAGCGAACAGAATCTGTTGCAATGGCATCGGATTTTACAAAAAGCCCGCCTCGCAGCTCCCATTACCGACGCTCAGGTCAGGCTGGCGCTGGGTTTTCTGCGCGAAACAGAACCTGAAATGCAGGAGATTAACGCTTTCCAGATGCGCTATAACGCATTCTTTCAGCCTGCCGAGGGCGTTCACTGGCTGCATTAAAACCGCTTCGTCTTATCAGCCTACAGACCGCGCCTGACCTGTAGGGGGGATAAGGCGTTCATGCCGCATTCGGTAATCTTTGCCCTGTTCCGTTTCGATCTTAACTCCAGCTCAAGCAACACCGTAAAGGTTGCAAAAACGTTAAATGCGTCACACATTTCAATGCTAAACTGACCGGCTTTTCCCCTGAAACATGCCACGGGTAACACCATGAGTGAACATATCGAAGAAAACTGTGGCGCGGATGCCATCACCCGACCGAACTGGTCAGCCGTTTTCTCGGTGGCGTTTTGCGTCGCCTGCCTGATTATCGTTGAGTTTTTGCCTGTTAGTTTGCTGACGCCGATGGCGCAGGATTTAGGGATTTCGGAAGGGCTTGCCGGGCAATCGGTGACTGTGACCGCCTTTGTGGCGATGTTTGCCAGTTTGTTTATTACCCAGACAATTCAGTCCACCGACCGCCGCTACGTTGTCATTCTGTTCGCCGTCTTGCTGACGCTCTCTTGCTTGCTGGTTTCCTTTGCCAGCTCGTTCAGAATGTTATTAATCGGTCGAGCCTGTCTCGGGCTGGCGCTGGGTGGATTCTGGGCGATGTCAGCGTCGCTGACTATGCGTCTGGTGCCGCCTCGTACGGTGCCGAAGGCGCTGTCGGTGATCTTCGGCGCGGTTTCTATTGCGCTGGTGATTGCCGCGCCGTTAGGCAGCTTTTTAGGCGAGCTTATCGGCTGGCGCAATGTCTTTAATGCGGCAGCGGTGATGGGCGTGCTGTGTATTATCTGGATTATCAAATCATTGCCTTCGCTACCTGGCGAACCGTCACATCAGAAGCAAAATACCTTCCGCCTGTTGCAGCGTCCGGGGGTGATGGCCGGGATGATTGCTATCTTTATGTCCTTTGCGGGGCAGTTCGCTTTCTTCACCTATATTCGACCGGTGTATATGAATCTGGCGGGATTCGGCGTGGATGGCTTAACACTGGTACTGCTGAGTTTTGGTATCGCCAGTTTTGTCGGTACGTCGCTTTCGTCGATCATTCTTAAACGTTCAGTAAAACTGGCCTTAGCGGGAGCACCGTTAGTGCTTGCTCTTAGTGCGCTGGTACTGACGTTGTGGGGAAGCGATAAAATTGTTGCTACCGGTGTGGCGATTATCTGGGGGCTGACCTTTGCTTTAATTCCCGTGGGCTGGTCAACGTGGATCACCCGCTCATTAGCCGACCAGGCAGAAAAGGCGGGATCTATTCAGGTGGCTGTTATTCAGCTTGCCAATACCTGCGGCGCGGCAATTGGCGGTTATGCACTGGATAACATTGGCCTGACTTCGCCGTTAATATTGTCCGGCACGTTGATGTTGCTTACCGCGCTGTTGGTTACTGCAAAAGTGAAAATGAAGAAATCCTGATATCAGGCTAAAGAAGTGTTGGTCAGCGGCTGTTGCCGCTCTTACATATCCGGGCATTCTACCCTGCCCAACGCTTCCCAGTAGTTACTCTGATTATTACGCTCCATCGCCACGATGGCTTCGCGTATGTGTTGTTTATTGCTTTCATCAGACAACATTAACTTTTCCCACGCTTCATCTGATAACGATGCCTGCGGGGTACAAATTTTTCGCAAATCCTGTAATACCGTATTTTTCTCTTTCGCCGATTGTAACGAGCTAAAAGGCGACTCGGCATATACGATACCCGGCATCGCGAAAACAGCGAAAATAAGAAGCAGCGTCGTTGGTTTCATGAGTTCTACCTTTTTACAAATGGCATCGAATGAAGCATAAGTGTAGTTTGTTTTCATCGCTCTAATCATGCTGTACGAAACGCGTTTTAGTATTCAGTAAGAAGTGCCAGACCTTATATTCCTCTTTTATTCCTTTTTCTTCTTATCGATAGCATTTCGTTTTTTAACCGCAGCGACCTTACCGCTATAGTCAGGTAATCATTAATAAAAGGATAAAAAATGAAACTGACAACACATCATCTACGAACAGGAGTAGCGTTATTACTGGCAGGAATACTACTGGCAGGCTGCGACCAGCAAAGTAGCGATACAAAACACATTAAAGTTGGGGTCATAAACGGTGCCGAACAGGATGTGGCGGAAGTCGCTAAAAAAGTGGCTAAAGAGAAGTATGGCCTTGAGGTTGAACTGATTGGATTTAGCGGTTCATTGCTGCCGAACGATGCAACAAATCATGGTGAACTGGATGCCAATGTATTCCAGCATCGCCCTTTCCTTGAACAGGATAATCAGGCGCACGGTTATAAACTGGTGGCGGTGGGGAATACCTTTGTCTTCCCCATGGCGGGCTATTCGAAAAAAATCAAAACGGTCGATCAGCTAGAAGATGGGGCGACAGTGGCGATTCCGAATGATCCGACCAACCTTGGGCGGGCGCTGTTACTGTTGCAAAAAGAGAAACTGATTACGTTGAAAGAGGGGAAAGGTTTACTGCCAACGGCGTTGGATATTACCGATAACCCGCGTCATTTACAGATTATGGAACTGGAAGGGGCACAGTTGCCGCGCGTACTGGACGACCCGAAAGTGGATGTGGCGATTATCAGCACGACTTATATTCAGCAAACCGGGCTTTCCCCGGTGCATGACAGCGTATTTATTGAAGATAAAAATTCGCCGTATGTGAACATTCTGGTGGCGCGGGAAGATAACAAGGATGCAGAAAACGTGAAGGAATTTTTGCAATCTTATCAATCACCGGAAGTTGCTAAAGCGGCAGAAACTATCTTTAACGGTGGCGCGGTGCCGGGCTGGTAATTATCAACCGCGCCGCGCCGGACGATTACATTTTTCTGGCGCGGCGGCGGGAATCCATTGAAATCAAAATGACCGATGACAGAATCAGCAGCGTTCCCAGCCAGTCAGGTAATGTGAAAGTGATCCCCAGCAGCAGTAAAGAGAGCAGCGCGCTACTTAATGGTTCTGCACAGCTCAAAATGCTGGCTTTTGGCCCGCCAATTAACTGTGCGCCTTTCAGATACAGACTAAAAGTCAGCGAAGTTCCAATTACCACCAGATAGAAAAACGCCAGAATCAGACTGCCATTAACCACAAAATTTGTTCCTTGTCCGGCATAAAAGGGCAGCAGGATCAGACCACCAATGAGCATACTCCAGCCAACCACTGGCAGTGTGCCGTAACGGGCAATGAGCGTTGAGGGGTATGTCGTATAGAATGCGGCAGCAAATGCCGAGGCGATACCCCAGAATAACGCAGCAGGAGAGATCGATAATGACGTCGGATTACCGTGTGTCACCAATAAAAACGTACCAATCAGCGATGTCAGAATGGCGCAAAAAACCAGGATGCCGGGGCGTGATTTACGTACCAGTGAGAACCATGCCACGATAATCGTTGGTGATAAAAATTGCAGCACCGTTGCTGTAGCGGCATTGGATTTTTCAATTGTCAGTAAGAAAGTAAGCTGGACGGTCAGTGCGCCAACAACGGAAAAAATCAGCAGGCTGATGGCATCTTTATGATTTTTAATGATTGAGAAGACTTTATCGCCGTGGACAAAGGAGAGCGTTAGCAGAATAAAACCGGCAAATATCAGTCGCGTCATGGTAAGAAACTGCGATGACATCTGGCTTTGCTCCATGATGTATTGTGCGCAGACACCTGAACTTCCCCACAATACGGCGGCAATTAGAACGTTCAGCATCCCCTTTCTGGTGGAACCCATTTTTCCCTCTGCATACGGTTTTGTTGTTTATGTATGCAGGCATGATAGCAAAAATGGCAAGGATGGCTCTGTTCATATAAAGCATATTTATGTTGCCTTTCAGCAATAGTTACGCATCTTTATCAATAACAGGCAGGCCGTTGATACGTCTGACATTATTATCGCCAGCCAGAAGCAATCTAAAAATAAAATCGACCGTGAGGCTTTTATATTATTCTCGTCGGAACCATGAATATTCTTCTCATAAGTATCCTTCATGGTTTGCGTAGGTCGTTATTCAAAAGCATCGAAATTTCTTATCACGTCGCAATGAAATATTTTGCATTAGCGTCGCTGACAAATAGCGTGGGTAATTTGATGAGGTCGAGCATTATTCTTTATCTTTATGAAACGCGTGAAATGCTTATTAAACCGTCATGTTATGGCGTTATCATTTTTTTCTGACAACATGCTACTGTTCGCTTTTTAAACGCGAAGAATGCTATGCAAATCCATAAAGTGATCAAACCCGAGTTTGTGAAGAAGTTTTCCTGTGTCGGTCCTGACTGCCTGATTTCCTGTTGTCAGGGATGGCAAATAGATATCGACAAGAAAACTCATCATGATTACCTCAACGCACACCATCCGGAAATCTCCAGCCTGGCGAAAGAGAATTTGATGCTGGTGCGAAAAGGTAAACAAAGATATTCGAGAATTAAGCTGGACGCGCAGGGACAGTGTCCGTTTCTCGACGAAAATAAACTCTGCCTGGTTCATCGCGAGCTGGGAGGCAACGCGCTTTCAGTTACCTGTTCTACTTATCCACGTTGTAAAAAGCACTACGCGGATACAACTCGTTATTCGATGACGCTTTCATGTCCAGAAGTAGCCCGGCTGGTATTGTTCGATGCCGACAGCATGTTAGTGCATGAACAAGATGAGCTGCTGGCGAAGGCGAAAAACAATATCATCGCCCGGCAGCAGCCGGTTAATCAGATCCAACAGATTGTGCATCTCTTTGCCTGGCACCTTCTACAGGCACCATCGTTGAACGTTGAAGAGAACCTGATGGCGCTGGCACAGTTTATGGTTTACTTGCAACGCATTGAGTTCGATCTGCATCGCCATTTTGCGCAGGCCGAACAGTATCATCAGGAACTATTAAGCGAGCTGGCGGCAGGTATAAGTTTGACTCATCGCTCAATGTCAACGGAGTCGGTTGGATTGAAGGTGCGCGCGCTGTCGGCATTGGGTTCACTTATCGCGAATGAAGGCGCCAGGGATAACATTATCGCTGGGGTGCATCGGAAGATGGCGGCGTATTTAAACATTACAGCCAGTACGGATAAGCAGGATCTGGTCGACAAGTTTGCAGTTCTGGATAAGCAATGGCAGCAGCTTTGCCAGGATTCTATCCTTAGCGCCCCGCATGTATTGCGCAATTTACTGACCTACAAAATTTACCACTGTCATTTTCCGGATGCTGATTTCTCAACGATCATGCGCCAGGTTTACCGTTTAATCCTCGATTATTTCTATATTAAGCATTTGTTGAGTGTGACATCGCTGGAAGTAACTCCTGATGAGGCAACGGTGTTAAAGATTGTGGCGAGCCTTGCCGAGAAAACCTTGCATTCGCCAATTATCGATCAGCGGATGGATAAAGCGATTGACATGATCAATGCCGGGGACGATCTCTCCTGTCTGCTGTTGATTTGTTGAATTTGCCTGCCGGAGACTGGGTTAAGTCTTTGTCTGACATGTCGCCGCCATTGCAATAAATGTTAAGAAAGAACTCGGTTAAGCCGATTGAATCATGAACAGAAGAAAATGTCTGGTTTTAATCGTATTACAAGGGATTGGTGAACGTCAGAAGAGGCATTTTGGCGGAAGATCACAGGAGTCGAACCTGCCCGGGACCGCTGGCGGCCCCAACTGGATTTGAAGTCCAGCCGCCTCACCGGAGACGACGATCTTCCGCGCCTCGATTGCTACATGGAGGCGGGGCGCATTATAGCTAGTTCCTCGCCTTATCACATCCCCCATCACACTTTTTTCCGTATCGTTTCGTCTTGCCATGATCCCTTTCACAGAAACCTTCAGCAAATCCATAAGTTACATTTTGGCGCTACCGCGATCACAGAAAACAAGAAACGTAAGTTGATAACAAAAAATAGCAATATCCGCACTCTTAAGGATGGTTTACTTTCGGGCTGTCTGACTGGCGCCTTCTTCACTTGTCATGCTTGCGGTAACAAAAATTTCAGAACGAAAGGAACGGATTATGAAAATCAGCGATGGAAACTGGCTTATTCAACCTGGTCTTAATTTGATTCACCCCATCCAGGTTTTTGATGTTGAGTTGCGGGAAAAGGAGATGGTGGTTTACGCCGCGCCGCGTGATGTGCGGGAGCGTACCTGGCAGTTGGATACGCCACTGTTTACGCTGCGCTTTTTTTCACCTCAGGAAGGTGTGGTTGGCGTGCGGATTGAGCATTTTCAAGGGGCGCTGGATAACGGTCCGCACTACCCGCTTAATGTGTTGCATGACGTTCCGGTGGAGATGCAAAACACAATTGAATATGCCGAGCTGAAGAGCGGTAATTTGAGTGTTCGTGTTACCAAAGGTGAATTCTGGTCGCTCGATTTTCTGCGCAATGGTGTGCGTATTACCGGTAGCCAGTTGAAAAATAACGGCTATATACAGGACACCAACACCAACCGTAGCTACATGTTTGAGCGCCTGGATCTCGGTGTCGGTGAAACAGTATACGGTCTGGGGGAACGCTTCACCGCGCTGGTGCGTAATGGTCAGACGGTGGAAACCTGGAACCGTGACGGCGGAACCAGCACCGAACAGGCGTACAAAAACATCCCGTTCTATATCACCAACCGTGGCTACGGCGTGCTGGTTAATCATCCGCAGTGCGTCTCGTTTGAAGTGGGATCGGAGAAAGTCTCCAAAGTGCAGTTCAGCGTCGAGGGTGAATATCTCGAATACTTTGTTATCGATGGCCCGACGCCGAAAGCGGTGCTCGATCGTTATACCCGTTTTACCGGGCGTCCGGCACTGCCGCCAGCATGGTCCTTTGGTTTGTGGTTAACGACTTCATTTACCACTAATTATGACGAAGCTACGGTAAACAGCTTTATCGACGGCATGGCGGAACGTAATCTGCCGCTACATGTTTTCCACTTCGACTGTTTCTGGATGAAAGCCTTCCAGTGGTGCGATTTTGAGTGGGATCCGGTCACTTTCCCTGACCCGGAAGGGATGATTCGCCGCCTGAAAGCGAAAGGGCTGAAAATCTGCGTCTGGATTAACCCCTATATAGGGCAAAAATCGCCGGTATTTAAAGCGTTGCAAGAGAAAGGATATTTACTCAAACGCCCGGATGGCTCGTTATGGCAATGGGATAAATGGCAGCCAGGTCTGGCGATTTATGATTTTACCAACCCAGATGCCTGCAAATGGTACGCCGATAAACTGAAAGGCCTGGTAGCGATGGGCGTCGATTGCTTTAAGACCGACTTTGGCGAACGTATTCCAACAGACGTTCAGTGGTTTGACGGTTCCGATCCGCAGAAAATGCATAATCATTATGCGTACATCTACAACGAACTGGTATGGAACGTCCTGAAAGACACTGTCGGTGAGGAAGAGGCCGTCCTGTTTGCCCGTTCCGCTTCTGTGGGCGCACAGCAATTTCCCGTGCACTGGGGCGGAGACTGCTACGCCAATTACGAATCGATGGCGGAAAGCCTGCGCGGCGGGTTATCTATTGGCCTTTCCGGTTTTGGTTTCTGGAGCCACGATATCGGTGGCTTTGAGAATACCGCTCCGGCACACGTTTACAAACGCTGGTGCGCATTTGGTTTGCTCTCCAGCCATAGCCGTTTACATGGCAGCAAATCTTATCGTGTGCCGTGGGCTTATGATGATGAATCCTGCGATGTCGTGCGCCATTTCACACAGCTTAAATGCCGCATGATGCCGTATCTGTACCGCGAAGCCGTTCGTGCGAACGCGCTGGGTACGCCGATGATGCGCGCAATGGTGATGGAGTTCCCGGACGATCCAGCCTGTGATTATCTTGACCGTCAATACATGTTGGGCGACAGCGTGATGGTTGCGCCAGTGTTCTCTGAAGCGGGCGATGTACAGTTTTATCTGCCAGAAGGTCGCTGGACGCATCTGTGGCATAACGATGAAACAGAAGGCAGCCGTTGGCATAAACAGCAGCATAATTTTCTTAGTTTGCCGGTTTACGTGCGTGACAACACCTTACTGGCGCTGGGGAACAATGATCAACGCCCCGACTACGCATGGCATGAAGGCACAGCTTTCCAACTCTTTAATCTGCAAGACGGGCGTGAAGCTGTCTGTGAAGTGCCCGCCGCCGACGGTTCGGTGATCTTCACCCTGAAAGCGGCGCGTACTGAAAATACGATTATCGTGACAGGCGCGGGCGAGGCGAAGAACTGGACACTGTGCTTGCGTAATATTGCGAAAGTAAATGGTTTGCAAGGCGGTTCGCAGACCGAAACTGAGTTGGGTGTGGTGGTGTCGCCAGTGGGTAACTCACTGACAATTATGCTGTAATTTGTTGAAAAAATGCCGGGTACGGCTATGTCGTGCCCGGCGAGATTGATTTTTACTGCACTGGCTCCGTTGACGTGACTTCGCCACTGGAAACGACGCCAGCATTCATGGTTTGGGTTACCTGCTGCTTTTCTGCGTTCACAGCATGGAGTTGTCCGTTAACCGTAGGTTTTAGCGGTACATCGGTCTGAATATCGCCGCTGGCGGTGAGCTGAATATTGCCATCGCCCGTAATCGGTAACTCTGGCCATCCCCACTGTTGCAAAATGTTCATCGGCACACCGCGTCCGTTCAGGCTGATATGGGTCTGGCGCTGCGGCGTTTGTGAGACGCTGGCAGTAGCTTCAAGAATGCCTTTCTCGGTAAACGCGCTAAGTTCGCTGATATTCACCGTGCTGCTATTGGCGGTTAGCGCCAGCGACGGGCGACGAACGTCGACACGATTGAACGTTGCGGCGGCGGCATTCAGGTTCGCCGTGCCACTCCAGACGCCCCACTTATGATCGGCAACCAGCGTCAGATTCGCGCCATAACCATCCAGCGCAGTGAGCTGCCACGGGAAGTTCGGATCGATATCAATGAGCAGGTTACGGCTGGCGCTAAATCTCTTCAGTTGCAGGCGGTTTAACCAGCTTGGGGCCGCTTCCATCCACAACTGTTGCCAGTTTTTCGGCAAGGTATATTCCAGCCCGACGATTGCCGCATCATCGAGGATCAGCGTTTTCCCGTCGCGTTGCCAGTTCCCTGACGTTCGGATCATTCCGCCTTCCCAGCGGCTGGTGAACTGGCGAAGCGCCACGCCCTGTGGGGAAAACTCCGCGTTCATAATCGGGTCAAATAAATGCAGCGAACCATAAATAAACTCGCTAGCGTTCATTGACAGCTTGCCTTCCTGCGTCTGCCAGTCATCTTTAATGAAGGTCATGTTGCGCAAGCTGAGATCGAGGTCGGTCACCGCCCAGTCCGGACCTTGCAGGCGAGCGTCGATCACTTCAAGGCGACCAATCTGCAACGACGGGACAGAGCGCAAAGGTGCAAAGAAATCGGTCAGAGATTTTTCGCTTTGCAGACGGATATCAGCCAGGCGCAGATTTTCCACCTGCCAGCTACCATCGGCATTACGCTGCGCATTACCGGTTAATGAACCACGGGCGATATCGGCGCCCAGATTCGTAAGCGTGACGCGATCGTTATCAATAGTGCCTTCAATCAGTACATTGGTAGCAGCAACATCGTTGAGCGACAGAGAGCCGGCACTGAACTGAATTTGAGCCTTCGTGCCCAGAACTTTACCGGCTTCCGGCGACCACGGAACGACGCCGCCATTTACTCGCTGTGCGCTGAGATTCCACTCGCTATTGGGGCTGTTAAACGCCATATCACGCAGTTGCAGACGATCCGCTTTGAACGGTAGTGGCGCGGTCTGGCCGGTGAGATTTAGCGTCCCGTTTTCCAGCAGGATAGTATCAACATGGCGTGGCTCGCTCAGTTGCCGACTACTTAGCGCAATATCGACACTTTTCGCCACCAGAGTGGCAGGTTGACCATCGCGACCGAATGTGACGTTCTCCAGCACGATATGAGATGGCGCGGAAAAGCGGTGATCCATCGCCCCGAAGGTCAAATGATAGTCGCTATTCCTGGATATCCATGCGCTGATATGCTCTGCTCCCCAGCGGGTTTGCAGCAGGAAATAGAGGCCAGCGATCGCCACGAATAGCGCGATGAAAATGTAGAGAAGCAGCTTCCCAATAAATTTCATGGTCTTCCATCCCGTGAAATGCACATAAGGGAGTTATGCACGATTTACGCGCATTCCTCAAGGCGGGAATGGAGAAAGCGAGTTGCTACGGCGGTAAAGAATTTTACCGCCGCGAGTGGATTACTGTTTTTCTGGCGGGAAAATCAGATTCAGCACAATGGCAGTGATACCGCCAGCGGCGATCCCGGAGGAGAGCAGGTTTTTCAGCCATTCAGGGGCAAACTGCAAAATCAGCGGTTGCTGAGACACGCCCAGACCGACCGCCAGCGACAGCGCGATAATCAGAATGGCTCGACGGTTCAGTGGCTCACGAGAAACGATACGCACACCGGATGCGGCGATAGTACCAAACATCACCAGCGTAGCGCCGCCAAGTACCGGCTCCGGAATATGCTGCACAAAACCGCTCACAGCCGGGAACAGGCCGAGCACAATCAGCATCAGCGCAACGACAAAACCGACATAACGGCTGGCAACACCGGTCAACTGGATCACACCGTTGTTCTGCCCGAAGCAGGAGTTCGGGAAGGTGTTAAATACCGCCGACACAAACGAGTTCAGGCCATTCGCCAGCACGCCGCCTTTCAGACGTTTCATGTACAGCGGACCAGAAACCGGTTGTTCGGAAACGTCGGAGGTGGCGGTGATATCGCCAATAGTTTCCAGCGAGGTGATCATAAAGACCAGCATCAGCGGCAACAGCAGACTCCATTCAATACCAAGCCCGTAATAGAGCGGTGTTGGCACCATAATCAGTTCTTGCGTCATCGGCTCGTTGCTTTCTGGCAACATGCCCATAAACCACGCCAGCGCATATCCGGCTGCCATCGCAATCACCAGCGAGGCCACGCGTAAGTAAGGGTTACGTTGACGGTTAAGCAGAATGATTAAAGCTAAGACCACACCCGCCAGCAGCAGATTTTTCGGTGCGCCAAAGGTGTTATCGTTCATGGCCGCATAACCGCCGCCAATGGACGTTAACCCAACCTGTATTAGCGACAGGCCGATAATCATCACCACTACGCCAGAAACCAGCGGCGTAATAATGCGGCGCGCCAGGTGCAAAACGCGGGAGATTACCATTTCGGTGCAGCTTGCCAGCATCAGTGTGCCGAAGAGCGCCGCCATCATGGTTGGAACATCGGCGCCACCGGTCTTCAGTGCCGTTCCACCCATAATCAGCGGGGCAACGAAGTTAAAGCTGGTGCCCTGAATAGACAACAACCCGGAACCAACCGGCCCCCAGGCTTTAATCTGAATAATCGACGCCACACCGGAGGCAAACAGCGACATACTAATAATGTGTTGCGTGTCCTGTGCTGGTAAACCCAGCGCCTGGCAGATTAACAATGCTGGCGTGATTACCGCGACAAACATCGCCAGCAGATGCTGACAGGCGGCAAACAGAGTTTGAGCAAGCGGCGGACGATCTTCAAGACGATAAATCAGTTCGCTGTTTTGAGTCTGCGCAACCGGTTGCGCATTTTCTGACTCTAGGGTGGAAACAGACATCGAAAACAATCCCGTGGTGGCAAAGCGGGCATTTTAGCTGACCGAAAGGTAAAAGCAAACGTTTGCCATGCATTCTTCTAAATATTTAAATGCGATAAATGCACTTTTTTATATAACTTTTGGTTGTTTTCTGCTTAAAATCCATGCCATTTTTTTATTTTCAGCTGAGAATTCGAACCGGGATAGCATGACTCGATACTCGTCATATTTCGCCCTAATGCACATGCGCGATGAAGTATGACGAGTGTGAAAGAGTGGTGCGGACACAAAGGAGTAACTATGTTTCATCTCGATACTTTAGCAACGCTTGTTGCTGCAACGCTGACGTTGCTGCTCGGGCGCAAGTTGGTCCATTCCGTCTCCTTTCTGAAGAAATACACCATACCTGAACCAGTTGCCGGAGGGTTGCTGGTGGCACTGGCGCTGCTGGTGCTGAAAAAAAGTATGGGCTGGGAAGTCAATTTTGATATGTCCCTGCGCGATCCGTTGATGCTGGCATTCTTCGCAACCATTGGTCTGAATGCCAATATTGCCAGCCTGCGTGCCGGTGGGCGTGTGGTGGGGATTTTCCTCATCGTGGTTGTTGGCCTGTTGGTGATGCAAAATGCTATCGGCATTGGGATGGCAAGCCTGTTAGGGCTTGATCCGCTGATGGGGCTGCTGGCCGGTTCTATTACGCTTTCTGGCGGACACGGTACGGGAGCTGCGTGGAGTAAATTGTTCATTGAACGTTATGGCTTCACCAACGCGACGGAAGTGGCGATGGCCTGTGCAACTTTTGGTCTGGTGCTGGGCGGCTTGATTGGGGGGCCGGTGGCGCGGTATCTGGTGAAGCACTCCACCACGCCGAACGGTATTCCGGATGACCAGGAAGTCCCCACCGCATTTGAAAAGCCGGACGTGGGGCGCATGATCACTTCGCTGGTACTAATTGAAACCATCGCGCTGATTGCTATCTGTCTGACGGTGGGGAAAATTGTTGCGCAACTTTTGGCTGGCACCGCTTTTGAATTGCCAACCTTCGTTTGCGTGCTTTTTGTGGGCGTGATTCTGAGCAACGGTTTGTCCATGATGGGCTTTTACCGTGTCTTTGAGCGTGCGGTATCGGTTCTGGGTAACGTAAGCCTGTCGTTGTTCCTGGCGATGGCGTTGATGGGGCTGAAGCTGTGGGAGCTGGCTTCGCTGGCGCTGCCGATGCTGGCGATTCTGGTCGCACAGACTATCTTCATGGCGTTGTACGCTATCTTCGTCACCTGGCGCATGATGGGCAAAAACTACGATGCGGCGGTGCTGGCTGCGGGTCACTGTGGTTTTGGCCTTGGTGCAACGCCAACGGCAATCGCCAACATGCAGGCGATTACCGAACGCTTTGGCCCGTCGCACATGGCCTTCCTGGTGGTGCCGATGGTCGGTGCGTTCTTTATCGATATCGTTAACGCCCTGGTGATTAAGCTGTATTTGATGTTGCCGATTTTTGCGGGGTAACCGATGAAGCGGCGGTATGTGTGCCGCCGCAACAAAGACAAATGCCAGATACGCTTCGCTTATCTGGCCTGCGTAATGATTATCAATTTATTGATTTTTTTTGGTTTTTTGTAGGTCGGATAAGGCGTTCACGCCGCATTCGGCAGGAAGGTAAATCAACCTGAAACGGCGGTCTTCTCTCCGCCGTCTTTATGCATTTGAGTAGCGTTCCGTCTCCGGCATCCAGCGTTCTATCAGGGCTTTTGCCTGTTGTGGGTAACGTTCGTGAATATGCCGTGCCAGGCGCTGAACTTCTGGGATCATGGCCTGATCGCGCAATAAATCTGCCACTTTAAATTCGGCATTACCCGTCTGACGCGTACCTAACAGTTCACCAGGACCGCGAATCTCCAAATCTTTTTGTGCAATCACAAACCCGTCGCTGCTGTCACGCAGCACTTGCAGGCGAATTTGCGCCGTTTTGGAGAGCGGCGTTTTGTAGAGCAGCACGCAGTGAGAAGCCACCGCGCCACGTCCCACGCGCCCGCGAAGCTGGTGTAACTGCGCCAGACCCAGGCGCTCCGGGTTTTCGATAATCATCAGGCTGGCGTTAGGCACATCAACGCCGACTTCAATGACGGTAGTGGCAACCAACAGGTGTAACTCGCCTTGTTTAAACGACGCCATCACCGCCTGTTTCTCGGCAGGTTTCATACGCCCATGTACCAGGCCAACGTTCAGTTCCGGCAACGCCAATCTCAACTCTTCCCAGGTAGCTTCCGCTGCCTGCGCTTCCAGTAACTCTGACTCTTCAATCAACGTACAAACCCAGTAAGCCTGACGTCCTTCAGTCATGCAGGCGTGACGCACGCGGTCAATGATGTCGTTACGGCGTGTATCCGGGATAGCAACGGTAGTCACTGGTGTACGCCCTGGCGGCAGTTCATCAATGACCGAGGTATCGAGATCGGCATAGGCGGTCATTGCCAGCGTGCGGGGGATCGGCGTGGCGGTCATGATCAACTGATGAGGATGGAAGCCTTGCTGCTGGCCTTTTTCCCACAATGCCAGACGCTGATGCACACCGAAACGATGCTGTTCGTCGATGATCACCAGCGCCAGGCCGTTAAACTGTACCTGTTCCTGGAAGATGGCGTGAGTGCCGACAATCATCTGCACCTGACCGTTGGCGATGGCTTCCTGCTGCGCCAGTCGCGCTTTACCTTTCTGCTTACCAGCCAGCCAGCCCACTTCAATACCCAGCGGCTCAAACCAGTTGCGAAAGTTATTGGCGTGCTGTTCGGCGAGCAACTCGGTTGGTGCCATCAGCGCCACCTGTTTACCGTGAGCAATTGCACGCAGCGCGGCGAGGGCAGCAACCAGCGTTTTACCGGAACCTACATCGCCTTGTACCAGACGCATCATGGGAACATCCAGCGCCATATCGCGCTCGATCTCCGCCACCACACGTGCCTGAGCGCCCGTTGGTTTGAACGGTAAGGCGGCAAGGAGTTTATTTTTCAGCGCGTCATTGGCGCTAAGCGGTTGGGCATGAAAACGTTGTGCTCCAGCGCGTAACGCCAGCATACTGAGGTTGTGCGCCAGTAGTTCTTCCAGAATCAGACGACGTTGTGCCGGATGCTGCCCGCTTTCCAGATCGCTAAGTTGCAGTGTCGGCGGCGGGCGATGCAGCGTTCTCAAGGCTTCCGGCAGCGTCATCATCCCTTGTGACAGTTCCGGCGGCAACAGTTCTTCAATAGCGCAGGTGTCGAGCAGCTCCAGCGCCTGGTCGGTTAATTTACGCAGCGTTGTCTGTTTAACGCCTTCAGTCGTTGGGTAAACCGGCGTAAGCGTTTCCTGTAGCTCCGGGGTACTGAGATCACCCTGTACGCGATATTCCGGATGGATCATCTCCGCGCCATATTTGCCGCGCTTTGCTTCGCCGTAGGCCAGCACGCGGCGGCCCGTCGCCAGGCTATTTTTCATCGCCGCGCTGAAATTGAAAAAGCGCATGGTGAGAATGCCGGAACCGTCGCTAATCTGGCAGGTCATCATCCGCCGACCGCCGAAGGAGATATTACAGTTCAGCACTTCGCCTTCCACCGTGGCATAAACGCCCGGCAGTAGCTCACCGATGGGGTAGAGATGGGTGCGATCTTCGTAGCGCAGAGGAAGGTGTAACAGTAAGTCCTGCACGGTATGCAGGTTGATTTTCGCCAGCTTGTTACTTTGCGCCGCGCCAACGCCCGTTAGGGAACTGAGCGGGACAGCATCTAACAGGCGACCTTTCATGGCGCTTACCCTGCAGCCTGCATGGTGGCCCACCAGTTAGCATCGGCTTCAATTTCACCTTGCTGATTGACGTGGGGATAGGGCAGACCTTTGCGTTTTGCGACTTTCGCCAGTACCGGATAGCCGCCTTCAAACAGCAGGCGTTGTTGTTCTGCTTCCGGTAACATGCTGTTTTCACGCAGATACATGCCAGCGTTTTGCCGCTGACGCTGGGCTTCGTAAAGAATGAGTGCTGATGCGACGGAGACGTTCAGCGACTGCACCATGCCGATCATCGGAATGATGATGTCCTGATCCGCCAGTGCTAACGCTTCCTGCGTGATGCCTGTTTTCTCCTGACCCATCAAAATACAGGTCGGGCGGGTGTAATCAATTTCGCGGAAATCGACGGCGTTATCAGAAAGATGTGTAGCCAGAATCTGCATTCCCTGGCCTTTCAGATGGGCGACAGCATCGCCAATGGTGCGGTGCGTTTTCACCTGTACCCAACTGTTGCTGCCAGCCGCAGCCGAGGCCATAGTGCGCATCCGGCTGCCAGGCCAGATGGCATGAACTTCATGTACGCCAACGGCATCTGCGGTACGAATGATCGCAGAAACGTTATGGGGTTTGTGAACCTGTTCCATGCAGACGGTCAGATCAGGCTGCCGCCTGGCGAGCATTTCACAGATGCGTGCATAACGTGTTGGGTTCATAAAACATTAATTTCTGTTTCGGGTGACTTTAATCACGTCTGGCATCACACGGATTTTGCGCATGATATTTGCCAGATGTACGCGATCCCGGGCGGTCAGGCGAATAAAGGCACTGTAGACGCGACCATCTTTCTCTTCCGTATTCAAACTTTGAATATTGGAATTGGTGGTGTTGATCGCCGCTGTCAGGTTTGCCAGCGCACCCTGATGGTTGAACATTTCCACCTTGATTTCAGTAATGAACTCCTGCGCCGTCTCTTTATCCCATTCCACAGCCATAAACTTCTCTGGCTCTTTCTGGTAGCCACGGATGTTACGGCAGGACTCATGGTGGATCACCAGACCTTTACCGGGGCTAACATGGGCGATGATCGGGTCGCCGGGAATAGGGCGGCAGCATTTCGCAAAAGTGATTAACACGCCATCAGCGCCTTTAATCGGCAGATGCCCGTGGCTTTGGGTTGCTGGTGGAATGGAACCGTCTCCCTGCTGGAGATTCTTCGCTACCACTACGCTCATTGCATTGCCAAGACCGATTTCTGCCAGCAAATCGTCAAGCGTCGCCAGTTTCATGCGATCCAGTTCGCGCTGAATATTTTCCTGCGGGATTTCATTCAGCTTACGGCTGCCACCCAACGCGTGGTTGAGCAGGCGACGACCCAGGCTGACGGAATCATCACGCTTGAGGTTTTTCAGCAACTGGCGAATTTTGGCGCGTGCTTTCGAGCTGACGACAAAGTTCAGCCAGGCGGCATTCGGGCGAGCGCCCGGTGCGGTAATGATTTCAACGGTTTGTCCGCTGGAGAGTGGCTGCGACAGCGGGTAAGGCTGACGATCAACTCGCGCACCCACGCAGGCATGACCGATATCGGTATGCACCGCGTACGCGAAGTCGACAGGCGTGGCACCGGCAGGCAGTTCGACAATGCGCCCTTCCGGTGTGAAAACGTAAATCTCATCCGGGAAGAGATCGGATTTAACGCTCTCGATAAATTCAAATGAGCTACCGGCGCTCTGCTGAAGCTCCAGCAGGCTCTGCATCCAACGCTGGGCGCGGATTTGCGCAGTGGTGCTGGTCTCGCCGTGCTCTTTATAAGCCCAGTGTGCGGCAACACCCATCTCCGCCATTTGATCCATATCTTCGGTACGGATCTGGACTTCAACCGGAACGCCGTGGGGGCCAATCATTGAGGTGTGCAAAGACTGATAACCGTTCGCTTTTGGAATGGCGATGTAGTCTTTCACGCGACCTGGACGCGGCTTATACAGGCTGTGCATCTGACCGAGCACGCGATAACAGGTATCGGAATCATTGACGATCACGCGGAAGGCGTAGATATCCATGATTGAGTGAAAACGCTGCTCTTTGAGCACCATTTTGCAGTAAATCGAATAAAGATGTTTCTCGCGACCACTGACGCGACACGGTATTCCCGCTTCCTGCAAACGTCCTTCGATTTCAGAGAGGATTTTTTGGATCATCTCTTTACGGTTGCCGCGCGCGGCTTTCACCACTTCTTTAATTACGCGGTAACGGTTGGGATACAGCGCCTCAAAACCCAACTCTTCGAGTTCGGTTTTAATGTGGTGGATACCTAAACGGTGTGCCAGCGGGCTGTAAATTTCGAGAGTTTCGCGGGCGATGCGGCGACGTTTGTCTGGTCGAAGTGAGCCCAGCGTGCGCATGTTGTGGGTACGGTCTGCGAGTTTGATGAGGATGACGCGGATATCCTGCACCATCGCCATAATCATCTTGCGAAAGTTTTCGGCCTGCGCCTCTTTCTTATCGCGAAACTTGAGTTTATCAAGTTTCGACACCCCCTCTACCAGCTCGGCGACGCTTTTGCCAAAAAGCTGTTCCATGTCCTGGTAGGTGGCGGGAGTATCTTCAATCACGTCATGAAGTAGCGCCGCCATTAGCGTTTCATAGTCGAGTTTCATCTCGGCCAGAATGCAGGCAACCGCTACCGGGTGCGTGATATAGGGTTCACCGCTTGAACGTGTTTGCCCCTCGTGAGCATCACGTGCAACGAGATACGCCTGCCGCAGACGCTTAATTTGGTCTTCTGGCAGGTAGTTTTGAATCAGTTGATTCAGGCTTTCAAACAGATACAAGGGCGACCCGCTTTGTGATTAACGACGACCTTCAGCAATAGCGGTAACGGCTTGAATTTCAGCGGCTTCCTGCTCTTGCTGTTCCTGGCGTTCGCGAACATCAAGGATCTGGTTGTTGATCAGACCTTCTTCGATTTCGCGCAGCGCGATTACTGTGGTTTTATCGTTTTCTTCCGGTACTAGCGGATCCTTTCCGCCTACCTGCATCTGACGAGCGCGACGCGCGGCGACCAGTACCAGGTCAAAACGGTTACCAATTTTCTCTACAGCGTCCTGAACAGTTACGCGTGCCATACTTAAAAAGCTCCACAGGTGAAGAAATGACTGGGCATGATACTGAAAGAAGGTTCAGTCTGCCAACAATTTGCTGATTAAAGCGTCATGACGTTGCTTTTGGCGACTCATGCGCAAGCGTTCGGCGCGAATAATGGTCTTCAGATCACCCAGTGCGGTGTCAAAATCATCATTCACAATCAAATAATCATATTCGGCGTAATGGCTCATTTCTGCAACTGCTTGCGCCATACGCTTTGCAATGACCTCTTCGCTGTCCTGACCGCGACCGCGTAGACGGCGATCCAGCTCGATTTTGGACGGCGGTAAAATAAAGATACTACGCGCATGTGGCATCTTCTGGCGAATTTGTTGCGCGCCCTGCCAGTCGATATCCAGAAAAACATCTACGCCACTTGCCAGTACTTGCTCAATGGCTTCGCGCGAAGTGCCATAGTAATTACCGAACACTTCCGCGTGCTCAAGGAATGCATCTCTGCTAATCATCTCTTTAAATTCATCATGATTAACAAAGAAGTAATGCTCACCGTGTACTTCACCTGGACGCGGTGCGCGCGTGGTGTGTGAAACAGAAACCTGGGTGTCATACAACGGTTGGGTTTTTAATAAAGCCTGAATCAGGCTGGATTTACCCGCGCCACTGGGGGCAGAAACAATATAAAGCGTGCCTTGAGCCATGAGTATCTTTCGTATGTGATTAGCGAAATAAAGCCTACATACGAGCTTATTATACACGGCGCGGTCACGTGACGTAGCCCTTGCTCATACTTTTTGCGCAAAGTTGTTGCGTTTTGCGTAGCTGTTTCCGCAATTCCCTGTCATTTGCTGCAATCAGAACGATTCTCTGGAAGCGTCCTCGCACACTTCGTTTTTGCCACTCGGATTTACATTCACCACGTTGTATACCTGCCCGCCTGACTACAGCGGAGGTGATGATGAAAGTATGGATAGCGGTGTTAATGGGGATTTTGTGCTGGCAATCATCGGCGCAGGCCGTCTGCCCAGCCTGGTCGCCCGCCAGAGCGCATGAAGAAATTTCCCGCCTGCAACAACAAATAAAACAGTGGGACGATGA
This sequence comes from Escherichia sp. KTE31, assembly GCF_000407925.1. Taxonomy (NCBI): domain Bacteria; kingdom Pseudomonadati; phylum Pseudomonadota; class Gammaproteobacteria; order Enterobacterales; family Enterobacteriaceae; genus Escherichia; species Escherichia sp. KTE31. Next base: position 1,115,881 of record NZ_KE136726.1, on the reverse strand, counting down.
TTACTGGAAATTAGGGAAAAGTGACGTGGAAGACAGTGTTTACGATCAGATAAGTGCCCGTCTTACGCAGTGGCAACGTTGTTTTGGTGAAGAGACGCATCGTGACGCCATGATGCCGCTTTTAAACGGCACGGTTATCCATCCGGTTGCACATACGGGCGTACGTAAAATGGCGGATAAAAATGCGTTAAACCTGTGGATGCGTGAACGCAGCGATCTTTGGGTGCAACCAAAAGTTGATGGTGTTGCGGTAACTCTGGTCTACCGTGAGGGAAAACTGATTAAAGCGATCAGTCGTGGTAATGGTCTGAAAGGCGAAGACTGGACGCAGAAAGTACGTTCGATTCCTTCTGTACCACAATCCGTCAGCGGACCTTTAGCCAACAGTACGCTGCAGGGCGAAATATTTCTCCAGCGTGAGGGGCATATCCAACAACAAATGGGGGGAATGAATGCGCGCTCGAAAGTCGCGGGCATGATGATGCGGCAGAACAATACTGACGCGCAAAATTCACTTGGCGTGTTTATCTGGGCGTGGCCGGATGGACCGCAGTTAATGACCGAGCGATTGCAACAGCTTGCAGCCGCAGGGTTTAGCCTGACGCAGGCGTACACTCGCGCAGTAAAAAATGCTGATGAGGTTGAGCGGATACGTAATGAGTGGTGGAAAACAGCGTTACCCTTTGTTACCGATGGTGTCGTTGTGCGAGCGGCGAAAGAACCCGAATCCATCCATTGGCTACCGGGTCAGGCGAACTGGTTGGTGGCGTGGAAATATCAACCCGTGGCACAGGTTGCCGAAGTGAATGCGATTCAGTTTGCAGTGGGTAAGAGCGGCAAAATATCGGTGGTGGCGTCACTCGCGCCTGTCATGCTGGATGATAAAAAAGTTCAGCGGGTGAATATTGGTTCCGTCAGGCGCTGGCAGGAATGGGATATTGCGCCTGGCGATCAAATTCTCGTCAGTCTCGCCGGTCAGGGTATTCCACGCATTGATGATGTGGTCTGGCGCGGAACGGAACGTACTAAACCAATGCCGCCAGAAAACCGCTTTAATTCGTTGACCTGCTACTTTGCTTCTGATGTTTGTCAGGAGCAATTCGTTTCACGGCTAGTCTGGCTGGGGTCAAAACAGGTTTTGGGTCTGGACGGCATTGGTGAAGCTGGCTGGCGTGCGCTGCATCAGACTCATCGTTTTGAGCATATCTTTTCATGGCTTCAGTTAACGCCAGAGCAATTACAGAACACGCCGGGGATAGCGAAAAGCAAAAGCGAGCAGTTATGGCATCAGTTTAATCTGGCACGTAAGCAGCCTTTTACCCGCTGGGTGATGGCAATGGGAATACCCTTAACCCAGGCGGCGCTTAACGCCAGCGATTCCAGCACCTGGGAGCAAGTTTTGCAGAGAAGCGAACAGCATTGGCGGCAACTGCCAGAGACAGGATCTCGTCGTGCCAGCCAACTTATTGAATGGAAAGATAATGGGCAAATCAAGATGCTGGGCAACTGGCTGGCTGCCCAGCAGATCACAGGTTTTGTACCTTAGTGACCTTCGTGGCTGTAGTAAAAGACGGGTAAACCCAGCTTAAGACGCAGCGCCAGCAAGCGAGCGAAAAAGCCAAACACCAGAGTGGAAATAATCACCACATCATGGTTAGAGACGTAGTGTTGCAACGCGATATAGAGTACGGCGGAGGCAAATGAAACCCCAGCATACAGCTCTTTCTGAAAGACCAGCGGGATGCGTTTACAGAACATATCGCGCAAAACGCCGCCAAACACACCGGTCGTCACCGCCGCGACAACGGCAATGATCGGACCGTGCCCCATATCCAGCGCGACTTGTGCACCAATAATAGAAAAAACTACCAGCCCGAGCGCATCAAGCACCAGAAAGACTTTGCGCAAATAAGGCATCACCGGGGCAACAATAGTGGTCAGTACGGCGGCTGTGGCGACAATAATCACATATTCCGGATGCTTGACCCAACCGAGCGGATAGTGGCCCAAAAGAATATCCCGCACTGAGCCACCACCGATTGCGGTGGCGGTCGCAATGATAATTACGCCAAATGTATCCATTCGGCGTCGCCCAGCCGCCAGCGCCCCCGTCATGGCTTCGGCGGTAATACCAACCAAATACAAAATGTGTAAAAGCATGGTTCTCTCCCTAAAAATCTGTCTGGCAGGGTAGCGATTTGTGCACATTGTCACGATTGAGATTTTTTAAGGTGAGTTTGGATTGATAATTTATAGTTATGTGAAATTGGTACTTTCTGCAAAGCTAATGCATTTTTCTGATGTTGTGTTAAGAAAAATGCATTAGAAAAAGTATGGGGTTTTTGACGTTTTTTGGGTAGATGTACGTAGAGCCGCTGAAATTAACAATGGCCTACAATGCGATGCCGCTTACTCGATATTCTGAATCTGTTCGCGCATCTGCTCAATCAACACCTTCAACTCAATCGCGGAGTTCGTCACTTCGGCATTGATAGACTTCGAGGCCAGGGTGTTCGACTCGCGGTTGAACTCCTGCATCATAAAGTCCAGACGACGACCAACGGCTTCTTTTTTCTTGAGAATGTTGTAGGTCTCTTTGACATGCGCTTCGAGGCGATCCAGCTCTTCAGCAACATCAATTCGTTGCGCCAGCAGCACCAGCTCTTGCTCCAGACGATTGTTCTCCAGCTGAACCTGAGCATCTTCCAGCTTCGCGACCAGACGTTCACGCTGCCATTGCAGGATTTCCGGCATATGGGCGCGCACTTTAGCCACTTCGGCGGTGACGCCTTCCAGACGCTGCTCGATCAACGCTTTCAGCGCCTGACCTTCGGTTTCGCGCGCGACGATAAAGTCGTCCAGCGTACCATCAAGAGCAGCAAGAATTTCAGCGGCAATAGCGTCGAGATCCTGTTCCTGGGCTGCCATTACGCCCGGCCAGCGCAGGATATCAACGGGGTTGATTTCCCCTTCGTCGCTCTGCATCTTTACCCAATTCGCAGCAGTTACCAGCTGTTTAGCCAGTTTTTCGTTGAGGATCAGCTCACCTTGCGCGCTGACATCTGGCTCATAGCGCAGGGTACATTCCACTTTACCGCGCGTCAGGCGAGAACGAATACGCTCACGAACGACAGGTTCCAGGCTACGGAACTGCTCCGGCAGACGAAAGTAAGTTTCCAGATAACGCTGGTTTACCGAGCGCATTTCCCAGGTTGCGCTCCCCCATTCACCCTTGATTTCACGCCGGGCGTAGGCGGTCATACTGCGGATCATAGACGTTCCTGTTTATAAAAGGAGAGGTGGAAGGATTATAGCCATCGATGCCTTGTCAGGATAGGAATAACCGCCGGAAGTCCGTATAATGCGCAGCCACATTTGTTTCAAGCCGGAGATTTCAATATGCGTCCAGCAGGCCGTAGCAATAATCAGGTGCGTCCCGTTACCCTGACTCGTAACTATACAAAACATGCAGAAGGCTCGGTGCTGGTCGAATTTGGCGATACCAAAGTGTTGTGTACCGCCTCTATTGAAGAAGGTGTGCCGCGCTTCCTGAAAGGACAGGGGCAAGGCTGGATCACCGCAGAATACGGTATGCTGCCGCGCTCTACCCACACTCGTAACGCCCGTGAAGCGGCGAAAGGTAAGCAGGGCGGACGCACGATGGAAATTCAGCGTCTGATTGCCCGTGCATTGCGTGCGGCGGTTGATTTGAAAGCGTTAGGTGAGTTCACCATTACGCTGGATTGCGACGTACTTCAGGCCGATGGTGGCACGCGCACTGCTTCAATCACCGGTGCCTGCGTGGCGCTGGCAGATGCACTGAATAAGCTGGTTGAGAATGGCAAACTGAAAACCAACCCGATGAAAGGCATGGTGGCAGCGGTTTCGGTGGGTATCGTTAACGGCGAAGCGATTTGCGATCTGGAATACGTCGAAGACTCTGCCGCAGAAACGGATATGAACGTGGTGATGACCGAAGATGGGCGCATCATTGAAGTTCAGGGAACAGCGGAAGGCGAGCCGTTCACTCACGAAGAACTCCTCACCTTGTTGGCGCTGGCCCGAGGGGGAATCGAATCCATTGTAGCGACGCAGAAGGCGGCGCTGGCAAACTGATTTTTAAGGCGACTGATGAGTCGCCTTTTTTTTGTCTGTAGAAAAGTAAGATGAGGAGCGAAGGCATGAAACCATATCAGCGCCAGTTTATTGAATTTGCGCTTAGCAAGCAGGTATTAAAGTTTGGCGAGTTTACGCTGAAATCCGGGCGCAAAAGCCCCTATTTCTTCAACGCCGGGCTGTTTAATACCGGGCGCGACCTGGCACTGTTAGGCCGTTTTTACGCTGAAGCGTTGGTGGATTCTGGCATTGAGTTTGATCTGCTGTTTGGCCCTGCTTACAAAGGGATTCCGATTGCCACCACTACCGCTGTGGCGCTGGCGGAGCATCATGACCTTGACCTGCCATACTGCTTTAACCGCAAAGAAGCAAAAGACCACGGTGAGGGCGGCAATCTGGTCGGTAGCGCGTTACAAGGACGCGTAATGCTGGTGGATGATGTGATCACCGCCGGGACGGCGATTCGTGAGTCGATGGAAATTATTCAGGCCAATGGCGCGACGCTTGCTGGTGTGTTGATTTCACTCGATCGTCAGGAACGTGGTCGCGGTGAGATTTCCGCGATTCAGGAAGTTGAGCGTGATTACAACTGCAAAGTGATTTCTATCATCACTCTGAAAGATCTGATTGCTTACCTCGAAGAGAAGCCGGAAATGGCGGAACATCTGGCGGCGGTTAAGGCTTATCGCGAAGAGTACGGGGTTTGATAAGAAACGCCGGATGGTAAGTCATCCGGCGTCATATTACTGCAACTGCGCGGCAATCAGCGGCCAGCGGGCGTCAAAGTCATCCGTCGGGCGGTATTTAAACTCGCTGCGGACAAAACGAGACAGCATACCTTCGCAGAACGCCAGAAGTTGGCTTGCCAGCAACGTTTCATCGGTGGTGTAACCTTCACCCTCACGCATTCTCTTTTCACGCAATACCTGACGCAGCTGTGCTTCAATACGCTCGAACAGTTGGTTGATGCGTCCTTGCAGACGATCCTGTTCGAACATTAGCGCATGGCCAGTGAGGATACGGGTCAGGCCTGGATTACGTTCGCCGAAACCGAGAAGCAGCAACACAATCAGGCGCAGGCGCGCGGTAGTGTCCTTTTCATCTTTGAGAATCAGGTTAATACGAGTAATCAGGCTATCTTCGATAAACTCAATCAGGCTATCGAACATGCGGGTTTTACTGGGGAAGTGGCGATACAGAGCCGCTTCGGAAACGCCGACAGAGGCGGCCAGTTTCGCCGTCGTGATACGCTGGCTTCCATCGCTGGATTCTAACATCAACGCCAGAGACTGAAGTATTTCTTCGCGACGGTTCCTTTTCGCAGTTTGTTTTTCTGCCATGTTACAAAATACCCCTGAAAATAAGCACTTGCCAGGCGGCACCCACGCTATGACCGCAAACGAAATGTTTGCGGCGATGTTATGACGTTATTTGGATGCGTATGCGTTACTGACGACCAGAGTGACCAAAACCGCCTTCACCCCGGTCGGTGGCGTCAAAATCTTCCACCAGATTAAAATCGGCCTGTACCACCGGAACAAAAATCATCTGCGCGATACGTTCGCCAGGTTGAATGGTGAAACTGTCCTGACCACGGTTCCACACGGAGATCATCAGCTGACCCTGATAGTCGGAATCGATCAATCCCACCAGGTTACCGAGCACGATACCGTGCTTATGGCCCAGCCCGGAGCGCGGCAGCATCATCGCCGCCAGTGAAGGGTCGGCAATATGAATCGCCAGTCCGGTCGGCACTAGTGTAGTGTCGCCCGGTGCCAGTTCTACGGCGTCGTCGAGACAGGCGCGCAGGTCAAGTCCGGCAGAACCAGAAGTGGCATAAGTCGGGAGTGGAAATTCCTTCCCAACGCGCGGGTCCAGAATCTTAACGTCGATTTTCTTCATCATAACGGGTCACAATCTCGTCGAGTAATAATTGGCCAAGGAGCTCTTTTCGCTCAAGCGGTAAGATTTTATCGCCATCCTGCCAGAAAAGGTGTAATGCGTTTTTGTCGCTATTAAATCCCTGATTTTTTCTGGAAACATCGTTAGCGCAGATCAGATCAAGGTTTTTGCGGATACGTTTTTGCCGGGCGTATTCTTCCACATTATTTGTTTCGGCGGCAAATCCAACAACATAAGGCCTATGGTCTTTTAATGCGGCAACACCGGCGACAATATCGGGGTTTTTAACCATTTTTATTGTTAATTCATCACCCGGCGTAGCCTGCTTTTTGATTTTTTCGCTGGCAACGGTGGCTGCGCGGTAATCCGCGACGGCAGCACAACCGATAAATATATTTTGCTGTTGCACGGATGCCTTTACTGCGGCTTCCATCTCCAGTGCGGTTACCACATCAACACGTTTAACAAACGGTGGAGTCGGTAGCGAAACCGGGCCAGAAATCAGCGTGACGTTTGCTCCACGACGTGCAGCGGCTGCGGCAATGGCGAACCCCATCTTGCCGGAGCTGTGATTGGAGATGTAACGCACCGGATCGAGTGGTTCACGCGTCGGGCCTGCGGTAATCATAATGTTCAGATGTTTCAGGTCGTTGACGGGCGAAAAATGGGCGACCGCCATATCAACAATGGTTAACGGATCGAGCATTCGCCCTGGGCCGACATCACCACAGGCCTGGCTGCCGCTATCTGGCCCCCAGATCAGCAAACCGCGCGAGGCAAGCACCTCTAAATTATGCTGGGTGGCAGCAGCACGATACATCTGCTGGTTCATCGCTGGCAGCACGGCAACAGGTGCAGGAGTCGCAAGGCAAATCGTCGATACCAAATCATTCGCCATACCGGCAGCAATACGGGCAATCAAATCTGCCGTGGCTGGGGCAAGAATCACTAAATCAGCCCATTTCCCCAACTCAATGTGGCCCATTGCCGCTTCGGCTGCCGGATCCAACAGACTGTCGGAAACGGGATACCCAGAAACCGCCTGCAAACTAAGTGGAGTGATAAAGGCTTTTGCCGCTTCGGTCATTACCACACGGACGTCGGCCCCGCGATCGCGCAAACGACGCACCAGTTCAGGGGTTTTATAGGCAGCAATACCGCCGCTGACGCCGAGAACGATTTTTTTACCGGCCAGACTCATGATGATTTTTCCTGTTGGGTGACACCAGAAGTTGGCGATTTTATCACAATACTTTTGTTGTCGTGCTTTCACCTGAGAATCACTTTGCGAGGCGCTTTCCAGTACTGAAAACTGACCGTCGATTTAATCGGTCGACCATGACAGGATGCGCTCTCCACAAAGGAGGTGAAGGTGAAAAGCAATGCAGAATTGTTGATGCCACGCGAAAAAATGCTGAAGTTGGGCATTAGCTCGTTAACGGATGTTGAACTGCTGGCGCTATTTCTGCGTACAGGAACGCGCGGTAAAGATGTGTTAACCCTGGCGAAAGAGATGCTGGAGAATTTCGGTTCTCTTTACGGATTGTTATCCTCCGAATACGAACAATTTAGTGGCGTTCATGGAATTGGTGTGGCGAAATTCGCCCAGTTAAAGGGAATTGCCGAACTGGCGCGACGTTACTACAACGTGAGGATGCGCGAAGAAAGCCCGTTACTCAGCCCAGAGATGACGAGGGAATTTTTACAAAGCCAGCTTACGGGCGAGGAGCGTGAGATCTTTATGGTGATCTTTCTCGACTCACAACACAGGGTACTTACCCACAGCAGATTGTTCTCCGGCACACTAAACCATGTAGAAGTCCATCCGCGTGAGATTGTTCGCGAAGCGATAAAAATAAACGCGTCGGCACTGATCCTTGCCCATAATCACCCTTCGGGTTGTGCTGAACCCAGTAAAGCGGATAAACTCATCACCGAACGGATAATAAAAAGTTGTCAGTTCATGGAATTACGCGTGCTCGACCATATCGTGATTGGGCGTGGAGAATATGTTTCTTTTGCCGAACGCGGCTGGATTTAACCCGCTATGCGCGATCCTTCGGGATCTTTGTCTGTTCGGGACTTGAGCACATCGCCGAGTCAGCGTATACTACGCCACCTTTGAGAATCTCGGGTTTGGCATTTGGGCCTGGCAATCGAGAGTTCACATAGAACTGCGATGACCGGGCTGTAAAGCCTGACGAGGCGCCAATACCCCATACGAAGCTCGAGCTAATTTGATTTTTGGAGAATAGACATGTCCCGAGTCTGCCAAGTTACTGGCAAGCGTCCGGTGACCGGTAACAACCGTTCCCACGCACTGAACGCGACTAAACGCCGTTTCCTGCCGAACCTGCACTCTCACCGTTTCTGGGTTGAGAGCGAGAAGCGTTTTGTCACCCTGCGCGTATCTGCTAAAGGTATGCGTGTAATCGATAAAAAAGGCATCGATACAGTTCTGGCTGAACTGCGTGCCCGTGGCGAAAAGTACTAAGTACTTAGAGGAAATAAATCATGGCTAAAGGTATTCGTGAGAAAATCAAGCTGGTTTCTTCTGCTGGTACTGGTCACTTCTATACCACTACGAAGAACAAACGTACTAAGCCGGAAAAACTGGAACTGAAGAAATTCGATCCAGTTGTTCGCCAGCACGTGATCTACAAAGAAGCGAAAATTAAATAATTCTCGCTTTAATGTAACGAAAAACCTCGCTCCGGCGGGGTTTTTTGTTATCTGTTTGCCCCCATATTGACTGCATCTGTTCATTCCCGGAGATGCTATGCCTGAATTACCAGAAGTTGAAACCAGCCGTCGCGGAATAGAACCGCATCTCGTTGGTGCGACTATTCTTCATGCGGTGGTGCGCAACGGGCGCTTGCGCTGGCCGGTTTCGGAAGAAATCTACCGTTTAAGCGACCAACCAGTGCTTAGCGTGCAGCGCCGGGCTAAATATCTGCTGCTGGAGCTGCCAGAGGGCTGGATTATCATTCATCTGGGTATGTCTGGCAGCCTGCGTATCCTTCCAGAAGAACTTCCCCCTGAAAAGCATGACCATGTTGATTTGGTGATGAGCAACGGCAAAGTGCTGCGCTATACCGATCCGCGCCGCTTTGGTGCCTGGCTGTGGACCAAAGAGCTGGAGGGGCACAATGTGCTGGCTCATCTTGGGCCTGAGCCGCTTAGCGACGATTTCAACGGTGAGTACCTGCATCAGAAGTGCGCGAAGAAAAAAACGGCGATTAAGCCCTGGCTGATGGATAACAAGCTGGTGGTGGGCGTGGGGAATATCTATGCCAGCGAATCACTGTTTGCGGCGGGGATCCATCCGGATCGGCTGGCGTCATCACTGTCGTTGGCGGAGTGCGAATTGTTAGCTCGGGTGATTAAAGCGGTGTTGCTGCGTTCGATTGAGCAGGGCGGTACAACTCTGAAAGATTTTCTACAAAGTGACGGTAAACCGGGTTATTTCGCTCAGGAATTGCAGGTTTACGGGCGTAAAGGCGAGGCGTGTCGGGTGTGTGGTACGCCGATTGTGGCGACTAAACATGCGCAACGGGCGACGTTTTATTGCCGGCAGTGCCAGAAGTAATTCATGCGAGCCGGATGGTATACCATCCGGCATAAAAGTTACGCTAATTTTGCCATCAATGCCTGATGGACATTCTCCGGCAGGAAATGGGTGACATCGCCCTGATGGCGCGCCACCTCTTTAACCAGGGATGAAGAGATAAACGACCACTCTTTTGAAGGCATCAAAAAGACACTTTCCAGTTCTGGCATTAAGTGGCGATTCATATGTGCCAGCTGCATTTCATATTCAAAATCTGCAACTGCGCGCAGGCCACGAATCAGCACCGTAGCGTGTTGATTACGCGCGAAGTTGGCCATCAAATCACTAAACCCGACCACTTCAACGTTTCCCAAATGCGCGGTTGCCTGCTGTGCCAGCGCCACGCGCTCTTCCAGGGTAAACATCGGTTTTTTACTGGGGCTGGCGGCAATCGCCAGAATAACGTGATCGAACATCTGCGTGGCGCGCGTCACGATATCGATATGACCATTAGTAATGGGATCGAAAGTACCCGGATAAATCGCCCGTTTTTGCATAACAACCTCAATGCGTTTTCGGTGGCAGGTAAGGTTCCAGCAGTTGAAGCAGACGCTGCAGCGCGCCCTGGTTTTGATACAGCACTTCAACGGCATGACGGCCATAAAAACTACGGTAATCGGCGTCGGTGAGTAAAGAGGAAATCTCTTTTTCCAGCGACGCGGCATCAGTGACGGTAATCAGCCCGCTTGCCTGCTCCAGCCGTGCGCAAATGTCTTTAAAGTTAAAGGTATGCGGCCCCATCAGTACCGGAATGGCGTGTGCAGCGGCTTCCAGCGGATTATGCCCACCGCGTTCGACCAATGAACCGCCAACAAAAGCGAGATCGGCAATGCCATATAGCAACATCAACTCGCCCATCGTATCGCCAACTACCACTTGTGTACTGGCGGAAGGGATTTCTCCGGAAGAGCGTGTGATATAGCTTAGTCCAGCCTGGCGGACCAGGTTAATCGCATCCGGGAAGCGTTCCGGATGGCGTGGAACAAGAATGAGCAATAAATTCGGGAACTGCTTTAACAGCGCCTGATGTGCGGCAATCACCACGCTTTCTTCGCCATCATGGGTACTGGTGGCAATCCATACCGGGCGATGCGGTGCCCACTGGCGGCGCAGCGTTACTGCTTTAGCAGCCAGTTGTGGCGTTACAGAGATATCGAATTTCAGGCTACCGGTAACGGTAACCTGATTGTTTTTTGCGCCCAGCGCCACAAAACGCGCGCCATCTTCTTCATTTTGGGCGGCAATCAGCGTAATACGACGCAGTAAGCGACGAACGAATTTGCCCAGTTTTGCATAACCTGCCGCAGAGCGAGCAGAAAGTCGCGCGTTGGCGATAACCAGCGGAATTTTACGTTTATGTAGCGCCGCAATCAGGTTAGGCCATAGCTCGGTTTCCATAATCAACACCAGTTTAGGGTCGACTTTATTAAGGAAACGGTTAAGCGCATCGGGCAGATCGTAAGGCAGATAAACGTGCTGAACATCCTTCCCAAACGCCGATTGTACGCGCTCTGAACCGGTTGGCGTCATGGTCGTAACAGTAATCGGCAAATCAGGGTAGCGATGACGCAGCGCGCGCACCAACGGGATCGCCGCCAGGGTTTCACCGACGGAGACGGAGTGCAGCATAATGCCGCCTGGTTTCAGCGGATGGCGGTAAAAACCGTAACGTTCACCCCAGCGTTTTCGATAGGCCGGAGCCTTACGTCCGCGCACCCAGAGCCGTATCCAGATCAACGGCTGAATAAGGTAGAGAAGGGCGGTGTAAAGCAATTCGAGCATAATAAATAGCTGACTTATGGATGTGCTGGGGATTCTATGTATTTAACTGGGGCTTTACCATTACTTTTCCCGTTTTTGACTTAAATAGCTTCTGTTTGGTCTGATCTGCCGCGACATCTTCAGTTTTTTTGTATTTTTATGCGATTCATTGAAACCCGACCCAATTTGCAACTCTATATAGGCATCGTTCGTACCAGAATTATCTGTATATTGTTTTTTATCTGTATGATTTTTATGATTAAAAACTATTTTGTGTATAAAAAACATTCGGGTCGGATTGCTGCGAAAGAAATGATACACTAGCACGCCAAAGTAAGTGCGTTATCAGTATTCAGGTAGCTGTTGAGCCTGGGGCGGTAGCGTGCTTTTTTTCTGCTTAACTTAACCAGACAATCATACAAAAGAGTCGCTAGTGGAAAAGCCATTTCGAAATATCCTGGTCATAAAGATGCGATATCACGGAGATATGTTATTAACTACTCCTGTAATCAGTACACTCAAGCAGAATTATCCCGCTGCAAAAATCGATATGCTGCTTTACCAGGATACAATTCCGATTTTATCTGAAAACCCAGAAATTAATGCACTCTACGGTATAAGCAATAAAGGTGCGGGAACATTCGATAAAATTAAAAATGTGCTTTCGTTGATAAAAACTCTGCGTGCGAATAATTATGACCTGGTCATTAATCTTACGGATCAATGGATGGTAGCACTTCTGGTACGTTGTTTACCTGCACGTATGAAAATATCGCAACTTTATGGTCATCGGCAGCATAGTATTTGGAAAAAAAGCTTTACACACTTAGCGCCAATACACGGTACACATATTGTTGAGCGTAATTTATCGGTCCTTGAGCCATTAGGTATTACCGATTTCTACACCGACACAACAATGAGTTACGCCGAGGATTGCTGGAAGAAAATGCGGCAGGAATTAGATGCTCTGGGCGTGAAAGATCATTATGTCGTCATCCAACCGACAGCTCGTCAGATATTTAAGTGCTGGGATAACGATAAGTTTTCTATGGTTATCGATGCTTTGCAACGGCGCGGTTATCAGGTTGTGCTGACCTGTGGGCCTTCGGAAGATGATCTCGCCTGTGTAGATGAAATAGCGCAAGGCTGCCAAACAAAACCTATCACTGGCCTTGCAGGTAAAACACGGTTTCCTGAACTGGGTGCGTTAATTGATCATGCCGTACTCTTTATTGGTGTGGATTCTGCGCCAGGGCATATTGCGGCGGCGGTGAAGACGCCAGTTATTAGCCTATTTGGAGCCACTGATCATGTATTCTGGCGTCCATGGACCGATAATATTATTCAATTCTGGGCGGGTAATTATCAACAAATGCCTACCCGGCACGAACTTGACCGCAACAAAAAATATCTTTCTGTTATTCCTGCGGAAGATGTCATTGCCGCTACGGAAAAGCTGTTGCCAGAAGATGCTCCTTCAGCTAACAGGAATGCATAATTATGATCGTGGCGTTTTGTTTATATAAATATTTTCCATTTGGTGGTCTACAGCGTGACTTTATGCGTATTGCGTCAACAGTTGCCGCACGGGGTCACCATGTTCGCGTATATACACAGTCGTGGGAAGGCGATTGTCCGGAAGCATTTGAGCTTATTCGCGTACCGGTTAAATCCCATACTAACCATGGACGTAATGCAGAATATTATGTCTGGGTACAAAATCATCTCAAAGCGCATCCTGCGGATCGTGTCGTTGGGTTTAATAAAATGCCTGGGCTGGATGTCTATTTTGCCGCCGATGTCTGTTATGCCGAGAAAGTGGCGCAAGAAAAGGGATTTTTCTATCGTTTAACATCACGCTATCGCCATTATGCTGCATTTGAGCGAGCGACTTTCGAACATGGTAAATCGACGAAACTTATGATGCTGACCGATAAGCAAATCGCCGATTTCCAGAAGCATTACCAGACTGAACCAGAACGTTTTCAAATTCTTCCCCCCGGCATCTATCCGGACAGGAAATACAGCGAGCAAATCCCAAACAGTCGTGAAATATATCGTCAGAAAAATGGCATAACCGAACAACAAAATTTATTGCTACAGGTTGGGTCAGATTTCGGTCGTAAAGGTGTGGATCGCTCAATTAAGGCTTTGGCATCGTTACCGGAATCATTACGCCACAATACGCTTTTGTTTGTCGTTGGTCAGGATAAACCACGCAAATTTGAAGTGCTGGCAGAAAAACTTGGGGTACGTAGCAACGTGCATTTCTTTTCCGGGAGGAATGACGTGTCTGAATTAATGGCTGCGGCAGATCTCTTACTGCATCCCGCTTACCAGGAAGCTGCAGGTATTGTTCTCCTTGAGGCGATCACCGCTGGATTACCTGTTTTGACCACCGCAGTATGTGGATACGCGCATTATATTGCAGATGCTAATTGTGGAGCGGTTATCGCGGAACCATTCCTTCAGGAAGAATTAAATGCGATCTTACGCAAAGCGTTAACACAGTATTCGCTACGAATGGCCTGGGCGGAGAATGCTCGCCATTATGCCGATACTCAGGATTTGTACAGCCTGCCAGAGAAAGCCGCAGATATCATTACAGGTGGTTTAGATGGTTGAATTAAAAGAGCCGCTTGCCACACTTTGGCGTGGTAAAGATGCTTTTACAGAAGTTAAAAAACTGAATGGCGAAGTCTTTCGCGAACTCGAGACACGTCGAACATTACGTTTTGAACTGGCTGGGAAAAGCTATTTCCTTAAATGGCACAAAGGTACGACCTTAAAAGAAATTATAAAAAACCTGCTCTCATTGCGTATGCCCGTTTTAGGCGCAGACAGAGAGTGGCACGCTATTCATCGACTGCATGATGTCGGTGTTGATACGATGCACGGTATAGGGTTTGGTGAAAAAGGGTTAAATCCATTAACCCGCACATCATTTATTATTACCGAAGATCTCACTCCTACGATTAGCCTTGAAGATTATTGTGCAGATTGGGCAATTAATCCTCCTGATATACGTGTTAAGCGTATGCTGATTACACGAGTGGCAACCATGGTGCGTAAAATGCACGCAGCAGGAATAAATCACCGTGATTGTTATATCTGCCACTTTTTGCTTCATTTACCGTTCACTGGCCGGGAAGATGAATTAAAAATTTCGGTAATAGACCTGCATCGTGCGCAGATACGGGCAAAAGTACCACGTCGTTGGCGGGATAAAGATTTGATTGGTCTATATTTTTCATCGATGAATATTGGCCTGACGCAAAGAGATATATGGCGATTTATGAAGGTTTATTTTGGGATGCCTTTACGCAAAATATTATCTCTTGAACGTAATTTATTGAACATGGCAAGTCTTAAGGCCGAGCGTATTAAAGAGCGAACTCAACGCAAAGGTTTATAAGAATATTTATCAGTATGTACTGGAACTAACTTCATTATGACTATTTATTTTATAAACTGGGTTGCAGATTATGAATTAAAAATGATCCAGTACTTGAAAAGAAAGTATAAGATAAAAAACATAACAACTCCAAAAAAATACAACTGGCTTAATAAGAAAATTTCGAAGTTAGGGATGGATAATGCATGGTTGGGGCGATTATTCATCAAACATAACCTTAATGCTGTAAAAAAGGATGATATAATTATCTTTAATGACAGTGTGATTAATAAAGGTATTAACAAACAAATATTAAAAAATATTAATTGTCATAAGGTTTTGCTGCTAAGAAATACTGTTAGCGAAGATTTTATTCTTGATAACTCTAATTATTTTGATATTATCTATGATTTTGAACATAGATTTATAGGGAATGAAAAGACCAAAGCAATAGAACAATTTTTTCCTATAGGGATGGAGGAAATCACAAGATATAGTTTATCTGACAAAAATAACAACCAGCCAATATGTTTTTTCCTTGGTCGTGATAAAGGGCGCCTTCAAATAATTAATGAATTAGCTGATAGATTAACAAAGCTAGGATGTAAGCTTGATTTTAATGTTGTGAAAGATAAGACATCCTCTCCGACTTCAAAGTATTTGATTGAAAAACAAATACCCTATGAAGAAAATATTAGAAGAACATTAAGTTCTAATATAATTGTTGATATAACTAAAGAAAACCAATCTGGCTGGACTCTTCGGATACTCGAAGCATTATTTTTCAATAAAAAATTAATTACTAATAATATAAATATACTTGGTTCAGAAATCTATAGTGAGTCTCGCTTCTTTATAATAGGTCATGATGATTGGGATACGTTAGAGTATTTTATTAACTCATCTGTTAAACCAATGGATTATGATAGTTTATATAAATTCAGTCCTGATAAAATGATGTCAATAATTGTTTCTGATTTTATAGACAAATAAAACATTAAAACAGTGAGTTTTACTCAATTAATGAGAATTTCTATGAAAATAGCGTTTATCGGCGAAGCTGTTTCAGGATTTGGCGGTATGGAAACAGTCATTCGAGATGTTATTACCACCTTCAGACAACAAAATATCCAAAGTGAAATGTTTTTCTTTTGCCGTAACGACAAAATGGATAAGGGATGGCTGGAAGGTATTAAGTACTCGTGTTCATTTTCCAACATTCGCTTAGGTTTTTTACGTCGGGCGAAGCATATTCATGCTTTAAGCAAATGGCTTCAGGATTATCAGCCAGATGTTGTTATTTGTATTGATGTCATCTCATGTTTGTATGCGGCAAAAGCTCGTAAAAAATCTGGAGTTGATGTACCTGTATTTTCATGGCCGCATTTTTCTTTAGATCATAAAAAGCATGCTGAATATATCATCTGTGCCGACTATCATTTAGCAATCAGCTCCGGTATTAAACAACAAATGATTAACCGGGGTGTACCAGAATCGACGATAAACGTTATTTTTAACCCTGTCGAAGCGAAAGATTCCGTCATTCCCGCACCCGAGGAAGGTGAAACGGCAACATTTATTTATGTTGGGCGCATGAAATTCGAAGGTCAAAAGCGCGTAAAAGATCTGCTTGATGGCTTATCACAAGTGCAAGGTGACTGGAAACTTCATGTATTGGGAGATGGTTCCGATTTCGAAAAATGCCAGGCTTATGGTAGGGAGTTAAATATTGATGATCGAATTGTCTGGTATGGTTGGCAACAACATCCCTGGGAATTAGTTCAGCAAGATATTAAAAAAGTGAGTGCGTTATTACTCACGTCATCTTTTGAAGGTTTCCCTATGACTCTACTTGAAGCCTTATCGTGGGGGATTCCTTGTATCAGTGCAGATTGTATCTCCGGGCCTGCTGACATCATCCAGCCTGATGTTAATGGTCATTTATATCAACCGGGGAATATAACCGGTTTTGTCGCTCTTCTCAATAAATACATAGCCGGCGAAATTCACATCGCACATGAAAAAATTCCGGCATCGATTGATAAGTTTTACCAGCAGAAATATTACGACAGATTACAAAATATAATTATTTCTGTTATTTCCCGGAGGAAATGATGCAGCAGGTTTTTTTCCAGGAGACTGAGTTTCTCAATTCAGTTATTGATTACAATTATAAAGTGGAAACAGAAAATCTTTGTCTGGATATTGCTTATGGAACTGACAAAAATTTTCTTTTTGGTTGCGGAATTTCGATTGCTTCAATATTAAAATATAATGAAGGAAATCGCTTATGTTTCCATATTTTCACTGATTATTTTTGTGAAGATGAACAGAAATATATTGCTGCTCTGGCTCAGCAATATAAAACCAGGATTAAGGTATATTTAATTAATGGCGATCGGCTCCGTTCATTGCCAAGTACCAAGAACTGGACTCATGCAATTTATTTTCGTTTTGTTATTGCAGATTACTTTATCAATAAAACACCTAAAGTTCTATATCTGGATGCAGATATCATTTGTCAGGGAACTATAGAACCACTTATTAATTTCACGTTTCCTGATCATACAGTCGCAATGGTTGTTACCGAAGGACAAAATGACTGGTGGGAAAAACGTGCACATTCGTTAGGTGTTGTGGGGATTGCTAAAGGTTATTTTAACTCTGGTTTTTTATTGATCAATACTAACCAATGGGCAGTTGAGCAGGTTTCTGCACGAGCCATTGCAATGTTAAATGATCCAGAAATAGTAAAAAAAATAACACATCCTGATCAGGATGTATTAAATATGCTACTGGCAGATAAACTTATTTTTGCTGATATAAAATACAATACCCAGTTTAGCTTAAATTATCAGCTCAAAGAAAGTTTTAAAAATCCAGTAACCAGCGATACTATTTTTATCCATTATATTGGTCCGACCAAGCCCTGGCATGATTGGGCCTGGGATTATCCTGTATCACAAGCCTTTATGGAGGCAAAAAATGCTTCGCCATGGAAGAATACGGCGTTGCTGAAACCAAACAATAGCAATCAATTAAGGTATAGCGCAAAACATATGCTGAAAAAGCATAGATATCTAAAAGGATTTAGCAATTATCTTTTCTATTTTGTTAAAAAGATAAAGCATTAAACTGGGAATCTATAAAGTAATGATATAAGGGTAGCCCTGTGGACTCATTTCCTGCCATAGAGATAGATAAAGTTAAAGCCTGGGATTTTAGGCTAACTAATAAAAATACTTCTGAATGTTTAAATGTTGCCTATGGTGTCGATGCTAATTATCTTGATGGTGTAGGTGTTTCTATCACATCAATTGTCCTAAATAATCGACATATTAATCTTGATTTTTATATTATTGCTGATGTTTATAATGATGATTTTTTTCAAAAGGTCGAAAAACTTGCAAGGCAGTACCAATTAAGAATCACGCTTTATAGAATTAATACTGATAAGCTTCAGTGCTTGCCTTGTACACAGGTCTGGTCAAGAGCAATGTACTTTCGTTTGTTTGCGTTTCAATTATTGGGTCTGACGCTTGATCGTTTACTTTATCTTGATGCGGATGTTGTTTGTAAGGGTGATATTAGCCAACTACTGCATCTGGATTTAAACGGAGCGGTGGCTGCTGTTGTTAAAGATGTTGAGCCAATGCAGGAAAAAGCGGTATCCAGGTTGTCTGATCCTGAACTACGGGGACACTACTTTAATTCAGGAGTAGTTTATTTAGACTTAAAGAAATGGGCTAATGCAAAACTAACAGAGAAAGCATTATCTATTCTTATGAGTAAAGATAATGTTTATAAATATCCTGATCAAGATGTTATGAATGTTTTATTGAAAGGGATGACAATATTTTTGCCTCGTGAATTCAATACTATTTATACCATTAAAAGCGAATTAAAAGATAAAACACATCAAAACTATAAAAAGTTGATTACAGAGAACACGCTTCTCATCCATTATACAGGAGCAACTAAACCGTGGCATAAATGGGCAATTTATCCATCGGTAAAATATTTTAAAATAGCGTTAGATAATTCGCCATGGAAAAATGATTCTCCCAGAGATGCAAAATCAGTTATCGAATTTAAGAAAAGATATAAGCATTTGTTAGTCCAGCATCATTACGTAACCGGTGTTATAGCAGGGGTCCGTTATCTTTACCGAAAATATTACAGTAAATAACCTTTAATTGGCTTATCATGATTCAGAAAAATAAGATTAAAGATTTTGTTGTTTTTACTGATGACAACAATTCAAAGTACCTCAATGTATTAAATGACTTTTTATCTTATAATATTAAGATCATCAAAGTGTTTCGTTCTATTGATGATACAAAAGTCATGCTTATTGACACCGATTACGGTAAGTTGGTGCTTAAGGTATTTTCTCCAAAAATTAAACGCAACGAGCGGTTTTTTAAATCTCTATTAAAAGGTGATTATTACGAACGCCTTTTTGAACAAACCCAAAAAGTGCGAAATGAAGGCTTACATACTCTCAACGATTTTTATTTATTAGCAGAGAGAAAAACCTTACGATTTGTCCATACATATATCATGCTTATCGAGTATATTGATGGCATAGAGTTGTGTGATATGCCCGATATTGATGATGTGCTAAAAAATAAAATTCAGCAATCAATTAATGCCTTGCATCAACATGGCATGGTTTCTGGTGATCCTCATCGTGGTAACTTCATTATAAAAAATGGTGAAGTTCGAATTATTGATCTCTCCGGGAAACGTGCTTCAGCGCAGCGGAAAGCGAAAGACCGTCTTGATTTAGAGCGTCATTACGGTATTAAAAATGAGATTAAGGATCTTGGTTATTATCTTTTAGTTTATCGTAAAAAAATGCGCAATATTATGCGGCGTTTGAAAGGAAAACCAGCACGCTAAAGCATAAATATCCCACAATTACGCGTCTTCGTTAGGCATTTTTATACGGAGTTATTTATTTCACAGGTTTATCATGAAGAATATTCGATACATTGACAAAACGGATGTTGAAAACCTGATTGAAAATAAAACATCTGATGATGTTATTATTTTTCTATCTGGTCCCACATCGCAAAAGACGCCTTTGTCGATATTACGGGCAAAGGATATTATTGCTGTCAATGGTTCTGCGCAATATCTGTTAAGTCATAATATTGTTCCCTTTATTTATGTACTTACAGATGTTCGTTTTTTACATCAGCGTCGTGATGATTTTTATAATTTTAGCCAGAGAAGTCGTTATACCATCGTAAACGTTGACGTTTATGAACACGCCTCCGAAGAAGATAAACTTTATATCCTCCAGAATTGTCTCGTACTACGGTCATTTTACCGTAGAGAAAAAGGTGGATTTATAAAGAAGATTAAATTCAACATATTAAGTCAGATTCATAAAGAACTGCTGATCTCTGTACCGTTATCTAAAAAAGGCCGGCTGGTCGGGTTTAGCAAGGACATTAGTCTTGGTTATTGCTCATGCCATACTATTGCTTTTGCTGCAATCCAAATCGCATATTCACTGAAGTATGCGCGGGTCATTTGTTCCGGCCTGGATTTAACGGGTAGTTGTTCGCGTTTCTATGACGAAGATAAGAATCCTATGCCTTCGGAGTTGAGTAGAGATTTATTCAAAATCTTACCGTTTTTCCGCTTTATGCGTGACAATGTAGAAGATATTAACATTTATAATTTGTCTGATGATACAGCGATTCAATATGATATTATTCCATTTATGAAAGCGTCAGAAATTGAAGAGTCTTGTAGTTTGATAAAATAAGCTAATATCTTTTATTTGTTTACGTTATTTTATAAAAATATTGGGGTTATTTAATAATGATTAAAAAAATAATATTTACCGTCACGCCAATATTTTCTATACCGCCAAAAGGAGCAGCAGCGGTAGAAACGTGGATTTATCAGGTAGCAAAAAGGCTTTCGATTCCAGCAACTATCGCCTGTATTCGAAATGATGGTTACCCGGCCTATACAAAAGTAAATGATAATTGTGATATTCATTACATTAGTTTTAGTCGAGTCTATAAACGACTTTTTCAAAAGTGGACTCGACTTGATCCTGTGCCGTATTCTCAGCGTATTTTAAATACTCAACCTAAAAATGCTGATCTGAAAGAATCTGTTATTGTTATTCACAATAGCATGAAGCTGTATAAACAGATTCGTGACAGAAGTCCTCAAGCGCAGCTAGTTATGCATCTTCATAATGCTTTCGAGCCTGGTCAGTTAGACAAAAATGCAAAGATAATTGTTCCTAGCCAGTTTCTGTTCGATTTTTATTCGGAAAAAATGCCTGATGCAACTATTGCTATTGTGCCTAATGGTTTTTGTTCTGAATCGTATAGACAAAATAATACTGAAAATTTGAGGCAGAAGCTGAACATTGATGCGAATGATACTGTGCTATTATTTGCAGGAAGGATATCGCCAGATAAAGGTTGCCTGATGCTTATGGAGGCTTTTAATCAGCTGAATAAGACACAAGATAACCTCAAACTGGTGATCGTCGGTGATCCTTTTGCCAGTAAAAAAGGTGAAAAAGCTGAATATCAGAAAAAAGTTCTGGATGCAGCGAAAGCTATTGGTGCGCAATGCATTATGGCGGGTGGACAGTCACCAGAGCAGATGCATAATTATTACCGTTTAGCTGATTTAGTTATTGTGCCTTCTCAGGTAGAAGAGGCTTTTTGTATGGTAGCTGTTGAAGCGATGGCGGCAGGTAAACCTGTACTTGCCAGTCAAAAAGGTGGAATCAGTGAGTTTGTTCTGGAAGGAATTACAGGCTATCACCTTGCAGAGCCTATGACATCTGAAAGTATTTTCGCGGATATTAAGCGAGTTTTAGCTGATGCTAACAGAGCGCAACTTGCTGAAAATGCCCGGAATTTTGTTTTCTCAAAATATAGTTGGGAACATGTAACTCAGTGCTTTGAAGCACAAATACAAGACTGGTTTGGTTAAACAATTATTTGATTTTAAGAGCCTGCCTGAAATTAATGTCAGGCAGGCTTTTTTTTATTTATTCCGCATTGCTAACAGTAAACCAACAATTAAGCCAATTGGTTTAAGATCAACTTCCTCGAAGTTTCCTCGAATAATATAAAAGCCTACAAGAGTTAAAAATAGTAGTAATTGACCATTATAAGGAGTGACCACAACTTTTTTAAAGGTTGCATTAGCTGTTTCTTTAATAATAGAGCCATACAGATAAAGCAAAGCGAGTAGTCCAGCTAAACCTGCTGCAAACCAAATTGATAAAACAACGTTGTGTGGTCCAATGGATTGCCTGAACGTCCATGACGGAAAATCTACGACACGCTGATTATATATTGCATGGTAAATATCATCGCCGTAGCCATATCCCTTAAGCGGATTTTCCATAATTAATGTCCACGCCGTACCCTGTGTACCATTGGTATAGCGATAAGAACTGTCAGTCTGTTGAAGTTTATAAATAAGTCTATCTTTATCAGCATCATCAGCTTTATAGACAAATACACACGCCGCTGCAACAGAAATGACGATGGATGTCATCATCAGTAATTTCCACTGGCGATTTAAGATTAACCATAGCAGGGTAACAATGAATACAGCCAGCCACGCACCACGGGAGAGCGTTCCTAAAAGCAGAAATAAGAAAACTGCACTAAAAATTATAAAACCTATTTTATAAGATGTTTTCTTGATAAACCAAAGGTTTAATAATGCAGGAAACAAAAATACCATTGAGTCGGAAATACTACGGTGCTCATAGGTCGTAAATGGCATTATCCCTTTATTATAATCTTGAATATAGAGAATAATTTCAACAAGGCAGCGCAACCCAAGTCCGGTAACTAATGAGTATAGTACAATTTTACCGATGCTTTCATTATCTTCATCTTTTAATAATGCGGGTATAAGTAAACTATATGCCAAAAATCCTTTAAGTACCGTGTTACTGAATTCTTTAAAACTTATTTTCAGGTCAGGTGATATGAATGTGGCATATAAAAGAATGAGCGACAGTGCTATGACACTATAAAAAAGATTATTTTTATAGAGTGTTTTAAATGTTCCTGGAGCACGAGAAACTTGATAGATTACCGTGATGATCATTAATACTGATATAATATGCTTATAACGGGTAATGCCATCAAGGAAAAAGGTTGCAATAAAGAGGAATACCAACGCTTTATTCCAGTATGGTTTCCAGTTCTCTTTATTACGCAGCGCCATCGAGGCTGTTAACATTGCTTATCCACCATCTTAAATAATATATAATGTGTTAATCAGGACTTGGTTTTTTTTAATACTGCTTCTGCAGTCAGATGAGCGAGATCTTTATCCGGCGCCCTACAAACCACCTGATTCTTCCCATATCCGCCAATTAATCCCGGATCGGTCGGTCCATATACAGTAATATTTTGTTTATCCAGAGCCGCAGTTAAATGGCTTAATCCCGTATCCACCGAAACCACGAATTTCGCCCCGGCCAGCACGCTGGCAACACCTTCCAGACTCATCTTCGGCAATACGTCGACATAATCAAATCCTTCCGCCAGCCTTTTCGCCCGCGCTTCTTCATGTGGCGCGCCCCAGGGAAGTTTAATGCGAATCCCTGAACCTGCCAGTAAACCAATTAATTCTCGCCAGTGTTCTTCCGGCCAGTGTTTATCATCACGGGTCGTCGCATGAAGAAATACGACATATTCGCCAGCATCCGTCGGCAGGTTAGCCAGGAAATGCTGCGCAATGGCATAGTCGCCCTGAGTCTGTGGTTTGCTGTAACCCAGGCTTTTGGCGAACAGCTCACGGGTGCGCTCTACGGCGTGCTGCTGCTTTGCAATATGATGCTTGCGATTGTAAAACAGGCTTGCCAGTGGTTCGCGAGCGGTTTGCCAGTCCATTCCATGCTTAATACCATGCGCCAGACGTGTCACCAGCGCGGCACTTTTTACCAGCCCTTGCGCATCAATAATCGCGTCATAGTTTTCTGCCTGTAGCGTTTCACGAAACGCTTTCCGCTCCGCTTTAATAGGGGCAGAAAACCACGCTTTACGCCAGCGACGTATCGCTACCGGAATAACCCGTTCAACGGCGGCGTGCCAGGAAGGGATCTGTGCAAAGCCTTCTTCCACCACCCAATCAAACTTTATTCCAGGGATTGCCTGCTGTGCATCGGTTAGCGCGGGCAGCGTATGGAGGACATCGCCCATCGACGATGTTTTGACGATAAGAACCCGCATCCGTCAGGCTTCCTCTTGTAACAACAGTGCGTTGAGTTCTTCCAGCACGCGCTGTGGCGTAATGTCGATCAGACTCTGGTGATACCCTTCTGCGGCATCGCCTTTACGCACTTTGTGGTAGCCAGTAATCAGACGAATTACTCGCGCTTTATGAGAAAGCGGCGGCGTAAAGTCCGGGCTGCTTGGCCCATACAGTGCGACCAGCGGACGATTCAGTGCTGCTGCGACGTGCATCAGACCGGAATCGTTGGTGACTATGGCTTTACAGGCCGCAATCAGAATAACGGCTTGATCAAGCTGTGTTTCTCCCGCCAGATTACGACACCATGCCTGCTGCTCGGTATTCAGTGCAGCGAGTATCTCATTGCCCGCTTCATGATCTTTCGCCGAACCAAACAGAACCACCTGATAACCTTCATCAATTAGCTGCTTTGCCAGCTCTGCGTAGTGGTAGTGCGGCCAGCGTTTTGCGGGGCCAAACTCCGCGCCCGGGCAAAAGCCAATCATCGGACGTTCTGATGAGAGGGAAAATTGGTTACAGGTATACGATTTTTCACCTTCGCTCACCTGCAATTGCGGCCATAACAACGGTTTTGGTAGATCTTGTGCGGTACGCATTACGCCTTTGTCATAGGCCAGCGCGACATAGCGTTCCACCATTAGCGGCCAGTCTTCTTTATCAAGCACACGCACATCGTTGAGTAAACCGTAGCGCATTTCACCGCGCCAGCCGGTGCGATGTGGAATGCCCGCGAAGAAAGGCACTAATGCGGATTTAAAGGAGTTGGGTAAGACGTAGGCGCGGTCGTAACGTTTTTCGCGCAGGCTATGTCCCAGCTTGCGGCGTTCGCTGATCTCCAGCGCCCCGTGACCGAGGGGCATAGGGATAGCTTCGTTAACTTCCGGCATCCGCGACAATAACGGACGGCACCACGCCGGTGCCATCACGTCGATTATTGCCTGGGGATAGCGCGCCTGGAGCGTGCGATAGAGACTTTGCGACATCATCATGTCGCCAACCCAAGACGGGCCTATCACCAAAATCTTCATAGTTACGCGTCGCGATTCAGCCAGGCCATATATTCCGTTACACCTTCAGCAACGGTTTTGAACGGTTTGTCGTAACCCGCCGCGCGCAGATTAGTCAGATCCGCCTGAGTAAACGCCTGATAGCGGCCTTTCAGTTTATCCGGGAACGGAATGTATTCGATCTGACCTTTCTTGTGATAAGCAAGCGTAGCATCTGCTACGGCCTGGAAGGATTCTGCACGACCAGTACCGAGGTTGAAGATGCCGGAAACGCCATTTTCCAGGAACCACAGATTCACATCTGCCACGTCGCCCACGTAGACGAAGTCGCGTTTAAAGTTCTCGCTACCTTCGAACAGTTTCGGTGATTCACCGTTGTTAAGCTGGGTGTTGAGATGGAAAGCGACGCTCGCCATGCTGCCTTTATGACCTTCACGCGGCCCATAAACGTTGAAATAACGGAAGCCAACAATCTGCGAGTTCGCTTCTGGCAGAATTTGACGAACATATTCATCAAACAGGAATTTTGAGTAACCGTAGACGTTTAGTGGTTTTTCGTATTCACGGGATTCAATAAAGTCGGAGGTGCGTCCGCCATAGGTCGCTGCGGAAGATGCATACAGGAACGGAATTTCGCGCTCCAGACAGTAGTGCAGCAGCTCTTTGGAGTATTGATAGTTGTTATCCATCATATACTTGCCATCCCACTCGGTGGTGGATGAGCACGCGCCTTCGTGGAAAATCGCTTCGACATCGCCGAACTCTTCGCCAGCCATAATCTGGATCAGGAAGTCTTCCTTATCCATATAGTCCGCGATATTCAGATCCACCAGGTTCACAAACTTGGTGCCGTCTTTCAGGTTGTCCACCACCAGAATATCGGTGATGCCTTTATCATTCAGGGCCTTAACGATGTTGCTGCCGATAAAGCCCGCGCCGCCGGTAACGATGATCATAACTGTAACCTTCGAATTATGGAGTCAGAGACAATCTCAGACACGAATACTTCTATCATATCACTACACGACGTTGGCTTCAGCCATTCGCCGAAAGTGAGAGTGATGGGCGTTATTTATTCTAAATTTTACAGAAGTGTTAACGCGTCATCTCGTCGCGACCTATAAGTTTGGGTAATATGTGCTGGAATTTGCCCTGTCTGGAGAATCGCAATGCGTGGAGAATTTTATCAGCAGTTAACCAACGACCTGGAAACCGCACGGGCGGAAGGGTTGTTTAAAGAAGAGCGCATTATCACGTCTGCGCAGCAAGCAGACATCACTGTGGCTGATGGAAGCCACGTCATCAACTTTTGTGCCAATAACTATCTTGGGTTGGCGAACCACCCAGAGCTGATTGCGGCAGCAAAAGCGGGAATGGATTCTCATGGTTTCGGCATGGCTTCAGTACGTTTTATCTGCGGCACTCAGGATAGCCATAAAGAGCTTGAGCAGAAACTGGCGGCATTCCTGGGTATGGAAGATGCGATTCTCTACTCTTCCTGTTTTGATGCCAACGGCGGCCTGTTTGAAACGCTGCTGGGCGCGGAAGACGCCATTATCTCCGACGCACTGAACCACGCGTCTATTATTGATGGTGTGCGTCTGTGCAAAGCCAAACGCTATCGCTACGCCAACAACAATATGCAGGAGCTGGAAGCGTGCCTGAAAGAGGCGCGTGAAGCCGGGGCGCGTCATGTTCTGATCGCCACCGACGGCGTGTTCTCGATGGACGGCGTGATTGCCAACCTGAAAGGCGTTTGCGATTTGGCAGATATTTACGATGCGCTGGTGATGGTGGATGACTCCCACGCGGTTGGTTTTGTCGGTGAAAACGGTCGTGGTTCCCATGAATACTGCGATGTGATGGGTCGTGTCGATATTATCACCGGCACGCTGGGTAAAGCCTTAGGTGGTGCTTCCGGCGGTTACACTGCGGCGCGCAAAGAAGTGGTTGAGTGGCTGCGCCAGCGTTCTCGTCCGTACCTGTTCTCCAACTCACTGGCACCAGCCATTGTCGCCGCTTCCATTAAAGTGCTGGAGATGGTCGAAGCGGGCAGCGAACTGCGTGACCGCCTGTGGGCTAACGCGCGTCAGTTCCGTGAGCAAATGTCGGCGGCGGGCTTTACCCTGGCGGGAGCCGATCACGCCATTATTCCGGTCATGCTTGGCGATGCGGTAGTGGCGCAAAAATTTGCCCGCGAGCTGCAAAAAGAGGGCATTTACGTCACCGGTTTCTTCTATCCGGTCGTACCGAAAGGTCAGGCGCGTATTCGAACCCAGATGTCTGCGGCGCATACCCCTGAGCAAATTACGCGTGCGGTAGAAGCGTTCACGCGTATTGGTAAACAACTGGGCGTAATCGCCTGAGTGAGGATGTGAGATGAAAGCGTTATCCAAACTGAAAGCGGAAGAGGGCATCTGGATGACCGACGTTCCTGAACCGGAACTCGGGCATAACGATCTGCTGATTAAAATCCGTAAAACAGCCATCTGCGGGACTGACGTTCACATCTATAACTGGGATGAGTGGTCGCAAAAAACCATCCCGGTGCCGATGGTCGTAGGCCATGAATATGTCGGTGAAGTGGTAGGTATTGGTCAGGAAGTGAAAGGCTTCCAGATTGGCGATCGCGTGTCTGGCGAAGGTCATATCACTTGTGGTCACTGTCGCAACTGTCGCGGCGGTCGTACCCATCTGTGCCGTAATACGGTGGGCGTTGGCGTTAACCGTCCGGGATGTTTCGCCGAGTATCTGGTGATCCCAGCCTTCAACGCCTTCAAAATTCCCGACAATATCTCCGACGACCTGGCTTCCATTTTTGATCCCTTCGGTAACGCCGTGCATACCGCGCTGTCGTTCGATCTGGTGGGTGAGGATGTGCTGGTCTCCGGTGCAGGCCCGATTGGTATTATGGCGGCGGCGGTGGCGAAACATGTCGGCGCGCGTAATGTGGTTATCACCGACGTTAATGAATATCGTCTCGAACTGGCGCGCAAAATGGGTATCACGCGCGCGGTTAACGTCGCGAAAGAAAATCTCAATGACGTGATGGCGGAGCTAGGCATGACCGAAGGCTTTGATGTCGGTCTGGAAATGTCCGGTGCGCCGCCAGCGTTTCGTACTATGCTCGACACAATGAACCACGGTGGCCGTATTGCGATGCTGGGTATTCCACCTTCTGACATGTCGATCGACTGGACAAAAGTGATCTTTAAAGGCTTGTTCATTAAAGGCATTTACGGTCGTGAGATGTTCGAAACCTGGTACAAGATGGCGGCGTTGATTCAGTCTGGTCTGGATCTCTCACCAATCATTACCCATCGTTTCTCCATCGATGATTTCCAGAAGGGCTTTGACGCCATGCGTTCGGGCCAGTCCGGGAAAGTTATCCTGAGCTGGGATTAACACGAATAAGGGCTGGTATTCCAGCCCTTTTGCCTGAGGATAATCCGTTAAATATGTAAAATCCTGTCAGTGTAATAAAGATATCGTAATTGCGCTGATCTCTTATATAGCTGCTCTCATTATCTCTCTACTCTGAAGTGACTCTCTCACCTGTAAAAATAATATCTCACAGGCTTAATAGTTTCTCAATACAAAGCCTGTACAACGTTAGGGTAACTTCAGAGGTCGTCGGTAATTTATGATGAACAGCACCAATAAACTTAGTGTTATTATTCCGTTATATAATGCGGGCGGTGATTTCCGCACTTGTATGGAATCTTTAATCGCGCAAACCTGGACTGCTCTGGAAATCATTATTATTAACGATGGTTCAACGGATAATTCTGTTGAAATAGCAAAGTATTACGCAGAAAACTATCCGCACGTTCGTTTGTTGCATCAGGCGAATGCTGGCGCATCGGTGGCGCGTAATCGCGGGATCGAGGCAGCGACGGGCAAATATGTTGCTTTTGTCGATGCTGATGATGAAGTCTATCCCACCATGTACGAAACGCTGATGACAATGGCGTTAGAGGACGATCTCGATGTGGCGCAGTGCAATGCTGACTGGTGTTTTCGTGAAACGGGAGAAACCTGGCAATCTATCCCCATCGATCGCCTTCGCTCAACCGGCGTATTAACCGGCCCGGACTGGCTGCGGATGGGACTTTCTTCTCGCCGCTGGACTCACGTTGTCTGGATGGGTATTTATCGCCGCGACGTTATTGTAAAAAATAACATTAAATTTATTGTTGGATTACATCATCAGGATATTGTATGGACAACAGAATTTATGTTTAACGCGCTGCGTGCGCGATATACCGAACAATCGTTATATAAATATTATCTGCATAATACGTCAGTGAGTCGGTTGAATCGACAAGGGAATAAAAATCTTAATTATCAACGGCACTATATTAAAATTACCCGCCTGCTGGAGAAATTAAATAGAAATTATGCCGACAAAATTACGATTTATCCGGAATTTCATCAGCAAATAACTTACGAAGCATTGCGCGTTTGCCATGCAGTGCGCAAAGAGCCGGATATTATTACCCGCCAGCGGATGATTGCCGAGATATTTACTTCCGGCATGTATAAACGTCTGATTACTAATGTCCGCAGCGTAAAGGTAGGTTATCAGGCATTACTGTGGTCTTTCCGCTTATGGCAATGGCGCGACAAAACACGGTCGCACCATCGCATTACGCGCAGCGCCTTTAATTTGCGCTAGCGTTAAACTTCGCCGCTTCGGGCTGTTTGCCCCAGCCCTGCCACTGATGCTGGAAGTAAACGATCAGCGTGCTCTGGCTGATGCTTTCGCTTAATACTTCAAAGAAGCGATTAGCATAAACAGGTTCTATCGGTTTCTTCGGTTTGCACAGCTTCACGCCACGGAACGGATTACGCGGTGCATCGGGCACAGTGTTCTTCGGCGGTGTAGACGTATCGACCTGCGGTTCATTCAGCAAGCTGCTGGCTTTCACCAGCGTAATGTCTGGCGGCAGGTTATAAACCATCTGTTGCAATACGCGAACTGTTGAAGGGTGAGGATGACCAATGGCGATGGTTGAACCGTTGCGACGCGCCAGGTCAATTGCGCGATTGAACTGCATACGGATGTCCGCTTCGTTCTGGGAATCATCGAGAAACACTTTCCGTTTGATGACTTTTACGCCAGTACCTTGTGCGGCGCGCATCGCCTGGGTATTACCGATAGTCACACTGTCGAGGAAGTAAAGATTGTAACGCTCCAGCGCCTGCATCACTTTCTGCATACCAAAAAGGTTAGAGGTCATCTTGCTGCCCATGTGGTTGTTGATCCCCACGGCATAGGGCACGTTATTGACCGCGCTGCGAATAATGCGCTCAATCTCGTCGCTGCTCATCTCCGGGCGCAGCGTATTTTTCTCCAGCGGCTGCTTACTCAGCGGTGCCATCGGTAGATGAATCAATACTTCGTGACCGCTGTTATGCGCTTTAGTCGCCATCTCTCTGGCGTGTGGCGAGTCGGGTAACACGGCGACAGAGATAGCGGAGGGCATCGCCAGCACCTGGTTTTCGTTGTGCGGGCGATAACCAAAATCATCAATGACGATGGCAAGTTTGCCAGCAAGTACAGGGGAGGAGAGAGCCAACAGAGCGGCAAATGCAAGAACGTTACGACGAAATGGAAACAAAACTTATCTTCCCAACCACGGCTGTGGATTGACCGCCTGACCCTGGCGGCGAATTTCGAAATAGAGTGAAGGCCGACCCTGACCGCCACTGCTGCCCACCAGTGCAATTGGCTGACCCGCGCGAACCTGCGAACCAACGCTCACCAGTGCGCTCTGATTATAGCCATAAAGGCTCATATCGCCTTTACCGTGCTCAACCACCACCACCAGGCCGTAGCCTTGCAGCCAGTCAGCCAGAATCACCCGACCGTCGGCAATCGCTTTAACTTCAGTACCTTCAGAGGCACCAATCACCATCCCTTTCCAGCGCAGCTCACCCTGTAGCTGTTCGCCATAGCGGTGCAGCGTCGGCCCGCGAACCGGCCAGAATGCCTGACCACGCGGCGCACCCAGACCACCGGTTCGGGACATCAGTGATTTTTCGCTTTCAGTCGGTTTGTAGGTGGTGCCTTTGCGCGTCGCTTCTTTTTGCCTGTCGCGAACAGCCTGAGCCTCACGCGCTTCTCGTTCAGCACGTGCTTTCGCTGCCGCTTCTGCACGAGCAATGCTATTGCGCAGACGAGATTCGTTGGCGCGCAGTTCACTTAGCTGCTGCTGACCTTGTTGAATGGAAGACTCCAGCCCTGCCAGCGTCTTCTTACGCTCGTTCAGCGCCTGGGTCAGCTTCGCCTGCTGAGCGCGTTGTTCGTATAACAGCGTTTGTTGCTCGCTCTGTTTCTCTTCCAGCTCGGCGCGCTGCATGGCGACTTCTGCGCGTGTTTGCTTCAGTTCGGCGATGGTTTCTTGTCGCGCCTGGTTGAGATAGCCGAAATAAGCCTGTAAACGCTGACCGCGCTGGCTTTCTTCACCGCTGAGAATGAGCTGTATACCCGTATGCTCACCCTGGCGAAATGCGGCGTCCAGTTGCGCAGCGAGACTGCGTTCCTGAGCCGCTTTTTGCTGTTCCAGTTTGGCAATCGAGGCGTTCATCTCATCAATCTGTTTATTCAGTTGATTGAGCGTATTTTGCGTTTCGCGCAGCTTACGAGTGGCTTCGGAGATCGCCTCTTCCTGCTTTTTCAATTGTGCCAGCAGGCTTGAGCGTTGTTGCTGTTGTTGGCGTACCGCACGCTCTTTGGCAGCGATATCAGCCTGAATAGACTTGAGTTGGTCACGGTCATCCGCGTGGGCAGAAAAAGTGCACAACAATACGCCAGCGCAAAGAACGCTGGCGTAAATGATGGGCCTGACTGCAAACCTGCGCGGTTTCGTGGCCCGTGTCATGGTATTAATCGCCTTTCCCCTCATGGGGAGGGATTATTCCACGATGAACAGCGGCTTACCAGTCATCTCTTGCGGGATTTCCATACCCATTAAAGAGAGCATGGTCGGCGCGATGTCAGAAAGTTTGCCACCTTCAACTGCTTTCACGTTCTTATCGCCAACGTAAATCAGCGGAACAGGCAGGTTGGTATGCGCCGTGTGAGCCTGACCAGTAGCCGGATCGCGCATCTGTTCAGCGTTACCGTGGTCAGCGGTGATCAGCAGTTGTCCACCCACGGACTCAACAGCTTTGGTCACTTCTTCCACGCAGTGATCCAGTGCTTCAACCGCTTTAACCGCAGCTTCCATCACCCCGGTGTGACCTACCATGTCGCCGTTCGGATAGTTACAGATGATGGTGTCGTATTTGCCGCTCTTAATTGCCGCAACCAGCTTCTCGGTCAGTTCAGCGGAGCTCATTTCCGGCTGCAAATCGTAGGTAGCCACTTTCGGCGAGTTGATCAGAATGCGATCTTCGCCTTTGAACGACTCTTCTACGCCACCGTTAAAGAAGAAAGTGACGTGGGCATATTTTTCGGTTTCGGAAATACGCAGCTGAGTTTTGTCGTTTTTCGCCATCCACTCGCCGAAGGTGTTAACCAGAGAGGCTGGTGGGTAAGCAACGGCGGTTTTGATGTCGGCGGCGTATTCGGTCAGCATCACGAAATCGATGTTAACCACTTTCTTACGCGCGAAGCCGTCGAAATCAGCGTTTACAAATGCACGAGTGATTTCACGCGCGCGGTCAGCGCGGAAGTTCATGAAAATCAGCGCATCGCCGTCTTCCATCGCTGCATCTGGCTGGCCTTCAGCACGAATAACGGTCGCTTTCACGAACTCGTCGTTTTCGTCGCGAGCATAAGCGGCCTGCAAACCAGCAACGGCGGTATCAGCCTGGAACTCACCCTGCGCCAGAGTCAGCAGGTCATAAGCTTTTTCAACGCGATCCCAACGGTTATCGCGATCCATCGCGTAGTAACGACCAATAATGGACGCTACGCGGCCTTTACCCAGCGCGGCAAATTTCTCTTCGAATTTTTTCAGCGAGGATTCAGCACTGCGCGGCGGGGTGTCACGACCGTCAAGGAATGCGTGCAGGTAGATTTTCTCTGCACCACGTTCAGCTGCCAGCTCTACCATTGCCATGATGTGATCTTCGTGGCTGTGTACACCGCCTGCGGAGAGCAGACCCATGATGTGTACCGCTTTGCCCGCGTTCTTCGCTTTATCTACCGCGCCAGTCAGCGTCGGGTTGGCGAAGAAAGCGCGATCTTTGATTTCAACATCCAGACGAGTCAGGTCCTGATACACGATGCGGCCGGCACCCAGGTTAACGTGACCTACTTCGGAGTTACCCATCTGACGGTCAGGCAGACCGACTTCCAGACCGGAAGCGTCGATCAGGGTATGCGGACGATTGGCCCACAGTGCATCCATTACCGGGGTTTTAGCACTAAAAATGGCGTTATCCTGCTGTTCTTCGCGATAGCCATAGCCATCCAGAATCACCAGTACCATAGGTTTTTTAGAAACCGACATTGCGACAACCTCATACTCAAGAGTCAAAATTTGCGTAATTTTACTACAGCTGAATCGATAAAATAGCCTCTGAAGATCAAAATATACGACCGCTCGCGGCAAGCTGATGCCAGATTTGCGATTTTTTTTCGTAGCGTGCCGCAAAATTGCATTCCAGTGCACGCGCTGGCTGTATTTGCCGCAACGCGCAGGTATACTCCTTCCCTGGTTTTTAATCACTACGTCGGGAGTTATTACCCCCCATGCAAGAAATTATGCAATTTGTTGGCCGTCATCCCATACTGAGTATCGCCTGGATCGCGTTACTGGTGGCGGTTCTTGTTACTACGTTTAAGAGCCTGACCTCGAAAGTGAAGGTAATTACTCGTGGTGAAGCTACGCGTCTGATCAACAAAGAAGACGCAGTGGTTGTGGATTTACGTCAGCGTGATGACTTCCGTAAAGGCCATATCGCAGGTTCTATCAATCTGTTGCCGAGCGAAATCAAAGCCAACAATGTTGGTGAACTTGAGAAGCACAAAGACAAACCGGTTATCGTGGTAGACGGTTCTGGTATGCAGTGCCAGGAGCCTGCAAACGCGCTGACGAAAGCAGGGTTTGCGCAAGTATTCGTGCTGAAAGAAGGCGTCGCTGGCTGGGCTGGTGAAAACTTGCCTCTGGTGCGCGGCAAATAATTTACCTGTCGTCTTTCATGCCGCAGGCAGTTAGCTGTAATTAGACCCCCAGCGACTTATTGATATAAGCTTCTGGGGACACACTATTTGTCGCTACCCTGCAACATAAAACTACAGGTAAAAAAACAGGAGCTAAGTTATGGCCAATGTTGAAATCTATACCAAAGAAACCTGCCCGTATTGCCATCGTGCGAAAGCACTGCTGAGCAGCAAGGGCGTGAGTTTCCAGGAGCTACCGATTGATGGCAACGCCGCTAAGCGTGAAGAGATGATCAAACGCAGTGGTCGCACCACGGTTCCGCAGATTTTTATTGACGCACAGCACATTGGCGGCTGTGACGACTTGTATGCATTGGATGCACGTGGTGGACTGGATCCCCTGCTGAAATAACGTATTAACGTTGGCATTACACTGCGCAGTATTTAAGGACAACACTTAAGGGTTTTCTACACATGTCAGAACAAAACAACACCGAAATGACCTTCCAGATCCAGCGTATTTATACCAAGGATATTTCTTTCGAAGCGCCGAACGCGCCGCACGTTTTCCAGAAAGATTGGCAGCCAGAAGTTAAACTTGATCTGGATACGGCATCTTCTCAACTGGCAGATGACGTTTACGAAGTGGTACTGCGTGTTACCGTAACGGCATCTCTGGGTGAAGAAACCGCGTTCCTGTGCGAAGTTCAGCAGGGCGGTATTTTCTCCATCGCGGGTATCGAAGGCACCCAGATGGCACATTGCCTGGGCGCATACTGCCCGAACATTCTGTTCCCGTATGCTCGTGAGTGCATCACCAGCATGGTATCTCGCGGTACGTTCCCGCAACTGAACCTTGCGCCGGTTAACTTCGATGCGCTGTTCATGAACTATTTACAGCAGCAGGCTGGCGAAGGTACTGAAGAACATCAGGATGCCTGATGAACCAACGTAATGCTTCAATGACTGTGATCGGTGCCGGCTCGTACGGCACCGCTCTTGCCATTACCCTGGCAAGAAATGGCCACGAGGTTGTCCTCTGGGGCCATGACCCTGAACATATCGCGACGCTTGAACGTGACCGCTGTAACGCCGCGTTTCTCCCCGATGTGCCTTTTCCCGATACGCTTCACCTTGAAAGCGATCTCGCCACCGCACTGGCAGCCAGCCGTAATATTCTCGTCGTCGTACCCAGCCATGTCTTTGGTGAAGTGCTGCGCCAGATTAAACCGCTGATGCGCCCTGATGCGCGCCTGGTGTGGGCGACAAAAGGACTGGAAGCGGAAACCGGACGTCTGTTACAGGACGTAGCGCGCGAGGCGTTAGGCGATCAAATTCCACTGGCGGTTATCTCTGGCCCAACTTTTGCGAAAGAACTGGCGGCAGGTTTACCGACGGCCATTTCGCTGGCTTCCACCGATCAAACCTTTGCTGATGACCTCCAGCAACTGTTGCACTGTGGCAAAAGTTTCCGTGTTTACAGCAACCCGGATTTCATTGGTGTCCAGCTTGGCGGCGCGGTGAAAAACGTCATTGCCATTGGCGCGGGCATGTCCGACGGTATCGGCTTCGGGGCGAATGCGCGAACGGCGCTGATCACCCGTGGTCTGGCTGAAATGTCGCGTCTGGGCACGGCGCTGGGCGCCGATCCTGCCACCTTTATGGGCATGGCAGGTTTGGGCGATCTGGTGCTTACCTGTACCGACAACCAGTCGCGTAACCGCCGTTTTGGCATGATGCTCGGTCAGGGCATGGATGTACAAAGCGCGCAGGAGAAGATTGGTCAGGTGGTTGAAGGCTACCGCAATACGAAAGAAGTCCGCGAACTGGCACATCGCTTCGGCGTTGAAATGCCAATAACCGAGGAAATTTATCAAGTATTATATTGCGGAAAAAACGCGCGCGAGGCAGCATTGACTTTATTAGGTCGTGCACGCAAGGACGAGCGAAGCAGCCACTAAACCCAGGGAACCTTTGTTACCGCTATGACCCGGCTCGCGCAGAACGAGCCGGTCATTATCTCATCGTGTGGAGTAAGCAATGTCGTGTGAAGAACTGGAAATTGTCTGGAACAATATTAAAGCGGAAGCCAGAACGCTGGCGGACTGTGAGCCAATGCTGGCCAGTTTTTACCACGCAACGCTACTCAAGCATGAAAACCTTGGCAGTGCATTGAGCTACATGCTGGCGAACAAGCTGTCATCGCCGATTATGCCTGCTATTGCTATTCGTGAAGTCGTTGAAGAAGCCTACGCCGCCGACCCTGAAATGATCGCTTCTGCGGCCTGCGATATTCAGGCGGTGCGCACCCGCGACCCGGCAGTCGATAAATACTCAACCCCCTTGTTATACCTGAAAGGTTTTCATGCCTTGCAGGCGTATCGCATCGGTCACTGGCTGTGGAATCAGGGGCGTCGCGCACTGGCTATTTTTCTGCAAAATCAGGTGTCTGTGACTTTTCAGGTCGATATTCACCCAGCGGCAAAAATTGGTCGCGGTATCATGCTCGACCACGCGACAGGCATCGTCGTTGGTGAAACAGCGGTGATTGAAAACGACGTGTCGATTCTGCAATCCGTCACTCTTGGCGGTACGGGCAAAACCAGCGGCGACCGTCACCCAAAAATTCGTGAAGGCGTGATGATTGGCGCGGGCGCGAAAATCCTTGGCAATATTGAAGTCGGGCGCGGTGCGAAGATTGGCGCGGGTTCTGTAGTGCTGCAACCAGTGCCGCCGCATACCACCGCTGCTGGCGTTCCGGCACGCATTGTCGGTAAACCAGACAGCGATAAGCCATCAATGGATATGGATCAGCATTTCAACGGCATTCACCATACGTTTGAGTATGGGGATGGGATCTGACGTCCTGCGATCGTGCCGGATGCGATGCTAACGCATCTTATCCGGCCTGGCGAAACTAATCTCTTAATACAGCTCCCGGATACCCCAACTGCCGCCAGGCTTCATACACCACGACCGACACCGCATTGGACAGGTTCATGCTGCGGCTGTCCGGCACCATCGGAATCCGAATTTTTTGTTCAGCGGGCAGGGCATCAAGAATGCTCGCTGGCAGACCGCGTGTTTCCGGACCGAACATCAGATAGTCACCATCCTGATAGCTTACGGCGCTATGGGTGGGCGTACCTTTCGTGGTGAGGGCAAACAGACGCTGGGGATTTTCTGCTTCGAGGAACGCGCTATAGTCATGATGACGCGTAACGGCGGTAAACTCGTGATAGTCCAGCCCCGCGCGGCGCAGGCGCTTATCGTCCCAGGCAAATCCCATCGGTTCGATGATATGCAGACGAAAGCCGGTATTGGCGCAAAGACGGATGATGTTGCCAGTGTTTGGCGGAATTTCTGGTTCGTAAAGTACGATGTTTAGCATACTGCCCCCTTAGTGCGGGGGCAGGATAGCAGATATTCATCTAACCCTTAAGCTGCATTCCCTTTCGCCATCGGAGCCAGCGCCGTCGGCAACTCTTTGCCCAACCCCTGCACCAGCGAATCTTGCGTAATTTCACCGATCGATTTCGCGCCAGTCAGTGTCATTGCCACTTTCATCTCTTTCTCGATCAGGTTCAGCAAGTTCGCCACGCCCGCCTGGCCCGCTGTTGCCAGCGCATACAGGAAAGCACGACCCAGCAGTACGGTATCGGCACCGAGCGCGATCATACGCACAACATCAAGCCCGTTACGAATGCCGCTATCTGCCAGAATGGCGATATCGCCTTTCACCGCATCCGCAATAGCAGGCAGCGCACGGGCAGAAGAGAGTACGCCATCTAACTGGCGGCCGCCGTGGTTAGAAACCACAATCCCGTCAGCGCCAAAACGCACTGCATCACGCGCATCTTCCGGGTCGAGGATCCCTTTGATCACCATCGGACCATCCCAGAAATCGCGGATCCACTCAAGGTCTTTCCATGAGATGGACGGATCGAAGTTATTTCCCAGCCAGCCGATGTAATCTTCCAGTCCGGTCGGTTTGCCGAGGTAAGCCGAAATATTACCTAAATCATGCGGACGACCGTTCAGGCCGACATCCCACGCCCATTGCGGATGCGTCACCGCCTGCAAGTAGCGGCGCATTGCGGCATTCGGGCCGCTCATACCAGAGTGTGCGTCACGATAACGTGCGCCCGGCGTCGGCATATCCACGGTGAAAACCAGTGTCGAGCAACCCGCTGCTTTTGCCCGTTCCAGCGCGTTACGCATAAAGCCGCGATCGCGCAGCACATAAAGCTGGAACCACATCGGACGTTTGATAGCTGGAGCGACTTCTTCAATCGGGCAAACTGAAACCGTTGAGAGAGTAAACGGAATGCCGTGAGCATCAGCCGCTTTGGCAGCCTGAACTTCACCGCGACGTGCATACATGCCGCACAAACCCACCGGAGCCAGCGCCACCGGCATCGACAGCTTTTCATTAAACAGCGTCGTTTCCAGGCTTAAGTCGGACATGTTTTTCAGAATGCGTTGGCGCAGCGCCACTTCTGACAAATCCTCCACGTTGCGGCGCAGCGTGTATTCAGAATATGCACCACCATCCATATAGTGGAACAGGAACGGCGGCAGAATGCGTTGCGCTGCGGCGCGATAATCGCTGGCTGCGGAAATAATCATGCGTTTTTCTCCCTCGAATGCTCATTATGCTCACCGGGCAGGCGGGTAATGCGTGCACGGCGAGCCTGATCTTCATCGAATCGTTTCATGGTGGTGTGGACAAAGCTGAGGTGCGCCATCATTGCTTTACGCGCACCGTCGGCATCACCGGCAAAAATGGCGTTAATGACTGCCTGATGCTGTTCAGTCAGTTGCGAAAAAACGGGCGGCACCAGATACATCCGCTGACGACTTTGCATCACTGAAGATTGCAGGACATCAAAGAAACCGCGCATGGTTTGCAGCAGCACGATGTTATGTGAGGCTTCGGCAATTGCCAGATGAAAACGAACGTCCGCTTGCGAGGCGAGATCCGGGTCTTCACTCAGCGTCGCTTCAAAGCATAGCTGTATCTTTTCTTTATCGGCTTGTGTGGCGCGCATTGCTGCGTGCCAGGCGGTGCTGGCCTCAATGGCGTAGCGGGCTTCCAGAATATCGAAGCTGTAATCCGGATCATCAGCCATCAGCGTTTTCAGCGGCTGGACGATGTTTTGCTCCGACCACGCGTCATGACGCCAGCGAATAA
Source organism: Escherichia sp. KTE31 (assembly GCF_000407925.1). NCBI lineage: Bacteria > Pseudomonadati > Pseudomonadota > Gammaproteobacteria > Enterobacterales > Enterobacteriaceae > Escherichia > Escherichia sp. KTE31. The sequence goes on along the minus strand of NZ_KE136726.1, from coordinate 1,076,509 downwards.
ACGTCCCGCCACCGCGACGACTAAGAAGCACACCTTCACTGACCAGTTTCGCCAGCGCCTCGCGCAGCGAATTACGCGACACGCCGAGCTGCATCGCCAGTTGGCGTTCAGCGGGCAACTTCATGCCCGGTTCCAGATTTTGTTCATCAATCAGCGCCCGCACACGGGAAGCAACCTCGTCTGACAGGCGTCTGGGTATAACCATCATTACGGAATCATCCACGTTAAGACGTAGGCCTGAAGCGTGGTAATCACGCCCACCATACAGGTGAATATCAGGCTGTGTTTGACAGTAAAGCGGAACAGATCTGACTCTTTGCCCACGAGTCCTACCGCCGCACAGGCAATGGCGATGGACTGCGGAGAGATCATCTTGCCGGTGACTCCGCCGGTGGTGTTGGCAGCAACCAGCAACAGATCAGAGACGCCAATTTGTTGTGCTGCGGTGGCTTGCAGCGCGGCAAACAGGGCGTTAGATGACGTATCCGACCCGGTCAGGAATACCCCCAGCCAGCCGAGGAACGGCGAGAAGAAGGTGAATGCATGACCGGTGTGCGCCAGTGCCAGCGCCAGCGTTGACGACAGCCCGGAATAGTTTGAGATAAAGGCGAAAGCCAGCACCATGCCGATGGAGTAGATGGGTAGCGCCAGTTCTTTCAGTGTGCTGCCGAAGGTGCTGATGGCGTCAGAGGGTTTCATCTTCAGCCAGACGATAGAGAGCAGCGCAGCAAACAGAATGGCGGTTCCGGTGGCAGAGAACCAGTCAAACTTAAATACGGCGGCGTAGGCAGTGGCTTCGCTGACCACCGGCGGCATACGGGCAACCAGTTTGTCGAGATACGGCACCGGAATGTTGATGACCCACTCATACAGCGCGCCACCCGAAGCGAACAGGGCTTTAAACGGTGGAATACTCCACAGCGTTACGGTGGCGGTCAGGAACAGGAACGGTGTCCAGGCACGCAACACCTGACCCGCCGTATAACCGGTATGAGCCAGCGTCATATCAACTTGCGATGCACCCAGATCGCCGAAGCGGAAAACGCGCACCGGCTGCCAACGTTTCAGGAACAGTGTCAGGCAGAGCAGCGATACCAGCGAAGAGATAATGTCCGGCAGTTCTGGCCCAATAAAGTTAGAGCTAAGGTACTGTGCGATGGCAAACGAGCCACCCGCAACCACGACCGCAGGCCACGTCTCTTTGATACCGCGCCAGCCATCCATAATCGCCATGATCCAGAACAGGACGATAATGGTCATAAACGGTAGCTGACGACCCACCATCTGGCCAATCTCAAAGCTGTCGATGCCTGTCACCTGTCCGGCAACCAGAATCGGAATGCCCATCGCGCCAAATGCCACCGGCGCGGTGTTAACAATCAGGCACAGCCCGGCGGCGTACAGCGGTTTAAAGCCCAGCCCGACCAGCAATGCGGCGGTAATTGCCACTGGTGCGCCAAAGCCTGCGGCACCTTCGAGAAATGCGCCGAAACAGAAACCGACGATCAGCATTTGCAGGCGCTGGTCAGGGGTTATTGAAAGAATAGACGAGCGGATGATGTCAAACTGTCCGGTTTTCACCGAGATCTTATAGACGAACACCGCTGCAATAATGATCCACGCGATGGGCCACAAACCGTAGAAGAAGCCATAAACCACTGAGGCCAGCGCATTGGCGACCGGCATTTTGTAGAACAATAGCGCGACGGTCAGAGCGATAACGACTGTCCATGTGGCGGCGACATAGCCTTTTAGTTTGAGCTTAATAAGCGCAAAGAAAAAAAACAGGATGGGAAGCGATGCTATCAGGCTGGAAAGCCAGATGTTCCCGGCAGGATCGTAGTTTTGTTGCCAGAGATTCATTGCAGGTCTCCTGGAGGCCACGCACATTGTGTGATGAGTCTGTTGCTCATCTGCTTGTCACACGTTGTGTAAAAGTGGCACTGCCAATTTTGTTGTGTAGGGATAATGACAATGAATGGTTAACTAAATGTTATGCATTGGCAACATTGATGTGAGTTTTAATTGGGGAACTGTGAACCAGAGGTCAGATAAGCGAAGAATTGGTAGGGCCAATTCCTGGTGGAGGGAGATGTCTGGTAAAGAAAAGGGCAATCCTCATCAGAGAATTGCCCTTAGATTGTTGACCCGGAGCGCCTTATCTTGCCGGATGCGGCGTGAACACCTTACTCGGCCTATAGGAATGTGCAGAATCACCCTGTAGGCCTGATAAGCGTAGCGCATCAGGCAATTTGGCGTTTGCCCTTCGTCACACTAACTTAATGAGTCATTACCACTGAATACCGGCACCGAGTGCGGCGGAGTATTCACCCTGGCTATTGGTACTACCTTGTAATTTGTAGACCCAACGACCGTTGGCGCTCACCATCGACACACCTAAAGCAACTGCCGATTCACCGTTGTAAGTACCGCCACCAATGGAGGCCATGCTGGCACCCGGCGTGTAAGCCTGCGGCAGACCGGTCATCGCCATTGCAGAAGCGATACCACCGCTCAACTTGCTTTCGGTTTTAGACAGTTTGTTATCCATCTCAACCATGCGCTGATCGGTGTATTGCTTCGTTTCCTGCACGCTTTGCTTCAACTGCGCGTAGTTCACCGCGTCGTTGTTTTCCACGCCAGCGGAAACGTTGCTGATGCGAGTTGTACCGCCCTTGCCACCACCGAGAGTGATGTTGCTGTAGTCTACAGAGCCGTCAGCGTTGGTGTTATAGCGCACACCGCCTGCTTCAGAAGACTTCAACTGCGCAACGTTAACCGCGTCGGTAGCATTTTTACCAGCGGCAACGTTGGTGATACGGCGTTGGTTAGTGGAAGAACCTACGGAGATCGTATTTTCTTCGTTTGCCACAGAGCCAGTGCCCAGCGCGACGCTGTTATCAGCGGCAGCAATAGAGCCAGAGCCAATCGCGACACTATCTTTACCCTGCGCGTTAGCATCTACGCCATCGGTGTTGGTCTTGAAGTACTTGGTGCTACCGGTAGTTACGATATCGGCAACGCCATTCTCAAGGGTAGTCACACGAGAATCGAGATTAGTTACCTGATTGTTCAGGTTAGTTATGCTCTGGGTGTTCTGGGAAACCTGCGCGTCTGTCACTTTCAACTGACCCACGTTAACCGCATCGGTATCCGCTGAACCCGCTGCGACATTGGTGATCTGACGTTGACCATCGTCACTGCCAACAGAGAACTCACCCACAGAGTTCTGCGGTGCGTCCATGTTGTAGGCGGTGTAGCCAGTCTGTGCGCCGCGAGTGGTCTGAGAACCATTACCCATTGCAATACTGTTTGCATGGTTGGCGCGTGCGTTAGAACCGATAGCAATACCGTTGATGGCATCTGGCAGAACCAGAGTGTTCAGGCCGATACCAATACCCGCGTCAGCATTAACGATAGTTTTCGCGCCCATCGCCAGCGAGTCAGTACCTACCGCCAGTGAATCTTCTTCCGTTGAGTTGGCATGGTAGTACTTGGTCGGCGTAGTGGCGACCGCACCAATGGCGTTTTGCAATTGGCGTACAGTCACGGCGTCATGGGATTCAGTACCATCAGCAACGTTGATGATTTGACGATATTTACCATCATCGCCAATCGACAATGCGCCAAGCAGTTCGCCGTCTGTGGTGTCGTAACCAATCACAACGCCTTCTTCGGTTACGCTGGTGTTACGAGAACCTTTAACAATCACACGACTGGAGACGGATTCGCTACCCAGCGCGATACCAGTATCAACGCTGCTGCTGCTATTCTGACCAATTGCGACACTGCTTTCGCCGGAAGCGACAGCGTTATAGCCCACCGCTGTAGCGCCAGTACCTGATGCGCTCGCATCAATAAAGGTTAAGCCGGTGTCATTAGTACGCGCATAGTTCAGACCCGCACCGTTCTCTTCGATGTAGTCTATGCTGGTATTACCGGCAATCTGGTTGATGATCTCATTTTGCTGATTGATCAACGTGTTGGTGGCGAACAACTGTGAACCATTAATTGCATCAGTACTGGTTTCAGAAATATCACCATTAGCAACATTAGTGATTACGCTGGCTTTGCCGTCGCGGCTGGCGCTGAACGCACCATCTTCACCGGCGGTTGCGTCCCAGAGCAGTGCATCATCCAGGGTTGAGTCGATCGCGTCCAGAGCATCACCGACGTTATTGTAATCGGTGTTGGCAATGGAGTACGTCGGCGCACTGATGCTACCGTCAGCATTTACTGCGGCACCACCGCCCAGAGCATCAACAACAGAGTTGCTCACACCGTAGAGTTGTCCACCATTGATGGCATCGGTACTGGTTTCAGAAACGACACCGCTTGCGACATTGGTAATTTTGCTGGCATTGCCACCGTGACCGGCGCTGAATGCACTTGCAGTTTCATCCCACAGCAGAGCGTCGCCCAGTGAAGTGCTAAATGATGTGTTAATCGCCGACAGGGCATCACCTACGTTATCGTAGCTGGTGTTACCGATAGTGTACGACGGGCCAGTAAATACACCGTTTTCATCAACTGAGGCGTTACCGCCAAAATAGTCTGCCAGTGAATCACTTAGGCTAAACAGTTGCCCACCGTTAACGGCGTCAGTACTGGTAGACGATATTGTTCCAGCGGTGACATTAGTGATTTTGTTGGTGGCTTCGGTGCCGTGTGCGGCAGTAAATGCGCCTGTGGTGTCATCCCATTTCAGCGCATCTTCACCGAGGTTGTTCACTGTATCGGTCAGGTTGTTGATGTTGGTGGTGTTAGCAGCGATGTTAGTGGTGTTGGTTGCCACGTTGTCGTTAGTGGTTTTCAACTGAGAGCCGTTAACGGCATCTTTACTGTCAACAGTCAAATCACCGTCTTTAACGTT
>NZ_KE136726.1:1058136-1070446 GCF_000407925.1 Escherichia sp. KTE31 | reverse complement strand
TGCTGATATTAGTGGTGTTGGTTGCCACGTTGTCGTTAGTGGTTTTTAACTGAGAACCGTTAACCGCATCGGTACTGGATGCGTTCAGCTCACCCGCCGTAACGTTGGTGATTTTGCTGGTGGCATCAGAACCGTGTTTTGCACTGTAGACTTTTTTAAGCGAGTCCCATTGCAATGTATTATCGTCAAGACTTTTTAACGCTTCGCCAACATTATTAAAAGTACCGCTTTGCAGTTTGTAGTTAGGGGCGTTAACAATCCCTGCAGTACTCACGGAGGCGCCGCCGCCCAGACGGTCTGCGACTGACTTACTGATATCATAAAGCTGTGAACCGTTGATGGCATCAGTACTGGTACTGCTAATATCGCCTTTTGCCATGTGGACAATTTTACGCTGTAGTGTGTCGTTACCTACTGAAACAGTATTATCTTCCACCGCTGTGGAACCCGTGCCCAGAGCAACGGAGTTGACACCCGTTACACTGGACAGGCTACCAATTGCAATACTTTTTTCAGTACCGGCAACGCTTTCTTGTCCAAGCGCAATACTGTTTTCGCCGCTTGACTGACTTTTATTACCCAGCGCAATAGAATTTAAACCGTCTGCTTTTCCTGCCTGACCGAAAGCCATTGCTCCAGCTTTGGTTGCATTGGCTCCATATCCAAGCGCAACGGTATTGTCCGCGTTAGCTATGCTGCTTGAACCCAATGCCAAACTATATAATCCATTGGCTTCGCTTGAGGCACCCATTGCAATGGCACCATCGGCATTCGCTAAAGCCAGTCTTCCAAATGCCAGGCTATCAATGGCATTGGCTTTTGTATCTGAGCCGAATGCCAGACTATACTTTCCTGCGGCTAATGCCTGGTAACCAAGGCTGGCTGCATAATCAGCACCATCTTCTACTCTTGAGCCTCTACCTATTGCAGTAGAGTATGTACCACCGGTATAAGTCATCCCACCCAATGCAAGGGAATACTCTGCTTTTGACTCTGCGCCGCTACCGAATGCTGTGGATCTGTCCCCAGTGGCTATAGACATGTGCCCTATAGCTATTGATATCTCACCCAACGACTGACTCTCGTAACCGAATGCGGTACTTCCTTCTCCACTGGCTGTCGCTCCGGTTCCTATTGCAACTGCGACTCCTCCCTCTGTCTTTGAGGTAGCTTTTGCATTCTTTCCGATAGCAATCCAGCTATCGCCTTCTTGGGGAGTTTCAATGCTCGCACCACCATCAAGTGCACCTGCACCTGCCCCGAACGACGACATCAGTCCACCGGCAACTAATGCAGAAATTAACAGCTTGCTGCGCCCGCTCTTCTTCCCACGGCTTTTTGCCGTTTCGCTGGCGACGCTGTAACTCCCCGTTGCAGGGTTCCAGATAACTTTAAAAATTTTGTTCATTGTTGTTGCTCTCTATTCCTTGATATAAGTGCAATGACTGCATTTATTTTTTGCTTTTTTTCTGCCGGTTATCAGCAGGTGGAAGGTCGTCGAAGTTGATATTCTGCATATTAATAGCCAACTTCAGGTATTTCAGGTTGTTGGGAGACACCCCTTTTAACGTCAAGTTAATGTCTTGCCATTGACCCGGTAATAATTTCAGCGTGGAGTTCATGGTGGTGCTAAATAGCAGTTGTTGCCATTTGGCATATTCTTTTTGAACAGTAGGTCTTTCACCGCCCCAGGTGGCATGAAAACCAATATTTGATACGGGCACACTTAATAAATTGGCCAGTGACATATGAATAACACTGCCATTTTCTATTGCTTCAACAGATAACACCCGACCGGCAATACCCACAGACCCATTATTCAAAATAAAATATTTTGTTTGCGCTGGGTTAAATTCAGTAAAGACAAAGTAGTCTTGCTGACGTTTAATCTCTTTCACTACCTGAGCCAGCGTTTTTGTACTGTTTATTACGCTAATATTTTGTTTTTCAATGGTGCTTGTTTTTTTGTCTTGCTGTTCTAATTGTTTTTCGAGTTGATCGATTCTGGCCTTTTGTTCTTCCTGTTGTTTTGTTAGCTCATCAACTACTTTCGTTTTTTCGACGTAATCACAACCTGACAATACCAGCATTGTCGAAGCCGCCATGACGCTTATAAGAAAATTATTCACATTCATACAAAGTTATCCTTACATATCATCCCTGCTAGCAATTTGAACTAAGGGATGTGTCCATTTGTGGTTGATGCTTTTGTGATTTATACGGCTGGCTTTATGAATATTGCGAATACATTCATTCTAAAAATTATTTATTAAGTTTTAAAATTGTTTAATTGTATTAAGGAGGCGGATTTTAATGAGGAGGGTTGTCAGATGTCAAACACTGCATTTAAAGAAGAAAAATAGCTTTAATTTAATATTCACACAATCAATGTTTGGGGTGGATTTTTAGAATGTGGATGGAAAAAATACCGGCAAAAGTTTTATTTTATGAATGATATCGTCCATTTTCAGGCGTAGAACTAAACCTTTTACTGAACGCATTTTCAGATTGAGTGCCACTGGTAAAAAACTGACTCTACGAGGAAACAGAGGAAAAAGAGGAAGATAATTGTTACATCCCGCATTTATCTGCAACGCGGGATGTGAAGGAGATAGACAGGTAAGAGGGTTAAAACGCTGTCTTTGAGAACCCGGTCATCTCTTGCAGACCCATTTCACGACCCAGTGCGGTCATCGGATGCACTACGACTAACCCACGGACACTCTTCTTCAGCTTACCCATATCGGCTTGTTCTTTTTTGGTAATCGCACGCTGAAACGGCATCTTCATCAGCTTTTGTGCTTCTTTGCTGAGTTTCTGGCTATGAACTTCACGCAGGCGGGCAATTTCAGCTTCCAGCGTAGCTTTCTCTTTTTCCAGCTCGGCATACTTGTCTGCGGCTTCAACCAGCGACAGTTCGGCCTGCTGGTGGCGGATGGCGTCCAGGCGATCGCTAAGACGTTTAATTTCGTTTTTTTCGACTTCTTTCATGGGATGGCTTCTGATAAAGATAAATTTATAGCCCCTAGTATGCGCGACCAGGTGCTTTGTTCACAACTGATGGCATTGTAATAGTTTTGTTGGGTAACAAGTCTGGGGTTCAAAAATCATATAATGCATTGATTAATAAGTAATATAATCAGAAGGTGAGGGCAAGCGTTGTGGGTTTCGCACGTTTTCCTTAATGTCATTTTTATCGGGATCTAAACTAAAATCGGCGGTCGCGCATTCCCGGCGCGGGGTAATACGGAGATATTATTATGGGCAAATTAGGTGAAAACGTTCCGCTTCTTATTGATAAAGCCGTAGATTTCATGGCATCAAGCCAGGCGTTCCGGGAGTATCTGAATAAACTTCCCCCCCGTAACGCGATTCCATCCGGTATACCTGAGGAAAGCGTGCCGTTATATCTACAACGTCTGGAATATTATCGCCGACTTTATCGGCCGAATCCGGTAGAGGAGAAGTAAGCGAAAGTACTTACTTTTGAAAGGCTTTTTTTAAGCTGATTTTGGAAATCAGCTCTGTCAGTGAAAGGACCATTGTTGATCGCACAGCCTGTTGATAGCGTTGAACTTGCATCGCATACAAACTGGAGTCTATTGGTTCAAACTGTGGCGGCGGTGGTAGTGCCGCCACGCAATGCAGTTCGCCAAATGGCCCAAGAATTTCATCATCGGTAAATGCGTACTCGTTGCCGTCGTGGTTCAGCTCTTCCCGCAGTGCCATCAACAGTTCCGCATCTTCGTATTCATGGCGACTAATTACGCCAAGCCCATAAATCAGCTTTAAGCGCACGGACAAGTCGCCCAGCGGACCATCGCCGTCGAGTAATGGTTCTACAGCATACTTCACCGCGTAATCGTCTTTGCGGAATACCTGAAGCACCAGAAGATTCACCGCCTCGGTCAGGAGATCGACGGCGGTAATCAGAAAGCTTCGCACGGTTTTGCCAGCATTCAGACGCTCAAGCACACGGTTTTCAAAGGCCTGGGTTTGTTCCATTGTTGCCTGCATATCTGACAATCTGTTATTCGGGCGCAGGGAGTCCTGCGCCTGGTTCACCATTATTGCATTGCGTTATAAGCGGTTACCGCCTCGGTGACAACCTCGCTGTTGGCATCAAGCCCGGAAATGTGCGCCAGCGCAGCCTGCGGGCCTTTGTCGGCAATCAGCGCCGCCAGTTCTTGTGCCTGCGGATCATCTTCACTGCGGAAATGCATTGCAGCGGCAATACCTTCAATCAGATTTTTGTGCGGCAAGCCATATTCCAGCGTACCCAGCAGCGGCTTGATCAGACGGTCGCCAGCACTCAGTTTACGCAGCGGTTGACGGCCTACGCGCTCAACATCATCTTTCAGATACGGGTTTTCAAAACGACCGAGGATTTTCTGGATGTACGCCGCGTGCTTGTCCGCGTCAAAACCGTAACGCTTAATCAGTACTGCGCCGCTTTCTTCCATCGCCCCTTTTACCACCGCACGGATTTTCTCGTCGAGAATCGCGTCACGAATGGTCTGATGACCCGCCAGTTTTCCAAGGTACGCGGTTATAGCATGACCCGTATTCAGGGTGAAGAGCTTACGTTCGACAAACGCCATCAGGTTGTCGGTTAACTCCATACCAGGAATATTTGGCAGTGTGCCTTTGAACTGGGTTTTATCGACAATCCATTCGCTGAAGGTTTCTACAGTGACTTCCAGCGGATCATTCGTTGCAGACGCTGAAGGCGGCACGATACGGTCAACGGCGGAATCCACAAAGCCAACGTGTTCTTCTACCCACGCTTTGGCATCTTCCGGCAGGGCGTTCATCACATGACCTTTCAGTTGTGTTGTGCCACGTACCATGTTTTCACAGGCGATAATGTTCAGCGGGGATTCATTACCTTGCTCTTTACGTTTCACCAGCCCTTTGGCGATTGCCGGAGCAATGCGTTCCAGCACGACCGGGCCAACGGCGGTGGTGACTAAATCAACCTGGGCGATTAAATCAACCACGTCGTCGCCAATGCTGCTGACGGCATTAACGCCGGAAACGGTATCAACCTGCTCGGTTTCGCCGACAACGTGAACCTGATAGCTATGACGGGCATTCAGGGCATCAAGTACCACCTGATTGACATCGGCAAACGTCAGTTGGATACCCGCGTCTGCCAGCAGTTTACCGATAAAGCCACGACCGATATTACCTGCGCCAAAATGTAATGCTTTCATAGTATTAACCTTCATCAATGTTTTTACCCGAGAGGGCTGGGGTGAGGCTTTTCCCTCACCCAAACCCTCTCCGTGAGGAGAGGGGCAGCGCCGGATGCGGCGTAAACGCCTTATCCGGCCTACAAGAGCGTGCAAATTTAACAAACTGCGCTTTGTTTTGTAGGCCTGATAAGCAAAGCGCATCAGGCAATTAGCCCACCTTCTCCATGTGGAGAGGGTGGGCCTGGATTACTTACGACCTGCCAGCAGTTCCAGCACTTCATCCACGCTAGTGGTGTGTGCCAGACGCTCGATGACGGACTCATCATCCAGTGCGTTGGTCAGGCTGGTGATAACCTGAATGTGCTCGTTATTACGGGCAGCAATACCAATCACCAGACGGGCGATGTCATCTTCTTCTTCACCGAAGCGCACGCCTTCCGGGTACTGACAGAACACGACGCCTGTTTTCAGTACGCGATCTTTCGCTTCAACCGTACCGTGTGGCACCGCGATAGACTCACCCAGATAGGTCGGGGTCAGTTTTTCACGATCCAGCATCGCCTGTACGTATTCCGGCTCAACATAGCCGCCTTTCACCAGTTGTTCACCGGCAAAGCGAATCGCTTCTTCTTTGGTTGCCGCTTTGCGACCGAGGAAGATGTTCTCCGCGCCGAGCTTAAACAGGTTGGCGTTAGAATCGTCAAAGCTGTCTTTCAGGCTGTCTTTCACTTTCACTTCGTTTTCAGTATGGCGCTGGGCAGCAACCAGACGTTCGGTCAGGCTGGTGTACAGGCCGCTGTCGAGGAAGTTGGTCAGCGAAATATGCTGTGCCTGCGGAACCTGACGCATAGCACGTTCGGTCAGGTCACGGTGAGTGATGACCAGGTCCACATCCGGCGGCAGGTTGTTGATCGCGCTGTTAGTAACAGAAATCTGCGACAGACCTGCATCCTGAATTTTCTTACGCAGTACGCCCGCACCCATCGCACTGGAACCCATACCGGCGTCACAGGCAACGATGATTTTACGCACGTGGCTCAGGTCGTTAGTCACATCGCCAGCAGACAGTGGAGTAGCGCCTTTTGATTCAGCTTTCATCTCCTGAACACGACGCGCAGCCGCTTCAATATCGTCTTCTTCTTTCACTTTGCTGGTTTTCAGCAAAATAGCAGAGACAACGAAGGAGACTGCCATCGCCGCACACACACCTGCGATGTTAGCGAAGTAAGCACCTTTTGGCGTCATCGCCAGTACCGCGAGGATAGAACCCGGAGATGCCGGAGAAACCAGACCACCGCCCAGGATAGTCAGCGTGAACACGCCAGTCATACCGCCGAGGATAACGGCCAGGATCAGACGCGGATTCATCAGCACATACGGGAAGTAGATTTCGTGGATACCACCCAGGAAGTGGATGATTGCCGCACCGCCCGCAGACTGTTTAGCACTACCACGACCAAAGAACATGTACGCCAGCAGAACACCCATACCCGGACCCGGGTTCGCTTCAATCAGGAAGAAGATGGATTTGCCAAGTTCATGGGACTGCTGAATACCCAACGGCGAGAAGATACCGTGGTTAATGGCGTTGTTGAGGAACAGGATTTTCGCCGGTTCAACAAAGATAGACGCCAGCGGCAGCATGTCATGGACAACCATGAAGTTAACGCCCGCAGCCAGCATTTTGGACAGGGCTTCAACAATTGGACCAATGCCGAGGAATGCCAGAATGGCGAGGATCATCCCGATGATGCCAGCGGAGAAGTTATTCACCAGCATCTCAAAACCGGATTTGATCTTACCGTCTACCCAGCGGTCGAAGTGCTTAATGCACCAGCCACCCAGCGGACCTGCAATCATAGAACCGAGGAACATCGGCATGTCTGCGCCGACGATAACGCCCATGGTAGTGATAGCACCAACCACGCCGCCACGTTCGCCGCCTACCAGCTTACCACCGGTATAACCGATCAGCAGCGGCAGGAGATAAGTGATCATCGGCCCGACCAGCTTCGCCAGCGTTTCGTTCGGTAACCACCCTGTTGGAATAAATAACGCGGTGATGATACCCCACGCGATAAACGCGCCGATATTTGGCATCACCATGTTGCTGAGGAAACGACCAAAGCTTTGCACTTTGATCTTAATATCGGATGACATAAAAACACCCCTTCTTATGTTTGCTGTCGCGCAGGCTGGAAGCCCGAGGTTTTTTGTTAATGTGGCGGCAGAGGTAGCCGGACCTTGTAGATACTGCGAAATCTGGCACTGAATCGGTTAACTGTCCAGTCGACGGCCTTTTGTGTGATATCAGTCACATAAATATAGGGGGTAGAGAGGTAATTGACGTGATGTGCATCACAAAATACTTGTGTAAAAAAGCAACAAGGCGGCGATTTTCGCTAAAAATGGCATTAAAATGTGAATAACGTCACATTTTAATTTTAGCTGTTTGTTGAGTTATTGTGATCTGAATCACAAGATATTTTCTTCGGTAATTCACCTGGTGTGATCTGCAGCATGTTCTGACTTTGCCTTAAGACCGTTTTGTAACTGAGCAACTCATCACCTTTTTAAAATTATCCTTCGGTGTGATGGCGAGATTGGCAAACGCGGATTAATGTCAAAGTATCAGCCTGACTCCCTTCCGGCTGCCAGCCAAAAAACAACACTGATAAGCGTGAATCCGAGGCAGATATGTTTCTAAACTACTTCGCGTTGGGAGTGCTGATCTTCGTCTTTCTGGTGATTTTTTATGGAATCATCGCGATACATGACATCCCCTATCTGATTGCCAAAAAGCGCAACCATCCCCACGCCGACGCCATTCATACGGCGGGTTGGGTAAGTCTGTTTACCCTGCATGTAATCTGGCCGTTCTTGTGGATCTGGGCAACGCTCTACCAGCCAGAGCGCGGCTGGGGAATGCAGTCACATACTGCGTCGCAAGAGAAAGCGACTGACCCGGAAATTGCCGCGCTTTCTGACCGTGTTTCCCGGCTGGAGCACCAACTTGCAGCTGAAAAAAAGAGTGACTATTCCACGTTCCCGGAGATCTGATTATGGATCTGTTAATTGTTTTAACTTACGTGGCGCTGGCGTGGGCGGTCTTTAAAATCTTCCGCATTCCGGTGAATCAGTGGACGCTGGCGACAGCGGCGCTGGGTGGCGTGTTTCTGGTAAGTGGTTTGATTTTATTGATGAACTACAACCATCCTTACACTTTTACTGCGCAAAAGGCAGTGATAGCGATCCCTATCACGCCACAGGTGACGGGGATCGTGACTGAAGTCACCGACAAAAATAATCAGCTTATTCAGAAGGGCGAGGTGCTTTTTAAGCTCGACCCGGTACGTTATCAGGCGCGAGTAGACAGACTCCAGGCTGATTTGATGACGGCGACGCATAATATCAAAACGCTGCGCGCGCAGCTCACTGAAGCGCAGGCCAACACCACTCAAGTTTCAGCGGAGCGCGACCGTCTGTTTAAAAATTATCAACGTTACCTGAAAGGTAGTCGGGCGACGGTCAATCCGTTCTCGGAACGTGACATCGACGACGCGCGGCAAAATTTTCTCGCGCAGGATGCGCTGGTGAAAGGTTCGGTGGCGGAGCAGGCGCAGATCCAGAGCCAGCTCGACAGCATGGTCAACGGCGAGCAATCACAGATTGTGAGCTTAAGGGCGCAATTGACCGAAGCGAAATATAACCTTGAGCAAACTATTATTCGCGCGCCGAGCAACGGCTACGTTACTCAGGTGCTGATCCGCCCAGGCACTTACGCGGCAGCTTTACCGCTGCGTCCGGTGATGGTCTTCATTCCAGAGCAAAAACGGCAAATCGTCGCCCAGTTCCGGCAAAACTCGCTGTTACGTCTGAAACCCGGTGATGATGCGGAAGTCGTATTTAACGCGCTGCCGGGGCAGGTATTCCACGGCAAACTGACCAGTATCTTGCCGGTGGTGCCTGGCGGTTCGTATCAGGCGCAGGGGGTGCTGCAATCGTTAACGGTCGTGCCCGGAACGGATGGTGTGCTGGGAACCATTGAACTCGACCCTAACACTGATATCGATGCCTTACCCGACGGCATCTACGCCCAGGTAGCCGTTTACTCCGACCATTTCAGCCATGTTTCGGTGATGCGGAAAGTACTGCTAAGAATGACCAGTTGGATGCATTATCTTTATTTGGATCATTGAGGGGGCGGGGGAGATTATAGAACTTTGCTCTCTGCAAGGACTAATTATTTTTGCATATTATTTCATCGGCTGTGATGATTTTTCGTTAATATCCATTATGTTAAGAAGTTCGGGATGAGTGTGAACTCATTGGATTTTTTATCCGTCTTGATCTGCCGAAGGATCAGACTATACATTGTCGAGATCGCAATGATGATATGAGTTGTTCTTCTGCATCAAAAAAGAGCAGGAGTGCTTTTCCATCTATTGCGATGATGGCTTTATTATCTGAAGAATGACAGTTACATTTAAAAAATATTTAATTTATAGATCACAATGTGGGTTCATGGAATATATTTATACGACTATTTTTCTCTTAACTTTTAATTATCGTATCTATTATAACACTAAGTTTAAAAATTCCTGGGAAGTGAGTTGTTAATATATAGTTAAATAAAATAAAGTTATTATTCATCGATGCATTTTATAGAATCATCAATGGCTACCATAGTACTATTAATTCTCCAATTTATATTTTTATCATCATTGCAAATATTAACTGAATATATATCAATGATTTTTTTATTTTTATCTTTTATTTTGTTTACAGTTTCAATGCAATCAGCGACAAGTTGGTGTGGATTTAGATTCTTCAGATATGGTCTTATGATCTTTCCCTTGCTTAATAAATAGCATGTATAGGATTCGGAAAGTCCAGCATCTATTTTGTACATCATTATTCTAGATAAGGATGTGAGAAATGCCTTGTTATCATTAGCAGCCATATATGCCAGTCCGAGTTCAGCCTCTGCGGCTTTACATGAAAAATAGCTAAGTGAACACGCTTTTCGTCCCTCTTGGGTACTGGCTGATATTAGTGCCCATAATATTGCCTTGTCTGCCAAATCCAACTCTCTCTGAAATTGGTTTACAGTAACTGCATTCGCAAAAATAGAGAAAAAAAGCACAATTATTAATAACCTTGCCATATTTCTAGTCCGTCACTGTTAATGCGCTATCTGGCTCTGAAAATATTAGCTCATTTAATTTTTGCATGTCATTAGATGAACCAGTTATACAACCCTCGGAACAGAATCGAGGTCCTAAAGATGGACCAAAAGCGTTTAAACAACTATGTGTTAAAAATCCATCACGATTATACGTTTCTGTATTTTCTGACGGTACTAAACGTATACCATTAGGTTTTCTATTGGTTGCTCCAGGACCGTTAACATTCCAGCCCCATAATCCTTGAGGTATTGGGCCTCTATTTTGTAAGTGTGTACAACCAGGATTATTTTTACATTGCATATTATTACCAGAGGCGACTGGAATAGTAAGCACACCATAAGAATTATCATCACTTGGCGTATCTGAAACGCATGAAAGCATACCTAAAGTTATGCTGTATAAACAGGTCGCTAATCCCAACGGGTCAATATCAGTTATCGGATTCAACGGATACTGATAAAAATTCCATCTCCCCTTCAGCCCAATCGGATCCTGAGTGATATACCGCCCCTGCAGCGGATCATAATAGCGGTGGCGGTTGTAATACAGGCCGGACTCCTTATCATACTGCTGCCCCGGCAGCCGGATGAGCTGCTGCAGATGATGCGGGTTATCCTCACTCAGCAGATTGCCCCATTCATCGTATTCTGCGTACCACGCTGTTGCCCCGTCAGGGCTGATAAGCGCCAGCAGGTTATCCGGTTTGCTTCGTTGAGTTCACCACGCTAAAGCTCCGTGTCCACATAACCCAGGTCGGAGGCATGACCTTCTCTGGTTCGTTCCATCTAAAATGTCTATAAATAACATGGTTATTCAATTATTTTTTCTTTGAGTTCATTCTCAATCCAGCTGTCTTTATACCTGATGAAAATTTGACATTCTCCAATATTATCAATGCCACCAACATTTGTATTTGGAATTTGACCAACAGCAACTATAGTTGATTCAAAATATTCAACATTGACTTTATCTGTTATTATTGAAATTATATAATCATCTGGAATAGAGCCATTAGGGGTTATATTGAAGAAACTAACATCGGAAAATACTAAATAACCATCTTCTAAGTCTTCATTATTATAAAAATTCCATTCTGTTGTACCATAGGCTATCCTTGAGATTAAATTCACCTGAATTCTAATTTGTTTGTTCCATAAATCAAATTCAATTTTTTTTATTGCTCGATCACCAAGATATATTCTATCAAACATATTACCCTCTATTCTAAAAATACTCAGGCATTCCACACATTATATCAGCCTCATCTTGACTGCTTCCCGTTGACATTTCAACATACATAGCACAATAACATTGTCCAAACGTTCCCTCTCTACATGATCTAAGTGTAAACATATGTAAAACAGAACTAAAAAAGCTTAGTGTACCGAGCGATCTAATACCGATATGTGCGGCACTACTATTCCATGGTACAACGCGACCATTGACATCAAGGGATGGACCTTGACCTTTCATACCGCTACCTGTTCCTGGTAAATGTGCATGTGCGTGTGGTGTTGAATTGTTTGCATGCCCTATTGGATTAAGCCTATAAGCATTTGAATTATTCTGATAAAGAGTGTGAGTATCTGCACTTCCTGGATTATTGGGGGGATATGGGATTGTTTTGCCACCTACCGGTTCAACCATAATATTGCCTTTAGAATCACCTATAAATCTACCAACAGGTTGTTGAGTTATAGGATCAATAGTACAGGATTGACTTACAGGTTTTTGTCTGGGAGAAGGTAATGATAAGAGATCTAATCCCAAAGGGTCTATATACTGAACCGGATTCAACGGATATTGATAAAAATTCCATCCCCCCTTCAGCCCAATCGGATCCTGAGTGATATACCGCCCCTGCAGCGGGTCATAATAGCGGTGGCGGTTGTAATACAGTCCGGACTCCTCATCATACTGCTG
>NZ_KE136726.1:956821-1057316 GCF_000407925.1 Escherichia sp. KTE31 | reverse complement strand
CATCTGGTTTTGCATCTGCTCCACGGTCAGGCCGCACGATGCCAGCCAGCGGCGGCTTTCCTCGCTCACCCGGTCAGTAAGGATTTCACTTTCCAGCCGGTCGAGCATCTGCACCAGCGCCGGCGGGAACACCACATTGCCACCGTCTTCACCGCCGGACTGCTGAAGGGCGTCCGCCAGGCTGCGGCGCTGCGTTTTCGCCAGCTCACCGGTGGCAGTTTCAACTCTGATGAGTGGCGTGAAGCTTCCCGGCAGGTATACCGTCTGGATGCGGCTCCTGTCGTTCTGTATCGTGGTCAGCCGGTCGCCGTCCCAGCCGTACCAGGTCACTTCCGGTTTCCGTGACAGCGACATCCGGCCCGTCAGGTCCCGTTCACGCCGCCATACCCGTTTCGCCACCCTGCAGCCCAGCGGGTCGTAAAGATAACGGCTTTCGACCAGCGGCTCTTCGTATTGTGTCCGCGTGTAGTGCACCAGCCGGTGCTGACCGTCGTAATGGTACCGGTGAGTCCGCTCATCATCCGTGCGGATAACCCCTTCCGGGATGAGGTCGGTTTTCTCCGTCAGCCTGCCGTGACGGTCATACCGGTAAAGATAGTGAGCGTCACGGGCGATACGGTTATCCGGCCACATGCTGAGGGTGCTGTCCGGGTGCAGCTCCGGGTCGGGCAGGCGGTTACCTGCCGGGTCCGTGGCATACGGGATGCGGATATCCAGATTCGAGGCCGTGGTGTGGACGCCGGTCAGCCTGCCCGAGGCGCTGTAGCTGTAACCCCGCGTCTGGCGCGGGCTGCTGATGCGGATGAGTTCGCCGTTGTCGTTCCAGGTGTAATCGCGGTCAGACAGCAGGCTGTTCAGGTGCTGGCTCTGTAGCTGCCCGGTGAGGGTGTAAGCGGTGGTGAGTTCATAACGGCCGAAGGTGCGCAGCGTTTCCCGGTGCAGGCGGTCGCGGGTGAAATCCACCAGCGGTGTGTCGCCGAGTTTCATGCCTGCCAGCCAGCCGCTGCCGTAGGTCAGCCATTCCACGGCGGGCAGGCTGTCCGGTATACAGCGGTTTGCCAGCCCCTGCGCGTTGTACGCATGTCCGGTCTCATGCTGCCAGAGCAGTTCATTCGTCTGCGGGTGATGCACCGTCTGGCGCTCACCGGTCAGGCGGCCTTTCTCATCATACCCGTAATGCACCGCCACCCGGTGCCCTTCGCTGATATGGCTGATGTCTGTCAGCCAGCCGCGTTCGTCATACTGCCACTGCTCTGCGGTTTCACCATTCACCGTTCGCTGCGTGAGGCGGTCAGCATCATCGTAGTGCCGGAGGGTGACCAGCTCCTCGTCCTCGCTGCGGATAAGTTTACCGGTCAGGTCGTGGTGATAACGCTGTGTCCGGCCGTCAAAGCCGGTTTCCTGTATCAGCCGGTCGCGGACATCGTAACTGAAGGTGGTGTGGCTGCCGTTTTCACTGGTCAGGCGGATGACCCGTCCGGCAGCATCGTATTCCATACTGCGCGTCAGCCCGCCCTGCGTGGTGCGGACGGCCTTTCCCCACGCATCGTACTGTGTCTCGTTTCTGCTGCCGTCCGGGGCGATGACGGCGGTCAGGTCACCGGCGGTGTTGTATTCATACCGCGTTTCATGGCCCAGCGTGTCTTTCACCGCAATTAACTGTCCACGGCTGTCGTATGCGCGGTACTGGCTCAGGCCTTCCTCGCGGTGCACCGCCGTCACCTGCCCGAAGCGGTCATGGTCATAACGGGTTACATAACCGGAACAGTCGGTGACGGTCAGCAACTGACCGTAACGGCTCCACGTCATGGTTTTCCGGCTGCCGGTGGCATCTTCCGTTGCGCAGGGTAAGTCACTGTGTGGATTATCATAACGGTGGCGGGTGATATCGCCGTCAGGGGCTGTTTCCTGAATCAGACGTCCGTATTCATCATATTTGCGGCGCATTTCCAGTCCGTCAGGCCCGGTGGCTGACGTTAACTGGTTGTGGTGGTTATAGTAAAACACCCATTCTCTGCCATCCGGCGTGGTGATGTCTGTGACAAGCCCCGTCACCACATCCGGGCTGTACTCTGTCGTCCGGCCTGCGGCATCCGTCTGTGCCTTAAGCCTGCCCACCGCATCAAACCGGCTCTGCGTGACGCTGCCGTCAGCGAGCTCCTTTTTCACCACCCGCTTCAGACCGACTTCGCCTGCGGTATGCAGGACTTCACGGCGGTTCAGGCTGTCGGTGACGGTGATACGGTCTTTCTCATACTGATACGTGTAGCTTAAGCCCGCCGGGTTAAGCTGCTCCGTCACCCGCCCGTCGCTGTCGTAACGGTAACGGATTTCCGGTCGGCCTGCGTGACGGTGCGCCACCATCCGGCCCCGGTATTTATCATCGTAAGTAAAGCTGCGCACCTGTGTGCCGCTGCGGTCATACACCGCCGCCAGTTCGCCGCGCGGCGTCCAGCCATAGCGCACCAGCGGTGCGGCAGGTAAATTCTCCGGATATTCCGGGTCGTGCGTCAGCCACACGGCGGACAGGCGGATACCGTTATCCCGGCCATATTCGGTGCAGCCCGGCAGGGTGTCAGGAAAAGCGGCCTGTTCCGTCCCGCCGGAAGTAGACTGCTTTCTGGCCTCTTCTGCCCGCTGCGCCTGCGTGGTCAGTACCAGCCGGAAGTGACGGCCTGCGCCATCGGTCACGCCGGTGATTTCGCCGCTGAATTCACCGGCGGCTTCGCGGTGGAACGTCTGTGTACGCCCGAAGCGGTCCACCATCCCGGTCAGCACCCGGTACGGCGGCAGCGGCGCGGGCAGCACCTCATCCGCCTCCGGCACCCGTTCACACCAGCCGAGCAGCCACCACGGCCCCTGCGGGCTGTTCGTCGCCAGATAACTGTGCGGACTCAGGCGAAGCTCTTCCGGCAGCGCCTGCCAGAGTGCGGCCAGCCGGTGACCTTCATCCAGTCTCAGGACGCCGCCGCGCACCAGCCAGAGTGACTCGCTGCGGCTGTAACCATCCTCACCGGGGAACAGCGGCTCAAAATAAAGGCTCCTGCCGCCGTTATCACTGAGTATCAGTGTGTTATCGCGCAGCTGTAAGCGGATATCCGCAGGCATTTTCCAGCCGGGGCCGAGAATCCCCACCGGTGCGGGCGTTTTTGTCCGGTAACTGCTGTAGGTGCGGGAAAGAATGAACGGCAGCGGGCCGGGCAGGGCAAGGTCGGTTTCGCCGGGAAGGACTTTTGCACCGAGCAGCGGATTGACCGGATGACCGGACGTCACCCCGCCGGGGCACACCGAACAGGCCACACCGGTGGGGGCACCGATGCGCACCCCGGCTGAACCCTGAACAATGCCACCGCCATACTGCGTTATGTCGCCCTGACGCGCCGCCGGTTTTCCGCTCATCTGCTCATCCTTGTTTTATCGGGTTAGTTGTCTGCTTCCAGGCAAAACCCTACAGATTTATAAGAAAGCCTTAAGTGAGATATCCGTCAGATCACAGCAATTAGGAAAATATTTATATCACTATGATAAATATGCGTTTTCCTTAAAAATAACAAAATATCAACATTCCCTGCCTTTTTTCCCATCGCCAGGCCATACTGATATTTTTCCTCGCACAAAGGACATGGCATGAAACTTATCGGTAGCTACACCAGCCCGTTTGTACGCAAACTTTCTATTCTGTTGTTAGAAAAGGGCATAACTTTCGAATTTATTAATGAACTGCCCTATAACGCGGACAACGGCGTGGCGCAATTTAACCCGTTAGGGAAAGTGCCGGTGCTGGTGACCGAAGAGGGCGAATGCTGGTTTGATTCGCCAATCATTGCCGAATATATTGAATTAATGAATGTCGCTCCGGCGATGTTGCCACGCGATCCGCTGGAGTCGTTGCGAGTGCGTAAAATTGAGGCGCTGGCAGATGGCATTATGGATGCCGGGCTGGTGTCGGTGCGCGAACAGGCTCGTCCTGCGGCGCAGCAGTCTGAAGATGAATTGTTACGCCAGCGAGAGAAAATCAACCGTAGCCTGGATGTGCTGGAAGGATATCTGGTCGATGGCACGCTCAAAGTCGATACGGTCAATCTGGCGACTATCGCCATTGCCTGTGCCGTTGGATATCTCAATTTCCGCCGTGTTGCGCCGGGCTGGTGTGTCGACCGCCCACACTTAGTCAAACTGGTCGAAAACCTGTTTAGCCGCGAAAGTTTTGCCCGCACCGAACCACCAAAGGCTTGATGCGCGATATGTCCTCCTGACCCATCTCACGTTACAATCCGTGGTTATGTTAAACGCCCTTCTCCGTGTGAGAGGGCCTTGATCAGCCAGGTTTCCTATGACAACCGAAACGCGTTCCCTCTATAGTCAACTTCCGGCTATTGATCGCTTATTGCGCGATAGCTCCTTCCTTTCTTTGCGTGATACTTATGGTCACACCCGCGTGGTGGAATTGCTGCGTCAGATGCTTGATGAAGCGCGAGAAGTGATTCGTGACAGCCAGACGCTGCCCGCGTGGTGTGAGAACTGGGCGCAAGAAGTCGATGCCCGGCTGACGAAAGAGGCGCAGAGCGCGCTGCGTCCGGTGATCAACCTGACGGGAACCGTGCTGCATACCAACCTTGGGCGAGCTTTACAGGCGGAAGCAGCGGTGGAAGCCGTTGCGCAGGCTATGCGTTCGCCGGTGACGCTGGAGTACGATCTGGACGACGCCGGACGCGGGCATCGCGATCGCGCGCTGGCGCAACTGCTGTGCCGCATTACCGGCGCAGAAGATGCCTGTATCGTCAATAACAATGCGGCGGCGGTGCTGCTGATGTTGGCAGCCACTGCCAGCGGTAAAGAGGTGGTGGTGTCTCGTGGCGAACTGGTGGAGATTGGCGGCGCGTTTCGTATTCCTGACGTAATGCGTCAGGCAGGCTGCACCCTGCACGAAGTGGGGACGACCAACCGTACCCACGCCAGTGATTATCGTCAGGCAGTAAATGAAAATACCGCGCTGTTGATGAAAGTACATACCAGTAACTACAGCATTCAGGGATTCACCAAAGCGATAGACGAAGCGGAACTGGTGGCGCTCGGCAAAGAGCTGGATGTTCCCGTGGTGACTGATTTAGGCAGTGGTTCGCTGGTCGATCTTAGCCAGTACGGTTTGCCGAAAGAGCCGATGCCGCAGGAGTTGATTGCGGCGGGCGTCAGTCTGGTGAGCTTCTCCGGCGACAAGTTGTTAGGCGGGCCGCAGGCAGGGATCATCGTTGGTAAGAAAGAGATGATTTCCCGCCTGCAAAGCCATCCGCTGAAACGTGCATTACGCGCGGATAAAATGACCCTCGCGGCGCTGGAAGCGACGCTGCGTCTCTATCTGCACCCCGAAGCACTGAGCGAAAAATTACCGACCCTGCGTCTGCTTACTCGCAGTGCAGAGGTTATTCAAATCCAGGCGCAACGTTTACAGGCTCCCCTTGCCGCACATTACGGTGCGGAGTTTGCGGTACAGGTTATGCCGTGTCTTTCGCAGATTGGCAGTGGTTCGCTGCCGGTTGATCGCCTGCCGAGCGCGGCATTAACGTTTACACCCCATGACGGACGCGGTAGCCACCTTGAAGCATTAGCCGCCCGCTGGCGTGAATTGCCGGTGCCGGTGATTGGACGTATCTACGACGGACGATTGTGGCTGGATTTACGCTGCCTTGAAGATGAGCAACGGTTTATGGAGATGTTGTTGAAATGATTATTGCGACTGCCGGACACGTTGACCACGGCAAAACAACCTTATTGCAGGCGATTACTGGCGTAAATGCCGACCGTCTGCCGGAAGAAAAAAAGCGCGGTATGACCATCGATCTCGGCTATGCCTACTGGCCGCAGCCGGATGGTCGCGTGCCTGGTTTTATCGACGTTCCCGGTCATGAAAAGTTTCTTTCCAACATGCTGGCGGGTGTGGGTGGTATCGATCATGCGCTGCTGGTGGTGGCTTGCGATGACGGTGTGATGGCGCAGACCCGTGAGCATCTGGCGATTTTGCAACTTACCGGTAACCCGATGCTGACAGTGGCACTGACCAAAGCCGATCGCGTGGACGAAGCGCGTGTTGATGAGGTTGAAAGCCAGGTAAAGCAGGTGCTGCGGGAATACGGTTTTGCTGAAGCAAAACTGTTTGTCACCGCAGCAACCGAAGGTCGGGGAATTGATGCCCTGCGCGAACATCTGCTTCAGTTGCCTGAACGTGAACACGCCAGCCAACATAGTTTCCGCCTCGCTATCGACCGCGCTTTTACCGTAAAAGGTGCCGGGCTGGTGGTCACTGGTACGGCGTTAAGCGGGGAAGTGAAGGTTGGTGATTCACTATGGCTGACAGGTGTAAATAAGCCGATGCGCGTGCGTACGCTCCATGCGCAAAATCAGCCAACAGAAACCGCCCATGCCGGGCAACGTATTGCGCTTAATATCGCCGGTGATGCGGAAAAAGAACAGATTAACCGTGGCGACTGGCTGCTTGCCGATGCGCCGCCAGAGCCGTTCACGCGGGTAATTGTCGAGCTACAAACTCACGTACCGTTGACCCAGTGGCAGCCGCTACATATTCACCACGCTGCCAGCCACGTTACGGGGCGCGTTTCGCTGCTCGAAGATAACCTTGCCGAGCTGGTGTTCGACACGCCGCTGTGGCTGGCGGATAACGATCGCTTAGTGCTGCGCGATATCTCGGCTCGCAACACGCTGGCGGGGGCGCGCGTGGTGATGCTCAACCCGCCACGTCGCGGTAAACGTAAGCCGGAATATCTGCAATGGCTGGCTTCACTGGCACGTACACAAAGCGATGCCGACGCACTGACCGTTCATCTGGAACGCGGAGCGGTGAATCTTGCCGATTTCGCCTGGGCGAGACAGCTCAACGGCGAAGGGATGCGCGAACTGCTGCAACAGCCAGGCTATATTCAGGCTGGTTATAGC
This sequence comes from Escherichia sp. KTE31, assembly GCF_000407925.1. Taxonomy (NCBI): domain Bacteria; kingdom Pseudomonadati; phylum Pseudomonadota; class Gammaproteobacteria; order Enterobacterales; family Enterobacteriaceae; genus Escherichia; species Escherichia sp. KTE31. The sequence goes on along the minus strand of NZ_KE136726.1, from coordinate 1,050,368 downwards.
TTGTTGAATGCGCCGGTTGCCGCCCGCTGGCAGCGAAAAATCCTCGACACATTAGCGGCTTATCATGAGCAACATCGCGATGAACCTGGACCGGGGCGCGAGCGCCTGCGGCGCATGGCGTTGCCGATGGAAGATGAAGCTCTGGTTCTGTTGCTGATTGAAAAGATGCGCGAAAGCGGCGATATCCACAGCCACCACGGCTGGCTGCATCTGCCAGATCACAAAGCGGGCTTCAGCGAAGAGCAGCAGGCCATCTGGCAAAAAGCAGAGCCGCTATTTGGCGACGAGCCGTGGTGGGTGCGTGACCTGGCAAAAGAGACGGGAACCGACGAGCAGGCAATGCGCCTGACGCTACGCCAGGCGGCGCAGCAGGGGATAATTACGGCGATCGTCAAAGATCGTTATTACCGTAATGATCGGATTGTCGAATTTGCCAATATGATCCGCGATCTCGATCAGGAATGTGGTTCAACCTGCGCGGCGGATTTCCGCGATCGCTTAGGTGTAGGCCGAAAGCTGGCAATTCAAATTCTGGAATATTTTGACCGCATTGGCTTTACGCGGCGTCGTGGAAATGATCATTTATTGCGCGATGCATTATTATTTCCCGAAAGATAAGGAAATGATTAATTCATAATAAATATGAATTAATACAAAATTCTTATTAATATTAAGGAAGCACGTTATTTGATGAATGTAACGTGCTTTTTATTAAAAATATTTTAATAAACGGTAATGTCGATCATATTTCCGAATGAAAATACTTTGTAATCTGCCAGCCCTTTTTACTCTTCCAGGAGTGTGTTATGGCAGCTTCAACGTTCTTTATTCCTTCTGTGAATGTCATCGGCGCTGATTCATTGACTGATGCAATGAATATGATGGCAGATTATGGATTTACCCGTACCTTAATTGTCACTGACAATATTTTAACGAAATTAGGTATGGCGGGCGATGTGCAAAAAGCACTGGAAGAACGCAATATTTTTAGCGTTATTTATGATGGCACCCAGCCTAACCCAACTACGGAAAACGTCGCCGCAGGCCTCAAACTGCTGAAAGAAAATAATTGCGATAGCGTAATTTCCTTAGGTGGTGGTTCTCCGCACGACTGTGCGAAAGGCATTGCGCTGGTGGCTGCCAACGGCGGTGATATTCGCGATTACGAAGGCGTTGACCGCTCTGCAAAACCGCAGTTGCCGATGATCGCTATCAATACCACGGCGGGTACTGCGTCTGAAATGACCCGTTTCTGCATTATCACTGACGAAGCGCGCCACATCAAAATGGCAATTGTGGATAAACACGTGACTCCGCTGCTTTCTGTCAATGACTCCTCTCTGATGATCGGTATGCCGAAGTCACTGACCGCCGCAACGGGTATGGATGCCTTAACACACGCTATCGAAGCGTATGTGTCTATTGCCGCCACGCCGATCACCGACGCTTGCGCACTGAAAGCCGTGACCATGATTGCCGAAAACCTGCCGTTAGCCGTAGAAGATGGCAGCAATGCGAAAGCGCGTGAAGCGATGGCTTATGCCCAGTTCCTCGCCGGTATGGCGTTCAACAATGCGTCTTTGGGTTATGTTCATGCGATGGCGCACCAGTTAGGCGGTTTCTACAATCTGCCGCACGGTGTATGTAACGCCGTTCTGCTGCCGCACGTTCAGGTATTCAACAGCAAAGTAGCCGCTGCACGTCTGCGTGACTGCGCTGCTGCAATGGGTGTGAACGTGACAGGTAAAAACGACGCGGAAGGTGCAGAAGCCTGCATTAACGCTATCCGTGAACTGGCGAAAAAAGTCGATATTCCGGCAGGTCTGCGCGATCTGAACGTGAAAGAAGAAGATTTCGCGGTACTGGCGACCAATGCTCTGAAAGATGCCTGCGGATTTACTAACCCGATTCAGGCAACTCACGAAGAAATTGTGGCGATTTATCGCGCTGCGATGTAATCATCATTCCCACAACGGCTGGCAAATTGTCAGCCGCTTTTTCAACTATCTCTGTAATCCTTGCCCGTAAATTCGTGATTGCTGTCGTAAAGCTGTCACCGGCTGGCGAAGATTTCGCCAGTCACGTCTACCCTTGTTATACCTCACACCGCAAGGAGACTACCATGACCAACAATCCCCCTTCAGCACAGATTAAGCCCGGCGAGTATGGTTTCCCCCTCAAGTTAAAAGCTCGCTATGACAACTTTATCGGCGGCGAATGGGTAGCACCCGCCGACGGCGAGTATTACCAGAACCTGACGCCGGTGACCGGGCAGCTACTGTGCGAAGTGGCGTCTTCGGACAAACGCGACATCGATCTGGCGCTGGATGCCGCGCATAAAGTGAAAGACAAATGGGCGCATACCTCGGTGCAGGATCGCGCGGCGATTCTGTTTAAGATTGCGGATCGAATGGAACAAAACCTAGAACTGTTAGCGACGGCAGAAACCTGGGATAACGGCAAGCCCATCCGCGAAACCAGTGCTGCCGATGTGCCGCTGGCGATTGACCATTTCCGCTATTTCGCCTCGTGTATTCGGGCGCAGGAAGGTGGGATCAGTGAAGTCGATAGCGAAACTGTGGCTTATCACTTCCACGAACCGTTAGGCGTGGTGGGGCAGATTATCCCGTGGAACTTCCCGTTGTTGATGGCGAGCTGGAAAATGGCTCCCGCGCTGGCGGCGGGCAACTGCGTGGTGCTAAAACCCGCACGACTTACCCCGCTTTCAGTACTGCTGCTAATGGAAATCGTCGGTGATTTACTGCCGCCAGGTGTGGTGAACGTGGTCAACGGCGCGGGCGGCGAAATCGGTGAATATCTGGCGACCTCAAAACGCATCGCCAAAGTGGCGTTTACCGGCTCAACGGAAGTCGGCCAGCAGATTATGCAGTACGCCACGCAGAACATTATTCCGGTGACGCTGGAGTTGGGCGGTAAGTCGCCAAATATCTTCTTTGCTGATGTGATGGATGAAGAAGATGCTTTCTTCGATAAGGCGCTGGAGGGCTTTGCATTGTTCGCCTTCAACCAGGGCGAAGTCTGTACCTGTCCGAGCCGTGCTTTAGTGCAGGAGTCTATCTACGAACGCTTTATGGAACGTGCTATCCGCCGAGTTGAAAGCATTCGTAGCGGTAACCCGCTCGACAGCGTGACGCAAATGGGTGCGCAGGTTTCTCACGGGCAACTGGAAACCATCCTCAATTACATTGATATCGGTAAAAAAGAGGGCGCAGACGTACTCACCGGCGGGCGGCGTAAGCTGCTGGAAGGGGAACTGAAAGACGGTTATTACCTCGAACCGACGATTCTGTTTGGTCAGAACAATATGCGTGTGTTCCAGGAGGAGATTTTTGGCCCGGTGCTGGCGGTAACCACCTTCAAAACGATGGACGAGGCGCTGGAGCTGGCGAACGACACGCAATATGGCCTGGGCGCGGGTGTCTGGAGCCGCAACGGTAATCTGGCCTATAAGATGGGGCGTGGCATTCAGGCAGGGCGCGTATGGACCAACTGTTATCACGCTTACCCGGCACACGCAGCGTTTGGCGGCTACAAACAATCAGGCATTGGCCGCGAAACCCACAAAATGATGCTTGAGCATTACCAGCAAACCAAGTGCCTGCTGGTGAGTTACTCGGATAAACCGTTGGGGCTGTTCTGATATTTTAGGCAGGCAACATTAATTGTTGCCTGCTTATTTTTTAGTTGTATAAAGCGGCAGTTGCTTTTAACTCATCGCTAAAAGAATAAATATCATCGAGAGATTCAATAGGATGGCGGGTTTCGTTTTTCTCTAAGTCAAATAGGCCAATATACTTTTGGTTTCGATTGAAATGCAATCTGCAGAGTGGTTTTCTATTATTGTCATCTACAAGTATACCAAAATAGCTTTTTGTATCTCTGTGAACTATTCTTGGAGCATCAAGTACTACGCGAACTATAGCTTTAACAATATGAAATCCTTCAAGTTCTTCCATGGTAGTGGCAATGTCGGTTTCTTCTTTATTAATACTTTCTACTTCTTCATTTTGTGATGACGAATTAATTATAGATAATGAGCCACCACCTATTGCTGATTTCAATCTTTCGTTTATTTGAGCGTTAATATATTGACTGGCAGCTTTCTTTGTCAATTTGGCAAATGTATCTTTTACTTTTTGTGTTAACATACCTTCATAGATTCTTGCTGCGAAGAACTTTACAAAATCCTCTTCAGGATTGTTCATTTGTACATGGAGAACTTTTTTAATTAAACTAACATATTTTAATTCACCTGCAGCATTAATTATTGATTCCAAATCAAATGCTGATTTAGTAAGCTTCTTTATCTCGGGAACAACTGTTTCATCTAAGTCCAGTAGATCTATCTCAAGAAATGGTTTTTCATCCATTTTATTAGGAGCTTCTAAGTCAGTAAAAAATTTATAAACTTGTCCATTGGTTAGAATAGATATTCTTGCATTTGTTACATGAAAGTAACGAAAAAGCTGTGAAGCATGATTTATATTTAGAGGATCGCCAATTTTTTTGCATTCAATGAGAATTTGAACCTCACCATTTTTTAAGATCGCATAGTCAATCTTTTCACCTTTCTTCGTTCCAATATCGCATACAAACTCTGGGATAACTTCAGTAGGATCAAAAACATCATAACCTAACACATTGTTAATAAAAGGCATTACGAAAGCATTTTTGGTGGCTTCCTCCGTTTCAATGACTCCGGCTTGTTGTTTTATTTTTGAGGATAATGAATTCAGTTTATCTATAAATTCCATAGACATAATAACTCCTTTTATATAATTAATAAAAATACGTTTTATAAAAAATATAGGAAATATTTATATGTTAACGTTTTGCTATTGGTCATAGTTAATGTATAACACACAAAAAATGATGTGTGCATATTGTAAATGCAATGGTGAAACAAGCTTGATATTTATCAAGAAAATAAAACAATGTATGTTATTTTTTATTAGTTGCTTTAAATGTTCTATGAATACGAGCTGGATCTATAGCAAGACTAGCTTCGATATCGCATGGATAATCTAATACAAGGTTTTTTAACACCTAATACTATGAGTTATATGTAAATTGCGAGCCTCCTCGCATCTTTTCTACAAATTACTGCACACCGTTATTCTTCTTCCGAGCGACATTCCTGAGTCAACTTTATCCACCTGACGGCCTATATAAAACGCGCTATCGTGATTGCTATCGCTAATTGTATGTGTGTCGTGTGTATAATCATGGAAGGACAGGGATGTGAAAAGTGCAGACGTGATTGCCATTCTGAAACAGCATGGCTGGGAGCATATTCGCACCCGTGGTAGTCATCATCAGTTCCGCCACCCTGTTCATCCGGGTCTGGTGACGGTTCCGCATCCTAAAAAAGATATTAAGCCCGGTACGCTGGCACAAATTGGGCGTCAGGCTGGTTTAACGTTTTAAAATTTCAGGAGGCAATATGTTTTATCCCGCCTATATCCATAGCGATCCCGACGGCAGCGCCAGCGGCTTTTTCCCTGATGTTCCAGGCTGTTATTTTGCTGGTGATACACTTGATGACGCATTCCAGGATGCGCGAAGCGCATTGACTGCGCACTTTGAAACCTTGTGCGAAATGAATGAAGAGTTGCCACTTCCTGGCTCTGTGGAAAAACATCTGGCTCAGCGGGCGCAGGACTTTATTGGCGGGCAATGGCTGCTGGTGGATATCAATATGAACCAGTTCGAAGGTCGGGCTGAACGCATTAATATCACTATGCCGAAAAGGTTACTGAACAAGATTGATACCTACGTGCGCAATAACCCAGACTATGCTAACAGAAGTGCGTTTCTGGCAGAAGCTGCCCGCCGTGTGCTGTCAGGCGTTTAATCTCGCGTATTGATGGCGAGCGCCGGATACAGCGGGCTGCCGGACGAGATTACCGGCAGCCCAATGTTCGATCGTAATGAGAGTTTTACGTTTGTCACTGGTATGAACTGGCATTATTAATTGACCAGGGCGATGTTGGATAAATTGCGTTAGCAAAATCTATATTAATCAGCTGTCATTGCGGTGTCGGAGGGGTATCCGACACCGCAGTGGATTACGGCAGGTAAAACACTTCTTGTAGCTCGCTGCTGACCGGGCTGTTATCCTGATTAGCGGGCATAACGTCGGTCATATATTTCCACCAACGTTGGCAAACGTCAGTGCTGGCAACCGCATTCCAGCGTTCTTCAGATTCAATTTCTACTGTGGCAAACAGCAAATTTCGCGCTTTATCGAGATAGATGGCGTAGTTATGCGCACCGTGAGATTTCAATACCGCTTCCAGTTCCGGCCAGATCGGGTTGTGCCGACGCTGATACTCTTCATGGGCGCCGGGGTTTACCTGCATAACAAACGATTTGCGGATCATAACGCCTCCAGATAAAGCTCACGCACTTCGTCGCGACTTGCGGTACGTGGGTTACATGGTGCGCATGGGTCGGCCAGGGCTTTATCTAACCAGCCTTCGATATCCTCTTTACTGATGCCAAGCTGACTAAATCCCGCAGGTATGCCTACGCGATGGCTCAAGGCTCGAATGGCATTAATTGCTTCCAGACTTGCCGCTTCATCACTCATCCCGCGCGTATCGACCCCCATCGCCTGGGCGATACGGGCAAAGCGTGCGATGGCATTCGGGCGGTTAAAGTTTTCGATTACTGGCAACAAGATGGCATTACACACCCCGTGTGGCAGGTTGTGGGTAGCACCGGGCTGATGCGCCAGTGCGTGAACCAGCCCCAGTCCCGCGCTGTTAAAAGCCATACCCGCCAGATATTGCCCGAAAGCCATCTGTTCGCGAGCTTCCAGATTATGACCATCTTCTACCGCTTTCGGCAGCCACAGCGAAATCAAGCGGATAGCCTCCAGCGCGTTGGCATCAGTTAGCGGATGGGCGCCAACGGAAACATAGGCTTCTATGGCATGGGTTAGTGCGTCCATACCAGTGGCAGCGGTAACGGAGGCAGGGATCTCCAGCATTACACTGGCATCATCCACGGCGATATCAGGAATAATATTCGAATCGATGATGACTTCTTTCACTTGCCGCGCAGTGTCGATGATCACCGCATTGCTGGTCATCTCAGCGGCGGTTCCGGCAGTCGTGTTGATCGCCACCAGCGGCACGCCTGGGTTTTTTACTTTGCCAATGCCAGAGTAAGCAGTAGAAGGGCCTGGATTAGCGGTAAGGATTTTCACGGCTTTTGCGGTATCAATTGGGCTACCGCCACCGAAAGCAATAATGTAGTTACATGCGGCGTCCTGAAATGCAGCGTAGCCTTTTTGCACCAGTTCTTCGGTGGGGTTTGGAAAGACCTCATCGAATAGGTGGTAAGACATTTCGTGTTGATCCAGCGCGGTGAACAGACTGTCCAGCAATCCCAACTTAACCAGTTGCCCATCGGTAACGATCAGTGCTTTTCCCCACTGCTTATTCGCAACCAGGTTTACCATATCGCCAATTGCCCCAGCGCCATGCAGGCTGATTTTCGGTAATGCCAACATAAAACTCATGATTATTCTCCTTAAGATCAAATCCTTCTGTCCGGCGGCATAACCCGCGCCGCCAGATGCGAAACGGGGTGTTAAAGCGCCAGTGCGTTTGCCAGTGGGGTGACGCCGAAACGTTTGCCCAGGGCTATCAACTCTTCACGGCTGATGGTCTGTTTCATGCCGCCCATCGAATACACTTTCACCAACACTTCCGCCGATTTTTCTGCGGTATCGATCAGGCCAAACGCTTCGTCCAGCGTCGGACCACTGCCGAAGACGCCGTGGAAAGGCCAGAGAACCAGTGAATGTTTTTGCATTTCCTGCGCGGTGGCCAGGCCGATTTCGTCCGTGCCGGGCACCATCCACGGCAAAATGCCAACGCCATCCGGGAATACCACCAGGCACTCGGTGCTGCCTTCCCACAGTTGGCGAGTGAAGACCGCCGTGTCGTTTTCCAGTACATAGGTGAGGGCGATCAGGTTGGTGGCATGGCAGTGCATGATCACCCGATCTTTACCGTTGGTGGCTTTAATACGTTCGCAATGGGAGAGAAAGTGCGCCGGAAGTTCAGAGGTTGGGACGGCTTCGTGGGTTAGCCCCCAGAGAATATGGTAGCCCGCACCGTCGCTGTCGACCTTCACGACGCCTAAATTTGCAGCGGGATCGAGCTGGACGTTGCGGAAGAATTTGCCGGAGCCGGTGACGATAAACGGTGTGTTTGCCAGTAAAGGCATTGGCTGGCTGAGCGGAATATAGCGCGGTTGTGGGTGGAAATTGTCGTTATACGGCGCGATGTCAGCGTCATCCAGGCGCAGCGTCAGGTTACCGCCGTTGCGCTCGTCCCAGCCTTTCAGCCAGGCGTCGGTGGTGGCTTTGATCATTCCCTGGACAAACCAGGACTGGGTAATGTTTTGCATGTTCTGTGTTCCTGTAAATTCAGTGTTGTCGGATGCACGATCCGTAGGGCGGATAAGGCGTTCGCGCCGCATCCGGCGGTGTTTACCCACGCTGACGCAAAATCTTATTCTCATAAGCCCGCACGCTTTCCAGCCATTCGCTACCCGCTGGCGTATCGTGACGCTGGCAATACATTTCCCACACCGCCTGCCACGGCAACGATTTCTGCTCTTCCAGCAGCGCCAGTCGTGCGGTGTAATCCCCTGCCGCTTCCAGCTTGCGCAGTTCGGCTGTCGGTTCTAACAACGCACGTAGCAGGGCTTTTTTCATATTGCGCGTACCAATGACCCACGCGGCAATGCGGTTGATGGAGGCATCGAAGAAGTCGAGACCAATGTGTACCCGGTCGAACAGATCGTGACGGACAATCTCACTGGCAATTGCCTGGGTTTCATCATCCAGCAGCACCACGTGATCGCTGTCCCAGCGAACCGGGCGGCTGACGTGCAGCAGCAACTGCGGCACATACAGCATGGCGGCGGAAATCTTGTCGGAAATCACTTCAGTCGGGTGGAAATGTCCGGCGTCCAGACACAAAGCGGTCTGGCGGCTGGTGGCATACCCCATGTAAAACTCATTGGAGCCAACCGTGTAGCTCTCCGCGCCAATACCAAACAATTTGCTCTCTACCGCGTCGATATGGTGTGCCGGGTTCAGCTTTTCGCTGATTACCTCATCCAGAGCTGCCAGCAAACGCTGACGCGGGGCGAGACGGTCAACGGTGATATCTTTCATGCCATCCGGGATCCAGATGTTCATCACCGACGGTGTGCCGAGTTGCTCGCCAAAATAGGCCGAAACGCGACGGCTGGCCTTGCAGTGGTCAATCCAGAACTGGCGAATGCGGTCGTCGGCATGGGAGAGCGTAAAGCCATCGGCACTTAGCGGATGCGAAAAACAGGAGGGGTTAAAGTCCAGACCGAGGTGATTGGCTTTTGCCCATTCAACCCAGTTTTTGAAGTGCTCTGGTTTGATTTGGTCGCGCGAGACGGGCGTGTCTGATTCCAGATAAATCGCATGTAAATTAAGCCGTTTCGGCCCCGGAATCAGCCGCATAGCCTGTTCCAGATCGGCACGTAGCTCTTCGGCATTGCGCGCTTTGCCCGGATAATTACCTGTGGCCTGAATCCCACCAGTCAACGAACCTTCCGGGTTTTCAAAACCAGAAACATCATCGCCCTGCCAGCAGTGCATTGAAACGGGTAAGCGATCAAGTTGGCGCAGCGCCTCCTCGACATCAATCCCTACCGCCGCGAAACGCTGTTTCGCCAGTTCCCAGGCCTGTTCCAGTTGTGTGGTCATGCGCAAAGCTCCTTTGTCTGTCGTGTAGAGTGAATCCGCGCCACATAGTGGGCAATTTCACTGTCAGGATTAGGGGTAAAGGTGGTCAGATTCGCGGTGGCGCCTACGACCTGACGGAAATCATCCACATTGTTGAGTTCATCCAGCGTCATTAACTGGATGCCGATATTGCCGAGTGTTGAGGCTTCAACTGGCCCGGCGATCACCCGAATACCGCAGGCATCGGCACACAACTGGTTGAGCAGCGCGTTCTGGCTGCCGCCGCCGACAATATGCAGTTGCGAGAAATCTTCACCGCGTAGCTGCGCCAGTTCGTGCAGTACGTCGGCATACAGCAGCGCCAGACTGTCGAAAATACAGCGCGCCAGTTCAGCATCACTTTCCGGGATCGGTTGCGCCGTTTCCCGACACGCAGCCTGAATTTCGCTGCACATCTCGTCAGGATTAATAAAGCGATCGTCATTTGGATTGATGATGAAGCGGCAAGCCGGGAGTGCCAGTGTCGCGGCGATAAGCGTCGGGAGATCGTTGATTTGTCGCTCCTGAAGTACCCGCTGGAGCAGCCATAAACCCATGATATTTTTCAGCACCCGATAGCGACCTTCCGCACCGCCTTCATTGGTGATGTTGGCTGCCAGCGCCGCATCATCGGTGAATGGCGTCTGGCTTTCGAAGCCCATCAATGACCAGGTGCCGGAGGAGAGATAAGCGGCGCGGGAACCGTTTAACGGCGAGGCGATAACCGCGCTGGCGGTATCATGGCTGGCAACGGCGACCACCGGAATTTCATTACCCTGCGGGCAAATCCAGTGACCTATGACATTACCCGGATGCGTCGGGCGACCAAACCAGGCTTTGTTGGCACCGCTCCACGCCAGCAGGGACTCGTCCCAGTCGTCGCTATTGATATTGACCAGTTGCGTGGTTGTGGCGTTGGTGTACTCCCAGTTCATCTTGCCGGTCAGGCGATAACTGAAGTAATCCGGCATCAGCAGAGCGTGAGCGATTTGTGGAATAAGTTCAGGTTGTTGCGCCGTCAGCGCACGTAGCTGATAGATCGTATTGAAGGGCAGAAACTGGATGCCGCTACGCTGATAAATGTCGCGTTTGCCAATTTGCTGCTGTGCCAATGTCATCAGTCCGTTAGTGCGGCTATCACGATAGGCAATCGGTAAACCGACGCGCTGACCGTGTTGATCCAGCAGCACATAGTCTACGCCCCAGGTATCAATGCCGATGCTATCGATACGAATCCCTTCCTCGCACACCTTGTTTAACCCAAGGCGAATGGCGTTTTCCAGACTATCGACATCCCAGGTGGCATAACCGCTCTGGTAATACAGCCCATTAGTAAAACGATGGATTTCACGCAGCGTCAGGCTGCGACATTCACGGTGGTAACGCGCCAGCATTACGCGCCCACTGGATGCGCCGAGATCAACAGCGACGCAGTAGCGAAAGGTCATAATGAGATCCTTCTAAGTTTCATTACGCCCAGTCTAAGAAGCGCCCGACTTCGCTACCTTCTCGTTACTGACAGGAAAATAGACCGCTGGCAACCAGGGAAAGATGAACGTGATGGCGTTCACAATTTTCAGAAATGTGGTGGTGTGATGTTTGCCGCATTTTCTGAAAAATCACGCTTTATCTTGAAAAATCGACATTTTTTACGTGTTTTGCTGTCGAAAATTTAAGGTAAGAACCAAACCGCTTGATTACTATTCCGCCATGTTGACGGCATCAGGAGGCTTATATGGACGTATTACATTGTGTGGATTTTTTTCCGTCTGGTAACGTGTCTGTGGCAATAGAACCCCGGCTTCCTCAGGTGGATTTTCCTGAACATCACCATGATTTCCATGAGATTGTGATTGTCGAACATGGCACGGGTATCCACATTTTCAATGGGCAGCCTTATACCATCTCCGGTGGAACAATCTGTTTCGTGCGCGATCATGATCGGCATTTATACGAACATACGGACAATCTGTATTTGACCAATGTGCTGTATCGCTCCCCGGATAGATTTCAGTTTCTTGCCGGGCTGCATCAGCTTCTGCCGCAAGAGCAAGACGGGCAATATCCGTCCCATTGGCGCGTGAGCCACAGCATATTGCAGCAGGTACGGCAGCTGGTTTCGCAACTGGAACAGCAGGACAGAACGAATGATTTACCCTCGAAAGCTAGCGGTGAGATCTTGTTTATGCAATTACTGCTCTTGCTGCGTAAAAACAGTTTGCAGGAGAGCATGGAAAGTCGCGAATCGCGCCTGAACTTGTTGTTGGCCTGGCTGGAAGAACATTTTGCCGACGAGGTGAATTGGGAAATGATGGCGGATCAATTTTCTCTGTCACTACGCACGTTGCATCGTCAGCTAAAACAGCAAACCGGTTTGACGCCCCAGCGTTACCTTAACCGTTTACGGTTGGTGAAGGCGCGTCATCTGTTACGTCATAGCGAGGACAGCGTGACCGAAATCGCATATCGCTGCGGATTCAGCGACAGTAACCACTTTTCGACGCTGTTTCGCCGTGAGTTTAACTGGTCACCACGCGATATTCGCCAGCGGCGGGATGGCTTTCTGCAATAACGCGAATCTTCTCAACGTATTTCCACGCCAGTTTATGAATAATCAAATGCGTCTTCTGGCTGAGGTGGCACGGTGGTTCATCAGTTTGTCCTTCGTAAAAAAGATTTTTTTGCCAGCGAACAGCAGGCGGTCGCGGTTGCTGATCGTTATCCGCAGGATGTCTTTGCCGAGCATACACATGATTTTTGTGAACTGGTGATCGTCTGGCGCGGTAACGGTTTGCATGTGCTTAACGATCGTCCTCATCGTATTACCCGTGGCGATCTCTTTTATATCCACGCAGACGATAAACACTCCTACGCTTCCGTTAACGATCTGGTTTTGCAGAACGTTATTTATTGCCCGGAGCGGCTGACGCTTAATCTCGACTGGCAGGGGGCGATTCCGGGATTTAACGCCAGCGCAGAACAACCACACTGGCGTTTAGGTAGTGTGGGCATGGCGCAAGTGCGGCAGGTTATCGGGCAGCTTGAGCACGAAAGCAGTCAGCCCGCGCCGTTTGCCAACGAAATGGCAGAGTTGCTGTTCGGGCAGTTGGTGATGCTTTTGCAACGCCATCGCTACACCAGTGATTCATTACCGCCAACATCCAGTGAAACGTTGCTGGATAAGCTGATTACCCGGCTGGCGGCCAGCCTGAAAAGTCCCTTTGCGCTGGATAAATTTTGTGATGAGGCGTCTTGCAGTGAACGCGTCTTGCGCCAGCAATTTCGCCAGCAGACCGGGATGACTATCAATCAATATCTGCGGCAGGTCAGAGTGTGTCATGCGCAATATCTTCTCCAGCATAGCCGCCTGTTAATCAGTGATATTTCGACAGAATGTGGCTTTGAAGACAGTAACTATTTTTCGGTGGTGTTTACCCGGGAAACCGGGATGACGCCCAGCCAGTGGCGTCATCGCAATTCCCGGAAAGATTAACTCGCCATGCCCATGCCGACGATGTTGGCAGCGACAATAATCACCACACAACCGAGGCTCAACACGGTAACCGGACGGCGTCCCGCATTGTTCCACTCTTTCAGCACCAGCCCGACGATACCGCCGCACAATACATAGAAGCTCATATGCAGCATCCAACTGATGTAGTCATACTGCGCCGGAATGCGGGCGTGGCCCCAGGCATAGAAAAAGAATTGCAGATACCACATCAACCCGCCCAGTGCTGAGAGTAATACATTGTGAATGATCAGCGGTTTTGCCAGCGAAAAGTCGGCTTTTAGCGACAAATCTTTCACTTTTGCCAGACGAATAAAACAGAAACCGAGGTTGATGATCGCACCGCCACCCATGATGACAACATAGCTTGGCAGAGCGACATACAGTGGATCAACGCCCAGCGCGGCAGCCGCTTCATGCATCGGTTTTGCGGCGTTCATCGCAAAAGACATCCCGGCAGAAAAAATGCCGCACATTACCGCCAGCACCAGCCCTTTTTTCAGGTTGAACTCTTCGGCTTTAATGCCCATTTTGCGCTCTTTCAACTGCCCGGCGCGAGTCACAATCCCCACGCCAATCAGCGCCACCAGTACGCCGAGCAACGTCATGCGCCCACCGTCGGTGTTAATCAGCACATCGAAATTGCCGTTGATAATTGGCGTCATCAGCGTACCGACGATCAACGTAATGCCAATGGCGATACCTATCCCCATCGACATGCCGAGATAACGCATGGTCAGGCCGTAGTTGATATTACCAATCCCCCACATAGCGCCGAACAGAAAAACAGGCAGCAGGGTAGAGAGGCTGAACGAGCTGTAATATGCCCAGAAATCAGGTAGTAGCATGGCGCTGATGGCCCACGGCAGAATAATCCACGAAACAATCCCACCGACTGACCACATGGTTTCCCATGACCACTTTTTTACTTTTTTGAACGGAGCGTAAAAACAGGCTGCACTGGCCGCGCCGATCAAATGCCAAAATATCCCCATCGTAATCGCGTTACTCATCTTCTTATCCTCATCATTTTTCGTCGCGTCACATCTCCGACGAGATGAGTGTAAAAATCGTGCTGTCGATTAACCTTTCGCCTGTTGCCGCCGTTGCCGATTTACTGGCAATCACGGCATTAAGTGGGTGATTTGGTTCACATCTCGGACATTTCCCTGCAAAACCATTCCCCTATGAAAAGTACGGCATTGATAATCATTTTCAATATCATTTAATTAACTATAATGAACCAACTGCTTACGCGGCATTAACAATCGGCCGCCCGACAATACTGGAGATGAATATGAGCTATACCCTGCCATCCCTGCCGTATGCTTACGATGCCCTGGAACCGCACTTCGATAAGCAGACCATGGAAATCCACCACACCAAACACCATCAGGCCTACGTCAACAACGCCAATGCGGCGCTGGAAAGCCTGCCAGAATTCGCCAACCTGCCGGTTGAAGAGCTGATCACCAAACTGGACCAGCTGCCAGCAGACAAAAAAACCGTGCTGCGCAACAACGCTGGTGGTCACGCCAACCACAGCCTGTTCTGGAAAGGCCTGAAAAAAGGCACGACTTTGCAGGGCGACCTGAAAGCGGCTATCGAACGTGATTTCGGTTCCGTTGATAATTTCAAAGCAGAATTTGAGAAAGCGGCAGCTTCCCGCTTTGGTTCCGGCTGGGCATGGCTGGTGCTGAAAGGCGATAAACTGGCGGTGGTTTCTACTGCTAATCAGGACTCCCCGCTGATGGGCGAAGCCATTTCTGGCGCTTCCGGATCCCCTGTTCTGGGTCTGGATGTGTGGGAACACGCTTACTACCTGAAATTCCAGAACCGCCGTCCGGACTACATCAAAGAGTTCTGGAACGTGGTGAACTGGGACGAAGCTGCAGCACGTTTTGCGGCGAAAAAATAATCGCATATTGCCTGCTGCAATGAGGCGTTTACGCCGTTTTTCAGCATAAAAAACAAACCATCGCACATAGCGGTGGTTTTTTTGTGATCAATTTCAAAATAAAAACAATGATCCTATAAAAATAAAACAACGTTTCAATTGATGTGGTTTTGATCACTTTTATTGCTCTGTTGAATGTCTATCTTCATTTCCATCAACACTGATGCATCGTGAAGGACTTATGCATCAGCCTATAAAAATATGCCGATAGGTGATGAAAATGCAGATAAAACACACGATAGAGAAAATCCCAGGAGGGATGATGCTCGTCCCGCTGTTCCTTGGCGCACTGTGTCACACTTTCTCGCCAGGGGCGGGAAAATACTTTGGTTCATTCACAAATGGAATGATTACCGGCACGGTGCCGATTCTGGCGGTGTGGTTTTTCTGCATGGGGGCATCGATAAAATTAAGTGCGACGGGAACGGTATTGCGTAAATCCGGTACGCTGGTGGTAACCAAAATTGCTGTGGCGTGGGTGGTTGCGGCAATTGCTTCACGCATTATTCCTGAACATGGTGTTGAAGTTGGATTCTTTGCCGGACTTTCAACGCTTGCGCTGGTGGCGGCGATGGATATGACCAACGGCGGACTTTACGCTTCGATCATGCAGCAGTATGGCACTAAAGAAGAGGCCGGAGCGTTTGTATTAATGTCGCTGGAATCCGGGCCGCTTATGACGATGATTATTCTGGGGACTGCCGGGATTGCATCGTTTGAACCGCATGTTTTCGTCGGTGCGGTATTACCGTTCCTTGTCGGCTTTGCGTTAGGGAACCTTGACCCTGAGCTGAGAGAATTTTTCAGCAAAGCGGTACAGACGTTGATCCCGTTCTTTGCCTTTGCGCTGGGCAATACCATTGATTTAACCGTGATTGCTCAGACCGGTTTGCTGGGGATTTTGCTGGGTGTGGCGGTGATCGTCGTGACCGGTATTCCGTTGATTATTGCCGATAAATTGATTGGTGGTGGCGATGGTACAGCCGGAATCGCGGCTTCCAGTTCTGCCGGTGCTGCGGTGGCGACGCCGGTACTGATTGCTGAAATGATCCCCGCCTTTAAACCAATGGCGCCAGCGGCAACTTCGCTGGTGGCGACGTCAGTGATTGTGACCTCGATTCTGGTGCCAATTTTGACTTCTGTCTGGTCGCGCAAAGTTAAAGCCAGAGCGGCGAAAATCGAAATATTGGGTACGGTGAAGTAATCTCCATCCATATAAATCAAAAGGCCGGATGATTTGTAGTCATCCGGCCTTTTGCGTTATCTGACAAAGACTTCATCAATCGTTCGACATTCACTTTCGCTTAACTCACCACCCGCATTGCGTGATACGCCAGTGCAATAGCCAAACTTACGCGATACCACCGTCTTGATAGTAGTGACAAAATCCTCACCAATGGCGTAGATGGACATATAAGTGCCAATCTGTTGCTGAATCTCTTGTAAAGCCGCCAGGTCGCCGCGTTTGAAGGCTTCACGGGCTTCGACAAACAGCTCCGGCATAACGTTGTTCAGGCCGGATATTATTCCCGCGCCGCCGGCCAGCAGATTAGGAATGTAATACTCGTCATAGCCCGAAAGCACTGCAAAATCAGAACGAACTGCCTGGGTTGCCTGAATCATGCTGCGGGTGTGTGACTGGCAATCGACGGTATCTTTAATTCCGGCAAAGTCAGGAAATTCACTCGCCAGCGTGGCGACCAGGTCAGGGGTTAAATCACAACCGGTTCTTGCCGGGAAGTTATATGCGAACCATTTGCCCTGTAATTCGCGACCCAGATGGCGGAAATAGCTTAATAATTGCTTTGCCGTCTGACCGTAGTAGTAAGGCGGGAGGATCATCACTGCATCATAGCCTGTGCGATACGCTTCTTGCGCCATCAGCAATACATCGTGTGTGCAGGTGGAAGAAACGTTAGCGACCATTTTTAATGTGCTCATGGAACGCGCTTCGCGGATAAGCATGAGCCTCTCTTCGAGGGTGAAAGAGGCAAATTCACCAATGCTACCCATCAGCAATATCACATCAATATTGGCTTCTGTTAGCCGCTGCAGGTGCTTCTTCAGTCCGTTAAGATCCACATTACCGTCTTTATCCATTGGCGTAATGGAAGGGCACCAGACGCCAGAAAACTGTGTTTGCTCGGTCACGTTGTACACTCCTGATAATGAAATGGCGTTTCAAATTCATCTCATTGATAACATTTCTAAGACGTCGTCATGTGAACCGTGCTCTCATTTTGCGCGCCTGACGTAAAATAAATATGGTCTAATGGGGAAATTTCTCGGTGGAGAGGGAACAGATGCGATATCCGGTTGATGTATACACAGGCAAAATACAGGCTTATCCCGAAAGCAAACCCAGCGCGATTGCGAAAATCCAGGTCGATGGCGAGTTGATGTTGACAGAGCTGGGGCTGGAAGGTGACGAGCAGGCAGAGAAAATAGTTCACGGTGGGCCGGACAGGGCGCTGTGTCACTATCCTCGTGAGCATTATCTCTACTGGGCGCGGGAATTTCCTGAACAGGCAGATTTGTTTGTTGCGCCTGCGTTTGGTGAAAACCTCTCAACCGACGGCCTGACGGAAAGCAATGTTTATATTGGCGATATTTTCCGCTGGGGTGAGGCATTAATTCAGGTCACCCAGCCGCGCTCTCCGTGCTACAAACTCAATTATCATTTTGACATCAGCGATATGGCACAGTTGATGCAAAACGCCGGTAAAGTTGGCTGGCTGTATAGCGTGATTGCGCCGGGGCTGGTATCTGCGGATGCGCCGCTGGAGCTGGTTTCTCGCGTCAGCGATGTCACCGTGCAGGAGGCAATAGCTATCGCATGGCATATGCCGTTTGATGACGAGCAGTATCACCGTTTACTCTCCGCTGCCGGGCTGTCGAAAAGCTGGACGCGGACGATGCAGAAGCGCCGACTTAGCGGCAAGATTGAAGATAATTCGCGGCGTTTGTGGGGGAAATAAAAAACGGAGAGTAGGCCTGATAAGACGCGACCAGCGTCGCATCAGGCATCCTGCTCAAATGCCGGATGCGGCGTAAACGCCTTATCCGGTCTGCGCGGAGTTTAACTCCGCTTATACAGCGGCAGCCAAATCACCAGCCGTAAACCGCCCAGCGGGCTGTCTTCAGCTTTAACCCAACCACGGTGCTGCTGAATGGCAGTTTCGACAATCGCCAGCCCCAGACCCGTACCGCCAGATTCACGATCGCGTGCTTCGTCGGTGCGATAGAACGGACGGAAAATTTGCTCGCGATCTTCCGGGCTAACGCCAGGACCATCGTCGTCCACCGTAATGGTGATACCGTCTTTATCTACCGCAAAGCCCACTTCAATCTTCGTATGGGAATAACGCAGAGCATTACGAACAATGTTTTCCAGCGCACTTTCCAGGGCGTTCGGATTGCCGTACAGCGGCCACGGCCCAGGCGGGAAGTTAACGGTAAACGATTTGCCCATTTGCTCGGCTTCGAACGCCGCGTTATCCAGCACTTCACTCCACAACTGGTTGGCTTTGATGGTTTCGCTAACCAGCGCGTTTTTCTGCTGATTACGGGACATCACCAACAGATCGTTGATCATGCTGTCCAGACGTTGCGCTTCGGTTTCAATTCGCTCCAGTTCCTTACTTTCACCACTACGACGGCGCAGTAACGCCGTACCCAGTTGCAGACGCGTCAGCGGCGTGCGCAGCTCGTGAGAGATATCAGAAAGCAGGCGCTGCTGTGAGGTCATCATGCGCTCCAGCGCGGTGACCATCTGGTTAAAACTGGCACCTGCGGCAAGAAATTCCTGTGGCCCCGCTTCCAGTTCCGGATGCTGGCGTAAGTTTCCCTGGGCGACTTCATCGGCAGCGTTTTTCAGCTTACGCGCCGGTTTTGCCAGACTCCAGGCTAACCACAACAGCAGCGGCGTACTGACCAACATGGTGACAATCAGCAGTAATAGCGGACGGTCAAACAGTAAGTTAATGAAATCGGATTGAGAACTGCTGGCTGGACGAATCAGATACAGTTGGTAATTATCTTCGCCATCACGCACAGAGAACGGGCCGACCAGTTCCACGCGACCATACTTTTTCTTCTGCGGGTGATCGGCGTTATCGGCCTGGCCAATAAAGTTGCGAATGATCTGCATTTCGCTGCGTTCTGCGCCAATCACGCGGCCTTCGGTGGTCACCAGTAACAAACGCTGCCCCGGTGGTGCCCACTTATCAATGGCACGGAACAGACGGCGCCACCACATTAAATCGTTGGGTGGATCGTTCGCCAGTTCCGCTTCGACATGCTGCTCAATCATCAGCCCCTGACGCTGTTCGCTATCCAGAAGCTCGGTCATCTGGCGTGAATCGAGCTTGGGTAACATCAAAACCAACATCAACACCAGCGCCAGCGTCAGCCAGAAGATGGCGAAGATGCGCGCGGTTAAGCTGCCTATCATGAAGCGGAAACCATCAGATAGCCGCGACCACGCAAGGTTTTAAACCACGGGTGACCGTCTTTACGATCCGGCAGCTTACGACGCAGGTTGGAAATGTGCATATCGATAGCGCGGTCGAAAGGCGTCAGGCGTTTGCCCAGCACTTCCTGGCTTAAATGTTCACGAGAAACCACCTGACCCAGATGCTGTGCCAGTAAATAGAGCAGGGTAAATTCAGTACCGGTTAACTCCAGCGTTTGCCCATCGAAGCTGGCTTCCTGACGGCCTGGATTCAGCACTAAAGCATCAACTTCAAGCGTCGGTGAACCGTTGTCGTTGTTTTGCTGTTGCTCGCTCCAGTGCGAACGGCGCAGGATCGCGCGAATACGTGCCACCAGCTCACGATCATTAAACGGTTTCGGGAGATAGTCATCTGCGCCCAGCTCAAGGCCGAGAACGCGATCAAGTTCACTGCCGCGTGCCGTTAACATAATGACAGGCGTCTGGTGTGTCTGGCGAAGTGCCTTCAATGTGTCGATACCATTTTTCTTCGGCATCATGACATCAAGCAAAAGTAAATCAATGCTGTCGTCCAGAAGATCAAGCGCCTGCTCCCCATCGTGGGCAACAATTACGTTGAAGCCTTCCATCTCGAGCAGCTCCTTTAACAGGGAAGTCAGCTCTCGGTCATCATCAACTAACAGGATTTTATTCATTGTTTAAATACCTCCGAGGCAGAAATTACGTCATCAGACGTCGCTAATCCATGACTTTACGTTGTTTTACACCCCCTGACGCATGTTTGCAGCCTGAATCGTAAACTCTCTATCGTTGAATCGCGACAGAAAGATTTTGGGAGCAAATGATGCGCATAGTTACCGCTGCCGTCATGGCCTCAACGCTGGCAGTCAGTTCATTAAGCCACGCTGCTGAAGTCGGTTCAGGCGATAACTGGCATCCGGGCGAAGAACTTGCGCAGCGCAGTACGCAGAGCCATATGTTCGACGGCATAAGTTTAACCGAACATCAGCGTCAGCAGATGCGAGATCTTATGCAACAGGCCCGGCATGAACAGCCTCCTGTTAATGTTAGCGAAGTGGAGACAATGCATCGCCTTGTCACCGCAGAAAATTTTGATGAAAACGCTGTGCGCGCTCAGGCAGAAAAAATGGCGAAAGAACAGATCGCTCGCCAGGTTGAGATGGCTAAAGTCCGCAACCAAATGTATCACCTGTTAACGCCAGAGCAGCAAGCGGTTTTAAACGAGAAACATCAACAACGAATGGAGCAGTTGCGCGACGTGACGCAATGGCAAAAAAGTTCATCGTTGAAGCTATTGAGTAGTAGCAACTCACGTTCCCAGTAGTAAACCCTGTTTTCCTTGCCATAGACACCATCCCTGTCTTCCCCCACATGATGTGGGGGTTTTTTTTATCTTCAATTTGCCTGTTGCTTGATGCATTGCAGATGATTTGCTTCCGTTATACTACCGTCAGTTGATAGCGGGAGTATTTATGAATCAATCTTATGGACGGCTGGTCAGCCGGGCGGCGATTGCTGCGACGGCGATGGCTTCGCTGCTATTGCTGATTAAAATTTTTGCATGGTGGTATACCGGTTCGGTGAGTATTCTTGCCGCGCTGGTGGATTCGTTGGTGGATATTGGCGCGTCGTTGACGAATTTACTGGTGGTACGTTACTCGCTGCAACCTGCCGACGACAATCACTCGTTTGGTCACGGTAAAGCCGAGTCCCTCGCGGCGCTGGCGCAAAGTATGTTTATCTCCGGTTCGGCGCTGTTCCTGTTTTTGACTGGTATTCAGCATTTGGTTTCTCCGACGCCAATGACAGACCCAGGCGTCGGGGTTCTCGTGACTATTGTGGCGCTAATTTGTACGATTATCCTTGTTTCGTTTCAGCGTTGGGTCGTGCGCAGGACGCAGAGCCAGGCGGTGCGGGCAGATATGCTACATTATCAGTCCGATGTTATGATGAACGGTGCGATTCTGCTGGCGCTGGGGTTGTCCTGGTATGGCTGGCACCGTGCTGATGCCCTGTTTGCATTGGGAATCGGCATCTATATTTTATATAGCGCGTTACGCATGGGGTATGAGGCGGTACAGTCATTACTGGATCGCGCGCTGCCTGATGAGGAACGGCAAGAAATTATTGATATCGTGACTTCCTGGCCGGGAGTTAGCGGCGCTCACGATCTTCGTACGCGGCAGTCAGGGCCGACCCGCTTTATTCAGATTCATTTGGAAATGGAAGACTCTCTGCCTTTGGTTCAGGCGCATATGGTGGCGGATCAGGTAGAGCAGGCTATTTTACGGCGTTTTCCGGGATCGGATGTGATTATTCATCAGGACCCCTGTTCCGTCGTACCCAGGGAGGGTAAACGGTCTATGCTTTCATAATCAGTATAAAAGAGAGCCAGACCCGCATTTTGTGTATAAAATACCGCCATTTGGCCTGACCTGAATCAATTCAGCAGGAAGTGATTGTTATACTATTTGCACATTCGTTGGATCACTTCGATGTGCAAGAAGACTTCCGGCAACAGATTTCATTTTGCATTCCAAAGTTCAGAGGTAGTCATGATTAAGAAAATCGGTGTGTTGACAAGCGGCGGTGATGCGCCAGGCATGAACGCCGCAATTCGCGGGGTTGTTCGTTCTGCGCTGACAGAAGGTCTGGAAGTAATGGGCATTTATGACGGCTATCTGGGTCTGTATGAAGACCGTATGGTACAGCTAGACCGTTACAGCGTGTCTGACATGATCAACCGTGGCGGTACGTTCCTCGGTTCTGCGCGCTTCCCGGAATTCCGCGACGAGAACATCCGCGCCGTGGCTATCGAAAACCTGAAAAAACGTGGTATCGACGCGCTGGTGGTTATCGGCGGTGACGGTTCCTACATGGGTGCAATGCGTCTGACCGAAATGGGCTTCCCGTGCATCGGCCTGCCGGGCACCATCGACAACGACATCAAAGGCACTGACTACACTATCGGTTTCTTCACTGCGCTGAGCACCGTTGTAGAAGCCATCGACCGTCTGCGTGACACCTCTTCTTCTCACCAGCGTATTTCCGTGGTGGAAGTGATGGGTCGTTACTGTGGCGATCTGACGCTGGCTGCGGCCATTGCCGGTGGTTGTGAATTTGTTGTGGTTCCGGAGGTTGAATTCAGCCGCGATGACCTGGTAAATGAAATCAAAGCGGGTATCGCGAAAGGTAAAAAACACGCAATTGTGGCGATTACCGAACACATGTGTGATGTTGATGAACTGGCGCATTTCATCGAGAAAGAAACCGGTCGTGAAACCCGCGCAACCGTGCTGGGCCACATCCAGCGTGGTGGTTCTCCGGTGCCTTACGACCGTATTCTGGCTTCCCGTATGGGCGCTTACGCTATTGAACTGCTACTGGCAGGTTACGGCGGTCGTTGCGTAGGTATTCAGAACGAACAACTGGTTCACCATGACATCATCGACGCTATCGAAAACATGAAGCGTCCGTTCAAAGGTGACTGGCTGGACTGCGCGAAAAAGCTGTATTAATGATTTCGGGCAGATTTCTTTCGCCTGCAACCGATGACAGAAGCAAAAATGCCTGATGCGCTTCGCTTATCAGGCCTACATGAATTCTGCAATCTATTGAGTTTGCAAGTTTTTGTAGGCCGATAAGGCGTTCACGCCGCATCCGGCATGAACAAAGCGCACTTTGTCAGCAATATGAGGCGGATTTCTTCCGCCTTTTTAACTCCCCAACATATACCCGCAAGTTATAGCCAATCTTTTTTTATTCTTTAATGTTTGGTTCACCTTCTGGCACGCTTTGCTTATCACAACACAACGTAAGAGAGCCAGGCGATGAACAAGTGGGGCGTAGGGTTAACATTTTTGCTGGCAGCGACCAGCGTGATGGCAAAGGATATTCAGTTACTTAACGTTTCGTATGATCCAACGCGCGAGTTATACGAACAATACAACAAAGCCTTCAGCGCCCACTGGAAACAGCAAACCGGCGATAACGTGGTGATTCGTCAGTCGCACGGTGGTTCAGGGAAACAGGCAACATCGGTAATCAACGGGATAGAAGCTGACGTTGTTACGCTGGCGCTGGCTTACGACGTAGATGCGATTGCTGAACGTGGTCGAATTGATAAAGAGTGGATCAAACGTCTGCCGGATAACTCCGCGCCGTATACTTCCACCATTGTCTTCCTGGTACGTAAGGGCAATCCGAAGCAAATCCATGACTGGAACGACCTGGTTAAACCGGGTGTTTCGGTGATCACGCCTAACCCGAAAAGCTCCGGCGGCGCTCGCTGGAACTATCTGGCGGCGTGGGGATATGCGCTGCACCACAACAATAACGATCAGGCAAAAGCACAGGATTTTGTGCAATCGTTGTATAAAAACGTTGAAGTGCTGGACTCCGGTGCGCGTGGTTCAACAAATACTTTCGTCGAGCGCGGGATTGGTGACGTGCTGATCGCCTGGGAAAACGAAGCACTGCTGGCAACGAATGAACTGGGGAAAGATAAGTTCGAAATCGTCACGCCGAGTGAGTCTATTCTCGCGGAGCCGACGGTGTCGGTTGTCGATAAGGTGGTGGAGAAAAAAGGCACCAAAGAGGTGGCAGAAGCCTATCTGAAATATCTCTACTCGCCAGAAGGTCAGGAGATTGCAGCCAAAAACTATTACCGTCCGCGCGATCCTGACGTGGCGAAAAAGTATGAAAATGCTTTTCCGAAGCTGAAGTTATTCACCATTGATGAAGAGTTCGGCGGCTGGACGAAAGCGCAAAAAGAGCATTTCTCTAACGGCGGTACGTTTGACCAAATCAGCAAACGTTAATTTTGTTGACGATAACCAGACCCGGTGGCATCTCGCGACCGGGTTTTTTATTTGTCGCGATTTTGCGTTACCCTTGCATCTCTTTGAGGTACAGGGAAAAAACGATGAAAAAAACGGTTATTCTCATTTTGGTGATGATAGTTATCGCCGTTGCTGCGGGTATCGGCTACTGGAAATTTACCGGTGATTCGGATGTGTTACGTAAGATTGTCCTTGAGCAATGTTTGCCCAACCAGCAGCAAAACCAAAATCCTTCGCCATGTGTGGAAGTAAAACCCAATGCCGGATATGTGGTTTTAAAAGACATTAACGGTCCACTGCAATATCTGTTGATGCCAACATATCGTATTAACGGTACTGAAAGCCCTTTGTTGACCGATCCTTCAACGCCGAACTTCTTTTGGCTGGCCTGGCAGGCGCGTGATTTTATGAGTAAAAAATACGGTAAGCCGGTTCCCGATCGCGCGGTCTCGTTGGCGATAAACTCCCGCACGGGACGCACGCAAAACCATTTTCATATTCATATCTCTTGCATCCGTCCTGATGTGCGCGAACAACTGGATAATAACCTGGCGAACATCAGCAGTCGCTGGTTGCCGCTGCCGGGCGGATTACAGGGGCATGAATATCTGGCGCGCCGGGTAACGGAAAGCGAACTGGTTCAACGTAGTCCGTTTATGATGCTGGCGGAAGAAGTGCCAGGAGCGCGGGAACATATGGGAAGTTACGGGCTGGCGATGGTACGACAGAGTGATAACTCGTTTGTATTACTGGCGACGCAAAGAAATCTGCTGATGCTAAACCGTGCTTCAGCCGAGGAGATTCAGGATCATCAGTGTGAGATTTTGCGTTAAGGCGAGCAGTTAAGGAAAGTTAAGTGCCGGATGTGAAATCCGGCACCTGTCAGACTTAAGCCTGTTTAGCCGCTTCTGCAGCTTTAACGATCACCGCAAAGGCGTCAGCTTTCAGAGAAGCACCGCCAACCAGCGCACCGTCGATGTCCGGCTGAGCGAACAGTTCTGCAGCGTTAGACGCGTTTACAGAACCGCCGTACTGGATGATCACTTGTTCAGCGATGCCAGCGTCAACTTTAGCGATGTGATCACGGATGAATTTGTGAACAGCCTGTGCCTGCGCCGGAGTTGCAGATTTGCCAGTACCGATTGCCCATACTGGTTCGTAAGCGATAACCGCACCTTCGAATGCTGCCGCACCTTGAGTTTTCAGCACTGCGTCGATCTGACGTGCGCAAACTTCTTCAGTTTTGCCCGCTTCGTTCTCAGCTTCAGTTTCACCGATGCACAGAACCGGAGTCAGACCTTGCTCTTTCAGCACAGCGAATTTTTTCGCGATCAGTTCGTCAGACTCTTTGTGGTAAGTACGACGTTCAGAGTGACCGATGATGATGTACTGTGCGCCGATGTCTTTCAGCATAGCGGCAGAGGTTTCACCGGTGAATGCGCCGGACAGGTTCAGATCCACGTTCTGCGCACCCAACATGATGTGGCTGCCTTCAGCTTCACGCTTCGCCATATCGATGTACATTTCCGGTGGTGCGATTGCAACCGCACAGCCAGCAACACCTGCCAGCTCTTTACGCAGGTTAGAAACCAGCTCGTGAACCATGTGGCGGCTGCCGTTCAGTTTCCAGTTACCCATCACTAAAGGATGTCGCATTTTAATTCTCCACGCTTATAAGCGAATAAAGGAAGATGGCCGCCCCGCAGGGCAGCAGGTCTGTGAAACAGTATAGAGATTCATCGGCGCAAAGGCTTTGCTTTTTGTCATTTATTCAACCCTTCCAGCGTTTCAGATAGCGCCAGCTTAATCGGTTCAACAGCGAAGGTCAGTCCCTTTTCGCCGTTGTCCGCGACAACATAGCGCAACGCGCCTTCTGTCTCAGTGTAGTAACGTTTGTTTTTCCCCGCCGTAAGGAGTGACTGCAGCTTTTTCTGACTTTGTGTTTTGGTCATCAGCGGGGTGAGTGTGCGGATCATTGCTGCCATGTATTCCTGGGCTTTCGCTTTAGCGGCTTTTTGCTCTGGCCCCTGGATTGGCAGCCAGGTAATTTGAATGCTTTTGATTTTTAAGGTGCCGCGCTCAAGCGCCGTGGAAGCATACAAGTTCTCGTTAATTTTACTGGCGGCGCGAGTCAGGTTGGCTTTGTCGGGGCTGCTGTCGATGGCACGAAATTCGTTCAGTGGCAGATTGGGGTTCTGGCTGTTAAAGTCTTCTCGAAACTGGCTGATGGAGAGATCGAAAGTGGGGGCGCCAGCCAGCAGGTAGGGCGCTGTCGTTGCCGTGCCAGGCGATTGTGCGTGCACCGTTGCACTAACGGATAACACGGCAGATAAGAGAAAAAACACTGAACACCCTGACTTCATCGGCAGTACCTTTTGTTATGACTGGGTTCGATTAAAACGATATCTGTCGCCCTTGTCAAAAGGGTAGAATCCTGGAAAAGACAACCATCAAGGAACTTACATGACCATACAGCAATGGTTATTCTCGTTTAAAGGGCGTATTGGACGCCGCGATTTCTGGATTTGGATTGGCCTCTGGATCGTTGGCATGTTGGTGCTTTTCTCACTGGCGGCTAAAAAACTACTCGATATCCAGACCGCCGCGTTTTGCCTTGTGTGCCTGTTATGGCCGACAGCGGCAGTGACGGTGAAACGACTGCACGATCGTGGGCGTTCTGGCGCATGGGCATTTCTGATGATTGTAGCGTGGATGCTTCTGGCGGGTAACTGGGCGATTTTACCAGGCGTCTGGCAATGGGCGGTGGGGCGGTTTATTCCGACGTTGATTCTGGTGATGATGCTTATCGATCTTGGCGCATTTGTCGGCACCCAGGGCGAAAATAAATTTGGTAAAGACACCCTGGACGTAAAGTATAAGTCTGAGAATAAATCAAGCCATTAATCTGCAATATATCTCTTATTGCTATTTTTATCCGGTATCGTTATTTCCATATTGCAAATGACGATACCCGGAAAATCTCCCTCATTTCCTCATCTTAATCAATATCAAAAAAAATGGTAATCCATAAGATCATTACTTGTTTGTTCTTCCCTTAACGGCGCATTATTCTTAAGTGGCAATCGACAGAGAGGCGAATATACAGAGGTGCCCTATGAAAGATGTCGTAGATAAATGCAGTACTAAAGGATGTGCGATTGATATCGGTACGGTGATTGATAACGACAACTGTACCAGCAAACTTTCGCGCTTTTTTGCTACTCGCGAAGAAGCAGAGTCCTTTATGACCAAACTGAAAGAGCTTGCAGCCACTGCATCCTCTGCGGATGAAGGTGCCAGCGTGGCCTATAAGATTAAAGATCTGGAGGGGCAAGTCGAGCTTGATGCAGCTTTCACCTTCTCATGCCAGGCCGAGATGATTATTTTTGAGTTATCACTGCGTTCACTTGGTTAATGGAGTTAAACATGGCTTATAAACACATTGGCGTGGCAATTTCCGGGAATGAAGAAGATGCCCTACTGGTGAACAAAGCCCTGGATCTCGCCAGACATAATGACGCTCATCTGACGTTAATTCATATTGATGATGGCTTAAGTGAGTTGTATCCGGGTATCTACTTCCCCGCAACAGAAGATATTCTTCAACTGTTGAAAGATAAGTCGGATAACAAACTGTATAAGCTGACGAAAAATATTCAGTGGCCGAAAACGAAACTGCGCATTGAGCGCGGCGAAATGCCGGAAACACTGCTGGAAATTATGCAAAAAGAGCAGTGTGACCTCCTTGTCTGTGGTCATCACCACTCGTTTATCAACCGTTTGATGCCGGCATATCGCGGGATGATCAATAAGTTGAGTGCGGATCTCTTGATCGTACCGTTTATCGACAAGTAACCGCTTACCAGTAATGCTCCGCTGTCATGTGACCCGGTCGGCGACGTAAATGCTTCGTCATCTGCCGGGTCTCTTTCAGCAGTTGTTGCGTATCACGTACCATCTGCGGATTACCACACAGCATCACATGGCTGGTTTCTTTATTCATTGGTAGTCCAACCGCGTTTTCCAGCTCACCGCTTTCAATTAACGCCGGTATTCTCCCGGTGAGTGAGCCCTCTGCCGTTTCCCGACTGACAACCGTCTGAATGCGCAGTTTTCCTTCGTAGTGTTTTTCCAGTTCCTGCATCAGTGGCAAATAGCTTAAGTCGGCGGCGTAACGCGCGGCGTGAACCAGTACCAGATTTTTGAAGCGATCTAAATCCTTGCCTAATTGCAGAATCGACAAATAAGGGCCAATCGCTGTACCGGTTGCCAGCATCCATAGCGTTTCACAATCTGGTACTTCATCCAGTACAAAGAAGCCAGCCGCTTCGCTAACGACCTGCACTTCGTCACCCGGTTTTAGTGCCGCCAGTCGCGGGCTTAATTTACCATCGGGGACGGTGACCAGGTAAAACTCCAGGTCGGGATTGTCGGGCGAATTAACGTAAGAGTAGGCGCGCTGGACGCGTTCGCCGTCAATTTCAAGGCCAAGTTTGGTGAATTGCCCGGCGGTAAATGGATGCACAGGGGCGTGAACGGTGAGACTAAACAGGGCGTCGGTCCAGTTCTGCACTTTAGTGACTTTGCCTGTTACCCAATCAGCCATGTTTCTCTCCTGTTTTGATTGACTTGCCTTATCTTCGTTCTCCGGACAAAAAAATTCCAGTCCCGAAGGACTGGAAGGCTCAATCGATCAAATCAATCAGAGAATGTGCTCCTGCATTTCTGGGTCTTTACGATCCAGATAATGGATGGACTGAATACGGCGAATAGTGCGGGATTTGCCACGGATTAGCAGCGTTTCGGTCGTCGCAATATTGCCTTTGCGGCTAATCCCTTCCAGCAGATCGCCTTTGGTGATACCGGTGGCAGAGAAGATGACGTTATCGCTACGCGCCATATCGCCCAGACGCAGCACTTTACCCGCTTCGATGCCCATCGCTTTGCAGCGTGCCAGCTCCTGCTCGCCAATGCGACGATTCTCTTCGTTGTCGCCTTTGACGTCATGACGAGCCAGCAGACGACCATTCATATCGCCATCTAATGCGCGGATCACCGCCGCTGAAACCACGCCTTCTGGGGCGCCGCCAATACCGTACAGCACGTCAACTTCACTGTCTGGCATACAGGTAAGAATCGAGGCTGCGACATCGCCATCAGGAATGGCAAACACGCGCACGCCGAGTTGCTGCATTTCTGCGATAATTGCGTCGTGGCGCGGTTTCGCCAGAATAGTGACCGTCAGTTCGCTTAACGGTTTGCCGAGTGCCGCTGCAACATTGCGTAGGTTATCCGCCAGCGGCAGATTCAGGTCAATGGTGCCCTTAGCTCCCGGTCCGACGATCAGCTTTTCCATATACATATCCGGCGCATTAAGAAAGCAGCCCTTATCGCCGACAGCCAGCACCGCCAGCGCGTTAGCCTGACCCATCGCCGTCATGCGCGTGCCTTCAATCGGGTCAACAGCAATATCTACCGCATCGCCGCGACCAGTACCGACTTTTTCACCAATGTAGAGCATCGGTGCTTCGTCGATTTCGCCTTCACCAATGACGATGGTGCCGTCAATGTTGACCTGGTTGAGCATAATACGCATGGCGTTTACCGCCGCGCCGTCAGCGGTGTTTTTATCGCCGCGTCCTAACCATTTGTAGCCAGCCAGCGCCGCAGATTCGGTGACG
Organism: Escherichia sp. KTE31; assembly: GCF_000407925.1. Lineage (NCBI taxonomy): Bacteria > Pseudomonadati > Pseudomonadota > Gammaproteobacteria > Enterobacterales > Enterobacteriaceae > Escherichia > Escherichia sp. KTE31. The sequence goes on along the minus strand of NZ_KE136726.1, from coordinate 1,020,099 downwards.
CGGGAAAATTCGATGGCAAGTTCTCGTCTCATAGCAAACTCTAAGCAGTAAGGAATGGCGCGAAGTGTAGCACAGGGGAAGGGAGGGATTATTGATGTGTGCGGGGTTGCCCCCGCACGGTTTCAGAGTCTGCATGATGCCGGATATGTATCCGCCTCGTAGGCCTGATAAGACGCGTCAGCGTCGCATCAGACGATCAGCATCAGACAATCGTTCAGATGTCTGACATCACTCCTCGTGTTCTTCCCACGCCATCGCGCGTTTGACCGCTTTTTTCCAGCCTGCGTAACGGTAATTACGCTCAGTGGTTTCGATGCCTGGACGGAACTCGCGCTCAATCACCGCTTTCTCTTGCAGCTCGTCGAGGTTCTGCCAGAAACCGACCGCCAGACCAGCAAGATAGGCCGCACCCAACGCAGTCACTTCGCGAACTTCCGGACGCTCAACGCGGGTGCCGAGAATATCCGACTGGAACTGCATCAGGAAATTGTTCGCCACAGCACCGCCGTCCACGCGCAGCGCGTGCAGACGAATACCGGAGTCGACCTGCATCGCTTCCAGTACGTCACGCGTCTGATAAGCAATAGACTCCAGCGTCGCGCGGATGATGTGGTTAGCATTCACCCCACGAGTCAGACCGAAAATCGCCCCGCGCGCATACGGATCCCAGTACGGCGCGCCCAGACCGGTAAAGGCCGGAACGACATATACGCCGTTGGTATTTTGCACTTTGGTGGCAAAGTATTCGGAATCGTCGGCGTCGCTAATCAGCTTCATCTCATCGCGCAACCACTGAATCGATGCGCCCGCCATAAATACCGCGCCTTCCAGCGCATAGTTCACTTCGCCAGTCGGGCCACAGGCGATGGTCGTAAGCAGGCCGTTTTCTGATGTCACCGCTTTCTCACCGGTATTCATCAACATAAAGCAGCCTGTACCATAGGTATTCTTCGCCATCCCTTCTTTAACGCACAACTGACCGAATAGCGCCGCCTGCTGATCACCCGCGATCCCGGCGATCGGAATACGCGTGCCTCCTTTACCGCCGATGTTGGTCTGACCGTATACTTCCGAAGAGCGACGCACTTCTGGCAGCATCTCGCGCGGGATATCCAGTGCGTCGAGCATTTTGTCGTCCCAGTCCAGAGTATGGATGTTGAACAACATGGTGCGAGACGCGTTGGTGTAATCGGTCACGTGAACGCGACCTTGAGTCATTTTCCAGATAAGCCAGGTATCAACCGTACCAAACAGCAGTTCACCACGACGCGCACGCTCGCGGGAGCCTTCCACATGGTCGAGGATCCACTTCACTTTGGTGCCAGAGAAGTACGGGTCAATGACCAGACCGGTGTTATTACGAATGTACTCTTCCATGCCATCGCGTTTGAGATGCTCGCAGATCTCAGCGGTACGACGGCACTGCCAGACAATGGCGTTATAGATAGGCTTGCCGGTTTCTTTTTCCCAGACGATAGTGGTTTCTCGCTGGTTAGTAATCCCAATAGCTGCAATTTGATCGGAACTGATATCGGCTTTCGCCAGCACTTCTACCAGCGTAGAGCTTTGGGTGGCCCAGATTTCCATTGGGTCGTGTTCTACCCAGCCTGGTTTTGGGTAGATTTGCTCAAATTCGCGCTGTGACACGCTAATGATATTGGCATCGTGATCCATCACGACTGCGCGGGAGCTGGTGGTGCCCTGGTCGAGCGCAACGATATATTTTTTTTCAGTCATGTTTAATTGTCCCGTAGTCACATTACAGTGAAGCTTTTTGTTCTGAAGGAGTTGTGATCTCCTTTTCTTCCACAACACAGATATCGCAAGGCAAATGGCGGCCAATCAGTTTGCGGTAGGCAAATGCACCTACAATCGCGCCAACGATAGGGCCAAAAAGCGGCACAAGGAAGTAAGGAATGTCTCTGCCGCCGGTAAAGGCGACCTTGCCCCAGCCCGCCAGCCAGGCAAAGACTTTCGGACCGAAGTCACGCGCTGGGTTCATGGCAAAGCCTGTCAATGGACCCATAGATGCGCCGATGACCGCAATCAGTAGACCAATCAACAACGGTGCCAATGGCCCACGCGGTACACCGTTACCATCGTCCGTGAGCGCCAGGATCAGCCCCATCAGAATAGCGGTAATCACCATTTCAACTGCGAAAGCCTGCACAAAATTGATATGAGGGTTAGGGTAAGTAGAGAATGTGCCCGCCAGATCAACACTTTCGACGCTGCCGCGAACAATATGATGGGTCTGTTCGAAGTCGAGGAATAAATTGTAGTAAAGCCCGTAAACTAATGCCGCAGCGCAGAAAGCACCGGCAACTTGTGAAACGATAAAAGGAATAACTTTTCGCTTGTCGAAACAGGCAAACAGCCACAACGCAATAGTGACAGCGGGATTAAGATGCGCGCCGGAAACCCCTGCGGTCAGGTAGATGGCCATTGCTACCCCTAGTCCCCAAATGACACTGATTTCCCACTGACCAAAAGACGCACCAGCGACTTTAAGTGCTGCAACGCAACCCACACCGAAAAAAATCAACAACCCGGTCCCTAGGAATTCAGCAATGCACTGGCCTTTCAAGGTTGATGTTTGACTCATAATCGGATCCTGAAGAGTTAATGTTTGTTGTAAGCGTGAAAGTCACTGACGTTCACGATGCTTGTAGGCATCCTGTGAATTTATCGTTAACGAGCAAAAACGAGAAATATCGAAATCAAAATGTGTGTGCCGCGTCATAAAATGAGCGTTATCGCGCCATTTCTTTCATATTTTCTTACATGATGCACGTTTGTTAAATCATTCTCGCAACAAATTTTTTAACATTTTCGATTCGTGTGGATTATGTCACCAGGAGAAGGATGAAAAGTGTGGCAAACTGGAATCTGCAAGGCATGCTGCTGGACAGAGATAGCGCGGCTTCATACAATCGGAGCTAACGAAAACGCGCACGTATTTATTAAGGCATCACCGATAATCGGGACGAGGATTTATATCCATCAACGCCTTGCAATTCAGGAGAGGTATGACAATGTCATTAGAAGTGTTTGAGAAACTGGAAGCAAAAGTACAGCAGGCGATTGATACCATCACTCTGTTGCAGATGGAAATCGAAGAGCTGAAAGAAAAAAACAACTCACTGTCGCAGGAAGTTCAAAATGCCCAGCATCAGCGCGAAGAGCTGGAGCGTGAGAACAACCATCTGAAAGAACAGCAGAACGGCTGGCAGGAACGTCTGCAGGCTCTGCTGGGTCGCATGGAAGAGGTCTGATTACGCTTCATCTTTCGCACCGTAGCTGCGTTGGCTGCGCTCAGCTCCCCCAGTCACGTAGTTTACTACGCTCCAGGGGATATCTTCGTTTGCCAACTTGCTACAACACGAAATCTTTCGCGTAATTGATTTACTGTGTAGGCCAACAGGTAACGTAGAAAAAAGGCACCTTGCGGTGCCTTTTTTATCACTCAATATCCAGCGGATCTTCAGAAAGAATAATCCCGGTATTGTCGGCGTAGAGATGGTCGCCGGAGAAGAAGGTGACGCCGCCAAAGTTGACGCGGACATCGCTTTCGCCAATGCCTTCGCCAGCAGCACCGACCGGAATTGCCGCCATCGCCTGGATGCCGATATCTAACTCTTCCAGATCATCTACCTGACGCACTGCGCCGTAAATGACCAGCCCTTCCCATTCATTTTGTACTGCCAGACGCGCCAGTTCGGCATCGACCAGTGCGCGACGAACAGAACCACCGCCATCGACGACAAGAACACGACCACGACCATTCTGTTCGAGCAGATCATACAGCAACCCGTTGTCCTCGAAACATTTTACCGTGATGATTTGTCCGCCAAACGACGCCCGTCCACCAAAGTTGGAGAACAGCGGTTCCACGACGTTGACATCTTCTTGATAGATGTCACAAAGCTCGGAAGTATCGTATTTCATAGGCTTAACATTCAGTTGCTGCGAGAATTTTCAGTATATCGCGCTATGTGGGTTGTTGGCAAAATCATCAATTGTTAATTGATATTTGTCAGTTATGCTGCCCACTGGCTTAGGAATATCCCTAAAACAAACAGCAAGTTAGTCAGTAATGCGCCCTTGACAGTGCGTTCCAGCATTGGTCGCATCGCTACCGGATCCATTTCACGCATCACATAACGAGCCTGTTTCACCAATAACGGCGTTGCCAGCAGGAACAACCAGCCCCACAGGCTGTGCAGCGAAAAGAGATTAAACAGCGCCAGGCACACCAGTGAGCCCATCAGCAGGCAGGCATGGTAACGACGTGCGTTTACTGCACCTAAGCGCACCACCAGCGTGTTTTTGCCATTCTCGCGGTCGCTATTAATATCACGCAGGTTATTAATGTTTAGAACCGCTGTTGCCAGCAGGCCACAGGCGGTTGCCGGAAGGATCAATGCCGGAATCAACGTATGCGCCTGCAAATACCAGCTCCCCATCACGCTCAACCAGCCAAAGAAAACCAGTACGGAAATATCACCCAGACCGATATAACCATAAGGGCGATTGCCCACGGTGTAGGTGATAGCGGCGATGATCGACAAACCGCCCAGAATCAGGAAGCCGACAAAATCGGTCAGCGTATGGCACGCCACTGCGACCAGCGCCAGTCCGGAGAGACAGATGAGCACGACGGTAATGATGAGCGCCCGTTTCATCTCTTGCTGGGTAATAACCCCTTTTTGCATACCACGTAGCGGCCCGATACGGTCAGGTTTGTCGCTGCCTTTGACGGCATCGCCGTAATCATTGGCGAGGTTAGAAAGGATCTGTAATAGTCCGGCGGTAATCAGTGCCAGCAGGGCGACCAGTGGATCGAAGTGACCTTGCCACCATGCCAGTGCTGTCCCGACGATAATTGCAGCAAAGGCGAGGGGGAGGGTTTTAGGTCGTAAACTTTCCAGCCACGCCTGAGTTCGGCTAATTTGTTGTTCAGTCATAATACGCGCCAATAAAAATGGGGCCTTTCAGCCCCATCAAACAATGATGAAAATGATTGAACGCGATTATAGGATAAAACGGCTCAGATCTTCATCTGCCACCAACGCATCCAGATGTTTGCTCACATAATCTGCGTCAATGGTGATAGTTTGACCGCTTAAATCGCTGGCGTCGTAGGAAATCTCTTCCATCAAACGCTCCAGAACGGTATGTAAACGACGTGCACCGATGTTTTCGGTAGATTCGTTCACCTGCCATGCCGCTTCCGCGATACGCTTAATACCGGAATCCGTAAATTCGATATTCACGCCTTCAGTCGCCATCAGTGCTTTGTATTGCACGGTGATAGAGGCATTCGGCTCGGTCAGAATGCGCTCGAAGTCGCTGGTGGTCAGCGCCTGGAGTTCGACGCGGATCGGCAGACGACCTTGCAGTTCCGGGATCAGGTCAGACGGTTTCGCTACCTGGAATGCACCAGAAGCGATAAACAGAATGTGGTCAGTTTTGACCATCCCGTGTTTGGTAGAAACGGTGCAACCTTCTACCAGCGGCAGCAGGTCACGCTGAACGCCTTCACGAGAAACATCCGGACCAGAAGACTCGCCGCGCTTACAGATTTTGTCGATTTCGTCGATAAACACGATCCCGTGCTGTTCAACGGCGTCGATAGCGTCTTGCTTCAGTTCTTCCGGGTTAACCAGTTTCGCCGCTTCTTCTTCAATCAGCAGCTTCATGGCGTCTTTGATTTTCAGCTTACGTGCTTTTTGCTTCTGACCGCCCAGGTTCTGGAACATGGACTGCAACTGGCTGGTCATCTCTTCCATTCCCGGAGGCGCCATAATTTCAACGCCCATCGGTGCTGCGGCAAGATCGATCTCGATTTCTTTGTCATCGAGCTGGCCTTCACGCAGTTTTTTGCGGAATGCCTGACGGGCAGCGGACGGTTCCTGCTGCTGTTCGGTCTGTCCCCAGTTGTTTTTAGCTGGTGGGATCAGCACGTCGAGAATGCGCTCTTCTGCCAGTTCTTCAGCGCGATAGCGGTTTTTCTCGATAGCTTGTACACGCACCATTTTCACGGCGGCATCGGTCAGATCGCGGATGATAGAATCGACTTCTTTACCCACATAACCGACTTCGGTGAATTTGGTCGCTTCAACTTTGATGAACGGCGCGTTTGCCAGTTTTGCCAGGCGACGGGCGATTTCAGTTTTACCGACGCCAGTCGGGCCGATCATCAGGATATTTTTCGGGGTCACTTCATGGCGCAGCTCTTCGTTGAGCTGCATACGACGCCAGCGGTTACGCAGTGCAATCGCCACGGAACGCTTGGCGTTATCCTGGCCAATGATGTGCTTATCAAGTTCGCTGACGATTTCGCGTGGGGTCATTTCAGACATGGGAGATCCTTACGCTTTGTAGCTTAATTCTTCGATGGTATGGAAATGGTTGGTATAGATGCAAATGTCGCCTGCAATATCCAACGCCTTTTCAGCAATTTCACGAGCACTCAGTTCAGTGTTTTCTAACAGTGCGCGCGCCGCCGCCTGGGCATAAGGCCCGCCGGAGCCGATAGCAATAAGATCGTTTTCTGGCTGCACTACGTCACCATTACCGGTGATGATCAGCGAAGCGGTTTCATCTGCGACTGCCAGCAGTGCTTCAAGTTTGCGCAACATGCGATCGGTACGCCAGTCTTTTGCCAGTTCAACGGCGGCTTTAACCAGATGGCCCTGATGCATTTCCAGTTTACGTTCAAACAGTTCGAACAGCGTAAAAGCATCCGCAGTACCGCCCGCAAAGCCCGCGATGACTTTGTCGTTGTACAGACGGCGGACCTTTTTCACGTTGCCTTTCATTACGGTATTGCCCAACGTGGCCTGACCATCACCAGCGATGACCACATGGCCGTTACGGCGTACGCTTACTATAGTTGTCACGAGCTGACCCCTTGGTTACGAATACAGAGTACAAACCCCGTACAAAAGTACGGGGCATAATGCAATTATAGATGGGGGGGATTTTGAGGGTTTCAACCCCCGGCGGCGAGCCGAATGCAGTTTGTATGACCCGCCATCTTCAGGCGATTGAGGGTGCTGTCTGCGTTCTCTTTGCCTTTCACCGGGCCAATGACCACACGATTCCAGCCATTGTTGGTGGTAATTTTCGAGTCAAAACCTTCGAACGCCAGCTGAGCACGTACCGTCTCTGCCTGTTCTGCGCCTCTGAACGAACCGCACTGTACCATCCAGCGGCGTTCATCTTTTTTCTCTGCCGTCGGTTTTGGCGCGTCAGCTGCACGAGCAACTGGCGCAGCTTGCTGCGGCTTCGACTGCGCGGTAGTGTGCGCAGGGGTTTGCAGCAGATCCTGGTACGGCTGCTGAGTAGAAGCCGGTTTTGACTGGCGCGGCTGCGACTGAACCGGCGCGGCTTGCGACGTACGCGTCTGTTGTTGCCAGCTTTGTTCGGTTGTTCGCGACTGCTGAGCCAGGCGTTGCTGTTCCGCTAACTGCTGCGCCTGACGCTGGCGTTGTAGCGTTTGCTGGCGCTGTTCTGGCGTTTGCTCATTCCACGGAACTTCAACTAACTGCGTTGGCTGCTGGCGCATATCGGCCTGCATTTGTTCAAGAAGCTGGCGCTGTTCTGGTGTCAGTTGCTCCGGCGTTTTTACTTCACCACCGGCAGAAGGTTCTGTTGGCGCACGCACACCCGGCTGGCGACTTTCCAGCTCTTTAATGTAGCGCCAGCGTTCTTCCGGTTTCGGAGGTAGTCCGTTTCCGGTCACTTTCTGGCTTTGCAGCGTCTCGGACTCTTCTTTCTTGTGATGCGTAATGAAGTACAGACCACCGATAAAGGTCACAAGAACGGCGGCAGCAATAGCGACCATTGCGGGAGAAACCGCAGGCAGATTTCGTTGCTTTTTCCGTGAGGTACTCTTTTTTCGCCGCGAAGGTGCCGGTTGGCTGCGGCGTACATAATCTCGTTGTGCCACTATCGTTTCGCTGTATTTATTCGTTCGTCAGCCCGCCATGTTACTTAAGCGGCGGGCCTTTGACCAGTCACGGAAGCCTTAAAGGTTTACTTTAAGTCAATGTGCGTGTCGATCCCCGGATAATAAGCTCGCAGTCCATTAAACGTGAGCCGCTGCCGACCGTTTGCCCCTGCATTTGGTCAAGCAATAACAACATTGCCTCCCGACCAATTTCATAGCGCGGCTGTGCGATGGTTGTCAGTGGCGGATCACAAAATTGCGTCAGGTCTATGTTATCAAAACCGATTATGGAAAGGTCATCAGGAACTTTCAGCCCCTGACGTTTCGCCTGCGAAAGTGCGCCAAGTGCCATCACATCGCTATGACAGAAAACAGCAGTTGGCGGTTGCGGAAGGTCAAGCAACTGCTGCATGGCTTTACTTCCGGCGTCGAAGGTGAAGTCGCCACGGGCGATATATTGTGGATCAACCATAATTCCGCAGCGACGCAGAGCCTGAACGTAACCTTGCAGGCGATAGTGACACAGCGGCATTTCTTCCGGACCAGCAATACAGCCGATCAATTTATGCCCCTGTTCATACAGGTAATTTACCGCATCAAATGCAGCAGTCAGGTTGTCGATATGAACTGTAGGCAGTTCCAGCTCCGGAGCAAATTCGTTCGCCATCACCATCGGCGGCAGATTACGCTGTTCCTCAATGCTGGCATCAAACGGCAGCCTTGAACCAAGCAGCAACATGCCATCAATTTGCTTAGTGATTATCAAATCGATAAAGGTTTTTTCCTGCTGGTTTTGATGTGCACAGTCGCCAATCAGTACCAGATATCCATGACTTGCTGCCGTAATTTCGATACCGCGAATAATTTCGCTAAAGAAGGGATCGCAGATATCCGGGACAATCACCAGAATGGTGCGGGATTCATTACGCTTGACGTTACGCCCCATCGGCTGCGGTAAATAACCCACTTCCCGGGCGGCTTTTTCAACCCGGTTACGAGTCGCCAGGGAGACCTTATCTGGATTCATTAACGCTCGGGAGACGGTCGCCGTAGAAACTTTTGCTTTCAGGGCGACGTCTTTCATGGTTGCGGCAGTTTCCTGCTTCTTCGCTTTCACACTCACTCCTCGCCTGGCACGTCAGGCGTACTACATCCGTGTTTACTTCACATCGGCAACATTTTTAGCAGATAGCGCGTGAAAACGGTTACAGAATTTTCATGAAAAGTGTGATGAATATTTAATTTTTCGATCCGCCTCGCATCGTTAGCGGTTTAACCCTCAATAGGATCGACATCCAGCACCCATTTCACTTTCCGTGAATCCGGTATTGTATTAATAAGCGCCAGTGTACCGTTAATGATGTGCTGTAAGCGCACGCGGGAAGGATGTTGCAGCAGGATTTGCCAGCGCCAGCGACCGCCGCGTTTAGGTGCCAGTGCCGGAACCGGACCGAGAACCCACAGTTTGTCATCCGCCAGCGGACTGGAGAGGATGAGATTTCGCAACTGTTGCAGGAACAGCGGCGCGTGCTGATTGTTATGATCCTCCGCGCGCACAATCACGTGGCTGGTCCACGGTGGTAGTTGCATCATTCGTCGTTCGGCCAGCGCCTGTTCCGCAAAGGCGTCGTAGCCTTTATAGAGCAACGTTTGCAAGAGAGGATGTTCCGGATGATGCGTTTGCAGCACCACTTCGCCCTGTTTACCCGCGCGCCCCGCACGACCGGCGACCTGGGTGTAAAGCTGGGCGAAACGTTCTGCGGAACGAAAATCGGCAGAAAACAGCGCGCCGTCCACGTCCAGTAACGCCACAAGTGTGACATCCGGAAAGTGGTGGCCTTTCGCCAGCATTTGTGTGCCAATCAAAATCCGCGCGCCGCCGCGATGCACTTCCGCCAATTGTTGCTCCAGCGCCCCTTTGCGGCTGGTGGTATCGCGGTCGATACGTGAAATGGCTACACCAGGGAACATTGGCGCGAGCGTCTGTTCAAGCTGTTCGGTGCCCAGCCCCACGGGCACCAGGTGTGTGGAACCGCAGGAAGGGCACTGGCGCGGCACCGGACGCTGACTGTCACAGTGGTGGCAGCGCAGATGGTGCTGCGCCTGATGCAGCGTGTAGTAGTGATCGCAACGTGGGCATTCGGCTATCCAGCCACAGTCGTGGCACAGTAGCGCAGGCGCAAAGCCACGGCGGTTAAGAAAGAGAATGACCTGGTTATTGGCCTGTAAATGCTGGCGCATACGGGTGATTAACGCCGGAGCCAGCCCCGCCTGCACCTTCTGACCTTTTAAATCCAGCACATGTTGAATTGCCGGACGCGCATTCCCCGCCCGGCGCGTCAGGCGCAGCAGGCGGTATTTTTTCTGCTGGACGTTGCACAACGTTTCCAGCGCGGGCGTTGCGGAGCCAAGAATAATCGGGATTTGCTCGCTGTGCGCACGATACACCGCCAGGTCGCGGGCATGATAGCGCCAGCCTTCCTGCTGCTTGTAGGAGCTGTCATGTTCTTCGTCGATGACAATCACGCCGAGATTTTTAAACGGCGTAAACAGCGCGGAGCGGGTGCCGATGACAATCGCCGCCTCGCCATTTTTCGCTTTCAGCCACGCAGAAAGACGTTCGCTGTCGTTCAGACCGGAATGCAGAACTTCCACGGGCGCATTAAAGCGTTCACGAAAACGGGCGATAGTTTGTGGTGTCAGGCCGATTTCCGGCACCATTACCAGCGCCTGTTTGCCCTGAGCGAGCACGTTTTCCAGCACGCTGAGATAAACTTCTGTTTTACCGGAGCCGGTGACGCCCGCCAGCAGCCAGGCGGAAAAGGTATCTGCCGCGCTATGGATGGCACCAACGGCGGTGGCTTGTTCAGTATTTAGTCGCAACCGCTCGCCAGAAACGGCATAGTTCGTTCGCCAGTCAATAAATTCCGGTGTTTCGCTTGCCAGTTCGCACAAACCTTTTTTGCGCAGCGCCTGCAACGCGGCATCATTAAATTCGAGCGTGGCGACCTGGTCGCGCCAGATTTTCCCTTGCCGCAATGCCGCCAGTGCCTGTTGTTGCTTTGGCGAACGTTTCAGGCTGTTAATATCTACCGCCTGACCTTGCTCGGTGGCAAACCAGTACCACATGGGCGCGTTCGCCGCAGGTCGTCCCTGGCGCAGTAAAATCGGCAAGGCATGAAACAACACATCGCCAATTGGATGATGATAGTAATCCGCCGCCCATAGCAGTAATCGCCAGACGGAGTGAGTAAACACCGGCTCAACGTCCAGCACTTCAACTACCGCTTTTAGCTCGTTGAGCGGCAGCTCGCTGACATCGCTAACTGACACCACAATCCCGATGCGTTCTTGCTGTTTACCAAACGGCACGCGCACGCGACACCCGGCTTTAACCGTCATGCCTTCAGGCAGCAGATAGTCAAAGGTTCGGGGAAGCGGAACGGGCAAGGCAACGTGAGCAACGGGCATAGCATCATCCTGACTTGAAATTCGGTGGAACAGTATACACATTGCCGTAGAGGAGTGCGGATCAGTTTGCATACGCTGGTTAATTTCTGTATGATTCGGCGCCTTTGATACGAAATGATCGTATTGAAACTATACTTTAAACATCGCGTGGTGTCTGGCGTTAGGGCTGGAAGAGCGACGCGGCCTTAAACCGAGGTTTTCCCATGAAAAAAGATATTCACCCGAAATACGAAGAAATTACTGCTAGCTGCTCTTGCGGTAACGTAATGAAAATCCGCTCCACCGTTGGTCATGACCTGAACCTCGACGTGTGCAGCAAGTGCCACCCGTTCTTCACTGGCAAACAGCGTGATGTTGCTACCGGTGGCCGTGTTGACCGCTTCAACAAGCGTTTCAGCATCCCGGGCAGCAAATAAGACCGGATTTCCGAAAAAAGCGCCGCACGGCGCTTTTTTTGTGCCTGAAAACCTACATTAGCAACATAACTCATTGAGTTTGTGTCTTTTTATCTTTCTTCTCATAGCGAAAATCCATTTTATCAATACCGTATTTTTTCATGCGCAAATACAGCTTTTTTCTGGGTATCTGAAAGTAATCGGCAACGTCGTTGATACGCCCCTGATGGAAGTTGAGTGCATCAATAATTATTTGTCTTTCATAAGATTCTACGAGTTCATCCAGCGGTGCTGGATCCGTCTCCATCATCTGCAAACTGACCGAATCGTCCAGCATTAAAACGCCGACTGCCACCAGTTCTGCCGCATTCACCAATTCAATAATATTACCAGGCCAGGTACGCGCCATCAGTCGCTTATAAAAAGCTTTTCCCAACAGCGGCTGCTGGCGATTTAATCGTTTACAGGTGAGGGTCAGATAATGGTGAAAAATAGGTTCAATATCCCCCGGTCGCTGGCTGAGTGGTGGGCATTCAATGTGGGTGAGTGAAAAAAGAAAATACAATGCAGGAATAATTTTTTGTGCGGCAGCCAGTTCAGCCAGAGGGCTTTGATTAACAACAATCAGACGAAATGACCGATCCTGGGGTCTTTCCTGGTATTGGATCAAGGCGCGCTGATTTTCTGGCGTTAAATGCTCAAGTTCTTTTAATAACAGCGTGCCACCTTTTGCTTCTTTCACCCATTCTTCCAGGGGCTGCGGGCTATTGGCGCTGAGTGTGCGTTCAATTAAAGGCCTTTCCTTGCGAGAACTAAATTGATGAAGATAGTGGGCGGCTAATGTTCTTCCTGTGCCAGGTTCGCCGTAAAAGCAGACGGGAAGATCGGTTTCTGCCAGCGTTTCAAGCTGTTGACGTGTCTGGCGAATCCAACCACTGTTACCGATTAAGTGCCGATTAAACTGAGCGTGTCGCCATTTTTTTTGTTCCAGATAAGCCTCACGTTCAGCCAGTGCTTTTTCGATAAGTGAGAGAAATTGTTCCGGATTGATCGGCTTTTGCAGGAAATCCCACGCTCCCTTTTTTACTGCTTCAACTGCCATGGGAACATCGCCATGCCCGGTGATCATCAGAATGGGAAGATTAGGGTCAATCAGCATTATTTTTTCCAGTAGCGTAATGCCTGAAATATCCGGCATACAAACGTCGCACACCACGATGCCTTCCCACGTGTTTTGCAGTAATTGTAGAGCCTCAGAAGGGTTGCTACAGGTACATACGACATAACCCTCTTGTTGTAAGAGAGTGCTGTAGGCTTGCAGAACATCATTGTCGTCATCAATTAACAGAATTGTTGGGGTGGTGTCTGTCATGCTTAAAGTTTCCTGAAACGTAGAATAACCAGCGCATGGCGGTCGAGAGTTGACGCGATATATAACTCTCCCTGGCACTGGCGCATAATAGAATGACTAATCGAAAGGCCAATACCCAAGCCTACAGCTTTGTCCGTGGTAAAAGGCGTTAATAGTCGATCAGCCAGATGCACTGGCCAGCCTTTTCCATTATCTGCAATATATAGCGTTACAGTGGAGGCTTCTTCTTCAAAGCTGATGGTTATTGTGGGTGATTGCTCCAGAGTGGCTTCCAGGGCATTCGTAAACAAATTAACTAAAACTTGTTGAATCAAAACATCATCGCCATAAACGGCAGGGAAATTATCAGGGTAGTGAAGAGAGGCCTTCAGTGGTCGATGTTTCAACGCCAGAAGTTCCCAGGATGAATAAATTACCTGCTGTAAATTGATTGCACCGCCAGCCAGTTCACTATCTCGACGGCGGGCAAAGTTGCGCAATCTTTTAACGATGTTATCCATGCGCTCGACCAACGATCGCATTGTGACAATATAATTTTTCACCAAACCAACGTCTTGTTGTTCCAGCGCGCGGTTGGCGCTGAAAAGATACATAGATAATGCATTAAGTGGTTGATTAATTTCATGTGCCAGTGTTGTCATTGTCTGCCCAACCACGGCCAGTTTTGCAGTTTGGATCAATTCACTTTGTGTTGTACGAAGGTTTTTTTCTGTCGCAATACGCTCGCATATTTCCTGTCCCAGTTGACGTTGCTGTTGATTAATTTTCTCAATAGTCTGGCGGAGCAGGTTGGCAATTCTCCCAAGTTCATCGTTGCCGGAGACCGGGATATCAGCATCGAGTTCACCATTGCTTAACTTGACAACGGCATCATTCAGTAACTGAAATCGGCGGATCATTCTGGGACGAATGTAGAGGTAATTTACCAGAATGACGAACAGTAAGGCGGTAACCATAGCCGCCAAAATCAATAGCCCGCTGATTTGCATTATTTTTTCCAATCGGAGATTGAATGTTTGCAATTGTTGATGGCTATTACCTAATTGCGTTTCTAATTGAGCGCGTATTTGCGTAAATACACGCTCTTTATCCCCGATAGTACTCATGAGTGTTTGTTGAGCTTGTTGCCAGGCGGCCAGGGTTCCGGGTAGATAATTTTGCTGTGTACCCAACTCCCACAAGGAATAAACTGTCTGGTGTAATGTGATGGTACTGGAATAAGAAGATAACGACCGCACATTTTCGTCAATGCTGTGTTTCAAAAAATTCAAATACTGAATATGTTGTTTTAACGCGTCTATATCTCCGCTATGCGTGTTAAGCATCTCCTTTAGCGTACTGACGATTTGGGTTTCTATATGTGAAAGTTCGAAAACGAGCTGCAATTCTTTTTGAATGGTTTGCTGAGCATTTTGCAAACTCTGTTTTTCGGGTAGATCTTTTCGTTGGCTGAGTTGATTTAGCAACGACGATTGTTGCCAACTTAAATCCTGAGTAAGTGAGTTGAGTTCATTATTAAAGTCATCATGCAGCCAGTTAACTCTTGAGGATATAACGTCGAGTTTCCCTTTTTCCTGATTGTTGTTGTTCAATGCGTTATCGAGCTTGTTAAGCAGTCTGGCACTACTGGCGACCTGTTGGTTAAGCGCACGTTGATGTACTGAATCAAGATGAGGGTTAATAGCCTTAATTTTTTGTAGCCGTTGTTCAATCTGCTCCCTTACCTGAAGACGACTAGCGGTATTGGTTGTCTGTTGTAGCTCATTAAATTCGTTTACCAATGCGGTGAGGTTTTCTTCAAAAAGAAATGAAGCCTGAATCCTCGGGAAATAATCATCAAGCGCGTAGCGAACCTGAGAATTTTGTTCATACCAGGAATAGAGGCTGACTACGCTAACGAATAGCGTAAGAACGGCGCTAAAAACAAAGGCGAGCCGTAAGCTCGTCCCTATAGTATGTAGTTGTTTCACTTTAACGACTCAAGTTGTGTGTTCACCAATTGCTGCTGATGCAGGAAAAACTGCTGCCATGCCATGAGCTGAGCTTCACGAAAGCCTGATTGCAGTTCGAATTGCTGCAGGTACATGGAATTAACGGACTGCTCCGGGGTAACAGGAACCGCTGTTAATAATGCGCGCACATCTGGCAATTTACGTTTAAGCCGATGTTCTGCGGCATATAATGATTTCCAACTGTTTTGAAGCTCGGTAAGGCGAAAAGTAATCGCATTATCAAATAACAGTTGCACAAGCTTTTGACGCTGCATAATCAACGGATAATCAAGGGAAGGGGAGGCAAATAATCGCAGTTGTTGATCCGCGAGTGGAGTACCGGAGGGTAGCGGATATACCGGATACTTTCCTGAATCAGAATCGCTTAATGCCTGTTGTCCTTCCTGGCTCAACAAAAAATTAATAAAACGCCCCGCCTCCTGTGGATGTTTACTACCGTTTGCGATGGCAATAAACATTGGTGCTGCGCGAGAGTTGGGGAAATAACTGAAACGTAAAGTTGAATTATTAAGCAGTACGTTAGCGTAATTGTCGATGACTGGACCAGCGTCTCCCAGCCCTGTACTGATCTTATTTGCTACGCCAAAGCTGCGTGATGAAATGGTAGCGAGATTGCCGCCTATTTTCAGTAGAGTACCCCAACCATTACTCCATCCTTGTTGTTGCAGGAGATCTTCAATCATCAGATGTGTGGTATCTGAACGTGAAGGGCTGCTCATTAATAGTGTTCCTTGATAACGTGACCTGCTCAATTCCTTCCATGAAGTCGGTACTGGTTCATTTTTATCTTCCAGATGCGCCACATTGATCAGGATGCCATAGCCCGATACTGCAACCGCAACGGTGGTTGAACGAATAGATTCGGGTACTAACTTTCTGCTTGTTTCTATTTGATTATTAAATGGCTGGAGCAGATTTTTACTTTGCAACCGCTGTAGCAACATGGGAGATGAACTCAGTACCAGATCAATATTTTCACCCAATGGATTTTCTAGCAGGCGCTCAATGGATGCACTGGTTCGGTTAAGCGTTCGGATTTTGGTTGCCAGTGGTTGTTTTTGCCATTGACTGATAATGTGCTCCGTCGCTTCCGAAGAAAGCGTTGTAGCAATCACCAGCTCTTGCGCTGAGGTGACATTGACGCATAAAACCCAACAGATTAATGCTCGCTGTATAATACGAATCATGTCAAAAATCCCATTAACGAGAGAAAAACTCTTACGCTGTAATTCATATCATTATCCGTTAGCTAATATACACAATGACTGTAAGACGCTGATGTCAGTATCGGAAATTTCATTAATTCAGATGTAACTAGCGTCACTATATCTGGAAGCGGTTATCAAAAAAAGATCAATATTGCACCTCTGAACATGTGTATCTTACGGAAATAGCGATTGTTACGGCTATTCCCGGTAATTAATTTCGACATTTGTGCTATCGGATTCAGGCCCTGACCGGATTCTATTGTTTCTTTGCGCCAGCCTTCAGAAGTCGGAAGAATGGCTTTAATTCGAGCGCAAATGTACTTGTCACGAGGGTTAACATGAAAATGTTTAAGCCCTGCCTGTTGTTGAACGGTGATGGAAATTTTCATGTTGTGTAGCATGATCCTCCAACAGGGTAAAATCGAGCCTCTTCAATGATCACGTATATGGATACAAAATATGTGACTGACCTCAAAAACTGAAAAAATTAATAAAAGTAATTATTTTTTTATTGGGGCTGTTGTAACCCGTTAATGCCGGAATAATGGCTTCGTTCTATTTTGAGATATAAAAATGGGAAAGAAATGGAACATGACATCTGTATTTTTGAGTCAGTTTTGACTCATATGCCCTGTATTGTAACTTAAACTCACTTGCTTCACTATCTTCAAAACCAATGAAGCAAGGGCTTTTGCAATACTCATCAGAGAGTAGCAACTGGTATTGCTGTTTTAAATAACTCTATGAACTGGAAGGTGATATATGCTTTCTCTATTGAAACCTAAAGTGGCAACACATAAGGTTCCTGAAAGTGAAATAAAGAATACCTATAATCGTTATCGTATGCAGGCGCTATTTAGCGTGTTTATCGGTTATCTTTCGTATTATATTGTCAGGAATAACTTTGTTCTCTCCACACCTTATTTAAAGCAAGATCTTAATCTGTCTGCGACTCAAATAGGTCTACTTAGCAGTTGTATGCTGATCGCCTATGGTATTAGTAAAGGGGTAATGAGTAGTCTGGCAGATAAAGCGAACCCTAAAGTTTATATGGCTGTGGGGTTGGTTCTTTGTGCTCTCGTTAACGTGGCGCTTGGTTTTAGTTTTGCTTTCTGGATGTTTGCGGGACTTGTTATTTTAAATGGTCTCTTTCAAGGGATGGGGGTTGGTCCTTCGTTTATTACAATAGCCAACTGGTTCCCTCGTAAAGAACGGGGCATCGTCGGTGCGGTCTGGAATATTTCGCACAATGTTGGGGGCGGTATTGTTGCTCCGATTGTTGGTGGTGCATTTGCTGTGCTGGGTACTGAACACTGGAAAATAGCAACATATGTTGTTCCAGCGATTGTCTCTGTTGTTATTGCTATTGTGGTACTCATGTCAGGTAAAGGTTCGCCCGTAAGTGAAGGTTTGCCGCCATTAAGCGAAATCGTCCCGGACGACGTCAGCATTAAAGCAAAAGATGAGCGTGCGCCGGAAGATATGACTGCCTGGCAAATTTTTTGTACCTATGTGCTAAAAAACAAGAATGCATGGTTCGTCTCTTTCGTTGATGTTTTTGTCTATATGGTGCGTTTCGGAATTATCAGTTGGTTGCCTATTTACCTGTTAAGTGTGAAACATTTTACGAAGACTGAAATGAGCACGGCATTTTTAATCTTCGAATGGGCGGCGATTCCAACTACGTTATTTGCTGGCTGGTTGAGTGATAAATTATTTCATGGTCGCCGTATGCCACCCGCTATTATCAGTATGGTATTGATTTTCTTCTGCCTGCTGGGCTACTGGAAAAGTGACTCTCTGCTCTCTATTACCATTTTTGCTGCCTGCGTAGGCTGCCTTATTTATGTTCCGCAGTTCCTGGCTTCTGTTCAGACAATGGAAATTGTCCCCAGTTTTGCCGTGGGTTCTGCAGTCGGTTTGCGTGGTTTTATGAGCTATATTCTTGGCGCAACGCTTGGAACAAGTCTGTTTGGTGTTATGGTCGATCAGGTTGGTTGGGATGGCGGTTTTTATCTTCTGCTTGCTGGTGTTATCTGCTGCATTATTTTCTGTACGTTAACGCACTTTGGCGCGATCGCCATGGAACGACAGCGTCAAAATGACGTTGCTGAATTATCGCAAGAGCTTCAGACCAGCAAAAGTTAGGTTTTAGGGGGGCCAGTTATGATGTGATTGGCCCATTACCATGAAAACAGCGACCATTCTTTAGCAACGGTAGTGAGTTGCGGCGCATCGAAAACGGCTTGCGGTGAGACTACTGTTTCTTCAAGCGGGATATTTTTGCCGTAGCGTTCTTTGAGCTTTGCCTGAACCAGCGGGTTACTAAGATCGAACTCTTTTAGTTTTTGCTGCTCGCCCACGCGTATTCCCAGCGCGTTCTGATAAACCTTCCACACCACTTCTGAACAGTACTGGCGATCGTCGCTCCACGAAAAACTGAAGTCATACGGTTTACCCAGATAACGTTTTGCCGTTTGCGCCAGTTTTTGCTGTTGTTCGGTTGTTAACCCACCTTCAACGCGGCGAACAATATATTTGCTATCTTCACCGTGGGCGATCCACTGCTTGAGCGGGGTGTATTTCACCGGGCCGACCGCTTCAAAGACGTAGGGTTTTTTATTGCGTATAACCAGCATACCGGTGTGGCTGTAATCGGAATGGGTCGCCAGTTGGATTGCTTTACTTTGCGATGAGTGAGAAATTTGAAAGATGATGTCGCCGGTTTGCGGTTGCCAGGCAAGGGCAGGCACAGAAACCAGCAGGCCGGGGAGCAGTAGCCTGTTTTTCATAGTTAAACGTCCATGTATAAAAAGCGGTGGGTTAGAGCAGAGCCGCTGACAACGTGCTCGTTGTTTATGCCGGATGCGGCGTGAACGCCTTATCCGGCCTACAAGTTCGTGCAAATTCAATAAATTGCAATATGACGTAGGCCTGATAAGCGTAGCGCATCAGGCGATTCCACTCTCCGCGCCGCTCTTTTCCGCTTTAGTATTCCCACGTCTCCGGGTTAATCCCCATCTCACGCATGATCTCTTTTGCCGCTTCCGGGATTTCGTCGCTGCGCTCTTTACGCAGATCGGCATCATCCGGCAGAGGTTGCCCGGTAAAGGCATGCAGAAACGCTTCGCACAGCAGCTCGCTGTTAGTAGCGTGACGCAGGTTGTTCACCTGACGACGCGTGCGTTCATCGGTGAGGATTTTTAACACCTTAAGAGGAATGGAAACCGTAATCTTTTTGACTTGTTCACTCTTCTTACCGTGCTCAGCGTATGGGCTGATATATTCGCCGCTCCATTCAGCCATGAGATACTTAATCCTCTTCGTCAATAAATTGAGACCAGACCACACAGTTTATAAGGGCACTGGTCATAAACCCGCATAGTTTACCGCACAGGCGCTACCGTGACATCGTGTAATGCGCCTGCCAGTGTGATAATGCATATAATTTTAACGGCAATTTCGGATTTGCTCAATCTATACGCAAAGAAGTTTAGATGTCCAGATGTATTGACGTCCATTAACACAATGTTTACTCTGGTGCCTGACATTTCACCAACAAAGCCCAGGAAACTTCATCACATGACGCGTAAACAGGCCACCATCGCAGTGCGTAGCGGGTTAAATGACGACGAACAGTATGGTTGCGTTGTCCCGCCTATCCATCTTTCCAGCACCTATAACTTTACCGGATTTAACGAACCACGCGCGCATGATTACTCGCGTCGCGGCAACCCAACGCGCGATGTGGTCCAGCGTGCGCTGGCAGAACTGGAAGGCGGTGCAGGTGCGGTGCTAACCAATACCGGCATGTCAGCTATTCACCTGGTCACGACCGTCTTTTTGAAACCCGGCGATCTGCTGGTTGCGCCGCACGACTGCTACGGTGGCAGCTATCGCCTGTTCGATAGCCTGGCAAAACGCGGTTGCTATCGCGTGTTGTTTGTTGATCAGGGTGATGAGCAGGCATTACGGGCGGCACTGGCAGAAAAACCTAAACTGGTGCTGGTAGAAAGCCCAAGTAATCCATTGTTACGCGTCGTGGATATTGCGAAAATCTGCCATCTGGCAAGGGAAGTCGGGGCGGTGAGCGTGGTGGATAACACCTTCTTAAGCCCGGCATTACAAAATCCACTGGCATTAGGTGCCGATCTGGTGTTGCATTCATGTACGAAATATCTGAACGGTCACTCTGACGTGGTGGCGGGCGTGGTGATTGCTAAAGATCCAGACGTGGTTACCGAACTGGCCTGGTGGGCAAACAATATTGGCGTAACGGGCGGCGCGTTTGACAGCTATCTGCTGCTGCGCGGTCTGCGTACTCTGGTGCCGCGTATGGAGCTGGCTCAGCGCAACGCGCAGGCGATTGTGAAATATCTGCAAACCCAGCCGTTGGTGAAAAAACTTTATCACCCATCGCTGCCGGAAAATCAGGGGCATGAAATTGCCGCGCGCCAGCAAAAAGGCTTTGGCGCAATGTTGAGTTTTGAACTGGATGGCGATGAGCAGACGCTGCGTCGTTTCCTGGGCGGGCTGTCGTTGTTTACGCTGGCGGAATCATTAGGGGGAGTGGAAAGTTTAATCTCTCACGCCGCAACCATGACACATGCAGGCATGGCGCCAGAAGCGCGTGCCGCCGCCGGGATCTCCGAGACGCTGCTGCGTATCTCCACCGGTATTGAAGATGGCGAAGATTTAATTGCCGACCTGGAAAATGGCTTCCGGGCTGCAAACAAGGGGTAAAAATGAGTGTGATTGCGCAGGCAGGGGCGAAAGGTCGTCAGCTGCATAAATTTGGTGGCAGTAGTCTGGCTGATGTGAAGTGTTATTTGCGTGTCGCGGGCATTATGGCGGAGTACTCTCAGCCTGACGATATGATGGTGGTTTCCGCCGCCGGTAGCACCACTAACCAGTTGATTAACTGGTTGAAACTAAGCCAGACCGATCGTCTCTCTGCGCATCAGGTTCAACAAACGCTACGTCGTTATCAATGCGATCTGATTAGCGGCCTGTTACCTGCCGAAGAAGCCGATAGCCTCATTAGCGCCTTTGTCAGCGATCTTGAACGCCTGGCGGCGCTGCTCGACAGCGGTATTAACGACGCGGTGTATGCGGAAGTGGTGGGTCACGGCGAAGTGTGGTCGGCGCGCCTGATGTCTGCGGTGCTTAACCAACAAGGACTGCCTGCTGCCTGGCTTGATGCCCGCGAGTTTTTACGTGCTGAACGCGCTGCGCAACCGCAGGTTGATGAAGGCCTTTCGTACCCGTTGCTGCAACAACTGCTGGTGCAGCATCCAGGCAAACGTCTGGTAGTGACCGGGTTTATCAGCCGTAACAACGCCGGTGAAACGGTGCTGCTGGGGCGTAACGGTTCCGACTATTCCGCCACCCAAATCGGTGCGCTGGCAGGCGTTTCCCGCGTAACTATCTGGAGCGACGTTGCCGGGGTATACAGCGCCGATCCGCGTAAAGTGAAAGATGCCTGCCTGCTGCCGTTGCTGCGTCTTGATGAGGCCAGCGAGCTGGCTCGTCTGGCGGCACCTGTCCTCCACGCCCGTACTTTACAGCCTGTATCCGGTAGTGAAATCGACCTGCAACTGCGCTGTAGCTACACGCCGGATCAAGGCTCTACACGCATTGAACGCGTGCTGGCTTCCGGTACAGGAGCGCGTATTGTCACCAGTCACGATGATGTCTGTTTGATTGAGTTTCAGGTGCCCGCCAGCCAGGACTTCAAACTGGCGCATAAAGAAATCGACCAGATCCTGAAACGCGCGCAGGTGCGTCCACTGGCGGTTGGCGTGCATAACGATCGCCAGTTGCTGCAATTTTGCTACACCTCGGAAGTGGCGGACAGTGCCCTGAAAATTCTCGACGAAGCGGGATTACCTGGCGAGCTGCGCTTGCGTCAGGGGCTGGCGCTGGTGGCGATGGTCGGGGCGGGCGTCACCCGTAACCCGCTGCATTGCCACCGCTTCTGGCAGCAACTGAAAGGCCAGCCGGTCGAATTTACCTGGCAGTCCGATGACGGTATCAGCCTGGTGGCAGTATTGCGCACTGGCCCGACCGAAAGCCTGATCCAGGGGCTGCATCAGTCCGTCTTCCGCGCGGAAAAACGCATTGGCCTGGTCCTGTTCGGCAAGGGCAATATCGGTTCCCGCTGGCTGGAACTGTTCGCTCGTGAGCAGAGTACGCTTTCGGCGCGTACCGGATTTGAATTTGTGCTGGCAGGCGTGGTGGACAGCCGCCGCAGCCTGTTGAGTTATGACGGGCTGGACGCCAGCCGCGCGTTAGCCTTCTTCAACGATGAAGCGGTCGAGCAGGATGAAGAGTCGCTGTTCCTGTGGATGCGCGCCCATCCGTATGATGATTTAGTGGTGCTGGACGTGACCGCTAGCCAGCAGCTTGCCGATCAATATCTCGATTTCGCCAGCCACGGTTTCCACGTTATCAGCGCCAACAAACTGGCGGGAGCGAGCGACAGCAATAAATATCGCCAGATCCACGACGCGTTCGAAAAAACCGGGCGTCACTGGCTGTATAACGCCACCGTCGGCGCAGGCTTGCCGATCAACCATACCGTGCGCGATCTGATCGACAGCGGCGATACCATTTTATCGATCAGCGGGATCTTCTCCGGCACGCTCTCCTGGCTGTTCCTGCAATTCGACGGTAGCGTGCCGTTTACCGAGCTGGTGGATCAGGCGTGGCAGCAGGGCTTAACCGAGCCTGACCCGCGTGATGACCTTTCCGGCAAAGACGTGATGCGCAAACTGGTGATTCTGGCGCGTGAAGCGGGTTACAACATCGAACCGGATCAAGTGCGTGTGGAATCGCTGGTGCCTGCCCATTGCGAAGGCGGCAGCATCGACCATTTCTTTGAAAATGGCGATGAGCTGAACGAGCAGATGGTACAACGGCTGGAAGCTGCCCGCGAAATGGGGCTGGTGCTGCGCTACGTGGCGCGTTTCGATGCCAACGGCAAAGCGCGTGTGGGCGTGGAAGCGGTGCGTGAAGATCATCCGCTGGCATCACTGCTACCGTGCGATAACGTCTTTGCCATCGAAAGCCGCTGGTATCGCGATAACCCGCTGGTGATCCGTGGGCCAGGCGCAGGGCGCGATGTCACCGCTGGGGCGATTCAGTCGGATATTAATCGGCTGGCGCAGTTGTTGTAATTTCAGGAGCCCAATAAGGCATAATGCACATGCTTATTGGGCTTAACATAATTTACCTAATTATCCTTGCGTTGTAAGCCGGATAAGGCGTTCACGCTGCATCCGGCAAGAAACAATAAATCCGTCTGCCAGGTTTCTTGTAATTCCCATCCTGAATCTTTTTCATCTTCCCTGATTTTTCCTCACCATCATTGGTCATTTTTCGGTTGACGCCCTTCGGCTTTTCCTTCATCTTTACATCTGGACGTCTAAATGGATAGATGTTCACAACACAACATATAACGATAAGCGATTGATGAGGTAAGGTATGAGCTTTTTTCACGCCAGCCAGCGGGATGCCCTGAATCAGAGCCTGGCAGAAGTCCAGGGACAGATTAACGTTTCGTTCGAGTTTTTCCCGCCGCGTACCAGTGAAATGGAGCAGACCCTGTGGAACTCCATTGATCGCCTTAGCAGCCTGAAACCGAAGTTTGTATCGGTGACCTATGGCGCGAACTCTGGCGAGCGCGACCGTACACACAGCATTATTAAAGGCATTAAAGATCGCACTGGTCTCGAAGCTGCGCCGCATCTCACCTGCATTGATGCGACTCCCGATGAGCTGCGCACCATCGCTCGTGACTACTGGAATAACGGCATTCGCCATATTGTGGCGCTGCGTGGCGACCTGCCGCCGGGAAGCGGTAAGCCGGAAATGTATGCCTCTGACCTGGTGACGCTGTTAAAAGAAGTCGCTGATTTCGATATCTCCGTGGCGGCGTATCCGGAAGTTCACCCGGAAGCGAAAAGTGCCCAGGCAGATTTGCTTAACCTGAGACGTAAAGTCGATGCCGGTGCCAACCGTGCGATTACTCAGTTCTTCTTCGATGTCGAAAGCTACCTGCGTTTTCGCGATCGCTGCGTCTCGGCGGGTATCGATGTGGAAATTATTCCGGGCATTTTGCCGGTCTCTAACTTTAAACAGGCGAAGAAATTTGCCGACATGACTAACGTGCGTATTCCGGCGTGGATGGCGCAAATGTTTGACGGTCTGGATGACGATGCCGAAACCCGCAAGCTGGTGGGTGCGAATATTGCCATGGACATGGTGAAGATTTTAAGCCGGGAAGGGGTTAAAGATTTCCACTTCTATACGCTTAACCGCGCTGAAATGAGTTACGCGATTTGTCATACGCTGGGTGTTCGACCTGGTTTATAAATATTGTGGCTTTTGTGAAAATCACACAGTGATCACAAATTTTAAACAGAGCACAAAATGCTGCCTCGAAATGAGAGAGGGAAAATAAGGTAGTCAGCCTTGTTTTCTCCCTCCTCCCTTGAAGTATGCGAAGCTAAAACCCTTTTTTATAAAGTATTTGTCCTAAATCGGACATAATCAAAAAGGCTTAATTACGATCAATTTGATCTACATCTCTTTAACCAACAATATGTAAGATCTCAACTATCGCATCCGTGGATTAATTCAATTATAACTTCTCTCTAACGCTGTGTATCGTAACGGTAACACTGTAGAGGGGAGCACATTGATGAGCACGTCAGACGATATCCATAACACGACAGCCACCGGCAAATGCCCGTTCCATCAGGGCGGTCATGACCAGAGCGCAGGTGGGGGCACAACCACTCGCGACTGGTGGCCAAATCAACTCCGTGTTGACCTGTTAAACCAACATTCTAATCGTTCTAACCCACTGGGTGAGGACTTTGACTACCGCAAAGAATTCAGCAAATTAGATTACTACGGCCTGAAAAAAGATCTGAAAGCCCTGCTGACAGAATCTCAGCCGTGGTGGCCTGCCGACTGGGGCAGCTATGCGGGCTTATTTATTCGTATGGCCTGGCACGGCGCGGGGACTTACCGTTCCATCGACGGACGCGGCGGCGCAGGTCGTGGTCAGCAACGTTTTGCACCGCTGAACTCCTGGCCGGATAACGTTAGCCTCGATAAAGCGCGTCGCCTGTTGTGGCCAATCAAACAGAAATATGGTCAGAAAATCTCCTGGGCAGACCTGTTTATCCTCGCGGGTAACGTGGCGCTGGAAAATTCCGGCTTCCGTACCTTCGGTTTTGGTGCCGGTCGTGAAGACGTCTGGGAACCGGATCTCGACGTTAACTGGGGTGATGAAAAAGCCTGGCTGACCCACCGTCATCCGGAAGCACTGGCGAAAGCACCGCTGGGCGCAACCGAGATGGGGCTGATTTACGTTAACCCGGAAGGCCCGGATCACAGCGGCGAACCGCTTTCGGCGGCGGCGGCTATCCGCGCGACCTTTGGCAACATGGGGATGAACGACGAAGAAACCGTGGCGCTGATCGCGGGTGGACACACGCTGGGTAAAACCCACGGTGCCGGTCCGACATCTAACGTTGGCCCTGACCCGGAAGCTGCACCGATTGAAGAACAAGGTTTAGGTTGGGCGAGCACTTACGGCAGCGGCGTTGGCGCAGATGCCATTACCTCTGGTCTGGAAGTAGTCTGGACCCAGACGCCGACCCAGTGGAGCAACTATTTCTTCGAGAACCTGTTCAAGTATGAGTGGGTACAGACCCGCAGCCCGGCTGGCGCAATCCAGTTCGAAGCGGTAGACGCACCGGAAATTATCCCGGATCCGTTTGATCCGTCGAAGAAACGTAAACCGACGATGCTGGTGACCGACCTGACGCTGCGTTTTGATCCTGAGTTCGAGAAGATCTCTCGTCGTTTCCTCAACGATCCGCAGGCGTTCAACGAAGCCTTTGCCCGTGCCTGGTTCAAACTGACGCACAGGGATATGGGGCCGAAATCTCGCTACATCGGACCGGAAGTGCCGAAAGAAGATCTGATCTGGCAAGATCCGCTGCCGCAGCCGATCTACAACCCGACCGAGCAGGACATTATCGATCTGAAATTCGCGATTGCGGATTCTGGTCTGTCTGTCAGCGAGCTGGTATCGGTGGCCTGGGCGTCTGCTTCTACCTTCCGTGGTGGCGACAAACGTGGTGGTGCCAACGGTGCACGTCTGGCATTAATGCCGCAGCGCGACTGGGATGTGAACGCAGCAGCCGTTCGTGCTCTGCCAGTTCTGGAGAAAATTCAGAAAGAGTCTGGCAAAGCTTCGCTGGCGGATATCATCGTGCTGGCTGGTGTGGTTGGCGTAGAGAAAGCCGCAAGCGCCGCAGGTTTGAGCATTCATGTACCGTTTGCGCCGGGGCGCGTTGATGCGCGTCAGGATCAGACTGACATTGAGATGTTTGAGCTGCTGGAGCCAATTGCTGACGGTTTCCGTAACTATCGCGCTCGTCTGGACGTTTCCACCACCGAGTCACTGCTGATTGATAAAGCACAGCAACTGACGCTGACCGCGCCGGAAATGACTGCGCTGGTGGGTGGGATGCGCGTACTGGGTGCCAACTTTGATGGTAGCAAAAACGGCGTCTTTACTGACCGCGTGGGCGTATTGAGCAATGACTTCTTTGTGAACTTGCTGGATATGCGTTACGAGTGGAAAGCGACCGACGAATCGAAAGAACTTTTCGAAGGCCGTGACCGTGAAACCGGCGAAGTGAAATACACTGCCAGCCGTGCGGATCTGGTATTTGGTTCTAACTCTGTCCTGCGCGCGGTGGCAGAAGTTTACGCCAGCAGCGATGCCCACGAGAAGTTTGTTAAAGACTTCGTGGCGGCATGGGTGAAAGTAATGAACCTCGACCGTTTCGACCTGCTGTAATCTGACCTCCTTCAGCGACTGCCTTTCAGGCAGTCGCTGAAGTTTCTTTACCGGCGTATAGTGTCGCTAACAAAACTACTACACGCTGGATCTCTCATGCCTACTACGGGAAAGAGCAACCCACTGGCAATCAGTGGCCTGGTTGTGCTCACACTTATCTGGAGTTATAGCTGGATTTTCATGAAGCAAGTTACCAGCTACATCGGTGCCTTCGACTTTACCGCCTTACGCTGCATTTTCGGCGCTCTCGTTCTGTTCATCGTCCTTTTATTACGTGGTCGTGGGATGCGCCCGACGCCGTTTAAATACACTTTAGCCATTGCCCTGTTACAAACCTGCGGGATGGTAGGGCTGGCGCAATGGGCACTGGTCAGCGGCGGTGCGGGAAAAGTGGCTATCCTGAGTTATACCATGCCGTTCTGGGTGGTGATTCTCGCGGCGTTGTTTCTCGGTGAACGACTGCGACGCGGGCAATATTTCGCGATTCTGATTGCTGCCGTTGGTTTATTGCTGGTGTTGCAGCCGTGGCAACTCGATTTCTCGTCGATGAAAAGCGCCATCCTGGCAATCCTCTCCGGCGTCAGTTGGGGGGCGAGCGCGATTGTTGCTAAACGCCTTTATGCCCGCCATCCGCGCGTGGATTTATTGTCATTAACGTCCTGGCAGATGCTTTATGCGGCGCTGGTGATGAGTGTGGTCGCTTTACTGGTGCCGCAACGTGAAATTGACTGGCAACCCACCGTGTTCTGGGCGCTGGTATACAGTGCGATTCTGGCGACGGCGCTGGCCTGGAGCTTATGGTTGTTCGTGCTGAAAAACTTACCCGCCAGTATCGCCAGCTTAAGCACACTGGCGGTTCCCGTTTGCGGGGTACTCTTTTCCTGGTGGCTGCTCGGTGAGAATCCCGGCGCGGTTGAAGGTAGCGGTATTGTGCTGATTGTGCTGGCACTGGCGCTGGTGAGCCGTAAGAAAAAAGAAGCCGTCAGCGTAAATAGGGTCTGAATTTTTTCTTCACGTGGGGCGATCGCTTATTGAACAAAATAACGATAGTGCCCCACCATCCGCCAGCTAAACAGCACGTCTTCTTCCTGCGCACCTGCGCCGATGTTATGAATCACCAGCGGCGTACCGTCGCGGGCAAAACCATCTGAAACCACACCGATATGTGCCAGCCCGTTATCTAATCGCCAGGAGACAATATCGCCCGCTTGATAGTCACTGGCGTTTTTGCTGGTGGGGCGTGTTTTATCATGGCGGGTAAACCAGGTTTCCAGGTTCGGCACCCGACGGTGATCGATGTTGCTGTCAGGGCGTTTTAACTGCCACTTTTGTGGATAATCGGCAAAATTCTTCGCCATATCTTCGTGCACCAGCTTCTGCAAATCGACCTTCTGGCTGCGCAGGGCACGGATCACTACATCGGAGCATACGCCGCGCTCCTGCGGGACATCGCCGCCAGGATAGGTAAGCTGCACATATGCCGGATCGTAAAACAGCGTACTGCCAATTTGCTGTCGGGCGCCATCCGCGATGGCAAGGTTGGTGTTGGCCTGAATTTGTACCACGGTTGGTGGAACAGCGGGAGATTTTAAGGAGTGGCTGGTAAAGGCTGTCAGAAGGCTGACCAGCGCCAGTGAAGCTTTCATCTGGTTCGTCCGTGAAAATAAGAGTCACAGATTCGACCTTCTGGGCTAATGATTGTTCTGTGGAGAAAGTGTCCAGAAGCGGATAAAAAACTCCCGAACAACGTGGGAGTTTCAGATTACTGGCACAGAGTGTCGGATGCGGCGTGAACGCCTTACCCGGCCTGCAAAAGCACGCAAATTCAATATATTGCAGAGATTGCGTAGGCCTGATAAGCGTAGCGCATCAGGCAATTTTGCGTTCAAACTCCCGGACAAGCCGGGAGTTTGGTATAGGTTATTCCCACTCTTGCAGGAAACGCTGACCGTACTGGTCGGCTACCAGCAGTGCGGCGTAAACCTGATCTGGCGTTGCGCCGCCTGGCATGTTGTGAATAGTTTCACCTTCTGCACAAGATGCTTCTGCGACAATCCGCATTTTCGCCGGAATATCTTCTTTAATATCCAGTTGCGCCAGGGTAATTGGCAGACCAACGGCATGACACAGCGCCGCGACGGTTTCGATTTCCTCAACCGGCGCGTTTTCCAGCACCAGCTGTGTCAGCGTACCAAACGCCACTTTTTCACCGTGATAATAGTGATGCGCGTCCGGGATAGCGGTCAGGCCGTTATGCACAGCGTGTGCCGCAGCCAGACCACCGCTTTCAAAGCCCACGCCGCTCAAATAGGTGTTCGCTTCAATCACGCGCTCCAGCGCCGGAGTTACCACATGCTGTTCGGCGGCGAGCATCGCTTTTTCGCCTTCTTCCAGCAGGGTGTTGTAGCACAGTTCAGCCAGCGCCAGCGCCGCCTGGGTGCACTTGCCGCCCGCCATGGTGGTCGCGCCACTGCGAGAGCAGGCACGTGCTTCAAACCAGGTTGCCAGCGCATCACCGATACCCGCCGCTAACAGGCGTGCAGGTGCGCCAGCAACGATTTTGGTGTCGACAATGACGCGTTCCGGGTTGTTCGGCAGCAGCAGATAGCGGTCAAACTCACCATCATCAGTGTAGATAACAGACAGTGCGCTACACGGTGCGTCGGTAGAGGCTATGGTCGGCGCGATTGCTACCGGAACACCCATAAAGTGCGCCAGTGCTTTGGCGGTATCGAGGGTTTTGCCGCCGCCGATACCGAGAATTGCGCCACACTGAGCGGTTTCCGCAATGCCGCGCAGACGGTCGATCTCATTTTGCGAACATTCACCGCCAAACGGCGCAATTTCTACTACCAGTCCAGCATCTTTAAAGCTTTTCTCGACAGTGGATTGAGCAAAACCTAAAACAAATTTGTCACCCACCACTAACCAGCGTTCTGCCAGCGGCTTCAGGTATTCGCCCAGACGATTAATGACATCTGCGCCCTGGATGTATTTACCCGGTGATTGAATAATGCGGTCCATAATTGCTCCTTTAGAGATGAGTAGTGCCAAATGCGGCATTCCAGTCGTGTTCGAACTTCTCTATAGCTGACTCTACCGCAGGCGTGTTGAGCATTTGTTGCGCTACATCTAAGGGCAGGGTGATGGATTCACATCCTGCCAGCAAACAATCCAGCGCCTGACGCGGTGTTTTAAAGCTGGCAGCCAGCACCATGCTTTCTGGCGCGTGCATTTCCAGCAATGCTTGCAACTCCTGAACCGTGCGAATACCGTCACCGCCCTGGGCGTCTACGCGGTTAACATACGGAGCAACGTATTTGGCGCCTGCCAGCGCGGCTAATAACCCTTGTGCGGCGCTATATACAGCGGTGCCAAGCGTAGTAATACCTTCTTTTTTCAGTATTTTAATTGCTGCCAGACCTTCGGCGGTCACCGGGATTTTCACCACAATGCCCGGAATGGCGTCGCGCAGACGCTTCGCTTCTTCCACCATACCCTGCGCGTCACGGCTCATGGTCTGAGCAAACAGAATGCCCTCATCACCAATCGCTTTTTGCAGACGCGGCAGCACTTCCCAGATGGACTCCTTGCTGGCAGCGATAATGCTCGGGTTAGTTGTCACCCCGGCAATCGGGAATATGCGTGCCAGACGTTCAACTTCTGCGACGTTAGCGGTGTCCAGATACAGTTCCATGATGTTTCCTTTTAAAGTTCCAGTTCATGTTGCAGCAGGCTGGCGATAGCGTCGGCAGAGGCGGCGTTAACCAGCGCGTTACGGAATTCTTCGTGCATGATGCGGCGAGCGAGGCGCGAGAAAATGCGCATATGCTGATCTCCCGCAGCGTGTTTGTTCAGGGTTAACATAATGATGAATTGCGCTTCATCATCACCCCAGCGTACCGGTGCTGCCAGACGCGCCACGCTGATGGTGGACTGCTCAATATGTTCCGATTTGCTGTGCGGAATAGCGAAACTAAAGCCCAGACCGGTAGAGAAAACGGCCTCGCGCGCCCACAAGTCGGCTTCCAGTTTACGCGGATAGCGGCAGCGGCCTGCCAGCAGCAGGTTATCGGTCATGCCTTTCAGCACTTCTTCTTTGCTGCGCCAGTCGCTTTCCAGCGTGATGCACTCGGCGGTGACCAGTGGTGCGTCCTGTTGTGTCATGCGGAATTGTGCCAGCAGGTGTTCCACTTCCAGCGAAGTACGGCAGGCCATCGCCTGGTTGAGTAACTGGCGGCATTCGCGGCTATCAAGTTGCGCCATGCGCGCTTTTGCTGCCGGAATTGACGGCGCGCTCATGCTGAGTTCATCCAGCCCTAAACCGACCAGCAGCGGCAGCACGGAACCTTTCGCCCCCAGTTCACCGCACAGACCAATCCATTTGCCCTGGCGATGCACCGCCTGCACGGCGTAATCGAGCGCCCGCAAGAATGCCGGATTCAGGCTGTTGTAGTGACGGGTGACTTTGGCGTTATCGCGATCGACTGCCAGCAGATATTGCGTCAGGTCATTACTACCGATACTAAAGAAATCAATCTCTTCGCAGCACTGATCGATGATGAACATCACCGACGGTACTTCCAGCATGATGCCGAGCTGGATCTTCTCATCAAACGGAATGTGTTCGTTACGCAGTTGCTGTTTAGCTTCTGCCAGTTTTTCTTTCACCCATAAGATCTCTTCCATTGAGGAGATCATCGGGATCATGATTTTCAGGCTGCCGTGAGCAGAGGCGCGCAGGATCGACCGTAGCTGCGTGGTAAACAGCGAGGCGTACTCTTCATAAATACGCACGGCGCGATAACCGAGGAACGGGTTAGCTTCTGCGGGAATGTTCAGATAATCAACGGGTTTGTCGCCGCCAATGTCCATGGTACGCACAATAATGCTGCGTCCGTTGGCGGACTCCAGCGCCTGACAAAAAATGTTGTACAGCTCGCTTTCGCCCGGTGCGCTGGTGCGGTCCATATAGAGCATTTCAGTGCGGAACAGGCCAACACCTTCCGCGCCATTGCCAAATGCGGCCTGCGCTTCCACGGAGTGGGCGATGTTAGCGGCAATTTCAATGCGGATACCGTCAGCGGTGCGGGCTTGCTGGGTCAGCCAGACACGTTGCTGCTCACGCAGGGCGTCCTGTACGCGGGCTTCTTGCTGATAATAACGAGCTACGGCTTCCCCTGGCTCAACCACAATCGCCCCGGCGTTGCCGTCGATATAAATCGTTTGATGCTGCCACGGAGTAAGCGTGTCGATGTCCACGCCAACTAGCGTCGGAATGTTGAACGAACGGGCAAGAATTACTGTATGTGACGTGGTGCCGCCGCTTTTGAGTAACAAGCCTTTGAGGTGATTTTTATCCAGTTCGAGGAACTGGCTGGGGGTCAGTTCATCCGCCATACAAATGGCGGGCTGCGTCAGCTTGCCCGGTGCCGGGAAGCGTTGTTCACCGTAAATTTGCTGGAGTAACTGGAAGCAGACGTCGCGCACATCCAGGGCTCGCTCTTGCAGGTAGCTGCTGCTGGAACGCGCGAACTCTTCGCAAAAGTGATTCGCACTGGCAACAATCGCTTCGGCGCAGCTTAATCCCTCGCTGACGCCCGCCAGTAGGTGTTGACGCAGCGAAGTGTCACCTGCCAGTGAGCGGTGTGCCTCCAGAATCGCGCTGGTGGCGCCGTCGCTATCAAGCAGACGAAACTCAATGTTTTTCATCACCAGCGTCAGGCCGTTTTCCAGCGCGGATTGCTCGGCGTCAACGTCTTTGGCTGCGGGAAGATTACCCAGTGCGTTAAGATCTAAAGAAGAGATTGGCGTCAGAATGCCGCCTGCGCTACCGCTGCATACGGTGCGGGCGCGGATAATTCGCGGATTCAGGTTGGTCAGTGAAACCGGCAGCGGCTCCAGTTCGTCAGATTTAACTTCCGCCAGTGGCGCGTCACAGTGGGGAAATTCATCGCGCAGCCATTGGCTTAAACGCTGGTGCGCTTCCTGTTCGTCTGCTCCGGAAATCAGTAACTGGCAGTTATCGCCCACCAGCGTATCGGTGCCAATTAGCGCCAGGGCGCTTTTGGCGTTGCCTTTGCGATCGGTGCGCAGGTTATGCCACTCAATTTGTGATGAAAAAGTATTACACAGCGTTTCAACGTGGCTTGCCGGACGTGCATGTACGCCGTTAGGTAGCTCACAAATAAATTCTACAATCAGGGCCATTGCCTTTCTCCCGGTACGGTTTTCTGTTTACAGGATAAGAGCGCATGGCAACGGCCTGCCATGTGACAAATCTGCCAAAAGCTGGACAAATGTAATGTAACCGCTAATTTGCGACGCGTCTCACAAGACGCGCCACTCCGGCATGATTCCGAGTTAACGCAAGTTATGAGGCGGATCGCATTTTTGTACAGACATTACAAAAATCCAGTAAATGGCCTTTTTATCCACTGTTTGCCCTGCCTGCGATTGCCTATTGTTTCTGCCATCAAAAATATGGACATGGGCTTTACTAAGCCTGGGAGCGACTTATGAATGAGTTGGTGCAGATCCTGAAAAATACCCGTCAGCACTTAATGACGGGCGTTTCACACATGATTCCCTTCGTGGTATCGGGCGGTATTTTGCTGGCGGTTTCCGTCATGTTGTATGGCAAAGGCGCAGTGCCGGATGCCGTAGCCGATCCGAATCTGAAAAAACTGTTTGATATCGGCGTCGCGGGTTTGACGCTGATGGTGCCTTTCCTCGCGGCGTACATCGGTTACTCCATTGCTGAACGCTCTGCGCTGGCTCCGTGTGCTATCGGTGCCTGGGTCGGCAACAGTTTTGGCGCGGGCTTCTTTGGTGCGCTGATCGCCGGGATTATCGGCGGCATCGTGGTGCATTACCTGAAGAAAATTCCGGTGCATAAAGTTCTGCGTTCCGTCATGCCAATCTTCATCATCCCGATCGTCGGCACACTGATTACCGCTGGCGTCATGATGTGGGGGCTGGGCGAGCCAGTGGGTGCATTGACCAATAGTCTGACCCAGTGGCTTCAGGGGATGCAGCAGGGCAGCATTGTTATGCTGGCGGTGATCATGGGACTGATGCTGGCGTTCGATATGGGCGATCCGGTTAACAAAGTGGCCTATGCGTTCATGCTGATTTGCGTTGCTCAGGGGGTTTATACCGTGGTGGCCATTGCCGCTGTGGGTATTTGTATCCCGCCGCTGGGTATGGGGCTGGCGACGTTGATTGGTCGTAAAAATTTCTCCGCTGAAGAGCGCGAAACCGGCAAAGCGGCGCTGGTGATGGGGTGCGTTGGCGTCACCGAAGGGGCAATTCCTTTCGCCGCTGCCGATCCGTTACGCGTGATCCCTTCCATCATGGTCGGTTCAGTTTGTGGCACGGTGACCGCAGCAATGGTCGGCGCGCAGTGCTATGCAGGCTGGGGTGGTCTGATTGTGCTGCCGGTGGTTGAAGGTAAGTTGGGTTATATCGCGGCAGTGGCTGTCGGGGCGGTTGTGACGGCAGTCTGCGTGAACGTACTGAAAAGTCTGGCGCGTAAAAATGGGTCTTCGACTGATGAGAAGGAAGACGACCTGGATCTGGATTTTGAAATTAATTAATTGAGGAACGAGCCATGACGAAAATTATTGCAGTAACCGCATGTCCTTCAGGTGTTGCCCATACCTATATGGCTGCAGAGGCGCTGGAAAGTGCCGCGAAAGCGAAAGGCTGGGAAGTGAAAGTAGAAACCCAGGGCTCAATCGGTCTGGAAAATGAACTGACTGCTGAAGACGTGGCGAGCGCCGATATGGTGATTCTGACCAAAGATATCGGCATCAAGTTTGAAGAGCGTTTTGCTGGCAAGACCATCGTGCGCGTCAACATCAGCGATGCAGTAAAACGCGCTGATGCCATCATGAGCAAAATTGAAGCTCACCTGGCGCAAACCGCTTAAGTTCTTATCCCGCCCGCAAGGGCGGGTTCGCTTTCCTACAGGAGTTCCTCATGACGAATCGTATCTCTCGCCTTAAAACTGCACTGTTTGCCAATACCCGTGAAATCTCGCTGGAGCGTGCGCTGCTTTATACCGCCAGCCATAAGCAAACCGAAGGCGAACCGGTGATTATTCGTCGGGCAAAAGCCACAGCGTATATCCTGGAACACGTTGAAATTTCGATTCGTAATGAAGAACTGATTGCCGGTAACCGCACCGTAAAACCTCGCGCCGGGATTATGTCGCCGGAAATGGACCCTTACTGGCTGCTGAAAGAGCTGGACCAGTTCCCGACGCGACCGCAGGATCGCTTCGCCATCAGCGAAGAAGATAAACGTATCTACCGCGAAGAGTTGTTCCCGTACTGGGAAAAACGTTCGATGAAAGATTTCATCAACGGGCAGATGACGGATGAAGTAAAAGTCGCAACCAGCACGCAGATTTTCAGCATCAACCAGACGGATAAAGGCCAGGGGCACATCATTATTGATTACCCGCGCCTGCTGAATCACGGGCTGGGTGAACTGGTGGCGCAGATGCAGCAACATTGCCAGCAACAGCCGGATAATCACTTTTATCAGGCCGCGCTGTTACTGCTGGAAGCTTCACAAAAACACATTTTGCGTTATGCCGAACTGGCGGAAACGATGGCGGCAAACTGCACCGATGCTCAGCGTCGTGAAGAACTGCTGACTATTGCAGAGATCTCCCGTCATAACGCGCAACATAAGCCGCAGACGTTCTGGCAGGCGTGCCAGTTGTTCTGGTACATGAACATCATTCTGCAATACGAATCCAACGCCAGTTCGCTGTCGTTAGGGCGCTTTGACCAGTATATGTTGCCGTTCTATCAGGCATCATTAACCCTGGGCGAAGATCCGGCGTTCCTGAAAGAATTGCTCGAATCTTTATGGGTGAAGTGCAACGACATCGTGCTGTTACGCTCCACCAGCAGCGCGCGCTATTTCGCAGGTTTCCCGACCGGCTATACCGCACTGCTCGGCGGTTTAACCGAGAACGGACGTAGCGCGGTGAACGTGCTTTCGTTCCTCTGCCTCGATGCTTATCAAAGCGTACAATTACCGCAACCGAACCTTGGTGTGCGCACTAACGCCTTGATCGACACACCGTTCCTGATGAAAACCGCAGAAACCATCCGCCTCGGCACTGGTATTCCACAAATCTTCAATGATGAAGTGGTGGTGCCAGCGTTCCTCAACCGAGGCGTTTCGCTGGAAGATGCGCGCGACTATTCCGTAGTGGGCTGCGTAGAGTTGTCTATTCCTGGCAGAACCTACGGCTTGCATGACATCGCAATGTTTAACCTGCTGAAAGTGATGGAAATCTGCCTGCATGAAAATGAAGGCAATGCCGCGCTGAGCTATGAAGGTTTGCTGGAACAGATCCGCGCCAAGATCAGCCACTACATCACTCTGATGGTTGAAGGCAGCAATATTTGCGATATCGGCCATCGTGACTGGGCGCCTGTACCGCTGCTCTCGTCGTTTATCAGCGATTGTCTGGAAAAAGGTCGCGATATTACCGATGGCGGCGCGCGTTATAACTTCTCCGGCGTACAGGGGATAGGTATCGCTAACCTGAGCGATTCTCTCCATGCGTTGAAAGGGATGATTTTTGATCAACAGCGTTTAAGTTTTGACGAATTGTTGTCGGTATTAAAAGCCAACTTCGCAACACCCGAAGGCGAAAAAATCCGCGCTCGCTTAATTAACCGCTTTGAGAAATACGGCAACGATATTGACGAGGTGGATAACATCAGCGCCGAACTGTTACGCCACTACTGCAAAGAAGTGGAAAAATACCAGAACCCGCGCGGCGGCTACTTCACGCCGGGGTCGTATACCGTTTCTGCTCATGTCCCGTTGGGATCGGTGGTTGGCGCGACGCCAGACGGTCGTTTTGCCGGAGAGCAACTGGCAGACGGTGGCTTGTCGCCAATGCTGGGCCAGGACGCACAAGGGCCAACGGCGGTACTGAAGTCAGTCAGTAAGCTCGATAACACGCTGCTTTCTAACGGTACATTGCTGAACGTGAAATTCACTCCAGCGACCCTGGAAGGTGAAGCGGGATTACGCAAACTGGCCGACTTCTTACGGGCATTTACCCAGCTTAAGTTGCAGCATATTCAGTTTAACGTGGTGAATGCCGACACGTTGCGGGAAGCGCAACAACGCCCACAGGACTATGCCGGGCTGGTGGTGCGCGTTGCCGGATACAGCGCCTTCTTTGTCGAACTGTCGAAGGAGATCCAGGATGACATCATCCGCCGGACAGCGCATCAGCTGTAACGTTGTGGAAACGCGCCGCGATGACGTGGCGCGCATTTTCAACATTCAGCGTTATTCGCTGAATGACGGTGAAGGCATTCGCACGGTGGTCTTTTTTAAAGGCTGCCCGCATCTTTGCCCGTGGTGTGCTAATCCAGAGTCGATCTCCGGCAAAATCCAGACGGTACGCAGAGAGGCGAAATGTCTGCACTGCGCGAAATGTTTACGTGATGCGGATGAATGTCCGTCCGGGGCATTTGAACGGATTGGTCGCGATATCAGCCTCGATGCGCTGGAGCGGGAAGTGATGAAAGATGACATTTTCTTTCGCACGTCTGGCGGTGGTGTCACGCTTTCTGGCGGCGAAGTGTTAATGCAGGCGGAATTTGCGACCCGTTTTTTACAGCGACTGCGGCTGTGGGGCGTCTCATGCGCTATCGAAACTGCCGGAGATGCGCCAGCCAGCAAGCTGCTACCGCTGGCGAAATTGTGCGATGAAGTGTTGTTCGATTTAAAAATTATGGACGCGACTCAGGCGCGGGATGTGGTGAAGATGAATCTGCCACGTGTGCTGGAGAACCTGCGTTTGCTGGTAAGCGAAGGTGTCAACGTGATCCCGCGTTTACCGCTGATCCCAGGTTTCACGCTCAGCCGGGAGAATATGCAGCAGGCGCTGGACGTGCTGATCCCGCTGAATATCAGGCAAATCCACCTGTTGCCGTTTCATCAGTACGGTGAACCGAAATACCGCCTGCTGGGGAAAACATGGTCGATGAAAGAGGTTTCTGCGCCCTCGTCAGCCGATGTGGCAACGATGCGCGAAATGGCAGAACGAGCCGGATTTGAGGTTACCGTGGGGGGGTAAAATGGCATACCTGGTGGCAGTAACCGCCTGCGTCAGCGGCGTGGCGCATACTTATATGGCGGCAGAACGGCTGGAAAAATTATGCCAGCAAGAGAAGTGGGGCGTCAGCATTGAAACCCAGGGGGCGCTGGGAACGGAGAATCGTTTAGCGGACGAGGATATCCGTCGGGCAGATGTCGCGCTGTTGATTACGGATATCGAGCTTGCCGGTGCCGAGCGATTTGAGCATTGTCGCTATGTTCAGTGCGGTATCTACGCGTTCCTGCGAGAGCCGCAGCGGGTAATGAGCGCGGTACGAAAAGTGCTCTCTGCGCCGCAGCAAACCCATCTTATTCTGGAGTAGTCGGTTTTTCTGTCAGTTGACTGTGATACTGCCGACGATACTCCGACGGCGAGCGTTCGGTGTTTTTACGAAACAGACGGCAGAAGTAGTTGCTGTCGACGAAGCCGCAGGCGTGCGCCACTTCTTTTACCTTCAGGTCATAGCCTTTCAACAACGTTTTTGCATGTTCCAGCCGTGTATGATTCAGGTATTCGTTAAAGCCCGTCGCACCCGTTTTTTGAAACAGGTGGGAGAGGTAATTGGGCGAAATATAGAATGCCTGCGCGACAGATTCACGGGTTAGCGCGGAGGCATAGCGTTCGTCGATATAATCACGAATCGCTTCAAATAGTGCCTGGCTGCGTGAGGCGGTCTGGATTTGGCTGCCAAGCAAATCGCGGCAGTGACTAAGCAGACTCGCGACGATAAGCCTTGCCGTTTGCTGCTCCTGTGGCTGCATTTGCATTTCATTGAGCGTTTGCAACAAGAATGAACCAATGCGCGGGCCGCGTCGGGCGACGTGCTGCTTTGCCAGATTTTGGTATTGCTTTCCATCCCATTGCACGACGCTGAATCCGAGCTGCTGTTTGCCAAACAGCACGCTAAAGGTGGTGGCGGGTGTTTGCCATTGCGGGAAGTTCCAGCCGCCAGCGGGAACGTATAGTACATCGCCGGGAACTAACGTTGCGCCAGCACCGGTATCAACAAACTCACCTTCCAGCACAATTTCCAGCCGTGGAAAATCGACCCGATATGCGAGATCGGGAGCCGGACCGTTGGTGCAGGCAAAGTAAATCTGGCGCAGCGACAGCGGGCCGTTTATCAGGCGGGAGAGCAGATAGCTGACGTCGTGATACATGTTATTCCCTTAGGTATGTAGACGGGAAAACAGTAACTGGCATTATGAAAAAAGGCCACCTGAAAAGTGTGGCCTGATGAGAGTTCGATGTAAACATTGCGGCAGTTGTATTGCCGGATGCGGCGTAAACGCCTTATCTGACCTACCGCCGCAATCTGTAGGCCGGATAAGACGCGTCAAGCGTCGCATCCGGCAAATAGCACCTGACTGATAATTACTGATTACCCACCTGATCGCCATACGGCAGAGTGTCGTAATCGATCAGCGCGTTTTTCTTGTACGGGTTGCCAATCCAGCGAGTGGTTTCTTTGAACTGCGGGTTCACCACCGAACGGGTTGGATCGTAACCGTCGTAAGATAAGCCCGCCAAATCCGACCAGGTGTGGATCAGTTCTGCCAGGCTGTATTTACGATTGACATCCTGCGAGAAATCACGCGGATGAGTCGCCTGCCATTTTTCCGACGTCCACAGCAGGAACGGAATGGTGTACATGTGGCGCGTCGGGTTATCTTCGTTACGCCCCTGGGTTTTGTGTGGCGGCGTGTCGTAAACCTCTTCACCGTGGTCAGAGAAATAAACCAGGAAACCGTTCGGATCGGTCGCTTTAAAGTCTTTAATCAGGCTTGCCACCACGTGATCGTTATACAGGTTAGCGTTGTCGTAATCGTTATACGACTCCAGCTCTTCTGCGCTTAATCCTGGTGGGACATGATCGGTATTGCCATCAAACTTGCCCTGATCTTCCGGGTAACGGTACTTGTATTTGATATGTGTACCCAGCAGATGAACGATGATCAGTTTCTTCGGCGCAGGGTTCTTCAGCACTTCCTGGAACGGCTTCAGCACGTTAGTGTCGTATTCACGCGCACTCTGCGTACGTTGCTGGTTCATGTAGTACTGCTTGTCGGTCTGGCGCGAAAATACCGTCAGCATGGTATTGCGGGCGGTCATTGTCTGCTGGTTGGTGATCCAGAAGGTTTTATAACCCGCCTGTTTCATCATGTTCATCAGCGACGGCTGCGTCAGATACAGATCCGGGTTCTTTTCGTTGGCGAAAGTCAGCGCCTGTTGCAGGATTTCAATGGTATACGGACGAGACGTAACCACGTTATTAAACACGGTCAGATTCGGATCGGTTTTATGCAGCGCATCCAGCTCCGGCGTGGTCTCGCGCGGATAACCGTACAGACTCATGCGTCCACGCTGGGTTGACTCGCCAATCACCAGTACCAGGGTGCGCGGTTCGTTACCCGATTCATCTTTGAAATTAGCCAGTGGCGGTAATGCATTATTTTCATTCAGCAGCTTCGTCAGCGAGTTAAGTTGCTGGCGATACTGATAATAACCGGTCAGAAATTGCCACGGGGCGGCAGGTTCCATGCGCGATGCCAGGTTATCCAACGTTTTCTCAAACGGTTTGTTTTTGATAAACGTATTCATGGCGATCGGATGCAGAATCAAACCGTAAAGCAGGGCAAAAGAGACGATATAACGCCACGGCTTCGGAATATAGACCGGGCGCAGGCGTGTCCACAGCAGAACAGCCACCGCCGTATAGGCCAGCGCGATAAGCACAATCTTCAGGCTGAAATACTGGCTTAAATACTCGCTGGCTTCGTTGGTGTTGGTTTCAAACATCACAAACAGAACGCTCTGCGAGAACTCCTGACCGTAGATGACGTAGTAGCACAGCGCCGCCAGAGAGGCCGC
Source organism: Escherichia sp. KTE31 (assembly GCF_000407925.1). Lineage (NCBI taxonomy): Bacteria > Pseudomonadati > Pseudomonadota > Gammaproteobacteria > Enterobacterales > Enterobacteriaceae > Escherichia > Escherichia sp. KTE31. The sequence continues at coordinate 978,782 of NZ_KE136726.1, read as the reverse complement.
CCACAGCACCACGCCGATCACTGCGGCAATAATTTTAATCCGCTTCGGAAAGAGGAATACCGGGATCAACCACAGCGAACTGAACAGCAGTGAGTCGCGAATGCCGTTGGTGCCGCTGTAGCCGCTGATGTAAATAATGGCCTGTAACAGGGTAGAGAAAAACCAAAAGTAGAGCAGTGCCCAACCCAGGGCTTTCCAGCTAAAAAGGGGGTTAGTCTGGACTTCAGTGGAATGCATAGTAAGAACCCGTTTTGGATAATAGCGCCGAATGTAAGGACAAAACCTTAAGGATATCTGAAGGGATATCCAGAATCTGGGTGAAATGCAGACAGAAATATATTGAAAACGAAGGTGTTAGAACAGAAGTATTTCAGAAAACCCTCGCGCTATTGCACGAGGGTTGAGAGAGGATGGGGGTTAGCCAGTATTACGCATACCTGCTGCAATTCCGGCAATAGTGACCATCAACGCTTGTTCGACGCGGGGATCCGGCTCCTGGCCTTCTTTTTCTGCCTGGCGGGAGCGGTGCAGCAACTCTGCCTGCAGTACGTTCAGCGGGTCAGTGTATATATTTCGTAGCTGAATAGACTCGGCAATCCACGGTAGATCGGCCATCAGATGGGAATCGTTGGCAATTGCCAGCACCACTTTGATGTCTTCTTCTTGCAGATTGCGTAACTCTTTACCTAACGGCCACAGCTCTTTGTCGACCAGGCGTTGGTCATAGTATTCCGCCAGCCACAGGTCTGCTTTGGCGAAGACCATTTCCAGCATTCCCAGACGCGTTGAGAAGAACGGCCAGTCGCGGCACATGGCTTCCAGTTCGCTCTGTTTGCCGTCTTCGACCACTTTTTGCAGCGCAGTACCCGCACCCAGCCAGGCTGGGAGCATCAGGCGGTTTTGCGTCCAGGCGAAGATCCACGGAATTGCGCGCAGTGATTCGACGCCACCGGTCGGGCGACGTTTCGCCGGGCGTGAACCTAACGGCAGTTTGCCCAGTTCCTGTTCCGGCGTGGCGGAGCGGAAGTATGGAACAAAGTCTTTGTTTTCACGCACATAACCACGGTAGAGATCGCAGGAGATGACCGATAGTTCATCCATAATGTGACGCCAGCTCTCTTTCGGCTCCGGCGGTGGCAGCAGGTTGGCTTCCAGAATCGCCCCGGTGTACAGCGACAGGCTGCTGACAGTGATTTCCGGCAGACCGTATTTAAAGCGAATCATCTCGCCCTGTTCGGTCACGCGCAGGCCGCCTTTCAGGCTTCCTGGCGGTTGCGATAGCAGCGCCGCATGAGCCGGTGCGCCGCCGCGACCAATAGAACCACCGCGACCGTGGAACAGCGTCAGTTCAATACCTGCTTTTTCGCAGGTTTTGATTAACGCATCCTGTGCCTGATATTGCGCCCAGGAAGCCGCCATCACGCCCGCATCTTTTGCCGAGTCGGAATAGCCAATCATCACCATCTGTTTGCCCTGAATCAGGCCGCGATACCAGTCGATATTCAGCAACTGGGTCATGACATCGTTAGCGTTGTTCAGGTCATCGAGAGTTTCAAACAATGGAGCCACCGGCATTGCAAACCCGATACCCGCTTCTTTCAACAGCAGGTGGACAGCCAGTATGTCAGACGGCGTTTTCGCCATTGAGATCACGTAGGCGGCAATTGAACCTTGCGGTGCTTCGGCAATCACCTGACAGGTATCAAGCACTTCGCGCGTTTCGGCGCTCGGTTGCCAGTTGCGTGGCAGAAGCGGACGTTTGGAGTTCAGTTCGCGGATCAGGAACGCCTGTTTGTCGGCCTCTGACCAGCTTTCGTAGTCGCCGATGCCGAGGTAGCGGGTCAATTCACCCAGTGCTTCAGTATGACGGGTGCTCTCCTGACGGATATCAATACGCACCAGCGGTACACCGAAACATTTCACGCGGCGCAGAGTATCGAGCAGATCGCCGTTGGCGATAATGCCCATACCACACGCTTGCAGGGACTGGTAGCAAGCGTAGAGCGGCTCCCACAGTTCTTCGTTCTGCGTCAGCAGACCTTCCGGCTTCGGCAGTTCTTCACCTTTCAGGCGCGCTTCCAGCCATGCCTGGGTTGCCATCAGGCGGGAACGCAGGTTTTTCATCAGATAGCGATACGGTTCTGCGGCACCTTCTTCGCCGACCAGCGCCAGCAGTTCAGGGGTTGCTTCAACCATCGACAGTTCAGAAACCAGCACCTGAATATCTTTCAGGAACAGGTCTGTTGCTTTCCAGCGGCTGAGCAGAAGTACGTGACGGGTAATGTCTGCGGTGACGTTCGGGTTGCCGTCGCGGTCGCCGCCCATCCACGAGGTAAAACGCACCGGAACAAATTCGACGGGCAGTTTGTAGCCGAGATTCTCTTCCAGTTGTTCGTTTAGTTCGCGCAGGTAATTCGGTACGCCTTGCCACAGGCTGTTTTCTACTACGGCAAAGCCCCATTTGGCTTCATCTATCGGGCTTGGGCGCAGCTTACGGATTTCATCGGTATGCCATGACTGGGCGATCAACTGGCGCAGGCGGCGCATCAGTTGGTTGTGTTCGTAGTCGGCGATATCTTTGTTGTCGAGCTGTTTTAAGCAGGCGTTCACTTCCACCATTTTGTGGATCAGTGTACGGCGGGTAATTTCGGTTGGGTGCGCAGTGAGAACCAGTTCCAGCGACAGTGATTCCACCGCTTTTTTGATGGTGTCTTCGCTCAGTTCCGGCTGGTTTTTCAGTTTACGCAGGGTGCGGGCGATCACTTCCGGGTTGCTGGCTGCCTCGCCTTTCGGTGAAATGCTGTGGTATTGCTCGGCGGTGTTGGCCAGGTTCAGGAACTGACTAAACGCACGCGCAACGGGCAGCAGCTCGTCGTTCGACAAATTTTGTAAGGTGGTGAGCAACTCCTGGCGGTTAGCATCATTGCCAGCGCGTGAAGATTTGGACAACTTACGGATAGTTTCTACGCGTTCAAGAATGTGTTCTCCCAACGCATCCTTGATGGTTTCTCCCAGCACTTTGCCGAGCATACTGACATTACTACGCAATGCGGAATATTGTTCGTTCATATAACCCCAGACACCCCATCTTATTGTTTGAAGCCCGGTATCCTTCACGTCGCATTGGCGCGAATATGCTCGGGCTTTGCTTTTCGTCGTCTTTTATAAAGCCACGTAAAAGCGGTGACGTCAAATGCTGCGAAATCGCTTCAGCAAACGAATAACTAGCAGGAATTTACGCCATTAAATTCACGATGATTTAAATAAGCGTAACTTATGGGAATGTTAAAAAATCACCATACATAACACCAAAGGTGTAGGTCGGATAAGATGCGCAAGCATCGCATCCAACATTATTGTGGCACCAGAGTTTGGTAACAGTGCCGGATGCGGCGCGAGCGCCTTATCCGGACTACGTTTTAATGCCAGCAGAAATGGTGAATGACCTGGGTGATCAGTTCGCGAGTGGGCTTGATAAACCGTGTCTCCAGATATTCATCAGGCTGATGGGCTTGATTGATGGAACCCGGCCCCAGTACCAGCGTCGGGCATAACGTCTGAATAAACGGTGCTTCGGTGCAGTAGTTCACCACTTCGGTCTTTGCACCGAGTAATTTCTCAACCACTTCAACCAGTTGATGATTCGGCGGGCACTCGTAACCAGGGATCGGCGGATGCAGCTCTTCGACCGTCAGACGACCCGGCCAGCGTTCGCTCACCGGAGCCAGCGCGTCGTTGAGTAAGCCATTAAGTTCATTGAGCGTCATGCCAGGCAACGGACGAATATCCATATGCAACTCGCAGCAAGCGCAAATACGGTTAGAGGCGTCGCCGCCGTGAATATGCCCAAGGTTGAGCGTGGGATATGGCACGGTAAACGCTTCGTAGTGATAACGCTCTTTCAGGTTATCGCGCAATTGCAAAATATGACCGATGGCGTCGTGCATCAGTTCGATAGCGTTAACTCCGCGCGACGGATCGCTGGAATGCCCCGACTGACCCAGAATGCGAATGGCGTTAGAGATGTGGCCTTTATGCGCGCGTACCGGTTGTAGCGACGTCGGTTCGCCAATGATGGCGCAATCCGGGCGCAGGGCGGTGGTTTCGGCAAAATAACGCGCTCCTGCCATACTGGTTTCTTCATCGGCAGTCGCCAGAATGTAGAGCGGTTTTGCCAGCTTCGTGACGTCGACATCGCGTAGCGCATCGAGGATAAACGCAAAAAAGCCTTTCATGTCGGCGGTGCCTAAGCCGTAAAGCTTGCCGTCATGCTCCGTCAGTGTAAACGGATCGCGCGTCCAGCGACCATCATCAAATGGCACCGTATCGGTATGCCCCGCCAGCAACAAGCCGCCAGCCCCCTGTCCGCAACTGGCCAGCATATTAAATTTGTTGCGAGTTCCTGGCACAGGCTGCACTTCCACATTGAAGCCTAAATCTTTAAACCAGTCCGCCAGCAGAGTGATTAAATCTGCATTGCTTTGATCGAGAGCCTCTTCCGTGGCGCTTATTGAAGGTGTGGCAATCAGAGCACGGTAAATCTCGATAAATGGCGGTAATTTGTTTTTCATTGTTGACACACCTCTGGTCATGATAGTATCAATATTCATGCAGTAATTGTGAATAAAAATACACTAACGTTGAGCGTAATAAAACCCACCAGCCGTAAGGTGAATGTTTTACGTTTAACCTGGCAACCAGACATAAGAAGGTGAATAGCCCCGATGTTGAATACGCTGATTGTGGGTGCCAGCGGCTACGCTGGCGCAGAGCTAGTGACCTATGTAAATCGCCATCCGCATATGAACATAACCGCTTTGACTGTTTCAGCGCAAAGCAATGATGCGGGAAAGTTAATCTCCGATTTGCATCCGCAGCTAAAAGGCATCGTTGATCTGCCGTTGCAGCCGATGTCGGATATCAGCGAGTTTAGCCCAGGGGTGGACGTGGTGTTTCTCGCCACCGCCCATGAAGTCAGCCACGATTTAGCACCGCAATTTCTTGAAGCGGGCTGCGTGGTGTTCGACCTTTCCGGCGCGTTTCGTGTTAACGACGCTGCCTTCTATGAAAAATATTACGGCTTTACCCATCAATACCCGGAACTGCTGGAACAGGCCGCTTATGGTCTGGCGGAGTGGTGTGGCAATAAATTAAAAGAAGCGAACTTGATTGCGGTGCCGGGCTGTTATCCGACGGCGGCACAACTGGCGCTGAAACCGTTGATTGATGCCGATCTTCTCGACCTCAGTCAGTGGCCGGTGATTAACGCCACCAGCGGTGTGAGCGGAGCGGGACGTAAGGCAGCGATTTCAAACAGCTTTTGTGAAGTTAGCCTGCAACCGTATGGTGTCTTTACCCATCGCCACCAGCCGGAGATCGCCACGCATCTCGGTGCTGACGTTATCTTCACCCCGCATCTGGGCAATTTCCCGCGCGGCATTCTCGAAACCATTACTTGCCGCCTGAAGCCTGGCGTGCACCAGGCGCAAGTGGCGCAAGCGTTACAGCGGGCGTATGCCCATCAACCGCTGGTGCGTCTGTATGACAAAGGCGTTCCGGCGCTAAAAAACGTCGTCGGGCTGCCGTTCTGCGATATCGGGTTTGCCGTTCAGGGCGAGCATCTGATTATTGTGGCGACCGAAGACAATTTATTGAAAGGTGCGGCGGCACAAGCGGTACAGTGCGCCAATATTCGTTTTGGCTATGCCCAAACGCAGTCTCTTATTTAAGGGTGCAATCATGAATCCATTAATTATAAAACTGGGCGGCGTATTGCTGGATAGTGAAGAGGCGCTGGAACGTCTGTTTAGCGCACTGGTGAATTATCGTGAGTCACATCAGCGTCCGCTGGTGATTGTCCACGGCGGCGGCTGCGTGGTGGATGAGCTGATGAAAGGGCTGAATCTACCGGTGAAAAAGAAAAACGGCCTGCGGGTGACGCCTGCGGATCAGATAGACATTATCACCGGGGCGCTGGCGGGAACGGCAAATAAAACCCTGCTGGCGTGGGCGAAGAAACATCAGATTGCTGCCGTAGGTTTGTTTCTTGGTGACGGCGACAGCGTCAAAGTGACCCAGCTTGATGAAGAGTTAGGTCATGTTGGACTGGCGCAGCCAGGTTCGCCTAAGCTTATCAATACGTTGCTGGAAAACGGCTATCTCCCGGTGGTTAGCTCCATTGGCGTAACGGACGAAGGGCAACTGATGAACGTCAATGCTGACCAGGCCGCGACGGCGCTGGCAGCAACGCTGGGCGCGGATCTGATTTTGCTTTCCGACGTCAGCGGCATTCTCGACGGCAAAGGGCAACGTATTGCTGAGATGACCGCCGCGAAAGCAGAACAACTGATTGAGCAGGGCATTATTACTGACGGCATGATTGTGAAAGTGAATGCGGCGCTGGATGCTGCACGCACGCTGGGGCGCCCGGTGGATATCGCCTCCTGGCGTCATGCGGAACAGCTTCCGGCACTGTTTAACGGTATGCCGATGGGTACGCGGATTTTAGCTTAAGTTTTGTTGGCCGGAGGCGCAGCTTTCCGGCATTGAATTTCAAAATAAGGAAACAGAGTTATGGCACTTTGGGGCGGGCGTTTTACCCAGGCAGCAGATCAACGGTTCAAACAATTCAACGACTCACTGCGCTTTGATTACCGTCTGGCGGAGCAGGATATTGTTGGCTCTGTGGCCTGGTCCAAAGCCCTGGTAACGGTAGGCGTGTTGACCGCAGAAGAGCAGGCGCAACTGGAAGAGGCGCTGAACGTGCTGCTGGAAGAGGTTCGCGCCAGGCCACAACAAATCCTTGAAAGCGACGCCGAAGATATCCATAGCTGGGTGGAAGGTAAACTGATCGACAAAGTGGGTCAGTTAGGCAAAAAACTGCATACCGGGCGTAGCCGTAATGATCAGGTAGCAACCGATCTGAAGTTGTGGTGCAAAGATACCGTTGGCGAGTTGCTGACGGCTAACCGGCAGCTGCAATCGGCGCTGGTGGAAACCGCGCAAAACAATCAGGATGCGGTAATGCCGGGTTACACGCACCTGCAACGCGCCCAGCCGGTAACTTTCGCGCACTGGTGCCTGGCCTATGTTGAGATGCTGGCGCGTGATGAAAGTCGTTTGCAGGATGCGCTTAAGCGTCTGGATGTCAGCCCGTTAGGCTGTGGCGCACTGGCGGGAACGGCCTATGAAATCGATCGTGAACAGTTAGCAGGCTGGCTGGGCTTTGCCTCGGCGACACGTAACAGTCTGGACAGCGTTTCTGACCGTGATCATGTGCTGGAGCTGCTTTCTGCTGCCGCCATCGGCATGGTGCATCTGTCGCGTTTTGCCGAAGATCTGATTTTCTTTAACACCGGCGAAGCGGGATTTGTGGAGCTTTCTGACCGCGTTACTTCCGGTTCATCATTAATGCCGCAGAAGAAAAATCCGGATGCGCTGGAGCTGATTCGCGGTAAATGCGGTCGGGTGCAGGGCGCGTTAACCGGCATGATGATGACGCTGAAAGGTTTGCCGCTGGCTTACAACAAAGATATGCAGGAAGACAAAGAAGGTCTGTTCGACGCGCTCGACACCTGGCTGGACTGCCTGCATATGGCGGCGCTGGTGCTGGACGGTATTCAGGTGAAACGCCCGCGTTGCCAGGAAGCGGCGCAGCAGGGTTACGCGAACGCCACTGAACTGGCGGATTACCTGGTGGCGAAAGGCGTGCCGTTCCGCGAGGCGCACCATATCGTGGGTGAGGCGGTGGTGGAAGCCATTCGTCAGGGCAAACCGCTGGAAGATCTGCCGCTCGCCGAGTTGCAGAAATTCAGCCAGGTGATTGGCGAAGATGTCTATCCGATTCTGTCGCTGCAATCGTGCCTCGACAAGCGCGCGGCAAAAGGCGGTGTTTCACCGCAGCAGGTGGCACAGGCGATTGCTTTTGCAAAGGCTCGGTTAGGGTAACGCTCCCCTGAGAATGGAGCGTTTGCCTGATGCGCTTTGTTTATCATGTCTACGTAGTGTTGCACTTTGTAGGCATGATAAGACGCGACAGCGTCGCATCAGGCAGTATTCTGTTGACCTTAAATTTAACGCCCAACCAGAACCATTATTTGTTACATGCCTTTTTATTCTTGCTTTACTCTCTCTATAAAAATCATATTTTAAATATACCAGGCGATACACAGTTTAATTAATTGAATATAATTAATTTCTATTGTTGTGTTTGTTTTTAAGATTGATGGTATTTATTATGTGATTATTTAACACGTTGTTTTAACGATGATGATTAATAGTGTAGGTCAAATTTGAGGATGTTTTTGCTCCTCGGCGGAAATTTTTATTTTTAATGTGATCACGGTTGAATAATCACCCTTTCTCTCTTGTATGGTAGTAGGCGCAAAATTAAGTTTGAAGCGTCTATTTACAACACAGGAGATTGCAATAATGAAAATTATTGCTGCGGACGTTTTTGTTACTTGCCCCGGGCGTAATTTCGTTACGCTTAAAATAACCACTGAAAGCGGACTTTGTGGGCTGGGAGATGCCACGTTAAATGGTCGCGAATTGTCGGTCGCTTCTTATCTGAAAGATCATCTTTGCCTACAATTAATTGGCCGCGATGCCAGCCGTATCGAAGATATCTGGCAATTCTTTTATAAAGGCGCTTACTGGCGACGTGGCCCCGTCACGATGTCGGCCATTTCTGCCATTGATATGGCGTTGTGGGATATCAAAGCGAAAGCAGCCAATATGCCGCTGTATCAATTGCTTGGCGGTGCTTCTCGTGAGGGCGTGATGGTTTATTGCCATACCACCGGGCGCACGATTGATGAAGTCCTTGAAGACTATGCGAAGCATCAGCAGATGGGCTTTAAGGCGATTCGTGTGCAGTGCGGTGTGCCTGGGATGCAAACCACCTATGGCCTGGCGAAGGGCAAAGGGCTGGCGTACGAACCGGCAACCAAAGGTCAGTGGCCGGAAGAGCAGTTGTGGTCGACGGAAAAATATCTCGATTTCACGCCGAAGTTATTCGAGGCGGTGCGCAATAAGTTCGGTTTTAACGAACATCTGTTGCATGACATGCACCATCGCCTTACCCCCATCGAAGCGGCGCGTTTTGGAAAGAGCATTGAGGATTACCGCCTGTTCTGGATGGAAGATCCAACGCCTGCCGAGAATCAGGAATGTTTCCGTTTGATTCGCCAGCATACCGTGACGCCGATTGCGGTCGGTGAAGTGTTTAACAGTATCTGGGACTGCAAGCAGTTAATCGAAGAGCAGTTAATTGACTATATTCGCACGACGATTACCCATGCAGGCGGCATTACCGGAATGCGGCGGATTGCTGATTTCGCATCGCTTTATCAGGTACGTACCGGTTCGCACGGTCCTTCTGATTTATCGCCCATTTGCCATGCGGCGGCGCTGCATTTTGACCTCTGGGTGCCAAACTTCGGCGTTCAGGAGTACATGGGCTATTCCGAACAAATGCTTGAAGTCTTCCCGCATAGCTGGCGCTTCGAGGAGGGGTATATGCACCCGGGCGACGCGCCTGGGCTGGGTATTTCTTTCGATGAGAAACTGGCGGCGAAATATCCGTATGACCCGGCGTATCTCCCCATCGCACGACTGGAAGATGGCACATTGTGGAACTGGTAATAACGGTTCGCTTAATTATTTTCTGAATAATCATCAAATCGATTAATTCCGCTCAAGGAGCTAAAAATGGACGTTGATGTGTCAACCAGTGTTGCGGGTAATAAACCGCAACGGATTCGTCGTATTCAGACAGTGACGTTGGTTTTATTATTTATGGCGGGGATCGTTAATTTTCTCGACCGTTCGTCGTTGAGTGTGGCAGGAGAAGCAATTCGTGGCGAGTTAGGATTATCGGCGACAGAATTTGGCGTTTTGCTTTCTGCATTTTCTCTGTCTTATGGTTTTTCACAACTTCCTTCCGGTATTTTGCTAGACCGCTTTGGTCCACGAATAGTCTTGGGCGCAGGTTTAATATTCTGGTCATTAATGCAGGCATTAACAGGAATGGTTAATTCTTTTAGCCACTTTATTTTAATGCGTATTGGATTGGGTATTGGCGAAGCGCCGTTTATGCCTGCGGGAGTGAAATCTATTACCGACTGGTATGCGCAAAAAGAACGCGGCACGGCGCTGGGGATTTTTAACTCATCTACCGTTATCGGCCAGGCCATCGCGCCTCCTGCTCTTGTATTGATGCAACTGGCATGGGGCTGGCGGGCGATGTTCGTTATCATCGGCGTAGCGGGGATTCTGGTTGGGATCTGCTGGTACGCGTGGTATCGCAACCGGGCGCAGTTTGTCCTGACCGACGAAGAACGGACGTATCTCTCCGCGCCGGTTAAACCGCGTCCACAGCTGCAATTTAGCGAGTGGCTGGCGCTGTTTAAGCACCGGACAACCTGGGGGATGATTTTAGGTTTCTCTGGCGTTAACTATACCGGTTGGCTCTACATCGCGTGGTTACCCGGCTATTTGCAGGCTGAGCAAGGTTTCAGTCTGGCGAAAACGGGCTGGGTGGCGGCGATTCCTTTCCTCGCGGCGGCGGTCGGGATGTGGGTTAACGGTATTGTTGTCGATCGACTGGCGAAAAAAGGCTACGACCTGGCGAAGACGCGTAAAACGGCTATTGTTTGCGGTTTGATGATGTCGGCATTAGGAACGTTGCTGGTCGTGCAATCTTCCTCGCCTGCGCAAGCGGTGGCGTTTATCTCAATGGCGCTGTTCTGTGTGCATTTTGCGGGAACATCTGCATGGGGACTGGTTCAGGTGATGGTGTCAGAAACAAAAGTGGCTTCCATCGCCGGGATTCAAAACTTTGGTAGTTTTGTCTTTGCTTCCTTTGCCCCGATAGTGACCGGCTGGGTGGTGGATACCACGCACTCATTTAATCTGGCGCTGGTTATCGCAGCCTGTGTGACCTTCACTGGCGCACTGTGTTACTTCTTTATCGTCAAAGATCGCATTGAGTAAGTCTGGCAGCCTGGCCCTCCGCTGGAGGGTCGGAATAAATAAAAAAAAGCGGATCCTGGAGATCCGCAAAAGTTCACGTTGGCTTTAGTTATTCGAGTTGAGAAACTCTCGAAACGGGCAGTGACTTCAAGGGTTAAAGAGGTGCCGCTCCGTTTCTGTGAGCAATTATCAGTCAGAATGCTTGATAGGGATAATCGTTCGTTGCTATGCTACCTATCGCCATGAACTATCGTGGCGATGGAGGATGGATAATGAATATTCGTGATCTTGAGTACCTGGTGGCACTGGCCGAACACCGCCATTTTCGGCGAGCGGCAGATTCCTGCCACGTTAGCCAACCGACGCTTAGCGGGCAAATTCGTAAGCTGGAAGATGAGCTGGGTGTGATGTTGCTGGAGCGGACCAGCCGTAAAGTGTTATTCACCCAGGCGGGAATGCTGCTGGTGGATCAGGCGCGTACCGTGCTGCGCGAGGTGAAAGTCCTTAAAGAGATGGCAAGCCAGCAGGGCGAGACCATGTCCGGGCCGCTGCACATTGGTTTGATTCCTACGGTCGGGCCTTACCTGCTACCGCATATTATCCCGATGCTGCACCAGACTTTCCCGAAGCTGGAAATGTATCTGCATGAAGCGCAGACCCACCAGTTACTGACGCAGCTGGACAGTGGCAAACTCGACTGCGTGATCCTCGCGCTGGTAAAAGAGAGCGAAGCATTCATTGAAGTGCCGTTGTTTGATGAGCCAATGCTGCTGGCAATCTACGAAGATCATCCGTGGGCCAACCGCGAATGTGTACCAATGGCCGATCTGGCAGGGGAAAAACTGCTGATGCTGGAAGATGGTCACTGTCTGCGCGATCAGGCGATGGGCTTCTGCTTTGAAGCGGGGGCGGATGAAGATACACATTTCCGTGCGACCAGCCTGGAAACGCTGCGTAATATGGTGGCGGCAGGTAGCGGCATCACCTTGCTGCCTGCGCTGGCAGTGCCGCCGGAGCGTAAACGCGACGGCATTGTCTATCTGCCGTGCATTAAACCTGAACCGCGTCGCACTATTGGTCTGGTTTATCGTCCTGGCTCACCGCTGCGTAGTCGTTATGAACAGCTGGCAGAGGCCATCCGCGCAAAAATGGATGGCCATTTCGATAAAGCGTTAAAACAGGCGGTTTAAGCCGTTTAGTGCCGCTACCCGATAGGCTTCCGCCATCGTCGGGTAGTTAAAGGTGGTGTTAACGAAGTACTCAATGGTGTTGCCGCCACCTTTCTGTTCCATAATCGCCTGACCGATATGAATAATTTCGGCAGCGCGCTCGCCAAAGCAATGGATCCCCAGAATCTCTTTTGTTTCCCGATGGAACAAGATTTTTAGCGTACCCACGTTCATGCCAACGATTTGCGCTCGCGCCAGATGTTTGAACTGGGCGCGACCCACTTCATACGGCACTTTCATCGCGGTCAGCTGCTGTTCGGTTTTACCGACTGAGCTGATTTCCGGGATGGTGTAGATGCCGGTAGGGATATCTTCAATCAGATGCGCGGTGGCTTCACCTTTTACCAGCGCCTGCGCGGCAATGCGCCCCTGGTCGTAGGCCGCCGAAGCCAGGCTTGGATAACCAATCACGTCGCCCACTGCGTAAACGTGCGGCTGTGCGGTCTGATACATGCTGTTGACCTTAAGCTGTCCGCGACTGTCAGTTTCCAGCCCAATGTTCTGTAACGCCAGTGAATCGGTATTACCGGTGCGACCGTTGGCATAGAGCAGACAGTCTGCTTTCAGTTTCTTGCCTGACTTCAGGTGCATGATTACGCCGTCGTCGCAACCTTCAATCTTCTCGTACTCTTCGTTGTGACGAATTACCACACCGCTGTTCCAGAAGTGGTAGGAGAGAGAATCTGACATCTCTTGATCAAGAAAAGCCAACAAACGATCGCGGGTGTTGATCAGATCCACTTTCACATCCATTCCACGGAAGATCGATGCGTATTCACAGCCGATCACTCCAGCACCGTAAATAAGCACGTGGCGCGGTTCGTGATGCATGCTAAGAATTGAGTCGCTGTCGTAAATGCGCGGATGGGTAAAATCAACGTCTGCTGGATGATATGGGCGAGAACCGCAGGCAATAACAAATTTTTCTGCGGTCAGCGTTTCGACCGTGCCGTCCGGGCAATCCAGCGCCAGCGTGTGTTCGTCAACAAAGCGGGCGTTTCCCTGCAATATTTCACAGTGATTACGTTCGTAAAATCCCTGACGCATACGTGTTTGTTGATTGATCACGTTATCGGCATGGTTAAGGATATCGGCAAAAGAAGAGCGGAGCAGTCGCGAATGGTCGCTGTAAAGTGGGTTTTGATTAAATTCTATAATGCGGCTGACGGCGTGACGGAGAGCTTTCGACGGAATGGTGCCCCAATGGGTGCAACCGCCGCCAACATTTTGATAACGCTCGATAACTGCGACGCGCGCGCCTTGCTTAACCAGGCCCATTGCAGCGCCTTCGCCGCCGGGGCCGGAACCTATTACTATGGCATCGTAATCGTAGGAATGTGGCATGGTAGGGCTTACCTGTTCTTATACATAAAAGCAACAGAATGGTAACATTTTATCGCAGGTAAGCCAATTGATCCCCGTCATTTATCCGGCTATATCGTGAGCGGCCTTTGTGTTGTCTGCCCCTTTTTCATTTCATTAATTCACTATTAATCGCTTTTTCTTGTGACTGGCAGTTTTATCTTGCTGAAGTGTGCTTTTTTGTTATTGTCTTTGTGAAATATTCTTATAAAACAAATATATAAATATTTTATATTGATGGCGCATTTGTATTTATACCATCAATAAAATCCGTCAATTAGCCTGTTTATCTATAAATAAGGGAATAGCAGATGATCGAACACTATATTCGTGGGTTTGAGGAAGAACTGCGCGAGATTCGCCATCGGATCCATGAAAACCCGGAGCTGGGGTTACAGGAGTTTCAAACCAGCGCGTTGGTAGCAGAAAAGCTGCGACAGTGGGGCTATGAGGTAGAGCAAGGGCTGGCGACGACCGGCGTGGTTGCCACCTTAAAAGTGGGCGACGGAGAGAAAAGTATTGGTTTGCGGGCGGATATGGATGCGTTACCGATTTATGAAAATAGCGGCAAACCCTGGTCCAGCAAACAACCTGGTTTGATGCATGCCTGCGGGCATGACGGACATACCACAATATTGCTGGGTGCCGCGCGCTATCTTGCCGAAACCCGCCGCTTTAACGGCACGTTGCGTCTCATCTTTCAGCCAGCCGAAGAGATGATCAACGGCGGTGAGATTATGGTTAAAGAAGGTCTTTTTGACCGTTTCCCCTGCGATGTGATTTTCGGTATGCACAACATGCCGGGCCTGCCGGTTGGCAAGTTTTACTTCCAGCCTGGGGCGCTGATGGCGTCAATGGATCAGTTCCACATTACGGTTCGTGGTTGTGGTGGACACGGTGCGATCCCCCACAAAGCCATCGACCCGGTGCTGGTCGCGGCACATATCACCACCGCATTACAAAGCATTGTGTCGCGCAATGTCGATCCACTGGAAGCGGCGGTCATTACCGTCGGCAGCATTGTTGCGGGTGAGGCTGCTAACGTCATTCCGGATAGTGCTGAGATGAAAATCAGCGTCCGCTCTCTTAGCCGTGAAACCCGGCAACTTCTTCTGACCCGTATTCCTGCTCTGGCACAAGCCCAGGCAGTCAGCTTTGGCGCTACGGCTGATGTGACGCATGTTAACGGCTCTCCGGTATTAGTGAATGATGAGGCGATAGCGAGATTTGCCTGTCAGGTGGCCTGCGAAACGTTTGGTGAAGACAGGGCTGAGTTTGGCATCAAGCCGCTGATGGGCAGTGAAGATTTCTCTTTCATGCTGGAGGCCCAGCCAAAAGGCGCTTTCCTGTTGTTCGGTAATGGTGATGTCGGGGAAGGTTCCTGCATGGTGCATAACCCTGGATACGACTTCAACGATGCAAGTCTGGTGCCGGCAAGTAGCTACTGGGGCGCGCTGGTGGAAGCCTGGTTGCAATAAATAAAACAACACACAACAACACTTTCTGGCAAGGAATATGGAATGACGGCGATCGTAAATGAATCGGTGGGCGTAAAGAAAAAGCCCAGCGGTAAGCGGGTGATTTTTGCCTCGGCGTTTGGCAATGCGCTCGAATTTTTTGATTTTGGCGTTTACAACTTTTTTGTGGTCTATATCAGTACACTTTTCTTTCCTCCCAGTGCCGATCATAACGTCGCGCTGTTACTGGCATTTGCGACTTTTGGCGTGAGCTTTTTTATGCGCCCGCTCGGTGGGATTATTGTTGGCGCCTGGGCCGATCGCTTCGGGCGCAAACCGGCAATGGTGTTCACTATTGCCCTGATGAGCCTTGGTACGCTGATGATCGGCATCGCGCCGACCTATGCGACGGCGGGCTATTGGGGAACGGCAACGCTGGTGCTGGCGCGTCTGATTCAGGGCGTTGCGGCAGGTGGTGAAGTCGGCGCCTCAATGTCTTTGCTGGTTGAGTCTGCGCCGGCAAATCGTCGCGGCTTTTACAGTAGCTGGTCGCTGGCGACTCAGGGGCTGGCAACGACCTTTGGTGGTATCGTCGCTTTAGGTTTGAGTGCATGGTTGCCGTTGGCCACAGGTTCAGAGACCGTAATGGCGGAGTGGGGCTGGCGAGTGCCGTTTTTTATTGGTGTGCTGTTAGCACCCATCGGTTGCTGGCTGCGCCTGAGCCTGGAAAATGATGCGCCTGAACCTGTGCACAATAAAAAAGCCGCTGCCAGCGAAAGTGCGTTTACCCTGCTCCTGCAACATAAATCCACCATTATTAACGGCATCTTGCTTGCTATTGGCAGTACAGTCGCAACCTATATTTCCCTTTTTTACTACGGCACCTGGGCAGCGAAGTATCTGGCTATACCTCAACATTATTCTCATGCAGCGATGTTACTGGCGGGTGTTATTACCTTTGTGGGGGCGCTGCTGGTGGGGATGCTGTGTGATTCGGTCGGGCGTAAAAAGCTGATTTTAATCTCCCGTGTGATGGTGCTTCTCTGTAGCTGGCCTTCGTTCTGGCTGTTGGTGAATTACCCAAGCCCTGGCATGTTGCTGACGGTGGTTTTCGTGATGGTCAGCTTTACTACGCTTGGCGGTGTGCCGGTAATGTTGCTGATTTCCGAACTATTGCCGAAACGGATTCGGGCATTGGGCTTCGCGCTGGTTTATAGCATTGGTGTGGCAATTTTTGGTGGTTTTGCACAATATTTCGCCACGCAATCTATCGTGTTACTGGAGAGTCTGACGGCTCCGGCGTGGTATCTGGGCGGAGGCACGTTGCTGTCGATGCTGGCGTTGTTGTTTGTGAAAGAACCAGCCAAAGAGTTGCAGTAAATATGTTTTATTGCCTTACCGTTCATTCACAATACTGGAGCAATCCAGTATGTTCATTCTCTGGTATAGTGCCAGCAGTACTTTTGGCAAGGATTCAGACATTGTGATGGGCGTAAGAGCGCAACAAAAAGAAAAAACCCGCCGTTCGCTGGTGGAAGCCGCATTTAGCCAATTAAGTGCTGAACGCAGCTTCGCCAGCCTGAGTTTGCGTGAAGTGGCGCGTGAAGCGGGCATTGCTCCCACCTCTTTTTACCGGCATTTCCGCGACGTAGACGAACTGGGTCTGACCATGGTTGATGAGAGCGGTTTAATGCTACGCCAACTCATGCGCCAGGCGCGTCAGCGTATCGCCAAAGGCGGGAGTGTGATCCGCACCTCGGTCTCCACATTTATGGAGTTCATCGGTAATAATCCTAACGCCTTCCGGTTATTATTGCGGGAACGCTCCGGCACTTCCGCTGCGTTTCGTGCTGCCGTTGCGCGTGAAATTCAGCACTTCATTGCGGAACTTGCGGACTATCTGGAACTCGAAAACCATATGCCTCGTGCGTTTACTGAAGCGCAAGCCGAAGCAATGGTGACGATTGTCTTCAGTGCGGGTGCTGAGGCGTTGGACGTCGGCGTCGAACAACGTCGGCAATTAGAAGAGCGACTGGTACTGCAACTGCGAATGATTTCGAAAGGGGCTTATTACTGGTATCGCCGTGAACAAGAAAAAACCGCAATTATTCCGGGAAATGTGAAGGACGAGTAATGAAACAAGCAAATCAAGATAGAGGTACGCTGCTGCTGGCGCTGGTTGCAGGCTTATCGATCAATGGTACTTTTGCGGCGCTGTTTAGCTCCATTGTGCCATTTTCTGTATTCCCGATTATTTCCCTGGTGCTGACAGTTTACTGCCTGCATCAACGTTATCTTAATCGTACTATGCCAGTAGGCTTGCCGGGGCTGGCTGCCGCCTGTTTTATTCTCGGCGTTCTGCTGTACAGCACCGTGGTTCGTGCGGAATATCCGGATATCGGTTCTAACTTCTTCCCGGCTGTGTTGTCGGTCATTATGGTGTTCTGGATTGGCGCGAAGATGCGTAACCGTAAGCAGGAAGTTGCTGAGTAATCGGTAAGATGCCGGATGCTGGCGCATCCGGCATGGGTTTTACTTCGCCGTCAGTAACACGCCGCACTCCATATGGTGCGTGTAGGGGAACTGATCAAACAGAGCCAGACGTTCAACCTTGTGCGTCTGGCTTAATGTTTCCAGATTCTTACACAGTGTTTCCGGGTTGCAGGAGATGTACAAAATACGCGGATACGTCTGCACCATTTTCTCGGTTTCACTGTCCAGACCGCTGCGCGGCGGGTCGACAAAAATGGTTTCGCACTGATAACTCTTTAAATCGATACCCTGTAAACGGTTAAATTCGCGCACACCATTCATTGCCTGGGTAAATTCTTCCGCTGCCATACGAATAATTTGTACGTTATCAATATGGTTAGCGGCAATGTTGTATTGCGCAGCAGCGACCGACGGCTTAGCGATTTCGGTGGCTAATACTCGATCAAAATTGCGCGCCAGAGCTAATGAAAAATTACCGTTGCCGCAGTACAGTTCCAGTAAATCGCCTTTTGAGCCTTTGGTCACGTCCAGCGCCCATTCCAGCATCTGAATGTTCATCGCCGCGTTCGGCTGAGTGAAACTGTTCTCCACCTGACGGTAGATCATCTCTTTCCCTGCGACCGGCAGACGTTCGTCGATGTAATCTTGATCCAGCTCGATTTTGGTTTTCGTTGCCCGACCAATCAGATGCACATTCAGGTTCTGCGCTCGCAGTGCATCGCGCAGGGCTTCTGCCTGCTGGCGCCATTCGTCATCCAGCTTTTTATGGTACAGCAGGGAAACCACCGCCTGATTACTCATCGTGGTGAGATAATCAATCTGGAACAGCTTATGGCGTAGAACAGGATTATTGCGCACACCCGCAATCATCGCGCCCATCAACTGATTGATAAGTTCACTGGCGGCGGGGAAGCTATCCACGCGGATGCGGCTTTTGGTTTGCTGATCGAAAATGATGTGGTACAGGTCATCGCCATCGTGCCAGATGCGGAACTCTGCACGCATCCGGTAATGGCTGACCGGCGAGCGAAACACTTCCGGAACCAGGTCAGAAAACGGCGCCATCATACTTTGTAAACGTACCACTTTTTCGGCTAACTGCGCTTCATACTGTTCTGTTGGAAGGTGTTCGGGGGTCATGATGTATCCTGAAAATGAAATGTACGCGGCGATTGTAGGGATTGCTCATCAGATGTCCAGATCTTGATGTATTCCTATTTGTGAGCTACGTCTGGACAGCAACTTGTTACAACCTGTAGCATCCTCTCGCCGGTCCTGTGAGTTAATAGGGAATCCAGTGCGAATCTGGAGCTGACGCGCAGCGGTAAGGAAAGGTGCGATGATTGCGTAATGCGGACACTGCCATCCGGTGGGAAGTCATCATCTCTTTGTATCTTCAGATACCCCTCCAAGCCCGAAGACCTGCCGGCTAACGTCGCATCTGGTTCTCATCATCGCGTAATATTGATGAAACCTGCGGCATCCTTCTTCTATTGTGGATGCTTTACAATGATTAAAAAAGCTTCGCTGCTGACGGCGTGTTCTGTCACAGCCTTTTCCGCTTGGGCACAGGATACCAGCCCGGATACTCTCGTCGTTACTGCTAACCGTTTTGAACAGCCGCGCAGCACTGTGCTTGCTCCCACTACCGTTGTGACGCGTCAGGATATCGACCGCTGGCAATCGACCTCAGTCAATGATGTGCTGCGCCGTCTCCCGGGCGTGGATATCACCCAAAACGGCGGTTCAGGTCAGCTCTCATCTATTTTTATTCGCGGCACTAACGCCAGTCATGTGTTGGTGTTAATTGATGGTGTACGCCTGAATCTGGCAGGGGTGAGTGGTTCTGCTGACCTTAGCCAGTTCCCTATTGCGCTTGTCCAGCGTGTTGAATATATCCGTGGGCCGAGATCCGCCGTTTATGGTTCCGATGCAATAGGCGGGGTGGTGAATATCATCACGACACGCGATGAACCCGGAACGGAAATTTCAGCGGGATGGGGAAGCAATAGTTATCAGAACTACGATGTCTCTACGCAACAGCAGTTGGGGGATAAGACTCGGGTAACCTTGTTGGGCGATTACGCTTATACCCATGGTTATGATGTTGTCGCCTATGGCAATACCGGAACGCAAGCGCAGCCAGATAACGATGGTTTCTTAAGCAAAACGCTTTATGGTGCGCTGGAACATAATTTTACCGATGCCTGGAGCGGCTTTGTGCGCGGCTATGGCTATGATAATCGTACTAATTATGACGCGTATTATTCTCCAGGCTCGCCGCTGCTCGATACTCGCAAACTCTATAGCCAAAGCTGGGATGCCGGGCTGCGCTATAACGGCGAGCTGATTAAATCACAACTGATTACCAGCTACAGCCACAGCAAAGATTACAACTACGATCCGCATTATGGTCGTTATGATTCGTCCGCAACGCTTGATGAAATGAAGCAATATACCGTCCAGTGGGCAAATAACGTTACCGTTGGCCACGGTAATATTGGCGCGGGCGTTGACTGGCAGAAACAGACTACGACGCCGGGTACTGGTTATGTTGAGGATGGGTATGATCAACGTAACACCGGTCTCTATCTGACCGGATTGCAACAAGTCGGCGATTTTACCTTTGAAGGTGCTGCACGCAGCGACGATAACTCACAGTTTGGTCGTCATGGAACCTGGCAAACGAGTGCCGGTTGGGAATTCATCGAAGGCTATCGTTTTATCGCTTCTTATGGCACGTCGTACAAGGCACCTAATCTTGGGCAACTCTACGGCTTCTACGGTAATCCGGATCTGAACCCTGAGAAAAGCAAACAGTGGGAAGGGGCGTTTGAAGGCTTAACTGCTGGAGTGAACTGGCGTATTTCTGGATATCGTAACGATGTTAGTGACTTGATCGATTACGATGATCACACCCTGAAATACTACAACGAAGGGAAAGCGCGGATTAAGGGCGTCGAGGCGACCGCCAATTTTGATACCGGACCGCTGACGCATACGGTGAGTTATGATTATGTCGATGCGCGTAACGCGATTACCGACACGCCGTTGCTACGTCGCGCTAAACAGCAGGTGAAATATCAGCTCGACTGGCAACTGTATGACTTCGACTGGGGTATTACTTATCAGTATTTAGGCACTCGCTATGATAAGGATTACTCATCTTATCCTTATCAAACCGTTAAAATGGGCGGTGTGAGCTTGTGGGATCTTGCGGTTGCGTATCCGGTCACCTCTCATCTGACTGTTCGTGGTAAAATAGCCAACTTGTTCGACAAAGATTACGAGACAGTCTATGGCTACCAAACTGCAGGACGGGAATACACCTTGTCTGGCAGCTACACCTTCTGAACCACGTCCCACCGTGCTGGTGTTTGACTCCGGCGTCGGTGGGCTGTCGGTCTATGACGAGATCCGGCGTCTCTTACCGGATCTCCATTACATTTATGCTTTCGATAATGTCGCTTTCCCGTATGGCGAAAAAAGCGAAGAGTTTATTGTTGAGCGCGTAGTGGAAATTGTCACTGCCGTGCAAGAGCGTTATCCCCTTGCGCTGGCTGTGGTGGCCTGCAACACCGCCAGCACCGTTTCACTTCCTGCTTTGCGCGAAAAGTTCGCTTTCCCGGTTGTCGGCGTCGTGCCGGCGATTAAACCCGCAGCGCGTTTGACCGCTAATGGCATTGTTGGATTGCTGGCAACACGCGGTACGGTGAAACGTTCTTATACCCATGAGCTGATTGCGCGTTTCGCTAATGAATGCCAGATAGAGATGCTGGGCTCGGCAGAAATGGTTGAGCTGGCTGAAGCGAAGCTGCATGGCGAAGAAATTTCTCTGGATGCGCTAAAGCGTATCTTGCGCCCATGGTTAAGAATGAAAGAGCCACCAGATACCGTTGTTCTGGGTTGTACTCATTTCCCTCTATTACAAGATGAACTGTTACAGGTGCTGCCAGAGGGAACCCGACTGGTAGATTCTGGCGCAGCAATTGCGCGCCGAACGGCCTGGCTGCTGGAACATGAAGCTCCTGAGGCAAAATCTGCCGATGCGAACATTGCCTTTTGCATGGATATGACGCCAGAAGCAGAACAATTATTGCCCGTTTTACAGCGTTATGGCTTCAAAACGCTCGAAAAATTGGCAGTTTTAGGCTGATTTGGTTGAATGTTGCGCGGTCGGAAAATTATTTTAAATTTCCTCTTGTCAGGCCGGAATAACTCCCTATAATGCGCCACCACTGACACGGAACAACGGCAGACAAGCCGCCGGGTCAGCGGGATTCTCCTGAGAATTCCGGCAGAGAAAAGCAAAAAAATGCTTGACTCTGTAGCGGGAAAGCGTATTATGCACACCCCGCGCCGCTGAGAAAAAGCGAAGCGGCACTGCTCTTTAACAATTTATCAGACAATCTGTGTGGGCACTCGAAGATACGGATTCTTAACGTC
>NZ_KE136726.1:916484-952411 GCF_000407925.1 Escherichia sp. KTE31 | reverse complement strand
CGAACTCAGAAGTGAAACGCCGTAGCGCCGATGGTAGTGTGGGGTCTCCCCATGCGAGAGTAGGGAACTGCCAGGCATCAGATAAAGCGAAAGGCCATCCGGAAGGATGGCCTTTTTGCGCTGGTGAAAACTTCTCCTGTCGTCATATCTACAAGCCATCCCCCCGCAGATACGGTAAACTAGCCTCGTTTTTGCATCAGGAAAGCAGCTATGAACCACTCCTTAAAACCCTGGAACACATTTGGCATTGATCATAATGCTCAGCACATTGTATGTGCCGAAGACGAACAACAACTACTCAATGCCTGGCAACATGCGACCGCAGAAGGACAACCCGTTCTTATTCTGGGGGAAGGAAGCAACGTACTTTTCCTTGAGGATTATTGCGGAACGGTGATCATCAACCGAATCAAAGGAATCGAAATTAATGATAAACCTGATGCATGGTATTTACATGTGGGTGCAGGAGAAAACTGGCATCGTCTGGTGAAATACACTTTGCAGCAAGGAATGCCCGGTCTGGAAAATCTGGCATTAATTCCTGGTTGTGTCGGCTCATCGCCTATCCAGAATATTGGCGCTTATGGCGTAGAATTACAGCGAGTTTGCGATTATGTTGACTGTGTTGAACTGGCGACAGGCAAGCAAGTGCGCTTAACTGCCAAAGAGTGCCGCTTTGGCTATCGCGACAGTATTTTTAAGCATGAATATCAGGATCGCTTCGCCATTGTAGCCGTAGGTCTGCGTCTGCCAAAAGAGTGGCAACCTGTACTGACTTACGGTGACTTAACTCGTCTGGAGCCTTCAACAGTAACGCCACTGCAAGTATTTGATGCAGTATGCCATATGAGAACGACAAAGCTTCCCGATCCAAAAGTGAACGGCAATGCCGGTAGTTTCTTCAAAAATCCTGTTGTATCTGCCGAAACGGCTAACGCGTTGTTGGCACAATTTCCAACGGCACCGAATTACCCTCAGGCGGATGGTTCAGTAAAACTGGCTGCTGGCTGGCTCATCGATCAGTGTCAGCTAAAAGGGACGCAAATGGGTGGGGCTGCGGTACACCGTCAACAGGCGTTAGTTCTCATCAATGAAGGCAATGCAAAAAGCGAAGATGTCGTGCAACTGGCACATCATGTAAGACAGAAAGTTGGTGAAAAATTTAATGTCTGGCTTGAGCCCGAAGTTCGCTTTATTGGTGCATCAGGTGAAGTTAGCGCAGTGGAGACGATTTCATGAAGGATAATACCGTTCCACTGAAATTAATCGCGCTGTTAGCGAACGGCGAATTTCACTCTGGCGAGCAGCTAGGTGAAACGTTAGGAATGAGCCGGGCGGCCATTAATAAACACATTCAGACGCTGCGTGACTGGGGCGTTGATGTCTTTACCGTTCCGGGTAAAGGATACAGCCTGCCTGAGCCCATTCAGTTACTTAATGCTGAACAGATATTGAGTCAGCTGGATGGCGGTAGTGTAGCCGTGCTGCCAGTAATTGACTCAACTAATCAGTACCTTCTTGATCGTATCGAAGAGCTTAAATCGGGCGATGCCTGCGTCGCAGAATATCAGCAGGCAGGCCGTGGTCGCCGTGGTCGGAAATGGTTTTCGCCTTTTGGCGCAAACTTATATTTGTCGATGTTCTGGCGTCTGGAACAAGGCCCGGCTGCGGCAATTGGTTTAAGTCTGGTTATCGGTATCGTGATGGCGGAAGTATTACGCAAGCTGGGTGCAGATAAAGTTCGCGTTAAATGGCCTAATGACCTCTATCTGCAGGATCGCAAGCTGGCAGGCATTCTTGTGGAGCTGACTGGCAAAACCGGCGATGCAGCACAAATTGTCATTGGCGCCGGAATCAACATGGCAATGCGTCGGGTTGAAGAGAGTGTCGTTAATCAGGGGTGGATCACGCTACAGGAAGCGGGGATCAATCTCGATCGTAATACGTTGGCGGCCATGCTAATACGTGAATTACGCGCGGCGCTGGAACTCTTCGAGCAAGAAGGATTGGCACCTTATCTTTCGCGCTGGGAAAAGCTGGATAATTTTATTAATCGCCCAGTGAAACTTATCATTGGTGATAAAGAAATATTTGGTATTTCACGCGGAATAGACAAACAGGGCGCTTTATTGCTTGAGCAGGATGGAATAATAAAACCCTGGATGGGTGGTGAAATATCCCTGCGTAGTGCAGAAAAATAAGAAAGGGGAGCATTAGCTCCCCTGCAAATTATTTGCGTAGTCTGACTTCTTCTACCGCATGATTAGCACTCTTCGTCAGGATTAAACTGGCGCGCTCGCGAGTGGGTAGAATATTTTGCTTTAAGTTCAGCCAGTTGATCTCTTTCCACAGTGTCATGGCGGTTTTGATCGCTTCTTCCTTAGTTAATTTCGCATAGTTATGGAAATAGGAATCCGGGTCTGTAAAAGCCCCTTCGCGGAATTTCAGGAAGCGGTTGATATACCATGTTTGAAGTAAGTCTTCAGGCGCATCAACATATATCGAAAAATCGACAAAATCAGAAACAAATACATGATGCGGGTCGTGCGGATAATCCATCCCACTTTGTAAGACATTTAGTCCTTCAAGAATTAGGATATCAGGCTGAACAACGGTTTTATCACCATTTGGGATTACATCATAAATAAGATGCGAGTAAACCGGTGCCGTAACGTTTGGTACACCCGATTTGAGATCGGAAACAAACTTCACCAGACGATGCATATCATACGATTCCGGGAAGCCTTTCTTTTTCATCAGCCCGCGTTCTTTAAGCACTTTGTTGGGATGAAGAAAACCATCGGTGGTGATCAGTTCAACACGGCGATGTTCCGGCCAACGGCTTAAAAGCGCCTGTAATACACGGGCGGTTGTACTTTTCCCCACAGCTACACTGCCTGCGATACTGATAATGTAAGGAATGCGTTGTCCGTTAGTGCCAAGAAATTGTTCCAGAACCGCCTGACGACGCAGATTCGAGCTTATATAGAAGTTCAGCAAACGCGACAAAGGTAAATAGATCTCGGCAACTTCTTCTAACGAGAGATCTTCATTTATACCTTTGAGACGGGCGATCTCATCTTCCGATAACGTCATCGGTACGGAATCACGCAGAGCTGCCCACTGGTTGCGGTCAAACTGTAGGTAAGGCGTCATTAACGTTTGCTCTTTTATACTCATAAGCATGTTTCTGACGGTCATAGCTTTATCGGCAAAGCGATATTTGCCATGGCGCGTCACAGTTCTGTTGAATGGGTTAATGGGCAGGAGGGTAACACCAGATGGGGAGGAATAATAAGAAAAAATCGCTTACGGGAAGCTATCGGTGAAAAGCAATGTGACAGATATTCCATCTGATAAAAAGAATGGTGTTTTAACTGGCGCATATTGTTAAGCAGAACAATGCTGAAAAAATGTGCTAATCTGCTCATCGTTCGACTGTTTCTTCATCGAGTTGTTTAAAATATGACCAACAAAACAAATTATGCAATTTTTTAGTTGCATGAGCTCGCATGTCTCCATAGAATGCGCGCTACTTGATGCCGACTTAGCTCAGTAGGTAGAGCAACTGACTTGTAATCAGTAGGTCACCAGTTCGATTCCGGTAGTCGGCACCATCAAGTCCGGTGGGGTTCCCGAGCGGCCAAAGGGAGCAGACTGTAAATCTGCCGTCACAGACTTCGAAGGTTCGAATCCTTCCCCCACCACCAATTTCGGCCACGCGATGGCGTAGCCCGAGACGATAAGTTCGCTTACCGGCTCGAATAAAGAGAGCTTCTCTCGATATTCAGTGCAGAATGAAAATCAGGTAGCCGAGTTCCAGGATGCGGGCATCGTATAATGGCTATTACCTCAGCCTTCCAAGCTGATGATGCGGGTTCGATTCCCGCTGCCCGCTCCAAGATGTGCTGATATAGCTCAGTTGGTAGAGCGCACCCTTGGTAAGGGTGAGGTCGGCAGTTCGAATCTGCCTATCAGCACCACTTCTTTTCTCCTCCCTGTTTTTTCCTTCTGTTTATTGCATTCAACAAGTCGGGCATGTTGCCTGGTTGATGTGGTGATATCACCGATTTATCCGTGTCTTAGAGGGACAATCGATGTCTAAAGAAAAGTTTGAACGTACAAAACCGCACGTTAACGTCGGTACTATCGGCCACGTTGACCATGGTAAAACAACGCTGACCGCTGCAATCACTACCGTACTGGCTAAAACCTACGGCGGTGCTGCTCGCGCATTCGACCAGATCGATAACGCGCCGGAAGAAAAAGCTCGTGGTATCACCATCAACACTTCTCACGTTGAATACGACACCCCGACCCGTCACTACGCGCACGTAGACTGCCCGGGGCACGCCGACTATGTTAAAAACATGATCACCGGTGCTGCGCAGATGGACGGCGCGATCCTGGTTGTTGCTGCGACTGACGGCCCGATGCCGCAGACTCGTGAGCACATCCTGCTGGGTCGTCAGGTAGGCGTTCCGTACATCATCGTGTTCCTGAACAAATGCGACATGGTTGATGACGAAGAGCTGCTGGAACTGGTTGAAATGGAAGTTCGTGAACTTCTGTCTCAGTACGACTTCCCGGGCGACGACACTCCGATCGTTCGTGGTTCTGCTCTGAAAGCGCTGGAAGGCGACGCAGAGTGGGAAGCGAAAATCCTGGAACTGGCTGGCTTCCTGGATTCTTACATTCCGGAACCAGAGCGTGCGATTGACAAGCCGTTCCTGCTGCCGATCGAAGACGTATTCTCCATCTCCGGTCGTGGTACCGTAGTTACCGGTCGTGTAGAACGCGGTATCATCAAAGTTGGTGAAGAAGTTGAAATCGTTGGTATCAAAGAGACTCAGAAGTCTACCTGTACTGGCGTTGAAATGTTCCGCAAACTGCTGGACGAAGGCCGTGCTGGTGAGAACGTAGGTGTTCTGCTGCGTGGTATCAAACGTGAAGAAATCGAACGTGGTCAGGTACTGGCTAAGCCGGGCACCATCAAGCCGCACACCAAGTTCGAATCTGAAGTGTACATTCTGTCCAAAGATGAAGGCGGCCGTCATACTCCGTTCTTCAAAGGCTACCGTCCGCAGTTCTACTTCCGTACTACTGACGTGACTGGTACCATCGAACTGCCGGAAGGCGTAGAGATGGTAATGCCGGGCGACAACATCAAAATGGTTGTTACCCTGATCCACCCGATCGCGATGGACGACGGTCTGCGTTTCGCAATCCGTGAAGGCGGCCGTACCGTTGGCGCGGGCGTTGTAGCTAAAGTTCTGAGCTAATTGCCGATAACATTTGACGCAATGCGCAATAAAAGGGCATCATTTGATGCCCTTTTTGCACGCTTTCGTACCAGAACCTGGCTCATCAGTGATTTTCTTTGTCATAATCATTGCTGAGACAGGCTCTGTTGAGGGCGTATAATCCGAAAAGCGAATACGCGTTTCGATTTGGTTTGCCTCGCTATCGCGGGGTGAAAATGTTTGTAGAATACTTCTGACAGGTTGGTTTATGAGTGCGAATACCGAAGCTCAAGGAAGCGGGCGCGGCCTGGAAGCGATGAAGTGGGTCGTTGTGGTGGCATTGCTCCTGGTGGCAATCGTCGGCAACTACCTTTATCGCGACATTATGCTGCCGCTGCGTGCGCTGGCCGTAGTAATTCTGATTGCTGCAGCGGGTGGTGTCGCGCTGTTAACGACAAAAGGTAAAGCAACCGTTGCTTTTGCCCGTGAAGCGCGTACCGAAGTCCGTAAGGTCATTTGGCCGACTCGCCAGGAAACATTGCACACCACGCTGATTGTGGCTGCGGTTACCGCAGTAATGTCACTGATCCTGTGGGGACTGGATGGTATTCTGGTTCGCCTGGTATCCTTTATCACTGGCCTGAGGTTCTGAGATGTCTGAAGCTCCTAAAAAGCGCTGGTACGTCGTTCAGGCGTTTTCCGGTTTTGAAGGCCGCGTAGCAACGTCGCTGCGTGAGCATATCAAATTACACAACATGGAAGAGTTGTTTGGCGAAGTCATGGTTCCGACTGAAGAAGTCGTTGAGATCCGTGGCGGTCAGCGTCGCAAAAGCGAACGCAAATTCTTCCCTGGCTACGTCCTCGTTCAGATGGTGATGAACGACGCGAGTTGGCACCTGGTGCGCAGCGTACCGCGTGTGATGGGCTTCATCGGCGGTACTTCCGATCGTCCTGCACCAATCAGCGATAAAGAAGTTGATGCGATTATGAACCGCCTGCAGCAGGTTGGTGATAAGCCGCGTCCGAAAACGCTGTTTGAACCGGGTGAAATGGTTCGTGTTAATGATGGTCCGTTCGCTGACTTCAACGGCGTCGTTGAAGAGGTGGATTACGAGAAGTCTCGTCTGAAAGTCTCTGTTTCTATCTTCGGTCGTGCGACCCCGGTAGAGCTGGACTTCAGCCAGGTTGAAAAAGCCTAATCCAGCGATCAAAAAAGCGGCGATTAAATCGTTGCACAAGGCGTGAGATTGGAATACAATTTCGCGCCTTTTGTTTTTATGGGCCTTGCCCGTAAAACGATTTTTTATATCACGGGGAGCCTCTCAGAGGCGTTATTACCCAACTTGAGGAATTTATAATGGCTAAGAAAGTACAAGCCTATGTCAAGCTGCAGGTTGCAGCTGGTATGGCTAACCCGAGTCCGCCAGTAGGTCCGGCTCTGGGTCAGCAGGGCGTAAACATCATGGAATTCTGCAAAGCGTTCAACGCAAAAACTGATTCCATCGAAAAAGGTCTGCCGATTCCGGTAGTTATCACCGTTTACGCTGACCGTTCTTTCACTTTCGTTACCAAGACTCCGCCGGCAGCAGTTCTGCTGAAAAAAGCGGCTGGTATCAAGTCTGGTTCCGGTAAGCCGAACAAAGACAAAGTGGGTAAAATTTCCCGCGCTCAGCTGCAGGAAATCGCGCAGACCAAAGCTGCCGACATGACTGGTGCCGACATTGAAGCGATGACTCGCTCCATCGAAGGTACTGCACGTTCCATGGGCCTGGTAGTGGAGGACTAAGAAATGGCTAAACTGACCAAGCGCATGCGTGTTATCCGCGAGAAAGTTGATGCGACCAAACAGTACGACATCAACGAAGCTATCGCTCTGCTGAAAGAGCTGGCGACTGCTAAATTCGTAGAAAGCGTGGACGTTGCTGTTAACCTCGGCATCGACGCTCGTAAATCTGACCAGAACGTACGTGGTGCAACTGTACTGCCGCACGGTACTGGCCGTTCCGTTCGCGTAGCTGTATTTACCCAGGGCGCAAACGCTGAAGCTGCTAAAGCTGCAGGCGCTGAACTGGTAGGTATGGAAGATCTGGCTGACCAGATCAAGAAAGGCGAAATGAACTTTGACGTTGTTATTGCTTCTCCGGATGCAATGCGCGTTGTTGGCCAACTGGGGCAGGTTCTGGGTCCGCGCGGCCTGATGCCAAACCCGAAAGTGGGTACTGTAACTCCGAACGTTGCTGAAGCGGTTAAAAACGCTAAAGCTGGCCAGGTTCGTTACCGTAACGACAAAAACGGCATCATCCACACCACCATCGGTAAAGTGGACTTTGACGCTGACAAACTGAAAGAAAACCTGGAAGCTCTGCTGGTTGCGCTGAAAAAAGCAAAACCGACTCAGGCGAAAGGCGTGTACATCAAGAAAGTTAGCATCTCCACCACCATGGGTGCAGGTGTTGCAGTTGACCAGGCTGGCCTGAGCGCTTCTGCAAACTAATGCCTTTACGTGGGCGGTGATTTTGTCTACAATCTTACCCCCACGTATGCTAACGAAAGTTAGCAGCTAAAAAGATTTGTTCGTTGGAGCCTGGCCTATCCAGGCCTCCGTCGAAGACCGCAGGAGTTTCGCAAGAAACTTAATCCCCTGCGTAGACGGTGACAGAACGCTAAGATTATTCTTTTATATTCTGGCTTGTTTCTGCTCACCGTAATTAAGACGCTCTCTCCATTTGGAGGAGTGAAGTGAGTTCCAGAGATTTTCTCTGGCAAACATCCAGGAGCAAAGCTAATGGCTTTAAATCTTCAAGACAAACAAGCGATTGTTGCTGAAGTCAGCGAAGTAGCCAAAGGCGCGCTGTCTGCAGTGGTTGCGGATTCCCGTGGCGTGACTGTAGATAAAATGACTG
Source organism: Escherichia sp. KTE31 (assembly GCF_000407925.1). NCBI lineage: Bacteria > Pseudomonadati > Pseudomonadota > Gammaproteobacteria > Enterobacterales > Enterobacteriaceae > Escherichia > Escherichia sp. KTE31. The sequence goes on along the minus strand of NZ_KE136726.1, from coordinate 944,265 downwards.
AACTGCGTAAAGCAGGTCGCGAAGCTGGCGTATACATGCGTGTTGTTCGTAACACCCTGTTGCGTCGTGCTGTTGAAGGTACTCCGTTCGAGTGCCTGAAAGACGCGTTTGTTGGTCCGACCCTGATTGCATACTCTATGGAACACCCGGGCGCTGCAGCTCGTCTGTTCAAAGAGTTCGCGAAAGCGAATGCAAAATTTGAGGTCAAAGCCGCTGCCTTTGAAGGTGAGCTGATCCCGGCGTCTCAGATCGACCGCCTGGCAACTCTGCCGACCTACGAAGAAGCAATTGCACGCCTGATGGCAACCATGAAAGAAGCTTCGGCTGGCAAACTGGTTCGTACTCTGGCTGCTGTACGCGATGCGAAAGAAGCTGCTTAATCGCAGTTATCTTTTTAACGCATTCGCTTACGTATAAACTTATTCTGATATTCAGGAACAATTTAAATGTCTATCACTAAAGATCAAATCATTGAAGCAGTTGCAGCTATGTCTGTAATGGACGTTGTAGAACTGATCTCTGCAATGGAAGAAAAATTCGGTGTTTCCGCTGCTGCTGCTGTAGCTGTAGCTGCTGGCCCGGTTGAAGCTGCTGAAGAAAAAACTGAATTCGACGTAATTCTGAAAGCTGCTGGCGCGAACAAAGTTGCTGTTATCAAAGCAGTACGTGGCGCAACTGGCCTGGGTCTGAAAGAAGCTAAAGACCTGGTAGAATCTGCTCCAGCTGCTCTGAAAGAAGGCGTGAGCAAAGATGACGCTGAAGCACTGAAAAAAGCTCTGGAAGAAGCTGGCGCTGAAGTTGAAGTTAAATAAGCCAACCCTTCCGGTTGCAGCCTGAGAAATCAGGCTGATGGCTGGTGACTTTTTGGTCACCAGCCTTTTTGCGCTGTAAGGCGCCAGTAGCGTTTCACACTGTTTGACTACTGCTGTGCCTTTCAATGCTTGTTTCTATCGACGACTTAATATACTGCGACAGAACACCCGTTCTGTGTAAATCGCAATGAAATGGTTTAAGCGTGATAGCAACAGGCATTGCGGAAAGTATCCATTTTCCGGTCAACAAAATAGTGTTGCACAAACTGTCCGCTCAGTGGACAGATGGGTCGACTTGTCAGCGAGCTGAGGAACCCTATGGTTTACTCCTATACCGAGAAAAAACGTATTCGTAAGGATTTTGGTAAACGTCCACAAGTTCTGGATGTACCTTATCTCCTTTCTATCCAGCTTGACTCGTTTCAGAAATTTATCGAGCAAGATCCTGAAGGGCAGTATGGTCTGGAAGCTGCTTTCCGTTCCGTATTCCCGATTCAGAGCTACAGCGGTAATTCCGAGCTGCAATACGTCAGCTACCGCCTTGGCGAACCGGTGTTTGACGTCCAGGAATGTCAAATCCGTGGCGTGACCTATTCCGCACCGCTGCGCGTTAAACTGCGTCTGGTGATCTATGAGCGCGAAGCGCCGGAAGGCACCGTAAAAGACATTAAAGAACAAGAAGTCTACATGGGCGAAATTCCGCTCATGACGGACAACGGTACCTTTGTTATCAACGGTACTGAGCGTGTTATCGTTTCCCAGCTGCACCGTAGTCCGGGTGTCTTTTTTGACTCCGACAAAGGTAAAACCCACTCTTCGGGTAAAGTGCTGTATAACGCGCGCATCATCCCTTACCGTGGTTCTTGGCTGGACTTCGAATTCGATCCGAAGGACAACCTGTTCGTACGTATCGACCGTCGCCGTAAACTGCCTGCGACAATCATTCTGCGTGCCCTGAACTACACCACAGAGCAGATCCTCGACCTGTTCTTTGAAAAAGTTATCTTTGAAATCCGTGATAACAAGCTGCAGATGGAACTGGTGCCGGAACGCCTGCGTGGTGAAACCGCATCTTTCGACATCGAAGCTAACGGTAAAGTGTACGTAGAAAAAGGCCGCCGTATTACTGCGCGCCACATTCGCCAACTGGAAAAAGACGACGTCAAACTGATCGAAGTCCCGGTTGAGTACATCGCAGGTAAAGTGGTTGCTAAAGACTATATTGATGAGTCTACCGGCGAGCTGATCTGTGCAGCGAACATGGAGCTGAGCCTGGATCTGCTGGCTAAGCTGAGCCAGTCTGGTCACAAGCGTATCGAAACGCTGTTTACTAACGATCTGGATCACGGCCCATATATCTCTGAAACCTTACGTGTCGACCCAACTAACGACCGTCTGAGCGCACTGGTAGAAATCTACCGCATGATGCGTCCTGGCGAGCCGCCGACCCGTGAAGCTGCTGAAAGCCTGTTCGAGAACCTGTTCTTCTCTGAAGACCGCTATGACTTGTCTGCGGTTGGTCGTATGAAGTTCAACCGTTCTCTGCTGCGCGAAGAAATCGAAGGTTCCGGTATCCTGAGCAAAGACGACATCATTGATGTTATGAAAAAGCTCATCGATATCCGTAACGGTAAAGGCGAAGTCGATGATATCGACCACCTCGGCAACCGTCGTATCCGTTCCGTTGGCGAAATGGCGGAAAACCAGTTCCGCGTTGGCCTGGTACGTGTAGAGCGTGCGGTGAAAGAGCGTCTGTCTCTGGGCGATCTGGATACCCTGATGCCTCAGGACATGATCAACGCCAAGCCGATTTCCGCAGCAGTGAAAGAGTTCTTCGGTTCCAGCCAGCTGTCTCAGTTTATGGACCAGAACAACCCGCTGTCTGAGATTACGCACAAACGTCGTATCTCTGCACTCGGCCCAGGCGGTCTGACCCGTGAACGTGCAGGCTTCGAAGTTCGAGACGTACACCCGACTCACTACGGTCGCGTATGTCCAATCGAAACCCCTGAAGGTCCGAACATCGGTCTGATCAACTCCCTGTCCGTGTACGCACAGACTAACGAATACGGCTTCCTTGAGACTCCGTATCGTAAAGTGACCGACGGTGTTGTAACTGACGAAATTCACTACCTGTCTGCTATCGAAGAAGGTAACTACGTTATCGCCCAGGCGAACTCCAACCTGGATGAAGAAGGCCACTTCGTAGAAGACCTGGTAACTTGCCGTAGCAAAGGCGAATCCAGCTTGTTCAGCCGCGACCAGGTTGACTACATGGACGTATCCACCCAGCAGGTGGTATCCGTCGGTGCGTCCCTGATCCCGTTCCTTGAACACGATGACGCCAACCGTGCATTGATGGGTGCGAACATGCAACGTCAGGCCGTTCCGACTCTGCGCGCTGATAAGCCGCTGGTTGGTACGGGTATGGAACGTGCTGTTGCCGTTGACTCCGGTGTAACTGCGGTAGCTAAACGTGGTGGTGTCGTTCAGTACGTGGATGCTTCCCGTATCGTTATCAAAGTTAACGAAGACGAGATGTATCCGGGTGAAGCAGGTATCGACATCTACAACCTGACCAAATACACCCGTTCTAACCAGAACACCTGTATCAACCAGATGCCGTGTGTGTCTCTGGGTGAACCGGTAGAACGTGGCGACGTGCTGGCAGACGGTCCGTCCACCGACCTCGGTGAACTGGCGCTTGGTCAGAACATGCGCGTAGCGTTCATGCCGTGGAATGGTTACAACTTCGAAGACTCCATCCTCGTATCCGAGCGTGTTGTTCAGGAAGACCGTTTCACCACCATCCACATTCAGGAACTGGCGTGTGTGTCCCGTGACACCAAGCTGGGGCCGGAAGAGATCACCGCTGACATCCCGAACGTGGGTGAAGCTGCGCTCTCCAAACTGGATGAATCCGGTATCGTTTACATTGGTGCGGAAGTGACCGGTGGCGACATTCTGGTTGGTAAGGTAACGCCGAAGGGCGAAACCCAGCTGACTCCAGAAGAGAAGCTGCTTCGTGCGATCTTCGGTGAGAAAGCGTCTGACGTTAAAGACTCTTCTCTGCGCGTACCAAACGGTGTTTCCGGTACGGTTATCGACGTTCAGGTCTTTACTCGTGATGGCGTAGAAAAAGACAAACGTGCGCTGGAAATCGAAGAAATGCAGCTGAAGCAGGCGAAGAAAGACCTGTCTGAAGAACTGCAGATCCTCGAAGCGGGTCTGTTCAGCCGTATCCGTGCTGTGCTGGTAGCCGGTGGCGTTGAAGCTGAGAAGCTCGACAAACTGCCGCGCGATCGCTGGCTGGAGCTGGGCCTGACCGACGAAGAGAAACAAAATCAGCTGGAACAGCTGGCTGAGCAGTATGACGAACTGAAACACGAGTTCGAGAAGAAACTCGAAGCGAAACGCCGCAAAATCACCCAGGGCGACGATCTGGCACCGGGCGTGCTGAAGATTGTTAAGGTATATCTGGCGGTTAAACGCCGTATCCAGCCTGGTGACAAGATGGCAGGTCGTCACGGTAACAAGGGTGTAATTTCTAAGATCAACCCGATCGAAGATATGCCTTACGATGAAAACGGCACGCCGGTAGACATCGTACTGAACCCGCTGGGCGTACCGTCTCGTATGAACATCGGTCAGATCCTCGAAACCCACTTGGGTATGGCTGCGAAAGGTATCGGCGACAAGATCAACGCCATGCTGAAACAGCAGCAAGAAGTCGCGAAACTGCGCGAATTCATCCAGCGTGCGTACGATCTGGGCGCTGACGTTCGTCAGAAAGTTGACCTGAGTACCTTCAGCGATGAAGAAGTTATGCGTCTGGCTGAAAACCTGCGCAAAGGTATGCCAATCGCAACGCCGGTATTCGACGGTGCGAAAGAAGCAGAAATTAAAGAGCTGCTGAAACTTGGCGACCTGCCGACTTCTGGTCAGATCCGCCTGTACGACGGCCGCACTGGTGAACAGTTCGAACGTCCGGTAACCGTAGGTTACATGTACATGCTGAAACTGAACCACCTGGTCGACGATAAGATGCACGCGCGTTCCACTGGTTCTTACAGTCTGGTTACTCAGCAGCCGCTGGGTGGTAAGGCACAGTTCGGTGGTCAGCGTTTCGGGGAGATGGAAGTGTGGGCGCTGGAAGCATACGGTGCGGCATACACTCTGCAGGAAATGCTCACCGTTAAGTCTGATGACGTAAACGGTCGTACCAAGATGTATAAGAACATCGTGGACGGCAACCATCAGATGGAGCCGGGCATGCCAGAATCCTTCAACGTATTGTTGAAAGAGATTCGTTCGCTGGGTATCAACATCGAACTGGAAGACGAGTAATTCTCGCTCAAACAGGTCACTGCTGTCGGGGTAAAACCCGGCAGCGGATTGTGCTAACTCCGACGGGAGCAAATCCGTGAAAGATTTATTAAAGTTTCTGAAAGCGCAGACTAAAACCGAAGAGTTTGATGCGATCAAAATTGCTCTGGCATCGCCAGACATGATCCGTTCATGGTCTTTCGGTGAAGTTAAAAAGCCGGAAACCATTAACTACCGTACGTTCAAACCTGAGCGTGACGGCCTTTTCTGCGCCCGTATCTTTGGGCCGGTAAAAGACTACGAGTGCCTGTGCGGTAAGTACAAGCGCCTGAAACACCGTGGCGTTATCTGTGAGAAGTGCGGCGTTGAAGTGACCCAGACCAAAGTACGCCGTGAGCGTATGGGCCACATCGAGCTGGCTTCTCCGACTGCGCACATCTGGTTCCTGAAATCGCTGCCGTCCCGTATCGGCCTGCTGCTCGATATGCCGCTGCGCGATATCGAACGCGTGCTGTACTTCGAATCCTATGTGGTAATCGAAGGCGGTATGACCAACCTGGAACGCCAGCAGATCCTGACTGAAGAGCAGTATCTGGACGCGCTGGAAGAGTTCGGTGACGAATTCGACGCGAAAATGGGTGCGGAAGCAATCCAGGCTCTGCTGAAGAGCATGGATCTGGAGCAAGAGTGCGAACAGCTGCGTGAAGAGCTGAACGAAACTAACTCCGAAACCAAGCGCAAGAAGCTGACCAAGCGTATCAAACTGCTGGAAGCGTTCGTTCAGTCTGGTAACAAACCAGAGTGGATGATCCTGACCGTTCTGCCGGTACTGCCGCCAGATCTGCGTCCGCTGGTTCCGCTGGATGGTGGTCGTTTCGCGACTTCTGACCTGAACGATCTGTATCGTCGCGTCATTAACCGTAACAACCGTCTGAAACGTCTGCTGGATCTGGCGGCGCCGGACATCATCGTACGTAACGAAAAACGTATGCTGCAGGAAGCGGTAGACGCCCTGCTGGATAACGGTCGTCGCGGTCGTGCGATCACCGGTTCTAACAAGCGTCCTCTGAAATCTTTGGCCGACATGATCAAAGGTAAACAGGGCCGTTTCCGTCAGAACCTGCTCGGTAAGCGTGTTGACTACTCCGGTCGTTCTGTAATCACCGTAGGTCCATACCTGCGTCTGCATCAGTGCGGTCTGCCGAAGAAAATGGCACTGGAGCTGTTCAAACCGTTTATCTACGGCAAGCTGGAACTGCGTGGCCTCGCTACCACCATCAAAGCCGCTAAGAAAATGGTTGAGCGCGAAGAAGCTGTCGTTTGGGATATCCTGGACGAAGTTATCCGCGAACACCCGGTACTGCTGAACCGTGCACCGACTCTGCACCGTCTGGGTATCCAGGCATTTGAACCGGTACTGATCGAAGGTAAAGCTATCCAGCTGCACCCGCTGGTTTGTGCGGCATATAACGCCGACTTCGATGGTGACCAGATGGCTGTTCACGTACCGCTGACGCTGGAAGCCCAGCTGGAAGCGCGTGCGCTGATGATGTCTACCAACAACATCCTGTCCCCGGCGAACGGCGAACCAATCATCGTTCCGTCTCAGGACGTTGTACTGGGTCTGTACTACATGACCCGTGACTGTGTTAACGCCAAAGGCGAAGGCATGGTGCTGACTGGCCCGAAAGAAGCTGAGCGTATTTATCGCGCTGGCCTGGCCTCTCTGCATGCGCGCGTCAAAGTGCGTATCACTGAATACGAAAAAGATGCTAACGGTGAATTAGTAGCGAAAACCAGCCTGAAGGACACGACCGTTGGCCGTGCCATTCTGTGGATGATTGTACCGAAAGGTCTGCCTTACTCCATCGTCAACCAGGCGCTGGGTAAAAAAGCAATCTCCAAAATGCTGAACACCTGCTACCGCATTCTCGGCCTGAAACCAACCGTTATTTTTGCGGACCAGATCATGTACACCGGCTTTGCATATGCAGCGCGTTCCGGTGCATCGGTTGGTATCGATGACATGGTCATCCCGGAGAAGAAACACGAAATCATCTCCGAGGCAGAAGCAGAAGTTGCTGAAATTCAGGAGCAGTTCCAGTCTGGTCTGGTAACTGCGGGCGAACGCTACAACAAAGTTATCGATATCTGGGCTGCGGCGAACGATCGTGTATCCAAAGCGATGATGGATAACCTGCAAACTGAAACTGTTATCAACCGTGACGGTCAGGAAGAGAAGCAGGTTTCCTTCAACAGCATCTACATGATGGCCGACTCCGGTGCGCGTGGTTCTGCGGCACAGATTCGTCAGCTTGCTGGTATGCGTGGTCTGATGGCGAAGCCGGATGGCTCCATCATCGAAACGCCAATCACCGCGAACTTCCGTGAAGGTCTGAACGTACTCCAGTACTTCATCTCCACCCACGGTGCTCGTAAAGGTCTGGCGGATACCGCACTGAAAACGGCGAACTCCGGTTACCTGACTCGTCGTCTGGTTGACGTGGCGCAGGACCTGGTGGTTACCGAAGACGATTGTGGTACTCATGAAGGTATCATGATGACCCCGGTTATCGAGGGTGGCGACGTTAAAGAGCCGCTGCGCGATCGCGTACTGGGTCGTGTAACTGCAGAAGACGTTCTGAAGCCGGGTACTGCCGATATCCTCGTTCCACGCAACACGCTGCTGCACGAACAGTGGTGTGACCTGCTGGAAGAGAACTCTGTCGACGCGGTTAAAGTACGTTCTGTTGTATCCTGTGACACCGACTTTGGTGTATGTGCGCACTGCTACGGTCGTGACCTGGCGCGTGGCCACATCATCAACAAAGGTGAAGCAATCGGTGTTATCGCGGCACAGTCCATCGGTGAACCGGGTACACAGCTGACCATGCGTACGTTCCACATCGGTGGTGCGGCGTCCCGTGCGGCTGCTGAATCCAGCATCCAGGTGAAAAACAAAGGTAGCATCAAACTCAGCAACGTGAAGTCGGTTGTGAACTCCAGCGGTAAACTGGTTATCACTTCCCGTAACACCGAACTGAAACTGATCGACGAATTTGGTCGTACTAAAGAAAGCTACAAAGTGCCTTACGGTGCGGTACTGGCGAAAGGTGATGGCGAACAGGTTGCAGGCGGCGAAACCGTTGCAAACTGGGATCCGCACACCATGCCGGTTATCACTGAAGTAAGCGGTTTTGTTCGCTTCACCGATATGATTGACGGTCAGACCATTACTCGTCAGACCGACGAACTGACCGGTCTGTCTTCGCTGGTGGTTCTGGATTCCGCAGAACGTACCGCAGGTGGTAAAGATCTGCGTCCGGCACTGAAAATCGTTGATGCTCAGGGTAACGACGTTCTGATCCCTGGTACTGATATGCCTGCGCAGTACTTCCTGCCGGGTAAAGCGATTGTTCAGCTGGAAGATGGCGTACAGATAAGCTCCGGTGACACCCTGGCGCGTATTCCGCAGGAATCTGGCGGTACTAAGGACATCACCGGTGGTCTGCCGCGCGTTGCGGACCTGTTCGAAGCGCGTCGTCCGAAAGAGCCGGCAATCCTGGCTGAAATCAGCGGTGTCGTTTCCTTCGGTAAAGAAACCAAAGGTAAACGTCGTCTGGTTATCACTCCGGTAGACGGCAGCGAACCTTACGAAGAGATGATTCCGAAATGGCGTCAGCTCAACGTGTTCGAAGGTGAACGTGTAGAACGTGGTGACGTCATTTCCGACGGTCCGGAAGCGCCGCACGACATTCTGCGTCTGCGTGGTGTTCATGCTGTGACTCGTTACATCGTTAACGAAGTACAGGACGTATACCGTCTGCAGGGCGTTAAGATTAACGATAAACACATCGAAGTTATCGTTCGTCAGATGCTGCGTAAAGCCACCATCGTTAACGCGGGTAGCTCCGACTTCCTGGAAGGCGAACAGGTTGAATACTCTCGCGTCAAGATCGCAAACCGCGAACTGGAAGCGAACGGCAAAGTGGGTGCAACTTACGCCCGCGATCTGCTGGGTATCACCAAAGCGTCTCTGGCAACCGAGTCGTTCATCTCTGCGGCATCGTTCCAGGAGACCACTCGCGTACTGACCGAAGCAGCTGTTGCGGGCAAACGCGATGAACTGCGCGGTCTGAAAGAGAACGTTATCGTGGGTCGTCTGATCCCGGCAGGTACGGGTTATGCGTATCACCAGGATCGTATGCGCCGCCGTGCTGCGGGCGAAGCTCCGGCTGCACCGCAGGTGACTGCAGAAGACGCGTCTGCCAGCCTGGCAGAACTGCTGAACGCAGGTCTGGGTGGTTCTGATAACGAGTAATCGTTAATCCGCAAATAACGTAAAAACCCGCTTCGGCGGGTTTTTTTATGGCTGTTATTCAGAGGGCAAAGTTTTTACGGAAAATATTAAGAAAGGCAGGGCGAAACGAGGAAGAAGCTTTTCGCCCTGGACAACATTCCTGCTGACGGCACTACCATAAAAAAACGCAATGCTTTCAACAACCTTGCGTTTTTCATCTTCCGTAGCGGCTCGGAATAAATTTACGTCCTTACATTCTGTCTCATCGCCTTTGCGAGTCGCGTCCCAGATAGCTGTCCCAGTCTTTCCATACCGGCTGCAAACCCTGAGCGGTTAAGGCGGCGGCCACAGCTTCTGGTCTGCGATCGTCGTGCGGTGAGAATTGTTCCAGTTCAGGGTGATTGTCGGCATAGCCTCCTGGCTGCGTTTTCGAGAAGGCGCTGACGTTATTGATTGCCAGCGGAATAACGCGATCGCGAAACCACGGTGATTCTCGCGTGGAGAGTGAAAGTTCAATCTCCGGCGCGAACAGCCGGAAAGCGCAGATGGTTTGCACTAACTGGCGTTCATCCATAATCGACGCTGGCTCAATCCCGCCAGTACACGGGCGCAGGCGCGGGAAGGAGACAGAGTAGCGGCTTTGCCAGTAATGCTGTTGCAGCCATAGCAAATGCTCGGCAACCATATAGCAGTCAACGCGCCAGTTGTCGGAAAGGCCGATTAGCGCGCCAAGGCCAATCTTATCAATCCCCGCGCGACCCAGTCGATCCGGTGTTTCCAGCCGCCAGAAGAAGTCCTGTTTTTTCCCTTTCAGATGATGACGGGCGTATGTCGCCTCGTGATACGTCTCTTGATAAACCATCACCCCATCCAGACCAAGCTGTTTTAACTCGACGTATTCCGCTTCCGCCAGTGGTTGCACTTCCATCTGTAGTGAGGAGAATTGTTTACGCAGGGCAGGGAGATGGCGGCGGAAGTAATCCATTCCCACTTTTGCCTGATGTTCACCAGTGACCAGCAACAGATGTTCAAAGCCCATTTCCCGAATAGCGGCGCTTTCTCTGACGATATCCGCTTCATCCAGCGTTTTGCGCTTGATGCGGTTGCTCATGGAAAATCCACAGTACGTGCAGTCGTTAGCGCAAAGATTGGAAAGATAAAGCGGGACGTAGAAGCTGACGACGTTGCCAAATCGCTGACGAGTCAGACGCTGCGCCCGTTGGGCCAGTGGTTCCAGGTATTCACTGGCGGCTGGCGATAGCAGCGCCATCATGTCGTCGCGGGTGAGTGCCGCTGCACTTAGCGCCCGCTCTACGTCAGCAGCCGTTTTGCTGTTGATACGCAGGCGGATGTCGTCCCAGTCCAGTTGCCGCCAGCGGTCGCTGAAGGTTTTCATGCCGATGCCTCCAGAAATCCGGTCAGCGGGCTGGTGGCATGAGCAAAATGACTGCGGCTGCCCGGTCCAGCCTGACGTGCCAGCAGACCCGCTTCTACCGCCAGGCGAAATGCCTTCGCCATGTTGACGGGATCGTCCGCGACGGCAATCGCCGTATTTACCAATACCGCATCGGCTCCCATTTCCAGCGCCTGTGCGGCATGGCTGGGAACGCCGATGCCAGCATCAACCACCACCGGAACCGTGGCTTGCTGGATAATAATCTCCAGCATGGCGCGGGTTTCCAGTCCCTGATTAGAGCCAATCGGTGCGCCGAGCGGCATCACCGCCGCGCAACCGACTTCTTCCAGACGTTTACACAACACTGGATCGGCACCGCAGTAAGGCAGCACGACAAATCCCTGTTGCACCAGCGTTTCGGCGGCTTTCAGTGTTTCGATGGGATCGGGCAACAGCCAGCGGGCGTCAGGGTGAATCTCCAGCTTCAGCCAGTGTGTGCCCAGAGCTTCGCGTGCCAGATGAGCGGCGAAGATAGCTTCTTCCGCCGTTTTCGCCCCGGAAGTATTCGGCAGCAGTGTCACACCCGCCGCGATAAGCGGGGCGAGGATATCGTCGTTGTGTTGGCGCAAGTCGACGCGTTTCATCGCCAGCGTCACCAGCTGACTACCGGAAGCGCGGATCGCCTCCACCATCAGTTGTGAAGAGGCGAATTTCCCGGTGCCGGTAAACAGATGTGAATCAAACGTTTTGTCCGCGATACGTAACATCTCAACCTCCTGCAATAACCTGAAAAAGCAGGATCTGGTCACCATCCTGCACGATATGTTGTGCCCACTGCTCACGCGGGACGATTTGCTGATTAATCGCCAGTGCCGCGCCCACTTTTAGCTGATCGAGTTGTTCCAGCAGCTCGTGAACAGTTTGTCCGGCGACGCACTGCATCGGTTGGTCGTTAAACAGGATCTGCATTGCATCCTCCACATACCGGGCAATCATTGGCACGGCGCAACGCCAGGCTGCGCCACTGGCTCGATTTACCGTCGAATAGTCGGAGTTCTCCCGCAGGCGTCTCAATACCGCTCAATAACTTAATCGCTTCCAGTGCCTGTAAAGTGCCCATAACCCCGACCACCGGACCAACTACGCCTGCCGTGCGGCAATTGCGTTCTGGCTCCTGGTTATCCGGCCACAGACAGCGATAACAACCGTGCTCCCAGGGCGGCGTTAATACCATCAACTGACCGCCAAATCCGACCGCGCTGGCGGTAATAAGCGGCGTGTGGCGTGCCACGCAGGCGGCATTAATCTCCTGTCGAGTCGCCATATTGTCAGTACAGTCGAGCACTACATCGGCTTGTGCTACCGCATTTTTTAACGCCTCACCCGTTAACCGTTGTTGTAATGCCGTCAGTTGAATATCGGGATTTAACTGTGTCAGTCGTTGTTGGCAGACCTGCGATTTCGGGCGATCGATATCTTCAGTGGTAAAGAGGATTTGTCGTTGCAGATTGCTTAAATGCACATCGTCGTCATCTGCCAGCACCAGCGTCCCGACGCCAGCACCCGCCAGGTACAACGCAGCGGGCGTACCCAGCCCGCCAAGGCCGATAATCAGTACCTGGCTGTCGAGCAGTTTTTGCTGCCCTTCAATGGCAACATCATCGAGCAGGATTTGACGGCTGTAACGCATAAAGTCACGGTCATTCATCGCCAACTCCTGTTATTTCCAGCAATTGTGCCGTTGCCAAACGCCAGTCTGCCGCCTGGGTAATGGCACTGACGACGGCGATACTGCCGACACCCGTCGCCATCACCGCAGGCGCGCGCGCCAGACTGATACCGCCAATCGCCACGGAGGGATAATCCCCCAGGCGCTCAATGTGCCGTGCCAGTTGCTCCAGCCCCTGCGGTGCAGAAGGCATCTGTTTGGTTTGGGTCGGGAACACATGTCCCAGCGCGATATAAGAAGGGCGAGCTGCCAGCGCGACGTCGATTTCCATATCGTCATGGGTCGAAACGCCCAGCCGCAGGCCTGCCGCGCGGATGGCCTTGAGATCGGTAGATTGCAAATCTTCCTGCCCCAGATGGACGCCATATGCCTGATGCTTAATCGCCAGCCGCCAGTAATCATTAATAAACAGCCGCGCGTTATAGCGGCGACCCAGCGCAATTGCCGCTACTACATCGGCTTCCACCTCTTCATCGCGCTGATCTTTGATGCGTAGCTGGAGGGTTCGCACGCCAGCGTCCAGCAGACGTTCGATCCACTGTACGCTGTCCACCACCGGGTACAGTCCTAAACGAAAAGGTACAGGAGGAAAATCAGGCTGATACATCACGCGTCCTCCTTACGCAGGTAAATTTCTCCGCCTCTGGCGCGGAAATTCTCCGACATATCCGCCATCCCCACTTCAATGGTTTGCGCGGCGGCGTAATCGCGCACCTCCTGGCTAATTTTCATTGAGCAGAATTTCGGCCCGCACATGGAGCAAAAATGGGCGACTTTGCCGGACTCTTGCGGCAGGGTTTCATCGTGATAAGCGCGGGCGGTAAACGGGTCGAGAGCCAGATTAAACTGGTCTTCCCAGCGAAATTCGAAGCGGGCTTTCGACATGGCGTTATCGCGAATTTGCGCGCCCGGATGCCCTTTTGCCAGGTCGGCAGCGTGGGCGGCAATCTTATAGGTGATAAGCCCTTGCTTAACATCTTCTTTATTAGGCAGACCCAGGTGCTCTTTCGGCGTTACGTAACAGAGCATCGCGCAGCCAAACCAGCCGATCATCGCCGCGCCAATCCCCGACGTGAAGTGGTCATAGCCCGGTGCAATATCGGTAGTTAGCGGCCCCAGAGTGTAAAACGGTGCTTCGTGGCAGTGCTCTAACTCCTCGGTCATATTGCGGCGAATCATCTGCATCGGCACATGCCCGGGGCCTTCAATCATCACCTGTACGTCATATTCCCAGGCGATTTTGGTCAGTTCGCCCAGCGTATGCAGCTCGGCAAACTGCGCTTCATCGTTGGCGTCCTGAATCGAACCGGGTCGCAGGCCGTCGCCCAGCGATAGCGAAACGTCATAAGCAGCGCAGATTTCACAAATTTCGCGGAAGTGTTGATAGAGGAAATTTTCCTGATGATGGGAGAGGCACCATTTCGCCATAATCGAACCGCCGCGAGAGACGATACCGGTCAGGCGTTTCGCGGTCATTGGCACGTAGCGCAGGAGAACGCCCGCATGAATCGTGAAGTAATCTACGCCCTGTTCGGCCTGTTCCAGCAGCGTGTCGCGGAACGCTTCCCAGGTAAGCTCTTCCGCGATCCCGTTAGCCTTTTCCAGCGTCTGGTAGATCGGCACAGTACCAATCGGCACCGGGCTGTTACGTAAAATCCATTCGCGGGTTTCGTGAATATAGCGGCCGGTGGAAAGATCCATCACCGTATCCGCTCCCCAGCGCGTAGACCACACCAGCTTTTCCACTTCTTCTTCGATGGAAGAGGTGACCGCCGAGTTGCCGATATTAGCGTTAACTTTTACCAGGAAGTTACGACCAATAATCATCGGCTCTGATTCAGGGTGATTAATGTTGGCGGGGATAATCGCGCGTCCGGCAGCGACTTCATCACGGACAAATTCCGCAGTGATATTTTCCGGCAGACGTGCGCCAAAGCTCATTCCCGGATGCTGGTGGCGCAAAACTTTGCTACGAATGCGCTCGCGCCCCATATTCTCGCGAATGGCGATGAATTCCATCTCAGGTGTGATGATGCCCCGGCGGGCGTAGTGCAGCTGTGTGACGCGGCGGCCTGCTTTGGCGCGTTTTGGCGTCAAGACGCCGCTAAAACGCAGCTCGTCGAGGCCATCATCTGCCAGCCGCGCTTTAGTGTAATCGGAGCTGCGCACGGTAAGTTCTTCGGTATCGCCGCGCGCATCGATCCACGGCTGGCGTAGTTTTGCCAGCCCTTGCTGCACGTTAATGGCAATCTGCGGATCGCCATACGGGCCGGAGGTGTCGTAGACCGGAATCGCTTCGTTTTCTTCGTACTGCGGCTGTTCTTTGCTACCGCCAATTAGCGTCGGGCTAAGCTGGATCTCACGCATCGGCACGCGCACGCCGGGTTGTGTGCCAGTGATATAAATGCGTTTTGAGTTGGGAAAGGCGGTGCCTTCCAGGGTGTCGATAAAATGTTGGGCCTGGGCGCGTTGTTCGCGGCGGGTCAGTTTTGTTGCAGACATAGCTCATTCCAAAAAGTTAAGGACGTGGCTTGTCAGACGACGGATGAAGCAAGAGACGATCGCGCAGAGGCGATGCGATAGCAGATTAACTCTTGTTCCCTTCGCAGGTATTAGCCTGATCAGGTTCCGCGGATCCCGAATAAACGGTCTCAGCCAGTTAAGGCACTCCGACAAGAAATTAGCCCCGAAAACGGGGCGTTGAATGTAAATTACGCGTTAACAGCGCAGAACTCAAGCAAGATGTTTGACGCGGGCGGCATCAAGCACCAGCAGAATCAGCTTATCTTCCAGCACAAAGCGTGCTTCCAGCGCCTCGCCGATATCAGATAAAACCTGTTGAAACTCAAGGTAATTATCATGATCGATGGCGGTTTCCAGGCTGGAATCGTAGTAATCCATAATCTGTTGTGTATTGGCTTCCAGTTGCGGCCAAATCTTTGCGGCGCGCGCGAGTTGCCCGTTGCCTTCCAGCTTATGAAGAATGCGCTCATAAATACTGAAATGTCCGGCAGACAGATAATCGACCAGACTCTGGCAAAAATCATCAAGGGCTTTTTCGTTTAGCCTCATGTACGATTCTTTGCCAGGCTTAATGCCAACCAGATTGTAGTAAGCCACGAGCAGATGCTTACGTACATGTAGCCAGCGATCAACCAGTTTGTTACTTCCTCTGACGTGCTCCGTCAGGTTATCGAGCTGGTTAAGCATGATTGACTCCGCAAGTTTGTATTCAAAAACTGCTCAGTGAGAAATGTAAAAACCATGTTAAACATGCCAGTGATGCAAAGGTAGTGCAAGAGCTATGGATCGTATAATTGAAAAATTAGATCACGGCTGGTGGGTCGTCAGTCATGAGCAAAAATTATGGTTGCCGAAGGGAGAATTGCCATATGGCGAAGCGGCAAATTTCGATCTTGTGGGTCAGCGCGCACTACAAATCGGCGAATGGCAGGGGGAACCTGTTTGGCTAGTTCAACAGCAGCGTCGCCATGATATGGGCTCGGTGCGCCAGGTCATTGATCTGGACGTCGGGTTGTTTCAACTAGCCGGACGCGGCGTGCAACTGGCGGAGTTTTACCGCTCGCATAAATACTGCGGGTATTGCGGGCATGAAATGTACCCGAGCAAAACAGAATGGGCGATGCTGTGCAGTCACTGCCGTGAGCGTTACTATCCGCAAATCGCCCCCTGCATTATCGTTGCCATCCGTCGCAATGATTCGATCCTGCTTGCTCAGCATACCCGCCATCGTAACGGTGTCCATACGGTACTTGCCGGATTCGTCGAAGTGGGCGAAACCCTCGAACAGGCGGTCGCGCGGGAAGTAATGGAAGAGAGTGGCATCAAAGTCAAAAACCTGCGTTACGTGACTTCTCAGCCGTGGCCGTTTCCTCAGTCATTAATGACTGCGTTTATGGCGGACTATGACAGCGGCGACATCGTGATTGACCCGAAAGAACTGCTGGAGGCGAACTGGTATCGCTACGACGATTTACCCTTACTGCCACCGCCCGGCACCGTGGCGCGCCGCCTGATAGAAGATACGGTGGCGATGTGTCGGGCAGAGTATGAGTGATGATACACTGACCGCCTGACGCACTAAGGAATAGCCAAAATGACCGAACTTAAAAACGATCGTTATCTGCGGGCGCTGCTGCGCCAGCCCGTTGATGTCACTCCAGTATGGATGATGCGCCAGGCGGGTCGCTATCTACCGGAATATAAAGCCACGCGCGCCCAAGCGGGCGATTTTATGTCGCTGTGCAAAAATGCCGAACTGGCGTGCGAAGTGACTTTGCAACCGCTGCGTCGCTACCCGCTGGATGCGGCGATCCTCTTTT
The DNA here is from genome assembly GCF_000407925.1 of Escherichia sp. KTE31. Lineage (NCBI taxonomy): Bacteria > Pseudomonadati > Pseudomonadota > Gammaproteobacteria > Enterobacterales > Enterobacteriaceae > Escherichia > Escherichia sp. KTE31. Next base: position 927,359 of record NZ_KE136726.1, on the reverse strand, counting down.
CCGATATCCTCACCGTGCCGGACGCGATGGGGTTAGGGCTCTATTTTGAAGCCGGAGAAGGCCCGCGTTTTACCTCGCCAGTCACCTGCAAAGCTGACGTCGATAAACTGCCAATTCCGGACCCGGAAGATGAGCTGGGTTACGTGATGAACGCGGTGCGTACCATTCGCCGCGAACTGAAAGGCGAAGTGCCGCTGATTGGTTTTTCCGGCAGCCCGTGGACGCTGGCGACCTACATGGTGGAAGGCGGCAGCAGCAAAGCCTTCACAGTGATCAAAAAAATGATGTATGCCGATCCGCAGGCACTGCACGCTCTGCTCGATAAACTGGCGAAAAGCGTCACCCTGTATCTGAACGCGCAGATTAAAGCCGGTGCTCAGGCAGTGATGATTTTTGACACCTGGGGCGGCGTGCTTACCGGGCGCGACTACCAACAATTCTCGCTCTATTACATGCATAAAATTGTTGATGGTTTATTGCGTGAAAACGACGGTCGCCGCGTACCAGTAACACTGTTTACCAAAGGTGGCGGACAGTGGCTGGAAGCCATGGCGGAAACCGGTTGCGATGCGCTGGGACTGGACTGGACAACCGACATCGCCGATGCGCGCCGCCGCGTGGGTAATAAAGTCGCGTTGCAGGGCAATATGGACCCGTCGATGCTGTACGCGCCGCCAGCCCGAATTGAAGAAGAAGTAGCGACTATACTTGCAGGTTTCGGTCACGGCGAAGGTCATGTCTTTAACCTTGGTCACGGCATTCACCAGGATGTGCCGCCAGAACATGCTGGCGTGTTTGTGGAGGCAGTGCATCGCCTGTCTGCGCCTTATCATCAGTAAGGAGTGGTTATGGATCTCGCGTCATTACGCACACAACAACTTGAACTGGCTTCTTCTGTGATCCGCGAGGATCGACTTGATAAAGATCCACCGGATCTGATCGCTGGAGCCGATGTCGGGTTTGAGCAGGGCGGAGAAGTGACGCGAGCGGCGATGGTGCTGCTGAAATACCCCTCGCTTGAGCTGGTGGAGTATAAAGTGGCCCGCATCGCCACCACCATGCCTTACATTCCTGGTTTTCTCTCCTTCCGCGAATATCCTGCGCTGCTGGCAGCGTGGGAGATGCTGTCGCAAAAGCCGGATTTAGTGTTTGTCGATGGTCATGGGATCTCGCATCCTCGCCGTCTTGGTGTCGCCAGCCATTTTGGCTTATTGGTGGATGTGCCAACGATAGGCGTGGCGAAAAAACGGCTCTGCGGTAAATTCGAACCGCTCTCCAGCGAACCGGGCGCGCTGGCGCCGCTGATGGATAAAGGCGAGCAGCTGGCCTGGGTCTGGCGCAGCAAAGCACGCTGCAACCCGCTGTTTATCGCTACGGGTCATCGGGTCAGCGTGGATAGCGCGCTGGCGTGGGTACAACGCTGCATGAAAGGCTATCGTCTGCCGGAGCCAACGCGCTGGGCGGATGCCGTGGCCTCGGAACGTCCGGCATTTGTGCGCTATACAGCAAATCAGCCCTAATTCAGGTAAACTGCGGATAATTTCCGTATTTGAGAACTCAACATGTTACAAAACCCGATTCATCTGCGTCTGGAGCGCCTGGAAAGCTGGCAGCATGTCACTTTCATGGCCTGCTTATGCGAACGCATGTACCCCAATTACGCCATGTTTTGCCAGCAAACCGGTTTTGGTGATGGGCAAATTTACCGCCGTATTCTCGATCTCATCTGGGAAACACTGACCGTCAAAGACGCAAAAGTGAATTTCGACAGCCAACTGGAGAAATTTGAGGAAGCGATTCCTTCAGCGGACGATTTCGATCTGTACGGCGTTTATCCGGCAATTGATGCCTGCGTGGCGTTAAGTGAACTGGTTCATTCACGTTTGAGTGGCGAAACGCTCGAACACGCGGTGGAAGTGAGTAAGACCTCCATCACTACCGTTGCGATGCTGGAAATGACTCAGGCTGGTCGTGAAATGAGCGATGAAGAGCTGAAAGAAAACCCAGCCGTTGAGCAAGAATGGGACATTCAGTGGGAAATATTCCGACTTTTAGCCGAGTGTGAAGAACGTGACATTGAGCTGATAAAAGGCCTTAGAGCCGACCTGCGTGAGGCGGGTGAGAGCAATATTGGTATAATTTTTCAGCAATAAGACCAGAAAACGTGAATTAACGCCTGATTTGTCGTACCTGGAGTCTTCCCTTTCGCCCCCCGTCTGGTCTACATTTGGGGGGCGAAAAAAAGTGGCTATCGGTGCGTGTATGCAGGAGAGTGCTATTCTGGCATTTCCGTCGCACTCGATGCTTAGCAAGCGATAAACACATTGTAAGGATAACTTATGAACAAGACTCAACTGATTGATGTAATTGCAGAGAAAGCAGAACTGTCCAAAACCCAGGCTAAAGCTGCTCTGGAGTCCACTCTGGCTGCAATTACTGAGTCTCTGAAAGAAGGCGATGCTGTACAACTGGTTGGTTTCGGAACCTTCAAAGTGAACCACCGCGCTGAGCGTACTGGCCGCAACCCGCAGACCGGTAAAGAAATCAAAATCGCCGCAGCTAACGTACCGGCATTTGTTTCTGGCAAGGCACTGAAAGACGCAGTTAAGTAAGATTGCGTGGCAGTGAACAGTTTTAACGAAGGGGTGGTTTCACCCCTTTTGTCTTTCTGGCGTCGATCATTGATGCTGGCGGGCGCTCTGTTTCTTACTGCCTGTAGCCACAACTCTTCACTTCCTCCCTTTACCGCCAGTGGTTTTGCTGAAGACCAGGGCGCGGTACGTATCTGGCGAAAAGACAGCGGCGATAATGTGCATTTGCTTGCTGTGTTCAGTCCGTGGCGCAATGGCGATACCACGACGCGAGAGTATCGCTGGCAGGGCGATAACCTCACGCTCATCAATATCAATGTTTACAGCAAACCGCCGGTGAACATTCGTGCGCGTTTTGACGATCGCGGTGATCTGAGCTTTATGCAACGTGAATCCGATGGGGAAAAGCAGCAGCTTTCTAACGACCAAATCGATTTATACCGTTATCGTGCTGATCAGATCCGCCAGATTAGCGATGCCTTACGTCAGGGGAGAGTCGTGCTGCGCCAGGGGCGCTGGCATGCGATGGAACAGACCGTGACCACCTGCGAAGGGCAAACCATTAAACCTGATTTAGATTCACAGGCGATAGCGCATATCGAGCGCCGCCAGAGCCGCTCTTCTGTTGATGTCAGCGTGGCATGGCTGGAAGCGCCCGAAGGTTCGCAATTACTGTTAGTGGCAAACTCTGATTTCTGTCGCTGGCAACCCAACGAGAAAACGTTCTAGTTTACCAGTGGCCCATACCCATATGACCACCACCACAGCCGCCGTAACCCATGCCCATTCCGGCACCGCGCGGAATACCTGCTTCAGCCATCGCGATATCCCGTTTCACCCGCAACTCATCTAACGACTGACGCAAATTCTCCATCTCTTTGGCGACCGCGTTAATTTTGCTGCTATCCGGTGGGTTAGCGGCTAATAGAGCGTTGTATTCATAACGCTTCGTTACCAGTTGCTGTTGCAGCGCGCTGCTTTGGGCGTAAAAGTCATTATGGATTTTCTGCCACGCCGTCTGTTGTTCGCTGGTCAAAGGCGCGGCATTTTGCTGCCACATACCGTGTCCGCCGTGAGCAAATGCAGATGTTGAGCCCAACGCCATTGCTGAAAGCGCCATCATCACCAGGGCAATTTTCGCGTTCCGTTTCATGGTTAATCCTCCAGTGGTTGTCTTACTTTGGGTATTGCATCTTCCGTGCCAACGACGAAACGCTGATGTGACGGGCAATCTGGCATGATAAGCGAGTAAAAATGACTCGCCTGCTGTGGGTCGCGAGTCATTTTTACTCATTGAAACGTAAGTGTTTGTGTTACAGCGCAGGGTAAACGCTGATAAAAGATGGCATGATTTCTGCTGTCAAAAAGGGATGAACAGGCAACGAAGAAGATGCGTTTTATGCAACGTTCTAAAGACGCCTTAGCCAAATGGTTAAGCGCGATCCTCCCCGTGGTCATTGTTGGGCTGGTGGGATTGTTTGCAGTGACGGTTATTCGCGATTATGGGCGGGCAAGCGAGGCCGATCGCCAGGCATTACTGGAAAAAGGTAATGTGCTTATTCGCGCTCTGGAGTCGGGAAGTCGCGTAGGGATGGGGATGCGAATGCACCATATTCAGCAGCAGGCACTTCTGGAAGAGATGGCAGGCCAGCCGGGGGTATTGTGGTTTGCTGTCACCGATGCCCAGGGCATCATCATTCTTCACAGTGACCCCGAAATGGTCGGGCGTGCACTCTATTCGCCAGATGAAATGCAGCAGTTAAAGCCAGAGGAAAACTCCCGCTGGCGACTGCTTGAGAAAGCGGAAACTGCGCCTGCGCTTGAGGTCTATCGTTTGTTCCAGCCAATGTCAGCTCCCTGGCGGCATGGTATGCACAATATGCCGCGCTGTAACGGAAAAGCTGTGCCACAGGCAGAAGCACAACAGGCTATCTTTATCGCTGTTGATGCCAGTGATCTGGTTGCAACCCAGATTGGGGAGAAGCGCAACACCCTGATTATCCTCTTCGCCCTGGCGACGGTACTGCTGGCAAGCGTGTTGTCATTCTTCTGGTATCGCCGATATCTGCGCTCGCGCAAGCTTCTACAGGATGAGATGAAGCGCAAAGAGAAGCTGGTGGCGCTGGGGCATCTGGCGGCAGGCGTTGCCCATGAAATTCGCAATCCGCTTTCCTCAATTAAAGGGCTGGCGAAATACTTTGCCGAACGAGCACCAGAGGGCGGGGAAGCGCATCAACTGGCGCAGGTAATGGCGAAAGAGTCCGACCGTTTGAATCGTGTGGTGAGTGAGTTGCTGGAACTGGTCAAGCCAACGCACCTGGCTTTGCAGGCGGTGGATCTCAATACCTTGATTAACCATTCATTACAGCTGGTGAGCCAGGATGCAAACAGCCGGGAGATCCAGTTACGCTTTACTGCCAACGACACGTTGCCGCAAATTCAGGCCGATCCGGACCGACTGACCCAGGTCTTGTTGAATCTCTATCTCAATGCCATTCAGGCGATTGGTCAGCATGGCGTGATTAGCGTGACGGCCAGCGAAAGCGGTGCTGGCGTGAAAATCAGCGTTACCGACAGCGGTAAAGGAATTGCGGCGGATCAGCTTGAAGCCATCTTCACCCCATACTTCACCACCAAAGCCGAAGGCACCGGACTGGGGCTGGCGGTCGTGCATAATATTGTTGAACAACACGGTGGTACAATTCAGGTCGCAAGCCAGGAGGGAAAAGGCGCAACGTTCACCCTCTGGTTTCCGGTCAATATTACGCGTAAGGACCCACAAGGATGACGCACGATAATATCGATATTCTGGTGGTGGATGATGACATTAGCCACTGCACCATCTTGCAGGCATTACTGCGCGGCTGGGGTTATAACGTCGCGCTGGCGAATAGTGGGCAACAGGCGCTGGCGCAGGTGCGGGAACAGGTTTTTGATCTTGTGCTTTGCGATGTGCGAATGGCACAGATGGACGGCATCGCCACGCTGAAAGAGATCAAAGCGTTAAATCCGGCGATTCCGGTACTGATTATGACCGCTTACTCCAGTGTCGAGACGGCAGTAGAAGCACTGAAAACCGGGGCGCTGGATTATCTCATCAAACCGCTGGATTTCGATAACCTGCAGGCGACACTGGAAAAGGCGCTCGCACATACGCACAGTGTTGACGCTGAAACGCCTGCGGTGTCTGCCAGCCAGTTCGGTATGGTCGGTAAAAGCCAGTCGATGCAACACCTGCTCAGTGAAATCGCCCTTGTCGCGCCATCGGAAGCCACGGTGCTTATCCACGGTGATTCCGGTACGGGTAAAGAGTTGGTCGCCAGAGCGATTCATGCCAGCAGTGCACGTAGTGAAAAGCCGCTGGTAACGCTCAACTGCGCGGCGCTCAATGAATCCTTACTGGAATCTGAATTGTTCGGTCACGAAAAAGGGGCATTTACCGGCGCCGACAAACGGCGTGAAGGGCGCTTTGTTGAGGCGGACGGCGGCACGCTGTTTCTCGATGAAATTGGCGATATCTCGCCGATGATGCAGGTTCGTCTGCTGCGTGCGATTCAGGAGCGCGAAGTTCAGCGTGTCGGCAGCAACCAGACCATCTCGGTTGATGTCCGGCTGATTGCGGCGACCCATCGCGATCTTGCCGCTGAGGTAAAGGTCGGGCGTTTTCGCCAGGATCTCTACTATCGGCTGAACGTGGTGGCGATTGAAGTACCGTCGCTGCGGCAACGACGGGAGGATATTCCCCTGCTGGCTGACCATTTTCTGCAACGATTTGCTGAACGTAATCGCAAGGCGATAAAAGGCTTTACGCCCCAGGCGATGGATCTGCTGATTCACTACGACTGGCCGGGAAATATTCGCGAACTGGAAAATGCGGTAGAACGGGCAGTGGTGCTGCTGACCGGGGAATATATTTCCGAACGCGAGCTGCCGCTGGCGATTGCCGGTACGCCGATTCCGTTGGCGCAAAGTCAGGATATTCAGCCGCTGGTGGAAGTGGAAAAAGAGGTGATTCTGGCGGCGCTGGAGAAAACGGGCGGCAACAAAACCGAAGCCGCCCGTCAGTTAGGGATTACGCGCAAAACGCTATTGGCAAAACTGTCGCGTTAGTGCTGCTCGCGTTCGATAGCGCGCCAGCCGATATCTTTCCGGCAGAAGCAGTCATCCCAGTGGATATCGGCCATTAAGGCATAAGCGTGTTTCTGCGCTTCTGCCACGGTATGACCCAGCGCGGTGACGCACAGTACGCGCCCGCCGCTGGTCACCACCTGCTCGTCATCCGCCAGTTTTGTGCCCGCGTGGAACACTTTGCCGCCTTCGACTTCTTCCAGTGGCAGGCCGTGGATCACATCGCCGGTGCGGTAATCGCCCGGATACCCGCCCGCAGCCATCACCACGCCGAGGGAAGCGCGTTCATCCCACTCGGATGTTTTCTCGTCCAGCTTGCCTTCACAGGCTGCCAGGCAGAGCTCAACCAGATCGGACTTCATGCGCAGCATAATCGGCTGGGTTTCTGGATCGCCAAAGCGGCAGTTAAATTCGATAACCTTCGGGTTGCCCTGTTTGTCGATCATCAAACCTGCATAGAGAAAACCGGTGTAGGTATTGCCTTCCGCCGCCATGCCTTTCACGGTTGGCCAGATGATACGTTCCATGGTGCGCTGATGAACTTCATCGGTCACTACCGGCGCAGGAGAGTAAGCCCCCATTCCGCCGGTGTTTGGCCCGGTATCTTTATCGCCTACGCGTTTGTGATCCTGGCTGGTGGCCATCGGCAGCACATGCTCACCATCCACCATTACGATAAAACTCGCTTCTTCGCCGTCGAGGAACTCTTCGATAACAATGCGATGACCCGCGTCGCCAAAAGCGTTGCCCGCCAGCATATCGTGAACAGCCGCTTCCGCTTCTTCCAGCGTCATCGCCACGATAACGCCTTTCCCGGCAGCCAGACCGTCAGCTTTAATGACGATTGGCGCGCCTTTCTCACGCAGATACGCCAGCGCAGGTTCTACCTTGGTGAAGTTCTGGTATTCCGCCGTAGGAATCTTATGGCGGGCCAGGAAATCCTTGGTAAACGCTTTCGAGCCTTCAAGTTGCGCGGCACCTGCGGTTGGGCCGAAGATTTTCAGCCCGGCGGCGCGGAAAGTATCGACCACGCCTTTCACCAGCGGCGCTTCCGGGCCGACGATAGTCAGATCGATCTTTTCGTTTTGCGCGAAGTCCAGCAGCGCCGGGATATCGGTTACGCCGATAGCGACGTTTTGCAGCGCAGGCTCCAGCGCCGTTCCCGCATTACCCGGTGCGACAAATACGGTCTCAACCAGCGGCGACTGCGCCGCTTTCCAGGCCAGTGCGTGCTCGCGTCCGCCGTTACCAATCACTAATACTTTCATCTGTCGCTCCATTAATGGCGGAAGTGGCGCATGTCGGTGAAGAGCATTGCAATACCGTGCTCGTCGGCGGCGGCAATCACTTCGTCATCACGAATAGAACCGCCAGGCTGGATTACGCAGGTCACGCCGGCAGCAGCGGCAGCATCAATACCATCACGGAACGGGAAGAACGCGTCAGAAGCCATAGAGGAACCTTTGACTTCCAGACCTTCATCGGCAGCTTTAATACCGGCGATTTTGGCGGAGTACACGCGGCTCATCTGGCCTGCGCCAATCCCGATGGTCATATTGTTTTTGGCATAGACGATAGCGTTGGATTTCACGAACTTCGCCACTTTCCAGCAGAACAGCGCATCACGCAGTTCCTGTTCGGTCGGCTGACGTTTGGTGACGACGCGCAGTTCTTCTGCACCGACCATGCCCAGATCGCGATCCTGAACCAGCAGGCCGCCGTTAACGCGTTTGAAATCGAGTCCCGGAACACGCTCGCCCCACTGACCACAGGTGAGCACACGTACGTTCTGTTTAGCTGCGGTGATTTTCAACGCTTCTTCGCTGGCGGATGGCGCAATGATCACTTCGACAAACTGACGAGAAATGATGGCCTGTGCGGTTTCAGCATCCAGCTCGCGGTTAAAGGCAATAATGCCGCCGAATGCGGAGGTCGGGTCTGTTTTGTACGCGCGATCGTAAGCGTCAAGAATGGAATTGCCGATAGCCACGCCGCAAGGGTTGGCGTGCTTCACAATCACACATGCCGGTTCGGCGAACTCTTTCACGCACTCCAGCGCCGCATCGGTATCGGCGATATTGTTATAAGAGAGGGCTTTACCCTGAACCTGGGTTGCGGTGGCAACGGAGGCTTCTTTCACATTCTCTTCTATATAGAAGGCAGCCTGCTGGTGGCTGTTCTCGCCGTAGCGCATATCCTGCTTCTTAATGAAGTTCAGGTTCAACGTGCGCGGGAAGCGACCGGCAGCTTCTTTGCTTTCACCGTGGTAAGCCGGAACCATGCTGCCGAAGTAGTTGGCAATCATGCTGTCGTAGGCGGCAGTGTGCTCGAAGGCTTTGATAGCGAGGTCGAAACGGGTTGCAAGCAGAAGCGATCCTTCGTTGGCATCCATCTCTTTAATGATGGCGTCGTAGTCGCTGCTCTTCACCACGATGGCGACATCTTTATGGTTCTTGGCGGCGGAGCGCACCATCGTTGGGCCGCCGATATCGATGTTCTCAACCGCATCTTCCAGCGAGCAGCCTTCACGGGCAACGGTCTGGGCGAACGGATACAGGTTAACAACCACCATATCGATAGGCTGGATCTGATGTTCTTCCATAATGGCATCGTCCTGGCCGCGACGGCCCAGAATGCCACCATGTACTTTCGGATGCAGAGTCTTCACACGTCCATCCATCATCTCCGGGAAACCGGTGTAATCGGAAACTTCGGTCACCGGCAGACCCTTTTCTGCTAACAGTCGGGCAGTGCCTCCTGTAGATAGCAGTTCCACACCGCGTGCGGAAAGTGCCTGAGCGAATTCGACGATACCTGCTTTGTCAGAAACACTGAGCAGAGCGCGGCGGACTGGACGACGTTGTTGCATGGTAAATCCCCTGGATTTGACTATTACAGAGAGCGTTAGCTGAATTTTTCGCGAAAAACTCAGCTAACGCCCCTAACGGGGCATCTTTATTTTTCGCCCGCATTGTAACGAAAACGTTTGCGCAACGCTCGCGAATTTTTTTGTTTCGATGGTGAGCACCATTTCGATTGTGGTTAGCAGGTCAGGAATACAGAAATAACACTTATGATTGTGGATAACTCTGTGCGTAAAAAGGTATAAATAGGGGTTTTGCTGGGGAATGCAGCAGTCAGTCATTTTTTTGCAATTTTTCTATTGCGGCCTCAGGAGAACTCCCTATAATGCGCCTCCATCGACACGGCGGATGTGAATCACTTCACACAAACAGCCGGTTCGGTTGAAGAGAAAAATCCTGAAATTCAGGGTTGACTCTGAAAGAGGAAAGCGTAATATACGCCACCTCGCGACAGTGAGCTGAAAGCCGCGTCGCAACTGCTCTTTAACAATTTATCAGACAATCTGTGTGGGCACTCGAAGATACGGATTCTTAACGTCCCAAGACGAAAAATGAATACCAAGTCTCAAGAGTGAACACGTAATTCATTACGAAGTTTAATTCTTTGAGCGTCAAACTTTTAAATTGAAGAGTTTGATCATGGCTCAGATTGAACGCTGGCGGCAGGCCTAACACATGCAAGTCGAACGGTAACAGGAAACAGCTTGCTGTTTCGCTGACGAGTGGCGGACGGGTGAGTAATGTCTGGGAAACTGCCCGATGGAGGGGGATAACTACTGGAAACGGTAGCTAATACCGCATAACGTCGCAAGACCAAAGAGGGGGACCTTCGGGCCTCTTGCCATCGGATGTGCCCAGATGGGATTAGCTAGTAGGTGGGGTAATGGCTCACCTAGGCGACGATCCCTAGCTGGTCTGAGAGGATGACCAGCCACACTGGAACTGAGACACGGTCCAGACTCCTACGGGAGGCAGCAGTGGGGAATATTGCACAATGGGCGCAAGCCTGATGCAGCCATGCCGCGTGTATGAAGAAGGCCTTCGGGTTGTAAAGTACTTTCAGCGGGGAGGAAGGGAGTAAAGTTAATACCTTTGCTCATTGACGTTACCCGCAGAAGAAGCACCGGCTAACTCCGTGCCAGCAGCCGCGGTAATACGGAGGGTGCAAGCGTTAATCGGAATTACTGGGCGTAAAGCGCACGCAGGCGGTCTGTTAAGTCAGATGTGAAATCCCCGGGCTCAACCTGGGAACTGCATCTGATACTGGCAGGCTTGAGTCTCGTAGAGGGGGG
>NZ_KE136726.1:355430-916354 GCF_000407925.1 Escherichia sp. KTE31 | reverse complement strand
GTAGGTGAAGCGACTTGCTCGTGGAGCTGAAATCAGTCGAAGATACCAGCTGGCTGCAACTGTTTATTAAAAACACAGCACTGTGCAAACACGAAAGTGGACGTATACGGTGTGACGCCTGCCCGGTGCCGGAAGGTTAATTGATGGGGTCAGCCGCAAGGCGAAGCTCTTGATCGAAGCCCCGGTAAACGGCGGCCGTAACTATAACGGTCCTAAGGTAGCGAAATTCCTTGTCGGGTAAGTTCCGACCTGCACGAATGGCGTAATGATGGCCAGGCTGTCTCCACCCGAGACTCAGTGAAATTGAACTCGCTGTGAAGATGCAGTGTACCCGCGGCAAGACGGAAAGACCCCGTGAACCTTTACTATAGCTTGACACTGAACATTGAGCCTTGATGTGTAGGATAGGTGGGAGGCTTTGAAGCGTGGACGCCAGTCTGCGTGGAGCCGACCTTGAAATACCACCCTTTAATGTTTGATGTTCTAACGTGGACCCGTGATCCGGGTTGCGGACAGTGTCTGGTGGGTAGTTTGACTGGGGCGGTCTCCTCCTAAAGAGTAACGGAGGAGCACGAAGGTTGGCTAATCCTGGTCGGACATCAGGAGGTTAGTGCAATGGCATAAGCCAGCTTGACTGCGAGCGTGACGGCGCGAGCAGGTGCGAAAGCAGGTCATAGTGATCCGGTGGTTCTGAATGGAAGGGCCATCGCTCAACGGATAAAAGGTACTCCGGGGATAACAGGCTGATACCGCCCAAGAGTTCATATCGACGGCGGTGTTTGGCACCTCGATGTCGGCTCATCACATCCTGGGGCTGAAGTAGGTCCCAAGGGTATGGCTGTTCGCCATTTAAAGTGGTACGCGAGCTGGGTTTAGAACGTCGTGAGACAGTTCGGTCCCTATCTGCCGTGGGCGCTGGAGAACTGAGGGGGGCTGCTCCTAGTACGAGAGGACCGGAGTGGACGCATCACTGGTGTTCGGGTTGTCATGCCAATGGCACTGCCCGGTAGCTAAATGCGGAAGAGATAAGTGCTGAAAGCATCTAAGCACGAAACTTGCCCCGAGATGAGTTCTCCCTGACACCTTAAGACTCCTGAAGGAACGTTGAAGACGACGACGTTGATAGGCCGGGTGTGTAAGCGCAGCGATGCGTTGAGCTAACCGGTACTAATGAACCGTGAGGCTTAACCTTACAACGCCGAAGATGTTTTGGCGGATTGAGAGAAGATTTTCAGCCTGATACAGATTAAATCGGCATGTCAGAAGAGGACGTGTTGATAAAACAGAATTTGCCTGGCGGCCGTAGCGCGGTGGTCCCACCTGACCCCATGTCGAACTCAGAAGTGAAACGCCGTAGCGCCGATGGTAGTGTGGGGTCTCCCCATGCGAGAGTAGGGAACTGCCAGGCATCAGATAAAGCGAAAGGCCATCCGGAAGGATGGCCTTTTTGCGCTGGTGCAGAAAAAAGTCCGGATGCGACGCTGGCGCGTCTTATCCGTCCTACGCAGGGTTACGGTAGGGGGCAACAGCGCATTATTCCCCCACATACGCCAGATTCAGCAACGGATACGGTTTCCCCAAATCGTCCACCTCAGAGCGTCCTGTAACCTTAAACCCCATCTTCTTATAGAACCCAACCGCCTGCGTATTTTGCTCATTAACGTTGGTTGTTAGTTCCGGTGTCATTGAGAGCGCATGTTTCACCAGCATTCGACCCACGCCAGCGCCACGCACATAAGGATCGATAAACAGCGCATCCATATGCTGCCCGCTTAGCAACATAAACCCAACCGGCCGATCCCGCTCATTAACCGCGACCCACAATGGCGCTTCCGGCAGAAACGAACGTACCAGCTCTTCCAGTTCAGCCCGATACTCTGCTGATAAAAAATCATGGGTGGCATCGACAGAACGACACCAAATCGCAACCAACTCTTCCCCTTCCTCATGCCGTGAGCGGCGAATACTAATAACCATTTTCTCTCCTTTTATTGGTGCTTATATCCTAACGCAATCTTTTCCTTGAAACTTTCTCACCTTCAACATGCAGGCTCGACATTGGCAAATTTTCTGGTTATCTTCAGCTATCTGGATGTCTAAACGTATAAGCGTATATAAAGAGGTAATCAGGTTATGCCGATTCGTGTGCCGGACGAGCTGCCCGCCGTCAATTTCTTGCGTGAAGAAAACGTCTTTGTGATGACAACTTCTCGCGCGTCTGGTCAGGAAATTCGTCCGCTTAAGGTTCTGATCCTTAACCTGATGCCGAAGAAGATCGAAACTGAAAATCAGTTTCTGCGCCTGCTTTCAAACTCGCCCTTACAGGTCGATATTCAGCTGTTGCGCATCGATTCCCGCGAGTCGCGCAACACGCCCGCAGAGCATCTGAACAACTTCTACTGCAACTTTGAAGACATTCAGGAGCAGAACTTCGATGGTCTGATTGTAACTGGCGCGCCACTGGGTCTGGTGGAGTTTAATGACGTCGCTTACTGGCCGCAGATCAAACAGGTGCTGGAGTGGTCGAAAGATCACGTCACTTCAACGCTGTTTGTCTGTTGGGCGGTTCAGGCCGCACTCAATATTCTTTACGGCATTCCTAAGCAAACCCGCACGGACAAACTCTCTGGCGTTTACGAGCATCACATTCTCCATCCTCATGCGCTTCTGACGCGTGGCTTTGATGATTCATTCCTGGCACCGCATTCGCGCTATGCTGACTTTCCGGCAGCGTTGATTCGTGATTACACAGATCTGGAAATTCTGGCAGAGACAGAAGAAGGGGACGCATATCTGTTTGCCAGCAAAGATAAGCGTATTGCCTTTGTAACGGGGCATCCGGAATACGATGCGCAAACGCTGGCGCAGGAATATTTCCGTGATGTTGAAGCCGGGCTAAACCCGGATGTACCGTATAACTATTTCCCGCATAACGACCCGCAAAACAAACCGCGAGCGAGCTGGCGCAGCCACGGCAATTTGCTGTTTACTAACTGGCTCAACTATTACGTCTACCAGATCACGCCATACGATCTACGCCATATGAATCCAACGCTGGATTAATCTTCTGCAGCAAAGGATCGTTAAGCGTTTCAGCACCTTGAATCAAGCACCTTCGGGTGCCTTTTTTATTTCCGAAACACACCTCAATAGGTGAATAAATTTTATTCTTATTGTTATCAGTGAGTTAAATTCAATTTAAATTAAAAATGGAAATTGTTTTTGATTTTGCATTTTAAATGAGTAGTCTTAGTTGTGCTGAACGAAAAGCGCACAACGATCCTTCGTTCACAGTGGGGAAGTTTTCGGATCCATGACGAGGAGCAGCACGATGACTGAACAGGCAACAACAACCGATGAACTGGTTTTCACAAGGCCGTATGGCGAGCAGGAGAAGCAAATTCTTACTGCCGAAGCGGTAGAATTTCTGACTGAACTGGTGACGCATTTTACGCCACAACGCAATAAACTTCTGGCAGCGCGCATTCAGCAACAGCAGGATATTGATAACGGAACGTTGCCTGATTTTATTTCGGAAACAGCTTCCATTCGTGATGGCAATTGGAAAATTCGCGGGATTCCTGCGGACTTAGAAGATCGCCGCGTAGAGATTACCGGGCCGGTTGAGCGCAAGATGGTGATCAACGCGCTCAACGCCAATGTGAAAGTCTTTATGGCTGACTTTGAGGATTCACTGGCTCCGGGCTGGAACAAAGTGATCGACGGGCAAATTAATCTGCGCGATGCGGTTAACGGCACCATCAGTTACACCAACGAAGCCGGCAAAATTTATCAACTCAAACCCAATCCGGCGGTTTTGATTTGTCGGGTACGCGGTCTGCACTTGCCGGAAAAACATGTCACCTGGCGCGGTGAAGCCATCCCTGGCAGCCTGTTTGATTTTGCACTCTACTTTTTCCACAACTACCAGGCTCTATTGGCAAAAGGCAGCGGCCCTTATTTCTATCTGCCGAAAACCCAGTCCTGGCAGGAAGCAGCATGGTGGAGCGAAGTTTTCAGCTATGCCGAAGATCGCTTTAATCTGCCGCGCGGCACTATCAAGGCGACGTTGCTGATCGAAACGCTGCCTGCCGTGTTCCAGATGGACGAAATTCTCTATGCGTTGCGCGACCATATTGTGGGTCTGAATTGCGGTCGCTGGGATTACATCTTCAGCTATATCAAAACGTTGAAAAACTATTCCGATCGTGTCCTGCCAGACAGACAGGCTGTGACGATGGATAAACCGTTCCTTAATGCCTACTCACGCCTGTTAATCAAAACCTGCCATAAACGCGGCGCATTTGCGATGGGCGGCATGGCGGCGTTTATTCCGAGCAAAGATGAAGAGCGCAATAACCAGGTGCTCAACAAAGTGAAAGCGGATAAATCGCTGGAAGCCAATAACGGTCACGATGGCACATGGATCGCCCATCCTAGCCTTGCTGACACGGCAATGGCGGTTTTCAACGACATCCTCGGTTCCCGTAAAAATCAGCTTGAGGTGATGCGCGAACAAGACGCGCCGATTACTGCCGATCAGCTGCTGGCACCTTGTGACGGTGAACGCACCGAAGAAGGTATGCGCGCCAACATTCGCGTGGCTGTGCAGTACATCGAAGCGTGGATCTCTGGCAACGGTTGTGTGCCGATTTATGGCCTGATGGAAGATGCGGCGACGGCTGAAATTTCCCGTACCTCCATCTGGCAGTGGATCCATCATCAAAAAACGTTGAGTAATGGCAAACCGGTGACCAAAGCCTTGTTCCGTCAGATGCTGGGCGAAGAGATGAAAGTCATTGCCAGCGAACTGGGCGAAGAACGTTTCTCCCAGGGGCGTTTTGACGACGCCGCACGCCTGATGGAACAGATCACCACATCCGATGAACTAATTGATTTCCTGACCCTGCCAGGCTACCGCCTGTTAGCGTAAACCACCACATAACTATGGAGCATCTGCACATGAAAACCCGTACACAACAAATTGAAGAATTACAGAAAGAGTGGACTCAACCGCGTTGGGAAGGCATTACTCGCCCGTACAGCGCGGAAGATGTGGTGAAATTACGCGGTTCGGTCAATCCGGAATGTACGCTGGCGCAGCTGGGCGCGGCGAAAATGTGGCGACTGCTGCACGGTGAGTCGAAAAAAGGCTACATCAACAGCCTCGGTGCACTGACTGGCGGTCAGGCACTGCAACAGGCGAAAGCGGGTATTGAAGCGGTTTACTTGTCTGGCTGGCAGGTCGCGGCAGACGCTAACCTCGCGGCCAGCATGTATCCGGATCAGTCTCTCTACCCGGCAAACTCGGTGCCAGCCGTGGTGGAACGGATCAACAACACCTTCCGTCGTGCCGATCAGATCCAGTGGTCTGCTGGTATTGAACCGGGCGATCCGCGTTATGTCGATTACTTCCTGCCGATCGTCGCCGATGCGGAAGCCGGTTTTGGCGGTGTTTTGAATGCCTTTGAACTGATGAAAGCGATGATTGAAGCCGGTGCAGCGGCAGTTCACTTCGAAGATCAGCTCGCGTCCGTGAAGAAATGTGGTCACATGGGTGGCAAAGTGCTGGTGCCAACTCAGGAAGCTATTCAGAAACTGGTCGCAGCGCGTCTGGCAGCCGACGTGACGGGCGTTCCAACTCTGCTGGTTGCACGTACCGATGCTGATGCAGCAGACCTGATCACCTCTGATTGCGATCCGTATGACAGCGAATTTATTACCGGCGAGCGTACCAGCGAAGGCTTCTTCCGTACTCACGCAGGCATTGAACAAGCGATCAGCCGTGGCCTGGCGTATGCGCCGTATGCCGACCTGGTTTGGTGTGAAACTTCTACACCGGATCTGGAACTGGCACGTCGCTTTGCGGAAGCTATCCACGCGAAATACCCGGGCAAACTGTTGGCCTATAACTGCTCGCCATCGTTCAACTGGCAGAAAAACCTCGACGACAAAACTATCGCCAGCTTCCAGCAGCAGCTGTCGGATATGGGCTACAAATTCCAGTTCATCACACTGGCGGGGATCCACAGCATGTGGTTTAACATGTTCGACCTGGCAAACGCCTATGCACAGGGCGAGGGTATGAAGCATTACGTCGAGAAAGTGCAACAGCCAGAATTTGCTGCTGCGAAAGATGGCTATACCTTCGTTTCTCATCAGCAGGAAGTGGGCACAGGCTACTTCGATAAAGTGACGACCATTATTCAGGGCGGCACGTCGTCAGTTACCGCACTGACCGGCTCCACCGAAGAATCGCAGTTCTAATAACCAACGCCCCTTTCCGTAAGGCGAGGGGCGAATTAAGGAGAGGCGATGCCGCGTGGCCTGGAATTACTGATTGCACAAACCATTTTACAAGGTTTCGACGCCCAGTATGGTCGATTCCTCGAAGTGACTTCCGGGGCGCAGCAGCGTTTCGAACAAGCCGACTGGCACGCTGTCCAGCAGGCGATGAAAGACCGTATCCATCTTTATGATCATCACGTGGGGCTGGTAGTGGAGCAACTGCGCTGCATTACCAACGGCCAAAGCACGGACGCGGCATTTTTACTGCGTGTCAAAGAGCATTACACCCGGCTGTTGCCGGATTACCCGCGCTTCGAGATTGCGGAGAGTTTTTTCAACTCCGTATACTGCCGGTTATTTGACCACCGCTCGCTTACTCCCGAGCGGCTTTTTATCTTTAGCTCCCAGCCGGAGCGCCGTTTTCGTACCATTCCGCGCCCGCTGGCAAAAGATTTTTATCCCGATCACGGCTGGGAATCTCTGCTGATGCGCGTTCTCAGCGACCTGCCGCTGCGTCTGCGCTGGCAGAATAAAAGCCGCGATATCAACTACATCATTCGCCATCTGACGGAGACGCTGGGGACAGACAACCTCGCCGAAAGTCATTTACAGGTGGCGAACGAATTGTTTTACCGCAATAAAGCCGCCTGGCTGGTGGGCAAACTGATCACGCCTTCCGGCACGTTGCCCTTTTTGCTGCCGATCCATCAGACGGACAATGGCGAGTTATTTATTGATACCTGCCTGACGACGACCGCCGAAGCGAGCATCGTCTTTGGCTTTGCGCGATCCTATTTTATGGTTTACGCGCCGCTGCCAGCTGCGCTGGTCGAGTGGTTACGGGAAATTCTGCCGGGCAAAACCACCGCAGAACTGTATATGGCTATCGGCTGCCAGAAACACGCTAAAACCGAAAGTTACCGCGAATATCTCGTTTATCTACAGGGCTGTAATGAACAGTTTATTGAAGCGCCGGGCATTCGTGGAATGGTGATGCTGGTGTTCACGCTGCCGGGTTTTGATCGAGTATTTAAAGTGATCAAAGACAAATTCGCGCCGCAGAAGGAGATGTCTGCCGCTCATGTTCGCGCTTGCTATCAACTGGTTAAGGAGCACGATCGCGTAGGGCGAATGGCAGATACCCAGGAGTTTGAAAACTTTGTACTGGAGAAGCGGCATATTTCCCCGGCATTAATGGAATTACTGCTCCAGGAAGCGCCGGAAAAAATTACCGATCTCGGCGAACAGATTGTACTTCGCCATCTCTATATCGAACGGCGAATGGTGCCGCTCAATATCTGGCTTGAGCAAGTTGAAGGCCAGCAACTGCGCGACGCTATTGAAGAGTATGGCAACGCCATTCGCCAGCTCGCCGCCGCCAATATCTTCCCCGGCGATATGCTGTTTAAAAACTTTGGCGTCACTCGTCACGGGCGCGTGGTGTTTTATGATTACGATGAAATTTGCTACATGACGGAAGTGAATTTCCGCGACATACCGCCACCGCGCTACCCGGAAGACGAACTCGCCAGCGAACCGTGGTACAGCGTCTCCCCCGGCGATGTTTTCCCGGAAGAGTTCCGTCACTGGCTATGCGCCGACCCGCGCATTGGCCCGCTGTTTGAAGAAATGCACGCTGACCTGTTCCGCGCCGACTACTGGCGCGCGTTACAAAACCGTATCCGTGAAGGGCATGTTGAAGATGTCTATGCGTATCGGCGCAGGCAAAGATTTAGCGTACGGTTTGTATAAATAGGAGGCGAAAAGTTACCGCATTCCACCATACGCCAGCGTGACTTCCTTCGCCGCTTTAATCACCATTGCGCCAAACTCGGTTACGCGGTCATCGGTAATACGTGAAATCGGCCCGGAAATCGAAATTGCGGCAAACGGTTCGCGATGCTCATCGAAAATACACGCCGCGAGACAACGAAGTCCCAGCGCATGTTCCTCATCGTCAAATGAATAACCCCGCTTGCGCGTTTGCGCGAGGTCTTCTTTTAAATGCACAGGAGAAACCAGCGTTGCGTGGGTATAGGCATGTAACCCTTTACGATGCAGCAGTTTCGTCACCTGTTCTTCGCTCAGTTGGGCTAAAAAGGCTTTACCGGCACCGGAAGCGTGCATCGGTAATTTACCGCCGATAGGAGCGGACATACGCATCAGATGCGTACACTGTACCTGGTCGATAATAATCGCTTCGTGATCGCTTTGATCCAGCACCGCCATATTGACCGTTTCGCCAGACTCTTCCATCAGGTTGCGCAGAATAGGATGGACAATGGCTAACAAATTACGGCTCTGGAGAAAGCTGCTACCGACCATAAAGGCATGTGCGCCGATCGCCCAGTGACCCAGTTCGCCAACCTGACGGACGAAGCCCTGCTGTTGCATCGTGGTTAGCAGTCGGTGGGTGGTAGAGTTGGGTAATCCGGCTTGTTGCGCCAGTTCGGTTAACGCTACGCTGCCATTGGATTCGGCAATCCACTCCAGTAATTTCAGGCCACGCGTTAAAGACTGAACCTGTCCGGTCGCAGGTGCGGTGGCAACGGCGGGTTTTCTGCCGCGTTTTGCGGGGATGGGTGCGACCATGACAGCCTCCTTTTTCTGTATCGTGGAAATCATTTTCATTTTTATTGTTAACTAATGCAATAGCTGCTGCACTGATCCGATGAGTTAATGTTGAACAAATCTCATGTTGCGTAGTGGTCGCTTTTACCACAGATGCGTTTATGCCAGTATGGTTTGTTGAATTTTTATTAAATCTGGGTTGAGCGTGTCGGGAGCAAGTGTGAGCAGCAAAGTGGAACAACTGCGTGCGCAGTTAAATGAACGTATTCTGGTGCTGGACGGCGGAATGGGCACCATGATCCAGAGTTATCGACTGAACGAAGCCGATTTTCGTGGTGAACGCTTTGCCGACTGGCCGTGCGATCTCAAAGGCAACAATGACCTGCTGGTGCTCAGTAAACCGGGCGTGATTGCTGCTATCCACAACGCTTACTTTGAAGCGGGCGCGGATATCATCGAAACCAACACCTTCAACTCCACGACCATTGCGATGGCGGATTACCAGATGGAATCCCTGTCAGCGGAAATCAACTTTGCGGCGGCGAAACTGGCGCGTGCCTGTGCCGACGAATGGAGCGCCCGCACGCCAGAGAAACCGCGCTACGTTGCTGGTGTTCTCGGCCCAACCAACCGCACGGCATCTATTTCTCCGGACGTAAACGACCCGGCATTCCGTAACATTACCTTTGATCAGCTGGTGGCAGCCTATCGCGAATCCACTAAAGCACTGGTGGAAGGCGGTGTAGACCTGATTCTGATTGAAACTGTCTTCGACACCCTCAACGCTAAAGCGGCGGTCTTTGCGGTGAAAACGGAGTTTGAAGCCCTGGGCGTGGAATTGCCGATTATGATCTCCGGCACCATCACCGACGCCTCCGGCCGCACGCTCTCCGGGCAAACCACCGAAGCGTTTTACAACTCTCTGCGCCATGCCGAAGCCCTGACTTTCGGCCTCAACTGTGCGCTGGGGCCCGATGAACTGCGCCAGTATGTGCAGGAGCTGTCGCGAATAGCAGAATGCTACGTCACCGCTCACCCGAATGCCGGGCTGCCTAACGCCTTTGGTGAATACGATCTCGACGCCGACACGATGGCAAAACAGATTCGCGAATGGGCGGAAGCGGGCTTCCTGAATATCGTCGGCGGTTGCTGCGGCACCACGCCACAACATATTGCAGCGATGAGCCGTGCAGTAGAAGGATTAGCGCCGCGCAAACTGCCTGAGATCCCCATAGCCTGCCGTTTATCCGGCCTGGAGCCGCTGAATATTGGCGACGATAGCCTGTTTGTGAACGTCGGCGAGCGGACTAACGTCACCGGTTCTGCCAAATTCAAACGCCTGATCAAAGAAGAGAAATACAGCGAGGCGCTGGATGTGGCGCGTCAGCAGGTGGAAGACGGCGCGCAGATTATCGATATCAATATGGATGAAGGAATGCTCGACGCCGAAGCGGCGATGGTGCGTTTCCTCAGCCTGATTGCGGGTGAACCGGATATTGCCCGCGTGCCGATTATGATCGACTCTTCAAAATGGGACGTCATTGAAAAAGGGCTGAAGTGTATTCAGGGCAAAGGCATTGTTAACTCCATCTCGATGAAAGAGGGGGTCGATGCCTTTATCCATCACGCAAAACTGTTGCGTCGTTACGGTGCGGCAGTGGTGGTTATGGCCTTTGACGAACAGGGCCAGGCCGATACCCGCGCGCGGAAAATCGAGATTTGCCGTCGGGCGTACAAAATCCTCACCGAAGAGGTTGGCTTTCCGCCGGAAGATATCATCTTTGACCCGAACATCTTCGCGGTCGCAACTGGCATTGAAGAGCACAATAACTACGCGCAGGACTTTATCGGCGCGTGTGAAGACATCAAACGCGAACTGCCGCACGCGCTGATCTCCGGCGGTGTTTCCAACGTTTCCTTCTCGTTCCGTGGTAACGATCCTGTGCGCGAAGCCATTCACGCGGTGTTTCTCTACTACGCTATTCGCAACGGCATGGATATGGGGATTGTCAACGCTGGGCAACTGGCGATTTACGACGACCTGCCCGCTGAACTGCGCGACGCGGTGGAAGATGTGATCCTCAACCGGCGCGACGATGGCACCGAGCGTTTACTGGAACTTGCCGAGAAATATCGCGGTAGTAAAACAGACGACACCGCTAACGCCCAGCAGGCAGAGTGGCGCTCGTGGGATGTGAAAAAACGCCTGGAGTACTCACTGGTTAAAGGCATTACTGAATTTATCGAACAAGACACCGAAGAAGCGCGCCAGCAGGCTACGCGCCCGATTGAAGTGATTGAAGGGCCGCTGATGGACGGCATGAACGTGGTCGGCGATCTGTTTGGCGAAGGGAAAATGTTCCTGCCGCAGGTAGTGAAATCGGCACGCGTTATGAAGCAGGCGGTGGCATATCTCGAACCGTTTATCGAAGCCAGCAAAGAGCAGGGCAAAACCAACGGCAAGATGGTGATCGCCACCGTGAAGGGTGATGTGCACGATATCGGTAAAAATATCGTTGGCGTGGTGCTGCAATGTAATAACTACGAAATTGTCGATCTCGGCGTTATGGTGCCTGCGGAAAAAATTCTCCGCACCGCCAGAGAAGTGAATGCCGATTTGATTGGCCTTTCGGGGCTGATCACGCCGTCGCTGGACGAAATGGTTAACGTGGCGAAAGAGATGGAGCGTCAGGGCTTCACCATTCCGCTATTGATTGGCGGTGCGACCACCTCAAAAGCGCACACGGCGGTGAAAATAGAGCAGAACTACAGTGGCCCGACGGTGTATGTACAAAACGCCTCGCGCACCGTTGGCGTTGTGGCGGCGCTGCTTTCCGACACTCAGCGTGACGATTTTGTCGCTCGTACCCGCAAAGAGTACGAAACCGTGCGTATTCAGCACGGGCGCAAGAAACCGCGTACACCGCCGGTCACGCTGGAAGCGGCGCGTGATAACGACTTCGCTTTTGACTGGCAGGCTTACACGCCGCCGGTGGCGCACCGTCTCGGCGTGCAGGAAGTCGAAGCCAGCATCGAAACCCTGCGTAATTACATCGACTGGACGCCGTTCTTTATGACCTGGTCGCTGGCCGGGAAGTATCCGCGCATTCTGGAAGATGAAGTGGTAGGCGTTGAGGCGAAACGCCTGTTTAAAGACGCCAATGACATGCTGGATAAATTAAGCGCCGAGAAAACACTGAATCCACGCGGTGTGGTTGGTCTGTTCCCGGCAAACCGTGTGGGCGATGACATTGAAATCTACCGCGACGAAACGCGCACCCATGTGATCAACGTCAGCCACCATCTACGCCAACAGACGGAAAAAACCGGCTTCGCCAACTACTGCCTTGCGGATTTCGTGGCACCAAAGATTTCTGGTAAAGCGGATTACATTGGCGCATTTGCCGTGACTGGCGGGCTGGAAGAGGACGCGCTGGCAGAAGCGTTCGAAGCGCAGCATGATGATTACAACAAAATTATGGTGAAAGCTCTTGCCGACCGACTGGCCGAAGCTTTTGCGGAGTATCTCCATGAGCGTGTGCGTAAAGTTTACTGGGGCTATGCGCCGAACGAGAATCTCAGCAATGAAGAGCTGATCCGCGAAAACTACCAGGGCATCCGCCCGGCACCAGGCTACCCTGCCTGCCCGGAACATACGGAAAAAGCCACCATCTGGGAGCTGCTGGAAGTGGAAAAACACACCGGCATGAAACTCACGGAATCTTTCGCGATGTGGCCTGGTGCTTCGGTTTCGGGTTGGTATTTCAGCCACCCGGATAGCAAGTATTACGCCGTGGCGCAAATTCAGCGCGACCAGGTCGAAGACTATGCCCGCCGTAAAGGAATGAGCGTTGCTGATGTTGAACGCTGGCTGGCGCCGAATCTGGGGTATGACGCGGACTGATTCACAAATCTGTCACTTTTCCTTACAACAAACAGGGCGCTCAATGAGTGCCCTGTCTCTTTATTAATATGAAACACTTATACTGGTCTTATATCAGACCGGAAAAGCGCAGCTCGCCCCCTTCGGTATCTGTTTCAGGAGCATATAACGATAAGGAGAACCTGAACTCGTGTTAACACTGCTTCACCTGCTTTCTGCCGTCGCCCTGCTGGTCTGGGGGACGCATATTGTTCGTACCGGCGTAATGCGCGTCTTCGGTGCGCGCCTACGTACTGTTCTTAGCCGGAGCGTCGAAAAGAAGCCACTCGCCTTTTGCGCGGGAATAGGTGTTACCGCACTGGTACAGAGCAGTAATGCCACCACCATGCTGGTGACCTCGTTTGTCGCTCAGGATCTGGTTGCCCTCGCACCGGCTCTGGTGATTGTGCTGGGGGCAGATGTCGGGACGGCGCTAATGGCGCGTATTCTTACCTTCGATTTATCCTGGCTGTCACCGTTACTTATTTTTATCGGCGTGATTTTTTTCCTCGGACGCAAACAGTCGCGCGCCGGGCAACTGGGGCGCGTCGGTATCGGTCTTGGGCTGATTTTGCTGGCACTGGAGTTGATTGTGCAGGCCGTAACGCCGATCACCCAGGCAAACGGCGTTCAGGTGATCTTTGCCTCGCTGACTGGCGATATTTTACTGGATGCGCTGATTGGCGCGATGTTCGCCATTATCAGCTACTCCAGCCTTGCCGCCGTACTGCTGACCGCCACTCTGACTGCCGCAGGTATTATCTCTTTCCCGGTGGCGCTCTGTCTGGTGATTGGTGCTAACCTTGGCTCCGGCCTGCTGGCGATGCTTAACAACAGTGCCGCCAATGCCGCTGCACGCCGTGTGGCGCTGGGTAGCCTGCTGTTTAAGCTGGTGGGAAGCCTGATTATCCTGCCGTTTGTCCATGTTCTGGCTGAATCCATGGATAAACTGCCTTTGCCGAAAGCGGAACTGGTAATCTATTTCCACGTCTTCTACAACCTTGTGCGCTGTCTGGTAATGCTGCCATTTGTTGACCCGATGGCGCGGTTTTGCAAAACGATTATTCGCGATGAACCCGAACTGGATGCCCATCTGAAACCGAAACATCTGGACGTTAGCGCGCTGGATACGCCAACGCTTGCTCTGGCCAATGCGGCCCGCGAAACATTGCGCATCGGTGACGCTATGGAACAGATGATGGAAGGGCTGAATAAAGTGATGCACGGCGCGCCTCGTGAAGAGAAAGAGCTGCGTAAGCTGGCGGATGATATCAACGTGTTGTATACCGCGATTAAACTTTACCTGGCGCGGATGCCAAAAGAGGAACTGGCGGAGGAAGAGTCTCGTCGCTGGGCGGAAATCATTGAAATGGCGCTCAATCTGGAACAGGCTTCCGATATTGTCGAGCGTATGGGTAGTGAAATTGCTGACAAATCGCTGGCAGCGCGGCGGGCATTTTCGATTGATGGGTTGAAGGAACTGGATGCGCTCTATGAGCAATTGCTCAGTAATTTAAAACTGGCAATGTCGGTTTTCTTCTCTGGCGATGTCACCAGCGCCCGTCGTTTACGCCGCAGCAAGCATCGTTTTCGCATTCTTAATCGCCGTTATTCCCACGCTCACGTAGATCGCCTGCATCAGCAGAACGTGCAGAGTATTGAAACCAGTTCGCTACATTTAGGCTTGCTGGGAGATATGCAGCGTCTGAACTCGCTGTTTTGTTCAGTCGCTTACAGTGTGCTTGAACAACCAGATGAAGATGAGGGACGGGACGAGTATTAATACCGTGACCCTGTAGGCCTGATAAGACGCGTCAAGCGTCGCATCAGGCATTGTGTACAAGATGCCGGATAATGCATCCGGCAATTTCATTTAAAAACGGTGCCCAGCTTCCAGCGGAACCGCTTCTTCACCAGCCTTAAACACATAGGTGGTATTCGGGCCGCCCAGCGTAGCGTGACCTTTACTCACCGTGATCCAGTTACCTTCCGGCAGACCAATAATCGTCAACTCTGGCGCGACCACCAGCAGTTCGCGAATACGCTGCTCGCGCGTTTCACCTTTATGGCCTTCCGGCAGCGCGTTGGTGAAGTGCGGGTTGATTTGCAGCGGGAACAGATCCAGCGCATCGAAACCTTGTGGATCGACAATTGGCATATCGTTGGTAGTACGGATAGTCGGACAGGCAAGGTTAGCTCCTGCACTCCAGCCAATGTACAGCGCGCCGCGTTTCACCACGTCAACAATTGGTGCCAGCAGACCGCGCACACGGCATTCCTTCAGTAACTGGAAAGTGTTGCCACCGCCGACAATCACGATTTCCGCATTTTCAATTGCGGCAACTGGATCGGCAACGCTATGAATACCGGTGACAGAAACACCCAGCGGAGCGAGAACCGCAGCCGTTTTGGCGGTGTAATCATCCCAGGTTTGCGTTACGCCAGCGAAAGGAATAAACACCGCTGAACGGCGCCCCTGCAACTGTTCAGCAATCAGCGGCAGCGCATGTTCCAGCCAGGCTTTTCCCGGCAGCGTCGAGTTACTCAATAAAAGCAGTTCCATTACTTCTCCGGTTAGTAAGAAATCACGGGAGCCATGCTACCACTGTGATTTTAACCGCTTACTGACATGGCTCACGATGTCGCGTATTGCTTCTGGAAAGCGCCTCGCAAGTTTGAATGATCAGGCGTGACAGGTATTCGTAGTAGATGTATTTTTCGACAAATTTCTAAGGGAACTGGAGGAAAAATGCTCGTTAATTACGCTACTTTTAGACAGAGTATGCGCATCATGATGGAGGGAATTATGCGCACAATATCGAAGGTGAAAAAATCTGTTAATGCCTCGCTGCCACCATAGATTCTGGAAGAAGCTCGTAAACTCAAACTCAATCTCTCGGCGGTATTAACCGAAGCGTTACTGGAAAAAATCCGTCAGAATCAGAGAGAAACCTGGTTGCGAGAAAACAAAGAATCTGTCGACGCGGTTAATCAGTGGGTGGATGAGAACGGTTCATTTAGCGATTACCAAAGGTCATTCTAATGGATCAATATTGTGCTTATGAGAACCTGGGGAGTGGGCGGCACGTTTATCCTTATCTCATCAATCTCCAGCATCCTGTCGCCAATGTATTAAAGCATACCATTGTTGCTCCGGCGGTCAGGCTTGATCGCCGGTAAAAGTTTGTCCGGTGGTTTCAATTGCAGGCCTGGATCACATGGTAATGGCACACATGATGACAGGAATACCGCTAAAAGAGTTGGGAGAACGTTAGTCAACAGCGAATCGTACTGCGTGATGCTATCGATTTTCTATTAAACGGCTATTAATGCAGACGCGTAACTTATCGCATCCCGCATAAATCCTGTTTTTTGGGAGGAAGAGGTACGGTATATTCCGCGTTTTACAGGAGAATTTATGCTGCCCGACTCATCAGTCCGTTTAAATAAATACATCAGCGAAAGCGGAATTTGCTCACGCCGCGAAGCGGATCGCTATATCGAGCAAGGCAATGTGTTCCTTAATGGCAAGCGTGCCACCATTGGCGATCAGGTGAAACCCGGCGACGTTGTGAAAGTAAACGGTCAGTTGATTGAGCCTCGGGAAGCCGAAGATTTAGTGCTTATCGCCCTGAATAAGCCTGTGGGGATTGTCAGTACCACGGAAGATGGTGAGCGCGACAACATTGTCGATTTCGTTAACCACAGTAAACGCGTATTCCCGATTGGTCGCCTTGATAAAGACTCCCAGGGGCTGATTTTCCTCACCAATCACGGCGATCTGGTGAATAAGATCCTCCGTGCGGGTAATGACCATGAGAAAGAGTATCTGGTGACGGTGGATAAACCGATTACCGATGAATTTATTCGTGGCATGGGCGCAGGTGTGCCGATCCTCGGGACGGTGACCAAAAAATGCAAAGTCAAAAAAGAAGCGCCATTTGTCTTTCGCATTACCCTGGTGCAGGGGCTGAACCGACAGATTCGTCGCATGTGCGAGCACTTTGGCTACGAAGTGAAGAAGCTGGAACGTACTCGGATTATGAACGTCAGCTTAAGCGGCATTCCGCTGGGGGAGTGGCGCGATTTAACTGATGATGAGTTAATCGACCTCTTTAAGCTCATTGAAAATTCCTCTTCCGAGGCAAAACCCAAAGCGAAGGCCAAACCGAAAACGGCGGGTATCAAGCGCCCGGTGGTGAAGATGGAAAAAACGGCGGAAAAAGGTAGTCGCCCGGCATCAAACGGTAAGCGTTTCACCTCGCCGGGGCGGAAGAAAAAAGGGCGCTAATCAGCGTTTGCCGCGCGTCGATGTATTTGCCGACCAACTGAATGACGCTTCGGGGTCCGGTTTATAAGCCTGCTTTTTCTTCAACTGGCGGGCTTTTTTCGCTTCAGCCTCACGCTCAACCATCAGCTTATCAATGTACTCTTTTTTAATGCTATTGGTTTCGGCATTGGTCAACACGCGACCATGCGCAATACGCGCCCGATCCAGCAGCGTCTTTAATTCGCGCTGTTCACGCTCGGTCATTTCTTTTTGTGTAATACGGGGGAGTGCCATGATGGTGCCCTCAGTGAGCCAGAGGGTTCAGTGTACGGGAATTTACCCCAGAGCAGAATAGGAGAATGAGTCAGGATGTTTTTTTTTGAAAAAATTATCCATTTGACTGTTTCTTTTAATTCGTGGCTTCAGATCTGGTTGTGATTTTAGGATAAAAAGTAATATACCGGGCATACAGCCCGGCATTGTTTTCTTACCATATCAGTAGTATTTCTGAAAATAAAATTCGTCGCTAAAGTTTTAATTGGAACAATCAAACCAATTGCTAATTACAGTTTCAAACTTGTGAGTAACTTGCCACCATAAATAATTTTCCAGGACAAATTGTTTTCCGTGATGGGCAATACTAAGTAAATCAGGATTGTTAAGTGTTTTTTCTATATCCACAGCAATCGTTTTGGGGGTCATCAGCTCTTGCAGGTGATAGCCAGTATCTTTATCTTTTACAAATTCTATCATTCCACCTCGAGTACTCACCAGTACAGGTTTACCTGCACTCATAGCTTCTATTGCCACCATACAAAATGGCTCCTGAAATTGAGATGGAATAACAACTAAATCAGCCAAACAATAATAACGATGCATTTCCTCAGGAGCGACACCTCCTAACATATGGCAGTGTGAACCTAGTTGCTTTGCTAATTCTCGAATTTTCTGTTGGTAAATTCCTTTTTCACCCTTACTTTTGCTCGCATAATCTCCGATAACAACCAGCTCTATATCATCACGGGTTCTGATGAGTAGTTCAAACGCTTGTAAAAGTAACATCAATCCTTTTTCAGGAGATATTCTTCCCGCATAAAATATAATCTTCTTGTCAGAGGGTATGTTCAGTTCAGATCTGTTGATTTTGGCACAGTGCTTATCCGTATTATATGGATCTGTTCCATTTGGAACTATAGCGATATCTGCATCAGGAAGAAAACCCTGATAATAGTCTTTTAAATAGTTACTGGGGACGAGCATTTTGACATTAGCATCCATTCCTTTTGGCTCATAAGCGTTATGCATATGCATCACTATTTTTGCATGAGGTGAACGCTCACGAATCTGGCTATATAATTTCATGCTATTATGTACAACGATTACACTGTTATCCGTAATATTGAAATCGTTAGCGACATTCAAAATTCGTTGAGAATAAGGCAGGGGGTCTATACGCGTCAATTTCTGAAATATGCGTTTATAAATTCGACCGAATCCGATGCGATGAATTGAGCATCGTTCACTGACAGTAGTGATATCAGAATAACCTTCTTCTTTTATACAAACAATTCTATTCGGTATTCTTGTCATCTTAGCAACCTGATAAATCCAGGTCTCTACAGCAGCAGCGCAACGTGGAGGAATGGAAAAAATTGGCGTAACAGTGAAAATTATTTTATCAACCATGACGTACTATCCTTTCTATTGTTACCTTGCTTTATTGAATTTTTATAAGCAAATGAGGAATCAGTGTATATGCATAGTATGTGAATGTTATCCTACTTAAGCCTCTATCTTTGTGGCGTGCCAGCGGCAACGTGTTATCTGACTCATTTTTATTAGTGATAACCTTACTTTTCCAGAGGAGTGAGGCAGTAAACACGCTGTTTCCTCGCATCGTCTATGAGGGTACCAAAAGGACAAACTATATTTGAAGTGATTTATAACGCAATATATTTATTTTTAAAAATTTATTTTTATTCTTCACATGAATGTTTTGTTTGGAATAATATTTTTTATAAATATGTTATAGCCTAATTCTAAATAGCCAAGCGGAATAGCTCTCCATTTTCGGTCAGCCCTTTCGGAGTAAGGCGCAGAGACCATTTTCTCTGTCTGACCGTGCTTGCATCGGGGAGGTGTCCATATAAGCTATTTAGAGTATATAAGGAACCGGGCATTGTGCCCGGTGTGATTTACGGATGGGATTGCCAGCTACTTACTAAGGCATACAGGTGATTGGGTGAGTATCGCCAGCTGTCTTTTAATTGCAGAAATTCAGCACAAAATTCACTGCAAAACAGGCGATCGCACTGTTCTTTATTGCCGGTGATAATTCCTAAGGCTCCGCGCCAGTCATAGCGTTTGCCATCATGTTTACGGAAAAAAGTTTCCACATCCTGAAGGCTGGCCTGGAGCGGCAATAGATCCCACTTATCCGCAGGTAACGGCATTATCTTTCCGCGTACACCGCGATCGCGCAGTGATGCAGAGTAACAAAGGTAACTCTTTTCACCATGCTTAACGGCTAATTCACAGTGGGAATAACTACCGCGTGTGATTTTACGGGTAAGCCAGTCAGCCAGTCGGGCAATACCACGGTGCTCTGTTCGGCCCTTATAACAAGCGAGCCAGACAGTGGTTTTACTCATGGTTGCCAGCCTGTGGAGTAATCGTAGTCGAGCACTGCCTGAATATCGTCCAGAGCTTCCACCGCCGCGATATGACGCTGGGCGTTGGCGAACAGGCGCATATCGTGATCTATTGTTACCGATTCAAACTGGGCAGCGATTTCGTTGGTTAACTCAATCAGACCGTTATTTTTAGTTTTCCACATTAAACCTGGAAGGATTTTTTTCTCCGCTCCCATTTTAGTGAGTGAAAGCTGTTGGATACGGCTATTTGTATCACTGTGGAAGTGATGGTTGTTGATGATGATGTAATCGGTTGTGATGGTGTCGCGTTGATTTTTGATATCCTCTACTTTATTTTTTTTAGCGGTTACGATTGTTACAGAGCTGATTATACTTTCGCCATTCCAGAGCCATTTCCCATTTGTTGAAAAATCATCAGGAACATTCTCAGATGAGATCTCACTGATAGATAAATTTATTGGCCAAATCGCTGAGGCATCAGTATCCGCAATGCAAATTCTACCTGTGCTATCATAAGCAATTTTTAACGTTTCGGTAGAAAAGTTTTTTTGTGCCTCGTACCAATCAACATCGTCAGCAGATTTTAGATAAAAAATACCACCAATACTTTCTGTTGGTTTATAGAGTGTAAAATTTTTATATTCCATTAAAGTTGCCCTACCGTATACCAAGAATTTCTAACCTTTATCTGAAGTGGGCGAAATATAGCGAGATCATCTCCATCTACTTCTCCGATAATTCTCAACCCAGTCAGAACATTACCAGAGAATTCATAGCGCCCCCCTTTTGCCATAACCTGATCAAATTTAGCACCTAGTCTGACATCTGATATAGATGCAGTGGTGTTATTCAACGCTGTATTTGCTTTGTCCATTGCTGCCTTCACCGCACTGGGTGTCGCTGCCTCTGTCGTACTGGTGCTGTTTGTTGTGTTATTAAGCTTCACAATCCCTTTTTGCGTCAGCGTACCGTCCGGGATACCAGTAATTTGATTCCATGGATGAGCATGGCTTGCCGGAGCTTTAGTGTTCGCAAGGTCATAGGCAACCTTAACTGAGTATGGCGTTGCTGCTTCTGTTGTACTGGTACTAGGGACGATACTGCTTAGCTGAACAATTCCTTTCTTACCAAGAGTTGCGTCGGGAATGTTGGTAATCTGCTCCCATGCGTGCGTATGACTTGCCGAAGCCTTGCCATTAGCAAGGTCATACACCGCCTTAACCGCACTTGGCGTTGCAGCTTCCGTCGTACTGGCGCTATTTGTCGTGTTGTTAAGTTTAACGATCCCTTTCTGCGTCAGCGTACCGTCAGGGATACCAGTAATCTGATTCCAGGCATGAGTATGACTAGTGGCGGCTTTACTATTTGCCAGGTCATACACCGCCTTAACCGCACTTGGCGTTGCAGCTTCCGCCGTACTGGGGCTATTTGTCGTGTTGTTAAGTTTAACGATCCCTTTCTGCGTCAGCGTACCGTCAGGGATACCATTAATCTGATTCCAGGCATGAGTATGACTAGTGGCGGCTTTACTATTTGCCAGGTCATATGCCGCTTTTACCGCTTTTGGCGTGGCCGCTTTGGTTTCATCATCGCTATTGGTCGCATTACTCAGCAGCGTAAAACCTTTCTGCGTCAGCGTCGCATCAGGATGATTCCGTGATTGTTGATGTTCTTTCAGCGTTTCATCGACATATTCTCTGGTTGCTATAACGACTGAAGGGTCGATCAAAAGCGTCACCGCGTCAGCATTGGTCACTTCCATAACTGCGCGAATAACAATTTGCTTACTGGCACCTGCAGGTAATAGCGGTTTATAGGTTTCCGGAAATTTGCCAATAGCAACTAGTGTGCCGTCAGCATCCAGTAGCCCAACCTCGCGGACGTACCAGCCACCTACTTGTTCAGGAATAATCGTCTCTGCGATAACCCAGGCTGGATTATCAGGCGCAATTTTTAAGGTATTTAGTTGCCCACGCCAGACTTCATGCACAACTTTGGTTTGACTTTCTGTCGGCTCGACATAATGACCATTGCCATCGCCGACCACCATAGTTTGTAGGCGGATCTGTTTTTGCTCCGCCAGCGCAGAGGCAATTTTTGATTTGCCTGCGGTGGTTAATATTGTAAAAAATTCACTTGCCATACTTACTCCGGGTATACAGACATAATTTCGGTACTCCAGTATCCTGTGCCGACATGAATCGGTTGGGATTGTGTAATGCGATCAGGTTGATACGGAAAGAGATTTATGTATTCCTCAACACAGTAACCTGTCGCTAAAAATAGTGTCGATGACTGCCAAATACTCTCCGCAATAGGGGGTAATACAGTAATAACCTCCCCACCCTGGATTGCGCTGCCAATAACTGGCATTTGACTTTGGTTAATAAGCCAGATGGTAATGCTTTCAAGTTTTGAACGAACATTTTTATATTCGTGAATTAATGCGATAAGTGCATTAAATTCATCTTCATTTAATCCTTTTTCCTCTAGTGTAATATCAACCTTAAAAAAATAAGCCTTCCCCCCATATTCAAACCATTCTGAAATAGTTCCTGGTAGCGAAAGTATTTCCAGCACCCGCCGTACCGCCCAAATCGTTCCTTTATATTTATGCAGCTCAATGGCTTGCTTAATTAACTCGCGCTTCTCCCGTTCATCAGTGGTAAATAACCAACCTTCCAGCCCCTGAACGTGAAATTGTTCTGCAAGGGCAGGTAATGCCGAAGCATCAACCAGGTCTACCAGATAAACCATCAACGCTGTCAGATCGAGTTGGGCAAAACGCTCGGTGGCGATATTTGCCAGAGTTGAAAAACGCTCATCGCTGGCAAGCGGCGGTGGCGGCAGCAATTTATCCATCGCTGACTCCGGCAATCGTGACGTCTATCGCGGTGCATTCCGCCCACTCATGCGCCTGCAAAATACGTTTTGTAGGCATATTCAGCGCAACGTCATAGACACCATCGACTTGTAACACTTTGATTATCTGGTTTGGCACAATGTCCTGTCCCAGATGTTTCTGCCGCTGTTGCGTCCAGAGGCTAATCGCTTTACGCGCCGCAGCCAGCGTTGTCTCCTGATCGGCAGTGGTAAACAGTGTGAGCTGCGCACGGATTTCATACGGCACCCTAACGGCGCATTTCGCACTTACTTTGTCGGTCAGCGGACGTTTTTTCTCCTTGCTAACCTCCAGTTCAATTTGCGCGAGCAGTTCCACGCCCGGCAGACCATTCAGCGTTAGCGGGTAGATCTCCACGCAGCCTTCTGGCAATCCTTCGTCCGGCCCCAGTACCGCGACGTCAATAATCGACTGGCTTACGGAAAGCGTATGAAAGCGGTAGGCACCATAGCTGCCCGCATTGCTGAAACTTTCCGGCGCCAGTTGGATCCGCTGGCGTAGTGCGTCATCGCTCTCTTCACCGCAGCCGCCGGTTGAGGCCGTCAGGTTGGTCACGCTGATATCGTAATAACCAATCCTGTCAACAAGGGCGCTAATCTGTGCAGGCTGCCAGCCATTGCCCGCTTCGCCTGTTGCCAGACTGGTGGCGGGAACGGCTATATGCAAACTTCCCGCCGGAATCAGAACATCTTCATCGGTAGCAAACATCACGCTGTCAGAGGCGCTGGCACGTGTTCCTTGTGGAATTAGAATGTTATTTCGATTCTTACTGGCTACCGAAAACTGCAACGTGGTTTTTGCCGGTTGTGCAGGTAAGCGGTGAACGCCCACCAGCTCACCTAAATAATCCAGCATTGGCGCGCGGGAATACGCGACCAGATTCTGTTTCGCCACTTCCTGAATGGCGATGCGTACAAGGTTTTCACGATAGGCAAAAAGGTCAATCAGCAACCGCTCGGCCTGTGCCGGGTAGAGCTTTTTGCCGCTGGCATCTTCGTACTGCGCAATCATCTCGCTGGTAATTTGCGCAGGATCGCGGTCAATAAAATCGGGTTCGGCTATCGCCATAACACCTCCGTTGAGTTGATTACGCCGTCAGCGGCGCGCCATTGCACACGTAACGTCAGATGTTCCCCGTCGATTACCGGTGTCACCTTCAGCAACCGGCAGCGCGGTTCCCACTGGCGGATGGCCTCTACCGACTCCCTTACCACATGCGGGATCGCCCGCTCGATGGGATAATCGATGTAGTGCCACAAGTTGCTGCCAAACAGCGGTCTGTGGGGATCACTGCCGCGCGGTGTGCGCAGAATGATGTGTATTGCCTGGTGAATATCATCCAGTCCGCAGACGTATTCTTCAGGCCGCTGCAAGGCGGGTTGCCAGTGCAGCGTAGAGGGGCGTGTTTTCGTGTTCATGAGGGTATTTTCGCCCTGAACAGGCGGCGGGGATATTAAAGCGATTTAGAAAACTGATTGATTAAAAAGAGAAAACCCGCCATCAGGCGGGTTAAACGTCAGTGTGAATGGTGGTTGGAGTTGCCACCGCTGTCCTGCAATGTGCCGCTGGCCTGAACGTTACCAATCACGTTGACATTGCCGGTTATCGTGGCGGCGTTGCCGATGCCTCCACTTCCTGCCATGCCACCAAGCCAGGTGAGTTTTTTCATCACCGTGACGTTGCCGGTAAAGGTGCTCATGGGCGCATCTACCGTCACTGCTGCCGCTTTAACATCGACCTTACTGGCTTCAATGCTGACATCGGTGGCTTTCACATCAACAGTGTCGGAAGTCACGGTGACGTGTTGGGCTTTAACCTCAACGTTGGGCGATGTCAGGCTGGTACGGTCAATAACCTCAATCACGATTTTTTCGATGCCACCATTAATCGTAAGCTGGTGGGTGCTGCGGTCATATTCAAACGCTGCGCCATCAGAAAACTGGACATAGCGTTTGTCGCGCGATGCTACTGGCGCAGTGTCTACCGTTGAATATACTGCGCCCAGCACCACGCCATCTTCACCGTTATCATCCAGCAGAACTTCCACCTGTTCGCCCATATCCGGTAGCCAGTAATCCTTATTGTCCTGAGAATTGCGCTGCAGCACCGCAAGCCAGTTACTCTTCAGATTGTCACACTCTGGTAGCGTGACCCGCACCCGAACGCTGGTTTCGTCAATATCGCTGATAATCCCCGTTTGCCGGGTTACTCCTTTCATATTGCCTCCTTACTGGCTGGTTGCTGGCCCGCGTGAAATGTCGATTTCAGTGATATAGCCGCTGCGCACAAAACT
Organism: Escherichia sp. KTE31; assembly: GCF_000407925.1. Lineage (NCBI taxonomy): Bacteria > Pseudomonadati > Pseudomonadota > Gammaproteobacteria > Enterobacterales > Enterobacteriaceae > Escherichia > Escherichia sp. KTE31. Next base: position 891,454 of record NZ_KE136726.1, on the reverse strand, counting down.
GTGAGTCGATTTATCAATCAGCCACTGACCGGAAAGTACACCAAAATCGGTTAGCTCGATTTTATTGCCTGCCGTCAGTTCCGGGCAGCCCATCATCCTGAGCGTTCCGGTTTGTTGATATTCGTTGTGGCTGTCGAGCGCGGCGTTGGCCTTTGCCTGCGCCGCGCCAACGTCCGGCGCCCGACTGTTCAGTTTCAGCGTGTCGGCACTGGTGCCGACTCCACGGGCAGACGGCTTTTGCTGGCTGTCGTGAGTGTAGATAACCAGTTCTTTTTTCTTACTATTTTGATGCTGTACGGTGGCGTTTTTGTAGATGCGGTTAATGGTATCTTTGAAGGTGAAATGCGAAACGTCTTTGCGGTCGATCTTTTTCACCGGCGCCAGGCAGCGCAGCGTGGGTAAATGCGAAAAAATCAGTTCTTTGGTGGTCACCTTTACCGCATAGCCATATTCGCTGGCCAGGCGCTTGAGAAATCCGACATCGGTTTCGCCGTACTGTGTCACCCGGTCAATCGTCAGCGGCTCGATTTTGCCCACCAGCGTCAGGCCGTGAGTTTGCGCGATACGGCTGGCGATGGCTGAAAGCGTTGTCTCTTCAAAGCCCTGACTGTTACGGGTGCGCAGCGCCTGATTGACGGAAGTGGCGATGCCATCAATATTTACCGTGGAAGGTGGTGCTGAAATGTCAATTTTATCAATGATATATTGACCACAATCGAGCAGTTTTTCCCCCTGATAACCTATGTGCAGCGCCAGCGTATCGCCTTTGCCGGGATACCACTCTTTTATCCAGCGTCCATCGGTGTCATCCAGTGTAATCGCGATGGTATCCGACTCGTTTTTAATACTGTCCTGGTAACTGATGCTGGTGACATAAGGCGTGATGTCATAAGTGATATCTTTATGCCCATACCAGAGGGTAAAAATGGGCGCGAGCGTGGCAAAGACGCCGCCAGTTACGCTTATCTCAGCCATGGTGGGATCTCCGATACGGTCTTGTTGACGGTAATGACCGGAATAATGAGCTGAATACCGGCAGGCAGTACCGGATAAATGGCGACATGTGGATTGGCGGCGATAATGCGTTCATAAGCCAGTGCATCACCGTAGTAATGCCATGCCAGGTTATCCCAGCGTTCGCCGTCGGTGGTGATATGTTCAAGGTATCGCATTACCAGCTCCTCGTAATGGTCGCGGCAGCGAGCTGAGTCACTGCGGGAGTGGTTTGCTGTACCGTTGTACGCGCCTGCTCAACCAACGTTGTGGCTTTATCGAAAGTTGCTTCGGCGATGGCGCTGGTGATGCTGCCAAACAGTTCTTGTGCATGGTCAACCAGTGTCCCGGCGTCTTTGGCGCAGTCGCGGATACCCGGCAGGCTACCCAGCAATGCTTTAATCTGCGCCGACAACGCTTTTGGTAATCCTGCCAGCGTTTGCAGATCCATCGGCTGTTTAAACAGGGTTTCGATGGCATCGATAGTCTTTTTCAACGACGTAATTATCTTTTCACACTTTTCTTTTAACGCTTTGGCCTCTTTAATCAGTGCTTTAACCTTTGCCACTGTTTTTTTAATATCTTCAATGGATTGCGCCAGTTCATCGATCATCTCTTTGGCTTTGCGCATACCTTCTTCAATGGCGTTCAATATCTGATCCAACCAGGACTCCACCTTGTCCGGAAAATCGCTCGCCTTTTCGTCAATATTAGGCTCCTGGGTGGTAATCGCCGGGGGCAGGAGTGGGTTTTTCGGATCGCCGGTATACTCCTGGAGCGACATTGTTCCGCTTTGGGCAATGACATTGCCCCAGGGATCGGTGTGCTGGTGAGTGGCGGTTAACTCTGTAATTACAAACCAGCCGCGATAATCACCGTTGCCAAACACCAGCGCCATTGCTTTGTGGGCAAGCATGGCTTCACGCAGTCGATTCAGCTCTGTTGTGGGTTGGCAAAACTGGCTGTGCAGGGAAAATTCCAGCGCCAGCATGTCCAGCTTATCGCCAATAAACTGCACGCCAGGTTTGCCTTCAATACGGGCATGTGTGGCGTAATCCACGCCCATTGTGCTTTTAAAGCCGTCCCAGAATGTGACAACCTTAAATTCAATCTCTCCTAAAACGGCATACATCAGGCATACCCCCGGCGCTGTTGCTGCGCCATTACGTCGTTAATCATTCTTTCCAGTTCGCGTTTACTCATCGTCAACACGTTCTGAATGTCTTTAGTGGTGTTTTGTCCGTTACCCTGCACGGTAATTTGTGGCGAAAAATTCACCTGGACTTTTCCTGGGGAACGGGAGGGTAGCGTCGCCGGTTTGGTTACGGATTTACTTGGTAAAGAGGCCGACGCGGGTTTTGCCACTGGCGCCGATGACGGCGTTGTCGTTTTGCTGGATGGCGCGAGTTGTTTGCCCACAGGCGGCGTTAAAAGCGCACCGGCAACGCCTGGAACAACGGTCGCGGGGGAGACTGATGCGGTATTAGTCGTGCCTGTAACAGTCGCAGCCGATGCTTCTGTGCCGATCCCCATTGTGGCTTTTAGCCAGTCTGGCATGGCGTTTTTGACCTGATCAATAATGCCTTTCAGAGCGGGGAAAGCATTCATTATGCCGTCGGCCAGGCTACCCAGTATATTGCTGCCGAACTCGCTAAAACTCGCAGGCATCTCAACACCAAACCAATTCATCACACCGGAAAAGGCGCTGTAGAACAGCCCCAGTGGCGACCAGTCGAGAATCAACCGGCTAATACCTGCAATGCCACCGTCAAAGGCCGTGGTAATACGTTTCCAGATGGCGGAAAAGAACCTGGTGATAGGTTCCCAGTTGCGATAAATCAGATAAGCCGCGCCCGCAATCGCAGTGATGACCAGACCAATGGGATTCATCAGTAGCACCCGGCCTAGTGAGAGAACGGTCCGACCAACCAGTTTCAATGCTCCGCTCAGGCCACGACCAAGCAGTTGCGTTAGCCATTTTGCGCCGCCACCCAATGACTTAACCGCCGATAGCACCTTACTCGCTGCGCCTCCGAGCGCCAGACTTGCCCTGACTTTCAGGAAGATATCGACCAGACGAATAAACGGCGAGGCGATGAAGTTCGCGCCCAGCTTTAAAACATTCAGCGCACCGTTAAACAGCCAAATCGCCCCGACGATTTTCGCAATGTTTTGCACTAGTGCCGGGTGTTCGCGTAGCCAGGCGCTGAACTGGCGAATAACCGGCGCAAGGCTTTGCGCCAGCTCGCCAATCGCCGGCATAAGCTGCAAGCCAATGCTGAGCCATAAATCATTTAACGCCAGTTGTAACGCTTTAGTCTGTTCAATGGGCGAAGCCATTTGCGCAGAAAAGTCGGCATCAATCAGATTCTTGCTGGTGGCTTGCATGGCAGAGGCTTTTAGCTGGCGATACTCTTCCATGTTCGCCAGCATAGGGGCCAGGAATTCCACCGTTTGCGCATCGCCGAACATTTCGCCCAGATTAAACTGCGTCACCATCGATTGCAGCGCATTGCTGCGGGCAGATAAATCTTCAATCTGCATGGTGCGTTTGAAGGTATCGAGGATCGCCGGATTCATCTTCTCAAGCTGCATTTGCACGATATGAGTCATAGCTTCGCTAACACCCATACCGTTTTGCTGATGCTCCAGCAGAGAACCTTGCAGATCGACGCCCTGGCTGGCGAACCAGTTATCGGTTTTTTTCGAAAATGTGGTTTGTAGAAAATGGTCGAAATTCTCCGCCGCTGCACTGGCGCTGGCACCGTTTTTCATGGCGATCTGCATGGTGGCGGTCAGTTCAGCCATACCTTCCAGACCCTGAGCGCCGGTTTTACCTGCAAATTTCTCTATCCACTGCGTTTGTTCGGCAATGGCAGGCCCACCGCTTTTGGTAACGCTGTACATCATGTTTTGCGCAGCGTGGAAATTTTCCGGGGCAATATTCAGTCGATCATGAGTCGCGAGCGCGGCTTTCGCCCATGTTTCGGCGCTGTCGCGCGTGGCGGTGGCGGCTTTGGCGATCTCCGGCATATAGCGGTTGAGATCCTGCAAGGACGATATGTTGCCTTCAACTAAGGTCAGAGCGGCGGACTGTAACGTGGTCTGCTGCTGGTTAAAATCCATACTCCAGTCGCGCAGATTAAGGCTGAGCGTCTCGCGAGTGGCATCACTCATCCCACCTTTGGTCGCCATATTGACCATATTGTCCTGAAACTCATACGGCAACTTCCAGTCGGGGGCTTCAACATTGAATACTTTGCTAAATTGCCCGGCAAATGTTTGGGTTTTCTCCATCAGATTAGCGCGGCTGCGGCTATTTTCCTCCAGGCGGAGAGCGGAATCGGCAAGTCGCTGCGTTAGTTTGATAACTGTCGCTTGCTGAGTAGAGAGAGTTAACAATGTTCTGGCGTTGAGTGAGCCGTAACGGGCTATTGCCTGCGTCAACGTCTCATTACGCGCCTGAAGCTGGGTAATAATATCGTTGGCCAAAATTGTTTCTCTTTAAATATTGATAATGGCCCGCTGGTTATTTTTCTAAAAAAAAGGGCAGGGAAGAAATAAACCTGACGGGCTTGGGAAACTCGCAGACATCAGGTCTGCGAGTCATATTCGATTTTTATTTGGGCGTTGGCTTCATCCAGCCAGTTGCTAAAGTCATCGACGGTAAGGGCGTCTATCTCACTGGGCGGAAAGCGAAACCATCTCGCCAGTAACGCCATCGCTTGCCATAACAGTGGCGGATTCTGTAGCCACGCTAAGCATGGATTGAAATCGTTTCTGCAATGCCTGGTAATCCAGCAAATCCATTTCAGCTAAATCTTCTGGCACCAGTCCGGTCATTGCAGCCATTAGCGGTTCATCCCATTCTTCTGGTTTTTCGCTGATCCGGCGCGCGTTGCGCATATCTTTTACTTTCAGGCGACGTAATTGCAGAGTGTTAATTACGTCTCCCGCCGCTGAAGTAAACGGGAACTGTAAGGTATAATGTTCTTTCATTTTGTATCCTTATTGGTCATGCGGAAATCGGGGCCGTAGCCCCGAATAACTTAGCCACCGATGTTATTGCGATAGGTACTTAATTGATCCACGCCGTTAACGCGGAAAATATTCGCCAGGTAATCCAGTTCCAGTAGTGTTTCACCATCGACCACCTGTTTAATATAGGTACAACCAAAGGCGCTGCTGAATTCCGGGTTTTCATTCTGTTTAAATGTTCCCAATGGATTCTTTTTAAACATAACAGTCAAATGAGTGACTAACGCTAATTGATTCGCTTTCCCCTGGGAGTTATAGCAATCAATACTGGAGCGGCACTGTAATGCTACCGCCTGCCACGGGTTTGCCGTTTTACGCATGACGTCTTGATAAAAGGAGTTCCATTTAATTTCCCCTTCCAGTTTATCGAAACCTGCCGGGAGTTCGATTTTGCCGACCATGCCCAGTGCTTTATGCTCCTGCATAATTAAACTGACATCCGGTAATTTAATTTCGGTTGCACGACCTAAAAGGTTATTACCATCGAGATAAATATTGGCATTGGTAATACGGTTAATTTGAATTTTTCCAGCCATTAGCTATTGCTCTCCAGAGAGACTAAATATTCAGAGGTAATTTCAGTTTCAAACGTCAGACGTTCCAGCGGCGGTGGCGGGGTGAATTTATAGCTCAGCAATAAATGCCCGGCACTGAGTTCGGTCGGTGAATTTCGCGCCGGATCGTACCAGCACTCAAAGCCAAGCAGTGCGCCGTCGGCAATCAGCTTACGGCCCCAGGTATTTACCGACTCGGTCAGGGCATCAATTAGTGCCTGATTAATCGGCATATCGATATACTGCTGGCTGAAATAACGGATCGACTCGTTAATCACATCACCCGTGCGGCGAACGTTTTCAAAGTTACGCATATGGGTCACGGTTGGCCATGCCGCAGTGCGGTTGCCCCATAAACGCAGACCAGAGCCGTAACTATTGAAAACAGTGGTAATGCCGTTTTCGTTGAGCTGATTCACTTCACTTTGCGGGTCATCAACCATTGCGGAAAGTGAACGTTCGATACCGATAATGCCCTGAATTTCCTGGTTTGAGTTGCTCCACCAGAAACCTTTCTCCAGGTCTACTTTGGCACGCAGTCCGGCAGCGCGTGAAGATAGCGGTTCGAGAACTTCCTGGTTGGTTGAGCCGTCATAAACTTTGACGTGCGGATAGCACAAACGCGCACGGTCAGAACTGGTGTTGAAGTTGATTGCGCCTTTCGAGCCGCGACCAGCCAGTACCTGCTGGAATGTAGTACCGATTGGGGCGTCAATGTAGGCGATAGCACCGAGTTTTTCCGCCTGAGCAATCAGTTCGGTGGTGACCGATTTTTGCGTACAGAAAACGGGAGCAAGCAGGATTTTGGCGTAGAAACCATACAGGTTATAGGTATCCTGTAGCAGTTTCATCCCCGTGCGATCGCCTGCGGTATTAACGGCGCCAATAATATCGGCTGCGGTAACTTTTGTTGGATCGGCCCATGAGTAATAGGCGCAAACTTTCGCTCCGGCAGGGATCTCAGTTTCTGCACGAGTGATTATTCCTGTTTGTTCATCAACATGAAACGCTGCGCTGCTATACGTAGTGGCTGATGTTGAAGAGGGTTTCAGGACGACATTGCGCACCGCACGATGAGCCAGTTTTGCCTGGTTGTTGGAATCAAAAGTGATACTCTCATTGCTGATGCTGGAGCCATGTTTTGCCGGATCCAGTACGTTAATCACCACCACCGTACCGGCGCCGTGGTCATAAATCGCCTTCAGCGCCTGCGGGATAGTAAAGTTAGCCTGAGTCGAGCCAAACTGCGCGGCATCGCTTTCAGAAAGGCACAATGTTGGTTTGTTTACCGGACCGCATGGTGCACTACCGATTAAAGCGATTACAGCGGATTTTACCGCTTTAACCGGGCGCGGACCGGTTTCAATTTCAATGGTTTCTACACCGTGCAGGTAATTAGCTGCCATGTACAATTTCCTCTCCGTTATTTTGTTCTTCCTGAGTGATGACAGGAGTCAGGTGATTGCGGGCAATCATGGTCATAACCCACTCGTTTTCTTCTGGCAGATCAATTTCACTGTTCGGCCACAATAAGATTTCTTGTCCGTCGGCAAGGGTGACGCCGCTTGCCGGGCCGTTGTAGATGTATTTCATTCAGTTTCCTCGTAATTAACTTCAGTAAGCAGGGTAAGGTCCGTGCTTTCCCGTTTTGCGATAAACAGCGATCTGGTCGCCATTTCCAGGATGTAGCGGCAGAAACCACCGCTCTTGCCTGCATTGATTTCTGTTTCAAGCCAAAGAAGACGCTCGCAATCAGGAAGCTGGATCCCCCCCAGTGCGCTGCGTATGCGATCCAGTGCGTTTAACGCGTCACAATTTTTGCCAACAATAACGGTGGCAGTTAAACGGAGCGTTTGCTGTTGCACGAGGGCATCACTGCTTTCAGGCATGGCAAATAGAGAACCGCTATAATTAATAATCACTGTAACTTGCTGCGTCTGCGGAATATATTTATTGGCATCAACCGATGAAATAAATACGTCCATTTCGGGATTCTGTTCACGTAATCTGGTCACAACAGAATTAATTACAGATAAAATTTCCATATAGGGTGTTCCTTAATTACTGCTCACTTCGTTATCGTTGAAATGTATTCTGAAGCAGTGAAGGTGAAGAATCTTTTAATGTGATTTAGAGAAAAAATTGAATGGCTATAAAAAATCCCCACACTTATGTAAAGGTGGGGATGTATTTAATAGCTGCCACGTTGTAATAGCTCTATTTTGCTATATAAGGCATCCAGCTTTGCTTCTAATACTGCCTGGCCACGAAGATAATCTTCTCTGCGGACATAATGCAGCGGAAGCTCGGCACGAAATTCGAGAAATTCTCTTTCCAGTTTCGACCAGCTTGTTTCTGATTCCCGGCGCGCGTTTTCCAGAGATTCAAAACGCTCATTAAGTCTTTTTTCAATTTGCGCTAACAGCAATTTTCCGGCAGCAAACATTAATCCAACGAAGGAAAGCATAAGGGAGATCACTTCCCAAAAATCGATACTGAGTTTCATCGGCCCCTCTGATTAGTGAAGACAGCTTGCCTGCCCCCAGAGTAAGTAGCGGGCGGCATGTTGATAGAGGATCATCTTCGGATAGTGACGATTTTCTCGCCAGTTTGCGGCACTACGCCCGGCGTTGACGTGCTCAACATGACCAAACCAGATGGTGGCATCTAACCCTTTGGATGCGGCCAGTTTTTTATCCCGATTAACCCATCCCTGACCACCGTTATAGGCGCTTAGGGTAAACGCCATACGCTGGCAGCCATTTTTCGCCGAGATGTTTTTCCACAAATGCTGGTCATATTGCACCAATGCGCGAATCGCCCAGGTTGGGTTATAGGGCTTGTTTTCACGTAGCTGTGGATACAACTGGCTTATCCATGTCGCTGTGGCAGGCATAAATTGCGCCATACCCTGTGCGCCGACGGGGGAACGCGCCATTGGCTGCCAGGCTGATTCCTGGTGCAACTGCCCGGCGAAGTCTGCCACCGGGGCGTTCAGTCCCCAGACTTCTCGTGCAGTTCGAATCAGTTCGTTTCGCCATGCCAGAGATGCTCGCGGTGGTTCAGATGCGTTAAGCGGGAAGAACGCGAACAGAGTAATTAGCGCGAGAAATTTTACCTGCATCACTAAAGTCCTAACGCGACGGAAAGGCAGACGGCTGCAACGATGATAGCCCGACGAATCATTGCCGCCGCGCAGCATCGCGCCTCTTCCCAGGGGCAAAATGAGTCAGGCCGCGCCCAGGGAAACAGACTGCGATCGAGCCAGTATCCCAGCACAGCGGCGAGCGAAACCAGACTTAGTTTATAAATGACAACCGGGATCTGTGCGGAAGATGTCCAGCCGATCGCGACAAACAGCGCGACGGAAGCGACCAGCCAGCCGGAAAGACGGGGAAAAGTGACTTTTTTCATACGATATCTCCTGATAAGTGAGCGTTTAGTGTCGCCAGATCCCTCCAGTGAAGAATGAAAAAAGCTTTAATAAATAACTTTAAAAAATAGATCCTCTATAAATGAACATGCTTGCTAATAAATCCACCCATTAATAAAAGAGCAAAAGGTGTCCTGGAGAATAAGCGCGTCATTATGTAGGGAAAAGAGGACGGTGAATCGTAGGAATAGTCCATAGTCATTTGATTTTTAAAGTTTGTTTAAGAAAGTCAGCGACTGTGAGGGAAACGATCTTTTTACACTACAGGTAAAAATAATACTGTATGCACATACAGCATCGTGTAAAATGATACTCCAGTTGACAAGAAACATAACGCAAACAATATATTTATTTTGTGAATTTATGACGTTCATTAATATTAAAAATTTATATTTTTGGTGATTGTTTATTTGTTTGTTGAATGTATTGAGTGGCAGTAATGACAACTGCTTAGCGTATATCCGTGGTTTTACACGCATCGGGTCTTATACAGGATGCAAGATATATGGAGATGAAAAATGATACGAAAATCAAAAGAGATGGCCCGGACACCGGAGATCATTAACGACCTGGCGTTTCATGCATCGCAAGTTCTGATTGAGAGCATCAATCTCGACAGCTCATCGGCGGAAAATGTGGGCTTTGCCATTGCCGACCGAATGATGCGTAACTGGGGTGGGCAAAGCATTTATTTCCCGAAAGGGATCTCCGGACGGGCGTCGGAGCGTGACTACCAAATCTATAGCGAGTGCGATGGTCGCAACTACGCCGAATTAGCGAAGAAATATAATCTGACGCTGCAATGGATTTATAAGATAGTGAAACGCGTACATGCGGAAAAGCAACAGCGCCGTAGTAATTCGTAATTGATCCGGCATGGTGAATAGCGACGTGGGTCGCTATTCACCTGTACTGGTCATTTACTCAAACAAATTACTATGCAATTTCTGCACTACCTGCTCTGCATCAGCACCTGGCACCAGGAAGCACAGGTTATTGCTGGACGCGCCGTAGCAAATCATGCGGATGTTGAACGGTTCCAGCACACCAAATACTTCTTTGCCGACGCCGCAGGCTTTGGACAGGTCGTTACCAATCAGCGCCACCAGTGCCAGGCCTTCTTCCACTTCTACACGGCACAGTGCTGAAAGCTCCATCAGCAGTGATTGCGTCAACAATGTATCGCCGGTAGAAGTTGAACCAGTAGTATCAAGAGTTAATGCCACGCTCACTTCGGACGTAGTAATTAAATCCACCGAAATATTATGCCGCGCGAGGATACCGAAAACTTCCGCGAGGAAGCCACGGGAATGCAGCATATTCAGGCTGTGCAGGGTTAATAGCGTTTGTTTACGGCGCAGAGCCAGTGCACGGAACAGCGGTGGATTTTCGGTTTTATTACACACCAACGTACCGCCAGCACGTGGGTCTTTGCTGGAACCGACAAATACCGGAATATCGCTGCGCACTGCGGGCAGCAACGTCGCTGGATGCAGCACTTTCGCGCCAAAGGTCGCCATTTCAGCGGCCTCTTCAAAAGCGATTCTATCAATGCGTTTTGCTGCCGGCACCACGCGTGGATCGGTAGTGTAGATGCCAGGGACGTCAGTCCAGATATCAACGCGAGATGCGTGTAAGGCTTCCGCCAACAAGGCTGCCGTATAATCGCTGCCGCCACGTCCAAGTGTTGTTGTACGCCCTTTACTTTCGCTACCAATAAAGCCCTGGGTGATGACTAAACCTTCACTGAGCCGTGGAGTCAGATGCAACGCAGCCAGTTCCGCCAGTGCAACAACATCTGGCTCCGCACGACCAAAACGGTCGTTGGTGCGCATCACTTTACGCACATCAAACCACTGCGCCTGGACATCGCGTTCGCGCAGGATTTCAACAAACAGCAGAGTAGACATCAGTTCGCCGTGGCTGACCAGTTCATCCGTCAGTGCCGGAGATGTTGCCAGTGCCGCCGCTTCGGCCAGAACAGTAATGTTCTCCAACAAACGTTCAATCTCTTCACGGATGACGTTCGGGTAACGCAGACGCTCCAGAATGGCGAACTGAATATTGCGAATAGCATCGAGTTTTTCGAAACGCTCAACCGGTTCCAGACCTTCAGCCAGTGCAACCAACAGATTGGTAATCCCCGCAGAAGCAGAAAGCACAACCAAACGAACATTCACATCAGAAAGCACAATGTCGGCGCTGCGGTTCATGGCGTCGAAATCAGCCACGCTAGTACCACCAAATTTGGAGACAACAATATCGGGCATAACAACCTCGTGTCAGGGAATGAAAGAAGCGACCTTGGCACAAAGGCAAAATAGAAACCGGTGCAGGCGCAGACCGTATTTATAAATAAAAGGTGTAGGGGAGTGTGTCAACGCTGGGATTATGCGGATTATTCATGCAGCGGGCGTGGTCAGAAATTGTGCTTATAACGTCTATACTTTTTATCCTCTTCAGTAGTTAGCTGAGCTAACGGCACTAAAACCATCACATTTTTCTGTGACTGGCGCTACAATCTTCCACAGTCACAATTCTCAATATCAGAAGAGTATTGCTAATGAAAAACATCAATCCAACGCAGACCGCTGCCTGGCAGGCACTACAGAAACACTTCGATGAAATGAAAGACGTTACGATCGCCGATCTTTTTGCTAAAGATGGCGATCGTTTTTCTAAGTTCTCCGCAACCTTCGACGATCAGATGCTGGTGGATTACTCCAAAAACCGCATCACCGAAGAAACGCTGGCGAAATTGCAGGATCTGGCGAAAGAGTGCGATCTGGCGGGCGCGATTAAGTCGATGTTCTCTGGCGAGAAGATCAACCGCACCGAAAACCGTGCCGTGCTGCACGTGGCACTGCGTAACCGTAGCAATACGCCGATTCTGGTTGATGGCAAAGACGTAATGCCGGAAGTTAACGCGGTGCTGGAGAAGATGAAAACCTTCTCGCAAGCGATTATTTCCGGTGAGTGGAAAGGTTATACCGGCAAAGCAATCACCGACGTGGTGAACATCGGGATCGGCGGTTCTGACCTCGGCCCGTACATGGTGACTGAGGCACTGCGTCCGTACAAAAATCACCTGAACATGCACTTTGTTTCTAACGTTGACGGAACTCACATCGCAGAAGTGCTGAAAAAAGTGAACCCGGAAACGACGCTGTTCCTGGTGGCGTCTAAAACCTTCACCACTCAGGAAACCATGACCAATGCCCATAGCGCACGTGACTGGTTCCTGAAAGCGGCAGGTGATGAGAAGCACGTTGCGAAACACTTTGCGGCGCTTTCCACCAATGCGAAAGCCGTTGGCGAGTTTGGTATTGATACCGCCAACATGTTCGAGTTCTGGGACTGGGTCGGCGGTCGTTACTCTTTGTGGTCAGCGATTGGCCTGTCGATTGTTCTCTCCATCGGCTTTGATAACTTCGTTGAACTGCTTTCCGGCGCACATGCCATGGACAAGCATTTCTCCACTACTCCAGCAGAGAAAAACTTGCCTGTATTGCTGGCGCTGATTGGCATCTGGTACAACAATTTCTTTGGCGCGGAAACTGAAGCGATTCTGCCGTATGACCAGTATATGCACCGTTTTGCGGCGTACTTCCAGCAGGGCAATATGGAATCCAACGGCAAATACGTTGACCGTAACGGTAACGTCGTGGATTACCAGACTGGCCCGATTATCTGGGGTGAGCCAGGTACTAACGGTCAGCACGCGTTCTACCAGCTGATCCACCAGGGAACCAAAATGGTGCCATGCGATTTCATCGCGCCAGCTATCACCCATAACCCGCTCTCTGATCACCACCAGAAACTGCTGTCTAACTTCTTCGCCCAGACCGAAGCTCTGGCCTTTGGTAAATCCCGCGAAGTGGTAGAGCAGGAATATCGCGATCAGGGTAAAGATCCGGCGACGCTCGACTATGTAGTGCCGTTTAAAGTGTTCGAAGGTAACCGTCCGACCAACTCCATCCTGCTGCGCGAAATCACCCCGTTCAGCCTGGGGGCGTTGATTGCGCTGTATGAGCACAAAATCTTTACTCAGGGCGTGATCCTGAACATCTTCACCTTTGACCAGTGGGGCGTGGAGCTGGGTAAACAGCTGGCTAACCGCATTCTGCCGGAGCTGAAAGATGACAAAGAAATCAGCAGCCACGATAGCTCGACCAATGGTCTGATTAACCGCTATAAAGCGTGGCGCGGTTAATTTAAAAACCTTAATAACAATGCCGACGTTATGTCGGCATTTTTTTATCAGATAAATCCCCTTGTCTGTGATTTAACGGAAATCATACCGTGAGGTTAATCCTAAAATATATTTTTAATCGTGATTAATTTCGGAAAATACGCAGATCAATTGCTTTTGTTTTTATTTTAAGCTTATGATTTTTAGTGTTATTTAAATATAAGTCGAAGCTTATATTTGCTATTCATTCCAATTATCCTAAAACCCCATAACTAATTCCCCACGCCGTAATCCACATGCTTTAGTTGTGTATACTCGATTCCGCCCGAAATGTTTTTGGGTAAATCTCCATTCATTCAATGAAGGGAAATTGTTATGAAAAAAGTTCTGTATGGCATTTTTGCCATATCTGCGCTTGCGGCGACTTCTGCGTGGGCTGCACCTGTACAGGTGGGCGAAGCGGCAGGGTCGGCAGCAACGTCGGTTTCGGCGGGTAGTTCCTCCGCGACCAGCGCCAGCACCGTAAGCTCGGCGGTGGGTGTCGCGCTCGCGGCAACCGGTGGCGGCGATGGTTCTAATACCGGGACCACCACAACCACGACCACCAGTACCCAGTAATAACGTATGTATCCCCAAAATAATTCGAGTCATTGCATCTGTGGCTTGAAGTATGAAGGGATTTACCATAACCACACTCCGGTGTGGTTATTCTGCCCCTCTGGAGAAGAGTCGTGAAGCGACCAGCACTCATTCTTATCTGCCTGTTATTACAGGCGTGTTCAGCCACGACTAAAGAGCTGGGCAATTCACTGTGGGACAGTCTGTTCGGCACGCCAGGCGTACAGCTGACGGACGATGATATTCAAAATATGCCCTACGCCAGCCAGTACATGCAGTTTAATGGCGGGCCGCAGTTATTTGTGGTGCTGGCCTTCGCTGAAAACGGACAACAAAAATGGGTCACTCAGGATCAGGCCACTCTCGTTACCCAACATGGCCGTCTGGTGAAGACTCTGCTCGGCGGCGACAACCTGATTGAGGTGAATAACCTTGCTGCCGATCCGCTGATCAAACCTGCACAAATCGTTGATGGCGCAACCTGGACGCGCACGATGGGCTGGACCGAGTACCAGCAGGTGCGCTATGCCACCGCACGCTCGGCCTTCAAATGGGCTGGCACCGATACCGTCAAAGTCGGCAGCGATGAAACCCCGGTTCGCGTGCTGGACGAAGAAGTCTCCACCGACCAGGCGCGATGGCATAACCGCTACTGGATCGACAGCGAAGGGCAAATTCGCCAGTCGGAACAGTATCTCGGCGCGGATTACTTCCCGGTGAAAACCACTCTCATCAAGGCGGCAAAACAATGATTAAACAAACTATTGTCGCGTTGCTTTTGAGCGTGGGAGCGTCATCGGTCTTTGCGGCAGGCACCGTCAAGGTGTTCAGCAATGGTAGTAGTGAGGCCAAAACGCTGACGGGCGCGGAGCATTTAATCGATCTGGTAGGCCAACCACGGCTGGCAAACAGCTGGTGGCCTGGTGCGGTGATTAGCGAAGAGCGGGCAACGGCGGCAGCATTGCGGCAGCAGCAGGCGTTGTTGACGCGGCTGGCAGAACAGGCCGCAGATTCCAGCGCCGACGATGCAGCCGCGATCAACGCCTTACGCCAGCAAATTCAGGCGTTGAAAGTGACGGGCAGGCAAAAAATCAATCTTGATCCCGATATCGTCCGCGTTGCCGAACGCGGCAACCCGCCGTTGCAGGGTAATTACACGCTGTGGGTGGGTTCCGCGCCGTCCACGGTCACGTTGTTCGGACTTATCAGCCGTCCTGGCAAGCAGCCATTCACTCCAGGTCGCGACGTGGCGAGCTATCTCTCCGGTCAGAACCTGCTTAGCGGTGCAGATCGCAGCTACGCGTGGGTCGTTTATCCGGATGGACGCACGCAAAAAGCGCCGGTGGCTTACTGGAACAAGCGTCACGTAGAGCCGATGCCCGGCAGCATTATTTATGTTGGCCTGGCGGACTCCGCCTGGAGTAAGACGCCTGATGCCCTGAACGCCGACATTCTTCAGACTCTGACGCAGCGGATACCGCAATAATGAAAAAAAGACATCTGCTTAGCTTACTGGCGCTGGGCATTAGCACGGCCTGCTACGGCGAAACGTATCCTGCGCCTATTGGCCCATCGCAATCGGACTTCGGCGGCGTCGGTCTGTTACAAACGCCTACCGCCCGTATGGCGCGGGAAGGGGAGTTGAGTTTGAACTATCGTGATAACGATCAGTACCGTTATTACTCTGCTTCAGTGCAACTCTTCCCGTGGCTGGAAACAACGCTGCGCTACACCGATGTGCGCACCCGGCAGTACAGCAGCGTCGAAGCGTTCTCTGGCGATCAAACGTATAAAGATAAAGCCTTCGATCTCAAACTGCGTTTGTGGGAAGAGAGTTACTGGCTGCCGCAAGTGGCGGTTGGTGCGCGGGATATCGGCGGTACGGGGCTGTTTGATGCGGAATATCTTGTTGCCAGCAAAGCCTGGGGGCCGTTCGATTTTACGCTCGGCCTGGGCTGGGGATATCTGGGCACCAGCGGTAATGTGAAAAATCCGCTCTGTTCAGCCAGTGATAAATATTGCTATCGCGATAACAGCTACAAACAGGCGGGATCTATCGACGGTAGCCAGATGTTCCACGGCCCAGCCTCACTGTTTGGCGGCGTGGAATACCAGACCCCCTGGCAGCCGCTGCGCCTGAAACTGGAGTATGAAGGCAATAATTATCAGCAGGATTTTGCCGGGAAGCTGGAGCAAAAAAGTAAGTTTAACGTCGGGGCGATTTATCGCGTTACCGATTGGGCCGACGTTAACCTTAGCTATGAACGCGGTAACACCTTTATGTTTGGCGTTACGCTGCGCACCAACTTTAACGATCTACGTCCTTCGTACAACGATAACGCCCGACCGCAATATCAACCGCAGCCACAGGATGCCATTTTGCAGCATTCGGTGGTGGCGAATCAGCTAACACTGTTGAAATATAACGCCGGACTGGCCGATCCGCAGATCCAGGCGAAAGGCGATACGCTGTATGTTACCGGCGAGCAGGTGAAATATCGTGATTCGCGCGAAGGGATCATTCGCGCTAATCGGATCGTGATGAACGATCTGCCGGATGGGATCAAAACGATCCGTATCACGGAAAACCGCCTTAACATGCCGCAGGTGACGACGGAAACCGATGTCGCCAGCCTGAAAAACCATCTCGCCGGCGAGCCGCTTGGGCATGAAACGAAGCTGGCGCAAAAACGCGTCGAGCCGGTGGTTCCGCAGTCCACCGAGCAGGGCTGGTATATCGACAAATCGCGCTTTGATTTCCATATCGATCCTGTGCTGAACCAGTCAGTCGGTGGCCCGGAAAACTTTTACATGTACCAACTGGGCGTGATGGGAACGGCGGATTTGTGGCTGACGGACCATCTGCTCACCACCGGCAGCCTGTTTGCTAACCTTGCCAACAATTACGACAAGTTTAACTACACCAATCCACCGCAGGACTCGCACTTACCGCGCGTTCGTACCCATGTGCGCGAGTATGTGCAGAACGATGTCTATGTGAATAACCTGCAAGCCAACTACTTCCAGCATCTGGGCAACGGCTTCTATGGTCAGGTCTACGGTGGTTATCTCGAAACCATGTTTGGCGGCGCGGGGGCAGAGGTGTTGTATCGTCCGCTGGATAGCAACTGGGCGTTTGGTCTGGACGCCAACTACGTTAAACAGCGCGACTGGCGTAGTGCAAAAGATATGATGAAATTCACCGACTACAGCGTGAAAACCGGACATCTGACCGCCTACTGGACGCCATCTTTCGCTCAGGATGTGTTAGTGAAAGCCAGCGTCGGGCAGTATCTGGCAGGGGATAAAGGCGGCACGCTGGAGATCGCTAAACGCTTTGACAGCGGCGTGGTGGTTGGCGGCTATGCCACGATCACCAACGTTTCGAAAGAGGAGTACGGCGAAGGGGACTTCACCAAAGGCGTGTATGTCTCTGTACCGTTGGATCTCTTCTCGTCTGGCCCGACACGCAGCCGTGCGGCGATTGGCTGGACGCCGCTGACGCGTGACGGTGGTCAGCAACTTGGGCGTAAGTTCCAGTTGTATGACATGACCAGCGACCGAAGCGTGAATTTCCGCTAAGTCTTGGGAAAGGTGCCAGTTTTCGCAATCACTGGCACCCTCATTCTTAATGACCTGTTGAGCCATCAGGAACGCAGTTCACCCCCGGTTTGCGATCTGGTGTGTAAAGGCGAAAACATTCTGTCTTCCTGTCCGTCGATATCGGTTGCAGGTCTGATTGCCTGAGCGACTGAGCCATCATTGGGCTGGAGACATTGCTTTGCGGAAGGTCGGATTTGTCAGCAGTACCGAGCGGACCGGCAAAAGCAGGAAGAACAGAGACTGATAACAACAAAGCAGCAAAATAAGGCTTCATTTTTACCACCTTTATCAGGTTACGTTTCATTTGTTCCAGAGGAACATTGTCGATTTTTCGCGCATTGCTGGTGGCTGGGAATCACCTGAATGGGTGATTTTTGCAGTACAGGCTATGGTGCGGTTTGTCTTGCCGGATGCGCCGCCAGGCGCGGCTTATCCAGCCTACGGGTAGGCACATCCGATGTTGGTGGGGGCGTCCTAACACCAGGTTGAACAAAACATACACAAAAAATATAGATCCCCGTCACATTTTTGCGTTATACAGGAAGCTCGCCACTGAGTTGGAGGGCTGTTATGACGTCGTTATCTCGTCCGCGCGTGGAGTTTATCTCCACCATTTTGCAGACCGTACTCAATCTTGGCCTGTTGTGCCTCGGCCTGATTCTGGTTGTCTTCCTCGGCAAAGAAACGGTGCATCTGGCTGATGTGCTGTTCGCGCCAGAACAAACCAGCAAATATGAGCTGGTGGAAGGGCTGGTGGTTTACTTTCTCTATTTCGAATTTATCGCCCTGATTGTGAAGTACTTCCAGTCCGGTTTTCACTTCCCGCTACGTTACTTTGTCTATATCGGGATCACCGCCATTGTGCGCTTGATCATCGTCGATCATAAATCGCCACTGGATGTGTTGATCTACTCGGCAGCGATCCTGCTACTGGTGATCACTCTGTGGTTGTGTAATTCGAAACGGCTGAAGCGGGAGTAAAAAAAGGCGCTCCAGGGAGCGCCGAATAACAGTCACAAGTTGGGATAACGTAAGTTGAGGGTGCAGCGGCATAACATTGGCAGAACAACATCTTTAACCTTTCACACCACCTGCCGTCAGGCCGTTGACCAGCCAGCGTTGAGCCAGCAAGAAGACGATGGTGATCGGTAATGCAGACATTACGGCAGCGGCGGCAAAATCGCCCCACAGGTAGTTTTGCGGGTTGAGGTATTGCTGCATTCCCACGGCCAGGGTGTAGCTGTTCACGTCACGCAGTAACAACGACGCGACCGGAACTTCAGTAATGGCAGCGATAAACGACAGGATGAACACCACCGCCAGAATCGGTACTGACAGCGGCAGCAGTACGAGGCGGAAGGCCTGCCACGGTGTCGCACCGTCCAGCGCCGCCGCTTCTTCCAGCGAGCCGTCGATCGTTTCGAAATAACCTTTAATCGTCCAGACGTGCAGCGCAATCCCGCCCAGGTAAGCAAAGATAACGCCGCCGTGGGTATTCAGACCGATAAACGGAATGTACTCACCCAGACGGTCAAACAACGCATACAACGCCACCAGTGAGAGTACCGCCGGGAACATCTGGAAAATCAGCATTCCTTTCAGCAGCGTCGCTTTGCCAGGGAAGCGCATACGGGCGAAGGCGTAGGCGCAGGTGGTAGAGAGCGCCACGATACCAATCGCGGAAATCCCGGCGACCTTTACCGAGTTCCACAGCCACAGCAGTACCGGGAATGGCGGTGGCGTAATGCGACCATCGGCCTGTTCAACGCTAAAGCCTAACGCCAGTTTCCAGTGATCCCACGAGATTTGTTCCGGGATCAGGCTGCCTGTCGCGAAGTTCCCCTGGCGCAGCGAGATTGCGACGACCATCAGCAGCGGGAACATAATCGCCGCGATAAAAAGTAGCAGTAGCAGGTGAGTAATAAACAAACGTGCTTTTTGTGATTTCGGTTGGACCATTGCCATTTTTGTTATCTCCCTTAATCAAACTTCATTCGCGTGGCTTTCAGGTTCACTATCGCCAGCGCGCCTACCAGCAGGAAGATCAGCGTGGCAATTGCTGCCGCCAGACCGAAGTCCTGACCTCCGCCGCCTTCAAAGGCGATACGGTAGGTGTAGTTAACGAGCAGGTCGGTATAACCGGCTGGCGTGGTGGTGCCAAGGCGATCCGGGCCACCGTTGGTCAACAGTTGGATCAGCACGAAGTTGTTAAAGTTAAAGGCGAAGCTGGCGATCATCAGCGGCGTCAGCGGCTTGATCAGCAGCGGCAGCGTGATTTTAAAGAAGTTCTGGAATGGACCTGCGCCATCCATCGCTGAGGCTTCATACAGATCGTCAGGAATCGCTTTCAGCAAGCCCATGCAGAGGATCATCATGTACGGATAACCCAGCCAGGTGTTGACGATAATCAGCATCGTCCGTGCGGTAGTCGGGTCGCTGAACCAGGCGGGCTTCACGCCAAACAGCGCGCTCAGCATCATGTTGATTTCACCAAAGCTCTGGTTGAACAATCCTTTGAAAATCAAAATGGAAATAAACGATGGCACCGCGTAGGGCAGAATCAGCAGTACGCGGTAGATAGCTTTGCCGCGCAACGCTTCCCATTGCACCAGACAGGCCAGCACCATGCCGACTGCAACCGTTAAAAAGACAGTGATCAGTGAGAACATCACGGTCCAGACGAAAATCGCGAGGAACGGTTTCTGAATGCCTTCGTCGGTGAAGACGCGGGTAAAGTTTTTCCAGCCGGTAGTCACGGTGTAACCGGGGCTGAGTTTGTCGTCGCCCCAGTTGCCATCGGCGGTGATGGACTGGTAAAAGCCGATCTGGTCATTCGGACGATATTTTACGCCACTCTGGTTATTGGTCAGCGTACCGTCATCGCCCAGTGTGTAGAGCGGTTGTGTGCCAGAGAACTGGCGCAGGGAGCTCATCATCACTTTGTTGCCATCCGGGAGGATAGCGGTAATGTTGCTCAGTGCCTGACGATTTTGGGTAATCACGCGCAGATTTGCGCGCTCGCCTTCAGGTTGTGTGGCGCTTTCTTTCAGTTGCAGCTTTTGCTCGCCGCCAAATTTAAAGGCGTCGGAGAGATAATGCTTACCGGTTTCGCCATCGGTGAGCGCCAGTTGCCACTCATCACCTGTCGGATAAAGCCCAAAGTTATAGGTTTTGCCCGCTTGCCAGGAACGATCTAACAGAACTTCCTGGGCGCGTTCAAAAGTTAGCTGGTTAGTGCTGCTGTAGTTGGTAAAAGCAATGGCGATGGTACACACCAGAGGGAAGAGCACGAACAGCCCCATTCCTGCCATTCCCGGATAAACATAGCGCCAGGCGTAGGCTTTCCGGTTGGCGAAAATATACAGTCCCGCAGAACTTAAAATCAGCGTGGTAATGGCGAACAGGTACTCCCCTTGTGCGTACATTAAAACAACAAGGTAACCCACCAGCAGGCCAAGCAGACCTAACACTGACCATTTCAGTGCGTCGCTTTGCCACCAATGTTTCTTTTTAATGACATCCATGGGGTTCTTCCTCATTCCTGGACGGATAAATGATTACACCGCATCCGGCAACAACTGCCTGATGCGGCGCTGGCGCGTCTTATCAGGCTTACGTACAGTTCGTTTTTCCAGGTCGGATGAAGCATTACGCCGCTCCGACAACAACCGCCTGATGCGACGCTGACGCGTCTTATCAGGCCTACATATGTTTCGGTTTCGTAGGCCGGATAAGGCGTTCACGCCGCATCCGGCATTTAGTTTTGTATGTCGGATGAAGCATTTACGCCGCTCCGACAACAACCGCCTGATGCGACGCTGAGGCGTCTTATCAGGTCTACATATGTTTCGGTTTCGTAGGCCGGATAAGGCGTTCACGCCGCATCCGGCATTTAGCAGCATTACTTGGTGATACGACCCTGTGCATCTTTCAGCGCGGCATCAACAGTCTGACGACCGCTGGCGGCGTTGATCACTGCGGTACGCACGGCATACCAGAAGGCGGACATCTGCGGGATGTTCGGCATGATTTCACCGTTCTTGGCGTTATCCATAGTGGCGGCAATGCGTTGATCTTTCGCCAGCTGATCCTGGTAAGACTTCAGCGCCACGGCGCCCAGCGGTTTATCTTTATTTACCGCTTCCAGCCCTTCGTCAGTCAGCAGGTAGTTTTCGAGGAACTCTTTCGCCAGTTCTTTGTTCGGGCTGGCAGCGTTAATGCCTGCACTCAGAACGCCAACGAACGGTTTGGAAGGTTGTCCCTTGAAGGTCGGCAGCAGCGTCACACCGTAGTTCACTTTGCTGGTGTCAATGTTGGACCATGCCCACGGACCGTTGATGGTCATCGCCGTTTCACCTTTGTTAAAGGCCGCCTCTGCGATGGAGTAATCAGTATCTGCATTCATGTGTTTGTTTTTAACCAGATCAACCAGGAAGGTCAGACCTGCTTTCGCGCCAGCATTATCCACACCAACGTCTTTCACATTGTATTTGTCGTTTTCATACTTGAACGCATAACCACCGTCGGCAGCAATCAGCGGCCAGGTGAAGTACGGTTCTTGCAGGTTGAACATCAGCGCGCTCTTACCTTTCGCTTTCAGTTCTTTATCCAGCGCCGGGATTTCTTCCCAGGTTTTTGGCGGGTTCGGCAGCAGGTCTTTGTTATAAATCAGCGATAACGCTTCAACGGCAATCGGATAAGCAATCAGTTTGCCGTTATAACGTACAGCATCCCAGGTAAACGGATACAGCTTGTCCTGTAACGCTTTGTCTGGGGAGATTTCAGCCAACAGGCCAGATTGGGCATAGCCACCAAAGCGGTCGTGCGCCCAGAAAATAATGTCCGGACCATCGCCAGTGGCCGCAACCTGAGGGAATTTCTCTTCCAGCTTATCTGGGTGCTCAACGGTGACTTTAATTCCGGTATCTTTCTCGAATTTCTTACCCACTTCTGCGAGGCCGTTGTAGCCTTTATCGCCGTTGATCCAGATTACCAGTTTACCTTCTTCGATTTTGGCGAGAGCCGAGGCGGAAAACATCATCGTCGTCAAAACAGATAATGCGAGGATGCGTGCACCTGTTTTTATTTTCATAATCTCTGGTCCTTGTTGGTGAAGTGCTTGTGAAAACGCCTGAACGGACTCTAGTTTCTTTATACGGCAACCTCTTTCCATCCTCCTTGCCCCTACGCCCCACCTTCGTTTTATGTGATCTGCATCGCAGAAACAGCAGTATTGCGGGAAGGCGCACACAAAATTGCCATGTTTTTTGCAAGCAATATCACGAATTTCCTTACTTTCCCTCGGATTAGTATGCAGACCCCATCTTCTCATCCTCCCGCCTCCTCCCCCATAAAAAAGCCAGGGGGTGGAGGATTTAAGCCATCTTCCGATGACGCATAGTCACTGCATCATGAATGTTGCTGTCGATGACAGGTTGTAACGAAGGGAGAAGGGCATGGCGAGCGTACAGCTACAAAATGTAACGAAGGCCTGGGGGGATGTGGTGGTATCGAAAGATATCAACCTCGACATCCACGAAGGTGAGTTCGTGGTGTTTGTCGGGCCATCTGGCTGCGGTAAATCTACTTTACTGCGCATGATTGCCGGTCTTGAGACGATCACCAGCGGCGACCTGTTCATCGATGAAAAACGAATGAATGACACCCCGCCAGCAGAACGCGGCGTCGGCATGGTGTTCCAGTCCTATGCGCTCTATCCCCATCTGTCTGTGGCAGAAAATATGTCGTTTGGCCTGAAACTGGCAGGCGCGAAGAAAGAGGTCATCAACCAGCGTGTTAACCAGGTGGCGGAAGTGCTGCAACTGGCGCATTTGCTGGATCGCAAACCGAAGGCGCTCTCCGGCGGACAGCGTCAACGTGTGGCGATTGGTCGTACGCTGGTGGCCGAGCCAAGCGTGTTTTTACTCGATGAACCGCTTTCTAACCTTGACGCCGCGCTGCGTGTACAGATGCGTATCGAAATTTCCCGTCTGCATAAACGCCTGGGGCGCACGATGATTTACGTCACCCACGATCAGGTCGAAGCGATGACGTTGGCCGACAAAATCGTGGTGCTGGACGCCGGTCGCGTGGCGCAGGTCGGGAAGCCGCTTGAGTTGTATCACTATCCGGCCGACCGCTTTGTCGCCGGTTTTATCGGTTCACCGAAGATGAACTTTTTGCCGGTGAAAGTAACTGCCGTTGCAATCGATCAAGTCCAGGTTGAGCTGCCGATGCCAAACCTCCAGCAGGTCTGGCTGCCGGTTGAAAGCCATAACGTTCAGGTCGGCGCCAACATGTCGCTGGGCATTCGCCCAGAACATTTACTGCCAAGCGATATCGCCGACGTCATCCTTGAGGGTGAAGTTCAGGTGGTCGAGCAGCTCGGCAACGAAACGCAAATTCATATCCAGATCCCTTCCATTCGTCAAAACCTGGTGTACCGCCAGTCTGACGTGGTGTTGGTAGAAGAAGGTGCCACATTCGCTATCGGCCTGCCGCCAGAGCGTTGCCATCTGTTCCGTGAGGATGGCACTGCATGTCGTCGACTGCATCAGGAGCCGGGCGTTTAAGCACCCCTACAAAAGACACAAAGCCTGTAACAGGCGATGTGAAAAAAGAAAAGCAATGACTCAGGAGATAGAATGATGATTACTCTGCGCAAACTTCCTCTGGCGGTTGCCGTCGCAGCAGGCGTAATGTCTGCTCAGGCAATGGCTGTGGATTTCCACGGTTACGCCCGTTCCGGGATCGGCTGGACAGGGAGCGGCGGTGAACAACAATGTTTCCAGACCACTGGCGCTCAAAGTAAATACCGTCTTGGCAACGAATGTGAAACTTATGCTGAATTAAAATTGGGTCAGGAAGTGTGGAAAGAGGGCGATAAGAGCTTCTATTTCGACACTAACGTGGCCTATTCCGTAGCACAACAGAATGACTGGGAAGCCACCGATCCGGCCTTCCGTGAAGCGAACGTGCAGGGGAAAAACCTGATTGAATGGCTGCCTGGTGCCACCATTTGGGCCGGTAAGCGTTTCTATCAGCGTCATGACGTTCATATGATCGACTTCTACTACTGGGATATTTCTGGTCCTGGTGCCGGTCTGGAAAACATCGACGTTGGCTTCGGTAAACTTTCTCTGGCAGCAACGCGTTCTTCTGAAGCGGGCGGTTCTTCTTCTTTCGCCAGCAACAATATCTATGACTATACCAATGAGACTGCGAACGACGTCTTCGACGTGCGTTTAGCGCAGATGGAAATTAACCCCGGCGGCACCCTGGAGCTGGGTGTTGACTACGGTCGCGCTAACCTGCGTGATAACTATCGTCTGGTTGATGGCGCATCGAAAGATGGCTGGATGTTCACTGCCGAGCATACCCAGAGCATCCTGAAAGGCTTCAACAAGTTTGTTGTTCAGTACGCTACTGACTCGATGACCTCGCAGGGTAAAGGTCTGTCGCAGGGTTCTGGCGTTGCGTTTGATAACGAAAAATTTGCCTACAATATCAACAATAACGGTCACCTGCTGCGTATCCTCGATCACGGTGCGATCTCCATGGGCGACAACTGGGACATGATGTACGTGGGTATGTACCAGGATATCAACTGGGATAACGACAACGGCACCAAATGGTGGACCGTCGGTATTCGTCCAATGTACAAGTGGACGCCTATCATGAGTACCTTGCTGGAAGTGGGCTACGACAACGTCGAATCCCAGCGTACTGGCGACAAGAACAATCAGTACAAAATCACCCTCGCACAACAATGGCAGGCTGGCGACAGCATCTGGTCACGCCCGGCTATTCGTGTCTTCGCAACCTACGCCAAGTGGGATGAGAAATGGGGTTATGACTACAACGGTAGCTCCTCTTCCAACCCGAACTACGGCAAAGCTGTTCCGGCGAATTTCGAAGGCGGTAGCTTCGGTCGCGGTGATAGCGATGAGTGGACCTTCGGTGCCCAGATGGAAATCTGGTGGTAATAGCAATGTGTAGGCCGGATAAGGCGTTTACGCCGCATCCGGCATAAAAATAGGTTGTCATTATCTATAAGGGGCGTAAGCCCCTCTGATTATCGGGTTAAGCGCGCTATTGCCTGGCTACCGCTGAACTCCAGATTTTGAGGTGAAAACAATGAAAATGAATAAAAGTCTCATCGCCCTCTGTTTATCAGCAGGGTTGCTGGCAAGCGCGCCTGGAATCAGCCTTGCCGATGTTAACTACGTGCCGCAAAACACCAGCGATGCGCCAGCCATTCCATCTGCCGCGCTGCAACAATTAACCTGGACGCCAGTCGATCAATCTAAAACCCAGACCACCCAATTGGCAACTGGCGGGCAACAACTGAACGTCCCTGGCATCAGCGGTCCAGTCGCCGCATACAGCGTCCCGGCAAACATTGGCGAGCTGACCCTGACTCTGACCAGTGAAGTGAACAAACAAACCAGCGTATTTGCACCGAACGTGCTGATTCTTGATCAGAACATGACACCATCGGCCTTCTTTCCCAGCAGTTATTTCACCTACCAGGAACCTGGTGTGATGAGTGCAGATCGTCTGGAAGGCGTTATGCGCCTGACACCGGCGTTGGGGCAGCAGAAACTTTATGTACTGGTCTTTACCACTGAAAAAGATCTCCAGCAGACGACGCAACTGCTCGATCCGGCAAAAGCCTATGCCAAAGGCGTCGGTAACTCGGTGCCGGATATTCCAGACCCGGTTGCCCGTCATACCACTGATGGTCTGCTGAAACTGAAAGTGAAAACCAACTCCAGCTCCAGCGTGTTGGTGGGGCCTCTATTTGGTTCTTCCGCTCCGGCTCCGGTTACGGTAGGCAACACGGCGGCACCAGCCGCAGCCGTACCTGCTCCGGCGAAGAAAAGTGAACCTATGCTCAACGACACGGAAAGTTATTTTAATACCGCGATTAAAAACGCTGTCGCGAAAGGTGATGTTGATAAGGCGTTAAAACTGCTTGATGAAGCTGAACGCCTGGGCTCGACATCTGCCCGTTCCACCTTTATCAGCAGTGTAAAAGGCAAGGGGTAATTACGCCCCACAGTGCTGATTTTGCAACAACTGGTGCGTCTTCGGGCGCACCTTTTTTTCTCTCCTTCCTGTGATTGTTGCGTTATTGTTGCGTATTAGATCACTTAATATGCTTTACATCTCCCGTTAACGCTTTTCTGCGATACAATGCCTTTACGTTATGTAACGGAGAGTTCGGCATGTCACACCCCGCGTTAACGCAACTGCGTGCGCTGCGCTATTTTGCAGAGATCCCTGCGCTGGAACCGCAACTGCTCGACTGGTTGTTGCTGGAAGATTCCATGACCAAACGTTTTGAACAGCAGGGAAAAACGGTGAGCGTGACGATGATCCGCGAAGGGTTTGTCGAGCAGAATGAAATCCCCGAAGAATTACCGCTGTTGCCGAAAGAATCCCGTTACTGGTTACGTGAGATTTTGTTATGCGCTGATGGAGAACCCTGGCTCGCCGGGCGTACCGTCGTTCCTGTGTCAACGTTAAGCGGCCCCGAGCTGGCGTTACAAAAATTGGGTAAAACGCCGTTAGGTCGCTATCTGTTCACATCATCGACATTAACCCGGGACTTTATTGAGATAGGCCGTGATGCCGGACTGTGGGGGCGACGTTCCCGCCTGCGATTAAGCGGTAAGCCGCTGCTGCTGACCGAACTGTTTTTACCGGCATCACCGTTGTACTAAGAGGAAAAAAATATGGAGTGGAGTCTGACGCAAAATAAGCTGCTGGCGTTTCACCGCTTAATGCGTACGGATAAGCCAATTGGTGCGTTACTGCTGCTCTGGCCAACTTTATGGGCGCTATGGGTGGCGACACCCGGTGTTCCCCAACTCTGGATCCTGGCGGTGTTTGTCGCTGGCGTCTGGCTGATGCGTGCCGCCGGTTGTGTAGTGAATGACTATGCTGACCGTAAGTTTGATGGTCATGTTAAGCGCACGGCAAACCGACCGCTTCCCAGTGGCGCGGTGACGGAGAAAGAGGCGCGCGCGCTGTTTGTCGTGCTGGTGCTAATTTCGTTCTTACTGGTGCTGACGCTGAATACGATGACTATTCTGTTGTCGATTGCCGCGCTGGTGCTGGCGTGGGTTTACCCGTTTATGAAGCGTTACACCCATCTACCGCAAGTAGTGCTGGGGGCGGCGTTTGGTTGGTCGATTCCAATGGCTTTTGCCGCTGTGAGTGAATCGGTGCCGTTAAGCTGCTGGTTAATGTTCCTCGCCAATATTCTGTGGGCGGTGGCTTACGACACGCAGTATGCGATGGTTGACCGTGACGACGACGTGAAGATTGGCATTAAATCCACTGCGATTCTGTTTGGTCAATACGATAAATTGATTATTGGCATTTTGCAGGTTGGCGTACTGGTACTGATGGCGATTATTGGTGAGTTAAATGGATTAGGCTGGGGATATTACTGGTCAATTCTGGTCGCGGGCGCGCTGTTTGTTTATCAACAAAAACTGATTGCCAATCGCGAGCGTGAAGCCTGTTTTAAAGCGTTTATGAATAATAACTATGTTGGCCTGGTACTGTTTTTAGGGCTGGCAATGAGTTACTGGCATTTCTGATGATGTAAAAAAGCCGGATGGTCATGGTCATCCGGCTTTTGTTCTGGGAAAAGCTGCCTGATGCGCTGCGCTTGTCAGGCCTCCATAACACATCGCAATTTATTGAATTTGCAGGTCATGGTAGGCCGGATACATCCGGCAACGCTCACCAGTTACCCTTCGCCCTGCGTCGCACTCTCAATCGTTAAGCGCACATCGGACGTAATCAACTCCGCCAGCAACTGATAAACCTTCATCGTTTCTGCCGGTTCGGCGTCGCCGCTGTCGCTGATATACCCTTCATCACGCAGCGTCAGCACCAGAGAACTGAACACCGCTTTGTCGAAGAACTCCGGCGCGTTGATGCCGTGCAGCACGGAAAGACGTTGTGCCACAGTGCGGCTCTCTTTCTCCAGCGTACCGCGATTGATCGACGGGTTGGCGCTCAACAGCCAGAAAGTAATCGCATAACGTTGCAGCGTTTCGCGCGCACCTGCGGCAAGCAACTGAAGCGTGCGGGAGTGCGCCGGATTGATATGCAACTCATCATCTTGCAGCGTAATCAGCCCCTGGCGTTGCATTTCATTCGCCAGCGCATCAATAACGCCCGGCAACTCGTCACGCTCCCAGCGCAGGAACAGCTCCGCTTTTAGCATTGGGTAAAGCACATTGACGTGCTCCATCAACACTTCGCGGGAGATGTGCCGATGCTGGGTGACAATTGCTGCCATCAGCGAAGGCAGAACCAACATATGCGCAATGTTGTTGCGATAGTAGGTCATCAGCACCGCTTGCTCGCGCGGCAGGATAATAATGTCGCCGATGGTGTCTTTCTCGACTTCAAACTTGTTCATTTGCAGCGCGTGATCAATCAGCTCACCGGCGCTGGCTGAAGGAACGGTAGAGTCCGTGGAGTAAGGCACGTTGCGCATCAAATCGAGATAACAATTAAGCTGCTCAGTCAATTGCTCGCGAGTGAGTGAACGCTGACGTGACGCCAGCAGCGCAGTACAGCACAGGTTCATGGCGTTAGCCGCGCCTGCGTTGTTAATGCGCACCATCAGATCGGCAGCAATGTTATTGACCGTCGGCGTTAACCAGGCCGGGCGTACAGCTTCGATGGGATCAATAGATTCACGCCAGTCCGGCACGTGCTGGTTGAGATAGGTCATCAACGGCATTGGTTCACCGAAGTTGACATACCCCTGACCGAGATTACGCAGCTTGCTTAAACCGCGCAGCATCTGCGGCAGGCTCTCTTTCTCTTTCGTCGCGCCGCGCAGCTCTTTGGCGTAAGTACCCACTTCCATGACGTGCTCATAACCGATGTAGATCGGAATCAACGTAATCGGACGTGTACCGCCACGCAGCATCGCCTGAATGGTCATCGACAGCGTACCGGTTTTCGGATCAAGCAAACGCCCTGTACGCGAACGACCGCCTTCCACAAAGTACTCAACGGAATAACCACGGCTGAACAGTTCGCCGAGATATTCACGGAAGACGGTAGAGTAGAGTTTATTGCCTTTAAAAGTACGGCGAATAAAGAACGCACCCAGACGGCGGAAAATCGGCCCGGCAGGCCAGAAGTTCAGGTTGATCCCGGCGGCGATATGCGGTGGCACCAGCCCCTGGTGATACAACACGTAGGAGAGCAGCAGGTAGTCCATGTGGCTACGGTGGCATGGCACATACACCAGCTCATGACCGTCATGAGCCAGCTGGCGAACGCGTTCGGCATTATGGACGTTGATGCCCTGATAGAGCCGGTTCCAGGTGAAGCCCAGAATACGGTCAGTCAGGCGGATCATCTCGTAAGAGAAATTCGCCGCAATCTCTTCCATCAGCGCAATCGCGTTCTGCTGCGCTTTTTCATGGGAGATTTTTTTGCTGCGTGCTTCATCTTCTACCGCTTTGGCAATTGCACGCGAGGCGAGCAGCTTATTGAACAAATCCTGACGAGCAGGCAAGCGTGGACCCACGGCAGCAAGACGCTGACGGGCAAAGTGCATACGCGCCACACGCGCCAGTTTTTGGGCGATAGTTTTATCTGTGCCGTGTTCATCAGCCATGCGGCGTAGCGAAACTGACGGCGAGAAACGCACAAAGCTATCGCGACCAAGCCACAGTACGGCGAAAAATTTCTGTACGCCGTTGAGCATACGTAGTGGCGGGTTTACTTCGCCTTTTTCACGTCCTGGCGCACGACCAAACATCACCGATACCGGCACCATCTGCACATCCAGATTTGGGTTGCTACGGTGCAGATCGAGATAGTCGTGGAACAGCTTGATAGACTCTTCTTTCGGCGTGTAATAGGTGAAAACACGCGGCCCGCCATGAATAAACACATAGCGCGGCAGTAGCGTGCCGTCTACCTCCAGCGGCTCTAATGGATCAGGCAGGTCATGCGCCAGACACTGGGCGCGCAACGTCAGCAAATCCGCTTTTGAGTTGTACGGTAAAACGTACATAATTGGACGAGAGGTATCGAGCCCCAATTCCGGGGCAGGATCTGCCGGAATAGACTTGCTTTTTACCAGGATGCTTAATGGTAAATTCAGTAATTTGTAGTAAATTCGTGGCCAGCCGGACATAAACGATGTAAAGCCTCTGGTTAATAATGCAAATGCGCGGGAAGGATAGCAGAAAGTCATGGGAAATTCTGTGGTATCCGCTTATGTTTCGCGCGGCGCTACGCTACCGGAATCATCGGATTCAACGGTACACTGATATTGACGCTCATAATGTAAAAAGGTTCTTTCAATGGCCAATAATACCACTGGATTCACTCGAATTATCAAAGCCGCTGGCTATTCCTGGAAAGGTTTACGCGCTGCATGGATCAACGAAGCGGCATTCCGTCAGGAAGGCGTGGCGGTATTGTTGGCGGTGGTCATCGCTTGCTGGCTGGATGTGGACGCGATTACCCGCGTACTGCTTATTAGCTCCGTTATGTTGGTGATGATTGTGGAAATTCTCAATAGCGCCATCGAAGCGGTGGTTGATCGTATTGGCTCTGAATACCACGAGCTTTCCGGGCGGGCAAAAGATATGGGGTCCGCAGCGGTGCTGATCGCGATTATCGTCGCTGTGGCAACCTGGGTCATTCTCTTATGGTCACATTTTGGATAACCCTTCCAGAATTCGATAAATCTCTGGTTTATTGTGTAGTTTATGGTTCCAAAATCGCCTTTTGCTGTATATACTCACAGCATAACTGTATATACACCCAGGGGGCGGAATGAAAGCGTTAACGGCCAGGCAACAAGAGGTGTTTGATCTCATTCGTGATCACATCAGCCAGACAGGTATGCCGCCGACGCGTGCGGAAATCGCGCAGCGTTTGGGGTTCCGTTCCCCAAACGCGGCTGAAGAACATCTGAAGGCGTTGGCACGCAAAGGCGTGATTGAAATTGTTTCCGGCGCATCGCGTGGGATTCGTCTGTTGCAGGAAGAGGAAGAAGGGTTGCCATTAGTAGGTCGTGTGGCTGCCGGTGAACCGCTTCTGGCGCAGCAGCATATTGAAGGTCATTATCAGGTCGATCCTTCCTTGTTCAAGCCGAATGCCGATTTCCTGCTGCGCGTCAGCGGAATGTCGATGAAAGATATCGGCATTATGGATGGCGACTTGCTGGCAGTGCATAAAACTCAGGATGTACGTAATGGTCAGGTCGTTGTCGCACGTATTGATGACGAAGTTACCGTTAAACGTCTGAAAAAACAGGGCAATAAAGTCGAATTATTGCCAGAAAACAGCGAGTTTAAACCGATTGTCGTTGACCTTCGTCAGCAGAGCTTCACCATTGAAGGGCTGGCGGTTGGGGTTATTCGCAACGGCGACTGGCTGTAACATATCTCTGAGACCGCGATGCCGCCTGGCGTCGCGGTTTGTTTTTCATCTCTCTTCATCAGGCTTGTCTGCATGGCATTCCTCACTTCATCTGATAAAGCTCTCTGGCATCTCGCCTTACCTATGATTTTCTCCAATATCACCGTTCCGTTGCTGGGGCTGGTTGATACGGCGGTCATTGGTCATCTTGACAGTCCGGTTTATCTGGGCGGCGTGGCGGTTGGCGCAACGGCGACCAGCTTTCTCTTTATGCTGTTGCTATTTTTGCGCATGAGCACCACCGGGCTTACTGCGCAGGCGTATGGTGCCAAAAATCCTCAGGCATTAGCCCGTGCGCTGGTGCAACCGTTGCTGCTGGCGCTGGGGGCTGGGGCGTTAATTGCACTATTGCGTACACCGATTATCGATCTGGCGCTGTATATTGTTGGTGGCAGTGAAGCCGTGCTGGAACAGGCGCGGCGCTTTCTTGAAATTCGCTGGCTAAGCGCACCGGCGTCACTGGCAAACCTGGTATTACTTGGCTGGTTGCTCGGCGTGCAATATGCCCGTGCGCCGGTTGTCCTGTTAGTGGTGGGTAATATCCTCAACATTGTGCTGGATGTCTGGCTGGTGATGGGGCTGCATATGAACGTGCAGGGCGCGGCGCTGGCAACGGTCATCGCAGAATATGCGACGTTGCTGATCGGCCTGCTAATGGTGCGTAAAATCCTCAAACTACGCGGAATTTCCGGCGAAATGCTGAAAACTGCCTGGCGAGGAAACTTCCGTCGCTTGCTGGCGCTTAACCGCGATATCATGCTGCGCTCGCTGTTGTTGCAACTCTGTTTCGGCGCGATCACCGTACTTGGCGCGCGACTGGGGAGTGATATTATCGCTGTTAACGCGGTTCTGATGACGCTACTCACCTTTACCGCCTATGCGCTGGATGGTTTTGCCTACGCGGTTGAAGCGCATTCAGGTCAGGCGTACGGTGCGCGCGACGGGAGCCAGTTACTGGATGTCTGGCGCGCAGCGTGCCGTCAGTCGGGGATCGTAGCGTTGCTGTTTTCTGTGAGTTATTTGCTGGCAGGGGAACACATTATTGCGTTGCTGACGTCATTAACCCAGATTCAGCAGCTAGCCGATCGCTATCTTATCTGGCAGGTCATTTTACCGCTGGTTGGTGTCTGGTGTTATCTGCTGGACGGCATGTTTATAGGTGCAACGCGCGCCGCCGAAATGCGAAACAGTATGGCGGTGGCAGCAGCAGGGTTTGCTCTTACGCTCCTCACGCTGCCGTGGTTGGGTAATCATGGTTTGTGGCTGGCGTTAACCGTCTTTCTGGCGCTGCGCGGGCTTTCTCTGGCGGCTATCTGGCGGCGTCACTGGCGCAACGGAACCTGGTTTGCCGGAGCGTGACGGTTAAATATTCTGAATAAATAATCCTAAGCCAAATTCCTGACTACACTTAATCCCACGTTCAGAAGAAAAGCGAGCGTACTCTCATTCACCACCTAACGATGAGGACTTGAATATGAATAAAGACGAAGTCGGCGGTAACTGGAAACAGTTCAAAGGTAAAGTGAAAGAGCAATGGGGCAAACTGACCGATGATGATATGACGGTCATTGAAGGTAAACGTGATCAGTTAGTGGGTAAAATCCAGGAACGTTACGGTTACCAGAAAGATCAGGCAGAGAAAGAGGTCGTGGACTGGGAAACCCGCAATGAATACCGCTGGTAATTAATCCCTCCTGCCCGACGTGTACAAGGATGTACGCCCTCTTAACGAGGTTTCTTTTTCACCTGAATAGAGTGGTCATGATGGCACTGTTCAGGGTGACGACACGCTTCTACTTCTACACATGCTGAACATAATCCATGCGCTTCAATCACATTATGCCGCAGGGCAAAACCCATTTTTGCCGCCAGTGTATGCATGATGTCTTCCACACCTTCCGCACACTCTTCTTTCACTGCGCCGCAGCGATCGCAAATAAACATAGCTGAAGTATGCGTTGGTTGATCGAACAGGTGACAGAGCACATAGCTGTTGGTGGACTCAACTTTATGCACAAACCCTTGCTCAAGCAGAAAATCGAGCGCGCGATAAACCGTTGGCGGCTTGGCCTGCGGCTCTGCTTCACGCAGTAAATCAAGCAGATCGTAGGCGCTGATTGCTCCTTCCTGCAGACTCATCAGGCGCAACACTTCAAGGCGCTGCGGGGTCAGGCGCACATTACGCTGCGCACAGAGTTTTTCAGCCTGCGCTAATAACTCCTGCGTTGTGGTCTTTTCCATTGGGCACCTCAAAGTGGGGTTAAGAATGTCCTTACTTTACCATAGTTCTCACTTAAACGCCGAGAACAGGGCGTCATAGCTGCCGCATTGCCTGATCGCATATTCGTTATGCTATAGTAGCGCCCCCAATTCACCAGGTGCTTAAAAAAACGCCATGTCAGCAGAATCACAAACCGCTTATCCCGCATACCGTTTCTCCATTGCCCCGATGCTCGACTGGACGGACAGACACTGCCGTTATTTCCTGCGTCTGCTTTCCCGTAATACGCTTCTCTATACCGAAATGGTGACCACGGGGGCAATTATTCACGGTAAAGGTGATTACCTGGCGTACAGTGAAGAAGAGCATCCGGTGGCGTTGCAACTGGGTGGAAGCGATCCAGCGGCGCTGGCGCAGTGTGCGAAGCTGGCGGAAGCGCGCGGGTACGATGAAATCAACCTGAATGTCGGCTGCCCGTCTGACCGGGTACAGAACGGGATGTTTGGCGCGTGCCTGATGGGTAATGCACAACTGGTAGCCGACTGCGTGAAAGCGATGCGCGATGTAGTGTCGATTCCAGTCACGGTGAAAACGCGTATTGGTATTGACGACCAGGACAGCTATGAATTTCTTTGTGATTTCATCAACACCGTTTCCGGTAAAGGCGAATGTGAGATGTTTATCATCCACGCGCGTAAAGCCTGGCTTTCTGGGTTAAGTCCGAAAGAAAACCGTGAAATCCCGCCGCTCGATTACCCGCGCGTCTATCAACTGAAGCGTGACTTTCCGCATCTGACGATGTCGATTAACGGTGGCATCAAGTCGCTGGAAGAGGCTAAAGCGCATTTGCAACATATGGATGGTGTGATGGTCGGACGCGAGGCGTACCAGAATCCGGGGATTCTGGCGGCGGTGGATCGAGAGATCTTTGGTTCCTCGGATACCGATGCCGATCCGGTGGCGGTGGTGCGCGCTATGTACCCATACATTGAGCGTGAGCTTAGTCAGGGGACGTATCTCGGCCATATTACCCGGCATATGCTGGGTCTGTTCCAGGGTATTCCTGGTGCGCGGCAGTGGCGTCGTTATTTAAGTGAAAATGCCCATAAAGCGGGTGCTGACATTAGCGTGCTGGAACATGCGCTCAAACTGGTGGCGGATAAGCGTTAATTTTTCACCACAAAGTAGTCAAATTCACTATGCCCTGCGCACCGTCGCGGGGTATATTTTTTTATAAATCATAATGTTAGGTTTTGGCATGATTCTTGTAATGGCTGCAAGAGATTTCATTTTTGGGAGAACATCATGCTGGAACTACTTTTTGTGATTGGCTTTTTTGTCATGTTGATGGTCACCGGCGTTTCGTTGCTGGGCATTATCGCCGCGCTGGTTGTGGCGACGGCCATTATGTTCCTCGGTGGTATGCTGGCGTTGATGATCAAGTTGCTGCCGTGGCTGCTATTGGCGATTGCAGTAGTGTGGGTAATAAAGGCGATTAAAGCACCAAAAGTGCCGAAATATCAGCGTTATGACCGCTGGCGTTACTAAGGGATTGTGCGGATGATCACAACCTAAGGTTTTATCCTTAGAACAAAATAGGAATTGATTATCAAATCTGTCACTATTGCGCCTCTAACAGATTCATCGTGCTGTACCCTACATACAGCCGAACTATAAAAGAAAGGGCTTCCCAGGTGGAAGCCCAATTTCTTTATGGGATCAGTAAGCTGGAACCCTGCGTCGCCCGGCTTTCCAGAATCTCATGCGCACGCCGCGCATCCTTCAGCGGATATTTCTGCTGCTCTGCGACATCGACCTTAATCACGCCGCTGGCAATCAATGAAAACAGTTCGTTACTGGCTTCGGTTAACTCATCCCGCGTGGTGATATAGCCTTGCAGGGAAGGGCGTGTCACATACAGCGAGCCTTTCTGATTGAGAATGCCTAAGTTCACCCCCGTCACCGCGCCTGATGAATTACCAAAACTGACCATTAAACCGCGACGTTGCAGGCAATCCAGCGACCGTTCCCAGGTATCTTTGCCTACGGAATCGTACACCACGCGCACTTTCTTGCCGTCGGTGATCTCTTTTAATCGCTCGACCAGATTTTCGTCGCGATAGTTAATTACCTGCCACGCTCCCGCTTTTAATGCACTTTGCGCTTTTTGCGCGCTGCCCACAGTGCCAATAAGTTTTGCCCCTAAGGCTTTTGCCCACTGGCAGGCAATTAAGCCCACGCCGCCAGCAGCCGCATGGAACAGGAACTGTTCGTCAGGTTTGATTTCATACGTTTTGCGCAGCAGATAATAAACCGTTAAGCCTTTCAGGAACGACGCGGCAGCTTGCTCAAAAGAGATCGCCGCTGGCAGAATTGCCGCTTTATCGGCATTGACGTTATGCACAGAGCTGTAAGCCCCTAACGTTGACTGCGCATAAACCACACGATCGCCTGCTTTAATATGTTTCACGCCGCTGCCGACTTTGCTCACAATGCCAGCCGCTTCGGTGCCTAATCCGCTGGGTAGCGATGGCGGCGGATAAAGGCCGCTGCGGATATACGTGTCGATAAAATTGATGCCAATGGCTTTATTTTCGACCTGGACTTCATTCTCTGCCGGATCGGCAGGAGTAAATTCCACAGTCTGAAGTACTTC
Organism: Escherichia sp. KTE31; assembly: GCF_000407925.1. Taxonomy (NCBI): domain Bacteria; kingdom Pseudomonadati; phylum Pseudomonadota; class Gammaproteobacteria; order Enterobacterales; family Enterobacteriaceae; genus Escherichia; species Escherichia sp. KTE31. The sequence continues at coordinate 854,662 of NZ_KE136726.1, read as the reverse complement.
CGGGCCACCGTGCTTGTGAAATTCAATTCGTGTTGCCATGTGTCCTCCAGAACGTATCGTCAGGGTCTGCTTCATATGGTAAAGTTTCGACCCATTCTTTATCTCGGTAACTCCATTCACTATGGCAGGAAATAAACCCTTCAACAAACAGCAGGCTGAACCCCGCGATCGCGATCCACAAGTTGCCGGGCTGAAAGTGCCTCCGCACTCGATCGAAGCGGAGCAGTCGGTGTTGGGCGGTTTAATGCTGGATAACGAACGCTGGGACGATGTGGCCGAGCGAGTGGTGGCAGATGATTTCTACACCCGTCCGCACCGCCATATCTTTACCGAAATGGCGCGTTTGCAGGAAAGCGGTAGCCCAATTGACCTGATCACCCTGGCGGAATCGCTGGAACGTCAGGGGCAACTTGATAGCGTCGGTGGTTTTGCTTATCTGGCGGAGCTGTCAAAAAATACGCCAAGTGCAGCGAACATCAGTGCCTATGCCGACATCGTGCGCGAACGTGCCGTTGTCCGCGAGATGATCTCTGTTGCGAATGAGATTGCCGAAGCCGGTTTTGATCCGCAAGGGCGCACCAGCGAAGACTTGCTCGACCTTGCTGAATCCCGCGTCTTTAAAATTGCCGAAAGCCGTGCCAATAAAGACGAAGGGCCGAAGAACATCGCCGATGTGCTCGACGCCACGGTGGCGCGTATTGAGCAGTTGTTTCAGCAGCCACACGATGGCGTTACCGGGGTAAATACCGGCTATGACGATCTCAACAAAAAAACCGCTGGCTTGCAGCCGTCGGATTTGATCATCGTCGCCGCGCGTCCGTCGATGGGTAAAACGACATTTGCGATGAACCTCGTCGAAAATGCGGCGATGTTGCAGGATAAACCAGTATTGATCTTCTCGCTGGAGATGCCATCGGAACAGATTATGATGCGTTCTCTGGCATCGTTGTCGCGCGTTGATCAGACCAAAATTCGTACCGGGCAACTGGATGATGAAGACTGGGCGCGCATTTCCGGCACGATGGGCATTTTGCTGGAAAAACGTAATATCTACATTGATGACTCCTCCGGTCTGACGCCAACGGAAGTGCGCTCCCGCGCGCGCCGTATTGCCCGTGAACACGGTGGCATCGGACTCATCATGATCGACTACCTGCAATTGATGCGCGTACCGGCGCTTTCAGACAACCGTACGCTGGAAATTGCAGAAATCTCCCGCTCGCTAAAAGCCCTGGCGAAAGAACTGAATGTGCCGGTGGTGGCACTGTCTCAGTTGAACCGTTCTCTGGAACAACGTGCCGACAAACGCCCGGTCAACTCCGACCTGCGTGAATCCGGTTCCATCGAGCAGGATGCGGACTTGATCATGTTTATCTATCGTGATGAGGTTTATCACGAAAACAGTGACTTAAAAGGCATCGCGGAAATTATTATCGGTAAACAACGTAACGGCCCAATCGGGACGGTACGCCTGACCTTTAACGGTCAATGGTCGCGTTTCGACAACTACGCGGGACCACAGTACGACGACGAATAATAATTATTTTATGAATTAGGTAATTAAAGCAAACACTTATCAAGGAACACAAATGCAAGCGGCAACTGTTGTGATTAACCGCCGCGCTCTGCGACACAACCTGCAACGTCTGCGTGAACTGGCACCTGCCAGTAAACTGGTTGCGGTGGTGAAAGCGAACGCCTACGGTCACGGTCTGATTGAGACCGCGCGAACGCTCCCCGATGCCGACGCCTTTGGCGTTGCCCGTCTCGAAGAAGCCCTGCGGCTTAGGGCGGGGGGCATCACGCAACCTATTTTGTTACTGGAAGGCTTTTTTGAAGCAGACGATCTGCCGACGATCTCCGCTGAACATCTGCATACCGCCGTGCATAACGAAGAACAGCTTGCTGCTCTGGAAGAGGCCAATCTGGAGGAGCCAGTTACCGTCTGGATGAAACTCGATACCGGTATGCACCGGCTGGGCGTGTTACCGGAACAAGCTGAGGCGTTTTATCAACGTCTTACGCAATGCAAAAACGTCCGTCAGCCGGTGAATATTGTCAGCCACTTTGCTCGTGCCGATGAGCCCAAATGCGGCGCGACTGAGAAACAACTCGATATCTTCAATACCTTTTGCGAAGGCAGACCTGGCAAGCGTTCAATCGCCGCATCGGGCGGAATTTTGTTATGGCCGCAGTCGCATTTTGATTGGGTGCGCCCAGGCATCATTCTTTATGGCGTGTCACCGCTGGAAGATGGCTCCACCGGTGCCGATTTCGGTTGCCAGCCAGTGATGTCACTGACCTCCAGCCTGATTGCCGTGCGTGAGCATAAAGCAGGTGAACCGGTAGGCTATGGCGGCACCTGGATTAGCGAGCGCGATACCCGCCTTGGCGTGGTGGCGATGGGCTATGGCGATGGCTACCCGCGCGCCGCGCCGTCCGGTACGCCAGTGCTGGTGAACGGTCGCGAAGTGCCGATTGTGGGGCGAGTCGCGATGGACATGATCTGCGTAGATTTAGGTCCACAGGCGCAGGATAAAGCCGGGGATCAGGTCATTTTATGGGGCGAAGGTCTGCCCGTAGAGCGTATCGCAGAAATGACGAAAGTGAGTGCTTACGAACTTATCACGCGCCTGACGTCAAGGGTGGCGATGAAGTACGTGGATTAATCGTTCTGCAATAGTTGATTGTCTGTGCCGGATGCGGTGTGAAAACCTTATCCGGCCTGCAAAGTTATGTGAATTCAATAAATTGATACACTCTTGTCGTTCGTACCTCTGAAGGTTTTGCGTTTTTTATCAGCCTCGCTGCGTTATTAATTGCCGCTCATTGCTAAACATCCTCTCGATCTTCCCCATCTTCCGGTTTATTGTGTTTTAACCACCTGCCCGTAAACCTGGAGAACCATCGCGTGTTTCAAAAAGTTGACGCCTACGCTGGCGACCCGATTCTTTCGCTTATGGAGCGTTTTAAAGAAGACCCTCGCAGCGACAAAGTGAATTTGAGTATCGGTCTGTACTACAACGAAGACGGGATTATTCCACAATTAAAAGCCGTCGAAGAAGCGCAAGCGCGCCTGAATGCGCAGCCTCATGGCGCTTCACTTTATCTGCCGATGGAAGGGCTTAACAGCTATCGTCATGCTATTGCACCACTGCTGTTTGGCGCTAATCATCCGGTGTTACAACAACAGCGCGTGGCGACTATTCAAACGCTTGGCGGTTCAGGGGCATTGAAAGTGGGGGCTGACTTCCTGAAACGCTACTTCCCGGATTCAGGTGTGTGGGTCAGCGATCCCACCTGGGAAAACCACGTAGCAATATTCGCCGGGGCTGGATTCGAAGTGAGCACTTACCCCTGGTATGATGAAACGACCAACGGTGTGCGCTTTGACGATCTGTTGGCGACGCTGAAAACATTGCCTGCCCGCAGTATTGTGCTGCTGCATCCGTGCTGTCATAACCCAACGGGCGCCGATCTCACCAACGACCAATGGGACGCAGTCATTGAAATTCTCAAAGCACGCGAGCTTATCCCATTCCTCGATATCGCCTATCAAGGATTTGGTGCCGGTATGGATGAAGATGCCTACGCCATTCGCGCCATTGCCAGCGCCGGATTACCTGCACTGGTAAGCAATTCATTCTCGAAAATTTTCTCCCTGTACGGCGAGCGTGTCGGCGGTCTTTCGGTGGTGTGTGAAGATGCTGAAGCCGCAGGTCGCGTGCTGGGGCAACTGAAAGCTACTGTGCGCCGTATTTACTCCAGCCCGCCGAATTTTGGTGCGCAGGTAGTGGCAACGGTGCTGAACGATGAGGCGTTGAAAGCCAGTTGGCTGGCGGAAGTAGAAGAAATGCGGACCCGTATTCTGGCAATGCGGCAGCAATTGGTACAGGTGTTGAGCACTGAGATGCCGGAGCGCAATTTTGATTACCTGCTTAAGCAACGCGGCATGTTCAGCTATACCGGCTTAAGCGCCGCCCAGGTCGATCGCCTGCGCGAGGAGTTTGGCGTTTACCTGATCGCCAGCGGTCGTATGTGTGTTGCCGGGCTTAACTCTGCGAACGTGCAGCGCGTTGCAAAGGCGTTTGCTGCAGTGATGTAAGGTTAACCAGCAGGCGGTTGAAAAGCCGCCTGCTCTATTATAAATAAGGGGTGCTATGTATTATCCAGGCAAATAGTACGAAGGAGATGAAGACTTATTTCTTATAAACGTGAATAAAATAGGCGTTTTATTTCCGAACATTTTTATACTATGGAAATACATTAAGTTATTAAATAGTCACAAACACGGGCTGGTCTCATGTGATCCTGCACCCTTTCTTCACAAAAGCCGCAGATAATCCTTCCTTTCCCTTGCTGCTGGCGTTATGGTCAGATGGTTTTTTCAACAAACTTCATAATAAAAAGTTTCAACTTACTGACTATTTAGGGAAAAATATGCGCAAGATCACACAGGCATTGAGTGCCGTTTGCTTATTGTTCGCTCTAAACAGTTCTGCTGTTGCGTTGGCCTCTTCACCTTCACCGCTTAATCCCGGCACTAATGTTGCCAGACTCGCTGAACAGGCTCCTGTCCATTGGGTATCAGTCGCACAAATTGAAAATAGTCTTGCTGGTCGCCCACCGATGGCGGTTGGGTTTGATATCGATGATACCGTTTTGTTTTCCAGCCCCGGATTCTGGCGCGGCAAGAAAATATTCTCACCAGAAAGCGAAGATTATCTGAAAAACCCGGCATTCTGGGAAAAGATGAACAACGGTTGGGATGAATTCAGCATTCCAAAAGAGGTCGCACGTCAGCTGATTGATATACATGTCCGCCGTGGCGATACCATCTTTTTTGTGACTGGTCGTAGTCCAACGAAAACAGAAACGGTTTCAAAAACATTAGCCGATGATTTCCACATTCCGGCAAGTAGTATGAATCCGGTAATTTTTGCGGGTGATAAACCAGGACAAAACACGAAAACGCAGTGGTTGCAGGATAAAAATATCCGAATGTTTTATGGCGATTCCGATAATGATATGACTGCTGCGCGTGATGTCGGCATTCGTGGTATCCGTATTCTGCGTGCCTCCAACTCTACCTACAAACCCTTGCCACAAGCGGGTGCTTTTGGTGAAGAGGTGATCGTTAATTCAGAATACTGATAGTGCGGGAGAGTGTTTCACTCTCCCGAATGCTGTTTTTTTAATCACACCTTTATCCTTTCGCTGTCTTGCTGCAAACTGAATAAGAGAGTTTTATCAAGGAGCAGCACATGTGGTATCAAAAGACGCTCACGCTTAGCGCCAAATCTCGTGGGTTTCATCTGGTAACGGATGAAATTCTGAATCAACTGGCTGATATGCCGCGTGTTAATGTCGGTTTACTGCACCTGTTGCTGCAACACACTTCCGCCTCTCTGACACTTAATGAGAATTGCGACCCCACGGTACGCCAGGACATGGAGCGTTTTTTCCTCCGCACTGTTCCCGATAACGGAAACTATGAGCATGATTATGAAGGAGCAGACGATATGCCTTCACATATCAAATCTTCCATGCTGGGAGTATCGCTTGTTTTGCCAGTGCATAAAGGACGTATTCAGACCGGCACCTGGCAGGGTATCTGGCTGGGGGAACATCGTGTCCACGGCGGATCGCGTCGCATCATCGCGACACTACAAGGGGAGTAAAAAATGACCATATCGGAGTTGCTACAATATTGCATGGCAAAACCTGGCGCTGAACAGAGCGTTCACAGCGACTGGAAAGCGACGCAAATCAAAGTGGAAGATGTGCTGTTTGCGATGGTGAAAGAAGTGGAAAATCGCCCGGCAGTTTCGCTGAAAACCAGCCCGGAACTGGCGGATCTTCTGCGTCAGCAGCACAGCGATGTACGTCCCAGCCGACATCTGAATAAAGCGCACTGGAGTACCGTATATCTCGACGGATCGTTGCCGGATTCACAAATCTATTATCTGGTCGATGCGTCGTATCAGCAGGCAGTGAATTTGCTGCCGGAAGAAAAACGTAAATTGCTGGTGCAACTCTGAAAGGAAAAGACCGTTCAGAAAGCGGCCTGATATTGCTGAAAAACTGGCTTAAAAGTCAAAAGCGGCACGGTTTTCCCCCTCGCCCTTTTAGGGAGAGGGCCGGGGTGAGGGTAAATAATCACGCCAGTGCTGGTCTGTTCCCCTTACCCTAACCCTCTCCCCGGAGGGGCGAGGGGACTGTCCGAGCACATTTTTAGACTTTGTCATCAGTCTGAGGCCGCTCAGAAAGCGGCCTTTGTGATTACAGCATTGGCTTGAGGAATCGCGCTGTATGCGAAGCTTCGCACTCTGCGACGGTTTCTGGCGTGCCGGAGACGAGGATCTCGCCGCCGCCGCTGCCGCCTTCCGGACCAAGATCGACAATCCAGTCGGCGGTTTTAATCACGTCGAGATTGTGCTCAATCACCACAATGGTATTGCCCTGATCGCGCAGTTTATGCAGTACGTCGAGCAGTTGCTGAATATCGGCGAAGTGCAGACCGGTGGTCGGCTCGTCGAGAATATACAGTGTCTGCCCGGTGCCGCGTTTTGACAGCTCACGCGCCAGCTTCACGCGCTGGGCTTCACCACCGGAAAGTGTGGTGGCGGACTGCCCGAGGCGGATGTACGTCAGGCCAACATCCATCAGCGTTTGCAGTTTACGCGCCAGAGCTGGCACCGCATCAAAGAATTCACGCGCCTCTTCGATGGTCATATCCAGCACTTCGTGGATGGTTTTGCCTTTGTACTTTATCTCCAGCGTTTCGCGGTTATAGCGTTTACCTTTGCACTGGTCGCACGGTACGTAAATATCCGGCAGGAAGTGCATTTCAACTTTGATCACGCCATCGCCCTGACAGGCCTCGCAGCGTCCGCCACGGACGTTGAAGCTGAACCGTCCTGGCGTATAGCCGCGCGCACGGGATTCCGGTACGCCCGCAAACAGTTCACGTACAGGCGTAAACACGCCGGTATAGGTCGCCGGGTTGGAACGCGGAGTACGGCCAATTGGGCTTTGGTCGATATCGATGACTTTATCGAAATGCTCCAGCCCCTGAATATCGCGATAGGGTGCCGGTTCGGCGATAGTCGCGCCGTTCAACTGGCGTTGGGCAATCGGGAACAGCGTGTCGTTAATCAGCGTCGATTTACCAGAACCTGAAACCCCTGTGATGCAGGTAAACAGACCCACTGGCAGCGTTAGCGTCACATCTTTCAGGTTGTTGCCGCGTGCGCCAGTCAGCTTCAGCACTTTTTCCGGATTCGCCGGAACGCGTTTCTTCGGCACTTCAATCTTGCGTTTACCACTCATGTACTGCCCGGTCAACGACTCTGGCACTGCCATAATCGCTTCTAGCGGCCCTTCCGCGACCACTTCGCCACCGTGAACACCTGCGCCCGGACCGATGTCGATAACGTGGTCAGCGGCGCGAATCGCATCTTCGTCGTGCTCCACTACAATCACGGTATTACCAAGATCGCGCAGATGGATAAGCGTACCCAGCAGGCGCTCGTTATCGCGCTGGTGCAGGCCGATAGACGGCTCATCCAGCACGTACATAACGCCAACCAGGCCCGCACCAATCTGGCTCGCCAGACGGATACGCTGGGCTTCGCCGCCGGAAAGTGTCTCTGCCGAGCGGGAAAGTGTCAGGTAATTCAGCCCAACGTTAACGAGGAATTTCAGGCGGTCGCCAATCTCTTTGAGGATTTTTTCCGCAATCTTCGCCCGTTGTCCGGCGAGTTTAAGATTGTTGAAGAACTCCATCGCATGACCGATGCTCATGTCGGAGATTGCAGGCAGCGGCGTATTCTCGACATAAACATGGCGCGCTTCACGGCGCAAACGCGTCCCTTCACAACTGGCGCACGGGCGATTGCTGATAAATTTGGCTAACTCTTCACGTACCGCGCTGGATTCCGTCTCTTTATAACGGCGCTCCATATTGTGCAGCACGCCTTCGAACGGATGACGACGAATAGAGGTATCGCCGCGATCGTTCATGTATTTAAATTCGATATTTTCTTTGCCAGAACCGTACAGCACCACTTTATGCACGTTTGCGCTCAGGCTGCCCCACGGCGCTTCGACGTCGAACTTATAGTGATCTGCCAGTGATTTCAGCATCTGGAAATAATAGAAATTGCGGCGATCCCAGCCACGGATCGCACCGCCAGCCAGCGACAGTTCCGGATTCTGGATCACGCGATCGGGATCGAAATATTGCTGTACGCCGAGGCCGTCACAGGTCGGGCAGGCACCCGCCGGGTTGTTAAACGAGAACAGGCGTGGTTCCAGTTCGCGCATACTGTAGCCGCAAATCGGGCAGGCGAAGTTCGCGGAGAACAGCAGTTCTTCCGCTTTGGGATTGTCCATATCCGCAACAACCGCTGTACCGCCGGAAAGCTCCAGTGCGGTTTCAAACGATTCCGCCAGACGCTGGGTCAGATCGTCACGCACCTTGAAGCGATCGATAACCACTTCAATGGTGTGTTTCTTTTGCAGTTCCAGTTTGGGCGGATCGGAAAGATCGCAGACTTCGCCATCAATGCGCGCGCGGATGTAACCCTGACTCGCCAGATTCTCCAGCGTTTTAGTGTGTTCGCCTTTGCGCTCTTTGATGATGGGCGCGAGTAGCATCAGACGTTTACCTTCAGGCTGCGAAAGCACGTTATCCACCATCTGGCTGACGGTTTGCGCCGCCAGCGGAACGTCGTGATCCGGGCAGCGCGGCTCGCCGACGCGAGCGTACAGCAGACGCAAATAGTCGTGGATTTCAGTGATGGTCCCCACTGTGGAACGCGGGTTATGAGACGTCGATTTCTGTTCAATTGAGATGGCGGGAGAAAGCCCCTCAATATGATCGACATCCGGTTTTTCCATCAGTGACAGAAACTGCCGCGCGTAGGCAGAAAGGGATTCAACGTAACGACGCTGCCCTTCGGCATATAAGGTGTCGAAAGCGAGCGAGGATTTGCCAGAACCCGAAAGCCCGGTGACGACAATCAGTTTGTCGCGGGGGATAACGAGGTTGATATTCTTGAGATTATGGGTGCGGGCGCCCCGAACTTCGATCTTATCCATTCACCTTTCCCGGATTAAACACTTTTTTGCCCGGCGGCATGGCGCTACCGGCGATCACAAACGGTTAATTATGACACAAATCGACCTGAATGAATATACAGTATTGGAATGCAAAACCCGGAGTGCTGTGTAACAATGTCGGGCCATGTTTGTTTACCGGAACCGAGGTCACATCGTGGTAAAACCGCTATTGGTAATGCTACAATCGCGCGTTTACACTTATTAGAACGTTTTTTTCAGGAGACACGACATGGCCAGCAGAGGCGTAAATAAGGTTATTCTCGTTGGTAATCTGGGCCAGGACCCGGAAGTACGCTATATGCCAAATGGTGGCGCAGTTGCCAACATTACGCTGGCTACTTCCGAATCCTGGCGTGATAAAGCGACCGGCGAGATGAAAGAGCAGACTGAATGGCACCGTGTTGTGCTGTTCGGCAAACTGGCGGAAGTTGCCAGCGAATATCTGCGTAAAGGTTCTCAGGTTTATATCGAAGGTCAGCTGCGTACCCGCAAATGGACTGACCAATCCGGTCAGGATCGCTACACCACGGAAGTGGTGGTGAACGTTGGCGGCACCATGCAGATGCTGGGTGGTCGCCAGGGCGGCGGCGCACCGGCAGGCGGTAACGTCGGTGGCGGTCAGCCGCAGGGCGGTTGGGGTCAGCCTCAGCAGCCGCAGGGTGGCAATCAGTTCAGCGGCGGTGCGCAGTCTCGCCCGCAGCAGTCCGCTCCGGCAGCGCCGTCTAACGAGCCGCCGATGGATTTCGATGACGACATTCCGTTCTGATTTGTCATTAAAACAATAGGTTATATTGTTTTAAGGTGGATGATTAAAGCATCCGCCAGTCATAAAAAAGAAGCCTCCGTTATGGAGGCTTCTGCATATCAGGTCAAAATCATCGGCCACTGTGGTGGAGTTTGACTCATCCCTTCCACCATCACCGACTCAATGTTGTGCCAGATGGCGGTAATATCGGTCATTGTGATGCCAAGCAACCCCATTGCGAACCAACAGGCGGAAACCACGCCCAGACCGCTACTGATCACTGCCAGCCCGACATAATCAGAGCGCCGAAAACGGATGTTGAGCGTGCTGGCCAGAAACATCAATACGGCGCTAAGCAGCTGCCAGCGAAGAAGAACCACGCCAGTGGTGAGGGTAGCCATCAAACATTTCCTCTGAAAATTACCAAGCCCTGGATAGCGCGACATTACTCACGGGGGGCGTGGTACACTCTGGCTATCGCGGGACTTTCAGAACATAAAATGAAACACTTAGTTTGTTTCATAAATTTTTGTGAACTATATCACAATTGCTCGTTTGTTAGCCAGATTATGCAGCTACTTTTATTGCTGCACTAATTATGTGGTTTTTCAGTGAAATCGAGACAATGCACAATAAAGAAATATTGTAACTTCCTGCCTGACCTGCATTTTTTCAACAAAGCCCTTTTGATATCAGCGAGTTATTTTCATTTAAACAACAATTATAAAGGTATCAATTTCAAATCAGGCAAAAGTGCTATTTATACCGTAAGATTTATCTAACGTCGTCGGTAGTCAGGGTTTTCACCTTGCAATGACCAGGTATAACCAGGCAGGGAATTGATAGAAATGAGCCATAGTGTGCGACACAAATTGCTGGCGTTGCCGGGTATTATCTTTGTAGTCCTCCTTCCCATCATTCTGTCGCTATGGATTGCCTTTCTTTGGGCTAAAGCGGAAGCGAATAATCAACTGCGTGCTTTTGCTCTGTTGGCACTGGAGAAATCCGAGCTGGTCATTCGCCAGGCAGATTTAGCAAGCGACGATGCGGAACGCTATCAGGGACAAATTTGTACTCCCTCTCATCAACAACAAATGCTGAATATTATCCGTGGTTATCTTTATATCAACGAATTGATCTATGCCCACGATAACCTTTTTTTATGCTCAACATTAATGGCTCCCGTTAACGGCTATACGATGCCGCCAGCGAACTATAAGCGTGAACCTAATGTCTCAATCTATTATTATCGCGACACTCCTTTTTTTGCCGGTTATAAAATGACTTATATGCAGCGAGGAAACTATGTCGCGGTAATTAACCCTTTATTCTGGAGCGAGGTGATGTCTGACGATCCAACGCTGCAATGGGGGGTATATGATACGGTGACGAAAACCTTTTTCTCTTTAAGCAAACAAGCCTCAGCAGAAAAATTTTCACCATTGATTCATCAAAGGGAAATAACCGTACAGCATAACGGTTATTTATATGCGATAGTCCATTCAACAAAACGTCCCATTGCTGCTATCGTTGCAACCTCAACTCAGCGCATTTTGTCACATTTTTATAATCACCTTGTATTTGCCTTACCGGCAGGCATTATGGGCAGCCTGGTGTTGCTTTTACTCTGGCTGCGTATAAACCAGAAGTACCAGTCACCTAAGCGTAAATTGCAACGTGCCCTCGAAAAACGGCAGCTTTGTCTCTATTACCAACCGATTATTGATATTAAAACGAATAAATGTATTGGCGCTGAGGCATTGCTACGCTGGCCGGGGAATCAGGGACAGGTAATGACGCCAGCAGAGTTTATTCCGCTGGCGGAACAAGAGGGGCTAATTGCGCAGGTGACAGATTATGTTATTAATATGGTGTTTGACGATCTCGGTTCCTGGCTGGAAAAACACCCTGAATTATCTACTTCAATTAATTTGTCTGCCTCCGATTTTCATACTTCAAGGGTGATTGCCTTAACTAATCAAAAAATAGAGCAATTCACGGTGCGTCCGCAGCAAATTAAATTTGAAGTCACTGAACATGCATTTCTTGATGTTGCCAAAATGACGCCGATTATTCTGGCTTTCCGTCAGGCTGGTTACGAAGTGGCGATCGATGACTTTGGTATTGGCTACTCCAACCTGCATAACCTTAACTCATTGAATATTGATATCCTGAAAATCGATAAATCGTTTGTTGAGACGTTGACCACGCATAAAACCAGCCATTTGATAGCGGAACACATCATCGAACTGGCACACAGTCTGGGTCTAAAAACGATTGCAGAAGGGGTGGAAACTGAGGATCAGGTCAACTGGCTGCGCAAACGCGGCGTGCGCTATTGTCAGGGCTGGTACTTTGCAAAGGCGATGCCGCCGCAGGTTTTTATGGCATGGGCAGAGCAATTACCCGCGCATGACGCCATGCGCGGGCAGTAACCCTAGAGCCGGTGGCGGTAATCGCTGGGAGTGCGATCAAATTGCCGACGGAAAACGCGGGAAAAGGTCTGCTGTGAGACGTAACCCAGATCCATCGCGATATCAAAAATAGGGCGCTCGGTGGTGCGCAGTTCAACGGCAGCCAGTAGCAGGCGGCGTTGACGAATGTAATCGCCAAGCGTCTGATGCGTCACTGTGCGGAACATCCGCTGTAAATACCACTTTGAATAACCTGATTTTTTCGCCACCACATCAATGTTCAGCGGCTGGTCGATATGCTCGTCAATCCATGCGATAAGATCCTGAATAATTTTCTGATGGGACATAAATCTGCCTCTTTTCAGTGTTCAGTTCGTTAATTCATCTGTTGGGGAGTATAATTCCTCAAGTTAACTTGAGGTAAAGCGATTTATGGAAAAGAAATTACCCCGCATTAAAGCCTTGCTTACTCCAGGCGAAGTGGCGAAACGTAGCGGCGTGGCGGTATCGGCGCTGCACTTCTATGAAAGCAAAGGATTGATTACCAGTATCCGCAATAGCGGTAATCAGCGGCGATATAAGCGTGATGTGTTGCGATATGTCGCAATTATCAAAATTGCTCAACGCATTGGCATTCCGCTGGCGACCATTGGTGAAGCGTTTGGTGTGTTGCCCGAAGGGCATACGTTAAGTGCGAAAGAGTGGAAACAGCTATCTTCGCAATGGCGAGAAGAATTGGATCGGCGCATTCATACCTTAGTCGCGCTGCGTGATGAACTGGACGGTTGTATTGGCTGCGGCTGCCTTTCGCGTAGCGACTGCCCGTTGCGTAACCCTGGCGACCGCTTAGGGGAAGAAGGCACCGGCGCACGCTTGCTGGAAGATGAACAAAACTAAAGCGCCACAAGGGCGCTTTAGTTTGTTTTCCGGTCTTTGTCTTTCACTCTATCCCGCTGGTACACGGGAGGGTTTCCCCCGACGTCAACACACCTCATTCGAGCACGTGGTGGAGGTTCCGGTTAGTGTTGATACTTTAATTGTATGTCACCGCTGTTTCTTCGCCAGTGCAAAGTGATCCTTTTTAGCCGCAATATTTTTGTCATCTTGCGTGATTTTTTACCGCGAACCTTCGCCACAAGTTGCCTACAAATGCCGTAATTTTGCGCATCAACGATAACGTTTGCGCATCAATTGCCTGGTTTTTCATCGTCAACACAAGAAAAGGGAAAAAAGCAGCAAACTTCGGTTGAAAAAGCCGCTATGATCGCCGGATAATCGTTTGCTTTTTTTTACCACCCGTTTTGTATGCGCGGAGCTAAACGTTTGCTTTTTTGCGACGCCCCAGATTGTCGCAAACCTGAAGCAGGAAGATAACGTTTCGCTGGCAGGGGATTGTCCGCCACGCATCTTGACGAAAAATAAACTCTCAGGGGATGTTTTCTTATGTCTACGCCATCAGCGCGTACCGGCGGTTCACTCGACGCCTGGTTTAAAATTTCACAACGCGGAAGCACCGTCCGTCAGGAAGTGGTTGCCGGGTTAACAACGTTTCTGGCGATGGTTTACTCGGTTATCGTCGTTCCAGGTATGTTGGGTAAAGCGGGCTTCCCGCCAGCGGCAGTTTTTGTTGCGACTTGTCTGGTTGCCGGGATTGGCTCTATCGCGATGGGGTTATGGGCCAATCTGCCGTTGGCTATCGGCTGCGCCATCTCTCTGACGGCGTTTACCGCATTCAGCCTGGTGCTGGGGCAACATATTAGCGTACCTGTCGCGCTGGGTGCCGTGTTCCTGATGGGTGTGCTGTTTACGGTAATTTCTGCCACGGGTATCCGTAGCTGGATTTTGCGCAACTTGCCGCACGGCGTGGCGCACGGCACGGGGATTGGTATCGGCCTGTTCTTGCTGCTGATTGCTGCCAATGGCGTCGGTCTGGTGATTAAAAACCCGCTCGATGGTCTGCCAGTGGCGCTGGGTGATTTCGCGACCTTCCCGGTGATTATGTCGCTGGTAGGTCTGGCGGTGATTATCGGCCTGGAAAAACTGAAAGTACCAGGCGGTATCCTGTTAACCATTATCGGCATCTCGATTGTGGGTCTGCTTTTTGATCCTAACGTCCACTTCTCTGGCGTTTTCGCCATGCCTTCATTGAGCGATGAGAACGGTAATTCGCTAATTGGTAGCCTGGATATTATGGGGGCGCTGAACCCTGTGGTACTGCCGAGCGTACTGGCGTTGGTGATGACTGCTGTTTTCGATGCCACCGGAACCATCCGTGCGGTAGCCGGTCAGGCGAACCTGCTGGATAAAGACGGGCAGATTATCGACGGCGGCAAAGCTCTGACCACCGACTCCCTGAGCAGTGTTTTCTCTGGCCTGGTCGGTGCGGCTCCGGCTGCGGTATACATTGAGTCTGCGGCGGGTACAGCGGCGGGCGGTAAAACCGGTCTGACGGCAATCACGGTTGGCGTGCTGTTCCTGCTGATTCTGTTCCTCTCTCCGCTCTCTTACCTCGTTCCGGGTTACGCAACAGCTCCGGCGCTGATGTACGTTGGCCTGTTGATGTTGAGCAACGTGGCGAAAATCGACTTTGCTGATTTCGTCGATGCAATGGCGGGTCTGGTAACGGCAGTATTCATCGTGCTGACCTGTAATATCGTAACTGGCATCATGATCGGCTTCGCGACCCTGGTGATTGGTCGTCTGGTTTCTGGCGAATGGCGTAAGCTGAACATCGGTACGGTCGTTATCGCCGTGGCGCTGGTCACCTTCTATGCCGGAGGCTGGGCCATCTAAGCTTAATAAGATTCTGAAAACGGGTGGCAATGGCTGCCCGTTTTTATTTTTCTCCGTACATTGTGTGAGCTTTTGCGATATTCTGAAAAACTGAGAGTCCGGGCATAACGCCTTTCTCAAATCATAAAAAACATTGCAAACAGGGAACGCATGGAAATCTTCTTCACCATACTGATAATGACCCTCGTGGTCTCGCTGTCCGGGGTGGTCACTCGTGTCATGCCCTTTCAGATCCCGCTTCCGCTTATGCAAATTGCCATCGGTGCGCTACTGGCGTGGCCGACGTTTGGTTTGCATGTGGAGTTTGATCCTGAACTCTTTTTAGTCTTGTTTATCCCGCCGTTGCTGTTTGCTGATGGCTGGAAAACACCAACCCGCGAATTTCTCGAACATGGTCGGGAAATATTCGGCCTCGCGCTGGCGCTGGTGGTGGTCACCGTGGTCGGCATTGGCTTCCTTATTTACTGGGTGGTGCCGGGTATCCCGCTGATACCCGCCTTTGCGCTGGCGGCGGTGCTCTCTCCGACCGATGCCGTGGCGCTCTCCGGGATTGTTGGCGAAGGGCGCATTCCGAAAAAAATCATGGGCATTTTGCAGGGCGAAGCGTTGATGAATGACGCCTCCGGCCTGGTGTCGCTGAAGTTTGCTGTAGCAGTTGCGATGGGGACGATGATCTTCACCGTCGGCGGTGCGACGGTCGAATTTATGAAAGTGGCCATTGGCGGCATTCTGGCGGGCTTCGTGGTGAGCTGGCTGTATGGTCGCTCGTTGCGTTTCCTCAGTCGCTGGGGCGGCGATGAACCCGCGACGCAGATCGTATTGCTGTTCCTGCTGCCGTTTGCCTCTTATCTGATTGCCGAACATATTGGCGTTTCCGGCATCCTCGCAGCAGTTGCCGCCGGGATGACCATCACCCGTTCCGGCGTGATGCGCCGTGCGCCGCTGGCGATGCGATTGCGCGCGAACAGCACCTGGGCGATGCTGGAATTTGTCTTTAACGGCATGGTGTTCTTGCTGCTGGGCCTGCAACTGCCAGGGATTCTGGAAACGTCGCTGGTTGCGGCGGAAATTGACCCTAACGTCGAAATCTGGATGCTGTTTACCGACATCATCTTGATTTATGCGGCGCTGATGCTGGTGCGTTTTGGCTGGCTGTGGACGATGAAAAAGTTCAGCAACCGTTTCCTGAAGAAGAAGCCGATGGAGTTTGGTTCGTGGACTACACGAGAAATTCTGATCGCGTCTTTCGCTGGGGTGCGCGGGGCAATCACTCTTGCTGGTGTGCTCTCTATCCCTCTGCTGTTGCCGGATGGAAATGTCTTCCCGGCGCGTTATGAGCTGGTGTTCCTGGCGGCTGGCGTCATTCTCTTTTCGCTGTTTGTCGGTGTAGTGATGCTGCCTGTTCTGCTGCAACACATTGAAGTCGCGGACCACTCTCAACAGTTGAAAGAGGAGCGAATCGCGCGTGCAGCAACCGCTGAAGTGGCGATTGTGGCGATCCAGAAAATGGAGGAGCGTCTGGCGGCGGACACCGAAGAGAATATCGACAACCAGTTGCTCACTGAAGTCAGCTCTCGCGTCATTGGTAATCTGCGCCGTCGCGCCGATGGTCGCAACGACGTCGAAAGTTCGGTTCAGGAAGAGAACCTGGAGCGTCGCTTCCGTCTGGCGGCGCTGCGTTCTGAACGCGCTGAACTCTACCACCTGCGCGCCACGCGGGAGATCAGCAACGAAACGCTGCAAAAATTACTGCACGATCTCGATTTGCTGGAAGCGTTGTTGATTGAGGAAAATCAATAATCTGCATGGTTGGCGGGTGAGCCCGCCAACCTGCCTTACTCTGGGGTTAACCAGTATCCTTCACAACAGGTCAGCCACGCCTGGGCACAGTGGGAAAGGTAAACGCCCTCACGCCAAATCATGCCTAATTTCCAGCGTAGTTCGCTTTCCAGCGGCAGCCATTTTAAGGTGTTTTTATCTAATCGCTGGCAAATGGGTTCCGGCAAAATGGCTATTCCGACACCGGCCTGAACCATCGCGGCGAGAAAATCCCATTGCCCGCTGCGAACCGCAATCCTCGGCTTAACGCCATGTTCATCGAATAACGCCATTAATTGCTTACTTAAGGCAAAATCTTCGTTATAGATAAGTAGAGGATGTTCCGCCAGTGTCTCTGGTGAGACGGCATCACGCTCAAGCCATTTACCTGAACGCGGCGCCAGCACACAAAGCGGATGACTAAACAGCGATAACGTTGTCAGGCCACTTTCTTCTACTGGCAGGGCGGTCAGTGCCATATCCAGTTCGCCGTTCATTACCGCTTGTTGTACCGTCAGACCACCAAACTCCGAAATCTTTAGTTCCACGCCGGGGTAACACTGGCGGAACAGCCCCACAGGTCCAGCCATTAACATGCCAACCATTGGCGGAATTCCCAGCCGCAATATGCCTTTATTGAGTTGGTTTATATCGTCCAGCTCGGCCTCCAGTTGCCGAAACTCAGCAAGAATTGCCAGTGCACGCTCAAACACGACGCGACCAGTATCAGTGAGAAGCAGCCGACGGCCATCGCGGATCAACAATATACAGTTCAGCTCATCTTCGAGATTCTTCAGCATTTTGCTGATGGTGGGCTGGGTCACAAACAGCTTCTCCGCTGCGCGGGTGAAGCTCTGCTGGCGCACGACTTCGACAAAATAACGCAGCGTTCTGATATCCATAACTATTCCCTTTGACTATACCTGCAATGATTTTAATTCATTTCAGTAGCGGCATGAGGCTCTCTATACTTAGCGTTCTGTTTTATTTTCAGGATATCCCCTCATGTCCGTGGCGCTTCGCCGCATTACCCCTGCCGTTGTGCAATCTATGCAGGTATTTGTGCAGGTTGTGCTGTATGCAGGTTTATTTATTTTTGCGCAATATCTCGTCTCCTGGCTGCATTTGCCGCTACCCGCCAATCTGGTGGGGATGATCCTGATGCTGGCGCTGATTGTTTGCCGCATTATTCCTCTGCAATGGGTACGTGCCGGGGCGCGCTGGTTACTGGCCGAAATGCTGCTGTTTTTTGTCCCTGCCGTAGTGGCGGTGGTGAACTATGCACAACTATTACTGGTGGATGGCTGGCGTATTTTTGCGGTGATCGCGTTGAGCACGGTGATGGTTCTGGGCACGACCGCCTGGGTAGTGGAAAAAGTCTATCGCTATGAAATGCGCAGGTTAAACCGTGACTAATTTTCAGCTAAGTATGCTCTGCCTGGCGATTACGCTGGTTATCTATTTTCTTAACAAACGCCTTTATCGCCGCTTTCGTAAACTGCCGTTGATGCCTCTGGTGCTGACGCCTGCGCTACTGGTTATGCTGCTGGTTTTTGGCAATATTTCCTGGCAAAACTATATTGGCGAAGCGCACTGGCTACTATGGCTATTAGGCCCGGCAACCATCGCCTTTGCGGTGCCGGTATATGACAATCGGGCGATCATTAAACGTCACTGGATGTCGCTGACGGCGGGCGTACTGACGGCAACGGTGGTGGCAGTGACCAGCTCGGTGTGGCTGGCGCGATTATTTACCCTGCCGGATGAGATCCAGCGGAGCCTGGCGGTGCGTTCGGTCACTACGCCATTTGCTCTGGCAGCGAGCCAGTCGCTCGGCGGACAGCCCGATCTGGTGGCGCTGTTTGTGGTGGTCACCGGCGTGTTTGGTATGGCGATTGGCGACGTGCTGTTTTTACGTCTATCTATTCGCGAAGGGATGGCGAAAGGTGCTGGATTTGGCGCGGCGTCTCATGGCGCCGGGACTGCGCGATCGTATGAACTGGGTCAACAAGAGGGAGTGGTTGCCAGTCTGGTCATGATGCTTTCTGGCGTATTGATGGTACTGGTGTCGCCGCTGGTGGCCTGGATGATGTTCTGAAGGAATTCCCCGATCAGGCGACCGGGGAAGGGTAGAGATTAATGCGCGCGGCCTTGCTCAACGCCAAAGCCGGTCTGGGAACGGATAAATTGCGCACGGAACAGTTCACGCTCACGCGCCCCTTCCGCTGAGTTATCGGTTGCCGAGAAGAACCAGATGCCGAGGAATGCCACGGTGATCGAGAACAGCGCCGGGTATTCATACGGGAAGATGGCTTTTTCGTGACCGAGGATCTGTACCCAAATAGTCGGGCCGAGGATCATCAGTACCACCGCAGTAATCAATCCTAACCAGCCGCCCAGCATCGCACCACGCGTGGTCAGTTTCGACCAGTACATAGAAAGCAGAATGATTGGGAAGTTACAGCTCGCCGCGATGGCAAACGCCAGACCCACCATGAAGGCGATGTTCTGATTCTCAAACAGGACGCCGAGGATAATGGCAATCACGCCCAAAATTAGCACGGTGATTTTCGATACCCGCAGCTCTTCACGTTCGGTCGCGCCTTTTTTGAAGACGTTGGCGTACAGGTCATGCGAAACCGCCGATGCACCTGCCAGCGTCAGACCCGCAACCACCGCGAGGATGGTGGCGAAAGCAACCGCTGAAATAAAGCCGAGGAACAGGTTACCGCCTACCGCATTGGCCAGGTGAACCGCCGCCATGTTGTTACCGCCAATCAGCGCCCCTGCCGCGTCTTTATAGGCCGGATTCGCACCGACCAGCATGATCGCGCCAAAACCGATAATAAAGGTCAGGATATAGAAGTAACCCATAAATCCGGTGGCGTAGAACACGCTCTTACGCGCTTCACGGGCATCGCTGACCGTAAAGAAACGCATTAGAATATGCGGCAAGCCAGCCGTACCAAACATCAGTCCCAGCCCCAGTGACAGCGCGGAGATCGGATCTTTCACCAGCCCGCCCGGCTTCATGATGTCGACACCTTTCGGGTGTACCGCCATCGCTTCGCTGAACAGATTGTTGAAGCTAAAGCCGACGTGTTTCATCACCATAAAGGCCATAAAGCTGGCACCGAACAGCAACAGTACGGCTTTGATAATCTGTACCCAGGTGGTCGCCAGCATTCCGCCGAACAGGACGTACATCATCATCAGTACGCCGACCAGAACCACCGCAATGTGATAGTTAAGGCCAAACAGCAGTTCGATCAGTTTACCTGCGCCTACCATCTGGGCGATAAGGTAAAGTGCCACGACCACCAGAGAACCACAGGCCGAAAGAATACGAATTGGTCCCTGCTTCAGACGGTACGAGGCCACATCGGCAAAGGTATAGCGACCGAGATTACGCAGACGTTCGGCAATCAGGAACAGAATGATCGGCCAGCCCACCAGGAAGCCCAGCGAGTAAATTAAGCCGTCATAGCCGGAAGTAAACACCAGCGCGGATATCCCCAAAAATGAGGCGGCAGACATATAGTCACCCGCAATCGCCAGCCCGTTCTGGAAACCGGTGATATTGCCGCCTGCGGTGTAGTAGTCATTACGAGAACGTACGCGTTTTGACGCCCAGTAGGTAATACCGAGCGTAAACACGACGAAAATCAGGAACATAATAATCGCCTGCCAGTTCGTTGGCTGGCGCTCTACGGCCCCGCTAATAGCATCCGCCGCGTTAGCTGCGAAAGGGAGTGTGGCGGCAAGCGCCGTCAGAACTCTTTTCATGATGCTTGTACCTCATGCAGGACTTCATTATTAAGACGGTCAAATTCGCCGTTCGCCCGCCAGATGTAGATACCAGTGAGAACAAAGGAGATCACAATCACTCCAACACCGACTGGAATCCCGCGTGTGACGCTGGTGTTCGGGTTCAGCGGAGTGCCCAGCCAGCCGGGCGCGAAGGCGATCAGTAAAATAAAGCCGATATAAACTGCCAGCATAATAATCGACAGGATGGTGGCAAACCGTTGCCGTTTTTCGACTAACTCCCTGAAATGCGCATTGTCTTCTATCCGCTGATAAATAGTGCCATTCATCACAGATTCTCCAGAGGTAATGTAGGGATTGTTTTAATTCCTGCTCCCTTATGGGAGAAGGTTAACGCTCAGGTAACCCATCGCCTGATGCGCCGCTGTCGCGTCTTATCAGGCCTACAGCCGTTGCCAAATGTAGACCGGATAAGGCGTTATACGCCGCATCCGGCAATTGTGGGTTACGATGGCATCGCGATAGCCTGCTTCTCTTCAAGCAGCTTCTCGACTACGCCAGGATCGGCAAGCGTCGAGGTATCGCCCAGGTTGCTGGTATCGCCCGCCGCAATTTTGCGCAGAATACGGCGCATAATTTTGCCGGAGCGGGTTTTAGGCAGGGAGTCGGTCCAGTGCAGCACGTCTGGCGTCGCCAGCGGGCCAATCTCTTTACGCACCCAGTTGCGGACTTCTGCGTACAGTTCTGGTGACGGTTCCTCCCCGTGATTAAGCGTGACGTAGGCGTAAATCGCCTGACCTTTAATATTGTGCGGAATACCGACGACAGCGGCTTCGGCTATCTTCGGATGCGCCACCAGCGCCGACTCAATCTCTGCCGTTCCCAGACGGTGACCAGAGACGTTCAGCACGTCGTCCACGCGCCCGGTGATCCAGTAATAGCCATCTTCATCACGACGCGCGCCGTCGCCGCTGAAATACATATTTTTGAAGGTGGAGAAGTAGGTCTGCTCAAAACGCTCGTGATCGCCAAACAGCGTGCGCGCCTGACCCGGCCAGGAGTCGGTGATCACCAGGCTGCCTTCGGTAGCGCCTTCCTGCGGGTTACCTTCGTTATCGACCAGCGCCGGTTGCACGCCGAAGAACGGACGCGTAGCAGAACCAGCTTTCAGCTCGGTAGCGCCTGGCAGTGGGGTAATCATGAAACCGCCGGTTTCGGTCTGCCACCAGGTATCAACCACCGGGCATTTCTCGTTGCCTATCTTCTTCCAGTACCACTCCCACGCTTCCGGGTTGATTGGCTCGCCCACGGAGCCGAGAATACGCAGCGACGAACGGTCGGTGCCTTCAATCGCTTTATCGCCTTCCGCCATCAGTGCGCGAATGGCTGTTGGCGCGGTATAGAGAATATTGACCTGATGCTTATCTACCACCTGCGCCATACGGGCAGGCGTCGGCCAGTTCGGTACGCCTTCAAACATCAGCGTGGTCGCCCCACAGGCCAGCGGGCCGTACAGCAAGTAACTGTGTCCGGTAACCCAGCCCACATCGGCGGTGCACCAGTAGATATCGCCCGGATGATAATCAAAAACATATTTAAAGGTCAGCGCCGCGTACACCAGATAACCGCCGGTAGTGTGCAGCACGCCTTTCGGCTTACCGGTAGAACCGGAGGTGTAGAGAATAAACAACGGATCTTCGGCGTTTACTTCTTCCGGCTGGTGCTGATCGCTGGCTTGCTCAACCAGGTCGTGCCACCACAGGTCGCGCCCTTCCTGCCAGTCAATTTTCCCGCCAGTACGCTTCAGTACAACCACATGTTCAATGCTGGTGACGTTCGGATTTTTCAGCGCGTCATCGACGTTTTTCTTCAGCGGAATGCTGCGCCCGGCGCGTACACCTTCGTCGGAAGTGATCACCAACCGTGAGTTAGAATCAATAATGCGTCCGGCAACGGCTTCCGGCGAGAAGCCGCCGAATATCACCGAATGCACCGCACCAATGCGGGCGCAGGCCAGCATCGCGACTGCGGCTTCTGGCACCATTGGCATATAAATCGCCACCACATCACCTTTTTTAATGCCCAGCTCGAGCAGGGTATTGGCGAAGCGGCAGACGTCGCGGTGCAGCTCTTTATAGCTGATATGTTTGCTCTGGCTGGCGTCATCGCCTTCCCAGATGATGGCGGTACGATCGCCGTTTTCTTGCAGATGGCGGTCAAGGCAGTTTGCCGCCAGATTCAGCGTGCCGTCCTCGTACCATTTAATTGACACATTACCGGGGGCAAAGGAGGTGTTTTTCACCTTCTGGTAGGGTTTGATCCAGTCGAGAATTTTTCCCTGTTCGCCCCAGAAGGTATCTGGTGCGTTAATAGATTGTTGATACATCGCCTCGTACTGCTGAGGGTTTATCAGGCAATGGTCTGCGATGTTGGCAGGAATGGTGTGTTTGTGAATTTGACTCATGCTTTTGTTCTCCTTGTAGGATGTTAATAATATGTGGCATAAGCGTTAAATGTAGGGGTATTGGCAGTTTTGTTTAGTATTTGGGCGACAGATCACGCAAAAGTAGAATTGTGCAAATAAACGGCAGGGTAATTTTTGAAGGTCACCAACAAAAGTTGATTAATTCTTTGAGGAACATGCAGTTATGCATGCTGTTGAAAACGAGGAAGATACTGACTAACTCTAAAGTGGTATTTTACATGCACTTACAATTGATTAAAGACAACATTCTGAGTGTGGTTATTTGTTACACATAGGGGCGAGCAATGTCATAACAGTGTATGTGCGGTTACTGTTATGAAAAAACAATAAAAACTGCCATTTCCTCAATGGCAAAATTTGGATGAAGCCCCTATGACAAGGATAAAAATAAACGCACGCCGTATCTTCAGCTTATTGATTCCTTTTTTCTTTTTCACTTCTGTTCACGCTGAACAAACGGCCGCTCCCGCGAAACCTGTAACTGTGGAAGCGAAGAATGAAACCTTTGCCCCGCAGCACCCCGATCAATATCTCTCCTGGAAAGCCACCTCGGAACAATCAGAGCGTGTTGACGCACTGGCGGAAGATCCACGTCTGGTGATCCTGTGGGCGGGATATCCCTTCTCACGCGATTACAACAAGCCGCGCGGACATGCCTTTGCTGTGACCGATGTGCGTGAAACTTTGCGTACCGGTGCGCCGAAAAATGCCGAAGATGGCACGATGCCAATGGCCTGCTGGAGTTGTAAAAGCCCGGATGTGGCGCGTCTGATCCAGAAAGACGGCGAAGATGGCTACTTCCACGGTAAATGGGCGCGCGGCGGCCCGGAAATCGTCAACAACTTGGGTTGTGCTGACTGCCATAACACTGCTTCGCCAGAGTTCGCCAAAGGCAAACCGGAGTTAACCCTTTCACGTCCGTATGCGGCTCGTGCGATGGAAGCGATTGGTAAACCTTTTGAGAAAGGCGGACGCTTCGACCAGCAGTCGATGGTCTGCGGTCAATGCCACGTGGAGTATTACTTTGACGGTAAAGATAAAGCCGTTAAATTCCCGTGGGATAACGGCATGAAAGTCGAAAACATGGAGCAGTATTACGACAAAATTGCCTTCTCTGACTGGACTAACTCCCTGTCCAAAACGCCAATGCTGAAAGCGCAGCATCCGGAATATGAAACCTGGAGTGCGGGCATTCACGGCAAAAATAACGTGACCTGTATCGACTGTCACATGCCGAAAGTGCAGAACGCCGAAGGCAAACTCTACACCGACCATAAAATTGGTAATCCGTTTGATAACTTCGCCCAGACCTGTGCGAACTGCCATACCCAGGACAAAGCTGCCTTGCAAAAAGTGGTCGCGGAACGTAAGCAGTCGATTAACGACCTGAAAATCAAGGTTGAAGATCAACTGGTTCACGCTCACTTCGAAGCGAAAGCGGCGCTGGATGCAGGCGCGACGGAAGCCGAAATGAAGCCGATTCAGGACGATATCCGTCATGCTCAGTGGCGTTGGGATCTGGCGATCGCTTCCCACGGCATTCATATGCACGCACCGGAAGAAGGTCTGAGGATGCTCGGTACGGCGATGGATAAAGCGGCGGATGCGCGCACTAAACTGGCGCGCCTGCTGGCGACCAAAGGCATCACCCATGAAATCCAGATCCCGGATATCTCGACCAAAGAGAAAGCCCAGCAGGCAATTGGCCTGAACATGGAGCAAATCAAGGCCGAGAAGCAGGACTTCATCAAAACGGTGATCCCGCAGTGGGAAGAGCAGGCACGTAAAAACGGTCTGTTAAGCCAATAACCCCCGTTCCGCCTCGCAAGGGGCGGAAAACACAATGGAGTGAATATGAGCGTATTACGTTCGTTATTAACTGCCGGGGTGCTGGCGTCGGGCCTGTTGTGGAGCCTGAACGGAATTACCGCTACCCCTGCGGCGCAGGCATCTGAAGATCGCTACGAAGTTACCCAGCAGCGTAACCCGGATGCCGCCTGTCTGGACTGTCATAAGCCAGACACCGAAGGTATGCATGGCAAACATGCTTCCGTTATCAACCCAAATAATAAACTGCCGGTCACCTGCACCAACTGTCACGGCCAGCCGTCACCGCAACACCGTGAAGGGGTGAAAGATGTGATGCGCTTTAACGAGCCGATGTACAACGTTGGTGAGCAGAACAGCGTTTGTATGTCCTGCCATCTGCCGGAACAGTTGCAAAAAGCGTTCTGGCCGCACGATGTCCACGTGACCAAAGTGGCGTGCGCCAGCTGCCATTCCCTGCATCCACAGCAAGATACGATGCAGACGTTAAGTGACAAAGGACGGATTAAGATTTGCGTCGATTGCCACAGCGATCAGCGCACCAATCCGAACTTTAACCCGGCGTCTGTTCCGTTGCTTAAGGAGCAGCCATGACCTTGTCACGTCGCCAGTTTCTCACCGGCGTCGGCGTGCTGGCAGTCGTCAGCGGCACCGCAGGGCGCGTGGTGGCGAAAACGTTGAATATTAATGGCGTGCGTTACGGCATGGTGCATGACGAGTCGTTATGCATCGGCTGTACCGCCTGTATGGATGCTTGTCGGGAAGTGAACAAGGTGCCGGAAGGTGTCTCGCGCCTGACGATTATTCGTAGCGAGCCACAGGGCGAATTTCCTGATGTGAAATATCGCTTCTTCCGTAAGTCTTGCCAGCACTGCGACCATGCGCCGTGCGTTGACGTCTGCCCGACAGGTGCGTCTTTTCGCGATGCTGCCAGCGGGATTGTCGATGTTAACCCGGATCTCTGCGTCGGTTGTCAGTACTGCATCGCCGCCTGTCCGTACCGCGTGCGCTTTATCCATCCGGTCACGAAGACGGCGGACAAATGCGATTTCTGCCGTAAGACCAATTTGCAGGCCGGTAAGCTGCCCGCGTGCGTTGAGGCTTGCCCGACGAAGGCGCTGACGTTTGGCAATCTGGACGATCCTAACAGTGAGATTTCGCAACTGCTGCGCCAGAAGCCCACTTACCGCTACAAGCTGGCGCTGGGAACCAAACCGAAGCTGTACCGCGTACCGTTTAAATACGGGGAGGTGAGCCAATGACGCAGGCTTCCGCATTTCATTTTGAATCACTGGTGTGGGACTGGCCGATTGCCATCTATCTGTTTTTGGTGGGGATTTCTGCCGGGCTGGTGACGCTGGCGGTGTTGCTGCGTCGCTTCTACCCGCAGGCGGGCGGCGCAGACAGTACGTTGCTGCGAACCACGCTGATTGTCGGGCCTGGCGCGGTGATCCTCGGTCTGTTGATCCTCGTCTTCCACCTGACGAGACCGTGGACCTTCTGGAAGCTGATGTTCCACTACAGTTTTACCTCGGTGATGTCGATGGGGGTAATGCTGTTTCAGCTCTACATGGTGGTGCTGGTGCTGTGGCTGGCGAAAATCTTTGAACACGATTTGCTTGCCCTGCAACAACGCTGGTTGCCGAAGCTGGGGATCGTGCAAAAGGTTTTGAACCTGCTGACGCCCGTTCATCGCGGACTGGAAACGCTGATGCTGGTGCTGGCGGTGTTGTTGGGGGCTTATACCGGCTTTCTGCTGTCGGCGCTGAAATCGTATCCGTTCCTCAATAACCCGATCCTGCCGGTGCTGTTCCTGTTCTCCGGTATCTCGTCCGGTGCGGCGGTGGCGCTGATCGCCATGGCGATACGCCAGCGCAGTAATCCGCATTCTACGGAAGCGCACTTTGTTCACCGTATGGAAATTCCCGTGGTATGGGGTGAAATCTTCCTGCTGGTGGCGTTTTTCGTCGGTCTGGCGCTGGGCGATGACGGTAAAGTGCGTGCGCTGGTGGCGGCGTTGGGCGGCGGTTTCTGGACGTGGTGGTTCTGGCTTGGTGTTGCCGGGCTGGGGCTGATTGTGCCAATGCTGCTCAAACCGTGGGTGAATCGCAGTTCCGGCATTCCTGCCGTGCTGGCGGCGTGTGGAGCCAGCCTGGTCGGTGTATTGATGCTGCGCTTTTTCATTCTCTACGCCGGACAGTTGACGGTGGCATAAACCAGAAAAGAGGTGGTTTCTGGACGTATTCCTTCCTGAAGTCGGTTTTCTGGCGTTGTTGTTAAGTCTTGGGGTCAATGTGTTGACCCCGTTGACGACCTTCGCGGGAGTGCGGTTGCGCTGGCCTGCCATGATGCGACTCACTTGCATCGGCATTCTGGCGCAGTTCGTGCTCCTGCTGCTCGCCTTTGGCGTGCTGACATATTGTTTTCTCATCAGCGATTTCTCGGTCATTTATGTCGCCCAACATAGCTACAGCCTGCTGTCGTGGGAACTCAAACTGGCGGCGGTGTGGGGCGGTCATGAAGGTTCGTTGCTACTTTGGGTGTTGTTACTTTCCGCCTGGAGCGCGCTGTTTGCCTGGCATTATCGGCAGCAAACCGATCCGTTATTTCCGCTGACGTTAGCCGTTTTATCTCTCATGCTCGCCGCACTGTTGCTGTTTGTGGTGCTGTGGTCCGATCCCTTTGTACGGATATTTCCGCCAGCAATTGAAGGTCGCGATCTCAATCCGATGCTGCAACATCCCGGTCTTATCTTTCATCCACCGCTGCTTTATCTCGGTTATGGCGGTTTGATGATGGCGGCGAGCGTGGCGCTGGCGAGTTTACTGCGCGGCGAGTTTGATGCGATCAGCGCCCGAATTTGCTGGCGCTGGGCACTACCTGGCTGGAGCGCATTAACGGCGGGGATCATCCTCGGTTCCTGGTGGGCCTATTGCGAACTGGGCTGGGGTGGCTGGTGGTTCTGGGATCCGGTGGAAAACGCCTCTTTATTACCCTGGCTTTCTGCCACTGCGCTGCTGCACAGTTTGTCCCTGACACGCCAGCGGGGGATTTTCCGCCACTGGTCGCTGCTGCTGGCGATAGTTACCCTGATGTTGTCCTTGCTGGGCACGTTGATTGTCCGTTCTGGCATTCTGGTTTCGGTTCATGCGTTCGCGCTGGATAATGTCCGCGCTGTGCCGCTGTTTAGCCTGTTTGCGCTGATTAGCCTTGCGTCTCTGGCGCTATATGGCTGGCGAGCGCGGGACGGTGAGCCGGCGGGGCGTTTTTCGGGGTTATCGCGAGAAATGTTAATCCTCGCTACGCTGTTGCTGTTTTGCGCAGTGCTACTGATCGTGCTGGTGGGAACGCTTTATCCGATGATTTACGGCCTGCTGGGCTGGGGACGCCTCTCCGTTGGCGCGCCGTATTTTAACCGCGCGACGTTACCGTTTGGTCTGTTGATGCTGGTGGTGATTGTGCTGGCGACGTTTGTCTCTGGCAAACGCGTGCAGCTTCCGGCGCTGGTAGCTCATGCGGGCGTGCTGTTATTTGCCGCCGGGATCGTGGTCTCCAGCGTCAGCCGTCAGGAGATCAGCCTGAATTTACAGCCGGGTCAGCAGGTGACGCTGGCAGGATACACCTTCCGTTTTGAGCGCCTCGATCTACAAGCCAAAGGTAATTACACCAGCGAAAAAGCGATAGTGGCGTTATTTGACCATCAGCAACGCATTGGTGAACTGACACCGGAGCGGCGTTTTTACGAAGCACGTCGTCAGCAAATGATGGAGCCGTCAATTCGCTGGAACGGCATCCATGACTGGTATGCGGTCATGGGTGAAAAAACCGGAGCGGATCGTTACGCTTTTCGTTTGTATGTACAAAGCGGTGTGCGCTGGATCTGGGGGGGAGGATTGTTGATGATTGCGGGCGCATTGTTAAGCGGATGGCGGGGGAGGAAGCGCGATGAATAAAGGACTTCTCACGCTACTGCTGTTATTTACCTGTTTTGCGCGCGCTCAGGTTGTAGACACCTGGCAATTCGCCAATCCGCAACAACAGCAACAGGCGTTAAATATTGCCAGCCAGTTACGTTGTCCGCAGTGCCAAAATCAGAACTTACTGGAATCCAACGCGCCGGTGGCAGTCAGTATGCGCCATCAGGTTTACAGCATGGTGGCGGAGGGGAAGAACGAAGTCGAAATCATTGGCTGGATGACCGAACGCTACGGAGATTTTGTTCGCTATAACCCACCGTTAACGGGTCAGACGCTGGTGTTGTGGGCGCTGCCTGTGGTGTTGTTACTGCTGATGGCACTGATCCTCTGGCGAGTGAGGGCGAAGCGATGAAACAGCCCAAAATACCGGTGAAAATGCTGACAATACTCACGATTTTGATGCTATTTCTCTGTGTCGGCAGTTATCTGTTAAGCCCAAAATGGCAGGCGGTACGTGCGGAGTATCAGCGTCAGCGCGATCCGCTACATCAGTTTGCCAGCCAGCAAACCCCGGAAGCGCAGCTTCAGGTATTGCAGGATAAAATCCGCGCTAATCCACAAAACAGCGAACAATGGGCGTTACTGGGCGAGTACTATCTGTGGCAAAACGATTACAGCAATTCGCTGCTGGCGTACCGTCAGGCGTTGCAACTACGTGGTGAGAACGCTGAACTGTATGCGGCGCTGGCGACGGTGCTTTATTACCAGGCCACCCAGCATATGACCGCCCAGACTCGCGCGATGATCGACAAAGCTCTCGCGCTGGACGAAAACGAAATCACCGCCCTGATGCTGCTGGCTTCCGATGCGTTTATGCAGGCGAATTACGCGCAGGCCATCGAACTATGGCAAAAAGTGATGGATCTCAATTCACCCAGGGTCAACCGGACACAGTTGGTTGAGTCGATTAATATGGCAAAACTCCTTCAACGGCGATCGGACTAATCATTCGGTGTTGCAGATTATGTTATTGAGCTGCGTAAAAAATAATCGAATGAACATATGACAAAAATAATCACCAATCAGTATTATTGCAGATTAAACAAATAAAAATCTTTCCATAACAAATGGTTATTCATTAATCCTGCCATAAACTCGCGTTATTATGCATTAATGCAGCGAAAAGCTCTGTTGTTAAAGGGTTGCGCAACATACCGCGCAAATGATACTGATCATAAGCGTTAAAAAAATCTACAAACCAACGCAACACAATTCATGCCCTGGCAGTATGTCACGTTCTCGCGTTTCTGAGCGGGGAACGGCGCTCCATTGAGGAAGTCATTCATATGAAAAATATAAAATTCAGCCTGGCCTGGCAGATTCTGTTTGCTATGGTGCTGGGCATTCTCCTGGGAAGCTACCTGCACTACCATAGCGACAGTCGCGAATGGCTGGTCGTCAATTTGCTCTCTCCGGCGGGTGATATCTTCATCCACCTGATCAAAATGATTGTTGTGCCGATTGTGATCTCCACGCTGGTGGTGGGTATCGCGGGTGTGGGTGATGCCAAACAGCTCGGGCGTATTGGCGCGAAAACCATTATCTACTTCGAGGTGATCACCACCGTCGCCATCATTTTGGGGATCACTCTGGCGAACGTCTTCCAGCCCGGTGCCGGGGTGGATATGTCGCAGCTGGCGACCGTTGATATCTCGAAATATCAGAGCACTACGGAAGCGGTACAAAGCAGTTCCCACGGCATTATGGGCACGATTTTGTCGCTGGTGCCGACGAACATTGTGGCGTCGATGGCGAAAGGCGAAATGCTGCCGATCATCTTCTTCTCGGTGCTGTTTGGTCTGGGGCTTTCCTCCCTGCCCGCGACGCATCGTGAACCGCTGGTGACCGTGTTCCGCTCCATCTCTGAAACCATGTTTAAAGTGACTCACATGGTGATGCGTTATGCACCGGTGGGTGTATTTGCGCTGATTGCGGTGACGGTGGCTAACTTCGGTTTCTCTTCTCTGTGGCCACTGGCGAAACTGGTGCTGCTGGTGCATTTCGCCATTCTGTTCTTCGCGCTGGTAGTGCTGGGAATTGTGGCGCGCCTGTGTGGGTTAAGCGTCTGGATCCTGATTCGTATTCTGAAAGATGAGCTGATTCTGGCGTACTCCACTGCCAGCTCTGAAAGCGTACTGCCGCGAATTATTGAGAAGATGGAAGCCTACGGAGCACCGGCGTCGATCACCAGCTTCGTGGTGCCGACCGGTTACTCTTTTAACCTTGATGGTTCGACGCTGTATCAAAGTATTGCCGCTATCTTCATCGCGCAGTTGTATGGCATTGATTTGTCCATCTGGCAGGAAATCATTCTGGTGCTGACGCTGATGGTGACCTCGAAAGGGATTGCTGGCGTGCCTGGCGTGTCGTTTGTGGTGTTGCTGGCAACGCTGGGGAGCGTGGGTATTCCGCTGGAAGGCCTGGCGTTTATTGCCGGTGTTGACCGTATCCTCGACATGGCACGTACCGCGCTGAACGTGGTGGGTAATGCGCTGGCGGTGCTGGTGATTGCCAAGTGGGAACACAAATTTGACCGCAAAAAGGCGCTGGCTTATGAGCGTGAAGTGCTGGGCAAATTTGATAAGACTGCGGATCAATAATTGAAGATTGCCGGGAGGTTATATCCACCCGGCAATGTGTGGATGCCTGATGCGACGCTTGCCGCGTCTTATCAGGCCTACGCCAGGCAGCGCAATAGCCTGATTTAGCTTGATTTTGTAGGTCGGATAAGGCGTTTACGCCGCATCCGACATCAATGCCTGATGCGACGCTGTCGCGTCTTATCAGGCCTACGCCAGACAGTGCAATAGCCTGATTTAGCGTGATTTTTGTAGGTCGGATAAGGCGTTTACGCCGCATCCGACATCAACGCCTGATGCGACGCTTAACGCGTCTTATCAGGCCTGGCTTAGCCGTTGGTTAATTTCTCAAACTCTTCACATCCGGTATCAAACCCTTCCATACAGCTCAGGTTCAACCAATGCAGCGCCTTTTGTTTGTTCTTCTCGATAAAACCCTCTTCACCGTTTAAGAACATCATCCCCGCCCAGTACTCGGAATAACCGGTACGGGAAATCGCGGAGCTGCGTTTGAAATACCAGGTTGCTTTGTCATCGTCAGCGGTAATGCCCACGCCGTTGGCGTAAATCAAGCCAAGCAGCATCTGGGCATCAACGGCAGTATCATTCTCTAAATCTTCCGAAGCGTTTTCTAACAGCGAAATCGCCTTCGGATAATCTGGTTTACCCGCCTGACTATTAACCAGAATATGCGCCAGCGTCACTTCACCTTCTTTACTGCCCGCCTGTGCCGCTTTCTCGGCAAGAACTTTTGCTTGTGGATAGTCCAGACTGACCGGATTGGTGATTTTGATCTGCGCTAACAGCGCGCAGGCATCGGCATCACCGCTGTCAGCGGCTTTCTGTGCCCAATATTCGGCTTTGCTCAAATCGCCGGAGCTAAACCAGCTATCGGCAAGAAAATATTGTGCGCGTTTATCTCCGGCCTCTGCTGCCTTTACATACTGGCTGCCGGGTTCGGAGTCGTTTGCGTGGGCAAAGAATGTCAAAAATAACATCAATGCGATAATTTTTTTCATTTTGATAATACGATTGGGTAGGGAGTAACCAGTATAAAGAGTTCGAATAGATAAAAAAACAGCCTCCGAAAGGAGGCTGTAAGAGGGACTGATTTACGCCAGTGCCGCTTCGCGCAGGCGAGTTTTCAACTTGTTGTACTCGTCAATCACGTACTGCTCGGCGGCGCGCTGATCGGCGATCGGCTCGACGCGCACGGCGCAGTATTTGTACTCCGGCGTTTTCGTAATCGGGCTTAAGTTTTCGGTAACCAGCTCGTTACAGGCACCAATCCACCACTGGTAGGTCATGTAAATCGCCCCTTTGTTCGGACGATCGCTGACCTGCGCGCGGGTGATAATTTTGCCTTTACGCGAGTGCACCCAAACCAATGCCTCGTCTTCAATACCCAGACGTTTGGCGTCTTCGGTATTGATTTGTGCGTAGCCAGGTTCATCAGCCAGCGCCGCCAGCGCCGCACAGTTACCGGTCATCGAACGACAAGAGTAGTGACCGACTTCACGCACCGTTGACAGTACCATTGGGTACTCGTCGGTGAGCTTGTCGATTGGCGCTACCCAGTCGCAGGTGAAGAACTGCGCCAGACCGTTCGGGGTATCAAACTTCTCTTTAAACAGATAGGAAGTCCCCTGATCGGCATCTGATGTATCGCGGCAAGGCCACTGAATGAAGCCCAGTTCGCCCATTTTCTCGTAAGTCGCACCGTAGAAATCCGGGCACAGATGACGCAACTCATCCCAGATCTCCTGGGTGTTGTTGTAGTGCATCGGATAACCCATACGGGTGGCGATTTCACTGATGATTTGCCAGTCCGTTTTCAGATCCCACTTCGGTTCAACCGCCTTGAAGAAACGCTGGAAGCCACGGTCAGCCGCAGTGTAGACACCTTCATGCTCGCCCCACGAGGTTGACGGTAAAATAACATCCGCCGCCGACGCGGTTTTGGTCATAAAGATATCCTGGACGATGACCAGTTCCAGATCTTCAAAGGCTTTACGTACTGCCGACAGTTCCGCATCAGTTTGCAGCGGATCTTCGCCCATAATGTACGCGGCACGCACTTCGCCATGCGCTGCGCGGTGCGGCAGCTCGCTGATGCGATAACCGGTATGAGCAGGCAGGCTTTCCACGCCCCAGGCTTTGGCGAATTTCTCGCGGTTAGCCGGATCTTTCACGTACTGGTAGCCTGGGTACGTATCTGGCAGCGCGCCCATATCGCAGGCACCCTGCACGTTGTTCTGACCACGAACCGGGTTAACGCCCGCATGTGGCTTACCGAGGTTACCCGTCAGCATTGCGAGGCTGGTCAGAGAACGTACGGTTTCCACGCCCTGATAGAACTGGGTAACACCCATGCCCCACAGAATGGATGCGCTTTCGGCCTGGGCATACATCCGCGCCGCCTGACGAATCTCACTGGCGCTGACGCCGGTGATATCTTCAACCGACTCCGGCGTGTAGCCTTCAACGATTTTACGATACTCTTCAAAGCCTTCTGTGCGAGAAGCGACGAACGCTTTGTCGTACAGATTTTCTTCAATAATGACATGGCCCATCGCATTTAACAGCGCGATGTTCGAGCCGTTTTTCAGTGCGATGTGCATGTCAGCAATGCGCGCGGTTTCAATTTTACGCGGATCGCAGACGATAATTTTCGCCCCGTTACGTTTAGCGTTAATCACATGATTCGCCACGATCGGGTGGGAATCTGCCGGGTTGTACCCGAAAACGAACACTAAATCGGTATTATCAATTTCGTTAATGGCATTGCTCATTGCGCCGTTACCGACCGATTGGTGCAGACCTGCAACCGATGGGCCGTGTCAGACGCGAGCGCAGCAGTCAACGTTATTAGTACCAATAACGGCGCGCGCAAATTTTTGCATTACATAGTTGGTTTCGTTACCCGTACCACGCGAGGAGCCGGTCGTCTGGATGGCATCCGGACCGTACTTCTCTTTGATGGCGCTCAGGCGCTCGGCAACGTAATTCAGTGCCTCATCCCAGGAAACAGGTTCGAGTTTGCCGCCACGCTGGCGACGGATCATGGGGGTTTTCAGGCGCGGGGTCAGGATCTGGGTATCGTTAATGAAATCCCAGCCATAATAACCCTTCAGACACAGAGTACCCTGGTTGGTTTTCCCCTGCGCTGCCTCCGCCCGGACGATTTTGCCGTTATCGACGACCAGGTTGATTTTGCAACCTGATGCGCAATAGGGGCAAACCGTGACGACTTTTTTCATCGGTCTCGCTCCAGTTAATCAAATCACGCATACGCGCTCTCGACTACAGTATGCATCTTTTATGCCACATTTTATTTGGGGACATTCCTTGATATTACGGGCACTATTTATTCAAAACTCTGACGAAAAACAGGCTGTCGTCAGTTTTGACGTGACGAAACGAAATACCGCGTGACAGCCATCACGCGGCAGACATTTTATTTTTTCTCGGTGATGGGAGCCGCCTGATACCCGCCGCCCAGCGATTTCATCAACTGAATGCTTTGGATCACGCGGCGGCTATCCAGCATCAGTAATGACATCTCTTCGGCAAGCAGCGGCAATTCGGCTTCGGTTGCCTGTAAGCGGCTGGTTAAACCGCGCTTGTAGGCGGCGTCGGCGGCGCGCTGGGTGAAGCGGGTCGCTTCTACGCGTTCTGCCTGCATCTTCCGCTCGTCATTCAGCGTTTGCAGACGCGTGCCATTGACTGCAACGTCGCGCACTGCGTTCAGCACGGACTGGTTGTAACGTTCAATCATCATGTTGCTGGCGGCACGAGTGCCTTCGAGATTGGCATTCAACCGTCCACCGTCAAACAACGGCAATTTCAGACCCGGAATGAAGTTGAACTGGCGACTGGTTTTTTTGAATAAGGTATCCAGGTGGATGGAATCCAGGCCGAAAAACGCTTTGATATCAAAGCTTGGGTAGAACAGCGCCCGTGCGGAATCCACCTGATCTAATGACGCCTGAACATACCAGCGCATGGCTTGCAGATCCGGACGTCTGGCGAGCAACTCATAAGAGAGTGTCGCCGGAATACCGGTCTGGACTTGCGGTAATGCCACTGGTTTGATCTCCGGCATATCGCTGGCGCCCGCGCCAGTCAATGCGCGCAGAGATTCTCGCGTTTCAGTGATTTGCCCTTTGATGGCAGCAATTTGTTTATCGACCGCCAGAATCTGCGCCCGCGCGCCGTGGAACGGTACTTGCGCTTCCAGGCCGTGCGCCACTTTACTCTGGTGCGCTCTCACTGCGTAATCAATCACGCTGCGGGTTTGCTCTAACAGATCGAGCATCTGGTAGCTGGCCTGCATACTGTAATAAAGCTGCGCTACGCCTGTAGTGAGCGACAGTTCCACTGCCGCAGTTTCTGCCAGCGCGGCGTTATGCGCGCCAATGGCTGCGGCAACCGCTGAGCGATGTACGCCCCATAAATCGAGATCTAATCCGGCAAATAAACCTACGGTGGCTTCGGTGTAGTACGGACCATCCATTCCCAGTGCAGGCGCATCCATCGCATAAGGGCTTAAAAAGCCGTTGGCAGAGACGCGCTGGCGGTTGAGCATCCCTAATGCCGCCACCTGCAATTGTGAACCAGCATCTAACAAATCTGCCTGCGACTGCGCTTTTTCTTCCCGCAATTTCGCTTCGGCGAGGGTGTGAGAACCGCTTAACGTCCGTTGGATCAGCGCATCCAGTTGTGGATCATTAAACAGTCTCCACCACTGCGCTTGCGGCCAGCCGGAACTGGCAAGATGAATATCATCGGCAAGTTTGATCTGTTCTGGTTTAAGCTGTTGATGAGGGGCTGAATCCTTACGCACTAACGCACAGCCGGAAATCAGCGTCGCGCTGCCGAGAATGCTGCACAACAACAAGCATGAAAGTTGACGATTGATCATTGAGTGGCTCCTTGTGCCTGTTCCGTGGCGGGCGTTAATGCCGGGGCTGTCCAGTCTGGCAAGCGGGCGATGAGCTGACAGACGTGTTGCTCTTGTTTTAATAAGGT
The DNA here is from genome assembly GCF_000407925.1 of Escherichia sp. KTE31. Taxonomy (NCBI): domain Bacteria; kingdom Pseudomonadati; phylum Pseudomonadota; class Gammaproteobacteria; order Enterobacterales; family Enterobacteriaceae; genus Escherichia; species Escherichia sp. KTE31. The sequence goes on along the minus strand of NZ_KE136726.1, from coordinate 818,099 downwards.
GGGCAGGATGGCCTGCGAGGCGGGTATCTCTTCAAGCGTTATCAGGGGAGAATGGCTGAGTGCGGTTGCCAGACCGGCAGCGTATTTCTCCAGTGCGTCGGCAAAGTGGCTGGCTCTGTCCGGCTGGAGCGCGTGATCCAGCGCCTGCGCCGAGTTCCAGGTGGCATCCCAGGCGTGAAGAATGTCGCGTCCCTGACGAATAACTGTTTGCGAGCGTTCAATCAGTAAGGCGCGTTCATCGCCGTCCAGTTGACGTTCAAGCGCCACGCGTTGGCACATTTCTTCACAGGCATTAAACGCCGCATGTAGACCTATACGAATTTGCAGATAAGTGCGCAGAGCCGTGACTTCCTGCTGGCGCGGGATACGCATCAGTTTGCTTAACATACCCAGCGCGCCAGCCAGTTTTTGCGGCAGCGCGCGCGCTTCGCTTTCAGGCCAGACAAAGGTGTAAATCACCGCCGATACCGCCGTACCGATAAGAATGCCGATGGCACGATCGCGTATTTCCACCAGGTCGTAAACCGGACCAAAGACGTTTTCGAGCGTGGCGAGAGCAAAGGTCACCACCATCTGCGTGCCGATATAAGAAGAACGCTCAGAGCTGGTGGCGAACCACGCGCCCACCAGGAAAATCGGTGCCAGTACGAGCAGCAATTCGACAATATTGTCCAGCCATGGCATGACCAGTAGCGTAAACAGCAACGCCAGAATTGCACCGCAAAAAGCTCCGCCAAAACGTAGCGCCATCTTCTGGTACGAAGAACCGATATTGGGGTTAGCGACGATCACGCAGGTCAGCATACAGGTGTGAATGCCTTCCCAGTCCACGCCGCTGTAGAAGGTGTAACAGATCAAACAGGCCAGCAGCGTTTTTACCGCGTAACGCATATAGTCCGGATTAGTAAAGGCATCGGCGACCATTGACGGCGGTTTGGCGGCGGGCGTTGGCGGCGTGTGCGGATCCATCTGACCAAGCTGTAACAGTGTCTGGCAGATATTCTCCAGGTTACATTCCCGTGCCGCCATCGCTTCATCTTCACTAAGCCGCCAGTCGCTTTGCCAGCACTGCCCTTTGGCAATAGCATGTTGCAGCTTGTTGATTTCAGAGGCTAATTTTTGCCGAAACTCAATGATTACCTGCGAATCCGCAAAAGAGGTGGGATCGTAGCGATTCAGCGTCGAGTAAATGTAGGTTACCGTTGCCACGCAGCTTTGCCACCATGCGCTATGGGTTCGCCAGTCGGCGTCGTCCGCGAGGCAAAAGACATTCAGTTTTTGCAGCGCCAGCGCCTCTCTTTCAATCCGCGTTTCGGGTAGCGGCGCAAGACTTTCTGTCAGGTGACGTACCGCGTCATCAAGCCGATCATTAAGCGCCTGATGCATCTGCGTAATGGCGCGGCTGGGAAACCACAGCACGCCGATTAACGTCATCAATAAGGTTGGATAGAGGCCGACAACGATACACCACAGGGTTAAGCGCACGACCACTTCCGGGTAGTCGAGCATGGCGGGGAAGGTTTGCCCGTAAATGGCGACAATGGCGACGGCAAAAAAGACCAGCCCCAGCCGATGAGTGCGCATCAAAAACATGCAGCCCATCAGGACAGGACCTGCGATGATCAATCTGATCAACGGTTCGCCGTATGACCATTTGTAGATCAAAAACAGGCTGCCGATTTCCAGCACCGTGGCGACCACAAACAAGATCGCGACAAATTTGGTGTAAAACGCGTTCGACTGAATACCGTAAAACAGCACCGCCAGTGATAACGCCACGAAAGGGATCTCGAAGGTCATTGAGATCAGAATCACCAGCAGGCAGCCTACCCAGAGCTGCACGGTCTGCGGCATACGGCCAGGCCGCCGCTCGCTTAACTCTTCATGAAAGAACGCCAGCAGCCTGACCACCGGTAATGGCAGGGAGTTGAGGGCGCTCATTATTGCGGCTCAAGATTAGCGACTGCCGACGCGCCGATGCGAAACATTTCCGGGTCAGGTTTATCGACCATGATTTTGACCGGAAAACGCTGGGCAACGCGAACCCAGTTAATAGAACGAGACACTTTCGGCAGGCCGCCAAGCACCAGACCGCCGTCATCCGGCAGCACGCCGTAGCCAATGGAATCCACTTTACCCTCGAAGGTTTTGCCGCTGTCGCTCATCAGGCGAATTGTCGCAGGCGTACCGGCATGAATATTTTTCAGATCGGTTTCGCGGAAGTTGGCGATCACGTACCAGTGACGAGTGTCGATTAGGGTAAAAATAGGGCGCATGGCAGAAGCAAATTGCCCGACGGAGGTTTTGAGAGAAATGACCCGGCCATCAAACGGCGCGCGAACGGTCGCCATTTCCAGATGCAGTTTGGTCAGAGCGATATCCGCTTCCACCGCTGCACGTTGGGCGACCAGTGCATCGACGCCGCTGACGCCGCTGGCGGCTGACTGCGCCTGCAACAATACGGCATTAAGGTCGGCCTCTGCAGCGCGCTGTGCAGTTCTCGCACGGTCAACTTCTTCAGCAGAAACAAAACCTTCTTTCAGTAATGGCTCGGTACGGTGCAATGTATCGCTGGCCTGTTTAGCGGCGGCGCGGGCTTTTTCTACCGTGGCGTTAACTGAGTCGGCGCCAAACTGTTGGGCGTTAACGCTACGCTGAGTGAGCATAATTTGCTTATCCAGTGCGGCGAGGGAGGCTTCGGCTTTCGCCAGATTCGCTTCGTACGGGCGAGGATCGATACGAAACAGCAAATCGCCCTGTTTGACTGCCTGGTTGTCTGTGACCGCCAGTTCCACAATACGACCGCTGACTTCCGGCACAACATCGATGGTATCTGCTGACGCGTAAGCGTCATTAGTTGATGGCGCATTGTCTACGCGCCAGATAACGAAAACGAGGGCAACCAGCGCCAGCGCGACGACCAGCAGGGCAGGGATCTTACTGCGAGGAGCTTTTTTCGGCGTACTTTCCATGAGCGCATCTCAAATAGATTAGAAAAATGCCAGCCAGAACAGCATGGCGTAGAGAGCAAAAAGGGCGGTATAAATAATTCCGACAAATGCCAGATTGATATTTGCCCTCTGAATAATTCGCCTTGTGATGAGCGTCAAAATAAGGCTGGCAATGGCGCAGAAAAACCAGCTGGGATAATAAGCGCCGATCACCGGGATTGCCGGAGATAATGAGCATCCCGAAACCATGAAGACGGGAACTATCCAGGCTGTTTTTTTGAGGTGCATCGCCATGCGAGAGAGAACTGTTGGCATATTAAATACATCCTGTCTGCTGCGAACAATATCTGTAGTGAATATCAATATCCATTGAAGGCGTCAGTATGGCTATTTTCTTGATGAATAAAAATAGCTTTATTCAGCCACCGCATTCATAACTTATATATATTGTGTATTAATTTGCTGCATATATTTTTAATATAAATGCTTTCGGGGGCTTGAACGCCCCCGAGAATGAGTTGAATTAATTCGGGGTTACGATATTCACCCACAAATCAAAATTATCCAGACAAGCAATAATTTCTTCCAGTTTCGCACCATTGCCAATAATTTTGGCTTTCTTCGCTTTTACCAGATCCGCCATTTTCGCCTGTCCGGTCAGCACGGCGTGCAGATCTTCACGGTTAATGTAGAAAGAGGCGTCGGCTTGCGGTTGCAGCGTTTTACGGTAGTTAAGCACGCTATCGTTCAGGGTCAGGTTGAGGTTATCGCCGTTACTCATATTGAAGTTCAGGCTGATATTCTTCCCGGCGGCTTTTTCGCTATCGAGGCGAACAGCCATAAAGTCGAACAGCATTTCGACCGACATCCCGCGAATGGTATCCGGGGAACCGGTGGTGCCATGGCTGAACTTATGTACCCCTTCGCGCAGCTCTTTCGCGCCAGTCAGGTAGAAACCGCGCCAGGTGGCGGACTCTGCCTGATAACCGAGCTGTTCAAAGTTATTGGCTTGCAGGTTTTTCGCCACCTGGTCACCCGGATTGGCGGCAATCACCTGTTTCAGCAGTTCTGCCGACCAGCGATAATCACCTTGCTTGTTCGCTTCTTTCGCCAGGTTGATGACACGGGCAGAACCGCCCAGCGCCTGCACATAACGTTTACCCATCTCCACCTGACCATACGGATGCAGGTTTGCCGGGTTACCGTCGTAATAGCCGAGATAGAAGTTATATACCGCACGGGCGTTGTGGCTGACAGAACCGTAATAGCCACGGCTGGCCCAGTTATTGGCAAGCGTTGGCGGCAGCTTAATCATGTCGCCGATTTCATTCATGGTGTAGCCCTGGTTTGCCAGGTGCAGGGTCTGGTCGTGAATATACTTGATGGTATCGCGATATTTACCAATATAATCATTGATATGCTTATTGCCCCAAACCGGCCAGGTATGCGGCATAAACAATACTTCTGCTTCGTTACCCCACATATCCAGCGTTTCGTTCAGATACTCGGTCCACTTGCTGGTGTCGCGGGTTTTCGCGCCGCGCAGAGTGTAGAAGTTGTGCAGGGTATGAGTAGCGTTCTCGGCGGTACACAGGGCTTTCAGTGCCGGAATATAGAAGTGCATTTCCGCTGGCGCTTCGCTGCCAGGGGTCATCAGGAAGTCAAACTCCAGACCGTCGATAATCATCTTCTCGCCAGTTCTGACGATAGTTTTGGTTGGCGCAATAATGCTTGGGTCACCGGTTGCCAGCGTCACGCCGAGGCCGTTACCCACGTTACCCTGCGCGTTGTGCGGCAGTAACAGGCCGTAAGAGTAGAGCGCACGGCGGCTCATAATATTACCCGCCAGTACGTTTTCGCTGATGGCTTCGTCCATAAAGCCAGCCGGAGCGATCACCTGAACTTTTCCCGATTTAACATCAGCTTCAGAGATAATGCCTTTCACACCGCCATAGTGGTCGGTGTGGCTGTGGGTGTAGATAACCGCAACAATCGGTTTTTGCGGACGATGCTGGAAGTAAAGGTCAAGTGCGGCTTTTGCGGCTGGCGGCGTCACCAGCGGGTCGATAACAATAATGCCTTTCTCGCCTTCCACGAACGTAATGTTGGAGATGTCCTGACCACGCACCTGATACATTTTATCGGTGACTTTGAACAGGCCAGAAATACCGTTGATCTGCGACTGACGCCACAGGCTGGGGTTTACGGTTTCCGGTGCAGCGGAATTAATATCAAATTTGTAATCATCCGCGCGGTAGTAAACTTTGCCATTCGCATCACGAAGAATACCTTCATCGAGCAGCGGGGCGATAAATCCACGCTGGGCATCGTCAAAATCCTGACGATCGCTAAACGGTAATGATTTGGCGTAATTCTGATTTACCTGTTGCGTATATTGAGTGGCGGCTTTCGCTTCATCTGTTGCGTAAGCGGTATTTACCATCATGCTGCTGGCGGCGGTTAAGGCAATAACAATCCTGCTCAAACGGAATAACTGAGAGTTATTCATATAAATCTCCATTTATCATTTATGTCGTAAATATGTAATCCATGCAAAATACGTCATTTAAAGCTGGCGTTATCATAATTGGGAAACGACGACTTTAATAAACGGAAGTGTGAGCGGAACGAGCCATTTTATTAGGCATTTGTGCTGAAGGTGAAAAAGTACGGCATATCTATTAATAATATCAATAATGTGACATGAATTATATTTTCATTATATATATTGCTTTCCTCTTTCACTTCGCCAGGAAGTACGCACAATGATTAATCAGGTGAATAATGCGGAGTGTAACCATGAAACCCGTGGTGCTGGTGGTGGATGATGACGCGGCTATCTGTGCACTGTTGCAGGACGTGTTAAGCGAACATGTCTTTACGGTTTCAGTCTGCCATACCGGACAGGAGGCAATATCGTGTATTGAAGGCGATCCTGATATTGCGCTGGTGGTGCTGGATATGATGTTGCCTGATACCAACGGCCTGATGGTATTACAACAACTACAGAAAATGCGTCCTGCATTGCCGGTGGTGATGCTGACCGGTCTGGGCAGTGAGTCTGATGTGGTGGTCGGGCTGGAAATGGGCGCGGATGATTACATCTGCAAGCCATTTACCCCACGGGTAGTGGTCGCGCGACTAAAAGCGGTGTTACGGCGCGTTGGCGTGCTGGCGGTCAATGAGGAGAAAAATGCCGGGCTGTCATTTAATGGCTGGTATCTCGATACCACACGCTGCCAGCTACACAATCCGCGACAGCAACTTGTTGAGCTGACTCAGGGCGAATATGGCTTGTTGCTGGCACTGGCACAAAACGCCCGTCGGGTATTGAGCCGCGAGCAGTTGCTGGAGTTTACCCATAGTGACAGCATAGAGGTGTTTGATCGCACCATCGACGTATTAATCATGCGACTACGACGCAAAATCGAACTGAACCCGCATCAGCCAATGTTGATTAAAACTCTGCGCGGTCTGGGTTATGTCTTCGCTGCCGACGTGCATTAATCCGACATTTCTGTTTGCAGCTCTTCCAGTGTTTTTGCCCCGTCGATGGCGTTGGCGCATAACAGGCTCGCGCGCGCACAGGCATGTGCCAGTTTGATGCTCTCGGTAAGCGTCCAGCGTTCGTGGCAGCCATACAAAAATCCGGCACAAAACGCATCACCCGCGCCGACGCTACCGATAATCTCGCGCGGTTCTAATTTCCGTGAGGGTATCCACATGCCGCCCTGTTCTGGCGTCTCTCCCCATGCGCCTTCCGCGCAGTGAATCACCACGCGCTGGCGCACGCCCGCATCTAACAGTTCGCGCGCGGCGGCGGCAATATGCGCGATATGTGGCTCGCCGTTAGGCAAACGAATCTCCAGCCCGCTAAATTCCCCGGCCTCCAGTTCGTTAATCACCAGATAATCCAGATGACGCAACGCGGGCAATACCAGCGGCTGATAGCGCGGATCGCCCTTGCGGGAAACCAGATCGAGACAGGTTTCATAGCCAGCGTCATGCATCTGCGCCAGCAGGCAGGCGCTGCGAGTGCCATAAACATCGTCTGGCATATCCAGGCTTTCGAGCAGGAGCAGATAGCCGAGATGGAAGATTTTCATGCTGCTATCAAGCTGGTCGAACGCCGGGAGATCCAGCAGCCGGTTAGCGCCCGGTGAATGGAAAAATGTGCGCTGCCCGCTGGGATCGGTCATCACCTGCGACATCGACGTCGGCGCAAAGGTGGTGCGCTGCACATGCTGGCGGTTGACGTGGTATTGCTCAAGCATCGCCATAATGTAATCGCCATCGCTGTCCTGACCGATTAGTCCGACCGCCTGCAAAGGCAGCCCGGCGCGCATTTTCGCCAGCGTCAGCAGGACGTTAAGCGGTGCGCCACCGGTAGAGCGTTCACTGTGGGTGATCTCCGCCAGCCAGCCGCGCTCCGGCCACTGGATAATCTGGTGGACGTGATCAATCAACATATTTCCTGCTGCGATAATACCTTTACGTTCCATCATGCCAGCTCCTGGATTAGCTAATGCGCTACCGCCGGGCAGCGTCGCCGCCCGGCCTCGGACTTATTTCACCGTCCAGCCTTTGTAATTACCGACGTTGTCTTTGTCGATCATCGTCACCGGGATTAGCACCGGCTCTTTCGGCGCGGGCTTGCCCTGCAAAATGTCATAACCGATCTCAACGGCTTTCGCCGCCATCACCTGCGGGTCTTGCGCGGGAGTCGCGACAAACAACGAGTTCTCACGCTTCAGCGCCTCTTCGGCGTCCGGGCTACCATCCACGCCAACAATAAAGAACTCGTTACGTTGTGCCTGTTTTGCTGCCAGATCGGCACCAATCGCGGTGGGATCGTTAATCGCAAATACGCCGTCGATCTTCGGATTCGCCGCCAGCAGCCCGGTCATCACCTCCAGCCCGCCTTCACGACTGCCTTTGGCGTTCTGGTTGTCTGAGAGCACCTTGATGTCAGGATGGCGTTTAAATTCGGTCTGGCAGCCTTCGACGCGGTTCTGCACGGCGGACACCGGCGGCCCGTTGATGATCACCACGTTGCCTTTCCCTTTCAGGCGATCGGTGATGTATTTACAGGCCATTTCGCCCGCCTGGGTGTTATCGGAAGTAATGGTGGCGTCGGCACCTTCTGCCGCTACGTCCACCGCCACCACCACGATCCCGGCGTCTTTCGCCCGTTTCACCGCCGGGCCGATCCCTTTTGAATCGGCAGCGTTAAGGATGATCATATCGACGTTGGCGGCAATAAAGTTATCTATTTGCGAAACCTGCTGGCCCAGATCGTAGCCACTGGAAACCAGCGTCACTTTGACGTTATCGCCTGCCAGTTTGCGCGCTTCCAGCTCCGCGCCTTTGGTTATCTGCACGAAGAACGGATTCGCCAGATCGCCCACCGTCACGCCTATCGATTTCAGTTCTTTCGCCTGGGCGAACGGTGCTGCGACCAGCAGCGCGCCTGCACAGAGCGCGGTCACTAAGGGCTTCAATCTCATGCTGTATTCCTCATGTGTAGGGTATTGTTGTTATGCGCTTTGATGATGTCGGGTACGGTATTTGTCGATCAGCACCGCAATGATGATCACCGCCCCTTTGATCACCAGTTGCCAGAAGTAAGAGACGCCCATTAAGGTCATGCCGTTGTTTAGCGTGGCGATAATCAGCGCCCCCACCAGCGTGCCGGTGATGGTGCCGATGCCGCCGACAAAACTGGTGCCGCCGAGGATCACCGCCGCAATGGCGTCCAGTTCGTAACCCATGCCTAAGTTGCCGTTGGCGCTGTACAGTCGCGAGGCACTCATAATTCCGCCCAATCCTGAAAGCAGGCCGCTCATGCCATAAACAAACAGCAGCACCAGCCAGACTTTTATGCCGGTAAGACGTGCCGCCTGCATATTGCCGCCGACGGCGTAGATATGAACGCCAAGCGTGGTACGGCGCAGAATAAACCAGCACAGCACGATTACCGCCAGCGCAATGACCACCAGCCAGGGGATCGGTCCAAGATAGTTATTGCCTATCCACTCGAAATTAATGTTGGAGTTGATAACCGTAGTGCCATCCGCCAGCAGATACGCTGCCCCGCGCAGCGCCGTATAGGTGCCGAGTGTGACAATAAACGGCGGTAATCCGGCAAAGGCCACCAGCGCGCCGTTGAACAACCCCAGCAGCAGGCCGAGCATCAGCGCCGCCGGGATCGACAGCATGGCGAACTCCGGGCTAAGGGAGACGACCATCGCTGCTACCGCCGTGGTGCCGAGAATTGAACCTACAGAAAGATCGATCCCGCCGGTCAAAATGATGAAGGTCATTCCTGCCGCCAGCACAATGTTGATTGACGCCTGGCGGGTAATATTCAGCAGGTTACTTTCGGTAAAAAAGTTTGGCGCGATAAAGCCAAAAACCGCCACGATCAGGATCAGAATCGGCAAAATGCCGACCGTTTGCATCAGATCGCTCATTAACATTTTTTTGGCAGAGGTCTTTGCAGATGTTGTCATGAGCGCACCGCCTGGGAATGGGCGTCGTTGACGCCGGTCGCTAAGGTCATAATGTTTTCCTGGGTGATGTTGTTGCCGTTTAACTCACCGGCAATGCTGCCTTCGCGCATTACATAAACGCGATCGCTCATCCCGACTATCTCCGGCAGTTCGCTGGAGATCATCAGGATCGCCACGCCCTTGCGTGCCATCTCGTTCATGATCCGGTAGATCTCGCTTTTTGCGCCGACATCCACGCCGCGCGTGGGTTCATCGAGCAGTAAAATGCGCGGGCCAATCGCCACCCAGCGGGAGATCAACAGTTTTTGCTGATTGCCGCCGGAAAGCCCGCCCGCTCGCACCTGGGAATGTGGCACACGAATGTTGAGCAACTTAATGGCATCATCGGAGATGGTTTGCGCTTTTTTGCGGTTGAGCATCCCCCAGCTGGCATCGCGCTCCAGGGTTGCCATGGTGATGTTTTCGGCTGCCGCCATTTCAAGGAACAGCCCCTGTTCTTTGCGGTTTTCGGTCAGAAATCCAATGCCAAGATCGATGGCTTCACGCGGGGAGTGGATCACCACCGGTTCGCCATCCACTTCAATCATTCCGCCCGTTGCTTTACGCACGCCGAAGATCAACTGCGCGAGTTCGGAACGTCCGGCACCCACCAGCCCTGCGAGGCCGACAATTTCGCCGGAACGCACCAGCAGGCTGCTCGGCTGTACTTTGCCGCCGTCGGTCAGGTGGTGAACGTTCAGGCGGGCTTTGCCGGGCAGGATATCGCGTTCTTTATTGAACAGATCGCTCAGCGGCCTTCCGACCATCATCCGCACCAGCTCTCCGGCGTTGAGGTTGTCGCGGGTCAAGCTGCCAACGTATTGCCCGTCGCGCAGCACGCTGACGCGATCGGAAAGCTCATACACTTCCGCCATGCGGTGGCTGATGTAGATAATCGCCATCCCTTCATCGCGCAGCCGCATAATCAGTTCAAACAAGCGGTGAGTTTCGCGGGAGGAGAGGGCGGCGGTGGGTTCGTCCATCACCAGAATGCGGCTGTTGCGATGCAGCGCGCGGGCAATTTCGACCTGCTGTTGTTCGGCAATGGTCAGCGTCATGACTTTATCACTGGCCTTGAACTGCGCGCCGAGGCGGTCGATCACTTTTTGCGCCTGCACCAGCATCTCTTTACGCTGCACCAGCCCGCCGTGGGAAAGCTCGCTGCCGAGGAAAATGTTCTCTGCCACCGTCAAATTGGGTGCCAGCTGCATCTCCTGATAAATCAGCGTAATACCGGCGCTTAAGGCATCTTTTGGCGTGCGAATGTGAAAGGGGTTGCCATCAATCAGGATCTCGCCGCTGGTGGCAGTATAAGCCCCTGCCAGCACCTTCATCAGCGTGCTTTTTCCTGCGCCGTTTTCCCCCATCAGGGCATGGATCTCGCCAGGGTAAACCGTCAAATCCACCCCTTTGAGCGCATAAAATTTGCCGAAGGCTTTGGCAATATTGCGCATCTCCAGAACTGGCGTGCTGTTCATGGTGGACTCCTGCGAGGTTGTCGATATCAGCACTCCATCACAGGAAAGTAAATGCAAAATGTCAGAAGCCGTTCATATTTGTCATATTGCGAATTTTCTTCACGGAGCGTGATATGGCGCACCCCGGACGTCACTTTTTTGCCAGCGCGCGCGGGCGATTGCTGCTTTTGAATTTGCTGGTGGTGGCGGTGACGCTGATGGTCTGCTGCGTGGCGGTGATGGGCTTTCGCCATGCCAGCCAGATGCAGGAACTGGTGCAGCAGCAAACGGTAGATGATATGACCGGCAGCCTGAATCTGGCGCGCGACACGGCAAACGTGGCGACGGCGGCGGTGCGATTGTCACAGGTGGTGGGGGCGCTGGAATATAAAGGCGAAGCCGAGCGATTGCTGGAGACACAGCGGGCGTTAAAAAACTCACTTGAGCAACTGGCGACAGCGCCTTTAGCACAGCAGGACGCCGGGCTGGTGGCGCGAATCATCCAGCGCAGCAATGAACTGCAAACCAGCGTCGGCGGAATGCTGGAGCGGGGGCAAAGGCGGCACCTGGAGCGTAACGCGTTGTTAAGTTCGCTATATCAAAACTTAAGTTATCTGCAGCATCTGCAAAAAGTCACTCACGCGCAAGATGATATTTTGCTTAACGAGATGAACCGGCTGATCGTTGCCGCCATTGCCACTCCAGCACCGCAGGCGATTATTCATCAACTGGTCGAAGTGATGTCTGCGCTGCCGACTCATAGTGATACGCCGTTAGTAAATACGCTACTTACTGATTTTAATCGTGAACTGCGTAAACTCGCGCCGCTTTCGGCGTCACTGGAGCAAAGCGATCTGGCGATTAGCTGGTATATGTTTCACATCAAAGCTCTGGTGGCGATCCTTAACAGCGATATTAACCATTATGCCGAACAGGTGGCGATGCTTTCAGGTCAGCGGGTAGCGCAAAGCTACCAGGATCTGCGCTCCGGCGAGAGAGTGATCATGATCTTTGCCCTGTTAGCGGTGGTGATCACCGCGTTTGCAGGTTGGTACATCTATCGCAATCTTGGCTCAAACCTGACGGCGATTTCTCGCGCCATGAGTCGTCTGGCGCACGGTGAAGCAGACGTCAGCTTTCCGGCGTTACAGCGGCGCGATGAGTTGGGGGAACTGGCACGCGCCTTTAACGTCTTCGCCCGTAATACCGCATCGCTTGAACGGACGTCACGGCTGCTGAAAGAGAAAACCACGCAGATGGAGATTGCCCAAACCGAGCGGCAGGGGCTGGAAGAGGCGCTATTGCACAGCCAGAAGCTAAAAGCGGTCGGGCAACTGACGGGGGGACTGGCGCATGATTTTAATAATCTGTTGGCGGTGATTATTGGCAGCCTGGAGCTGGTGAACACGGAATCGCCCGACGCGCCGCGAATACAGCGGGCGCAGCAAGCCGCCGAACGTGGCGCGCTACTGACCCAACGGCTGTTGGCATTTTCCCGCAAGCAGTCCTTACATCCACAAGCCATTGAACTGAAAACACTGCTGGAAGAGTTAAGCGAATTGATGCGCCACTCCTTACCGGCAACGCTGACGCTGGAGATTGAAGCGCAGTCTCCGGCGTGGCCTGCGTGGATTGACGTCAGCCAACTGGAAAATGCCATCATCAACCTGGTGATGAACGCTCGTGATGCGATGGAAGGGCTGACGGGAACCCTCAAAATCCGCACCTGGAACCAGCGTGTCACCCGTAGCGGTGGGCAGCGTCAGGACATGGTGGCTTTGGAGGTTATCGATCATGGCTGTGGAATGTCGCAGGAGGTGAAAGACCAGGTGTTCGAACCGTTCTTTACCACCAAACAGACGGGGAGCGGCAGCGGGCTGGGCTTGTCGATGGTCTATGGTTTCGTGCGTCAGTCCGGCGGGAGGGTGGAAATCGAAAGTGCGCCGGGGCAGGGAACGACAGTCAGACTACAGCTTCCCCGTGCGTTGTTGGCGGCGAAAAATGTATCGTCAGCGGTGGTAGAACAGACAGCCGTCAGCGGCGATAAGCTGGTGTTGGTGCTGGAAGATGAAGCTGCGGTACGCCAGACCATCTGTGAACAGCTGCATCTGCTGGGCTATTTGACGCTGGAAGCGAGCAGTGGCGAACAGGCGCTGGATCTGCTGGCGGCATCAGCGGAAATCGATATCTTTATCAGCGACTTAATGCTCCCAGGCGGTATGAGCGGCGCAGAAGTGGTCAATGCAGCACGCAAACGCTACCCACACCTGACGCTGTTGCTTATCAGCGGTCAGGATTTACGCCCCAGCTATAACCCCGCGTTGCCAGAAGTGGCGCTGCTGCGCAAACCTTTTACCCGCGTGCAACTGGCGCAGGCATTGGGGCAAATTGAGGGATGATTTTCAGAATTTATCAAGAGGCCTGGAGCAAATGTGCTGCTATTGTGAGCAATTCTGTTCTGAATGGGATATAAAAGGAATTATGCCAGTACTGACAAGAGGCGATTCACATATGATCGTGATGCCAACCACCTATAGCCCAATGACGGTTGCTCGTTCTTTTCGCGTGGTGGAAGAGATCGAGCTTTCCGGGCGTCTGTTACAGGTGATTTATGACAGCCAGACGCCAAGAGCGGCCATCATTGAAGCGGACATTGAAGTTTTTGCAGGCGTGCCACGTCATCGGGTACTTGCCGCTCTCGACCTGCAGCGTAAAAAAGAGTTCGGCAGCGATATTATTGCCGTTGAACGCTGGTGGGAAGACTCGGATCTGGTACAAGTGGAAGGTATCTGCGTCTCCCCTGGTGAACGCGATAAAGGTCTGGCAACGCGACTGTATGAAGCGTTAATCCTGCAATGCGGAATCACACTCATCAGCGATTTTGATCAGTATGATGGCGGGAAGATGCTCTGGCAGAAGATCGCGCGCGAGTCCGATCAGATTTCAGTGTTTATATTAGACACTGAACAAGAGACATTTTGGCCTTACGATGGCACGAAAGTGATCTACGATGGTGGCTGCATTCCGGAAGAACGTATCTGGAGTATTTCTCCGGATCAAAAATGTCATAGCATTGTGCTGGTGGCGGAAAATAAACGGCGAGCTATCCAGCTAATGGAAGAGTCTGCGCCTTACCGTATTTGAGATTACTCCGCTACTCCGGTTATTCACACTCAACTAACGTTAAGCCAGTCCATCACAGAGACTGGCTTATGAAACCTTACTCCACGCTCTTTCTTTTCACCCTGCTCACGTTGACCATCGTTCCGGCTCAGGCCGATATTATCGACGACACGATTGGTAATATTCAGCAGGCGATTAACGACGCTTATAACCCTGACCGTGGGCGTGACTATGAAGATTCGCGCGACGACGGCTGGCAGCGTCAAGTGAGCGACGATCGTCGCAGACAATATGACGACCGCCGCCGCCAGTTTGAAGATCGCCGCAGGCAGCTTGACGACCGCCAGCGCCAGCTTGATCAGGAGCGTCGGCAGCTGGAAGATGAAGAGCGGAGAATGGAAGATGAGTATGGGCGGTGATGTTGGGTGTGGAGCAGGCATCGCCCCTCCCCCTAATTCTCCCCATCAGCTATAAAAGCCCGACTATGGTGTTGACTGCTGCTTAACGACATTAATCATCCACGGCACACCATATTTATCGGTAACTTTGCCGAAGCCATGCGCCCAGAAGGTTTCCTGCCAGTCCATTTCGATTTTTCCGTTGGCGGCAAGGTTGTCAAACCAACGTTTCCCTTCCTCGACCTGTTGCGAATCGAGCACCAGCGTAAAGCCGGAGTAGTTGACTTTTCCTGACGGTATGGCATCGCTCATCATGATGTCGCTTCCGGCAATGCGCACGTTAGCATGGGCGATGGCAGTATCGGGAAATTGCATCCCTGAAGGACAGCCTTCGGTGCTTTCTTGCGTGGGTTTCGGCATTTCCCCAAAGCTGATTTTATAGAGCAGTTCCGCGCCTAACGCGCGTTGGTAATAGGCTATCGCGTCGGCACAGTTACCGGAAAAAGAGATATAGGGACTTAACGGCATGATGGTGACCTCAGTTAAGAGAAGTCAGTTAAGTGTAGTTTGAATTTTGTACAGATGAAGAGTAGGCCTGATAAGACGCGCAAGCGTCGCATCAGGCAGTTGGCACCGTTGCCGGATGTATCGCACCCGGCATTCGAAATCAGTTCTTTTTCACAAACTCAGATTTCAGTTTCATTGGACCAAAACCGTCGATTTTGCAATCGATGTTGTGGTCGCCTTCAACCAGGCGGATGTTTTTCACTTTGGTGCCAATTTTCAGCATCGAAGAGCTACCTTTCACCTTCAGATCTTTAATGATGGTAACGCTGTCGCCGTCAGCCAGCAGATTGCCGTTAGCATCTTTAACGATCAGCTCGTCGCTTTCCAGTGCAGGTTCTGCGTCGTTCCATTCGTAGGCACATTCCGGGCAGATGTACATGCCGTTATCTTCGTAGGTGTATTCGGAGTTGCATTTCGGGCAGTGTGGTAATGACATGTGGATTTCCTCAAAAGTCAGCAGGGCAAAAGCGCCAAAAAACGGCAGATTGCCGAAAAAGGCCGCAATTATACACAAAATCCCTGAGTTTGTCGGGGGTACTGCTGATTTTAGTCGACGATCGTTTTCATTTGAAAGACAACGCAAAAAGAAAATAATCTTTTTGCCTCTGTTTATTATTTAAGTTAAGGTTAACTCTCTTCTTGTTCTTTTTTTAATTAAATTGTTATTTTATCTTTCTGACTTTTAACTTGTCGGAAGAGATTTATTCATCCTAATAAAAACAATATATTAAATATAAAAATTATTTCCTGCAGTAATTATAAAAGCCGACAACAGAACTAAAAAACGATCTGGCTAAATAAAAATAATGAAATTTGCCTTAAGGAAGAATTTTCCATGTACACACAGACAATATATGAATTAAGTCAGGAGGCTGAGCGTCTGTTACAGCTTTCCCGACAACAGTTGCAGTTACTGGAAAAAATGCCGCTCTCTGTGCCCGGAGAAGATGCACCACCACTGACTTTACCCTGGAGTCAGTCTAATATCGCCGAGCGTCATGCGATGCTGAATAATGAGCTGCGTAAAATTTCCCGTCTGGAAATGGTGCTGGCGATTATTGGCACCATGAAAGCAGGGAAATCAACCACCATTAACGCTATTGTTGGCACTGAAGTTCTGCCTAATCGCAATCGCCCTATGACTGCGCTGCCGACGCTTATTCGCCATACGCCGGGGCAAAAAGAACCGGTGCTGCATTTTTCACATGTCGCACCAATCGACTGTTTAATCCAACAATTACAACAACGCCTGCGCGATTGCGATATTGAGCATCTGACCGAACTGCTGGAAATAGATAAAGATATGCGTGCGCTTATGCAGCGGATCGAAAATGGCGTTGCTTTTGAAAAATATTATCTTGGTGCCCAGCCAATTTTTCATTGTCTGAAAAGTTTGAATGATTTGGTGCGTCTGGCGAAGGCGCTGGACGTCGATTTTCCTTTTTCTGCTTACGCCGCCATTGAGCATATTCCAGTAATTGAAGTGGAGTTTGTCCATCTGGCGGGACTGGAGAGTTATCCCGGTCAATTGACGTTGCTGGATACCCCCGGACCGAATGAAGCCGGACAACCGCATCTGCAAAAAATGCTTAACGAGCAACTGGCGCGCGCCTCCGCAGTGCTGGCGGTGCTGGACTATACGCAACTGAAGTCAATCTCCGATGAAGAGGTGCGTGAGGCGGTTTTAGCGGTGGGGAAATCAGTACCGCTGTATGTGCTCGTCAATAAGTTCGATCAGCAGGATCGTAACAGTGACGATGCCGAACAGGTGCGGGCGCTGATTTCCGGAACGCTGATGAAAGGCTGTGTTACGCCAGGGCAGATATTTCCGGTATCGTCGATGTGGGGCTATCTGGCGAATCGGGCACGTCATGAGTTAGCTAACAATGGGAAGTTGCCTGCGCCGGAGCAACAACGCTGGGTGGAGGATTTTGCCCATGCCGCGCTTGGCAGGCGCTGGCGCAATGCCGATCTGGCAGATATCGACCGTATTCGTCATGCCGCCGATCAACTGTGGGAAGATTCGCTGTTCGCGCAACCGGTTCAGGCATTACTCCATGCTGCCTACGCCAACGCGTCGTTATATGCTCTGCGATCTGCCTCGCATAAGTTGTTGAATTATGCCCAACAAGCGCGGGAATACCTTGATTTTCGCGCACACGGGCTGAACGTCGTCTGCGAGCAATTGCGGCAAAATATCCGCCAGGTTGAAGAAAATATGCAGCTATTGCAGCTCAATCAGGTGCAGGTGAGTGGCGAGATTAAACATGAAATCGAGGTGGCTCTGGTATCAGCCAACGACTTTCTGCGTCAGCAGCAAGATGAGGTGAATACCCAGTTAGCTGTACTTTTTCAACATGATTCATGGTCGTTAAGCGAGATTCGTACCCGCTGCGAGACGCTGTTACAGGCGGCGCAGACCAAAATCAGCCGTGATTTTACGCTGCGTTTTGCTGAACTGGAATCAACCCTTTGCCGGGTGTTAACCGATGTTATTCACCCCATCGAGCAGCGGGTAAAAACAGAATTGAATGAGTCCGGGTTTCGCCCCGGCTTTCATTTTCCTGCTTTTCATGGCGCAGTCCCACACTTCAATACTCGCCAGCTGTTCAGCGATGCAATATCCCACCAGGAAGCAACGGATGAGCAGAGCAGCCGTTTTGGCATTGTGCGTGAGACGTTCTCGCGCTGGCTGAATCAGCCTGACTGGGGACGGGGTGGTGAGAAATCCCCGCCAGAGGCCGTTGATTACAGTGCGCTACAACGAACGTTAACCGAAGAAGTAGACCTTTATTGCCAACAAATGGCTAAAGCTTTGGCGGTTCAGGTCGATGATTCTGTCATGGCAGGCATGAACACTTTTTTCGCTGATTTCGCGTTATGTTTGACGGAATTACAGGCGCGTTTACGCGATAGTCTGGCGCTGCGTCAACAAAATGAATCCGTGGTCAGGATGATGCAGCAGCAATTGCAGCAGACCGTGATGATTCATGGCTGGATTTATACGGACTCTCAGTTGTTACGCGATGATATTCAAACTCTTTTCATGGCAGAACAGTATTGACAAAGACGTTACTGGACGGCTCCGGTCGCGTACTGGAGTCGGTTTATCCCCGCTTTTTGGTGGATCTGGCGCAGGGCGATGGTGCCCGCTATCCACAAGCCCATCAGCAGCAGTTTCGTGAACGACTGATGCAGGAGCTCCTTGCGCGCGCACAGCTTCAGGCGTGGGCGAATGCCGGAATGTTAAATGCGCCACTTAGCCTGCGCCTGACATTGGTGGAAAAACTGGCGGCGATGCTGGATCCCGGCCATCTGGCGCTGACGCAGATCACGCAACATCTGGCGCTATTGCAAAAAATGGATCACCGCTCGCACTCCGCTTTCCCGGAACTTCCCCAGCAAATTGCCGCGTTGTATGAGTGGTTTTCTGCCCGCTGTCGCTGGAAGGAAAAAGCGTTAATGCAACGAGGGTTACTGGTTCAGGCAGGTGAGCAGAGTGAGCAAATTTTTACCCGCTGGTGTGCTGGTGCGTACAACGCCTGGTCGCTGCCGGGACGTTGTTTTATTGCTCTGGAAGAGCTGCGCTGGGGGGCATTTGGTGATGCCTGCCGTCTGGGAAATCCACAAGCAGCGGCGTTGTTGCTTGACGATTTACGCCTGAAAGCGACGCAATATCTGGCTGAAAGTATCAATGCGGCACCGACTACTCGCCATTATTACCATCAATGGTTTTCCTCTCCCACTACCCCGACTGGCGGGGATCATGCTGACTTTTTAAGTTGGCTTGGCAAGTGGTCCGATGCCGATAAGCAGCCCGTTTGCTGGTCAGTAACCCAACGCTGGCAAACCGTCGCGTTGGGGATGCCACGGCTCTGTTCAGCACAGCGTCTGGCGGGCGCGATGGTTGAGGAAATCTTCTCTGTAAATTGACTGTAAATGATCAGTTACATCAATGAGTGCTCAACGAAATCCATGTGTGAAGTTGATCACAAATTTAAACACTGGTAGGGTAAAAAGGTCATTAACTGCCCAATTCAGGCGTCAACAGGTTTGATTGTACAATCCTTAATCGGATCGTGTAAGCAAACCAGCTACGCTTGTTACAGAGATTGCACCCTGCAATTCCCGCTCCCCTTTTGCGGGCGCCGCGTCGATTTGCCTGACGCGTGCGGAAATGGGCTTACTCTGCGAGGAAAGCTATGCTGAAAAGGAAAAAAGTAAAACCGATAACCCTTCGTGATGTCACCATTATTGATGACGGTAAACTGCGAAAAGCCATTACTGCAGCATCGCTGGGTAATGCAATGGAATGGTTCGATTTTGGTGTTTATGGCTTTGTTGCTTACGCATTAGGTAAAGTATTTTTCCCAGGGGCTGACCCCAGCGTGCAGATGGTTGCTGCACTTGCCACCTTCTCCGTTCCCTTTCTGATTCGACCGCTTGGCGGACTCTTCTTTGGTATGTTGGGCGATAAATATGGTCGCCAGAAGATCCTCGCTATCACTATTGTGATTATGTCGATCAGTACGTTCTGTATCGGTTTAATACCGTCCTACGCCTCTATTGGTATTTGGGCGCCGATTTTGCTGTTGATCTGTAAGATGGCACAAGGTTTCTCGGTCGGCGGCGAATATACCGGAGCGTCGATATTTGTTGCGGAATACTCACCTGACCGTAAACGTGGCTTTATGGGCAGCTGGCTGGATTTCGGTTCTATTGCCGGGTTTGTGCTGGGTGCGGGCGTGGTGGTGTTGATCTCGACCATCGTCGGTGAAGAGAATTTCCTTGACTGGGGCTGGCGTATTCCGTTCTTTATCGCGCTGCCGCTGGGAATTATTGGGCTTTATCTTCGTCATGCTTTAGAAGAGACGCCAGCGTTCCAGCAACATGTTGAGAAACTGGAACAGGGTGACCGCGAAGGTTTGCAGGATGGCCCGAAAGTCTCGTTTAAAGAGATTGCCACCAAACACTGGCGCAGTCTGTTGACATGTATTGGTCTGGTGATTGCCACCAACGTGACTTACTACATGTTGCTGACTTATATGCCGAGTTATTTGTCGCATAACCTGCATTACTCCGAAGACCACGGGGTGCTGATTATTATCGCGATTATGATCGGTATGCTGTTTGTTCAGCCGGTGATGGGCTTGCTGAGTGACCGTTTTGGTCGTCGTCCGTTTGTGATCCTCGGCAGTGTTGCGTTGTTTGCGCTGGCGATCCCGGCGTTTATCCTGATTAACAGTAATATTATCGGCCTGATTTTCGCCGGGTTGCTGATGCTGGCGGTGATCCTTAACTGCTTTACGGGTGTTATGGCCTCTACCTTGCCAGCGATGTTCCCGACGCATATTCGTTACAGTGCGCTGGCGGCGGCATTTAATATTTCGGTGCTGGTTGCCGGTCTGACGCCAACGCTGGCAGCCTGGCTGGTGGAAAGCTCGCATAATCTGATGATGCCTGCCTATTACCTGATGGTAGTGGCGGTGATTGGTTTGATTACCGGCGTGACCATGAAAGAGACGGCGAATCGTCCACTGAAAGGTGCGACGCCAGCGGCGTCAGATTTGCAGGAAGCGAAGGAAATTCTCGTCGAGCATTACGATAATATCGAGCAGAAAATCGAGGATATTGACCAGGAGATTGCCGATTTGCAGGCGAAACGTACCCGCCTGGTGCAGCAACATCCGCGAATTGATGAGTAAGCTGAAACGGATTGCCTGATGCGGCACTCTCTTATCAGGCCAACAATCGAACTCTTAAGGTTCACTTAATCTCTGACGCGCATACTCTCCTCCAGGACAACGGAGGAGAGTGCAATGAAAAACCGTGTTTATGAAAGTTTAACGACTGTGTTTAGCGTGCTGGTCGTCAGCAGCTTTCTCTATATCTGGTTTGCCACGTACTGATCTTTTTTCAGCCGTACCCAGGCGCGCGTGCCGGAAGCCTCTTCCCGGTTTTGCAGGAAAAACTGCCCGTGATGCAACTGTGTGATGCGGCTGACAATACTTAATCCCAGACCAATCCCGCCATAACGGCTGTCCATTCGTACAAACGCTTTGCTCAACTCTCCGCATTTACTCTCATCAATGCCAGGCCCTTCATCTTCAACGGCCATGACCGCTCCGCCAGCTTCTTGCAGCTTAATCATAATGTTGCTGCCTTGCGGGCTGTAACGATGGGCGTTTTCTACCAGGTTTCGCAATAACATCCGCAGCAGGGTTGCGTCACCCTGAACGGTGATGTCGGCGGCGCTCTCTGGCAATAGCAGGGTTTGCTGGCGCTGGTCGAGCATGGTACTGAGTTCGTCATACGAGGGGAGAATGACATCTTCCAGCAGTTTTACATGTTGATAATTACCGGAAGAAAATGACTGTCCGGCGCGCGCTAGTTGTAACAGCTGGGAGACGCTCTCCATCATCTGATCAAGCCGTGCCACTAACGGTGCTACATCAATGTGATGCGTTTTCGCCAGCAGTTCCAGATGCAAACGCACCCCCGCCAGTGGCGTTCGCAGTTCGTGAGCGACGTCAGCGGTAAACAACCTTTCGTTATCCAGCGTGCTGGTCAGGCGACTGACCAGATCGTTCAACGCCGAAACCACCGCTTCGATTTCGAGGGTGGCACTGTGAATGGCTATGGGCGTTAAGTTGTCAGCGGTGCGCGCTTCCAGCTCTTTTTGCAGTTCCGCCAGCGGGCGTGTGATGCGGTGCACCGCCTGATAGCAGATAAATAGTGTCAGGCTGACCATAAATACGCCGGGAACAATCAGGCTGGCGACTGCTTCGCGGATCTCACGCATGATGTGGCGATCGTTGTTGCGATTGTCACGTAGCGCCTGCTCAAACAGCTGAATTTGCTCGGTACTTTCATGCCATAACCAGAAGACGCTGATCAGCTCAAACACCAACAAAATGGCCCCGATGGTCAATATCAGCCGTTGGCGCAGCGATATTGGTCGGCGCAGAAAACGCATCAGATTCAATTATTTTTCCTCATTTGCGACCAGCATATAGCCAAAGCCGCGCACGGTGCGGATACGTGTTTTACCCACTTTGTCGCGCAGGTTGTGGATATGCACTTCCAGGGTGTTGGTCGAGGGTTCGTTGTCCCAGTTGTAGATATCGTTGTAGAGAATTTCCCGATGCACGGGGCTGCCTGCTTTGAGCATCAGCCGCGATAGCAGAGCATATTCTTTGGGCGTCAGAATCAACTCTTCGCCGCCCATCCATACCTGACGGCGACCCATATTCAGCGTCAGATTGCCAACAATCAGCTCACTTTCGCCCTGATTATTATGGCGTCGCAGCAGGGCGCGGATGCGGGCGTGTAACTCTTCCAGCGCAAAAGGTTTTACCAGATAGTCATCGGCACCGACATCCAGCCCGGCGATTTTGTCGGTCAGGGTATCGCGAGCGGTGAGGATCAGTACCGGCAGGGTATATTTTTTCTGCCGGATACGGGCGAGAAAATGCAGCCCATCTTCGTCGGGTAAACCTAAATCCAGCACCACCAGGCTATAATGACCGGCCTCAAGGCTTTGCTCCGCCATCCGCGCGGTCGTGACTCCATCGCACGCGTAGCCTTCGGTTTGTGCCGCCAGAATCAGCCCCTGCAATAACAGTGTATCGTCTTCAACAATCAGAATTTTCATTCAGTCACTCTCCTGCAAGTTTGCAGAATATCATCCGCAGCCTGGTAATACTTCGTTTCGACGCCGGTTAATCCCAACAGGGTTGAGAATAAATTGTCCTGTGAATAGTGCTGCGTTTGTGCCTGTTTTTGCAGGCAGCTCTGGTCAATCTGATACCGCTTTTGATAATCCTCCGATAACCACAGCAGCATCGGTACTTGTTTTTGACTATCAGGCGCGATGGCATAAGGCAGGCCGTGCAGGTAGATGCCATTTTCACCTAACGATTCACCATGGTCAGAAAGATAAACCAGGCTGGTGGTAAATTTATCCTGATGTTCTTTCAGCAGATTAATTGCTTTATCAACAATATAGTCGACGTAGAGCAACGTATTATCGTAAGTGTTCACCAGTTGTTCTTTGGAACAGGTCTGGATCTCGTTGGTGTCGCAGGTGGGGGTAAATTTCCTGAACTGCGGCGGATAGCGGTTGTAATAGGTCGGGCCGTGGCTACCGATGGTGTGTAAGACAATCACGCCATCACCTTGCAGGTTATTGATGTACTCTTCCAGCCCGTGGAACAGCACCTCGTCATAGCATTCGCCGTTGATACACTGGCCGGGCAGGTTCAGCGCGGTGACATTCTGGTGTGGTACGCGGTCGCAGACACCTTTGCAGCCACCGTCGTTGTCATTCCATAACACATTAATGCCCGCTCGCTGAATGATATCCAGCACGCCTTCCTGGTGCTGTGCCAGCTCTTCTTTGTAATGCTCACGCGGCATATCCGAGAACATGCATGGCACAGAGACAGCCGTTGCCGTGCCGCAAGACGCGGTATTGGGGAAATAGACCACGTTATCTTTCGCCAGACGCGGATTGGTTTCACGTGGGTAGCCGTTGAGTGAGAAATTCTCTGCCCGCGAGGTTTCGCCGACGATCAGGATGGTCAGATTTTTACGCTTCTCGTTTTGCATTAACGGGTTGCGGTGTGCATCCTCGCCAATGCGAACCAGCGGCAGATTTGCCAGTCGCTGGTGGGAATACCATGACCAACTGGCAACAATGCTGTTGGAGGGGCTTAAGGATTTCACCAGCTCTTTGTTGTTGCGAAACAGCGAGGCGTAGTCTTTATAAAACAACGCGGCGACCAGCAGAATCAGCAGTACAGAAATCAGAATATTGGCCCCACGGAAAAGAACGCTACGCAGGCGTGAGGTTGCGGGTTTGATTTTTACCCAGCAGGCAATCAGTGCAGCAAGAACCCCGCTTAATCCCAGAGTTAATAACATCTGCGGTGTCATTAACGCGTAGCTTTCCGCAGGTGTGGTATCCATGATATTGGCAACCATCGAACGGTCGATGACGATGCCATAAGTCATTATGAAATATTGCGCAGACGCGCCGACAAGAATAAACAGGCAGGCCAGTGGACGATTAAGCCATAAGAAAGAGCCTAGCGTCAGGACAATATTAATCACGCTGAACGCGACGACCGGCATCGATAAGAAAACCAGTACGTTATGCATTGAATCCAGCGGTAACGCCTGTAACACCTGTTTAAAAAAGGCAATGTTCAGGCAGATAGCAATATAAAAAGAGGCCAGCAATAGCCAGGCGAGTAAATTCAAAGAGGGTCTTTTTAGAAGGCGCTTCAACATCACGGTGTTTCCATCGAACAAAGTGCGCATATGCTCGCAAAGCAAAGTTAAGCCAACCTTAAGTTCTTAAGGTTGGCTTTTATGTTTGCTGGATTAAGGGGGCTTAATCTTTGCTTATTGGTGCATCTAAAGGATAGGGGTTTTTATGCAGTCGGTTGTAGTTCAGCGTGTACATTGCGGTAATCACCATCAGCGTGACGAATGACCACATAACCTCTTGTGCGCCAGAACCGACCACCGCCCAGATGCAGTAAAGGAAGGCGATAGTGGTGATAGCCAGATACGCCGGACGCGCTTTACCAAAGTGACCGTGGCCTAAAAGTAGTAAAGCTGCACAGGTATAAAGATAAGGCACCAGGGTAAAGATTACCGATACGGAAGAGACCAGACCGAACTCTTTGGTTGCGTTTGGCGAAATGCTGCTGAACTGGAAGATAGTCATCAGGATACCGACGATAATCAACCCGGCTACCGGTGTGCCTGCTTTGTTGACGCGGGCAAAAATCGGTGGGAACAGACCGTCATCGGCAGCGGCTTTCGCCGTTTGCCCGGCCAGTAATGTCCAGCCGCCCAGCGAACCTAAGCAACCAGCCGCCGCACAGAAGGAGACAATGGCCCCTGCGGTATCACCCAGCGCCATCCGTGCAGCATCACCGAAAGGTGAGGCGGAAACGCGCAGTGCGGCGTTGGGGATCATCCCCATAATCGCGGTGGTCGAGAGCACATAGCAAACGGCGGCAATCAATACCCCGCCAATGGTGGCGATAGGGACGTTGCGTTTCGGGTTTTTCACCACACCCGCTGCAACGGAGGCACTTTCCACACCGATGAACGACCACAGCGTAACGTTAAGGGTACTTTGAATTGCACCGAAGGTGCCCAGGCCGCTGACGTTCCATGCCGCCATATAGGTTTCTCCGTGGAACCAGAACCAGCCGAATACGGCAATCCCGACGATTGGGATCAGCGCCAACACGGTAGCGACGGCCTGCACGCGGGTGATCATTTTCGGACCGACGATATTAAGCAGAACGAAGATCCACAGCACCACCACGCAGGTGATGGTTAATACCCACGGATCTTTCAGGAGCGGGAAGAAATAGCTCAAATAGCCGACGCCAATGACCACCATGGCGATATTGCCAATCCAGCAGGCCAGCCAGTAGAGAACGTTGGTTTGATATCCGAGAAAAGGACCGAAACAGCGGCGCGCGTAGGCATATGAACCGCCAGGGCTGGGATCGAGGAACGACATTTTGGCGTAGACCATCGATAAAGCCAAAGCACCGATAATCGTCACCAACCAACCATATATGGCAATACCGCCAGTTGAGGCCAGGTTTGCAGGTAACAGAAATACACCTGACCCCATAATATTCCCCGACACCATCAGAGTAACGGGGATTAAGCCCACTTTGTGAGCATCAGCATCCGAAGACATAATTAAACTCCTGCGAAGGCGAGCTTCGTGACAATAAATTACGTCATATCATACGCCTGCATTCGCGCATTGAATTATCGTCAGTCGGGTTATCGCTGATGCCGTTATTAATATATCTCTTCGTAAAGGTTATAAATCAGGCGACAGAACGTTCTCTGTGTTGGCTAACATAATGGAGTGGCGTCATGCCATAGAAGTCTTTAAATACAGAAATAAAGTAAGACGTGCTGTTGTAGCCACAGGACTGTGACACCTGTGAGATATTTTTTCCATCCATCATTAATTCATTTACAGCATAACGCATCCGGCAGGTGGTTATTATTTGGCTATAACTGGTGTTTTCGCTTTTCAGCTTTTTCTTTAACAAACTTGGGCTAAGACATAAACAACTGGCTACCATACTAAGATTCCAGTCTTTATGGATATCGCTTTCAATGATTTGATAAACGCTGTCGCTAACACAATTACGTAACATATACATAAGTAGAGAAAGGAATTTTTTACTGTCGAGAAAGCGAGAGAGCACAGTGAATAATAATGCACGTGTTCGTTCTTTTTCCGACTCTGTTTCAGCAGGCGCTGTGCTATGTTGCGCCGCAACGCGAAACACCTCTGGTGTAAGGCATGGCAGGGAAATAATCGGTGTGGCGCTACGTTGCCAGACCGGTATTTTCGAGAGATCTTTATTCAGAAAACGGAGATAATCTTTGATGATGTCTAGGCTAATATACGCAATCAAAGTGTTATTCAGAGAGGAGACGTCGATAATATTATTTTCACAACTTAATAACGCCATATGGTTAGCCTTCAAACTTATAGGCTCTTTCCCATTCACTCTTAGCCAGACATCTTTTTCAGTTAATAAAACTATACAAGGTTGGTTGCTGCAAATCCTCATACATGTACTCCTGAAATGCAAAGAAAAATAGTGGATCTCGCCAACATAGAGAGATACCGGGGACTGGTTATATAATTGTATGACGAATCAAAACATGCATAAAAATAACGTGTTTTACTAATATTACAAATTTTTATAGTAATTTCTCATGTACAAAAATTTTTACAGAGTGGTGAAGGGTAAATAATAAACAAAAAAAGCGCGGGGTGGGACCGCGCAAAAAGTATGACATTTTTGTTTGCAGCAATTTTTATGAAAACGTTGCCATACTCAAAAGGCCTCAGGCCAGGCGGCGTAATGTTATTAAAACAATTACGCCTTCAGCGGAATAGTGGTTACGCTTTCACACACATTACGTGGTAAATACCGTCAATAATTTCTGTACCTTCAGTTTCGTGTTCAAATCCAGGGAAATGATGATCCCAGGATTGCAGCGAGCGTAAATAACTTACCTGCGGACTGTTTTTATCGCCGAAGTTTTCACCAGACAGCAGCATCGGGATTCCTGGCGGATACGGGATGACTGAGTTCGCCGCAATGCGTCCTGGCAGATTTTCAATGGATACCAGCTCGACGTTGTTGTCGACAATCGCGTTGTACGCTTCACGCGGAGTGATTTCAGCCACCGGCAGGCCAGAATAGGCTTCGTTTAACCGTGCACCTGGGTTGTTTTCTTTCAGCCAGGCAAACATTTTGTCGCCCAGATCGTGAATCCCCATGTTCGCGTAAGTGTCAGGATATTGTTCAACAAGTTCCGGCATCACCTGCGCCAGCGGTGTGTTGGCGTCGTAGTGGCGTTTGAAGGAACAGAGGGTGTTAACCAGAGTTCCCCATTTCCCTCGGGTCACACCCATTGAGAACAGGAACATAATCTGGAAATCGGTGGTGCGAGTTGGCACGATGCCGTGGTGACCAAGCCATGCGGTAACCAGTGCGGCAGGTACGCCAGTCTCTTCCAGTTCACCGTCTTCACCCATCCCCGGTGCGAGGATGCTGACTTTAATCGGGTCGAGCATACTCCAGTTGTCCGGGATATCTTTAAAGCCGTGCCAGCTTTCGCCCGGATGCATTACCCAGCAGTCCTGAACGGTGGTCAGCAGTTTGCGTGGCGCGTCGGCAAAGTCATAGGTTTTGCCGGTTTCCGGATCGGTAACCACTTCTTTATTCCACGGTTTAAAGAACCAGCTACCTTCGTCAGTAAACTCTTTATACAACCGTGCCATTGCCTGGCGGAAATCGACCGCTTCATCGATCACTTCCTGAGTCAGTGACAGACCGCTGTTGCCGTCCATCATTGATACAGCCACATCGTTTGATGCGCAGATGGCATACAGCGGGGAAGTGGTGGCATGCATCATGTATGCCTGATTAAAGCGGGAGAAGTTAATCGCGCCCCGGCCTTCACGTACATGAATATAAGACGCCTGCGACAGCGCATTCAGCAGTTTATGTGTGGAGTGGGTAGCGAAAACGGTTGGACCGTTGTGATTGCCTGGTTCACCGCGCATTGCATAGTGATCGGCATAGATCGGGTTAAACCGTGCGTAGCCATACCAGGCTTCGTCGAAATGCAGACGGTCAGAGGTTTTTTCCAGCAGATCCTGCGCGTCTTTGGCGTTATAGCACACGCCGTCGTAGGTGCAGTTAGTCACCACGCAGTAAGACGGTTTTTGTCCGACTTTGTCTTTAGTCAGCGGGCTTTCACTGATTTTCTTCTGCAAGGTTTCAGGCTGCATTTCCTGCGGGTAGATTGGCCCGATAATGCCGTAGCGGTTGCGGCTTGGCACCATGTATACCGGTTTCGCGCCAGTCAGCATTAAGCCTTGTTCAATGGATTTGTGGCAGTTACGGTCAACAACGACCACGTCGTTATCGGTCATGCAGGCTTGCATGATGGTGCGGTTAGAACCTGAAGTGCCGACAACGACTGACCAGGAGCGATCGGCACCAAATACGCGCGCGGCATATTTTTCGCTTTCGCCAAATGCGCCAGTATGGTCAAGCAAAGAACCGAGAGAAGTTCGTTCGATCCCCATATCGGTGCGGAACAGGTTTTCACCATAATAGTCATGGTAGAAACGTCCGGCTGGCGTTTTAGTGAACCCCACTCCGCCCTGGTGACCCGGCGCGGCCCAGGAATACTCATGGATGTCGCTATATTTCATCAGCGCGCTGAACAGTGGCGGTAACAACTGTTGACGGTAGCGGGTCATCGCGGCGATGGCGCGTCCGGCAATAAAATCGGCAGTATCTTCCAGAATCCAGGCGAATTCATCGACAAGCTCCAGCAGGTCGCGATCCAGAGCGGCGATTGATTTTTCCCGATCGCCTAACAGGAATACCGGCACATTTTGCTGGCGTTCATGAAGTTTACCGATCAATTCTCTGACGTTTTGATGTTCGTCTGGATGCTCCATTTGATAACTGAACATCAGACAATCAATAGCTTCATTTGAAGAGAGAATGGCAAAACCATCATCGAATGAGGTTGATTTAATGACGGTAACATTTTGTTGGCTCAAGGCATTCGCCAGACGTTCAACGGCGCTACCGACCCAGGTGTCCTGATGTAGAAACTCGCTTTCAACAATTAATACTTTCATCATTGTTTACCCGGTTGTGAAGGAATCTTCGTTGCGGGCAAGTATCTTCCGGGCATTTCAGGCTGTAAAGCGATTGAAAAATAAGCATTTTTAATTTTTTATTATTATAAACATAAGCTTATATTAATTTTTCAATTAATTTTCAATGTTTATTATCGACAGCTAAATTATTTTTTTGGCTGATACTGATATCGTTTTTAACCGGGAAGTGTCTGGCGGCGCTGTTGGCTAAGTTTGCGGTATTGTTGCGGCGACATACCGACATATTTGGCGAAAGTACTGTAAAAACGACTGCTTGAACGAAAACCTGCCGTCAGGGCAATATCGAGAATACTTTTATCGGTATCGCTCAGTAACGCGCGAACGTGGTTGATGCGCATCGCGGTAATGTACTGTTTCATCGTCAACTGCATGACTCGCTGAAATATCCCCATCGCATAGTTGGCGTTTAGTTTGACGTGCTCAGCCACGTCGTTGATGGTCAGCGCCTGGTCATAGTTTTCTGCAATAAAGCCCAGCATCTGGCTGACGTAAAATTGCGCATGGCGCGAGACGCTGTTTTTGTGCGTGCGCGAGGTTTTATTGACCAGAATCGGTTCCCAGCCGGAGAGGCTAAATCGCTTGAGCATCAGGCCAATTTCATCAATGGCGAGCTGGCGGATTTGCTCATTCGGGCTGTTCAATTCCTGCTGCCAGCGGCGCACTTCAAAGGGGCTAAGTTGCTGTGTCGCCAGCGATTTAATCACCATGCCGTGAGTGACGTGGTTTATAAGGTCTTTATCCAGAGGCCAGGAGAGAAACAGATGCATCGGCAGATTAAAAATCGCCATGCTCTGACAGGTTCCGGTATCGGTTAGTTGGTGTGGCGTACAGGCCCAGAACAGCGTGATATGCCCCTGATTGATATTCACTTTTTCATTGTTGATCAGGTATTCCACATCGCCATCGAAAGGCACATTTACCTCAACCTGACCATGCCAGTGGCTGGTGGTCATGACATGTGGTGCACGAAACTCTATCTCCATCCGCTGGTATTCTGAATACAGAGACAGCGGGCTGCGGGTCTGTTTTTCATCGCTGCTACACATAAAGGTATCTGTATTCATGGATGGATCTCTTTCCTGGATTATCAGAATTATGGCATGAGTGGCTGAGGATGACTGCGAATGACGACACAAAACGTAAAGAGAGAGGATTTTCTAAGGGCTAATTACTCTGTTTTTCAGGTAATTTAGTCCCAAAAACTCAGATTTACTGCTAAGTAACCCCAGATCTGAGTTTTCGGGAATGCTCAGTGGGGAAGCCGGAGGCTTTCTGCGAAATCGCCTGCCATGATGAAGTCATTCAAACAAGCCAGGAGATCTGCATGATGTCTGCACCCAAAATTACATTTATCGGCGCTGGTTCGACAATTTTCGTAAAAAATATTCTTGGTGATGTGTTTCATCGCGAGGCGCTGAAAACGGCGCATATTGCTCTGATGGACATTGATCCAACTCGCCTGGAAGAGTCGCACATTGTGGTGCGTAAGCTGATGGATTCAGCTGGAGCCAGCGGCAAAATCACCTGCCACACGCAACAGAAAGAAGCCTTACAGGATGCCGATTTTGTCGTGGTGGCATTTCAGATTGGTGGTTATGAACCTTGCACGGTGACTGATTTCGAGGTCTGTAAGCGCCATGGTCTGGAACAAACTATTGCCGATACGTTGGGGCCGGGCGGCATTATGCGCGCGCTGCGTACCATTCCGCACCTGTGGCAAATTTGCGAAGACATGACAGAAGTCTGCCCCGATGCCACCATGCTCAACTACGTTAACCCGATGGCGATGAATACCTGGGCGATGTATGCCCGCTATCCGCATATCAAACAGGTAGGGCTGTGCCATTCGGTGCAAGGAACGGCGGAAGAGCTGGCGCGTGACCTCAATATTGACCCCGCTACGCTGCGTTATCGTTGTGCGGGTATCAACCATATGGCGTTTTACCTGGAACTGGAGCGCAAAACCGCCGACGGCAGTTACGTGAATCTCTACCCGGAACTGCTGGCGGCTTATGATGCAGGTCAGGCACCGAAGCCGAATATTCATGGTAATCCTCGCTGCCAGAACATTGTGCGCTATGAAATGTTCAAAAAGCTGGGCTACTTCGTCACGGAGTCGTCAGAACATTTTGCCGAATATACGCCGTGGTTTATTAAGCCAGGCCGTGAGGATTTGATTGAGCGTTATAAAGTACCGCTGGATGAGTACCCGAAACGCTGCGTCGAGCAGTTGGAGAACTGGCACAAAGAGCTGGAGGAGTATAAGAACGCCTCCCGGATTGATATTAAACCGTCACGGGAATATGCCAGCACCATCATGAACGCTATCTGGACCGGCGAACCGAGCGTGATTTATGGCAACGTCCGTAACGATGGCTTGATTGATAACCTGCCGCAAGGATGTTGTGTGGAAGTGGCCTGCCTGGTTGATGCAAATGGCATTCAGCCGACCAAAGTCGGTACGCTACCGTCGCATCTGGCAGCCCTGATGCAAACCAATATCAACGTACAGACGCTGCTCACCGAAGCCATTCTCACCGAAAATCGTGACCGTGTTTACCACGCTGCGATGATGGACCCGCACACTGCCGCCGTGTTGGGAATTGACGAAATATATACCCTTGTTGACGATCTGATTTCCGCCCACGGCGACTGGCTGCCAGGCTGGTTGCACCGTTAAGGGGTAATCGCTTCCGGCGCTTTGGTAATTAAGCCATAGCGCCGGAGCTGGCGACAGTGAAGGCGAGCAAGCAATATCACCGTAGTTAATGCGCCCAGCAGCGCGCAGAACATATCAGATTGCGTGTCCCACTGGTCGCCCTGGGTGCCGAGAAAATCATCCGCTCCCTGACCCATCGCCAGCGCCGCCCACCACTCGATCAACTCATACATGGCGCTTATCGCCAGTGCTACGCAGCAGACCAGAAACGCCACCATTTTGCGTCCGCGCACGTACATTCCACGCACGAGGATTTCTCGCGCCACCAGTGCAGGCACCAGCCCCTGGAAAAAATGCCCCAGCTTGTCATACGGATTACGGCTTAACACCAACCATTCCTGTACTTCAAAACCGATGGGGACTTTCGCGTAGGTGTACTGACCGCCGACCATCAGGATGATGGCGTGAAAGAAAATCAGTGCATAGAGCAGCGGCGTTAACGGATAACGTCTGGCGGTGGTAAGCAGCAACGGTACGACAATAATTACCGGCGTCACTTCCATCAACCAGGTGAGTTTGTCATGAGCCGAAATTCCGGTGTAAATCAGGATTAACGTCAGCGCCAGTGCGCCAGTGTTAAGAATTAACGGCTTGAGTGTGCGGGTCATGGTGAGTTCGCAAGTCAGGGAAAATACTGACTATTCACCAGCAAGCGTGAAATTACAATCGCAAAAGAGGTGGCCCAGGGGGATCACCTGGCAGTATGCCGCCAGGCGCTGGGCCAAAGAAGTTACTTAGTGCAGTTCGCGCACTGTTTGTTGACGATTTGCTGGAAGAAGTCGTTGCCTTTGTCATCGACCAGGATAAACGCCGGGAAATCTTCTACTTCGATTTTCCAGATAGCTTCCATACCCAGTTCCGGATAAGCGACACATTCCAGATGCTTAATGCTCTGCTGTGCCAGCACTGCCGCCGGGCCGCCAATGCTGCCGAGGTAGAAGCCGCCGTGTTTATGACACGCGTCGGTGACTTGCTGACTGCGGTTACCTTTCGCCAGCATGATCATGCTGCCGCCGTGGGATTGCAGCAGATCCACGTAAGAGTCCATACGGCCTGCGGTGGTTGGGCCTAAAGAACCCGATGGATAACCGGCTGGCGTTTTTGCCGGACCTGCGTAGTAGATCGGGTGATCTTTGATGTACTGCGGCAGTTCTTTACCGGCGTCGATCAATTCTTTCAGCTTGGCGTGCGCAATATCACGACCGACGATAATTGTGCCGGTGAGTGACAAGCGGGTGGATACCGGATACTGCGAAAGCTGGGCGAGGATCTCTTTCATCGGACGGTTGAGATCGACTTTCACCGCTTCGCCTTCACCCGCCTGACGCAGCTCTTCAGGAATATACTGACCTGGGTTGTGTTCCAGTTTTTCTATCCAGATACCTTCGCGGTTAATTTTCGCTTTAATGTTGCGGTCAGCGGAGCAGGAGACGCCCATACCCACCGGGCAGGATGCGCCGTGACGCGGCAGGCGGATTACGCGGATGTCGTGAGCGAAGTATTTACCGCCAAACTGCGCGCCGAGGCCGAGCTTCTGAGCCTCTTCCAGCAGTTCTTGTTCTAACTGAACATCGCGGAACGCCTGACCGTGTTCGTTACCTTCAGTCGGCAGCTCATCGTAATAGTGAGCACTTGCCAACTTGACGGTTTTCAGGTTGGTTTCCGCAGAAGTACCGCCAATCACAAACGCGATATGGTATGGCGGGCAGGCTGCGGTGCCGAGGGTACGCATTTTCTCAACGAGGAAGTTTTTCAGTTTACCCGGAGTCAGCAGGGCTTTGGTTTCCTGATAGAGATACGTTTTGTTGGCAGAACCGCCGCCTTTGGCGACGCAGAGGAATTTGTACTCGTCGCCATCTACCGCGTACAGGTCGATTTGCGCAGGCAGGTTAGTGCCGGTGTTGACCTCTTTGTACATGTCCAGCGGTGCGTTTTGTGAATAGCGCAGGTTATCTTCGATATAAGTGTTATAGACGCCTTTTGATAAGGCTTCTTCATCACCGCCGCCGGTCCACACTCGCTGACCTTTTTTACCGACGATGATCGCGGTGCCGGTATCCTGGCAGGTCGGCAGTACACCTTTGGCGGCGATTTCAGAGTTTCTCAAGAATTGCAGCGCCACATACTTATCGTTTTCACTGGCTTCAGGGTCGTGAAGAATAGAAGCTACCTGTTGCTGGTGTGCCGGGCGGAGCATGAAAGAAGCGTCATGGAAGGCTTGCTGCGCCAGCAAGGTCAGGGCTTCAGGTTCCACCTTCAGGATGGTTTCGCCGTTAAATTCGGCAACACTAACGTAATCGGATGTGAGCAGATAGTACTCGGTATTGTCTTTCCCCATCGGGAAAGGCGTCTGATAAATAAACTCTTTATTTGACATAGCTTCCAGCCTGTAACTCTGTATTTGTTATACGAAAATGGCGTGCCGCACAGCGACGGGCAGCACGCAGAGTGCAATTACAAGAACCCGTACATCGCAGCGAAGATCCAGCCGAAGACGCACGATACGCTCACACCAATCAACCCTGGCAAAATAAAGCTGTGGTTGATGACGAAGCGGCCGATGTGGGTGGTTCCGGAACGGTCAAACTGAATCGCTGCCAGATCGCTCGGATAGGTCGGCAGGATGTAATAACCATAGCAAGCCGGTGCTGAAGCCACGATGTATGCCGGGTCAACGCCAATCGCCAGTGCGACCGGAACAATCGCTGCCAGTGCAGCGGCCTGGGAGTTAACAAACTTGGAGACCAGCAACAGAACAATGGCATAAGCCCACGGATACTCTTTCACCATTTCGCCCAGTACGCCCTGAATTTCAGACATATGCGCACCGAACATGGTTTCTGCCATCCACGCGATACCGTATACCGCCACGATGGCAATCATACCGGAACGGAAGACTTCATTTTTTGAGATGGACGCGGGATTGGTTTTGGTCAGGATAATAATCAGCGCCCCGGTCAGCAGCATAAACATCTGGATAACCAGTACCATCGACAGCGGTTTGCCGCCAAAAGACGGACGCAGGTCAGAATCAGCACCAAGAAGTGCGACCACCGCGATTGCCCCGAGGAAGATCCACATTGCCAGCCAGTTGCTTTTCGGCAGTTTTTTATCCAGCAGCGTGGCGGTGTCACCGTAAACGTACTCACGGTTTTCTGGTACGGAGATGAATTTCTGGAACTCTTCGTCTTTGTCCAGATCTTTACCACGGAACCAACTGAAAATACCGATCGCCAGGATACCTAACAAGGTAGAGGGGATGGTAATCGCAAGCAGGTCGAGGAACTCAAGGTGACGACCATCAAAGGTTACGTTCCCCAGCATTGCGACCAGCGATACTACGGCAACCGACACCGGACTGGCGATAATCCCCATCTGCGCGCCGATAGAGCTCGCCGCCATTGGGCGTTCCGGACGGATGTTGTTCTTAATCGCAACGTCGTAGATGATCGGCAGGATGGTGTAAACCACGTGACCCGTACCGCAAAGAATGGTCAGCGTACAGGTGACAAATGGTGCGACGATGGAAACATATTTCGGATTGCGACGCAGCAGTTTTTCGGCAATTTGCAGCATAACATCCAGGCCGCCAGAGGCTTGCAGGGTCGCCGATGCCGCTACCACCGCGATGATGACCAGCATGACATCAACCGGTGGTTTACCCGGCTGAAGATGGAAGACGAAGACCAGAATGACCAGGCCGATACCGCCTAATAAACCCAGCGCGATACCGCCCTTTCGGGCACCATAAAACAGACATATCAGTATTATGATAAGTTGGATGGTAAATAACATGTGTAAACCCTCGCGATAATCCCATTTAAATTCTTGCCAAATAGATCACAGCCACATTCTGTTTTGGATGAACTGTTATCAGAGACTGACTAAATATCCGTTTGGTCGTAACTGGCTTGAGTAAATACTTCACAGTGAATATTGGCTGATTCAGACAGCGGTAAATTTATGCACTGTGATAAGTGACTTTTTCAGAGGAAAATACTCTCTGGCGATGGGGTTATAGTTTGTGTTTCGCAGATGTTAAAGATCTGTTTTTCTCTATCTTGTTGATATTTATTGGTATAATTTTTGTTCTACAGACAGATATCATCAAGTTTATAGATTATTCTGATCTACCTATTTGTGGGTAAAAATACACATAATACGGATGACATAATAGTTAATTAACTTTTGTTAGCGTTTTGAAATTAAAAACTCTATTTATCCGAATTGATATTAATTCGCAGGGGATGAAGAGGGATAATTATATTTGATCTGGCACAAGTTTTACTGATGGCTGATGTAACTTGTGCCAGTGCTGGTTTGCATTACTGCAATAATTGTTACTTCCAGATAACTAATAACGCGTTATTGGCAATATTGCTTCAGTAATGAGTAATGCTCAGCCTGAATACGGTAGCGATAAACCGGACGACCGGTGACGCCATAATGGATACTGGTAACTAAGATGTGACAATTCACTAGCCAGATCAGATATTTGCGGCAGGAAACGCGAGAGATGTTAACCTCGTTGGCCAGCTCGTCGGTTGAAAATTCATAGTCCTGGTGAGCGTCAATCCACTGGCACAGCGTGCGTAAAGTCTGCGGCGTTAAGCCTTTTGGCAGACGGCGGGTATCCTGTTCGTTAGATGAATTGCCATGAATTAGCTGATCCAGCTCGGCCTGGTCATAGTATTGATGTTTCTCCAGCGCCATTTTCTTTTGTCGCCAGCCGATGAGCGCCTCTTCAAAACGTGATGCCTGGAACGGTTTGATTAGATAATCAACGACGCCATAATGCAGAGAATCCTTAATGGTTGCGGCATCAGCAGCCGAGGAGATGACAATCACATCGCTTTTGCATCGAGCGTTGTGCAGGACAGGCAGTAAATCGAGCCCGTTTTCTTTTTGCATATAGATATCGAGCAAGATCAGGTCGATAGGCGTTTCGTTGTTGAAGATAATCTCTTTGGCTTTCTCCAGTGTCGAGGCTGTTCCGCAGCATTGAAAACCAGGGATCTGCGCCACGTATCGGCGATTCAACTCCGCCACCATTGCGTCGTCATCGATAATTAATACATTGATCATTTGCTCGACCTCTCCCCATCCCAGGGTAACTGGACAAAAAATTGTGTGAAAATCCCGGGTTCCGATTCCACGGCAATGCTGCCGCCGAGATTTTCAACCTGTTGTTTGACAAGTGCCAGACCGACGCCTCGTTCACTTCCTTTTGTCGAGACACCTTTTTCAAAAATGTGATCGATTTTGTCGGGGGAAATTCCCGGACCATCATCGTTAATTTCACAGTGCAGCCAGCCGTGACGGTAGTGCAACGTAACGCTGATTTCACCACCGGGTTCTTGCCCTAATGCCTCCAGCGCGTTTTCTATCAGATTTCCCAGTGCGGTAATTAACGTTGCGACTTGATCTTCACTACCGCTGTCTGGCAACTGGCTCTCACTATTTAATATCAGCGTATGGCCTAAATCGGTCGCGCGGTTAATCTTGCTGATTAAAAAACCAGCGATAACCGGAGATTTGATTTTACCCAGCAAAGAGCCAATCTCTTCCTGATAGTTGTTGGCTGTTTTTAGAATGTAATCTTCCAACTGCTTATAACTCTTCAGATGTAATAATCCGAGAATCACGTGTAATTTGTTCATAAATTCGTGGGAGCGTTCACGAAGTGCGTCGGCATAGTTGACCAGACCATCCAACCGTTGCATTAGCTTACGAACTTCCGTTTTGTCCCTGAAGGTAGAGATGGC
This sequence comes from Escherichia sp. KTE31, assembly GCF_000407925.1. Classification (NCBI taxonomy): domain Bacteria; kingdom Pseudomonadati; phylum Pseudomonadota; class Gammaproteobacteria; order Enterobacterales; family Enterobacteriaceae; genus Escherichia; species Escherichia sp. KTE31. The sequence continues at coordinate 780,290 of NZ_KE136726.1, read as the reverse complement.
TCCGATGATAACGCCATTGCTGCGTACGGGTACGGTGTTGATGAGTAATAGCCGATCTTTGACGGTAACCTCTTCATCTCGTCGCGGCGTGCCGTCGCGTAATACTTCCGAGACATCCACCACCTGCGACCATGCCTGACTCAGTGTCGACAGCTTTTCATCATCCTGGGATTTGTGATAATTAAGCAGTTCTTGCGCGGCATCATTAATTAGTGTGACTTCGCCGCGCGCGTCTACGGCAACGACACCTTCTTTGATCGATTGCAGCATTGCCTGGCGTTGCTCAAACAGAGTTGAGATTTCGTAAGGCTCCAGGCCGAACAGGATGCGCTTAAGTACTTTGACCAAAATCCATGTCCCCAGCCCGCCAACCAGCACACCGAATAAAATTGACCAGATAATGCTCCAGCGACTGTCATTGATCTGCTGCGTTACGCGGCTTAGCTCCAGACCAATCGCCACCACGCCGATCTGCTTATGATTTTCGTCGTAGATAGGGGTAAATACGCGTAAAGCCTGTGCCAGAAAACCGCGATTAATCGCGACATTTTCCTCGCCGTTGAGCGCCTTCAGGATGTCGTCCCCTTTAAAGAGCTGACCAATGCGTTGGGTTTCAGGGTGCGAGTAGCGAAGACTTTGCATATTGGTAACGACAATAAACAGCAGATCGTTGCGTTTGCGTACAGCTTCGGCGATGTCCTGGATACCGCTCTCCTGCGGTTTTTTCTGCAAGCCCTGACGAATTTCTGGCGAGTCGGCAAGGGTACGCGCCACGGCCAGCGCCTTGTTAGCCAGCCCGTCACGCGTCATGTCGCTGATTTGCGAGAAGTAAACCAGATGCACTACCAGCAGCACCGAGAACAGCACTGCGCTGACCATTAAGATCACCGTGGTACTGAGTTTCATCGGACGTTTGCGTAACATGCGGCAGGGCAGTGAATGTCTCATCAGCTTCCTTGTATGACAAATTTCCTAAGCATTATCTCTGATGCTGCGGGTAATTCAAAGGGAGTAAGGGGATTGGCCATCCGGGGAAGCGGATTTGGTAACTGAAACTGCCAGTGTCGTCTGGCGATTCGGGAGCTATGCTTATAGCGAAAACCATACTTATGAGGGAGGGAAGGTCATGGATCAGGAACTACTGGACGTTGGTTATCGCTGCTATACCGGCGAAAAGGTCGATGTCTATTTCAACACCGCAATATGTCAGCATTCCGGTAATTGTGTTCGCGGTAATAGCAAACTGTTTAATCTCAAACGTAAGCCGTGGATCATGCCGGATGAAGTAGACGTCGCTACCGTCGTGAATGTTATTGATACGTGCCCCAGCGGCGCACTGAAATACCGTCTTAAATAAGCGAGGGGAAAATGGAAATACGTGAGGGTCATAATAAATTTTACATCAATGATGCGCAGGGAAATCAAATAGCTGAAATTGTCTTTGTGCCGACCGGAGAGAATTTAGCCATTATCGAACATACCGATGTTGATGAAAGCCTGAAAGGGCAAGGGGTTGGTAAACAACTGGTAGCGAAAGTTGTGGAAAAAATGCGCCAGGAAAAACGGAAAATTATCCCACTGTGCCCGTTTGCGAAACACGAATTTGATAAAACGCGTGAGTATGATGATATTCGCAGTTGAACAGATGATTTGTATCCGCCGTAAGTAATACAAATCTGTAACAATGTTGCTAATATGTTGTATGAAAATAACCCCGCACATGCGGGGTTATTAATCTAAGAACTATAGACTATTGGCATTGTAAAGTTAATTCATTGAATTTAGCTGTTTTATTTTTCAATTTGTAATTTACTTTACACTTTTGAGAAGGCTCCTCACCCCATTGTGCAATAAGAGTATCCTCTTCAGGTAACCCTGACATATACACCTGTCCTTGATCAGCAACAATACTGCTGTTAATGCTGTTTTCAGAATCTAATGTCACTACACTACCAAACGGTACTGGCTCGCCATTCTTCTGTATTAAGGTAATGATTGCTTTATTACCGACATTGACTTTAAACGGGGCGGAAACTAAAGCTCCTCGAGCAGGGATGACAGTAACATCTGTATTTAGCAGCTCGACATTATCCTTAACACTATTTACATCAAGCGAAATTTGATTTCGGTTATAGGGATTTAAATATGGGACAACGGCATATCCACGCGAGTCCGTATAAATACCTGAACCGTTCAATACTCTTACGCTGGCGGCATCACGAGCCTGAACCAGAGCACTGGCACTGTCCAGACTTAATGGCTGGGATAAGGTTAATCCATGTGGATGCAACGTAATACCACCGCTAATTCCGTATGTCCATTGACTGGACTCTTTTTGCCAGGCATAACCGCCGTTCATTTGTGCATAAGGTCCACGATAGTTAAGGGTAATGTTACCTGACTCTCCTCGGTTTTGATTCTGCCAGCCTTGTGCCACGGCATAGCTAAACTCACCATCCTGTGAGGAGCCGTTTAATCCAACCTGCTGTTGCACCTGACCATTATTCGTAATGGTATTCGTGGTTAAGAACAGGTTATTTCCATTCAGCAATGAGTTGAGCGGTACCGAAACAGATAAAAACAGCGATTTATCTGCCTCGTGGTAATACGGGCTTTTATTATATCCGAGCGATAGCATTGCCGAGATATAGCGGAATGGCAGCGAGTAACTCGCAGATAAGTTATATCCATCAGCGGTATCCCAGTACTGATCTTTACTTGCTGAGAGGTAGAGTTGTCCCCAGTCCTGAAGATCTTGATTTATCGTTGTTGATATACGTGAACGTTGATGATAACTGTTTATATTTTTCTCATCAACGAATCCATTCTGAATTTGTTGTAACTCATCAAAATCGTAGTAACCGCGTGTGGCATAACGATAGCCGGTAATATTCAATGTCGTATTTGTCTCACCAAAACCACGCGAATACATAAAACGGTAAGACTGTCCTTGCTGTTTTCCTAAAGACTTATAATTCTGCGAAAATTGTGAGCGAGCATGAGTGACATCCAGGGAGAACGCTCCAAAAAAATCGGAATATTTACCCAGGCCAAGCAGAACTGCTGCATAATTATCTGCTTTGATGGCACCACCATAAAATGTATATTCATCAGGCAATCCGATAGCTGCTGAAGACTGAACAAACTGAGGATCAGACACACTATTATTCAAAGTAGAACTTGAGCGATATTTCCCAAATGCCAGGTTATAGCGTAAGCGTCCCTGACGTTGAAGAACCGGTAAAACAGCTGTCGCCTGAGTAAAATGGCGAATACTGCCATCTGCCTCACGAATTTCCACCTCCAGGTCACCGGTGAATATTTGGTTAAAATCGCGTAATTCAAACGGTCCAGGTGGGACGTTTTTTTGATAAATGACAACACCGTTTTGCTTGACGGATACCTGCGCTTGAGAATAAGCAATGCCACGGACAACAGGGCTATACTGACTGAGCTCTGGTGCAATCATGCCATCATCAGATGAAAACTGTGCACCTTCAAAAGGAAAACTGTCAAATATCGCACCATCCGTTGAGGTCTGGCCTACGATAAATTGCCCTCCCTGAAGAAAAGAATAATCATGCTGTAGATAAACACTAACGGGTTGCCAGTGGCTCTCTTTATTATATGAGTTTGTTGACCAGTTACCGTTATGACGAAGGCGCCATCCACCAAGGTTCAGAGAACTGTCCAGAGATAAAAACTGACTACGACTACCGTAGCCATTATTATTTTGCTTAATTCCATTAAATAGATAGTTAACCATTAGTGCTGGCATACCTTCATCCCAGAGATGGGGTGGAGTACTTAACCAATCCTGAGGTTTGAGGTAGCTTTGTGGTATATTTAATATTAGCTTTTGGTTATTCGCATCGAATTTCTCTGTTGCGCCCTGAATAATATATGCAATATTTTGCTGGTAAGCAGATGGGGTAGATACGGAGAGCTTATCTGTATCAATCCCCCAGCGTTCCAACTGTTGAGGCGTCAGTCTGGCGGTTAGCTTATTATCTTGTTCGGTAAAATCAATTTTAATTTGACTATCAACTATTTTACCATTCATAATAACGTCAACAGTATATTCCCCAGGCGCCGCCCCACTCGCATTCATAAAATAACCTAGGTCAATGTTTTTAGCATTGTTACCATCAGATAATTCCAGAAAATCAGGGTTAAATGATAACTCATTATTATGACCAGAAACGGGAGACGCTGCCCCCCAACTGAACGCCGGGCACAGGAGTGCGATCCTTACCAGTAATAAGGATTTTTTTAATAAAACTTTCAAACTGCCTCCCGAAAAATGATGAAAAATATTAGAATTTAATATCTACAACCGGGTTTTTCCCACCATAATCATTAATCGTTGTATAACTAAAAGACTTTGCATTCTGTGTTGGTATTTTAAACTCCGAATATGGTGCAACCATGAAATCTTCAATTGAGGTTACTTTCTTATTGTTAATTTTTACATTATCCATTGTAATATAGTAAGGTGTTGTGTTTTCTATACTAATATATTCATTTTTCTTTAATATTTTTAGGGATTTAAATGCCGCGTTAACTTTGCCTGTTTCGTTAAGTTTATGCGGACGATAAATTAGTTTGATTCTGCTATTAATTGCAAATTGTAAATCAGAAGGTTTCGAACTAGTTTTATCATTACTAATCTCTTTTGGTGGAATTGCAAGCACATTAATTCGGAAAATAGATTCTTTATCTGTTGGTAATAAATTATCTATTTTATCGATTTTCAATTGAATGCTTTCATTAGGTGATATCCTGTAAAGTATTGGCGTTATAATGAATTTTTTACTTTTCCCATTATCGCTATAGTTGGATATCCATGACCGTAATAGCCAAGATTTATTTTCATTAAAGTTATTAACTTTTATTGATGCACTATTTTGTTGTGAGTCAAATATTACTCTTGTTAAGTCTAAATTTATACCTTCAAGGTCACGTGCAATAACTGGTGAAGATAACAGGAGAAGAAAAGTATAAAGTATTTTTTTTCTCATTTTTACTCCATAGAAAGCATGGTTGTATATCAACCATGCTTTGTTTATCAATGAATGAACATTAGGCGTATGTGGCAGTTACAACAAAAGATGCGCTATAATTACCTTGACCTACATCAGTTGCGTTGTTTGTTGACATTTTAACTGCATCGACACGTACAGGTAACGCAAACGTGTCGCTCGTAACACTGATAGGCTCTGATGGGCTATTGTCCAGCTTCAAATATTTAAAAACTGAGCCGCTATCTGTAGATACAGCAAAAGACAGACCCAGCCACCCTTGTTCTTTATTGTTAACTTTTGGATAAGCAACTACTTTATTCCCGGCAACCGCAGCAACATTGCTAGCCATCACTTTAAGATTAACGGATTGACCATTACATCCTGAAAACTGGATATTACCAGCAGGCTGTTGAACCATGGCGTTCAGTTGCTGTGTTTTATTGTACATCGCAGTGGTAACACTTGGCATTGTCACACTTTGTGGAAAAGTCACTGAACAAGTCGATGTTCCAACAGTGCCTGTTACCGCTATTGTACCAGTTCCGATGGTTGTACCAGAATTTGCTGCTGCCATAGCTGAACCTGCGGTCATGCTTAATAACAGCCCCATTGCGAGAAGTTTTTTATTCATAATAGAAACTCATTATCAAAAATTGTAAGATAAGATGAAACTCTTAATTAAATATATTTAAGCAACACTTACTTCGCATTTTGCATTTTCTGCATTGGCTTGGTTGTTGTTGCGATATCAATACTACTTTTTTTTGTTGTTTGATCAACAAGGGGCAAAATTAAACATTGTTTTTTAATTGACATTTAAGGTGTTGTAAATGTCAAAAAAACATTTTTTTTGATTTTTTTCATGATATTTTTATCTTATGTTTGTATTTTTATTTTGTTTTGTTTATCTGATTTTGTTATTTTTTAGATGTTTCTAATAAATATATTTTTTTGATAATTAATTTGCTCATACTCTGTCACCTCTTGACTATCCTAAGGTAAGGATAATATATAATTAAGTATTTTTTACTTGTTGGGGGGGTATGATGTGAATAAAATATATGTGTTAAAGAAAAATCATAGAGGTGAAATTGTTGCTGTATCGGAAGTGGTAAAAAATATAAAAAGGAAAAATACCTCGACATTTATTTTGAAGTTAAAATTACCCACATTATTATTGATAAGCATAATGGCGGGAGGATACAGCTTTCCATCGTGTGCTTCCGTCGTTAGCTCCACTACTTCCTATCAAACGTATCGTGATTTTGCTGAGAATAAGGGAGAGTTCCGTCCCGGCGCGGAAAATGTTCCTCTATACGATAAAAATGGCAATCCCGTCACGACGCTGAATAAGGCGCCCATGATTGACTTCAGCTCTAATGATTCGACTGGGGTTGCAACATTGGTTTCGCCACAATATGTCGTCAGCGTTAAGCACAATGGTGGTTATCAATATGTGAAATTTGGCTATGCGGATGATTCCTCGTATACCCTTGTTGACAGAAATAACCACTGGAGAGATTTCCACACTCCCCGCCTCAACAAAATTGTTACTGAGGTTACACCGCTAGATATAACCAATGCGGGCACTGCTAATGGAACCTATCAAAATGCTGACCGTTTCCCTGTGTTCTATCGTGTTGGGACGGGGACTCAATATGTAAAAGATACCAACGGAAAAATTTCCTATTTAATGGGGGCGTACTCGTATAAAACAGGTGGAATAGTAAATAAGCCGTTTATATCTGACTGGAGTTTTGTCACGAATACTACTAATACTCCGCTCTCAACCTACGGTACTCCCGGTGACAGCGGTTCTCCTCTTTTTGCCTGGGATGCAGACCAAAATAAATGGGTTTTGTTAGCCGTTCTCAATTCATATGCAGGGGTCAATGGCAATACTAACTGGTACACAATAATTCCTGCCGGTGACGTAAAAAATACGATGAAACAAGATGCCGATGCACCGGTAAATACAAAACAAGATGAGGGGGATATTCATTGGTCATATGACGAAAAAACGGGACTTGGTTCATTAACCCAGGGAAGCACATCATGGGAAATGCATGGAAATTTGGGCGCAACATGGCCTGCTTCGCTTAATAGCGGTAAAGATCTAACTTTTCAGGGCGGCGGTACTGTAGTGTTAGAAAATACCATTAATCAGGGGGCTGGCACACTTACTTTTGATGGTGATTATATTGTCAAGCCCGTTGATACTCAGACATGGAAAGGTGGCGGAATTATTGTTAATGGTGAGCATCTTGTCGACTGGCAGATTAATGGGGTTACTGGTGATAGTTTGCATAAACTGGGTACGGGTACGTTAAAAATTAGCGGTACTGGTGTAAACCCAGGAAGTTTAAGTGTGGGAGACGGAACCGTAATATTAGCACAGCGTGCTGATGATAACGGACTGAGCCAAGCGTTCAGTTCTGTCAGTATTGTAAGTGGGCGTCCTACTCTGGTGCTAAGCGACGACAAACAAATTAATCCAGATAATATCAAATGGGGCTATCATGGCGGCAAGCTCGACATTAATGGAAACGGTTTGACTTTTCATAAACTTAACGGGGCTGATGATGGAGCCATACTGACTAACAGTGGCTCCATGGCTAATGTTAATCTGGATTTCAACAGCCCAGATACAACAGCCACGATTGCTAATATCTGGCACGGCCATTTCACCGGCAATCTAAATATCAATAATGAGGTTACAGCAGGAGCACAGAATGATTTCGTCATTGATGGTGGAGTGAATACTCAGGGGAGTATAACCCAGCAAAATGGTCGGCTATTTATGCAAGGACATCCGGTTGTTCACGCCGTCAGCAGTCAGGACGTAGCAAATAAGTTAAAGGCACTGGGTGACAATTCTGTACTGACCCAACCGGTGTCATTTACTCAGAACGATTGGGAAAATAGGCAGTTCAGTATGGCTGAGCTTAACTTACAAAATGCTGAATTTAACCTTGCAAGAAACGCCAGCCTTAATACGAGAATTAATGCCGATCATTCTACCGTTACATTAGGTAGTGAGGATCTTTATATTGATCTCAATGACGGGAATGGCGTGGCGACCAAACCAACATTGGGTAAGTCAAAGGCAACCGCTGAAGATGATCAGAGTCGTTTCAATGGACATGTACAGTTGAAACAAGGATCGGCACTAACTATTAATGAACATTTTGTCGGTGGTATTGATAGCACAGATAGTACGACGACGATAACCTCTACAGATACCACGCTTAATCAGCTCAGCCGTTTCACCCAATCTTCTTTGTCATTAGGTGAAGGGGCAAAATTGACCGCTACAGCCGGATTGCTTTCTGACGGGACAGTAAGCAGTAATGCAGGGGCGAGTCTTTCCTTGCTATCAGACCAGCCAGGAACGATGTATTCCGCTCAAAGCTGGGAGCTTAGCGGACAAAACACGAGCTTAAATGTTGGCGTGGGTGGGATCATCACTGGAGATATCAATGCCAATGATGCGGCCAGCATTAGCTTTGGCACGACTGATATTAACCAATCCACAAATTACTATGGAAATATCAGCGCGCCGTTGGCAAGTGTAACAATGAAGGACACTGCCTGGCTGGCAAATGAGCAGTCGGTGGTTAAGTCGCTCACTTTGAATGGTTCAACACTGAGTTTTAATCGTCTCGGGCAGGGGGGACTGACGGCAGATACGCTGGAGGCCACTAACAGTTCGTTCATTATTAATGCCGATGGTAAAGCAGCAGATACGGTGACGGTAAACCAGACGTTGACAGGGGCGAATAACACACTAGTTGTTATTCCTACGACGAATTCAGTAAAACAGGTCGGTTACCCTGTATCATTGGTTACTGCCCCGAAAAATACACAAAGCGATATATTTACACTTAACCCGGTTTCAATAAACTCGGGGTTCCATAGTTTCACACCGCAACTTGATGTGTTGGAGACCGACGTTAATAAGCAATGGCGTCTGGAGGGATTTTACATACAGCCTGATAAAGCCGCTTTGCGGACAGGCAAGAGTTTTATGGATCTCGGTTATAAAAACTTTATTACAGAAATTAATAATCTGAATGATCGTATGGGTGACTTACGCCATACCCATGGTGAAACAGGAGCCTGGGCTAGACTTAACAGTGGTTCGGGCTCAGCTACTGATGGATTTACCGGAAGTCATACGCACTTGCAAATTGGGGCAGACAGGAAACATATAATTGAAGGCGGAGAGTTATTTACTGGGGTCACGGCGACATTTACAAACAGTAATAACCGGGGAAGTGGATGGTCAGGAAGAACCAAATCAACGGGTATTGGTGTGTACGCTTCAGCTATGTTTGACTCTGGACTCTATGTAGATACTATCGGGAAATATGTGCGTCATGACAATCATTACTCATCAAGTGCGTTAGGAATGCCAGAACAAGATTATGGCTCGCACTCTTGGTATTTGGGCGCTGAGGCCGGTTGGCGTTTTTCCTTACCTGACGAAACATATATACAGCCGCAAACAGAGTTGATCTACGGTACTGTATCTGAGAATCAGTTTTCCTGGCAATTCAATGGGGCTGAGATCAACATGCAACGTAAGCAGATGCAACCATTGATTGGTCGCACAGGCATTGAATTTGGCAAAACATTCAGGGGCAAAGACTGGGAAATTACAGCATTGACTGGGATTAATTATCAGTACGATTTATTTAAGCCTACTGTGACAGCATTCAAGGATCTGGCAGGTGATACATATATTAATAATGGTAAAGATAGCAGAGTGGTATTCAATGTTGGGCTAAATACTAAAATCAAAGAAAACACCAGGATAAGTCTGAATATGGAGCGTTCTGAGTTTGGTTCTTACAATATTGATAAGTTAATTAATGCTAATATTCGCTATACATTCTGAGTCGTAGAGTAGATAAAAAAGAAAACCTGAACATATTGTTCAGGTTTTCTTATTGATTGATTGCTATAGACAGTCAAATATACTTATCTACCTGACACTCAGGAGTGTAAAATTTTATCTTATGTTGCTATTTTTTAGAATGGCCTTTTTCTTTACTTTAGCTTATAGTTGAATTCAGTTCAGGTATCTAATGTTTTTATATATGCTATGACCGTTGCTCTAATAATGGTTACAAAAGACATTTATTTAAAAAATGGTATCTTATATTTTGCAAGCCAGGATGAAGGGTATAAATGTTTTGAATTCAGTGGGCGTGCCTCTGTATATGAGGCCGTTCAGCAATATAGTCATGTTTATATAGTCTGCGATAATAATAATTATTTTTTATACAGTCTTCTTTTTTCTGGGGGGCCTGTTAAGTGCATATGTGCTGATAATGTAACTATACACTATGGAAATCGGTTATCAATTGATTATACATATCCACCAGAACAAATCTTGTGCTCTCTTAATGATATTGAACGAGAGATTCTGTACCTCTACTTTATTAAAAGGAGGAAAATAAAAGAAATTTCAAAGATCACATGTTTAAGTATAAGCAAGGTCTATTATAGAATAAGAATGATAAAGATTAAGTTTGGTGCTGAGACGACACGGAAGCTCCCAGTTCTGTTTAGATGTTATCTGTAACATCAAATGATTTGATTTCTGTCTTTTCATATTTTTTCATAATGTAATTATTATCAAAGTTAATAAATTCTATCATCATAGAGACTAATTATTTAGAGTCTCTAAAGTTAGTCGCTATGTCGATGAGAAACTTTTTACTGAGAGGTATTCATCTTTGCGTTATTTTCGAGTTTACAGAGAGGATACCCCATGACATTATATTCTTACAAAGCATGGGGGTGACTGTATGAATAGTCAAAATGCTTTAAGTAATATGAGGCTTGCTGTTAGAGGAGATATACCCGGTAACTCTACATTAGTTCTTAAAAAGATTAGGTTTTACAATTGTGCTATTATTTATCTTCGCAATGCCCAATTACTGGTTAAAACGATAGATGGGGGGATTATTAATATTCCACCTGAATCAATATGTTATATCGAGAAAAATACAGTCATTGATGTTACACTTAACGTGTTAGGTAAAGGCATGCCTTATGATATCTTTCATATAGATAATAATATGTTAAGTTGTATCTGCAAAGTCATGGAACCTTTGTTACTGAATCCACATAAAGTCGGCCCTATGCGAAGTAGAATTTTTAATTGCATGGCAGATAAGACAGATACAGAGATATTTAAAATGATAACAGAAGCAAATGTTCCTCATCATAGACTAATTTATAATATTACTTATTTGTTATCTAAAGTTGATGATATTGAATCCTTGGTTTGCTCATTATCTGTTTCCACAGACTCTACTTTCACAGAAAAATTAAAGTTAATAATAGAATCTGATCTTTCAAAATCATGGCGGCTAGTTGATTTGGCAAATATTTTGCATATGTCAGAAGTCTCAATTCGGAAAAAACTTGAAAAAGAAAATAATAATTTTAACAATTTGGTTCTGGATATTAGAATGCAACATGCAGCAAGACTGATAACTACGTCTGAAAAACATATTAATAGTATATCTGACGAGGTCGGCTATGTTAGTACATCATATTTTATCCGTAATTTTAAAAGTTATTTTGGTATAACACCAAAACAGTTCTCCTTGAAAGTGAAAAGGAAATCATAATTAATATTGCATATATAATAGCGACAGAAGCAGTTCTTACTGATTTTCAATAAATTTCCTGTGAGGTGAAAACGGTATGCATTTTTAATAAATTTTACCCGTCCAGGACGAGTTCCTTTTCTTTATCTTAAGAATAATGTTATTTTTTAACCAAAAATGATGCTGTTGCGCAGGGAATAGTCGGGGGATATCCCATAGCACTGAGCGTTCATTCCCCCAAAATGAGAAGTTGAACATGCCTCCATAGCGATTAGTGTTCCGGACTCGAATCGTTGAACGATATCCTGCAATTTGGAGCATGAGATGTTTCTATTCTATGCAACAGAATCATCATTAATCCAGACGCAGACCTGAAAAACAGGCTTGGCAATATAACAATCCTGATCGTGTTCATGTGATATTACTCCCGGATTAATGCAGTCAGTAAAAGCATGGCACTGACTGCATTAAGAAGGGACGTCCATCATATCACGAAACAAAAGCTCCCACCGACATCGCCACTGAAGTCCTGCACCGTATCGGTGAACTTGTAACTATCCAGTATAATCATTCTATACACATTTATTGGCTTGAGGAGTCAACTACTTCTTAATTTTGGAGAGAAGAGTGTCAGGTGATACGTTAATTCGCCATTATCTACATATATAGCGGTTTACTTAAATAATAGCGAATTATTTACCCATGGGCTCAATTAATCTTCGAATATAAAAACATCCACAAGCTAAAACTATTATTGTTTTTCGAAAAAAATAAAAGAATATGATAAAATAATATTAGTGTGCGAAATAAATGAAGAATTGCGCCTCGCAATGATATAAAATAAAAAACAATAAATACAAAAACACTTAAACGCCATATGGGGTTGTTTATTACTTGCTTTTATTTTTGTAGCTTTGTCCTTCATTATGTAATGTGGATATGGAGTTGATATTATTTTTCTAAATAATTTTAGATGGCGCAATGTGATTTAATTATTGCAATGTAAATATGCTAATTGCACTACTATAAAATCTGTATTGTGGATGTGCTTTTTACATGCGTGGGCTGAATTTTTATTTTTTTACTGCAATTAATAAAGGTAACTGGAAGCTTATTTTTTAATAAAGGCATAGTTCTATTTGTTGGTATTATGTTATAAACGTTATGGAGTCTTACCCGTGAACAGAATATATTCACTTAAGTATTGTCACCTTACTCAAGGGCTTATAGCTGTATCAGAATTAGCATCCCGAGTATCCTCTAAAACTGGTCGAAAACTTCTCGCTACATTTATAGTTTCCGCCTTGTCTTATGGTGCTGCTGAATATGCCTATGCAGCACAGATGGATACCCGAAATTTCTGGATCCGTGATTATCTTGATTTGGCACAGAATAAAGGTGTATTTCAGCCTGGAGCATATGGGGTAAAAACGCCATTAAAAAATGGTGGCGAATTCAGTTTTCCTGAAGTAACGATCCCTGATTTTTCTCCAGTGTCCGCTAAAGGTGCAACAACTGCTATTGGTAGTGCCTACAGTGTTACCGCAAGCCATAATGGCACTATTCACCATGCCGTTAAAACTCAGACATGGGGACAGTCAGACTATCATTATGTTGATCGGGTGACCAAAGGTGACTTTGCGGTCCAGCGTCTGGATAAGTTTGTTGTTGAAACAGCTGGTGCAACAGAGCATGCTGATTTCAACTTATCAGCAGCAGAAGCATTAGAGCGTTATGGTATTGAGTTCAATGGAAAGAAACAGATAATCGGTTTTCGGGTTGGAGCCGGAGCAACCGGTGTTACATCTTATGGGGTGGGACAGGCATATAATCCATTATTACGCAGTGCTTCTATGTTTCAGTTAAACTGGAACAATATGTTAGCCACGAATAATACAGGCGGATTTTATAATGAAGTGACAGGAGGAGACAGCGGTTCCGGATTTTACTTGTATGATAATCAGAAAAAAAAATGGGTCATTCTGGGAACAACATATGGTAAGGCATTCTCCAGTAAGGATACCTGGGCCTTTTTTGCCCGATATGACCAGAATATGGTTGATACCCTGAAAAATGTGTTCACTCAGGATGTGAATCTTAATGGTCAGAAAATGACCGTCAATAATAAAAATATTACTGTTAACGGTAATACAACCGCTATTGAACTGACCAAGAATAATAAAAATAAAGATTTGAAATTTCATGGTGGCGGGAACATTGAACTCACCGATAACCTGAATTCAGGAACTGGAGGACTGATTTTTGATGAGGGACAACATTACTCAATCACCGGGAAAGATAAAACGTATAAAGGTGCGGGTATTGATATCGGAAAAAATACGGTTGTCGACTGGTCGGTAAAAGGAGCGGCAAATGATAACCTGCACAAAACAGGAGCCGGGACACTGAATGTCAATGTGGCCCAGGGGAATAACCTGAAAATGGGTGACGGTACTGTTGTTCTTAATGCAGCAAAGGCTTTCAATGCTATCTATGTTGCCAGTGGTCGCGGAACGCTCAAACTGGGTCAGGCCGATGCGCTGGATAAAAATAGTGATTACAGAGGTATTTATTTTACCAGCCGTGGAGGGACTCTGGATTTAAACGGGTTCAGCCAGTCGTTTAAGAAGATTGCGGCAACTGATGTCGGTACCATTATCACCAATACTTCTGATAAAACAGCGACCCTTTCTCTACAAAACCCCTCCCGTTATGTCTATCACGGCAACATCACGGGAAATACGAATATCGAACACACTGGGACACAGAAAAGTGCTGACAGCAGCCTGATTATTGACGGAAACATTGATACGCACAATGACATCACCATACGGAATTCCCAGCTTCGGTTACAGGGTCATGCCACAACACATGCAATATTCCGTGAGGGACCCCGATTCTGCTATGTTCCCGGAGTTCTTTGTGACAAAGATTATGTTGCTGATTTTGCCAAACTAGAAAGTGAGGCAAATAAGAAAAATAACAGTGCCTATAAAACAAATAACCAGGTGGCTTCTTTTGATCAACCTGACTGGGAAACCCGGCATTTCCGATTTAAGACTCTGAATCTGGAAAACTCAGAATTCACAACTGCACGTAACTCAGTTGTTGAGGGTGATATTGTTGCATCGAATTCAACGCTGAAACTAGGGGGCGACGTTCCGGTATTCATTGATATGTATGATGGCATCAATATCACTGGTAATGGGTTTGGCTTCCGCCAGGACGTTCGTGAAGGACGCTCAGCGGATGATGGCAGTAGCAGCTATACGGGCAATATTACACTGCAAAAAGGCTCCACGCTGGACATCAACAACCGGTTCACTGGCGGGATTGAAGCCCATGACAGTAAGGTAAATGTCTCCTCACCGGATGCCCTGCTGCAGAACAGTGGTGTTTTCGTGAATTCCACTCTTTCTGTCCGTGACGGCGGTCATCTGACGGCACAAAAAGGGCTCTACAGTGATGGTCGGGTTCAGATTGGGAAGAACGGTACGCTTTCCCTGAGCGGCACGCCGGAGAATGGCGCTGATAATACCTGGATGCCTGTGCTGACATACATGACAGAAGGCTATGATTTAACCGGCGATAACGCCACGCTGGACATCAGCCAGCAGGCGCATGTTTCCGGGGATATTCATGCAACCAGTTCATCCACCATTCGTATTGGCTCTGAAAACCCGGGCTCAGTTTCCTCTTCTGTCTCCCCTGTTCTGGCTGCCGGGTTGTTCAGTGGATATAACGCGGCGTACTACGGCGCCATCACCGGCGGTAAGGGAAACGTCAGTATGAACAGTGGTCTGTGGCAGCTGACCGGAGACTCCGACATCAACAGTCTGACGACCCACACCAGCCGGGTACAGTCTGAAGAAAACGGAGCCTTCCGTACCCTGACGGTTAAGACACTGGATGCCACGGGCAGTGATTTTGTCCTGCGCACTGACCTGAAGAACGCCGATAAAATCAGCGTGACGGGGAAAGCCAGCGGTTCAGACAACACCCTGAATGTCAGCTTTATGAAGAACCCGACCCCGGGGCAGTCCCTGAACATCCCGCTGGTCAGTGCGCCGGCCGGAACATCAGGGGATATCTTTAAGGCGGGCACCCGAGTGACAGGCTTCAGCCGGGTAACACCGACACTGCGTGTTGACACCACTGGCGGCAGTACGCAATGGATTCTGGATGGTTTCCAGACGGAAGCCGATAAAGCGGCTGCAGCGAAGGCGGACAGTTTCATGAATGCCGGCTACAAAAACTTTATGACGGAAGTTAACAACCTGAACAAACGTATGGGTGAGCTGCGTGACACGAACGGTGATGCCGGTGCCTGGGCCCGTATCATGAACGGCGCCGGTTCAGCCGATGGCGGGTACAGCGATAATTACACTCACGTTCAGGTCGGTTTTGACAAAAAACATGTGCTGGATGGCGTGGATCTGTTTACCGGTATCACAATGACCTATACCGACAGCAGTGCAGACAGTGATGCATTCAGCGGGAAGACAAAATCCGTGGGGGGCGGTCTGTATGCTTCAGCACTGTTTAACTCCGGTGCCTATATCGATTTGATTGGTAAATATATTCACCATGACAATGACTACACAGGCAACTTTGCCGGTCTGGGTACGAAGCACTACGGGACCCACTCCTGGTATGCCGGCGCGGAAACGGGTTACCGTTATCACCTGACTGAAGACACTTTTATTGAGCCTCAGGCCGAACTGGTTTACGGCGCAGTGTCCGGGAAAACATTCAACTGGAAAGACGGTGAGATGGATCTGAGTATGAAGAACAAGGATTTCAGCCCGTTGATTGGCAGAACAGGGATTGAGCTGGGCAAAACATTCAGTGGTAAGGACTGGAGTGTGACAGCCCGTGCCGGAACCAGCTGGCAGTTTGACCTGCTGAATAATGGCGAGACGGTTCTTCGTGATGCATCCGGAGAGAAACGGATCAAAGGGGAGAAGGACAGCAGGATGTTGTTCAATGTCGGCATGAACGCACAGATAAAGGACAACATGCGCTTTGGTCTGGAGTTTGAGAAATCAGCCTTTGGTAAATACAACGTGGATAACGCGATAAACGCGAATTTCCGTTATATGTTCTGACAGGCAGAGGCCCCTGAAAAGGGGCCTATAGTGAGGTTACTCCCGGATTAATGTAGTTAGTAAATGTATGGCACTGACCACCTTGGGAAGGGGGGACATCACATCACTACAAATTCCGGCAATTGCGTACATGGCAACGGCAAGTTATTTAATCTCAAACGTAAGCCGTGGATCATGCCGGATGAAGTAGACGTCGCTACCGTCGTGAATATTATTGATACGTGCCCGAGCGGCGCGCTGAAATACCGTCATAAATAAGTGAGGGTCATAATAAATTTTACATCAATGATGCCCAGGGAAATCAAATAGCTGAAATTGTCTTTGTGCCGACCGGAGAGAATTTAGCGATTATCGAACATACCGATGTTGATGAAAGCCTGAAAGGGCAGGGGATTGGTAAACAACTGGTAGCGAAAGTCGTGGAAAAAATGCGCCAGGAAAAACGGAAAATTATCCCACTGTGCCCGTTTGCGAAACACGAATTTGATAAAACGCGCGAGTATGATGATATTCGCAGTTGATGGTGCGAAGGCAGAAAGGACGTTTTCCCAAAAGCAAAAACCCGCCTTGTGGGCGGGTTTTCAGGAATTAGTGGTGCCCGGACTCGGAATCGAACCAAGGACACGGGGATTTTCAATCCCCTGCTCTACCGACTGAGCTATCCGGGCAACGGGGCGCATTAAACCGTAATCTGCACATCTCGTCAACCTAATTTCAGTAAAAGCGATTCAACTGCTTAAGATTGCGGCAAATCGCTTCTTTTCTGTGTTTCTGTCAGGTCAATGCACCACCCTGGCGGCAGCGGGCGAAGCGCAGAATATCTTCCGCCAGCCGGTGTGCGGTGTCGACATCCGCCTGGCTACGATTCACCAGCATTCGGCTCAGGCAACCTTCCAGCACCAGTTCCATCTGCTTTGCCACCATCGCCGGATCGTCAACTTCCAGCGTGGTTAATAGTTCGTGGGTGAAATCGTAGGCCGCGCTTTTTTGCTGATCGGCCAGTTGATGAATAGGGTGGCCAGGATCGGGATAAAACGTACAGGCAGCGATAAATAGACAGCCCGGATAGCGGTTGTTTTTAACGCACTCTGATAACGCCTGATAACGCGCCAGCAGCTTTTGTTCGGCGGTTTGCGTTTCGTCCAGCATCAGCTGACGACGCCAGACATCTATCTGTTGGCTAAGATAACGCAGCGCATCGTAGAGGATTGCCTCTTTGTCTGGCCAGAAGCGGCGCAGCTCGTCCAGTGGATAATCCACACGTTCAGCAACCATCTCCAGCGTGGTGTTGGCAATCCCTTGTAATTCTAATAATTTCAGGGCTTCTCCCAGTACATCTTCACGTTGCACGCTATTTTCCTCCGTCTTTCCCACTGCAAGTGTCGTTCACGGTTGGCGATCGCGCAAATGTGCGCTGAAGGTTTCAGCATCCATAAAGCCCGTGACGCGTGCTTGTGGATGCTCCTGGCCTTGTTCGTCAAAAAAGAGAATTGTCGGTAGGCCAAGGACATTTAGATGTTTTAACAGCGCCACATCTTGTGCGTCATTGGCGGTGACGTTGGCCTGAAGTAAGACCGTGTTAGCCAACGCTTTTTGCACCTGTGGGTCGCTAAAGGTGTATTTCTCGAACTCTTTACAGGCAATGCACCAGTCGGCGTAGAGATCTAACATTACCGGTTTGCCTTTGGCTTCAACGAGCGTCTGATTTAACTCATCCACCGTTTTGATTGGTGTAAAGTTGAGATGCGCCTGAGTTTGCGCGGTATGCGTCGCACCAAATGCCCAATCCTGGAGTGGGCGCACGCTAACCAATGCCGCTGCCAGCAGGATTATTTGCACTACGCGCATCCAGCCGCGTTTGGCCTGTAAGCTGGTGACAAAGGCCCAGCCAAAGAATGCGACGCCCAGCGCCGACCACAAGCGTAATCCCCAGACATCACCAATCACCCGCTCCAGCAGGAAGACCGGCAGCGCGAGGATCACAAAACCAAACGCGGTTTTGACTTGTTCCATCCACGGGCCGCTTTTCGGCAGCAGACGGTTGCCAAAGACGGTAATTAACATCAGCGGTAGACCCATACCCAGCGCATAGAGATAAAGTGTGCCGCCGCCCAGCCACATGTTACCGCTTTGGGCGATATACAACAGAATCGCGCTAAGTGGCGCGGTGGTACATGGTGAGCAGATCAAACCGGCAATCGCCCCCATAACAAACACACCGCCGGGCGAGCCACCCTGTTGGCGATTGCTCATCAGCGTGAGGCGCGTTTGCAGCGAAGAGGGAAGCTGCAGGGTAAATAAGCCAAACATCGACATCGCCAGCAGTGTAAAGACGATGGCGAGGCCAATGAGCACGTAAGGGTGCTGTAGCGCCGCCTGGAACTGTAATCCGGCAGCGGCAACTACCAGACCCAGCGCCGTGTAGGTCAGCGCCATCCCTTGCACATAAATAAAGGTCAGCAACAATGCTATGGCGGTGGAGAGTCGCTGTTTACCGCCCAGCACGATGCCGGAAATCAGTGGGTACATCGGCAGTACGCAGGGGGTGAAGGCGATGCCGATGCCTATCAACAATGCCCAGAGCGCAGAAAAGGGCAATTGCGCGGCGGACTGCTCTTGCTGCGGAACAGACATCGGCTGTGGCGCTGCGTTGTTGGCAAGCACTTCGCTTAACGGTACGGTTTTGGTTTCTGGTGGATAGCAGAAACCAGCGTCAGCGCAGCCCTGGTAAGTGACAGTTAATGTCGCGCCAGCCGTAGCCTGGTTGATGGTCACTGGAAGCGTCAGCCGCTTGCGATAAATCTCGCTTTTGCCGTAAAACTCATCGTCATGCCAGACGCCTGGCGGTAACTGCACGTCGGCAATTTTCGCTTGTTCAGGCGTGATGCGGATCTGTTTACGGTAAAGGTAATAACCGTCTTTGATCTGCCAGGTTAGATTAAGATCATGTTGGTTTTGCTGAAAATCAAAAGCAAAAGCCTGATCCGCTGGGACAAATTGTGAACGTCCTGGCGCGTCGAATAATCCGGCGAAAACGGAAGTGCTGCAAAGTAGCAGGATCAGCGTAAAGATGCGTTGAGCCATGAGAGGTAATCTGTGTCTCCGTGTGTAACAGGTAAAACCAGAAGCTCCGGGGTTTGATACGGATGATGAGACTTCAGGCATTCCAGCAGCGCCTGCTGGTGAGCTTTGTCGGTTTTTAAGATCATCTGTACTTCATATTCCTGTTCCAGCTTACCTTCCCAGTAATAGAGAGAGGTTGCGCCGGGGATCAGGGTTGCGCAGGCCGCCAGTTTTTCTGCCAGCACTTTGGCGGCTAAATCCTGGGCTGTCGCTTCATCCGGCGCAGTACACAGCACCACGACAGACGCGGTATTCGAACTTTTATCATCAAGCATAAACACCTCGCAAGAACAGATGGAACCGCAAGAGAAAGGTCACTATACAACGGACGAGGGAATGATGTTAGTCGGCGGGAAAGAAAGCGGGGCGTGAACGCCCCGCGATTTGTCATTACAGCATGAAGCTACCCAGCACGAAGCCGAAGCAAACGGCCAGGGCAACACCCAGAGTACCTGGGATGAAGAACGGATGGTTGAAGACGAATTTACCGATACGAGTTGTACCCGTGTCATCCATCTGTACCGCAGCAACCAGCGTCGGGTAGGTCGGCAGAATGAACAGACCAGACACCGCAGCGAAAGAAGCAACAGCGGTCAGCGGAGAAACGTTCAGTGCCAGAGCCATCGGCATCAGTGCTTTTGCGGTTGCAGCCTGAGAGTACAGCAGAGCAGAAGCAAAGAAGAAGATGACAGCCAGCAGCCACGGATGACCCTGAATCACTTCACCAGCGGTATCTTTGATCCAGTCGATGTTGTTGGAAACGAAAGTATCGCCCAGCCATGCAACGCCCAGGATACAAATACAGGCGCTCATACCTGCTTTGAAGGTGCTGGAGTTGAGGATGTTGTCGGTATCAACTTTACAGATAACGGTAGTCAGAGTTGCAACGCTGAGCATGATGATCAGGATTGCGTTGGTGGTGTTCATCAGCGGTTTCTCAACCAGGCCCATGCTCGGGCTGTTGATGATTGCATAGATAACCACGCCAACTACGCCCAGCAGGAACAGCCAGACGGAAGTTTTTGCACCGGATTTGATTTCAATCTGTTTTTCACCGCGCAGTTCAACCAGGCCTTCTTCCAGACGCTTACGATAAATCGGATCGTCAGACAGTTTGGAGTTGAACAGCATAGTGACCAGGAAGGACATCACCAGAACCGCCAGCAGGGTGGACGGGATGACCACAGAGAGCAGATGGAGGTAGCTGATGCCATGACCTTCCATTACGGAAGACATGTAAACCACTGCCGCTGAGATTGGCGATGCGGTGATCGCAATCTGCGCGGAAACCACTGCAGTAGACAGCGGACGGCAAGGTTTAACGCCTTGTTCCTTCGCAACTTCAGCGATCACTGGCAGCGTTGCCAGAGAGATGTTGCCAGTACCCGCAAAGATTGTCAGGAAATAAGTCACGATCGGAGCGAGGATCGTGATGTATTTCGGGTTACGGCGCAGCAGCTTTTCTGTCTGATGAACCAGATAGTCCAGACCGCCAGCAACCTGCATGGCAGAAATAGCGGCGATAACCGCCATGATAATGGAAATGACATCGAACGGGATGTTACCAGGTTTGACGCCGATAGCGGCAAGAACCAGCACCCCCAATCCGCCTGCAAAACCAATACCTATTCCCCCCAGTCTGGCGCCCAAGAAGATCGCCAGCAAAACTATGATGAGTTCTACAACTAGCATATTAGCCTTCCTTGTTTTTTAACAAGTTGATATTAGATTGTTATTTTTAAGTTACTACTCACAAGAAAAAAGGCACGTCGTCTGACGTGCCTTTTTTATTTGTACTACCCTGTACGATTACTGTTCGCTTTCATCAGTATAGCGTTTTGCTTTGTAAGCCGGGTGCATCAGATTCTGTACGGAGAAAATATCGTCAAGTTCCGCTTCAGTCAACAGACCGCGTTCCAGAACGACTTCACGTACACTCTTACCGGTTTCGGCACAGATTTTACCCACGATGTCACCGTTGTGGTGACCGATGAACGGGTTCAGGTAAGTGACGATACCGATAGAGTTGTAAACATAACCTTCGCACACTTCTTTGTTAGCAGTGATGCCGTTAACGCATTTTTCCAGCAGGTTGTAGCAAGCGTTGGTCAGGATGTGAACGGATTCAAACATGGCCTGGCCAATGACCGGCTCCATAACGTTCAGCTGGAGCTGACCTGCTTCTGCTGCCATGGTAACAGTGATGTCGTTACCGATGACTTTGAAGCATACCTGGTTAACCACTTCCGGAACAACCGGGTTTACTTTAGCTGGCATGATGGAAGAGCCCGCCTGCAGTTCCGGCAGGTTGATCTCGTTCAGGCCGGCACGTGGGCCAGAAGAGAGCAAGCGCAGGTCGTTACAGATTTTGGACATCTTCACAGCCAGACGTTTCAGCGCGCCGTGAACCATAACGTAAGCGCCGCAGTCAGAGGTCGCTTCGATCAGGTCTTCAGCCGGAACGCATGGGAAGCCAGTGACTTCAGCCAGTTTTTTCACTGCCAGCGGAGAGTACTCTTTCGGCGTGTTCAGGCCAGTACCGATTGCCGTTGCGCCGAGGTTAACTTCCAGCAGCAGTTCAGCGGTACGTTGGATGTTTTTCACTTCTTCTTTCAGCAGGATGCTGAAAGCGCGGAATTCCTGACCAAGGGTCATTGGTACTGCGTCCTGCAGCTGGGTACGACCCATTTTCAGGATGTCCTGGAATTCGACAGCTTTACGTTCAAAGCCTTCACGCAGTTGGTTAATTGCATCTACCAGTTTAATCAGGGAAGAGTAAACCGCGATACGGAAACCGGTCGGGTAGGCGTCGTTAGTGGACTGACATTTGTTAACATGGTCGTTCGGGTTCAGGTACTGATATTCACCTTTCTGGTGACCCATCAGTTCCAGACCGATATTGGCCAGCACTTCGTTGGTGTTCATGTTTACGGAAGTACCTGCGCCGCCCTGGTAGACGTCTACCGGGAACTGATCCATGCATTTTCCGTTATTCAGGACTTCATCACATGCGGCAATGATTGCATTCGCTACACTTTTAGGAATGGTTTGCAGCTCTTTGTTTGCCATAGCTGCGGCTTTTTTAACCATTACCATACCGCGAACAAATTCAGGAATATCGCTGATTTTGCTGTTGCTGATATAGAAGTTTTCAATCGCTCTCAGAGTGTGAACACCATAGTAGGCATCAGCTGGAACTTCCCTGGTACCCAACAGATCTTCTTCGATACGAATGTTGTTTGACATGTGAACCTTCTTTTTCAAGCTGCCAATGATTTGCTTTAAACACACAGAATATATGTGGTTTCGAATGTTTTTCGACCGACGATTATCCCCTGCATCGGCCGAATACCCGGGATCATATGCTGCTTGAGGATTTCTACCGTAATCTGGATCACTTTAAGTGTCGGTTTTTACCCCTTAATTATTAATTTGTGAAATAGATCACCGCTTTGGGATTACTACCAAAAATAGTTGCGCAAACATCTTGAAATTTTGCTAATGACCACAATATAAGCTGAACGCGATTCGCAACCCATTCAGGCGTCCGGATTTAACCGGTTGCTATTACAGGAGAAACCTTTGCGCTGGTTACCTTTTATTGCCATTTTCCTTTATGTCTATATTGAGATTTCAATTTTTATTCAGGTTGCCCATGTTCTGGGGGTATTGCTGACCCTCGTACTGGTTATATTCACATCGGTTATCGGTATGTCACTGGTACGTAACCAGGGCTTTAAGAATTTCGTGCTGATGCAGCAAAAAATGGCGGCGGGTGAAAACCCAGCGGCGGAGATGATTAAAAGTGTTTCGTTGATCATTGCCGGTTTGCTGCTTTTATTGCCGGGCTTTTTCACCGATTTCCTGGGACTTCTGCTTTTATTACCGCCGGTGCAAAAGCATCTGACAGTGAAGCTGATGCCGCATTTGCGTTTCTCCCGGATGCCGGGCGGCGGTTTTAGCGCCGGGACCGGTGGTGGTAATACTTTTGATGGTGAGTATCAGCGAAAGGATAATGACCACGATCGTCTTGACCATAAAGACGATCGCCAGGATTAATGTCAAAACGCCGGATTATGTGGTTATGCCATTTTCCGGCGTTTTTCGTTTTGGCAAAAACAGCCATAACCCCGCCAGCATGATTAGCGCATAGAGACTTTTCCAGCCGACCATTGCCAGTAACAGAACGCATAACAGCCCGCCAATCACCGCCAGTACGCGATAACGTCCTTGCAATAATTTACAGCCTGCCAACATGCACAACAGGTAAATCATAATAAAGATGCCGTTGGCATAAATAATGAGTGCGTCCAGATTGATCCCTAAAGCATGAATCACCAACGTGCTTACTACGCAACAGCCGAGCACCGCATTGAGGGCATTATTCGGGATATGGCGAGAAGAGAGGCGTGCCAGGTAGTGCTCAGGATTATGTTGCGCCTGTGACCAGACCAGGCGGGCGAAGCTCTGTATATAAATGTTGAGACTGGCAAAGCAGGCCAGATAGCCAATCACGCAGGCAATCCATAACGCCCCTACACCGAATAGCTGCACCACAATTTTGGGAAGCGATGCAGCCGCCGCCATTTTTTCACCATAGGCGTCGAAGTGTAAGACGACTACCGTACAGCCCCAGTAGACTAATCCTGCCAGCAGTAGACCAATCATCAAAGCGCGCGGAAAATCACGCTCTGGATTTTTAAATTCCGAAGCGAGATGGGCAAATGCCTCCAGACCGACAAAGCACCAGAACATCACCGATAACGCAGCAAATAACCCGGAAAGTTCGATATCACCTGGCGCAGGGAAGGGGATGTTCGCAGGTTTGATATCGCCCGCCCACCAGATGGCAACAATCAGTGCGACGATAAGCCCGGCAATGACCGTTTGTAGATTAGCACTGGAACTGGCACCGCGAGTACCGATATACCACACCAGCGCCAGTGTACCGAGTTCTGCCAACAATAGTTGCCAGCTATGCCAGCCAAACATCGCCTGACCGAACCCGGCAGCAATTTGTAGCGCGGCGGGCAAACCCACGGGAATAACCGATAAAAACAGCCAGCCGGTGACTCGCTCAAGTCGCGAGCCGAACGCCATACCGACGAAGTGCGCGACGCCGCCCGCGTTGGGGTAGTGGCGACCCAGAATCGCAAACACAATTGCAATCGGGAACACTAAGATAATCAAAACTGGCCACGCCCACAGGCTATTATTGCCTGCCACCAGAGCAGCTAACGCCGGAACGGCAAACACGCCAGTGCCTAATAATGACGTCGATAGCAGGCCGATACCCTGGGCCAGCCCCAATTCTTGTTTGAGTCCACTCATGGGTTGAAGTCCGATTGCGCCCAAATTTTGGGCAACTGCGTAGATTTTCGATGGTAGCACAATCAGATTTACTTATGACGGCGATGTCGAAATTGCGATGAAACGTGAGGTGAATCAGGGTTTTCACCCGATTTTGTGCTGATCAGAATTTTTTTTCATTTTCCCCCTTGAAGGGGAGATGCCTCATCCCCATTTCTCTGGTCACCAGCCGGGAAACCACGTAAGCTCCGGCGTCACCCATAACAGATACGGACTTTCTCAAAGGAGAGTTATCAATGAATATTCGTCCATTGCATGATCGCGTGATCGTCAAGCGTAAAGAAGTTGAAACTAAATCTGCTGGCGGCATCGTTCTGACCGGCTCTGCAGCGGCTAAATCTACCCGTGGCGAAGTGCTGGCTGTCGGCAATGGCCGTATCCTTGAAAATGGCGAAGTGAAGCCGCTGGACGTGAAAGTTGGCGACATCGTTATTTTCAACGATGGCTACGGTGTGAAATCTGAGAAGATCGACAATGAAGAAGTGTTGATCATGTCCGAAAGCGACATTCTGGCAATTGTTGAAGCGTAATCCGCGCACGACACTGAACATACGAATTTAAGGAATAAAGATAATGGCAGCTAAAGACGTAAAATTCGGTAACGACGCTCGTGTGAAAATGCTGCGCGGCGTAAACGTACTGGCAGATGCAGTGAAAGTTACCCTCGGTCCGAAAGGCCGTAACGTAGTTCTGGATAAATCTTTCGGTGCACCGACCATCACCAAAGATGGTGTTTCCGTAGCTCGTGAAATCGAACTGGAAGACAAGTTCGAAAACATGGGTGCGCAGATGGTGAAAGAAGTTGCCTCTAAAGCGAACGACGCTGCAGGCGACGGTACTACCACTGCAACCGTACTGGCTCAGGCTATCATCACTGAAGGTCTGAAAGCTGTTGCTGCGGGCATGAACCCGATGGATCTGAAACGTGGTATCGACAAAGCCGTTACCGCTGCAGTTGAAGAACTGAAAACGCTGTCCGTACCGTGCTCTGACTCTAAAGCTATTGCTCAGGTTGGTACTATCTCCGCTAACTCCGACGAAACCGTAGGTAAACTGATCGCTGAAGCGATGGACAAAGTCGGTAAAGAAGGCGTTATCACCGTTGAAGACGGTACTGGTCTGCAGGACGAACTGGACGTGGTTGAAGGTATGCAGTTCGACCGTGGCTACCTGTCTCCTTACTTCATCAACAAGCCGGAAACTGGCGCAGTAGAACTGGAAAGCCCGTTCATCCTGCTGGCTGACAAGAAAATCTCCAACATCCGCGAAATGCTGCCAGTTCTGGAAGCTGTTGCAAAAGCAGGCAAACCGCTGCTGATCATCGCTGAAGATGTTGAAGGCGAAGCACTGGCAACTCTGGTTGTTAACACCATGCGCGGCATCGTGAAAGTCGCTGCGGTTAAAGCACCGGGCTTCGGCGATCGTCGTAAAGCAATGCTGCAGGATATCGCAACCCTGACTGGCGGTACTGTAATCTCTGAAGAGATCGGTATGGAGCTGGAAAAAGCGACTCTGGAAGACCTGGGTCAGGCTAAACGTGTTGTGATCAACAAAGATACCACCACCATCATCGATGGCGTGGGTGAAGAAGCTGCAATCCAGGGCCGTGTTGCTCAGATCCGTCAGCAGATTGAAGAAGCAACTTCTGACTACGACCGTGAAAAACTGCAGGAGCGCGTAGCGAAACTGGCAGGCGGCGTTGCAGTTATCAAAGTAGGTGCTGCTACCGAAGTTGAAATGAAAGAGAAAAAAGCACGCGTTGAAGACGCCCTGCACGCGACCCGTGCTGCGGTAGAAGAAGGCGTGGTTGCTGGTGGTGGTGTTGCGCTGATCCGCGTAGCGTCTAAACTGGCTGACCTGCGTGGTCAGAACGAAGACCAGAACGTGGGTATCAAAGTTGCACTGCGTGCAATGGAAGCTCCGTTGCGTCAGATCGTCCTGAACTGCGGTGAAGAACCGTCTGTTGTTGCTAACACCGTTAAAGGCGGCGACGGCAACTACGGTTACAACGCAGCAACCGAAGAATACGGCAACATGATCGACATGGGTATCCTGGATCCAACCAAAGTAACTCGTTCTGCTCTGCAGTACGCAGCTTCTGTGGCTGGTCTGATGATCACCACCGAGTGCATGGTTACCGACCTGCCGAAAAACGATGCAGCTGACTTAGGCGCTGCTGGCGGTATGGGCGGCATGGGTGGCATGGGCGGCATGATGTAATTGCCCTGCACCTCGCAGAAATAAAGAAACCCCCGGGCAGAAATGTCTGGGGGTTTTTCTTTTGGTCATCTTTCTAGTATAAGATTCAGACACGGACGACGCGAGTTGCGTCCAGCTCATTGATTATGGGGAATAACATGCACGTAAAATACTTAGCAGGGATTGTCGGTGCCGCGCTACTGATGGCGGGTTGTAGCTCCAGCAACGAATTGAGTGCTGCCGGTCAGAGTGTACGCATTGTTGACGAGCAGCCTGGTGCCGAGTGCCAACTGATTGGTACTGCGACAGGTAAGCAAAGTAACTGGCTTTCCGGGCAACACGGTGAAGAAGGCGGTTCTATGCGCGGTGCAGCAAACGATCTGCGCAACCAGGCGGCAGCAATGGGCGGTAATGTGATTTATGGTATCAGCAGCCCGTCGCAGGGGATGTTGTCCAGTTTTGTTCCGACTGATAGCCAGATTATCGGCCAGGTTTATAAGTGCCCGAACTGATATGATTCAGAGGCTGGATGACAAACGTGTAATTGCCTGATGCGCTTCGCTTATCAGGCCTACATCGAGCATTGCAACTGATTGAATATTCGAGAATTTGTAGGCCGGATAAGACGTTTTCGCCGCATCCGGCATGATCAACGATCACGTTATCAGTAATTCCAGGCTGGATGGCTCCAGCCTCGCATTCAAAAAGATGAGATTATTTCGCCTGTGGCGCGGCCTTGCTGATGGACTGAACTCGTAAGTGATGTATTGCGCGTAAGCATTGATCCTGAGTCAGCGGTTGGGCGTTATTTGCTGCTACTGTACGAACGTAAACCTGAGATGGCACACCCGCGAGTTTTTTCAGCCGTGGACTGAAATCAAGCATCCGGCGTGTGATAGCCTCAATTTCTTTACCCGCTGTCGCTTCACG
The DNA here is from genome assembly GCF_000407925.1 of Escherichia sp. KTE31. Lineage (NCBI taxonomy): Bacteria > Pseudomonadati > Pseudomonadota > Gammaproteobacteria > Enterobacterales > Enterobacteriaceae > Escherichia > Escherichia sp. KTE31. The sequence continues at coordinate 751,910 of NZ_KE136726.1, read as the reverse complement.
CGTTTTCACCACCGCGCCGCTAAATTGTTCTTTGCCACTTTCATCTTTAAAGCGATAAAGCACCGCCAGATAATGGCTAAACAGATTATGTTTCCATTCCGGCTGAGAATAGGTGTCATATTCCAGATTGCCATTGTCCTGGCAGTCGACGTCATATAACGGCAGGAAATCTAATAGCGATGTAATACGCAATGCCAGTTCACGCATTTCAGCATTATTAATTGCATGAATGATTGCTCGCGCCAGCATTTCAATCTGCAACTCATTAACGACTAACTCACATTTGCTACCGTCATGTAGCGTTAATTCGAAGGTAAGATTTTCGCCCTGATTTTCGGTAAGTTCCAGCGTGTTAACCCGGCGATTAATATCGGCATTTTTAAGCTCATCAACCAGAATTTCTGGGATATTCTCTGCCATTTTCTTCATGACTTTATCGCGAGCCTGCTCATACTGAATACGTGTATCAGCATCCAGTTTATGCTTTTGATGCAGACGACTTTCTAGCGCAATCAGTAGGTCGCGTAGTTCCATAACAGACATAAAGAATAACGATTCTTTATTGCGAGGCTCTTTAATTTTCAGCGCCAGTGCAATGAAATTATTACTCTTGCGAATAACACCGGTATTAACACCCTTGATGCTTATGGTCATGTAGGTTCTCCCTAACCATTTTTCAATAAAATAATTAATTTTAATGTATAAGCCAGATAAATGGGCTTGGTAGTAATAGTTTTTAAAATAACATAAATAGCAGTGCTCACTCTATATATAAACAGAAAAGAAAGGTTAATTATTGGTGTTGGCTATATAAAGAGTAAAAATAGCAACGTAAATGAATAATTAAAGGTTATGCAACGGGCAAAGATTAAACTTCTCTGTTGAGTGACCGGTCTCTGTTCTCGTGTTCGTTGCTCTTGCCGGATGCGGCGTAAATGCCTTATCCCGCCTACAGCTCATTGAGTTTCAATGCGCGATGTAGGCCTGATAAGCGAAGCGCATCAGGCAATTTTCTGTTTAACTTCCCTGTTAATCAGTTACTGCTGGCGTAGCTGGAGATCCAGAGGCGTTTTGCTGGGTTCACCGCCAATCTCGCGCGCCAGTTTCGGCACCAGATATCCTGACACCAGTGTCAGCAACTCACGCATAATCTGCCGTGCTTCATCATCACTCACCATAAAATGCGCTGCGCCCTGCACTTTATCGAGCACATGCAGGTAATAGGGCATCACGCCGGCATCGAACAACGCATTACTCAGGTTTGCCAGCGTTTGTGCGTTATCATTCACGCCACGTAACAGAACGCTCTGGTTCAGCAAAGTCACGCCCACGCGGCGCAACTTAGCCATTGCCTGACGGAATGTTTCATCTACCTCATTGGCATGGTTGATGTGATTCACCAGCAAGATTTGCAGCGTAGAACGGGCAAAGCGTTCAACCAGCGCCTCTGTGATGCGCGCCGGGATCACAATCGGCAGACGGCTGTGAATCCGCAGACGTTTTATATGCGGGATGGCTTCCAGTTGTGTGAGCAACCAGTCCAGCTCGTGATCTTTCGCCATCAGCGGATCGCCGCCGGAGAAAATCATCTCGTCCAGTTCCGGATGCGCAGCAACATACTCAAGTGCAGTTTGCCAGTTACGCTTGTTGCCCTGATTTTCGGCATACGGGAAGTGGCGACGGAAGCAATAACGGCAATTAACCGCGCAGCCGCCTTTGACCAGCAAAAGCGCCCGGTTGTGGTATTTATGCAACAAACCAGGCACTACGCTGTGCTGTTCTTCCAGTGGGTCGGTGGAGAATCCGGGCGCGACGACAAACTCATCTTGCGAGGTAACTACCTGACGCAAAAGAGGATCGTCCGGATTGCCTTTCTCCATGCGATCGATAAATGAGCGGGGCACACGCAGGGCAAACAGCTTTTTGGCGCTGCGTCCGGCCAACAGTTTTTCGTCCGCGTCTATATTCAAAAGACGCAGAAGTTCATCAGGATCGGTCACAACATCGGCAAGTTGCGTTAACCAATCTTCTCTGGATGGGGTATTTAGGGTTACAATATGCGCCATTTTGTGGCTTAGCTACCAATTAACAAATTTCAGAGGGCCTTATGGCAACGTACTATAGCAACGATTTTCGTGCTGGTCTTAAAATCATGTTAGACGGCGAACCTTACGCGGTTGAAGCGAGTGAATTCGTAAAACCGGGTAAAGGCCAGGCATTTGCTCGCGTTAAACTGCGTCGTCTGCTGACCGGTACTCGCGTAGAAAAAACCTTCAAATCTACTGATTCCGCTGAAGGCGCTGATGTTGTCGATATGAACCTGACTTACCTGTACAACGACGGTGAGTTCTGGCACTTCATGAACAACGAAACTTTCGAGCAGCTGTCTGCTGATGCAAAAGCAATTGGCGACAACGCTAAATGGCTGCTGGATCAGGCAGAGTGTATCGTAACTCTGTGGAATGGTCAGCCGATCTCCGTTACTCCGCCGAACTTCGTTGAACTGGAAATCGTTGATACCGATCCGGGCCTGAAAGGTGATACCGCAGGTACTGGCGGCAAACCGGCTACCCTGTCTACTGGCGCTGTGGTTAAAGTTCCGCTGTTCGTACAAATCGGCGAAGTCATCAAAGTGGATACCCGCTCTGGTGAATACGTCTCTCGCGTGAAGTAATGCGGTTGTGGTGCGGCCTGCAGGCTGCACCATCACTTATTCAGGTCAGAGATGATGAAAAGCCTTATCGTTCTTGTTTTGCTTGCCAGCACGCTGCTCACGGGCTGTAACACCGCTCGCGGTTTCGGCGAAGACATCAAACATCTCGGCAACTCCATCTCTCGCGCTGCCAGCTAATTTTTCTTCTCTTCCGAAAAATCATCAGATTCCCATCATTTTTGGCGATGTTGTCTATTATTAATTTGCTATAGGCAAACATAAATAACATTACCTAAAAGGAAGACGTTATGGTGAAGAAGACAATTGCAGCGATCTTTTCTGTTCTGGTGCTTTCAACAGTATTAACTGCCTGCAACACCACGCGTGGCGTTGGTGAAGACATTTCTGATGGCGGTAACGCGATTTCTGGCGCAGCAACGAAAGCGCAGCAATAAGCAATAACGGTACGACAGCTGTGTCGTGCCGTTTGTTTTTTCTGCGATAGTCATAACGGTAATAGTTGAAATTCCCCTGCCACCTGGCAAAATATCCGTTCAACCATCAGCTTTGCAGGACGACCTGCAAACGCCTCTTTTCACCGGGGACGGCCCCAATTCTCCGGAGCCTGATATGTCCTGGATTATCTTAGTTATTGCTGGTCTGCTGGAAGTGGTATGGGCCGTTGGCCTGAAATATACCCACGGCTTTAGTCGTTTGACGCCGAGTGTTATTACTGTGACGGCGATGATTGTCAGTATGGCGCTACTTGCCTGGGCGATGAAATCGTTACCAGTAGGGACGGCTTATGCCGTGTGGACGGGTATTGGCGCAGTCGGCGCGGCCATCACCGGCATTGTACTGCTCGGTGAGTCCGCTAACCCGATGCGCCTGGCGAGTCTGGCGTTAATCGTATTGGGGATTATTGGTCTGAAACTCAGCACTCACTAACTACCGGGCTGCTGTACCCAAATAAATTTACTGACATCAAACCCTTCCCGGGTCGCGACTGCCAGCATCTCCTGTTTCACTTCGTCAGAAATGGTTGGCGTGCGGGAGAGTATCCACAGGTAGTCGCGGTCCGGGCCGCAAACCAGCGCATGGCGGTATTCCCGATCAAGTGCAATGACGTTATAACCGCCATAGAAAGGACCAAAGAATGACACTTTCAGCGCAGCGCGAGTTGGTGCGCCGGTAAAGTACGCTTTCCCTTCACTCTGCTGCCACATTTCTCTGTCAGGGTTATAGCCTTTATTAATGACATTCAGGCCGCCGTCATCCCGCAGGCTATACGTCGCGGTCACTTTCTCCAGTCCACGTTCAAAACGGTGATCAAAACGGGCAATCTCATACCACGTACCCAGATAGCGTTTGGTATCAAAATTATTTACCACAGTAACGCCACGCGGCGGTGTAGGTGAACTACAGGCAACGACCAGAAATGCCGCTGTCGCTGCGGCAACGAGAGGGAGCAGGCGCATAGATGTTTCCTTACTGGTTTTTTTCTAAGTGTAGATGACAGCAAGGAAAAGCGGATAAAAGGTCCGAAAATTCGGACCATCTGCGTTGTTATTGCAAAGCGTTGAGAATTTGCCAGGCGGCAGCGACTCTCGCTGGATTCGGATAGTTTTTGTTAGCCAGCATCACAATCCCCAGCTCTTTCTCTGGAATAAATGCGATGTAGCTACCAAACCCGCCGGTCGCGCCTGTTTTATGTACCCATGATGCACGTACCGCAGGGGCAGGGGGCGTAATCGCTTTTACTGGTCGTGCTGCCAGCGCAATTTTACTGTCGCTGCCATTAATGATGCTGTCTGGATCCACCGGCCAGTCCAGCATTTCCCAGCCCAGACCTTGATACATGTCGCCAGTTTGCCAGTAGCGCGACTGCGCCAGCTGGATACCTTGCTGAAGTGTTTTGTCGTTGATATCACGGGGATTCATATTGCTCTGCGCCCAGTGAGCCATATCTTCAATGGTTGATTTCACACCGTACGCTTCAGCATCTAACGCCCCTGGCGAAACATGCACGGCCTTACCTTCACGATATCCCCAGGCGTAATTCTTTTCTTCTGCGGGTGGCACATTAATCCACGTATGGGTGAGTTTGAGTGGCTGGAAGACACGAGCTTGCATCGCCTGTTCAAAGCTCAAACCAGACGGCTTCACAGCCAGCGCGCCGAACAAACCGATACTGGAGTTGGCATACAGACGCTGTGTTCCTGGTGCCCAGGTGGGCAGCCAGTTTTGATAGAAACGTAGCAAGTCGCCTGAGGACTTCACTTCATCGGGCACCTGTAACGGCAGGCCGCCAGCGGTGTAGGTTGCAAGATGTAATAGCGTGATCCCGTTCCACTGTTTAGCAGTAAGTTCAGGCCAGTATTTTGTCGCGGGATCGCTTAGGTTGATTTCCCCTCGTGCAATAGCGTCGCCACCGAGCACACCCGTAAATGTTTTGCTGACAGAACCTAACTCAAACAACGTTTGCTGTGTGACGGGCTGCTTTTTTGCTACGTCCGCATAGCCCCAGGTAAAGTAATAGGGCTTGCCCTGATAAATCACCGCAACCGCCATACCAGGGATTTTTTGTTGCTCTATAAGCGGATTAATTGCGCGATGCACAATATCGTTGAGCTGTTGGGGGGCGGAAAGTGCGGAGCAAGAGGCGGTAATTAATAAGGCGCAGAGCGTCGTTTTGAACATGGGTCTGGTTTCCATACAAAACGGCCCGCCATAGGCGGGCCGGATTTACATTGGCGATACGTTAGATTGTAACGATACCAATCAGCGTGACAACTGTCAGGATAGCAGCCAGGCCGTAGAAAACCCATTTGCCCGCAGGCACGTGGATTTTCAGATCGTGCATCGCGTGGTGCATACGGTGTAAACCACACCACAGCGGCAGGACGATCATCAGGAACAGGAATACGCGACCAATGAAGCTCTGTGCGAACGCCAGAACGCGCTCATAGCTCAGTGCATCACCCGGAAACAGCCCCAGTGGTAGCAGAATGCCAACCAGCAGGATCATCACCGGCGCAATGATTGCGCCCCACATACCACCGGCCCCGAAGAGGCCCCAGAATACCGGTTCGTCAGAACGCTTTGGATTTGGATTAATCATCTCAGGCTCCTTACCAGTACAGGGCAACAAACAGGATTACGATGGTGGCAACCACGGTTACCGCCCAGAGACTTTTGATAATTGGCTCTGGTCCCATTTTTTCGTCTTTTACAATGATATTGGCCGCTTTCGGTGCCAGCTCAAACCAGGTTTTGGTGTGCAGCAGGGCTGCCGCCAGAGTGATCAGGTTAATAATCACGATAACCGGGTTTTGTAAAAAGTCGACGAATCCCGCCCAGGATTCCGGGCCATCTTTCAGGGCAAACAGCCCGAAAATCAGTTCAATGCTGAACCACACAGCCGGAACCGCCGTGCCTTCGCGCAGCATGTAAAAGCGATAAAACGGCAATTTTTTCCACCAGGTGGACGTCATTGGCCGTACATACGGTTTACGTTTAGTCGTCATGTTGCACTCCTTAGCGTGGTTTCAGGGTCGCGATAAGAAAGTCTTTCGAACTTTCTACTTTGCCCTGCTGAATGGCCGCAGCCGGATCGACGTGTTTCGGGCAGACTTCGGAGCAGTAGCCCACGAAAGTACAGCTCCATACGCCGTTCTGACTGTTTAACTGCGCCATACGCTCCTTTTTACCGTGGTCGCGGCTATCTTCGTTATAACGATGCGCCAGCGTAATGGCAGCCGGACCGATGAACTCTGGGTTCAGGCCAAACTGCGGGCACGCGGCGTAGCACAGACCACAGTTGATGCAACCGGAGAACTGGTGATACTTCGCCATCTGCGCCGGGGTCTGAATGTTAGTACCCTGATCCGCAGTGCGGGAGTTGCCGATGATGTACGGTTTGATCGCTTCCAGACTTTCGATGAAGTGGGTCATATCGACGACCAGATCGCGTTCGATCGGGAAGTTAGCTAACGCTTCAACCTTCATACCGTCGGTGTAGTCGCGCAGGAAGGTTTTACATGCCAGTTTCGGTACGTTGTTAACCATCATGCCGCAGGAACCACAAATCGCCATACGGCAGGACCAGCGGTAGCTCAGGTCTGGTGCCAGGTTGTCTTTGATATAGCCCAGCGCATCCAGTAATGAGGTGGTTGCGTCATAAGGCACTTCATAGAATGCGCTATGCGGTGCGGTATCGACTTCCGGGTTATAGCGCACCACCTCGATTTTCAGGTTCTTCATCTCAGCCATTCGCCTTCTCCTTCTTATTGGCTGCTTCCGCCTTATCGGCTGCATCCGCTTCGCCACCGTAAACGCGTTTAGCTGGCGGCAGCGTAGTAATCTTCACGTCGCTGTACTCCAGGCGAGTAGTGCCATCAGCATCGCGGAAGGCGAGGGTGTGTTTGAGGAAGTTGACGTCGTCACGCTCGGTGCAACCTTCGTCCAGACGCTGGTGCGCGCCGCGAGATTCTTTACGTGCCATCGCGGAGTGTGCCATACATTCAGCAACGTTCAGCCCATGACCCAGCTCAATGGTGTAGAGCAGGTCGGTGTTGAACACGCTGGAAGTGTCGGTGATACGCACGCGCTTGAAGCGTTCTTGCAGTTCCGCCAGTTTGTCGATGGTTTTCTGCATCAGTTCCGGTGTACGGTAGATACCGCAACCTTCTTCCATGGACTGGCCCATTTCGTCGCGGATCTTCGCCCAGTTTTCGCCGCCATCCTGGTTAACCAGATCTTTCAGGCGCTGCTCAACGCCAGCAACCTGGGCATTGATTGCCGCATCGTTGCCATTACCAGCAGTAGATGCGCGTTCCATTGCTTGCTCACCCGCCAGACGACCGAAGACCACCAGTTCCGCCAGCGAGTTGGAACCCAGACGGTTTGCACCGTGCAGACCAACAGAGGAACATTCGCCAACGGCAAACAGACCTTTAATACGGGTTTCGCAGTTTTGATCGGTTTCGATACCGCCCATGGTGTAGTGCGCGGTCGGACGTACCGGAATCGGTTCTTTAACCGGATCGACGCCAACGTACGCTTTCGCCAGTTCGCAGATGAACGGCAGACGTTCATGCAGTTTTTTCTCGCCGAGGTGACGCAGGTCGAGATAAACCACATCACCACGCGGTGTGGAGATGGTGTTGCCTTTACGCCATTCGTGCCAGAAGGCCTGAGAAACTTTGTCGCGTGGACCCAGTTCCATATATTTGTTTTTCGGCTCGCCCAGCGGAGTTTCCGGGCCCATGCCGTAATCTTGCAGATAACGGTAGCCATTTTTGTTGACCAGAATACCGCCTTCACCACGGCAGCCTTCGGTCATCAGGATACCGGAACCTGGCAGACCGGTTGGGTGATACTGAACGAATTCCATGTCACGCAGCGGAACGCCGTGGCTTAGCGCCATACCCATACCGTCACCGGTAACGATGCCGCCATTGGTATTGTAACGATAAACGCGACCCGCACCGCCGGTAGCCATAACGACCGCGTTAGCACGGATCTGCACCAGCGTGCCTTCCATCATGTTCATTGCTACCAGGCCGCGAACATGACCATCATCAACCAGAATATCCAGCACGAAATGTTCGTCAAAACGCTGGATCTGCGGGAATTGCAGAGAGGTCTGGAACAGCGTGTGCAGCATATGGAAGCCGGTCTTATCGGCGGCGAACCAGGTACGCTCGATTTTCATGCCGCCGAAGCGACGTACGTTGACGCTACCATCCGGGCGACGGCTCCATGGGCATCCCCACAGTTCCAGTTGGGTCATTTCGGTTGGGCAGTGGTGGACGAAATAATCCACAACATCCTGCTCACATAACCAGTCGCCACCCGCTACTGTATCGTGAAAGTGATATTCGAAGCTGTCATGATCCTGCGCGACAGCGGCTGAGCCCCCTTCAGCGGCAACGGTATGGCTGCGCATCGGGTATACTTTTGAGATTAGTGCGATTTTTGCATTTGGATTTGCCTGCGCGGCAGCAATTGCAGCACGTAATCCCGCGCCACCGGCACCTACAATGGCAAGATCGGCTTGAAAGGTTTGCACGACATTCCTCCAGATTGTTTTTATCCCGCAGCACCGTACTTCAGGGTAAGTATCTGAAAGTTACGGTCTGCGAACGCTATTCCACTGCTCCTTTATAGGTACAACAGTATAGTCTGATGGATAAGTCTGAAATTTGACGAGATCGATTTTTTTAGCGTGCCAGGGGGCTAAATTATCACTGAAGATGATTAATTTAATTACTAAAGCATCATGTTGTGGTTTTTTTAGTCACTGCCCACCGTTGATTGATTCCTGCGTAAAATTTGTCTCGCCGTCGCGTTGCGAGTAGACTTCGTGCCCTTGTTAAAAACTGGAGATTTTACTATGAGCGAAACGGCATCCTGGCAGCCGAGCGCATCCATTCCTAACTTATTAAAGCGCGCGGCGATTATGGCGGAGATCCGTCGTTTCTTTGCCGATCGTGGAGTACTGGAGGTGGAGACGCCTTGTATGAGCCAGGCGACGGTAACCGATATTCATCTGGTCCCGTTTGAGACACGTTTCGTTGGCCCCGGGCATTCGCAGGGGATGAATCTCTGGTTAATGACCAGCCCGGAATACCACATGAAACGCCTGTTGGTTGCCGGTTGTGGTCCGGTATTCCAGCTGTGCCGCAGCTTTCGTAATGAAGAGATGGGTCGTTATCACAACCCTGAGTTCACGATGCTGGAGTGGTATCGACCGCACTATGATATGTACCGGTTGATGAACGAGGTGGACGATCTTCTGCAACAGGTGCTGGACTGCCCGGCAGCAGAAAGCCTTTCTTATCAGCAAGCCTTCTTGCGTTATCTGGAAATTGATCCGCTCTCTGCTGATAAAACGCAGTTGCGGGAAGTGGCGGCAAAGCTGGATCTCAGCAACGTTGCAGATACCGAAGAAGACCGCGACACGCTGCTGCAACTGTTGTTTACCTTTGGTGTGGAACCGAACATTGGTAAAGAGAAACCAACTTTTGTGTACCATTTTCCAGCCACTCAGGCATCACTGGCACAAATCAGTACCGAGGATCATCGGGTCGCAGAACGCTTCGAGGTCTACTACAAAGGTATTGAGCTGGCGAATGGTTTCCATGAATTGACGGATGCCCGTGAACAGCAACAACGTTTTGAACAGGATAACCGTAAACGTGCGGCACGTGGTTTACCGCAGCATCCTATCGACCATAACCTGATCGAAGCTCTTGAAGTTGGTATGCCCGACTGTTCCGGTGTGGCGTTAGGTGTTGACCGCCTGGTGATGTTAGCACTGGGCGCGGAGACACTGGCAGAAGTGATCGCCTTTAGTGTCGACCGGGCATAATTCTGAAAAATTGGCCATAAATCAACATAGAATGGCGTAGTCAGCGCCATTCTGTAGCATATGTTTTCATTTTTCCGCTAAAGCGCACAATTTAAGACTGGATGTTTGCTATCATCCGGGTATCAATTCTGTTTTAGTTTTATTGTTGCCCACTAATCGGTGGGTAGTGCAGTTAGTTGGCGCGTTTAATATGCGCGCTGAAATGAAGGATGATTTCATGCCTCACACGATAAAAAAGATGAGTCTAATTGGACTCATACTGATGATCTTTACTTCAGTATTCGGTTTTGCGAATAGCCCTTCGGCTTATTATTTAATGGGATATAGTGCGATTCCGTGGTATATATTTTCTGCATTATTATTCTTTATTCCATTCGCCTTAATGATGGCTGAAATGGGGGCTGCCTATCGCAAAGAAGAAGGCGGTATCTATTCCTGGATGAATAATAGCGTTGGACCACGTTTTGCTTTCATCGGCACATTTATGTGGTTTTCCTCTTATATCATTTGGATGGTGAGTACCTCCGCTAAAGTCTGGGTGCCGTTTTCTACTTTCCTCTATGGTAGCGATATGACCCAGCACTGGCGCATTGCTGGGCTTGAGCCTACGCAGGTGGTTGGGCTGCTGGCTGTAGCATGGATGATTCTGGTTACCGTCGTTGCCTCGAAAGGGATTAATAAAATTGCCCGTATTACTGCGGTGGGCGGTATTGCAGTAATGTGTCTTAATTTAGTATTGCTGTTAGTAAGCATTACTATTTTGTTATTAAATGGTGGGCATTTCGCGCAAGATATTAATTTCCTGGCATCACCGAATCCGGGATATCAGTCCGGACTGGCGATGTTATCTTTTGTCGTATTTGCCATTTTTGCTTATGGCGGAATTGAGGCTGTAGGTGGACTGGTAGATAAAACGGAAAACCCAGAAAAGAACTTTGCTAAAGGTATTGTTTTTGCCGCTATTGTTATTTCAATCGGTTATTCGTTGGCAATATTCTTATGGGGCGTCAGCACTAACTGGCAGCAGGTATTAAGTAATGGTTCTGTTAACCTCGGCAATATTACCTATGTGCTGATGAAGAGCCTGGGGATGTCGCTGGGTAACGCGCTGCATTTATCACCTGAAGCGTCATTGTCGCTGGGCGTATGGTTTGCGCGTATTACCGGACTTTCCATGTTCCTCGCTTACACCGGTGCGTTCTTTACGCTCTGCTATTCACCACTGAAAGCAATCATTCAGGGAACGCCGAAAGCCTTGTGGCCGGAGCCGATGACGCGCCTGAACGCCATGGGGATGCCGTCCATTGCCATGTGGATGCAGTGTGGGTTGGTGACTGTCTTCATCCTGCTGGTTTCCTTTGGCGGCGGCACCGCATCGGCGTTCTTTAACAAGCTGACGCTGATGGCGAACGTTTCCATGACCATTCCGTATCTGTTCCTCGCGCTGGCTTTCCCGTTCTTTAAAGCGCGTCAGGATCTCGACAGACCGTTTGTGATTTTCAAAACGCATATGTCGGCAATGATCGCGACGGTGGTTGTCGTACTGGTGGTGACTTTTGCGAACGTCTTCACCATCATCCAGCCAGTGGTTGAGGCCGGAGACTGGGACAGCACATTGTGGATGATTGGCGGCCCTATCTTCTTCTCTCTGTTAGCGATGGCGATTTACCAGAACTATTGCAGCCGCATGGCGAGTCAGCCTGAGTTAACTTTAGATTGATTGTCTGCAATAACAACTCATCGCCAGTCCGGCGATGAGTTGTCAGGAAGAAATGCGTTATGGATGATACTCTCCGGAGCCGGAGATAACTGAAGATGATGCTAAGCTGCTAAATTAGCCACGTTGGCGTCATTTGGCAGCTTCACACATTACAAACTTCCCGCCTGGCGACGTCTACCCGCAGAAGTTAATGTTCTTCCCGTTTGTTTACCGTTCAGGCTTTCCAGACGCATCTGGAAGGGCGGGAATGGCATATCAATACCGTGGGCGTGGAAGCCTGCCAGAATCAACTGGTGGATCTCATGGCGCAGCGGCATCCGGTGTCCCATTTCAGCGGCGTAAATACGCAATTCGAAAATCTGAACCCCCTGTTGCAGATCCACCAGGAAGGCTTCCGGCGCCGGATTGTCGATTACCAGCGAACAGCGGCGTGCTGCGGTTAGCAGGATCTCCGTCACTTCTTCACTGTTGGCATCGGCAGGAGCCGGAATCGTCAACACCACGCGTGTGACTGAGTCAGAGAGCGACCAGTTGATAAACTGCTCAGTAATAAACGCCTTGTTTGGCACAATAATCTCTTTACGGTCCCAGTCGCTGATGGTGGTGGCACGGGTGTTAATTTTCGTCACGCTACCGGTGAGATCGCGAATTGTCACCGTATCGCCAATGCGAATCGGTTTTTCGAACAGGATAATCAGGCCAGAGATAAAGTTGGCGAAAATCTCCTGCAAACCAAAGCCGAGACCAACACCGAGCGCAGCGACCAGCCACTGCAATTTCGACCACTCAATACCAATCATCGAGAAGCCGACCAGCCCGCCAATCAGCATCAGCAGATATTTGGTGATGGTGGTGATGGCGTAGCCCGTACCCGGCGTTAAATCGAGGTGCTGCAAAATCGCCAGCTCCAGCAGCGCGGGCAGGTTGCGCACCAGCTGCGTGGTGATAATAAACACCAGAATGGCAATCAGCACCGCACCGAGGGTAATCGGTTCCAGACTTTCCACGCCCTGCACTGTGGATGTGACATCCCATAGCGAAATATTTTCGAGGAAGCCAAAAGCGGAATGGATTTCCGACCACAGCACAATGACCGAAAGCAGGGCGATCAGCATCAGGATTGAACGCACCAGCCGTAAGGATTGCGCGCTGATAGCATCGAGATCGACTTCGCTTTCATCGACTTCAATTGCCCCTTCCGGGCTACTGTGATGATGCGCTTCTTCTTCGCCACGCGCACGTTGCGCTAACATCTCTGCCCGGCGATGCTTCGCCCGGTCAAACGCCAGCCTGCGTCGCTGGATCAGCATCCAGCGGCGGATAACATGATAAACCACCAGCAACAGGAACCAGATGGCGACCGATGTTTCCAGCCTTGCCAGCAGAGCTTGCGCCGTTGCCAGATAACCCACCGCTGCGGCGAGAATAGCGACCAGCGGTGCGCCAATCATCATGTTCCACAACATATGGTTAGCAATGTTGTCACCGCTACCTTCTTTGTTGAGATACAGCGGGATACCGGCTTTTTTCAGGCTGAGTGTGACTACCGCCAGTGCACCGCAAATGAGGATAAAGCAAAGACGTCCCAGCGAACCGGAAAACTCGCGGTCGTCGAGATTATCGAACATCATCAGCGCCATAATCAGCGGCACAATAAGCCCGATGCTCATCAGATAGTAGCGCATCCCACGGGAAACCCGTTCGCGCGGCCAGCCAAAATGAGCGATAAACAAGCCGTTCGGGCGGGCAAAGGTGGCACAAATCATCACTACCCACAGCAGCGGCACGGTGGCCGTTACGCCATCGCCAATCGCTACCGCCAGCGGATAAGGCCACGCCTCGCGCAAGCCGTAACCCAGCGTCATCCACAGCACTGGCAGCGGTGATGCGACGAGAATCGACCAGAAAAGGGTGCGCAACGTCAGCCAGAAGTGATCCTGGGTGACTTTGCCGACTTTCGCTGCCGAACGTTCAAGAAAACGGGTGAAATAGCGGCGCGAGTAAATACTGCAACCGACCAGAATCAACGCGCCAAACAGCGGCAAAATCGTCTCTTTGCTGGTCAGCATCATCATGGTGGCTTTACCTAACTGGCTGAAGGTGTCCAGCGAGATCAGACGGCGCAGATCCTGAGCGATCTCCAGCGGCCAGGCGATGGTCATCGGGCGCACGTCAGAGGTCCAGAACAGATAGCGGTGCGTCGCTTCATTGACCTCTTTCAGCGCATCTTCCAGTTGTCCGTTGGAGACTTTCAGCTTGGTCAGTTCAAGCAGTAGCGTGTCGCCACCCTGGAGTAAGGAGTTCAGTAACTCACGCTGAGTACGCAATTGTGCTTCAAGAATACGGTTTTGTTCGGCGGTAAGTGGTTGACCGTCGGCCTGATGGATTTGCCGTAGCAGCGGCTGTTTATTGAGGAGATCCTCATAACGTAACCGTTGCACGCGCAACTGCGCCATTTCAGTATCCAGTTGCTGCGGTTTGGGCATTTCTGGCAGCCGTGCCACCTGCGCCCGCAGTGCTTCGCCGAGCAGGTTTGACGAACCCAGCCATTGTGATTGTTCACGTAGCGTATTCAACGCCTGCCGAACCTGTAACGTCTGGCTGGTAGCCTGACGTTGCTGTGAAGCGACGAGATCCATCCGCTGCGCCTGCTGATTCAACGCCGCCGACAGTTCGCGGTTAATTTTGAATTGAGCGACGATATCTTTCGGCAAATCGGCACTGCTTTCTGCCAGTAATTCAGTGCTTTCGAGTGCCCGTTCAGCCTCAAGCTGGCGTTGGCTATTCAACTGGTTACGCAATGCCTGCAAATACGCATCCAGTTGTTGACTCTCTTTTTCTGCCAGTGCCGAACGCAGACGCGTCAGTTCCTGACGGTTATTGGCAGAAAGTTGTGCCAGTTCGAGCTCATCGACCAATGACTTCAAACGTGCGGAGTCGGCCTGCAACGCGAAATTTTGCGCCTGATTAAGTGGACTATTTCCCGTAAGTGTCCCGAGACGACGCTCGATTTCATTCAACTGACGGCGTGCGTCGGTTTGCTGTTGCGGCAGTTGATTCAGCGAATCCGCAATCTCGCGGGCGCGCTCCTGTTCTTGCTGAGCCTGACGGCTTTTATCCAGCAACTGGCTGCTGACCTGGAGAATTTCCTGATTCAGCGCGTCGGTAGACATCCCCGGCGACACGCTGCGCGGCTCATCACGCATGTTGTTCAACTGCGCGCGCAGAGTAGCGGAGAGTTTGGGGTAATTATCGATAACTTGCTGATATTGCTTGATGCGCTCAAGGGAGCCTTTTTGCTCCTCAAGCGCATTTAAGGCAGACTGGAGCGCCTCTACGACTTCTGGCTGCGCGGGTTTCGCCGCTTTTGCCTGCTCCAGTTCCTGGGTGATTTGTTTGCTATCGGGGGCCGTCGCGGCGTACGCCCCCCAACTGAGGCACCAGGCCATCAGAAAAGTGATAATCAGGCGCACGTCAGCGTTTCCTTTGATGGATTAGACCGGGTCTTTGTTGTCGTCAACCAATGGGCTGGCGTCGTGTTCTGCCTGGATCTCTTCAGCAGGAAGCGGGGCAGGTTCAGCTTCTGGGGTAACAAAGGGTTCGGTAGATACTGCCAGTGGCTGACCAATCTTAGTGACAGAAAGGCTTGCCAGTTGCTCAACCAGATTCACTTTACCCGGTGCAAACAGGTTGATAACGGTAGAGCCGAGTTTAAAGCGACCCATTTCCTGGCCTTTCAGCAGTGCCACGGAGCCGTCGTTTTCCCCTGCAGGCCAGGTCCAGCGTTTGATGATGCCTTCGCGCGGTGGCGTAATGGTGCCCGCCCAGACCGTCTCAATGCTGCCAACAATCGTCGCACCGACCAGAATCTGCGCCATCGGGCCAAATTCGGTATCGAACAGGCAGATTACGCGTTCGTTACGGGCAAACAGATTCGGCACGTTCTGAGCGGTGAGATGGTTCACAGAGAAGAGATCGCCCGGCACGTAGATCATCTCCCGCAGAATGCCGTTGCACGGCATATGCACGCGGTGGTAGTCACGCGGGGAGAGGTAAGTGGTCACAAACGTACCATTGCGGAAAAGATCCGCCATCAGGTAGTTACCCGCCAGCAGGGCTTCGAGGCTGTAGTTGTGGCCTTTGGCTTGCAGGATTTTATCTTCTTCGATTTTACCTAACTGGCTAATAACGCCATCGGCAGGCATGACCAGGACATTTGGATCGGTATCGATTGGGCGTACTTCGTCACGCAACGGACGGACAAAAAATTCGTTAAAGGTGCGGTAACTGGCGGTGTCCGGCTTTTGTGCCTCTTGCATGTCGACCTTGTAGTATTTAACGAACAGATCGATAACCAGTTTTGTCAGCCATCCTGCCCGCTTGCTTGCGCCCCAACCCGCCAGGCGAGTAAGCCATAGTTTTGGCAGAATGTACTGTAGCGAAAGTTTAAATGAATTTAACAAGGTAGCCTCCAGGCCATTGTTTTGTCGTTCCTGATCCGGCGTTCATGCCGGATCCTGAAAAAAAGGGGACGATTCTAACGACGGTTAGCTTAATTGTCAGTCATCCGTATCAGAAAAGTTTTTACGCGTTTTTACCTGCGCCATGCTTTCCAGAATACGGTGATAGTTTTCGAAACGAGTTTCCGCGATTTTCCCCTCATCAACCGCTTCACGGATTGCGCAGCCCGGATCGGTATCGTGTTTGCAATCGCGATATTTACACAGGCCTAAGTAATCATGAAATTCGACAAAGCCTTGAGTGATTTGTTCCGGTGCCAGATGCCAGAGACCAAATTCACGTACGCCAGGGGAATCAATGACATCGCCGCCGTGCGGAAAGTGATACAGCCGGGCAGCAGTGGTGGTGTGCTGACCGAGACCGGAGTTGTCCGAGACATCGTTGGTCAGGATCTCTTTTTGCAGCCCCAGCAGCGCGTTAAGCAGACTGGATTTGCCGACGCCGGACTGTCCGGCAAAAATGCTGATGCGCCCGGTCAACGCCTCTTCCAGCGGTTTCAGCCCATCCTGAGTATGGCTGGAAACCATCAATACGCGATAACCGATGTTGCGATAAATATCCATCTGCTCGTTGACGAATGCCATGCCTTCGTCGTCCAGCAGGTCTATCTTGTTGAGCACGATAATCGGTTCAATCTGCAAGGTTTCGCAGGCCACCAGGTAACGGTCGATAATATTGAGCGACAGCTCCGGCAAAATAGCGGAGACAATGACAATCTGGTCGATGTTGGCGGCAATAGGTTTCACGCCGTCGTAGAAATCCGGGCGCGTCAACACCGAGGTGCGCTCATGCACCGCTTCCACGATCCCTTTGACATTTACGCCTTCTGCCGCTGGTTTACCCGGACGCCAGACCACGCGATCGCCGGTTACCAGCGAACGGATGGTACGGCGAATATTGCAGCGGTGAACTTCGCCGTCTGCGGATTCCACATCAGCGTGCATACCAAAACGGCTGATGACGATACCTTCATCAGGCTCGCCAAACAGATTGTCGTCGTAGTCGGGCTTCTCCTTAGACGTTTTAAGACGACGCTGGTGATTGGCGTTCACACGGCGCTGTTGGCCTTTGGAGAGTTTATTTTTACTCAATCGTACTGACTCCTGGTCGCCCCTGATGGGCAAAACATCTATGATACACGCAATTGTGGATCAATATAGTCACTGTGAATGGGTGGAAAATAGCATGAGTGCCAATGAAAACAACCTGATTTGGATCGATCTTGAGATGACCGGTCTGGATCCCGAGTGTGATCGCATTATTGAGATTGCCACGCTGGTGACCGATGCCAACCTGAATATTCTGGCAGAAGGGCCGACCATTGCAGTACATCAGTCCGATGAACAGCTGGCGCTGATGGATGACTGGAACGTGCGCACCCATACCGCCAGCGGGCTGGTGGAGCGCGTGAAAGCGAGCACGATGGGCGATCGGGAAGCTGAGCTGGCAACGCTCGAATTTTTAAAACAGTGGGTGCCTGCGGGAAAATCGCCGATTTGCGGTAACAGCATCGGTCAGGACCGTCGCTTCCTGTTTAAATACATGCCGGAGCTGGAAGCCTACTTCCACTACCGTTATCTTGATGTCAGCACCCTGAAAGAGCTGGCGCGCCGCTGGAAGCCGGAAATTCTTGATGGTTTTACCAAGCAGGGGACGCATCAGGCGATGGATGATATCCGTGAATCGGTGGCGGAGCTGGCTTACTACCGCGAACATTTTATCAAGCTGTAAAATTTTTCCTGGTCACGTAACCGCCGGATTCCACTTGCGGCGGCGTGGGTTTGGCGCTAAATTGAACGTCTTGCTGATAATTTCAGCACTTGAGATAAAAACTCAAAAAAAAATTTTTAGGGGGGTTGCAGAGGGAAAGATTTCTCGTATAATGCGCCTCCCGTAACGACGCAGAAATGCGAAATTACGAAAGCAAAAATTAAGTAGTACGCGGGAATAGCTCAGTTGGTAGAGCACGACCTTGCCAAGGTCGGGGTCGCGAGTTCGAGTCTCGTTTCCCGCTCCAAATTCTCCTCTCAATAAACTATCCACAGCGACGCGATGCGTTATTGCTGGTTTTTGTTGTCTCTGACAAACTCTTGTAAACAGAGTTATCCACAGGTTCAGGCTGTAATCTTAATTTCAGAAAAACTTCGCACGGTGAATAGTAAATTCTTAACGTGTTGATATTTAAATTGAAAATTAAGGTTTCGATTTGTCGTATTGATCGCTTGACGATTTTTTCCGGCTTGAATTGCAATACGTTTTTATTTTTATTCACAAGCTGTGGATGAATCAGGCGTCGCGTGGTAAGCCCTTTTCAATCACCCGAACAAGACGCTGTTTTTTCGGTAGTTGAACCTCAACCACGCATGCATTTCGTCGCTCGATTTGCTGCGCAATCGCCCACGCTATGTGTTCATCAAGAAGTGGATGCTCACCTTTACGACTTTCCAGCGCCGCCAGAATCGCTTCATCCCAGGGGGCATTGCCTAATGCTACGGCGATATTACGCAGCCAGCGCAGGTGGCCTATACGGCGAATCGCTGAACCTTCTGTTATTTTTAAAAACTTCTCTTCGCTCCAGGCGAATAACTCAATGAGTTCCGGTGCGTGTAATGGTTTGCGTGGGCTGAAATCGTCTTCAGTTGTCAGTTGCGAATAGCGATTCCACGGGCAGATAAGCTGGCAATCATCGCAACCGTAAATACGGTTTCCCATTAACGGGCGTAACTCTTCCGGGATTGCCCCTTCCAGTTCTATCGTCAGATAAGAAATGCAGCGGCGAGCATCTACGGTATATGGCTCGACAATGGCTCCGGTCGGGCAAATCGTCATACAGGCCACGCATTTACCGCATCCTTCCTCGACCGTTTGATCCACAGGTAACGGAATATCAACCAGCAGTTCGCCTAAAAAGAAGAACGAACCAGCTTCGCGATTGAGGATAAGTGAGTGCTTACCTGTCCAGCCAAGTCCCGCTTTTTCAGCCAACGGGCGCTCAAGAACAGGCGCAGAATCGACAAACGGTCTAAAATTCAGCGAAACACAATGTTGCTGAATCATCTCGCCCAGCTTTTTGAGTCGGTTGCGCAGAAGTTTGTGATAATCACGGCCCAGCGCATAACGGCTAACATAGCCGAGTTTAGGATTTTTCAGCGTGCTGGCAAATGCGGCGTTGGCAGGCAGGTAATTCATCCGCACGCTGATCACACGCAGCGTACCGGGCAATAACTCGTGGGGGCGGGCGCGCAGCATACCGTGACGTGCCATCCAGTCCATTTCGCCGTGGTATTGTTTGTCCAGCCATGCTTGCAGTTTTGGCTCGGACTCGCTGAGATCGGTGTCGGTAATACCCACCTGCTGAAAGCCCAGTTCCAGTCCCCACTGTTTAATTTTTTGCGCTAACTGATTGAGATCGAGGGGCTCTGACATGACGGACCATACAATGAAGAAAAACCCCGTAAGTATACCACACACCGTCTGGCACGCCGACGATATCCGACGTGGTGAACGCGAAGCGGCAGATGCGCTGGGGCTAACGCTCTATGAGCTGATGCTTCGCGCGGGTGAAGCCGCGTTTCAGGTGTGTCGTTCGGCTTATCCTGACGCCCGCCACTGGCTGGTGCTGTGCGGTCATGGCAATAACGGCGGCGATGGCTACGTGGTCGCGCGGCTGGCAAAAGCGGTCGGTATTGAGGTTACGTTGCTGGCTCTGGAGAGCGACAAACCGTTACCGGAAGAGGCTGCGCTGGCACGCGAAGCATGGTTAAACGCGGGAGGCGAGATCCATGCCTCGAATATTGTCTGGCCCGAGTCGGTGGAGTTGATTGTTGATGCGCTGCTCGGCACAGGCTTGCAGCAAGCGCCCCGCGAATCTATTAGCCAATTAATCGACCATGCTAATTCCTGTCCTGCGCCGATTGTGGCGATTGATATCCCTTCCGGCCTGCTGGTACAAACCGGAGCCGCGCCAGGCGCGGTGATCAACGCCGATCAAACCATCACTTTTATTGCGCTGAAACCAGGTTTGTTAACCGGCAAAGCGCGGGATGTTACCGGGCAACTGCATTTTGACTCGCTGGGACTGGACTGTTGGCTGGCAAGTCAGGAGACGAAAATTCAGCGGTTTTCTGCAGAACAACTTTCTCACTGGCTGAAACCGCGTCGCCCGTCTTCGCATAAAGGCGATCATGGGCGGCTGGTGATTATCGGTGGCGATCACGGCACGGCAGGGGCTATTCGTATGGCGGGAGAAGCGGCGCTGCGTGCTGGAGCCGGTTTAGTCAGAGTGCTGACCCGCAGCGAAAACATTGCGCCGCTGCTGACCGCACGTCCGGAATTGATGGTGTTCGAGTTGACGGATAAATCTTTAACTGAAAGCCTGGAATGGGCCGATGTGGTGGTGATTGGTCCCGGTCTGGGCCAGCAAGAGTGGGGGAAAAAAGCCCTGCAAAAAGTGGAGAATTTTCGCAAACCGATGTTGTGGGATGCCGATGCATTGAACCTGCTGGCAATCAATCCCGATAAGCGTCACAATCGCGTGATCACGCCGCATCCTGGCGAGGCCGCACGGTTGTTGGGCTGTTCCGTCGCTGAAATTGAAAGTGACCGCTTACATTGCGCCCAACGTCTGGTACAACGTTATGGCGGCGTAGCGGTGCTGAAAGGTGCCGGAACCGTGGTCGCAGCAAACCCTGATGACTTAGGCATTATTGATGCCGGGAATGCAGGCATGGCCACTGGCGGCATGGGCGATGTGCTCTCTGGTATTATTGGCGCATTGCTTGGGCAAAAACTGTCGCCATATGATGCCGCCTGTGCTGGATGTATCGCACACGGCGCGGCGGCTGACGTGCTGGCGGCGCGTTTTGGTACGCGCGGGATGCTGGCAACCGATCTCTTTTCCACGCTACAGCGTATTGTTAACCCGGAAGTGACTGATAAAAACCATGATGAATCGAGTAATTCCGCTCCCTGATGAGCAGGCAACATTAGACCTGGGCGAGCGGGTAGCGAAAGCCTGCGATGGCGCAACCGTAATCTATCTGTATGGCGATTTAGGCGCAGGTAAAACCACCTTTAGCCGGGGCTTTTTACAGGCTCTGGGTCATCAGGGTAATGTCAAAAGCCCCACTTATACGCTGGTCGAACCCTATACGCTCGACAACTTAATGGTTTATCACTTTGATTTGTACCGCCTTGCCGATCCCGAGGAGCTGGAGTTTATGGGGATCCGCGATTATTTTGCCAACGATGCCATCTGCCTGGTGGAGTGGCCACAACAAGGTACAGGTGTTCTTCCTGACCCGGATGTCGAAATACACATTGATTATCAGGCACAAGGCCGTGAGGCGCGCGTGAGTGCGGTCTCCTCTGCGGGTGAATTGTTGCTGGCGCGTTTAGCCGGTTAACCTTTGAAGGTGGCGGGATGATGTATCGCATCAGAAATTGGTTGGTAGCGACGTTGGTGCTGCTGTGCGCGCAGGCTGGCGCCGCTACGCTCTCTGATATTCAGGTTTCTAATGGCAATCAACAGGCGCGGATAACGTTAAGTTTTATTGGCGATCCTGACTATGCATTTAGCCATCAAAGCAAACGCACCGTGGCGCTCGATATCAAACAAACGGGTGTGATTCAGGGGCTGCCGTTGTTGTTCAGCGGTAATAATCTGGTGAAGGCGATTCGCTCTGGAACGCCAAAAGATGCGCAAACGCTGCGTTTGGTGGTGGATCTCACCGAAAACGGTAAAACCGAAGCGGTGAAGCGGCAGAATGGTAGCAATTACACCGTTGTCTTTACGATTAACGCCGATGCGCCGCCACCGCCTCCTCCTCCGCCAGTGGTTGCTAAACGTGTTGAAACGCCAGCCGTTGTTGCACCGCGCGTCAGCGAACCGGCGCGCAATCCGTTTAAAACCGAGAGCAACCGGGCTACGGGTGTCATCAGTAGCAATACGGTGACGCGTCCGGCAGCGCGCGCGACGGCTAACACTGGCGATAAAATTGTCATCGCTATTGATGCCGGACACGGCGGCCAGGATCCTGGCGCTATCGGCCCTGGCGGTACGCGGGAGAAAAACGTCACCATCGCCATCGCACGTAAATTGCGTACTTTGCTCAATGATGATCCGATGTTTAAGGGTGTTTTAACCCGTGACGGGGATTACTTTATCTCGGTGATGGGGCGCAGCGATGTGGCACGTAAGCAAAACGCCAATTTCCTTGTGTCGATTCACGCTGATGCCGCTCCGAATCGCAGTGCTACCGGCGCTTCCGTATGGGTGCTCTCTAACCGTCGTGCAAATAGTGAAATGGCAAGCTGGCTGGAACAGCACGAGAAACAGTCGGAGCTGCTGGGCGGGGCAGGCGATGTGCTGGCGAACAGTCAGTCTGACCCGTATTTAAGCCAGGCGGTGCTGGATTTACAGTTCGGTCATTCCCAGCGGGTAGGGTATGATGTGGCGACCAGTATGATCAGCCAGTTGCAACGCATTGGCGAAATTCATAAACGTCGACCGGAACACGCCAGCCTTGGTGTTCTGCGTTCGCCGGATATCCCGTCAGTACTGGTCGAAACCGGTTTTATCAGCAACAACAGCGAAGAACGTTTGCTGGCGAGCGACGATTACCAACAACAGCTGGCAGAAGCCATTTACAAAGGCCTGCGCAATTACTTCCTTGCGCATCCGATGCAGTCTGCGCCGCAGGGTGCAACGGCACAAACTGCCAGTACGGTGACGACGCCAGATCGCACGCTGCCAAACTAAGGATTATTGATGCCAATTCAGGTCTTACCGCCACAACTGGCGAATCAGATTGCCGCAGGTGAGGTGGTCGAGCGACCTGCGTCGGTAGTTAAAGAACTGGTGGAAAACAGCCTCGATGCGGGTGCGACGCGTATCGATATTGATATCGAACGCGGTGGGGCGAAACTTATCCGCATTCGTGATAACGGCTGCGGTATCAAAAAAGATGAGCTGGCGCTGGCGCTGGCACGTCATGCCACCAGTAAAATCGCCTCTCTGGACGATCTCGAAGCCATTATCAGCCTGGGCTTTCGCGGTGAGGCGCTGGCGAGTATCAGTTCGGTTTCCCGCCTGACGCTCACTTCGCGCACTGCGGAACAGCAGGAAGCCTGGCAGGCTTATGCCGAAGGGCGTGATATGGACGTGACGGTTAAACCGGCGGCGCATCCGGTGGGAACGACGCTGGAAGTGCTGGATCTGTTCTACAACACTCCGGCGCGGCGTAAATTCCTGCGCACCGAGAAAACCGAATTTAACCATATTGATGAAATCATCCGCCGCATTGCGCTGGCACGTTTTGACGTCACTATCAACTTGTCGCATAACGGTAAAATTGTGCGCCAGTACCGCGCAGTGCCGGAAGGCGGGCAAAAAGAACGCCGTTTAGGGGCGATTTGTGGCACCGCTTTTCTCGAACATGCGCTGGCGATTGAATGGCAGCACGGCGATCTCACGCTGCGCGGCTGGGTGGCAGATCCGAATCACACCACGCCCGCACTGGCGGAAATTCAGTATTGCTACGTGAATGGGCGCATGATGCGCGATCGCCTGATCAATCATGCGATCCGCCAGGCCTGCGAAGATAAACTGGGCGCCGATCAGCAACCGGCGTTTGTGCTGTATCTGGAGATCGACCCGCATCAGGTGGATGTCAACGTGCACCCCGCCAAACACGAAGTGCGTTTCCATCAGTCGCGTCTGGTGCATGACTTTATCTATCAGGGTGTGCTGAGCGTGCTACAACAGCAACTGGAAACGCCGCTGGATGATGAACCACAACCTGCATCGCGCGCCATCCCGGAAAACCGCGTAGCCGCAGGGCGTAATCATTTTGCAGAACCGGCAGTTCGTGAGCCGGTAGCTCCACGCTACACTCCTACTCCTACTCCTACTCCTACTCCTACTCCTACTCTTGCGCCAGCATCAGGTAGTCGCCAGTCTGCTCCCTGGCCGAACGCGCAACCGGGCTACCAGAAACAGCAAGGTGAAGTGTATCGCCAGCTTTTGCAAACGCCTGCGCCGACGCTCAAACCAAAAGCGCCAGAACCTCAGGAACTTACGCTGGCATCGAATGGTCAAAGCTTTGGTCGGGTGCTGACTATTGTCCATTCCGACTGTGCGCTGCTGGAGCGCGACGGCAACATTTCACTTTTAGCCCTGGCGGTAGCGGAACGCTGGCTGCGTCAGGTGCAACTGACGCCGGGGGAATCGCCAGTTTGCGCTCAGCCGTTGCTTATTCCGTTGCGGTTAAAAGTCTCTGGTGAAGAAAAATCGGCATTAGAAAAAGCGCAGTCTGCTCTGGCGGAGTTAGGCATTGAATTTCAGTCTGATGCGCAGCATGTGACCATCAGAGCCGTGCCTTTACCCTTACGCCAACAAAATTTACAAATCTTGATTCCTGAACTGATAGGCTACCTGGCGAAGCAGTCCGTATTCGAACCTGGCAATATTGCGCAGTGGATTGCACGAAATCTGATGAGCGAACACACACAGTGGTCAATGGCTCAGGCTATTACCCTGCTGGCGGATGTAGAACGGTTATGTCCGCAGCTTGTAAAAACGCCGCCGGGTGGTCTGTTACAATCTGTTGATTTACATCCGGCGATAAAAGCCCTGAAAGATGAGTGATATCAGTAAGGCGAGCCTGCCTAAGGCAATTTTTTTGATGGGGCCGACGGCCTCCGGTAAAACGGCGCTGGCTATTGAGCTGCGTAAAATTTTACCAGTAGAGTTGATAAGCGTTGATTCTGCCCTTATTTACAAAGGGATGGATATCGGGACGGCGAAGCCGAACGCTGAAGAGTTACTCGCCGCGCCGCACCGATTGCTGGATATTCGCGATCCGTCGCAGGCTTATTCGGCTGCTGATTTTCGTCGCGATGCGTTGGCGGAAATGGCCGATATCACGACGGCGGGGCGGATCCCGCTGTTAGTGGGCGGTACTATGTTGTATTTCAAGGCGTTACTGGAGGGGTTGTCGCCGCTACCGTCGGCGGACCCGGAAGTACGAGCCAGAATTGAGCAACAAGCGGCAGAGCAAGGTTGGGAGTCATTGCATCGTCAACTGCAGGAGATAGATCCTGTTGCGGCAGCAAGGATTCATCCAAATGATCCACAAAGGCTTTCCCGGGCACTGGAAGTTTTTTTCATTTCGGGTAAAACTTTAACGGAACTGACGCAAACGTCAGGAGACGCTCTACCGTATCAGGTGCATCAGTTCGCCATCGCCCCGGCGAGCCGTGAACTGCTCCATCAACGAATTGAGCAGCGTTTTCATCAGATGTTGGCTTCAGGTTTTGAAGCAGAAGTCCGGGCGCTTTTTGCCCGAGGAGATTTGCATACGGATTTGCCTTCCATTCGTTGCGTGGGTTATCGCCAGATGTGGTCTTACCTTGAAGGCGAAATCTCATACGATGAAATGGTTTATCGAGGTGTTTGCGCCACGAGACAGTTGGCGAAGCGGCAGATAACCTGGCTGCGTGGTTGGGAAGGGGTTCACTGGCTTGACAGTGAAAAACCAGAACAGGCGCGTGACGAAGTATTACAGGTTGTTGGTGCTATCGCAGGCTGAATGTGTACAATTGAGGCGTATCGTGCGCAATTTTTTCAGAATCGAAAGGTTCAAAGTACAAATAAGCATATAAGGAAAAGAGAGA
Organism: Escherichia sp. KTE31; assembly: GCF_000407925.1. Taxonomy (NCBI): domain Bacteria; kingdom Pseudomonadati; phylum Pseudomonadota; class Gammaproteobacteria; order Enterobacterales; family Enterobacteriaceae; genus Escherichia; species Escherichia sp. KTE31. Next base: position 725,966 of record NZ_KE136726.1, on the reverse strand, counting down.
ATGGCTAAGGGGCAATCTTTACAAGATCCGTTCCTGAACGCACTGCGTCGGGAACGTGTTCCAGTTTCTATTTATTTGGTGAATGGTATTAAGCTGCAAGGACAAATCGAGTCTTTTGATCAGTTCGTGATCCTGTTGAAAAACACGGTCAGCCAGATGGTTTATAAGCACGCGATTTCTACTGTTGTCCCGTCTCGTCCGGTTTCTCATCACAGTAACAACGCCGGTGGTGGTACGAGCAGTAACTACCATCATGGTAGTAGCGCGCAGAATACTTCCGCGCAACAGGACAGCGAAGAAACCGAATAAGGTTTCGGGCTGTTTTTTTACACGGGGAGCCAGCGATCCTGCGTTCCCCGCTGATCTATTTAGAGGGTTTTACGCTTGTTTGACCGTTATGATGCTGGTGAGCAGGCGGTGCTGGTACACATCTATTTTACGCAAGACAAAGATATGGAAGACCTCCAGGAGTTTGAATCTCTGGTTTCTTCCGCCGGTGTCGAAGCATTGCAGGTGATTACCGGTAGCCGTAAAGCGCCACACCCAAAGTATTTTGTAGGTGAAGGTAAAGCAGTTGAAATTGCGGAAGCTGTCAAAGCGACGGGTGCTTCGGTCGTTCTTTTTGACCATGCCCTGAGCCCAGCGCAAGAGCGTAACCTGGAGCGTTTGTGCGAGTGTCGTGTCATCGACCGCACCGGCCTTATTTTAGATATTTTCGCCCAACGTGCGCGTACCCATGAGGGTAAGTTGCAGGTTGAGCTGGCGCAGCTGCGCCATCTGGCTACGCGCCTGGTGCGTGGCTGGACCCACCTTGAAAGACAGAAAGGCGGGATCGGTTTGCGTGGTCCGGGTGAAACCCAGCTCGAAACCGACCGTCGTTTGTTGCGTAATCGCATCGTGCAGATACAGTCGCGCCTGGAAAGAGTTGAAAAGCAGCGTGAGCAGGGGCGGCAATCGCGTATCAAAGCCGACGTTCCTACTGTTTCGCTGGTGGGATATACCAACGCCGGTAAATCTACCCTTTTCAATCGCATTACCGAAGCACGGGTCTATGCGGCAGACCAGTTGTTTGCCACCCTCGATCCGACATTGCGGCGTATTGACGTCGCGGATGTCGGTGAAACCGTGCTGGCAGATACCGTAGGGTTTATTCGCCACTTACCGCACGATCTGGTGGCGGCGTTTAAAGCCACGTTACAAGAGACGCGGCAAGCCACATTGCTGCTGCACGTCATTGATGCGGCAGATGTGCGTGTACAAGAAAACATCGAAGCGGTGAATACGGTTCTTGAAGAGATCGATGCTCACGAGATCCCAACCCTGCTGGTGATGAATAAGATCGATATGCTGGAAGATTTCGAACCGCGTATTGATCGGGACGAAGAGAACAAACCGATCCGTGTCTGGCTTTCTGCGCAGACCGGAGCGGGGATACCACAGCTTTTTCAGGCTTTGACGGAGCGGCTTTCCGGTGAGGTGGCGCAGCATACATTGCGTCTGCCGCCGCAGGAAGGGCGTCTGAGAAGTCGTTTTTATCAGCTTCAGGCAATAGAAAAAGAGTGGATGGAGGAGGACGGCAGTGTAAGTCTGCAAGTTCGTATGCCGATCGTTGACTGGCGTCGCCTCTGTAAACAAGAACCGGCGTTGATCGATTACCTGATCTAACCGGCAAAGCGTCTGAAGCGTGGAGTCATATCCTCTGGCGTCGAAAGACAACAGGGATCACCGCATAACAAATATGGAGCACAAACATGGCGTGGAATCAGCCCGGTAATAACGGACAAGACCGCGACCCGTGGGGAAGCAGCAAACCTGGCGGCAACTCTGAGGGAAATGGAAACAAAGGCGGTCGCGATCAAGGGCCACCTGATTTAGATGATATCTTCCGCAAACTGAGCAAAAAGCTCGGTGGTCTGGGCGGCGGTAAAGGCACTGGATCTGGCGGTGGCAGTTCATCGCAAGGCCCGCGCCCGCAGCTTGGCGGTCGTGTCGTTACCATCGCAGCGGCAGCGATTGTCATTATTTGGGCGGCCAGTGGTTTCTACACCATTAAAGAAGCCGAACGCGGCGTGGTAACACGCTTTGGTAAATTCAGCCATCTGGTTGAGCCTGGTCTGAACTGGAAACCGACGTTTATCGACGAAGTTAAACCGGTGAACGTGGAAGCCGTGCGTGAACTGGCTGCTTCTGGTGTGATGCTGACGTCGGACGAAAACGTGGTACGCGTTGAGATGAACGTGCAGTACCGCGTCACCAATCCGGAAAAATACCTGTATAGCGTAACCAGCCCGGATGACAGCCTGCGTCAGGCTACCGACAGCGCCCTGCGTGGGGTTATCGGTAAATACACCATGGACCGCATTCTGACGGAAGGTCGTACCGTGATTCGTAGCGATACTCAGCGCGAACTGGAAGAGACGATTCGTCCGTATGACATGGGTATCACTCTGCTGGACGTCAACTTCCAGGCTGCTCGTCCGCCGGAAGAAGTAAAAGCAGCGTTTGACGATGCGATTGCTGCACGTGAAAACGAACAGCAATACATCCGTGAAGCAGAAGCGTATACCAACGAAGTTCAGCCGCGAGCGAACGGTCAGGCGCAACGTATCCTCGAAGAGGCGCGTGCGTACAAGGCTCAGACTATCCTGGAAGCCCAGGGTGAAGTGGCGCGCTTTGCTAAACTTCTGCCGGAATATAAAGCCGCGCCGGAAATTACTCGCGAGCGTCTGTATATCGAGACGATGGAAAAAGTGTTGGGCAATACCCGCAAAGTGCTGGTTAACGACAAAGGTGGCAACCTGATGGTTCTGCCGTTAGACCAGATGCTGAAAGGGGGTAACGCGCCTGCGGCGAAGAGCGACAACGGTGCCAGCAATCTGCTGCGTCTGCCGCCAGCCTCTTCCTCCACGACCAGTGGGGCAAGCAACACATCGTCCACCAGTCAGGGCGATATTATGGACCAACGCCGCGCCAACGCGCAGCGTAACGACTACCAGCGTCAGGGGGAATAACGATGCGTAAGTCAGTTATCGCGATTATCATCATCGTGCTGGTAGTGCTTTACATGTCTGTCTTTGTCGTCAAAGAAGGTGAGCGCGGTATTACGCTGCGTTTTGGTAAGGTACTGCGTGATGATGACAACAAACCTCTGGTTTATGAGCCTGGTCTGCATTTCAAGATACCGTTCATTGAAACGGTGAAAATGCTCGACGCGCGTATTCAAACCATGGACAACCAGGCCGACCGCTTTGTGACCAAAGAGAAGAAAGACCTGATCGTCGATTCTTACATCAAATGGCGCATCAGCGATTTCAGCCGTTACTACCTGGCAACGGGCGGTGGCGACATTTCGCAAGCGGAAGTGCTGTTGAAACGTAAGTTCTCTGACCGTCTGCGTTCTGAAATTGGTCGCCTGGACGTGAAAGACATCGTCACCGATTCCCGTGGTCGTCTGACCCTGGAAGTGCGTGACGCGCTGAACTCTGGTTCTGCGGGTACAGAAGATGAAGTTACTACCCCAGCAGCAGATAACGCCATTGCCGAAGCGGCAGAGCGCGTAACGGCTGAGACGAAGGGCAAAGTTCCGGTCATCAACCCGAACAGTATGGCGGCGCTGGGTATTGAAGTTGTCGATGTGCGTATTAAGCAGATCAACCTGCCGACCGAAGTGTCTGAAGCGATCTACAACCGTATGCGCGCCGAGCGTGAAGCGGTAGCGCGTCGTCACCGTTCACAAGGTCAGGAAGAAGCGGAGAAACTGCGCGCGACTGCCGACTATGAAGTGACCAGAACGCTGGCAGAAGCAGAGCGTCAGGGTCGTATCATGCGCGGTGAAGGCGACGCTGAAGCTGCCAAACTGTTTGCTGATGCATTCAGCAAAGATCCGGACTTCTACGCATTCATCCGTAGCCTGCGTGCCTACGAGAATAGCTTCTCCGGTAATCAGGACGTGATGGTCATGAGCCCGGACAGCGATTTCTTCCGCTACATGAAGACGCCGAGCTCCGCGACGCGTTAAGATAACGACTGCGGTACAGGTCAATAAAGCCACCGCATCCTCAGGGATGTCGGTGGTTTTCTTTTTCTATAAGGATAATGAATGAATTCGACAATCTGGCTGGCGCTTGCCCTGGTTTTGGTGCTGGAAGGTTTAGGGCCGATGCTTTACCCGCAGGCATGGAAGAAGATGATCTCTGCGATGACCAATTTGCCCGATAATATTTTACGTCGTTTTGGTGGGGGACTTGTGGTTGCGGGCGTTGTGGTCTACTACATGTTGAGGAAAACGATTGGCTGAACAAAAAACAGACTGATTAAGGTCATTTTTGGATGCAAAAAGTGCTGTAACTCTGAAAAAGCGATGGTAGAATCCATTTTTAAGCAAACGGTGATTTTGAAAAATGGGTAACAACGTCGTCGTACTGGGCACCCAATGGGGTGACGAAGGTAAAGGTAAGATCGTCGATCTTCTGACTGAACGGGCTAAATATGTTGTACGCTACCAGGGCGGTCACAACGCAGGCCATACTCTCGTAATCAACGGTGAAAAAACCGTTCTCCATCTTATTCCATCAGGTATTCTCCGCGAGAATGTAACCAGCATCATCGGTAACGGTGTTGTGCTGTCTCCGGCTGCGCTGATGAAAGAGATGAAAGAACTGGAAGACCGTGGCATCCCCGTTCGTGAGCGTCTGCTGCTGTCTGAGGCATGTCCGCTGATCCTTGATTATCACGTTGCGCTGGATAACGCACGTGAGAAAGCGCGTGGCGCGAAAGCGATCGGCACCACGGGTCGTGGTATCGGGCCTGCTTATGAAGATAAAGTTGCACGTCGCGGTCTGCGTGTTGGCGACCTTTTCGACAAAGAAACCTTCGCTGAAAAACTGAAAGAAGTGATGGAATATCACAACTTCCAGTTGGTTAACTACTACAAAGCTGAAGCGGTTGATTACCAGAAAGTTCTGGATGATACGATGGCTGTTGCCGACATCCTGACTTCTATGGTTGTTGACGTTTCTGATCTGCTCGACCAGGCGCGTCAGCGTGGCGATTTCGTCATGTTTGAAGGTGCGCAGGGTACGCTGCTGGATATCGACCACGGTACTTATCCGTACGTAACTTCTTCCAACACCACTGCTGGTGGCGTGGCGACCGGTTCCGGCTTGGGCCCGCGTTATGTTGATTACGTTCTGGGTATCCTCAAAGCTTACTCCACTCGTGTGGGTGCAGGTCCGTTCCCGACTGAACTGTTTGATGAAACTGGCGAGTTCCTCTGCAAGCAGGGTAACGAATTCGGCGCAACTACAGGTCGTCGTCGTCGTACCGGCTGGCTGGACACTGTTGCCGTTCGTCGTGCGGTACAGCTGAACTCCCTGTCTGGCTTCTGCCTGACCAAACTGGACGTACTGGATGGTCTGAAAGAGGTGAAACTCTGCGTGGCTTACCGTATGCCGGATGGTCGCGAAGTGACCACCACTCCGCTGGCAGCTGACGACTGGAAAGGTGTAGAGCCGATTTACGAAACCATGCCGGGCTGGTCTGAATCCACCTTCGGCGTGAAAGATCGTAGCGGCCTGCCGCAGGCGGCGCTGAACTACATCAAGCGTATCGAAGAGCTGACTGGTGTGCCGATCGATATCATCTCTACCGGTCCGGATCGTACTGAAACCATGATTCTGCGCGACCCGTTCGACGCGTAATTCTGGTGTGCCCGGCAGATATTTTGCCTGCTGGGCTAGCAGTGTGATACATTACTGCGTCGAGTAAGCCATTACGCTTTCCGACGCAGTGTTAAATCCTCGCTTTTTTCCTTCCCCAAACTGAAATAAATTAGCGACACAGCTTGTGGCTGGTTTATCATCAATGTAAATGTATTTTTTCCCGATTTCCCTTTTGAGGTTGATGTGCAGTTAACGAGTTTCACTGATTACGGATTACGTGCGCTGATCTACATGGCGTCATTGCCAGAAGGGCGGATGACCAGTATTTCTGAAGTGACTGACGTCTACGGCGTCTCCCGTAATCATATGGTCAAAATAATCAATCAACTTAGTCGTGCCGGCTACGTGACTGCTGTTCGTGGAAAAAATGGCGGCATTCGCCTGGGTAAACCGGCGAGTGCGATACGTATTGGTGATGTGGTGCGCGAGCTGGAGCCCTTATCGCTGGTGAATTGCAGCAGTGAGTTTTGCCACATTACACCTGCCTGTCGGTTGAAACAGGCGCTTTCTAAGGCCGTGCAAAGTTTTCTTACGGAACTGGATAACTACACGCTTGCCGATTTGGTTGAAGAGAATCAACCGCTTTATAAATTATTGCTGGTGGAGTGACGAAAATCTTCATCAGAGATGACAACGGAGGAACCGAGATGTCACAAGATCCTTTCCAGGAACGCGAAGCTGAAAAATACGCGAATCCCATCCCTAGTCGGGAATTTATCCTCGAACATTTAACCAAACGTGAAAAACCGGCCAGCCGTGATGAGCTGGCGGTTGAACTGCACATTGAAGGCGAAGAGCAGCTTGAAGGCCTGCGCCGCCGCCTACGCGCGATGGAGCGCGACGGTCAACTGGTCTTCACTCGCCGTCAGTGCTATGCGCTGCCGGAACGCCTCGACCTGGTGAAAGGTACAGTTATTGGTCACCGTGATGGCTACGGCTTTCTGCGGGTTGAAGGACGTAAAGATGATTTGTATCTCTCCAGCGAGCAGATGAAAACCTGCATTCATGGCGATCAGGTGCTGGCGCAGCCGCTGGGCGCTGACCGTAAAGGTCGCCGTGAAGCGCGTATTGTCCGCGTACTGGTGCCAAAAACCAGCCAGATTGTTGGTCGCTACTTTACCGAAGCGGGCGTCGGCTTTGTGGTTCCTGACGACAGCCGTCTGAGCTTCGATATCTTAATCCCGCCAGATCAGATCATGGGCGCGCGGATGGGCTTTGTGGTGGTGGTCGAACTGACCCAACGCCCGACTCGCCGTACCAAAGCGGTGGGTAAAATCGTCGAAGTGCTTGGCGATAATATGGGCACCGGCATGGCGGTTGATATCGCTCTGCGCACCCATGAAATCCCGTACATCTGGCCACAGGCTGTTGAGCAACAGGTTGCCGGACTGAAAGAAGAAGTGCCGGAAGAAGCAAAAGCGGGTCGTGTCGATCTGCGCGATTTACCGCTGGTCACCATTGATGGCGAAGACGCCCGTGACTTTGACGATGCGGTTTACTGCGAGAAAAAACGCGGCGGCGGCTGGCGTTTATGGGTCGCAATTGCCGACGTCAGTTACTATGTGCGTCCGCCAACGCCGCTGGACAGAGAAGCGCGTAACCGTGGTACGTCGGTCTACTTTCCGTCGCAGGTTATCCCGATGCTGCCGGAAGTGCTCTCTAACGGCCTGTGTTCGCTCAACCCACAAGTAGACCGCCTGTGTATGGTGTGCGAGATGACCATTTCGTCGAAAGGTCGCCTGACTGGCTACAAATTCTACGAAGCGGTGATGAGCTCTCACGCGCGTCTGACCTACACCAAAGTCTGGCATATTCTGCAGGGCGATCAGGATCTGCGCGAGCAGTACGCCCCGCTGGTTAAGCATCTCGAAGAGTTGCATAACCTCTATAAAGTGCTGGATAAAGCCCGTGAAGAGCGCGGCGGGATCTCGTTTGAGAGCGAAGAAGCGAAGTTCATTTTCAACGCCGAACGTCGTATTGAACGTATCGAACAGACTCAGCGTAACGACGCGCACAAATTAATTGAAGAGTGTATGATTCTGGCGAATATCTCAGCGGCACGTTTCGTTGAGAAAGCCAAAGAACCGGCACTGTTCCGTATTCACGACAAGCCGAGCACCGAAGCGATTACCTCTTTCCGTTCAGTGCTGGCGGAGCTGGGGCTGGAATTGCCGGGTGGTAACAAGCCGGAACCACGTGACTACGCGGAGCTGCTGGAGTCGGTTGCCGATCGTCCTGATGCAGAAATGCTGCAAACCATGCTGCTGCGTTCAATGAAACAGGCGATTTATGACCCGGAAAACCGTGGTCACTTCGGTCTGGCATTGCAGTCCTATGCGCACTTTACTTCGCCGATTCGTCGTTATCCTGACCTGACGCTGCACCGCGCCATTAAGTATCTGCTGGCGAAAGAGCAGGGGCATCAGGGGAATACCACTGAAACCGGTGGCTACCATTATTCGATGGAAGAGATGCTGCAACTGGGTCAGCACTGTTCGATGGCGGAACGCCGTGCCGACGAAGCAACGCGCGATGTGGCTGACTGGCTGAAGTGTGACTTCATGCTCGACCAGGTAGGTAACGTCTTTAAAGGCGTGATTTCCAGTGTCACTGGCTTTGGCTTCTTCGTCCGTCTGGACGACTTGTTCATCGATGGTCTGGTTCACGTCTCTTCGCTGGACAATGACTACTATCGCTTTGATCAAGTCGGACAACGCCTGATGGGGGAATCCAGCGGTCAGACTTATCGTCTGGGCGATCGCGTGGAAGTTCGCGTCGAAGCGGTTAATATGGACGAGCGCAAAATCGACTTTAGCCTGATTTCCAGCGAACGCGCACCGCGCAACGTCGGTAAAACGGCGCGCGAGAAAGCGAAAAAAGGCGATGCAGGCAAAAAAGGCGGCAAGCGTCGTCAGGTCGGTAAAAAGGTAAACTTTGAGCCAGACAGCGCCTTCCGTGGAGAGAAAAAAACGAAGCCGAAAGCGGCGAAGAAAGACGCGAAAAAAGCGAAAAAGCCATCGGCGAAAACGCAGAAAATAGCCGCTGCAACCAAAGCGAAGCGTGCGGCGAAGAAAAAAGTGGCAGAGTGATCATTACCCTCTTCAAACAGAAGAGGGGCAGATTGCTGACAAAATGCGCTTTGTTCATGCCGGATGCGGCGTGAACGCCTTATCCGGCCTACATAATCACGCAAATTCAATATATTGCAGGAATCATGTAGGCCAAGCGCATCAGGCAAAACGTAAACAACGAGTACATTAATGAGCGAAATGATTTACGGCATCCACGCAGTGCAGGCCCTGCTGGAGCGCGCCCCTGAACGTTTTCAGGAAGTCTTTATTTTAAAAGGCCGTGAAGATAAACGTCTGTTGCCGCTGATTCACGCCCTTGAGTCCCAGGGCGTGGTTATCCAGCTGGCAAACCGCCAATATCTCGACGAGAAAAGCGACGGTGCCGTGCATCAGGGTATTATCGCCCGCGTGAAGCCTGGACGTCAGTATCAGGAAAACGATCTGCCGGATCTGATCGCTTCGCTCGATCAACCGTTCCTGCTGATCCTCGACGGCGTAACCGATCCGCATAACCTCGGTGCGTGCCTGCGTAGCGCGGACGCCGCTGGCGTTCATGCAGTGATTGTGCCGAAAGATCGCTCCGCCCAGCTCAACGCCACGGCGAAAAAAGTGGCCTGTGGTGCGGCAGAAAGCGTTCCGCTGATTCGGGTGACTAACCTGGCGCGCACCATGCGTATGTTGCAGGAAGAGAACATCTGGATCGTCGGTACGGCAGGTGAAGCGGATCATACGCTTTATCAGAGCAAAATGACCGGTCGTCTGGCGCTGGTGATGGGCGCGGAAGGTGAAGGTATGCGTCGCCTGACCCGTGAACATTGCGATGAACTGATTAGTATTCCGATGGCAGGTAGCGTTTCTTCCCTGAACGTTTCGGTTGCGACCGGAATTTGCTTATTTGAAGCAGTTCGCCAGCGTAGCTAATTCTTCTGAATTATGAAAAACCATCCATATTTGGATGGTTTTTTTTTATCTATAGCTGGTAAGATAATTACGCTCTATAAATATTCATTTTATTAATAATTAAATTTAATCTATATGGAATAATATATGACATGGAATCCGTTGGCGCTGGCGGCGGCGCTGCAAGCTGTACCTGAACAAAATATTGATATAACAAATAGCGAAAACGCATTAATTATTAAAATGAATGATTATGGCGATTTGCAGATCAATATTCTTTTTACTTCTCGCCAGATGATTATCGAAACCTTCATTTGTCCGGTTTGTTATATCAGCAATCCAGATGAATTTAATACCTTTCTATTAAGAAATCAGAAGATTATGCCGCTGTCATCGGTAGGGATCTCCAGTGTGCAACAGGAAGAGTATTACATCGTTTTCGGGGCGTTATCGCTTAAATCTTCCCTTGACGACATTCTGCTGGAGATAACCACACTGGTGGATAACGCCTTGGATCTGGCTGAAATTACTGAAGAATATTCACACTAATTACAAGGATTCGTATTTATGGGGATTTTAAAAAGTTTATTTACGCTGGGTAAATCATTTATCGCACAGGCGGAAGAGTCCATTGAAGAAACCCAGGGTGTGCGGATGCTGGAACAACATATTCGCGACGCTAAAGCTGAACTGGATAAAGCCGGAAAATCTCGCGTCGATCTGCTGGCGCGAGTGAAATTAAGCAACGACAAACTGAAAGATTTACGCGAACGTAAAGCGGGTCTGGAAGCCCGTGCGCTGGAAGCGTTGAGTAAGAACGTTAATCCGTCGTTGATTAACGAAGTTGCTGAAGAAATCGCGCGTCTTGAGAATCTCATTACCGCTGAAGAACAAGTATTGTCGAATCTGGAAGTCTCCCGCGATGGCGTAGAAAAAGCGGTTGCGGTGACGGCACAGCGTATTGCCCAATTTGAACAACAAATGGAAGTCGTTAAGGCCACTGAAGCGATGCAACGTGCGCAGCAGGCTGTGACGACATCTACAGTCGGCGCGTCTTCCAGCGTTTCGACAGCGGCAGAGTCATTAAAACGCCTGCAAACGCGTCAGGCTGAACGTCAGGCTCGACTGGATGCCGCCGCACAGCTGGAGAAAGTCGCAGACGGTCGCGATCTTGACGAAAAGCTGGCGGAAGCCGGAATTGGCGGCACCAATAAAAGCAGTGCCCAGGATGTGCTGGCGAGACTGCAACGCCAACAGGGTGAGTAATTTTTTTGCCAGCCTCACTGCAAGGCTGGCAACTATTTTAAGGATAAAATATGTCTGGTTTTTTCCAGCGCCTGTTTGGCAAGGATGATAAGCCTGCTATTAATCGTGGTCCGCTGGGACTCCATCTCAATAGTGGCTTTACGCTCGACACGTTAGCGTTTCGTTTGCTGGAAGAGGCATTGCTGATCGAGTTACCGGGTGAAGAATATACCGTGGCCGCCGTCAGCCGCATCGATCTGGGCGGCGGTAGCCAGATTTTCCGCTATTACACTTCTGGCGATGAATTTCTGCAAATTAACACCACCGGCGGCGAAGATATTGATGACATTGATGATATCAAGCTCTTTGTCTATGAAGAGAGCTACGGTATCAGCAAAGAAAGCCACTGGCGCGAGGCGATCAACGCCAAAGCGATGGGGGCTATAACCTTAAACTGGCAGGAAAAACGCTGGCAGCGATTTTTTAACAGCGAAGAACCGGGATATATCGAACCCGTCTACATGCTGGAAAAAGTAGAAAATCAAAACCATGCCAAATGGGAAGTGCATAATTTTACCATGGGCTACCAACGGCAGGTGACCGAAGATACTTACGAATATTTGCTGTTAAATGGTGAGGAATCATTTAACGACCTCGGCGAGCCGGAGTGGCTATTTTCTCGCGCGCTGGGTGTCGATATCCCACTGACATCACTTCATATTATTGGTTAATTACAGGGACGTTTATAATGCATATACTGGATTCACTCCTTGCTTTTAGCGCCTATTTTTTTATCGGCGTAGCTATGGTGATTATCTTTCTTTTTATCTATTCCAAAATTACTCCGCATAATGAATGGCAGTTGATCAAGAATAATAACACTGCGGCGTCGCTGGCGTTCAGTGGCACGTTGTTGGGTTACGTTATTCCATTATCCAGTGCGGCAATCAATGCGGTGAGTATTCCAGATTATTTTGCCTGGGGCGGAATCGCACTGGTGATTCAGTTACTCGTTTTTGCTGGCGTCAGACTTTATATGCCGGCATTAAGCGATAAAATTATTAATCACAACACTGCGGCAGGAATGTTTATGGGAACCGCCGCGCTGGCTGGCGGTATTTTTAACGCAGCTTGTATGACATGGTAATGGACGATCATGGCCAGAAAACGCAAATCAAGAAATAACAGTAAAATTGGTCACGGAGCGATCAGTCGCATTGGTAGACCCAATAATCCTTTTGAACCGCGTCGCAATCGTTACGCACAAAAATACTTAACGTTGGCGCTAATGGGCGGTGCCGCTTTTTTCGTATTGAAAGGATGTGCCGATAGTAGCGACGTCGATAACGACGGCGACGGAACGTTTTATTCGACAGTGCAGGATTGTATTGATGATGGTAATAATTCAGACATCTGTGCGCGTGGCTGGAACAATGCCAAAGCGGCATTTTATGCCGATGTTCCGAAGAATATGACTCAGCAGAATTGTCAGTCTAAGTACGAAAATTGCTACTACGACAATGTTGAACAGAGCTGGATTCCAGTCATTTCAGGATTTTTGTTAAGCCGGGTTATTCGTAAAGATCGCGATGAGCCGTTCGTCTATAACAGCGGAGGATCCTCATTTGCTTCGCGCCCCGTCTGGCGCAGCACTTCCGGTGATTACTCCTGGCGCTCCGGTTCTGGCAAAAAAGAGTCTTACTCCTCGGGCGGCTTTACCACCAGAAAAGCCTCAACGGTTTCTCGCGGCGGCTATGGTCGTTCTTCCAGCGCCCGTGGGCATTGGGGAGGGTAATTATGCTGAGACATAACGTCCCTGTACGGCAGGATCTTGACCAGATTGCCGCCGACAACGGTTTCGACTTTCATATCATCGATAATGAGATCTATTGGGATGAGAGTCGAGCCTATCGCTTTACTCTGCGCCAGATAGAAGAGCAGATCGAAAAACCAACCGCAGAGTTACATCAGATGTGTCTTGAGGTGGTGGAGCGTGCCGTTAAAGATGAACAGATCCTGACGCAACTGGCGATCCCGCCGTTGTACTGGGATGTGATCGCTGAAAGCTGGCGTGCGCGCGATCCTTCGCTGTATGGTCGGATGGATTTTGCCTGGTGTGGTAATGCGCCGGTGAAGCTGCTGGAGTACAACGCCGATACGCCGACTTCGTTGTATGAGTCGGCATATTTCCAGTGGCTATGGCTGGAGGATGCGCGGCGCAGCGGCGTTATTCCACGTGACGCCGATCAGTACAATGCCATTCAGGAACGCCTGATCTCGCGCTTTAGCGAGCTTTATAGCAGGGAGCCGTTTTATTTTTGCTGCTGTCAGGATACCGACGAAGACCGGACTACCGTGCTGTACTTGCAGGACTGTGCTCAGCAGGCAGGGCAGGAGTCACGGTTTATCTACATTGAAGATCTCGGTCTGGGCGTCGGCGGTGTGCTGACCGATCTTGATGATAATGTCATCCAGCGTGCATTTAAGCTGTATCCGCTGGAGTGGATGATGCGTGACGATAACGGTCCTCTGCTGCGCAAGCGCCGTGAGCAATGGGTGGAGCCGTTATGGAAAAGCATATTGAGTAATAAAGGGTTAATGCCGTTGCTGTGGCGCTTTTTCCCTGGGCATCCTAACCTTCTGGCATCCTGGTTTGAGGGCGAAAAACCGCAGATTGCCGCTGGCGAAAGCTACGTACGTAAACCGATCTACTCGCGCGAAGGTGGTAACGTCACCATTTTCAACGGTCAGAATAATGTCGTTGACCATGCTGATGGTGATTACGCCGATGAACCGATGATCTACCAGGCGTTTCAACCGCTGCCGCGATTTGGCGACAGCTACACACTCATCGGTAGTTGGATTGTCGATGATGAAGCGTGCGGAATGGGGATCCGTGAAGATAACACGCTGATCACCAAAGACACCTCACGTTTCGTTCCGCATTACATTGCTGGATAAGAATGTTTTAGCAATCTCTTTCTGTCATGAATCCATGGCAGTGACCATACTAATGGTGACTGCCATTGATGGAGGGAGACACAGTGCACTGGCAAACTCACACCGTTTTTAATCAACCTATACCATTAAATAACAGCAACTTATACCTGTCTGATGGCGCGCTCTGCGAAGCGGTAACGCGTGAAGGTGCTGGCTGGGATAGCGATTTTCTTGCCAGTATTGGTCAGCAACTAGGAACGGCTGAATCCCTTGAACTGGGGCGGCTGGCAAATGTGAATCCGCCTGAATTGTTGCGCTACGATGCGCAGGGACGCCGTCTGGACGATGTGCGTTTTCACCCTGCCTGGCACCTGCTGATGCAGGCGTTATGTACCAATCGGGTGCACAATCTGGCCTGGGAAGAAGACGCTCGCTCTGGCGCATTTGTGGCGCGGGCAGCGCGTTTTATGTTACACGCGCAGGTTGAGGCCGGATCGTTATGCCCGATAACCATGACCTTTGCCGCCATGCCATTGTTGTTACAGATGCTACCTGCGCCGTTTAAGGACTGGAGCACGCCGTTGTTGAGCGATCGCTACGATTCCCACCTATTACCCGGCGGGAAAAAACGCGGCCTGTTGATTGGCATGGGAATGACGGAAAAGCAGGGCGGCTCTGATGTTATGAGCAATACAACTCGGGCAGAACGTCTGGAAGATGGTTCTTATCGGCTGGTGGGGCATAAATGGTTTTTCTCGGTGCCGCAAAGCGATGCGCATCTGGTGCTGGCGCAGACCACGGGTGGTTTGTCCTGCTTTTTTGTGCCGCGCTTTCTGCCTGATGGGCAACGGAATGCGATTCGCCTGGAGCGGCTGAAAGACAAGCTGGGTAATCGCTCCAACGCCAGTTGCGAAGTGGAGTTTCAGGATGCCATCGGTTGGTTATTGGGTCAGGAAGGAGAAGGTATTCGCCTGATCCTGAAAATGGGCGGGATGACGCGTTTTGATTGCGCCCTGGGTAGCCATGCCATGATGCGCCGTGCATTCTCGCTGGCGATTTATCATGCACATCAACGTCATGTTTTTGGTAATCCATTGATCCAACAGCCCCTTATGCGTCATGTCTTAAGTCGTATGGCACTTCAGCTTGAAGGGCAAACGGCGTTGCTGTTTCGTCTTGCGCGAGCGTGGGATCGGCGTGCCGATGCTAAAGAAGCCCTGTGGGCGCGCCTATTCACTCCAACGGCGAAGTTTGTGATTTGCAAAAGTGGTATGCCGTTTGTGGCCGAAGCGATGGAGGTGCTGGGCGGCATTGGTTATTGCGAGGAGAGCGAGCTGCCGCGTCTTTACCGGGAGATGCCGGTAAATAGCATCTGGGAAGGCTCTGGCAACATCATGTGTCTGGATGTTCTGCGTGTGCTCAATAAGCAGGCTGGTGTATACGATTTACTGGCGGAAGCGTTTATGGAAGTGAAAGGGCAGGATCGCTATTTTGATCGCGCGGTTCGTCGATTACAGCAGCAACTGCGCAAACCGACTGAAGAGCTTGGGCGAGAGATCACTCATCAGCTATTCCTGCTGGGTTGCGGCGCACAAATGTTGAAATATGCTTCACCGCCAATGGCGCAGGCGTGGTGTCAGGTGATGTTAGATACGCGCGGCGGCGTACGGTTGTCAGAGCAGATCCAGAATGATTTATTACTGCGGGCGACGGGAGGTGTGTGTTTGTAAGCGAGTACGCCTGATGCGACGCTGGCGTGTCTTATCATGCCTACAGCAGCATTTCGTGTTTTCGACTAACGCCATGAAATTTCAGGATCTGTAGGCCGGATAGGGCGCAGGCGCCGCATCCGGCATTGTTCATTCGATGTTGATGACATTCATGCATACAGTATCGCCTGTACACGCCAGTTATCGGGTTGCTGGTCTTCGTACATGGTAATAATGCGATACCATGACGCCCCCTGTTCATCGGCCTTTAACGCCACGATACGTTCCACGTCCTGCGGATCCCCTGAAATATTGCTAACCGAGATCTGACCTATTTCATTCAGGCCCGTCACGCAGTCAGCACTGGCGAATTCTGCAGACTGTGCCGTGGCGCTCGCAGGATAAGTCACTAATTGTAGCGAGGGTGAGGCAAGTAATTGTTTCATCGTCAGCTCCATTTTTCGTTTCCCCACATGTTGCAGGGCATTCCATCGCGGTAATAAACGCCCGAGCTTCCAGTCGGTAATTTATTGTGCACAGGTAAACGCATAGGGACGCAAAGCAATGTAAAGCTTACTATGTAAGTTGTCTGATTTATTTACGGTATAAAATGGCTTGTGAATACCACTGTCCTGTCACGATGGTTTCATCCACCATGACGACAACGTAATAATCAGCTTTTGCAGCGACAGCTTTCGCCCTGATTTCTGCTAATGCGTCATCCGGAGAACCCCGAACCATCGTGCTTACGCTACCTATTCGCTGCAACCCCTGGGTTTGGTCGCGGCGAATTTCTTGCGGATGGTCTGTTACTGGTGGTGCTGGCTGTGGCGTACCTTGCAGTGCGCTACAGGCGCTTAACATCAACACCAATAATAAACTGGCAAACCGGGAAATAACGCTATTACGTTTCCTGCTAACCATAGTGTAGTGCCTTATTAATTTAACTTTGGGGGAATGTTCCCGAATTGTTACCTGGTACGCGATTTTCGAATGAAAACGTGGCGAAAGCGTAATCCACATCTCAACATTATGAACTAATACTGCCAGCAGAAACTTGTGCTAAGGATTTGTTCATGTCATACCAGACCCAAAGGAGAAACAGATGATTGAATTAGAATCGCGCGTGCTGGCAGATATTCCCGTTCTTCACGCTTATCCCACAGGGCAAAAAGAAACCCCGTTACCATGCGTGATTTTTTATCACGGCTTTACTTCATCCAGCCTGGTGTATAGCTATTTTGCCGTCGCGCTGGCGCAGACTGGTTTGCGGGTGATTATGCCGGATGCGCCCGATCACGGTAGCCGTTTTAGTGGCGACGCACCGCGACGGTTAAATCAATTCTGGCAAATCTTGCTACAAAGTATGCAGGAGTTCACTACCTTACGTGCGGCAATAGCCGAAGAAAAATGGCTGCTTGATGAACGTCTGGCGGTTGGTGGCGCATCGATGGGCGCGATGACGGCGCTGGGGATTACCGCTCGCCACCCAACGGTGAAATGTACTGCCAGTATGATGGGCTCGGGCTATTTCACATCGCTTGCCCGTTCACTGTTTCCACCGCTAATACCTGAAACGGCAGCACAACAGAATGAATTTAATAATGTTATTGCGCCACTGGTGGAGTGGGAAGCGACAAACCACCTGGAACAACTCGGGGACAGGCCGCTCCTGCTGTGGCATGGCCTTGACGATGATGTAGTGCCTGCCGACGAATCACTACGTTTGCAGCAGGCATTAAGAGAAACGGGACGGGATAAACAGTTAACCTGTTCATGGCAGCCAGGCGTGCGCCACCGTATTACACCCGAGGCGTTAGATGCCGCTGTGACATTTTTCCGCCAACATCTTTAAACACGCAGAATGCTGACCCCTTGCGCTTCCAGTTGTTGCAGGATTTCTGGGTTAGCATTTTTGCCGGTGATCAGCATATCGATTTGATCGGCACGGCTAAAGAGCATCCCCGCGCGTTCGCCAATCTTGCTGCTATCAACCAGTACCACCAGTTTTCCTACTACACTCAGCATTTTCTGTTCTGCCATCGCCGTCAGCATATCAGTTTTATACAACCCTTCCGCTGTTAGTCCTTTGCCACTGGTAAACATCCAGTGCCCGGCATAGAGACTGTTTTCGCTGCCCTGTGGGCTTAAGGTGATGGACTGACTTTTGTTGTATTGCCCGCCCATGATTATCACGCTGTCATGTTCCTGATCGATCAGGTAATTCGCCAGCGGCAGATAATTAGTGATAATTTGCACTGGCTTGCCACACATTTCCCGCCCAAGCAGGAATGCGGTGGAACCGCAGTTGATGACCACGCTTTCGCCCGGATTGACCAGCTGCGAGGCCGCTTTGGCGATACGTACCTTTTCATCGTGATTTTGCGCCTGATGCAGATTCATCGGCGTCCAGCGCGGGCGCTGTTGGGTAATGGCTTCTGCGCCATTGCGCACTTTTTTCAGTTTGCCGCTTTCGTCGAGTTTATTGATATCACGCCGCGCGGTAGCAGGCGAAATTCCCAGACGCTCAACGACTTTCTCAACAGTCACAAAGCCCAGTTGTGCGAGCATTTCCAGGAGAATTTGATGTCTTTGTGCTTCAGTCATGAGCTATTCCGATAAAATTTGATTTTTTTAGATGATATTTGAAATAGCCAGGAAATACTACGCCGGATAGCGCGAACATCTCTACGCTATCCGGTATAAACGACACGATTACAGGAACGATTTGAACGGCAGATCCGGTTCAATAGTGAAGCAATCGTCAAAACCACGCGGATAGTGGTACTCGAAGTTGTCTTTATCCAGCGGCCAGGTGAACTTGCCACCAACCTGCCAGATAAACGGCTTGAAGCCATACTTCAGGCGGTCTTTTTTCATTTCCCACAGCACGCGGATCTCTTGCGGATCGGCCTGGAAGTTTGACCAGATATCGTGGTGGAACGGGATAACCACTTTCGCATTCAGGGCTTCACCCATACGCAGCATATCGGCGCTGGTCATTTTGTCGGTAATACCGCGCGGGTTCTCACCGTACGATCCTAACGCCACGTCGATCTGATGCTCGTTACCGTGCTTCGCATAGTAGTTAGAGTAGTGGGAATCGCCGCTGTGATAAAGGGAACCGCCAGGCGTTTTGAACAGGTAGTTCACCGCGCGATCGTCCATACCATCTGGCAGTACGCCCGCCGCTTTTTGATCCGCAGGCAGGGTAATCAGTGCAGTACGATCAAACGCGTCAAGCGCATGAATTTCAATGTCTTTCACTTTTACTACATCGCCTGGTTTGACCACGATGCAACGTTCTTTCGGCACGCCCCAGCCAATCCATAAATCCACGCAGGTTTTCGGCCCGATAAACGGTACGTCATCAGCGCAGTTTTGTATCACGGCGGCTGCCACGTTCACGTCGATATGATCGTTGTGATCGTGCGTCGCCAGCACGGCGTCGATCTGGCGAATAGCAAACGGATCAAGAACAAACGGCGTGGTACGCAGGTTTGGTTGCAGTTTTTTCACGCCCGCCATGCGCTGCATCTGGTGACCCTGTTTCATCAGCGGGTTGCCGTGGCTTTGTTTGCCAGTACCGCACCAGAAATCGACGCAAACGTTGGTGCCACCTTCTGATTTCAACCAGATCCCGGTACAGCCGAGCCACCACATCGCGAATGTGCCTGGTGCGACCTGCTCCTGTTCAATTTCTTCATTCAGCCAGCTACCCCACTCCGGGAAAGTACTCAGGATCCAGGATTCACGGGTGATACTTTTCACTTTACTCATCGCCATTTACCTTCATGATGGTTCAATTCGAATCAATAATTGATTGGTTTTGATTAATTCTGACACTATTTTTTCAGGAAGGCAATGACCATTTTTTGACTTTTGGCCTGGGAAGTTGTTGTGAATTTTGGCTGTGGAAAGATTTAATGGAATGTGTAATAAAGTTAACTTAATGAATTTAAATGATTAATTGTTTCTTTATGTGAATCACATACTTTCGTTGTGGAATTATTTGCGTGTCGCGTCACATTTAATCATAAATAATCTTGTTGTGATTACTTTTGAAAATTAGAGTGAGTACACAACATTCCGGGTGTGTGGAATACCCGGTTACCTCTTCTTCAGGAGATCGTTATGGAGATCCTCTACAACATCTTTACCGTGTTTTTTAACCAGGTCATGACCAATGCCCCATTGTTGCTGGGTATTGTGACCTGTCTGGGCTATATCCTGCTGCGCAAAAGTGTCAGCGTGATTATCAAAGGTACGATTAAAACCATTATTGGTTTCATGTTGTTGCAGGCAGGATCCGGCATCCTTACCAGCACCTTCAAACCGGTAGTGGCGAAAATGTCGGAAGTTTATGGCATTAACGGTGCGATTTCAGATACCTATGCCTCAATGATGGCGACCATCGAACGTATGGGTGATGCCTATAGCTGGGTGGGTTATGCGGTGCTGTTGGCTCTGGCGTTGAACATCTGTTACGTGCTGCTGCGTCGAATTACTGGCATTCGTACCATCATGCTGACTGGTCACATTATGTTCCAGCAGGCAGGGCTGATTGCGGTAACGCTGTTTATCTTCGGCTACTCCATGTGGACGACCATTATCTGCACTGCGATTCTGGTTTCGCTCTATTGGGGCATCACCTCCAACATGATGTACAAGCCGACTCAGGAAGTGACAGACGGCTGCGGTTTCTCCATCGGTCACCAGCAGCAGTTTGCATCATGGATTGCCTACAAAGTCGCGCCGTTCCTGGGCAAGAAAGAGGAGAGTGTTGAAGACCTCAAACTGCCAGGTTGGCTGAATATTTTCCACGACAACATCGTCTCCACGGCGATTGTGATGACCATCTTCTTTGGCGCCATTCTGCTCTCCTTCGGTATCGACACCGTGCAGGCGATGGCAGGCAAAGTGCACTGGACGGTGTACATCCTGCAAACTGGTTTCTCCTTCGCGGTGGCGATCTTCATCATCACTCAGGGCGTGCGCATGTTTGTGGCGGAACTCTCTGAAGCATTTAACGGTATCTCCCAGCGCCTGATCCCAGGTGCGGTTCTGGCGATTGACTGTGCGGCTATCTATAGCTTCGCGCCGAACGCCGTGGTTTGGGGCTTTATGTGGGGCACTATCGGTCAGCTGATTGCGGTTGGCATCCTGGTCGCCTGCGGTTCCTCGATCCTGATTATTCCTGGCTTTATCCCGAT
This sequence comes from Escherichia sp. KTE31, assembly GCF_000407925.1. Taxonomy (NCBI): domain Bacteria; kingdom Pseudomonadati; phylum Pseudomonadota; class Gammaproteobacteria; order Enterobacterales; family Enterobacteriaceae; genus Escherichia; species Escherichia sp. KTE31. The sequence continues at coordinate 705,168 of NZ_KE136726.1, read as the reverse complement.
GTTCTTCTCTAACGCCACCATCGGCGTGTTCGCTAACCACTTCGGCGGCTGGCGCGCGGCGCTGAAGATTTGTCTGGTGATGGGGATGATCGAAATCTTTGGTTGCGTCTGGGCGGTGAAACTCACCGGTATGAGTGCCTGGATGGGTATGGCGGACTGGTCGATTCTGGCACCGCCGATGATGCAGGGCTTCTTCTCCATCGGTATCGCCTTTATGGCCGTCATCATTGTAATTGCACTGGCTTATATGTTCTTCGCTGGCCGCGCACTGCGCGCAGAAGAAGATGCAGAAAAACAACTGGCAGAACAGTCTGCTTAATAAGGAGTTTTGATTATGACCGTACGTATTCTGGCTGTGTGTGGCAACGGACAAGGCAGTTCCATGATCATGAAGATGAAAGTGGACCAGTTTTTAACCCAATCAAACATTGACCACACGGTAAACAGCTGCGCGGTTGGCGAATACAAAAGCGAGTTGAGCGGCGCGGATATCATCATCGCTTCTACCCATATCGCGGGCGAAATTACTGTGACCGGCAACAAATACGTGGTTGGCGTGCGCAACATGCTCTCTCCTGCCGACTTTGGCCCGAAACTGCTGGAAGTGATCAAAGAGCATTTCCCGCAGGACGTGAAGTAAGGACACGCCATGAAATTACGTGATTCGCTGGCGGAGAATAAATCCATCCGCCTGCAGGCTGAAGCAGAGACATGGCAGGACGCAGTGAAAATCGGCGTTGACCTGCTGGTGGCGGCGGATGTTGTCGAGCCGCGTTACTACCAGGCGATTCTGGATGCGGTTGAACAGCACGGTCCGTACTTTGTGCTCGCACCAGGCCTGGCAATGCCGCACGGTCGCCCAGAAGAGGGCGTTAAGAAAACCGGTTTTGCGCTAGTGACGCTGAAAAAGCCGCTGGAGTTCAACCACGAAGATAACGATCCGGTGGATATCCTCATCACCATGGCGGCGGTCGATGCCAACACTCACCAGGAAGTGGGCATCATGCAGATCGTCAACCTGTTTGAAGATGAAGAGAATTTCGACCGTTTACGCGCCTGCCGTACCGAGCAGGAAGTACTGGATCTCATTGACCGCACCAACGCGGCAGCTTAAGAAGGAATTAAAGATGTCATTACCGATGTTGCAAGTCGCGCTGGACAACCAGACTATGGATAGCGCCTACGAAACCACTCGCCTGATTGCCGAAGAAGTCGACATTATCGAAGTGGGCACCATTCTGTGCGTGGGCGAAGGCGTGCGTGCGGTTCGCGATCTTAAAGCACTCTACCCGCATAAAATTGTGCTGGCAGACGCCAAAATTGCCGATGCGGGCAAAATCCTTTCGCGTATGTGCTTCGAAGCCAACGCTGACTGGGTGACCGTGATTTGCTGCGCGGATATCAACACCGCCAAAGGCGCGCTGGACGTGGCGAAAGAGTTTAACGGTGATGTGCAGATTGAACTGACCGGTTACTGGACCTGGGAACAGGCGCAGCAGTGGCGTGACGCAGGCATTGGGCAGGTGGTTTATCATCGCAGCCGTGACGCGCAGGCCGCCGGCGTGGCTTGGGGCGAAGCGGACATTACCGCGATCAAACGCCTTTCCGATATGGGCTTCAAAGTGACCGTCACCGGTGGCCTGGCGCTGGAAGATCTGCCGCTGTTCAAAGGCATTCCGATTCATGTGTTTATCGCAGGTCGCAGCATCCGTGATGCCGCTTCTCCGGTGGAAGCCGCACGTCAGTTCAAACGTTCCATCGCCGAACTGTGGGGCTAAGGAGCGGATATGTTGTCCAAACAAATCCCGCTTGGCATCTATGAAAAAGCACTCCCCGCCGGGGAGTGCTGGCTGGAACGGCTGCAACTGGCAAAAACGTTAGGCTTCGATTTTGTCGAGATGTCGGTGGATGAAACTGACGATCGCCTGTCGCGCCTCGACTGGAGCCGCGAGCAGCGTCTGGCGCTGGTGAATGCAATTGTGGAAACCGGCGTGCGCGTGCCGTCTATGTGCCTTTCTGCTCATCGTCGTTTTCCGCTGGGCAGCGAAGATGACGCAGTGCGGGGGCAGGGGCTGGAGATTATGCGTAAGGCCATCCAGTTTGCGCAGGACGTCGGCATTCGCGTGATCCAACTGGCGGGCTATGACGTTTACTACCAGGAAGCCAATAATGAAACGCGTCGTCGTTTCCGTGACGGCCTGAAAGAGAGCGTCGAGATGGCGAGCCGCGCGCAGGTGACGCTGGCGATGGAGATTATGGATTACCCCCTGATGAACTCCATCAGCAAGGCTTTGGGCTACGCGCACTATCTCAACAACCCGTGGTTCCAGCTCTACCCGGATATCGGCAACCTGTCGGCGTGGGATAACGATGTGCAGATGGAATTGCAGGCCGGAATCGGGCATATCGTCGCAGTGCATGTGAAAGACACCAAACCGGGCGTCTTCAAAAACGTGCCGTTTGGTGAAGGCGTGGTGGATTTCGAACGTTGCTTTGAAACGCTCAAACAGAGTGGTTATTGCGGGCCTTACCTGATTGAGATGTGGAGTGAAACGGCGGAAGACCCGGCGGCGGAAGTGGCGAAAGCGCGTGATTGGGTGAAAGCGCGCATGGCCAAAGCAGGTATGGTGGAGGCGGCATAATGCAAAAGCTGAAACAGCAGGTGTTTGAAGCCAATATGGATCTGCCGCGTTACGGGCTGGTGACCTTTACCTGGGGCAACGTTAGCGCCATTGATCGCGAGCACGGGCTGGTGGTGATCAAGCCCAGCGGTATCGCCTACGAAACCATGAAAGCGGACGATATGGTGGTGGTCGATATGAGTGGCAAGGTGGTGGACGGTCAGTATCGCCCCTCATCAGACACCGCGACGCATCTCGAACTCTACCGCCGTTACCCGTCGCTTGGCGGCATTGTCCATACCCACTCCACTCATGCCACCGCATGGGCGCAGGCGGGGCTGGCAATTCCGGCGTTAGGCACCACGCACGCTGACTACTTCTTTGGCGACATCCCGTGTACGCGTGGATTAAGCGAAGAAGAGGTGCAGGGCGAGTATGAACTGAACACCGGCAAAGTGATTATCGAAACGCTGGGCGATGCCGAGCCGCTGCATACACCGGGAATTGTGGTGTATCAGCACGGACCATTTACCTGGGGGAAAGATGCTCACGATGCGGTGCATAACGCGGTCGTGATGGAAGAAGTGGCGAAGATGGCGTGGATTGCGCGCGGCATTAACCCGCAGCTTAATCCCATCGACAGCTACCTGATGAATAAACACTTCATGCGTAAGCATGGTCCCAATGCCTATTACGGGCAGAAGTAAAACACGCGCTGCGGAAATTTCCTTCTTCGGGAGATAACTGGTCTGATTCCGCAGCCGTTTTCAAAAAAAGCCCCCTGAGAAGGGGGCAAAGCAAACTATGGCAATGTTTCGTTGGTTATACCTGGTGCTAGCGATAAATATCCGCGCTGGCGTGCATGTTGCCGTTACTCCCCGGTTCCCGCATCAGAATCACGTGGTAGTACGTTGCGCCTTGCGCATCTGTCTCTTCATTCAGTGCCTGGCGAGCTTCACTTTCAGTGGCGAAGTTATGGTTGATATAAATCACGCCTAAGCTCTGTACGTCGTCCATATTTCTGGCCTGGTGGTTATTAATTTCAATGGCTGCCCATGTATTTGCACTTAGCAAAAGCACAGCCAGAAGGGCTAAAACACGGCTGAACATAGATACCTCCTCGACGGCTGTCTTTGTGTGCTCTCCTCTGTGATGATCTTCTGATTTAATTTTAATCAATGATAAAGAAGTTGATGGTGACCATTTCTGATGCAGTTGTTCAAAAAAACACCGTAATGGAATGTGATGAACTTCAAATCAGCGGGTTAGTACGATTTGGCGAAAGGTGAGATTTATTTGTCGGCTGGCCTTGAGTTTAGCGGGGTATACCAGTACTATAACGCGTCATTTTTCAGCCGCCCTTTAACACGTTCCTTGCCTCCATGGGCTGCGGCTGACCCAGACAGGAGGCTGAATAATCCGTAAGGAGCAATTCGATGCGTCATTACGAAATCGTTTTTATGGTCCATCCTGACCAGAGCGAACAGGTTCCGGGCATGATCGAGCGCTACACTGCTGCCATCACTGGTGCAGAAGGCAAGATCCACCGTCTGGAAGACTGGGGCCGCCGTCAGCTGGCTTACCCGATCAACAAACTGCACAAAGCTCACTACGTTCTGATGAACGTTGAAGCGCCGCAGGAAGTGATCGATGAGCTGGAAACTACCTTCCGCTTCAACGACGCCGTTATCCGTAGCATGGTAATGCGTACTAAGCACGCCGTTACCGAAGCATCTCCGATGGTTAAAGCGAAAGACGAGCGCCGTGAGCGTCGCGATGATTTCGCAAACGAAACCGCTGATGATGCTGAAGCTGGGGATTCTGAAGAGTAATTTCTGATGACCAACCGTCTGGTGTTGTCCGGCACCGTGTGCAGGACTCCCCTTCGAAAGGTCAGTCCATCAGGAATTCCTCACTGCCAGTTCGTGCTTGAGCATCGTTCTGTGCAGGAGGAAGCCGGTTTTCACCGGCAGGCGTGGTGCCAAATGCCCGTTATTATTAGCGGACACGAAAACCAGGCCATTACTCACAGTATAACGGTCGGCAGTCGCATAACCGTTCAGGGGTTCATTTCATGCCACAAGGCAAAGAACGGACTGAGCAAAATGGTTTTGCATGCCGAGCAGATTGAATTGATAGATTCTGGAGACTAGCCATATGGCACGTTATTTCCGTCGTCGCAAGTTCTGCCGTTTCACCGCGGAAGGCGTTCAAGAGATCGACTATAAAGATATCGCTACGCTGAAAAACTACATCACCGAAAGCGGTAAGATTGTCCCAAGCCGTATCACCGGTACCCGTGCAAAATACCAGCGTCAGCTGGCTCGCGCTATCAAACGCGCTCGCTACCTGTCCCTGCTGCCGTACACTGATCGCCATCAGTAATCGGTCACGGTCCATTAATACGACTTTGAGAGGATAAGGTAATGCAAGTTATTCTGCTTGATAAAGTAGCAAACCTGGGTAGCCTGGGTGATCAGGTAAACGTTAAAGCGGGCTATGCTCGTAACTTCCTGGTACCGCAGGGTAAAGCTGTTCCAGCTACCAAGAAAAACATTGAATTCTTCGAAGCACGTCGCGCTGAACTGGAAGCTAAACTGGCTGAAGTTCTGGCAGCAGCTAATGCTCGCGCTGAGAAAATCAATGCACTGGAAACTGTTACCATCGCGTCTAAAGCTGGCGACGAAGGTAAACTGTTCGGTTCCATCGGTACTCGCGACATCGCTGACGCTGTAACTGCAGCTGGCGTTGAAGTGGCTAAGAGCGAAGTTCGTCTGCCGAACGGCGTTCTGCGTACCACTGGCGAACACGAAGTGAGCTTCCAGGTTCACAGCGAAGTATTCGCGAAAGTGATCGTAAACGTAGTAGCTGAATAATTCGTTATTCAACGAGACGTAAAAACGCCGACCATTGGTCGGCGTTTTGCTTTATAGCGAAAGCGTTACAACTGGAGTATAACGCTCTGATATCTATTAATTAGCTTGTCGCTAGCTGTACTTGCGGTTCTTCATCTTTAACTTTGATAAGCGTCCACAATGCAATAGCGCCAATAATGTCAAAGAAAGCCAGGGCAATAAAGAACGGCGCGAAGCCGATAATGTGAACGAATGCCCCGATGAACAGGTTGAAAATCAACTGACCGCTCCACGCACAGGCTCCTGCCATACCCACTGCGGTAGCCACTTCGTCTTTTTTGAACAGATCGCCGCCCAGAGTTGCTGCCACAGTAGAAAGGCATTGATGCGAGAACGCGCCAATACTAATCAGTAATACGGCAATGTAGGGATTTTCGACAATACTCACCAGACCAATCGTCATCATAATGACGGCAGCGATAGTGAAGGTAATTCTTCGTGAGTTGATTAAACTCACGCCGCGATCGTGGAAGAACTTCGCGACAAAACCACTGGCTAAACAGCCAAGGTCGCCCAACAGGAAAGGTAGCCAGACGAACATCGCAATTTCTTTCAGGCTAAAATGCAGCGTTTCAACAAAGAAAATTGGCACCCAGAAGTTAATGGTTCCCCATGCCGGGTCAGCGAGAAAACGCGCGATGCCAATCCCCCAGAAATTACGTTGGCTGAGGATATGCTTGATTGATGTTTTTTCTTTCTTATCTGTTTTAAGATGCTGTTCTTGCCCTGATTCAATATAGTGGCGCTCTTCATCAGAAAGGCGTTTGGCATCTTTTGGATCTTTATAACAAAAGAACCAAAATAAAGCCGCGAGCAAAGCAAGGCTACCTGAGACAATAAACGCAAATTGCCAGCTATGAAACATAATGCACCAGGCAATTAGCGGTGGTGCAAGCATCGCGCCGAGTGAGGTGCCCATATTGAAAACACCTGTTGCCACGCCACGCTCTTTTGCCGGGAACCATGTTGATGCGGTTTTTACACCGGCCGGAATTGCCGACGCTTCGCTGAAACCCATCAGGGCGCGCATAAATGCCAGACCTGACCATGTTCCGGTCAGCGCATGACCCATTGTTGCCAGCCCCCATACTGCGGCACAAATCGCAAAACTCAATTTCAGACCAACAGTGTCAATAAAGAATCCCATTACCGGTTGACCCAATGTATAGGCCAACTGGAATGCACTGACAATCCATGAATATTGCTCTTTGGTTATTCCAGTTGTCTCCATAATAGTTGGAGCTGCAATACCTAACGCCGTTCTGTCCAGATAATTGATTACAGTGATAAAGCATACGAGGGCAATCATATGCCACCGGTAATTCTTTATTTTATTCATGTTTAAACCTTTTAATTATATTAATAAACCCTGGTTGTTGGTAATTCCGTGTAATAGTTAATAAAAATCAGGTACAGAGAACATATTAAGAATTATTGTGTATAAATCTCTCCCTTTAGAAAATCTGGCCAGTTTTTTTCAAAGTAAATACCATTAATACGCGGTAGCACACGTAAAGACTTCACTTCAGTAATAAAAGAGTCTTGTGAATAATGAATAGTTAATCTGTGATTTTTATCGTCAGCGAGTTCAGAGCGAAAACGCCATTCTTCTTTTGCACCGCGACGAGTTTGTGGAAGGCATTCGCCTTGTGGATCAATAACCATCCGCGCCCCACGGCTGCCGCCGCCTGCATCAATATAATGCGTCAACTGTGTCAATACGGCGGCAGACGTCAGCGCCATATGCCGCCACATAAATAGCTCGGCAATTTCGCCAACATGGTTGATAGTCAAACCGTGTTGTTGCACAAACTCACTTAACAGCAGGGCGTCACGGGCGGCGTGACGAACTTTATCGGCATGACAAATAAATCCGGCGTAATCAGACATTCGCGCCTGGATTTTTTCTTTCACCGCAGCCAGCGCCATTCCATTTTCGTTTGCCAGCGCCTGAGTGATGATCTCTCTGATTGAATTTAGTGCCGGAGATGCCAATTGTGCGACATCATCTTCAACAGATCGCTTTTGTGTGCAGCCAATAAAACGCGCCAGACGCACGGCAAAAACCTGTCCGGCATTCAGCGCCGCGCCGCCAGGTCGGGTAACACCGTGAGTTCCGGCGACTTCTCCCACCGCAAAACAACCGGGCAGAGAAGTTTGCCCCCAGATATCAACCTCAATGCCGCCATTCATATGCTGATTGTTCATGGCAAACTGCAACGGCTGCGTGGTGAGATCGTAACCGTGCATCTTATACAGCGAGATGGACAGCGGATTCATTCGTTGCAGACGTTCGATAGGCGATGGCGCCAGAGCGTCGTTATTTTCCAGATATGCGCGAACGTCGTCGTCCAGTCGATCTAATGAGAAGGGCAAATCACCAGGCACCGCTTCAGGATTTCGATTGAAATCCATAAAAACCAGGCGGCCTGATTGCTGCTCTTGCGCTACCGCCATGTCCAACAGGCTTGAGCCGAAATCCATCACTCGCGTAGCGTGGAACGGCCACTGATAGCCTTTACGGAAGATGTTTGAAGCCAGTTCCTGGGTGGTGCGATAGTAATCTGCGAGGAAGTTATACTCGTTGCCCTCGGCATCCACGGAATAGATATACGGGATCACCTGCACATAGGTGCCGGATAAATTCCACGGAAACGTGCTGCGCGGCGTGCCTATACCAAACTGGCTTTCGGTCAGATTGGTTAGCGTCAGACCTTCTTCCAGCGCCAGCCCCAGCGAGCCAAAGCATTTATGCGGATAAACACTGTCGCGATAAAGCTCGCCCGGCCCGCCTGTTGCCAGTACCACATTGGGCGCAGTGACAATTGCCAGCCCCCACGGGTTATGGGCGCGGGAACCGGTTGCGAGGATAGCCCCGGCTACACGATCTTCGCCGTTTTCACCGCGTTGATGCAGCAGTTTAATCACCGTTGCACTGGTCAACAGTGGGATGGAAAGACGCTGCACTTCTTCGAGCAATACTTTCACCATCAGACGAGAAGTGCGCGGCCCACAGGAGGTTGCGCGTCCGGCTTCGTCATGGTCGGTCTGATAACGGAGAATTGCACCATAGCGATCTTCCGGTAATTCCAGACCGAGATATTGCAGCCCGCCAAGGGTATGCAGGGAACCGACTGCTTCAACATACGCCGTGTCGTGATCCATCGCACCGCCGCTCGCCAGTGCTTCGGCAAGTTTGGCGAAGTTATCGCCGTTGCCCGCCGTAGCGGCGGTAAACAGCGTCTGTTTATCGGAACCGGAGCAGGCCGATGTTCCCATATATAACCCGGCGGTGGCGATCAGCACATTTTGCTGGCGACGTTTCAGTTCAACCGCCGCACGTAATCCTGCCGCGCCGCTACCAACGACCAGAGCATCTGTTTGCCAGAGTGGGTAGTCAACACCGTCCACCGTGATAATTGACGTTGGCTCTGTTGACACAAAACCCTTCGGGAAGGTGACGTGGGTCAGCGCATCGAGGATGGCGTCATCAGGCTGGCTCATGCGTCCTCCATCGGCGTAAAAAGGCTACTTTCCATCAGGCGCGGTTGGTTGATAATTGGACGGAAGGCCATATACGGCAGAATGTCGCGGTCAATCTCTACGCCCGGCGCGATTTCAATTAATTCAACGCCTTCTGCCGTTAACTGGAATACCGCACGTTCAGTGATATACAGTACTTCCTGACCGCTTTGCTGTGCGTAGGCGGCGCTAAAGGTGATTTTTTCCACCTGAGTAACCAGTTTAGGGATTTGACCTGACTGGGCGATATGCAAGCCATCTGGTGTTACATCAATCTTGCTGCCTTTGGCGTCGAACGTGCCGCAGAACACCACCTTACGGGCGTTTTGCGCAATTTCGAGAAATCCACCGGGGCCAATCAGATTGCCATTGAGATGTGAGACGTTGACGTTACCATGTTGATCCATCTCGCCCATGCCGAGGAACGTAATGTCGATGCCGCCGCCGCTGTAGAACTCGAATTGATCCAGCGAAGGGATAATGGCGTCGGCGTTACGGGCGCAGCCGAAAAACGCGTCATCCAGCATCATACCGTTATGCACGCCTTGCTCGACGCTTAGCCATAAACTTTGGTAAGGAACGCCTTCACGCAGCGCAACCCCAGGAATACCGCCGGGGATACCAAAGCCAAAGTTGGTTGAAGCGCCTGCGACCAGCTCGCGCGCTGCCCGACGGGCAATTAAGCGACGTACCGGATGACTAACCAGTTCAATAGCGTCGTTAGAACTCAGACGGCGATGTTGACCGCTGATCGTCAGGTCGTAACCGCCAAGATAGGTTTGCGGTTGTTCGCGGTATTCAACGATGCCATCAACCAGAATCCCCGGTAATTTGACCCGACGTGGTTCAATAGCGCCAGCTTCCAGTACATCGCGCACCTGTACGAACACTTTGCCACCGCTGTTGTGTGCTGCCAGCGCCATCGAATAGCTATCCATATCAATCGCTTCTTCTTCGAGGCTGACGTTGCCATGCGGATCGGCATAGGTGCCCCGCAAAATGGCATAGTCCACTTTGAAAGGGCGATAGCGGAGTTTGGTTTCGCCATCAATTTCGATCAGTTCTACCAGATCCTCGGTGGTGCAAGCGTTCGACTTTCCGCCGCCATTGCGTGGATCAACAAATGATCCCAGGCCAACGTGGGTAAAAAGTCCCGGACGTCCGGCACCAATTTCCCGCAGCAATGCCTGAATCACACCGCCTGGGAAGCAGTAGGCTTCAATGGCATTGTTCTTCACCAGTTCCTGCATTTTGGGCGACCAGGTAAAGTGTCCGGCAATAATGCGTTTGAGCATTTCAGCATGAGCGAAGCGGTTCGTGCCTTTGCAGTCGCGATCGCCAATGCCCAGCGAGTGGATTAGCGTCAGGTCGCGTGGATGTCCGGTTTGCAGGAAACGCGCTTCAATAGCTGCCAAAATATGGTCGGCTTCCACCATGCCGCCGCCGTTACCGCTAATGGCAATGGTTGCGCCATCCTGAATTTGCGCCGCCAGTGCCTCGGCGGTTGTTATCTTACGCATACAATTTCCTTATTGATTATGGAAGCTCACGCTACTTTTTTCGGCAAATGCCTGCGTCGCCTGCTGGCAATCCTGAGTGGCGGACATTAATCCAGCCAGTAACTGGTGTGGGTATTCAGCGTGTTTATTTTCCAGTGCCAGAATCAGCTGCTTAATATGCGCCAGTGCCACCGGACCACATTTTTCCAGCTGCGCTAACTGGTTCGCCATCCAGCTTTCCACCTGTTCTTTTTCTACTACTTCATCAATTAAATTCGCCGCCTGGGCTTCATGTGCCGTCAGACGTTTACCTAGCATCAGCATCTGGCGACCGACCACCGGGCCAACCTGATTAAGCACGCGTTCAATGCCCATCCAGCCAGGCACCATGCCGAGCATGACTTCCGGGTTAGAAAATTTCGCGCTGGGGCGAGCGATTCGAATATCGCAGCACAAGGCAAGTTCAATACCGCCGCCGATGGTATGACCGTTGAGATTCGCAACCGTTAATTGCGGTAAATTGCGCAGGCGATTAAAAACGTCATTACCGCGTTTAATCCATTTTCTGCCCATATCTAATGGCGAATAGGCCGACCACGATTTAATATCACCGCCCGCACAAAAGAATTTATCGCCGGTTGCCGTTAATTCGACTAATCGTAATGTGGTGTCGTTTTCAATTTCATTTAAATAATGGTCGAGAGATTCAATCATCTCTTCGTTAATAGCATGACATTTATCTTCACGGTTCAACGTCAGACGGCAGGAAGCCGCCGCTCTGCTGAACAGAACGGGTTGGTCACTCATGATTATTCCTTAGCAATAATGCGCGATGCGATCGACGCTAATATCCAGCGTGCTGTTAATATCTTTCTGCCACCAGTACGGTGAGAATATTTCCAGTTCAATAGCGCCATTAAATCCGGCGTTTTCAACCAGTCGACGAATTGACGGAATATTTATCACGCCATCTCCCGGCATTCCCCGGTCATTGACCAGATCGGTGGTCGGCACTAACCAGTCGGAAACATGAAATGCGAGAATACGTTTTCCGGCGCGCCGGATCTGGCTGGCCAGATCCGGATCCCACCAGACATGGTAAACATCCACAGCCACGCCGAGGCCAAATTCGCCATCGGGATCGAGTTCATCACACCAGTCCAGCGCCTGGCGTAACGTGCACAAACAAGAGCGATCGGCGGCGGTCATTGGGTGCAGTGGCTCCAGCGCAATCGGCACGCCAACTTCTTTCGAATGTGGCAGTAACTGGCGTATCCCTTGTTTCACCTGTTCCCGTGCTTCATACAGATCTTTTGTGCCCTGGGGTAAGCCGCCAACCACCTGCATATAACAGGCGGCGTTCAGCACCGCTGCGTCGTCCAGCGCCCGGCGGTTATCATCAATCGCCAGTTTGCGCTCTGCCAGCGTCGGCGCGGTGTAGTAGGTGCTACGACATAAACCGGAAACGCTCATGTTACTGGCGGCAAGCTGACGGGCGATCTGCTGAAGATCTTCGCCCTGCAACTCTCTGCGCCAGGGGGCGATCGCACCTATACCGCGTGCGGCGCAGGCATCAATAATGGCGGGTAGCGGGGTTTTATAGCCCAGCGTCGCGGTATTGATGCTGAATAAATCCGGGCGTTGTAACAGATCTCTCATGGTTCAGCCTCAGAAACGCGGCATACTTAAGCCACCGTCGATGGCGACGGCCTGACCACAGGTGTAAATCAGTTTGCCTTCCGCCATCGCGCGGACAGTGGAGGCTATATCAGCCGGATAACCCCAACGTCCCCACGGCACCAGTCCCTTAGCGATCAGTTCGTCGTAATAAGCCGTTGCTGGAATAGTCATATCGGTTTTGATTAGACCAGGGCGCACTTCATAGACGCCAATTTGTTCGTTGCAAAGGCGAGCGGCAAACAGACGAGCAGCGGCAGAAACGGCGGTTTTAGCGATGGTATATTCGCCGCGATTCATCGCCAGCATGATGGCGTTGATTGAGCTGACAAAAATAATCGAGCGGTGCGGGAATTCTGTTTCTGGTTTTGGCTGTGCGAGCAGACGTTTACTGAATGCCTGTGCGAGGAAGAACGGCGCGCGGGTGTTAATAGCAATGTTTTGGTCGAAACTGTCTGGTTCGAGGTCGAGGAGATCACCGCGTTTTTTCACAGAAATACCCGCGTTATTGAGCAGGCAGTCCAGACGCCCCCACTGATTTTGCGCCGCGTCGAGCATCTCTTCATGCAGGTAGAGATCGCCAACATTGGCAGGGAAGCAAATCACTTCCACGCCTTCTGCCATACATTCCTGTTGCGTGGCATGTAATTTTTCTACGCTGTCGGCATCGGGGCGATCGTTAATCAACAGATTAAATCCGCCACGGGCAAGCTCCAGCGCACACCCCTTACCAATGCCACGTGCGGCTCCAGTGATGACGGCAACAGGACGAGTGGATTTCATACAATAGCTCTCTTTTTGAATATTGTTTCCCTAAGTGACGATTAGCTTGCGACGTGCGGCAAGAAAGATCAACCATCTGGTTGGTTGATATGCGATAGTGATCACAGGACATTTGATAACCCGATGAAAGTACGAGTTTTTAGCCTTTTTACTGGAGCTTCTAATTAATCGGGTTAAGATAGTCATCTTGAAGAGGTCGTGGGGAAGCGTTATGTATCTTGATACCAGCAACGTACAGAGCCTGAAGGAAAAGCTGCTGTTATGTGCGGTTAATGAATTTGCCGAATATGGTTACGAAGGAGCCAGAGTCGATAATATTGTTAAGGCCGCAGGGTGCAGTAAACAGACGGTTTATCACCACTTTGGTAATAAAGAAAATTTATTTATCGAAGTGCTGGAATATACCTGGAACGATATTCGACAAAAAGAAAAATCCCTGGATGTTTCAGGTCTTCCTCCACAAAAAGCAATTGAAAAAATCATCGATTTTACCTGGGATTATTACATTGCTAACCCCTGGTTTTTAAAAATTGTGCATAGTGAAAACCAGAGTAAAGGTGTGCATTATGCAAAATCACAGCGACTTTTAGAAATTAACCATGCGCACTTGCAGTTAATGGAATCTTTGTTGGCTGAAGGGAAGAGACTCAATATTTTTAAGCCAGATATCGACCCGTTGCAGGTGAATATTAATATTGCCGCGCTCGGGGGATATTATTTGATCAACCAGCATACGCTTGGCCTGGTTTATCACATCAGTATGGTTTCACCGCAGGCGCTGGAAGCCAGACGTAAGGTCATCAAAGAGACGATCCTTAGCTGGCTTCTCGTTGACCCTTCATCTACCGCGCACGAATAAAACTGCCATCCGGCTGGCGGGTAAACAGAACCTGTTGATTATTCCCCGTATCAATGGTTAAGCCCGTCACTACGCCGCTGGCGTTCTGGCGGATTTGTACCAATTGCCCATTTTGCAAATTACTTAGCGGCTTGCCCGCGCCTTCTACCTGCGCCATCGCATAGACATCGGTAGCGGGTAGTCCGTGGTCGCGGAACAATTGCGCCATCGTTTTACCCGGTTCGACACGATAAGAGCGCCACTGATTATCAATTCCACCATCTGGCTGGAAAGGTTGCGTTTGCGAAGTTTGTGGCTGATCTTCCGGCTGGCCTTCCTGTATCGGTTCAGGGGCGACCGGAGCCACCTGATCAGGATCATTTTGTGGGGTAACTAATTGCGCCCGCAGTTGTTCTTCCGTTGGCGGTTGTGATTGCGACTGAATATCCAGCTGCGCTTCACGCGTCACCACCGGCGCGTTGGGCGTATCATCAGACGGAAGCAGAAAACCGACCACCAATACAATGGCGGCAATAATGATCCCCCGACGATGCATCGGCGGCAGCGGGTCCATGAAGCGAAAATTGTCCGGCGCGTGCCAGACTTTCTCCAGGGTTGGTTTTAGTTCAAAGCGCCCGGGCATGGTTTCCTCCTGCTCCGCGTCTTGTTCCTCAATCATAGCCTATGAATAAGCTAACGCTATGATGTCCGTGGTAAACCCGCCTTTATTATATTCATACGGGATATTGCTATTGTTTCTTTTTCCCCGTGATTTGTCATCATTCCCGCGACAAAGTTTTACCCAAGGAAGTGTGGCTGATATGCTGCCGCTACTTTATACCCGAAGAAAGGAAATACGATGACCACTCCAACTTTTGATACCATCGAAGCGCAAGCAAGCTACGGTATTGGTTTGCAGGTAGGGCAACAACTGAGTGAATCTGGTCTGCAAGGGCTGCTGCCAGAAGCACTGGTTGCGGGCATTGCCGATGCGCTGGAAGGTAAACATCCGGCTGTTCCGGTTGATGTGGTGCACCGCGCGCTGCGTGAAATTCACGAACGTGCCGATGCCGTTCGTCGTCAGCGTTTCCAGGCGATGGCTGCCGAAGGTGTGAAATACCTGGAAGAAAACGCCAAGAAAGAGGGCGTGAACAGCACCGAATCTGGCCTGCAATTCCGCGTGATCAATCAGGGCGAAGGCGCAATTCCTGCGCGTACCGACCGCGTTCGCGTTCATTACACCGGTAAGCTGATCGACGGTACTGTATTTGACAGCTCCGTTGCCCGTGGTGAGCCGGCTGAATTCCCGGTTAACGGCGTGATCCCAGGCTGGATTGAAGCACTGACTCTGATGCCGGTGGGTTCTAAATGGGAACTGACCATCCCACAGGAACTGGCTTATGGCGAGCGTGGCGCAGGCGCGTCCATCCCTCCGTTCAGCACCCTGGTGTTTGAAGTCGAACTGCTGGAAATCCTCTAAGCAGCGCATTCTGTTCCCCTCGAGCCAGAGGGGAGCAGGCATTCAGCAATAAACCCTTCAGTTTGCCAAACGACGCTATTTTGTGTTGCAAAGACCACGTAAGCGTGTATTTTTGTGAGCTGTTTCGCGTTATCACCGTGATATGACACTCATTTTAAACATAAAATTAACATTAGATCTAAATCTTAGTATTCATCCCGCGTATTGTTACCTAATATCGATGAGTCCCGATACAGATTCGTCGTATCATAGACTGACTAAAGGCCGCAGAGCCTGAACAACACAGACAGGTACAGGAAGAAAAAAACATGGTAGATCAGGTAAAAGTCGTTGCCGATGATCAGGCTCCGGCTGAACAGTCGCTACGGCGCAATCTCACAAACCGACATATTCAGCTTATTGCCATTGGCGGTGCCATAGGTACAGGGTTGTTTATGGGTTCCGGTAAAACAATTAGTCTTGCCGGGCCGTCGATCATTTTCGTTTATATGATCATCGGTTTTATGCTCTTTTTCGTGATGCGGGCAATGGGGGAATTGCTGCTTTCGAATCTGGAATATAAATCTTTTAGTGACTTCGCTTCCGATTTATTGGGGCCGTGGGCAGGATATTTCACCGGCTGGACTTATTGGTTCTGTTGGGTAGTTACTGGTATGGCGGATGTTGTCGCTATTACCGCTTATGCGCAGTTCTGGTTCCCGGGGCTTTCTGACTGGGTTGCTTCGTTATCCGTGATCATTCTGTTACTGGTTCTAAACCTCGCCACGGTAAAAATGTTCGGTGAGATGGAGTTCTGGTTTGCGATGATCAAAATCGTCGCCATCGTGTCGCTGATTGTCGTTGGTCTGATCATGGTGATGATGCACTTCCAGTCTCCGACCGGTGTGGAAGCGTCGTTCGCGCATTTGTGGAATGACGGCGGCTGGTTCCCGAAAGGCTTAAGCGGCTTCTTTGCCGGATTCCAGATAGCGGTTTTCGCTTTCGTGGGGATTGAGTTGGTCGGTACAACGGCTGCGGAAACGAAAGATCCGGAGAAATCACTGCCACGCGCAATTAACTCCATTCCGATCCGCATCATTATGTTCTACGTCTTCGCGCTGATTGTAATTATGTCCGTGACGCCGTGGAGTTCTGTGGTCGCGGAGAAAAGCCCATTTGTTGAACTGTTTGTGCTGGTGGGGCTGCCTGCGGCGGCAAGCGTGATTAACTTTGTGGTGCTGACCTCTGCGGCTTCTTCTGCTAACAGTGGCGTATTTTCTACCAGCCGTATGTTGTTTGGTCTGGCACAGGAAGGCGTCGCGCCGAAAGCGTTCGCTAAACTCTCTAAACGCGCAGTACCAGCGAAAGGGCTGACCTTCTCCTGCATCTGCCTGCTCGGCGGCGTGGTGATGTTGTATGTGAATCCCAGCGTGATTGGCGCGTTCACGATGATCACTACAGTTTCCGCGATTCTGTTTATGTTCGTCTGGACGATTATCCTTTGTTCGTACCTGGTGTACCGCAAACAACGTCCGCACCTGCATGAGAAGTCGATCTACAAGATGCCGCTCGGCAAACTGATGTGCTGGGTATGTATGGCATTCTTTGTATTCGTCATCGTGCTGCTGACGCTGGAAGATGACACCCGCCAGGCGCTGCTGGTTACCCCGTTGTGGTTTATCGCGCTGGGGTTGGGCTGGTTGTTTATTGGTAAGAAGCGGGCTGCTGAACTGCGGAAATAACCGCATTATCATGCTGGATGGCGCAATGCCATCCAGCTTTTAGATCACTCACCCGCCAGCGCGCGTGGGAACAGTACATTGTTTTCCAGGCTGATATGCTCCATCAGGTCATCAATCAGTTCATTAATGCCGTTATACATCGCTTTCCAGGTGGTGCAGGCTTCCGGCGGCGGTGTGACGTTATTGGTGGTGTGTTTGATCACTTCCAGCAGTTCGCCCGCTTCATCGTGCTCGCTTTCCATCACACTGATAGGCCCCATTGCCTGGCTACCCATGCCTTGTTTAATCATCGGGAAGAGAATTTGCTCTTCTTTCATCATATGGCTGGAAAGCTCTTCATGCAGCATGGTCAGGTATTTTGTCAGCCCTTTTGGCACGCTCGGTTTGTCGGCGTGAACGCGCTCTACTTTGGTGGCTTGCAGAATCAGTTCCGGCAGTTGTTCGCGGTGACGATCGTGGTAGCGCACGATGATATGGTCGATGATTTCCGCCAGCGGCGCGCTACGCCAGTCTTTCTCAATCGGTTGTTCAGCAAGCTTTGCCAGTTCGGCTTCAATGGCGTCAACATCCAGCTCCTTACGTGCCGCCGCGCGCGCCAGCGTCTGCTTACCGCCGCAGCAGTAATCCATATCATATTTACGAAACAGAGCCGAAGCGCGAGGAATAGAGAGCGCCAGTTCACCTAAAGGTTGGTCGCGATAAGCCATAGCTGATACCTCATTCTTAATAAGATAAGATGTATTTTAAATGCATCTTTAAGGCAAAAGCTATAACCCTTACGTAGCAGAGGCTTATTTAACTCACTGCCAGCGTGTCAACTTTCTGAGACAGATTCAGTTAAAGGTTTTTCTGGTTTTGCTCTGACCGCAATGACCACGCCAATTACTAACAGCGCGATACCGCTCAGCGTCATTAGCGGCGGCATTTGCTGGCGGAGTAAAAAGGTGTACAGCAAACCTGCCAGCGTTTCGAAAACAATCAGCGGCCCGAGAATCACTGTCGGTAATCGCTGGCTGGCGACGTTCCAGCAGAGTGCGCCAACCCATGAGCAAAGCACGGCTATCGCAACCATCAGACTAATAAACACCAGCGGACGGGGGCCAAAAGGTAAGGAGAAGTCCGGCGTTTGTATATTCAGCCAGTAACAGGCGACGAGATAGCCGATGAGAGAAACCGGCAGCGTGACCAGCGCCTGCGCCGTCGCCCACATCATCGGATGTTTGTCGGGATTTTCCCGCAGCCAGCGGGCGTTGCGCAGGGCATACCATGCCCAGCAGACCACGGAAACTAACGCTAGCACGATGCCAGAGGTATAACGTGCCCAGTCAAAATCGGGGAGTCCGTGGTTTAACTCAGCAATATTCACACACGCCAGGCCGATGCCAATACAAATCAGTGCCGGGGCGAGTTTTCCCCACGCGAGTTTGCCGTCGCGCTGGCTATAATGCAGATTGGCAAAGACAGGAATCACCACCGGCAGGGTGCCGATAATCATCGTGGAAACAGGCGCGCCGGTACGTTGAATGGCACTGGCAAGGCAAAAATAATAAATCAGGTTGCCCATCATGGTGAGCATCAAGGCGGTAAACCAATCGCGACGCGCCAACTGACGCAGACGCACGCGCCCCAGCCAGGCAATGGGTAGCGCAATTAACCCTAACGCCAGATAACGCCCCATCGACTGCAACATCGCCGGGTATTCCGGCACGATCAACGGCCCGACAAAAATAAGCCCCCACATCAACCCTGCTAGCAGGGCGTACAGCACGCCGCTAATCATCACTGGCATCCACTGGTCTGTCAGAAGAAATGTTCAGGAAGCAGACATGGTTGCTCCCGGCATCCCGTCATTATCAGAGAGGATGCGGGAGGATGCCACTTTAATTAACTAGTTATTAACATTAAAAAGATGGCTTACGCTTTCGGCTAGCGTTGTCGTTGGGCGGCCAATCAATTTGCTAAGCGTTTTGCTGTTATCAAACAGACCACCTTTCGATGCGCCAACGTCAGAATCAGCCAGCATGTCCGCCAGTCCGACAGGAAGACCAACGCCTTTCAGCGCAGTGGCGAAATCGGCTTCGCTCAGGTTCTGGTAGGTAACCGGCTTGCCGCTCTGTTTGGTCAGCTCTGCCGCTAACTGTGTCAACGTCCAGGCACTATCGCCCGCCAGTTCGTAAACCTTGCCTTCGTGACCGGCTTCGCTAATCACGCGCGCGGCAGCGGCTGCATAATCTACCCGCGTTGCTGAGGCAATTTTGCCATCGCCCGCCGCACCGATGAATACGCCGTGCTCCAGTGCTGCCGGGGCGCTGGCGAGGTAGTTCTCGGTATACCAGCCGTTGCGCAGCAGGGTATAAGCGATGCCAGAATTAGCCAGCATTTTCTCCGTCTCGATATGCTCAGCAGCCAGGCCGAGCGGAGATTTATCCGCGTGCAGCAGACTGGTGTACGCAATAAATTTCACGCCAGCCGCCTTTGCGGCATTAATAACATTACGATGCTGCGGGGCACGTTGACCCACTTCGCTGGAAGAGATCAGCAGCAGTTTTTCCACGCCCTGTAGCGCAGATGTCAGTGCGGCTTCATCGCCGTAGTCAGCCTGACGCACGGTAATGCCTTGCGCGCTCAATGCCTGGGCTTTTGCCGGATTACGTGCGATAGCCACTATTTGGCTGGCAGGGACGGTTTTCACCAGGGACTCAATAACATAGTGACCAAGTTGGCCGGTTGCGCCGGTAATAGCGATCATGGGAAGTCTCCATCGTTTTGTCTTGTGTTTAAATACGCTACCACCTAAACTTACTTTTAGTAAGTACGTACAAAAAGGTAAGTGTGAAATGAGTCAGGTTAGTCTGTCGCAACAACTGAAAGAGGGAAATCTCTTCGCTGAACAGTGCCCGTCGCGCGAGGTGCTGAAACACGTCACCAGCCGTTGGGGAGTATTGATTCTGGTGGCGCTACGTGAAGGCACTTATCGCTTTAGCGACCTGCGCCGTAAAATGGGCGGGGTGAGTGAAAAGATGCTTGCGCAGTCGTTACAGGCGCTGGAACAGGATGGGTTTCTTAACCGTATCTCGTATCCGGTGGTGCCGCCACATGTGGAATATAGCCTCACGCCGCTGGGCGAGCAGGTGAGTGAAAAGGTTGCTGCGCTGGCGGACTGGATTGAGATTCATCTGCCAGAGGTGCTGGCGGTGCGGGATGAACGTGCGGCATAACTGCCGGATGCGCTGCGCTTATCCACCCTGCGCTTCATGACTTGTAGGGCGGATAAGATACGTCAGCATCGCATCCGCCAATAAGTGCCGGATGCGATTTGTAGGTCGAAAAAGATGTCTATTTCTGACTCAAATCCACCTGATAAATCGCAAATCCGATATCATCGGTCGCGACTTTTTTCATCGGATATTGCCCTTTCTCTTTAATAAACGCAGTGGCTTTATCTGTCGGAGAAGTTTCGAAACGGATATCCAGTTTCTTATCGCCGGGGATCGGTGCCAAACGCCAGTTGTTATCTGCCGCCGGGTGAATTTCCCCCGCACGCTTCGACTCTTCTGCGATCCACGCTGCCAGCACCGAGCGGTTTTCATCCGGTGAAGCAAAAGCAATATGGCTGTCACCCGTACCGGCAAATTTGCCGCCGTAAGCGCGATAGTTATTGGTGGCAACGAGGAACATGGCATTCGGATCAATCGGTTTGCCGTTAAAGGTCAGATTCTTAATCCTTTCCGCATTAGCATTAACCACCTGACATTCACCGTCATAGCGGGCGGGCTGGGTGACGTCAATCTGGTAATTCACGCCATCAATAACATCAAAGTTATAGGTGCGGAAACCATCCCAGTTGATGAGTGACTGTGGTTTCGTGCTGTTGGGGTCAATCTGATTAAACTGTCCGGCAGAGCACTCCAGCCACTCTTTCACCTCTTTACCGCTGGCTTTCACCACGATCAGCGTATTGGGGTAGAGATAGAGATCGGCAGCGTTGCGGAAGGTAAGCTGGCCTTTTTCCACTTCAACATAGCTGGCTGGGTCGTTTTTGCGACCGCCAACTTTAAACGGCGCAGCAGCAGAGAGCACCGGCAGTTTTGCCAGATTGGGATCGCCCTGGATGTAATGTTCGACATACGCTTTTTGTGCGTTGTTCACCACCTGCACGGTCGGATCGTCCTGCACCAGCGCCAGATAGCTATACATATTGTCGGCAGATTTTCCAATCGGCTTGCTGACAAACTGGCGTGTGGCGTTGTGATCGGCTTTAAGCGTATCGACCAGTTTGCTATCTTCCGCCGCAAGGGATTTTTTATTGGCGATGTCGTAAATCGGGCGTGCTTCCGCTTTCGCCTGCGTCACCTGCCATTTTCCGCTGTCATTATCGAGTTGCAGATCAACCACGCCGAGATGATCGCCCCACATGCCAGGCATCACTGCTGGAACACCGTTAATCGTGCCTTTGGCGATATCTACGCCTTTGATATCAGCAAAATCTTTACTCGGGAAAACGGCGTGAGCATGACCAAACATAATGGCGTCAACGCCCGGAATTTCACTGAGATAATAAACTGAGTTTTCCGCCATCACTTTATACGGATCAGCAGACAAGCCAGAGTGCGCCAGAACGACAACAACATCGGCACCTTTCTCGCGCATTTCCGGCACGTACTTGCGCACAGTTTCCGTTATATCGTTAACGGTGACTTTGCCGGATAAATTGGCCTTATCCCATCCCATGATCTGTGGTGGTACAACACCGATGTAGCCAATCTTAAGCGTCTGTTTATTGCCGTCTTTATCGACCACTTCGGTGTCTTTAATTAAATACGGTGTAAACATCGGCTGTTTGGTTTTAGCGTCAATGATGTTGGCATTCACATAGGGGAATTTTGCTCCAGCCAGCGCATTTTTCAGATAATCCAGACCGTAGTTAAATTCATGATTGCCGAGTGTGCCAACGGTATAATCCAGCGTATTCAGCGCCTTATAGACCGGATGAACATCACCTGCTTTTAATCCTTTCGCCGACATGTAATCTGCCAGCGGGCTACCCTGGATCAGGTCACCGTTATCGACCAGTACGCTATTTTTCACTTCGTTGCGCGCGTCATTAATCAGGCTCGCGGTACGTACCAGTCCAAATTTTTCTGTCGATGTATCTTTGTAATAATCGAAATCCATCATGTTGCTATGCAAATCAGAGGTTTCCATTATGCGGAGATCGACTGTTGCCGCATTCACACTGGCGGCAATCAGCGTAGCAAGAAGCGTTGCACTAAACTTAACCATCTGGGCATCCTTTTATGAACAAGAAGATGAGACGTCTTTCATACGGAGCGTGAAGGATGCCATAAATAATAAATCAGGAAACGATGACGCCATCACAGTTGGCGGATTCTGTAACGATAGGGTATAAGTAAAACAACAAGTTAACACCACTGAAACAAAAGAGGTGGAGAATGTTAGAACAAGTATGTCAACTCGCACGGAATGCGGGCGATGCCATTATGCAGGTCTACGACGGGACGAAACCGATGGACGTCGTCAGCAAAGCGGATAACTCACCGGTGACGGCGGCGGACATTGCCGCGCACACCGTAATCATGGACGGTTTACGTACCCTGACGCCGGATATTCCCGTTCTTTCCGAAGAAGATCCTCCCGGTTGGGAAGTCCGCCAGCACTGGCAACGTTACTGGCTGGTAGATCCGCTGGACGGCACCAAAGAGTTTATTAAACGAAATGGTGAATTTACCGTTAACATTGCGCTGATCGACAAAGGTAAACCGATCTTAGGTGTGGTGTATGCGCCGGTAATGAACGTAATGTACAGCGCGGCGGAAGGCAAAGCCTGGAAAGAAGAGTGCGGCGTGTGCAAGCAGATTCAGGTACGCGACGCCCGTCCGCCGCTGGTCGTCATCAGCCGTTCCCATGCGGATGCTGAGCTGAAAGAGTATCTGCAACAGCTTGGTGAACACCAGACGACATCCATCGGCTCTTCATTGAAATTCTGCCTGGTGGCGGAAGGTCAGGCGCAGCTCTACCCGCGTTTCGGGCCGACGAATATTTGGGATACCGCTGCCGGCCATGCCGTGGCTGTAGCTGCCGGAGCACACGTTCACGACTGGCAGGGCAAACCGCTGGATTATACTCCGCGCGAATCCTTCCTGAATCCTGGATTCCGGGTTTCTATTTATTAAGCAATTTATGCAGCAAGTCCATGACTTGCTGCACTTCTTGCTGGGTTAACGCCCCGTCCTTCGCCCATTGCACGCGACCGTCTTTATCCAGCACGGCAATGGCGGAACTCTCTTCATCCAGTTGCCAGGCTCCGCGCGCGACGCCATTGCTGTCGACAATAAACTGCGACCACGGATAGAGCTTTTTATTGCTCTCCAGGCTGCTGCGTACAAACATACCGGAACCAGGGATAGCGTCGTCGGTGTTGACAATGGTGGTCGTCTGGTAGCGATCGTGCGGCAATTTCGCCGATTTAATTGCTTCAATCAGCGTCGCATTTTTCTCTTTTGCGGAGGTGCGACCGGCAATATGTTGCAGTACTCGCACTTTTCCCGCTAACTGCGCACTGTTCCAGGTTTTGTAGCTAAACTGATCTTTATCAAACACCAACTCGCCACGATCGGTAATACCAATCGGCGGTACGCGCTGACCAGTTTCGAATTTATGCGCGGAGGCCATCATCGGCAGTAGCAAGCAAGTCAGCGCGAGGATCTTGCGTAGGGTCATAGTGTTTCCTTCTTATCGTATGCAGGTGATCCGACCACTTGGGTCTGGCTTTTAATCATATGTGCTATTTATCGAATTTCCCGCAAGTGCGGTGCCAGTTTGCGGACAAGCGCACAAATCATATGAAAAATGAATGTTTATACTGAAGATTGTGGTTAGGCGAAAAGATAATTCTGAATAATTGTAACAGTAGAGTAAAAAAATTTATACACGCTGGAAACATTACCCCGATAGTCTATAGTCATTAGGCATTAAAATTTGCGCCTCATAATAGTTGGGCCGATTGTGGCACCGCAAAGGCGTAATACTCAGCAGGAGACAACAATGAAAATTTTCCAACGGTACAACCCACTTCAGGTGGCGAAGTACGTGAAGATCCTGTTCCGTGGACGGTTATACATCAAGGACGTTGGCGCTTTTGAATTTGATAAGGGTAAGATTCTTATCCCAAAAGTGAAGGATAAACTGCATTTGTCAGTGATGTCCGAAGTTAACCGTCAGGTTATGCGTCTGCAAACAGAGATGGCTTAACCAAGTGCTATGCAGTAATAAGACGGCTCCTGATTCAGGAGCCGTTGATGTTTCTGGGGTTATGCGACGCTTTCTTCTTTATCTTTGGCGTCAGGCAGTTTTGGCGAAAGGGCGGTGGCTTTACTGTCGATTCGCGTAACCAGTAGCTGGTCGATGCGGTAGTTATCAATGTCCACCACTTCAAATTTGTAACCGGAGAACTTCACCGAATCAGTGCGTTTCGGGATCTTACGCAACATAAACATCATAAAGCCGCCGATGGTTTCGTAGTTGCCCGACTGCGGGAACTCGTCGATATCCAGCACGCGCATCACGTCGTCAATCGGCGTACCGCCATCGATTAGCCATGAGTTCTCATCACGCGCTACAATCTGTTCTTCCAGTCCCTGACCAACCAGATCGCCCATCAACGTGGTCATCACGTCGTTGAGGGTGATGATTCCCACCACCAGTGCGTACTCGTTCATGATTACCGCAAAGTCTTCACCCGCAGCCTTAAAACTTTCCAGCGCCTCAGAGAGGGTCAGCGTATCAGGCACGATCAGCGTGTTGCGAATTTGCACGCCGCTGTTCAGTGCCAGGCTTTGATTGGCCAGCACGCGGTTCAGCAGATCTTTTGAATCGACATAACCGATAATGTGATCGATATCTTCATTACAGACGAGGAATTTCGAGTGCGGATGCTCCGCCACTTTATTCTTCAGGCTTTGCTCATCTTCATGGAGATCGAACCAAATCACGTTTTCACGCGGCGTCATGGAAGACGGCACGGTACGGGATTCCAGTTCAAACACGTTTTCGATCAGTTCGTGTTCCTGTTTACGCAATACACCAGCCAGTGCACCGGCCTCCACTACTGCGTAGATGTCATCAGATGTGATGTCATCTTTACGTACCATTGGCAATTTAAAGATACGGAAGATCATGTTCGCCAGGCCGTTGAAAAACCACACCAGAGGGGTGCAGACGAACAGGCAGAAGCGCATCGGGTTGATGATACGCAAAGCCACAGCTTCTGGCGCAATCATACCGATGCGTTTCGGGGTTAAATCCGCAAACAGAATAAACATGCCAGTCACTAACGAGAAAGAGAGAATAAAGCTCAGTTGCTCAGAGAGTTCCGCCGATATATAGCGGGAGAACAGGCTATTAAAAGCCGGAGAGAACGCCGCATCACCGACGATACCGCCGAGTATTGCCACCGCGTTCAGACCAATTTGCACCACGGTAAAGAACATGCCGGGATTTTCCTGCATATCCAGAACGCGCTGGGCGTTTATATTGCCTTCATCAGCCAGCAGTTTAAGTTTGATTTTGCGTGAGGCGGCAAGCGAGATCTCGGATATCGAGAAGAACGCACTCACAGCGATCAAGCAGAGTATGACTAAAATACTGTTTAACATATCTTATCCGACCGTTCAGGTCAGATCCTCGGAAGGGGAAGTTGATTAATTTGTGCGAAATACACATTGAAAGCCGGTTCGAAGAGAGTGAACCGACATTTTCAGTGGCTAGTATAGCGTAAGGTACTGTAAAGTCGCCAGAGGGTTAAATTTTTGCTTCATTTCGCTTTAGTTCTGCCTTTTATTGCTACGCTTCAGGCGGCAGGCAAACGCCGATCCCACCAATTCCGCAATAACCATACGGGTTTTTATGCAGATATTGCTGGTGGTCATCTTCGGCATAATAAAACGGTGTCGCGTTGGCGATCTCGGTGGTTATTTGACGATCGTCATCGGCGGCAAGCATCGCGGCCTGAAAACGTTCCAGACTGGCGCGGGCGGCAGCATCCTGTTCTGGTGTTAGCGGATAAATCGCGGAACGATACTGCGTGCCATGGTCATTGCCCTGACGCATTCCTTGTGCGGGATCGTGATTCTCCCAAAATACTTGTAACAGTTGTTCGTAGCTGATCACTGACGGATCGTAAACCACGCGTACCGCTTCGGCGTGGCCGGTATCACCAGAACACACTTCCCGATAAGTCGGGTTTGGCGTGTAACCGCCGGTATAACCTGCGGCGGTGCTGTAAACACCGGGAAGTTGCCAGAAAAGGCGTTCCACGCCCCAGAAACAGCCCATAGCAAAAATGGCGATTTCCATTCCGTCAGGCACATTTGTCATTGAGTGACCATTGACTGCATTCAGCGTGGCTACGGGCATCGGGGTATTACGTCCAGGAAGGGCATCGGCGGGGGAAACCAGATGCTTTTTATCAAATAAACTCATGGTATCGCTCTCCCGAAAATCGGTCTTTGGGGTTTAGGTTGTAACAAGAGACGTATTTGCACACAATAACTCTCGTGAATGTGTATAAAGTAAAACATAAGAAATATTTTGGATTTAGTCTGCTTTTAAATCCATATTGCTGGTTTTTTGTTAAGCCGTTTAACGGGGTTCCAGGGGCAGGAACAAAGGATATTCAGGAGAAAATGTGCGCTATATCCGACAGTTATGTTGTGTAAGCTTACTCTGTTTTGGTGGTTCTGCTATCGCCGCGAACGTCCGTCTACAGGTCGAAGGGTTATCAGGGCAGCTGGAAAAAAATGTTCGTGCACAGCTTTCTACGATTGAAAGTGATGAAGTGACGCCAGACCGGCGATTTCGCGCGCGTGTCGATGATGCCATCCGCGAAGGCCTGAAGGCGCTGGGCTATTACCAGCCGACCATTGAATTTGATCTTCGCCCACCGCCAAAGAAAGGGCGACAGGTTTTGATCGCCAAAGTCACGCCCGGCGTGCCCGTTTTGATTGGCGGCACCGATGTTGTGTTACGCGGTGGTGCACGGACTGATAAAGACTATTTGAAGTTGCTCGATACTCGCCCGGCTATAGGCACGGTGCTGAATCAGGGCGACTACGAAAATTTCAAAAAGTCCTTAACCAGCATCGCGTTGCGCAAAGGCTATTTCGATAGTGAATTTACCAAAGCCCAGTTGGGTATTGCACTTGGCTTGCATAAAGCCTACTGGGATATTGATTACAACAGTGGCGAACGCTACCGCTTTGGGCATGTGACCTTTGAAGGCTCACAGATCCGCGATGAGTATCTGCAAAACCTTGTTCCGTTTAAAGAAGGTGATGAATACGAGTCAAAAGACCTGGCAGAGCTAAACCGCCGTCTCTCCGCCACTGGTTGGTTTAACTCGGTGGTGGTTGCACCGCAGTTTGATAAAGCGCGAGAAACAAAAGTATTGCCACTTACCGGCGTCGTTTCGCCGCGCACGGAAAACACGATTGAAACCGGGGTCGGGTACTCCACGGACGTAGGTCCACGTGTCAAAGCCACGTGGAAAAAGCCGTGGATGAACTCTTACGGTCACAGCCTGACCACCAGCACAAGTATCTCTGCACCGGAACAAACCCTCGATTTTAGCTATAAAATGCCGCTGCTTAAGAACCCGCTGGAACAATATTATCTGGTACAGGGCGGTTTTAAGCGCACCGATCTAAACGATACTGAATCCGATTCTACAACTCTGGTGGCTTCCCGTTATTGGGATCTCTCCAGCGGCTGGCAGCGCGCCATTAACTTACGCTGGAGTCTTGACCACTTTACCCAGGGTGAAATTACCAACACTACGATGCTGTTTTATCCGGGTGTGATGATTAGCCGCACGCGTTCACGCGGCGGCCTGATGCCGACCTGGGGCGACTCGCAACGCTACTCAATCGACTACTCAAATACGGCCTGGGGCTCGGACGTTGATTTCTCAGTGTTTCAGGCGCAAAACGTCTGGATACGCACACTCTACGATCGCCATCGTTTTGTCACGCGCGGCACGCTGGGCTGGATTGAAACGGGTGACTTCGACAAAGTGCCGCCTGATCTACGTTTCTTTGCCGGGGGCGACCGTAGCATTCGTGGCTATAAATACAAATCTATCGCCCCGAAATACGCCAATGGTGACCTGAAAGGGGCATCAAAACTGATAACCGGATCGCTGGAGTACCAGTACAACGTGACCGGAAAATGGTGGGGGGCGGTGTTTGTTGATAGCGGCGAAGCGGTAAGCGATATTCGCCGCAGTGACTTTAAAACCGGCACCGGGGTTGGTGTGCGCTGGGAATCACCAGTCGGGCCGATCAAGCTCGATTTCGCCGTTCCGGTCGCTGACAAAGACGAGCACGGGTTACAGTTTTACATCGGTCTGGGGCCAGAATTATGAGTTTATGGAAAAAAATCAGCCTCGGCGTGGTTGTCGTCCTCTTATTATTGCTGGGGGCGGTGGCATTTCTGGTGGGCACTACCAGTGGTTTGCATCTGGTATTTAAAGCGGCAGATCGCTGGGTGCCTGGGCTGGACATCGGTAAGGTGACTGGCGGCTGGCGCGACCTTACTCTGTCTGACGTTCGTTATGAGCAGCCAGGTGTGGCGGTTAAAGCGGCTAATCTGCATCTGGCAGTCGGGCTGGAGTGCCTGTGGAACAGCAGTGTTTGCATTAACGATTTGGCACTGAAGGATATTCAGGTCAACATCGACAGCAAAAAAATGCCCCCTTCAGAGCAGGTTGAAGAAGAGGAAGACAACGGCCCGCTGGATCTCTCCACGCCGTATCCCATTACCCTGACGCGGGTGGCGCTGGATAACGTCAATATCAAAATTGATGATACTACGGTGTCGGTGATGGACTTCACCTCCGGTCTGAACTGGCAGGAGAAAACCCTGACCCTGAAACCGACATCGCTGAAAGGCCTGCTGATTGCCCTGCCGAAAGTGGCGGAAGTGGCGCAGGAAGAAGTGGTCGAACCGAAGATTGAAAATCCGCAGCCGGATGAAAAACCGCTCGGCGAAACGCTCAAAGATCTCTTTTCTCGCCCGGTATTGCCGGAAATGACCGACGTGCATCTGCCGCTCAATCTGAACATTGAAGAGTTTAAGGGCGAGCAATTGCGCGTGACGGGCGACACGGACATCACCGTGCGCACCATGCTGCTGAAAGTGAGCAGTATCGACGGCAATACCAAACTGGACGCGCTGGATATTGATTCCAACCAGGGGATCGTTAACGCCAGCGGTACGGCGCAGCTGTCCGGTAACTGGCCGGTGGATATCACCCTCAACAGCACACTGAACGTGGAGCCGTTGAAGGGTGAAAAAGTGAAGCTGAAAGTAGGCGGTGCGCTGCGCGAACAACTGGAGATTGGCGTTAACCTTTCCGGTCCGGTTGATATGGATCTGCGTGCCCAGACGCGGCTGGCGGAGGCTGGACTGCCGCTTAACGTCGAAGTGAACAGCAAACAGCTTTACTGGCCGTTTACCGGCGAGAAGCAGTATCAGGCGGACGATCTGAAACTGAAACTCACCGGCAAAATGACCGATTACACGCTCTCTATGCGCACGGCAGTGAAGGGACAGGAGATCCCGCCAGCCACCATTACCCTCGACGCGAAAGGTAATGAACAGCAGGTGAATCTCGACAAACTCACCGTCGCGGCGCTGGAAGGGAAAACTGAGTTGAAAGCGTTGCTCGACTGGCAGCAGGCAATTAGCTGGCGTGGTGAGTTAACGCTTAACGGCATTAACACCGTGAAAGAGTTCCCGGACTGGCCGTCGAAACTCAATGGTTTGATCAAAACGCGCGGCAGCCTGTACGGCGGCACCTGGCAGATGGACGTGCCGGAGCTGAAGCTGACCGGTAACGTTAAACAGAACAAAGTGAACGTTGAAGGTACGCTGAAAGGCAACAGTTATATGCAGTGGATGATCCCTGGTCTGCATCTGGAACTGGGATCAAACAGTGCCGAAGTGAAAGGCGAACTGGGAGTAAAAGATCTCAATCTTGATGCCACGATCAACGCGCCAGGTCTGGATAACGCGCTGCCAGGGCTGGGCGGTACAGCGAAAGGGTTGGTGAAGGTTCGAGGTACGGTGGACGCACCGCAGTTGCTGGCGGATATCACCGCGCGCAGCCTGCGCTGGCAGGAACTCTCCGTGGCGCAGGTTCGCGTGGAAGGCGATATAAAATCCACCGATCAGATTGCGGGTAAACTCGACGTGCGCGTTGAGCAAATTTCGCAGCCGGATGTGAATATCAACCTCGTTACCCTGAATGCGAAAGGCAGTGAAAAGCAGCACGAGCTACAACTGCGGATTCAGGGCGAGCCGGTTTCCGGACAGCTCAATCTGGCGGGTAGCTTTGATCGTAAAGAAGAACGCTGGAAGGGAACGCTGAGTAATACCCGCTTCCAGACGCCAGTCGGGCCGTGGGCGCTGACCCGCGATATAGCTCTGGATTACCGCAATCAGGAGCAAAAAATCAGCATCGGGCCGCACTGCTGGCTTAACCCGAACGCGGAACTGTGCGTGCCGCAAACCATTGATGCCGGGGCTGAAGGGCGTGCGGTGGTGAATCTCAACCGTTTCGACCTGGCCATGCTGAAACCGTTTATGCCGGAAACGACTCAGGCAAGCGGTATCTTTACAGGTAAAGCAGACGTAGCCTGGGACACCACCAAAGAGGGGCTGCCACAGGGCAGCATCACCCTTTCCGGGCGTAACGTGCAGGTGACGCAAACCGTCAACGATGCGGCGCTGCCGGTGGCGTTTCAGACGCTGAATCTGACGGCGGAGTTGCGTAACAACCGCGCCGAACTGGGCTGGACCATCCGCCTGACTAATAATGGTCAGTTCGATGGACAGGTGCAGGTGACCGATCCGCAAGGCCGCCGCAATCTTGGTGGCAACGTGAATATTCGCAATTTTAACCTCGCGATGGTAAACCCCATCTTTACCCGTGGGGAAAAAGCGGCGGGGATGGTGAGTGCTAATTTACGTCTGGGCGGTGATGTACAAAGCCCGCAGCTTTTTGGTCAGCTCCAGGTTACGGGTGTGGATATCGATGGCAACTTTATGCCGTTTGATATGCAGCCGAGCCAGCTTGCGGTCAACTTTAACGGTATGCGCTCGACGCTTGCGGGCACCGTGCGAACCCAGCAAGGTGACATTTACCTGAACGGGGATGCAGACTGGAGTCAGATTGAAAACTGGCGCGCGCGGGTAACGGCAAAAGGCAGTAAGGTGCGGATCACCGTACCGCCGATGGTGCGCATGGATGTGTCGCCAGATGTCGTATTCGAAGCCACACCAAGCCTGTTTACCCTTGATGGTCGCGTTGACGTACCGTGGGCGCGCATTGTGGTGCATGATTTGCCAGAAAGTGCGGTGGGCGTCTCCAGCGATGTCGTGATGCTCAACGATAATCTGCAACCGGAGGAGGCGAAAACTGCGTCGATTCCGATTAACAGCAACCTGATTGTCCACGTCGGCAACAACGTGCGCATTGATGCCTTTGGTCTGAAAGCGCGGCTGACGGGCGATCTCAATGTCGTACAGGACAAACAGGGGCTGGGGCTGAACGGACAGATCAACATACCGGAAGGGCGCTTCCATGCCTATGGTCAGGATCTGATCGTTCGCAAAGGCGAGTTGCTGTTCTCTGGTCCACCGGATCAACCGTATCTTAATATCGAAGCAATTCGTAACCCGGATGCTACAGAAGATGACGTAATCGCCGGTGTTCGCGTCACTGGACTGGCGGATGAACCGAAAGCGGAGATTTTCTCTGACCCGGCGATGTCGCAACAGGCTGCGTTGTCTTACTTGTTGCGTGGACAAGGGCTGGAGAGCGATCAGAGCGACAGCGCGGCGATGACCTCGATGCTGATTGGTCTGGGGGTTGCACAAAGTGGTCAGATTGTGGGTAAAATCGGCGAGACATTTGGCGTAAGTAATTTAGCTCTCGACACCGAGGGAGTAGGCGACTCCTCCCAGGTGGTGGTCAGCGGCTATGTATTACCAGGTCTACAAGTGAAATACGGCGTGGGGATATTTGACTCTATCGCAACACTCACGTTACGTTATCGCCTGATGCCAAAGCTATATCTGGAAGCCGTGTCTGGTGTAGATCAGGCACTGGATTTGCTCTATCAGTTCGAGTTTTAGCGATGCGAATATTTGTCTACGGCAGTTTACGTCACAAACAAGGCAACAGCCACTGGATGACCAATGCCCAGTTGCTGGGCGATTTCAGTATCGATAACTACCAGTTGTATAGCCTGGGCCACTATCCAGGCGCAGTTCCGGGAAACGGAACGGTACACGGTGAAGTTTATCGTATTGACAACGCCACGCTGGCCGAACTTGATGCCTTGCGCACCAGGGGCGGTGAATACGCGCGCCAGTTGATTCAGACGCCGTACGGGAGTGCATGGATGTACGTTTATCAACGACCCGTCGATGGATTAACGCTGATTGAAAGCGGCGACTGGTTAGACAGGGATAAGTCATAATATAAACACGCCACCTTCGGGTGGCGTTGTTTTTTCGAGGTATCTCGCATTCTTTTTTGTAATTCCCCCACCTTTTGATTTTCTCTCCGAGCCGCTTTCCATATCTGTTAACGCATAAAAAACTCTGCTGGCGTTTACAAATGCGCAGGGGTAAAACCGGGGCACGCTTTGAACGGTGAGTATGAGTGAGGTCGGCTAACTTCCAGCAAGTGGCTATGAACAGCAAAATGGTGGTCGAGTTTAGCTTGTTCTTACCGTTCAAGCCTTTCAACTGCTGAGAATAATGATAGTGGAATAGATAGTTTATATATTGCGGGCATAAAAAAACCCTTACTAACCGAAGCCCGGCGTTCAGGGTTATTGCGCTAGAAGAACTTATTTATTCTTTGCGCGCTCGAAGGAAGCAACGATTTCAGCTTTAGCGGCTTCGGCGTTATCCCAGCCGTCAACTTTAACCCACTTGCCTTTTTCGAGGTCTTTGTAGTGCTCGAAGAAGTGAGCGATCTGAGCCTTCAGCAGTTCCGGCAGATCGTTAACGTCTTTGATGTGATCGTATTCTTTGCTCAGCTTGCTGTGCGGAACAGCAACCAGTTTCGCATCTTCACCGGCTTCGTCGGTCATTTTCAGAACGCCAACCGGACGGCAACGGATCACAGAACCCGGCTGCAGCGGGTACGGAGTCGGAACCAGTACGTCAACCGGGTCACCGTCCAGAGACAGGGTGTGGTTGATGTAACCGTAGTTGCACGGATAGAACATCGCGGTGGACATGAAGCGGTCAACGAACAGTGCGCCGCTCTCTTTGTCGATTTCGTATTTGATCGGATCTGCGTTAGCCGGGATCTCAATAACAACGTAGATGTCTTCCGGCAGATCTTTACCCGCAGGGACGTTGAGTAAGCTCATGTCTGTTTCCTTTAAAATATGTGGCAAACAAGTGCCGAGTATTATAGCCAACTCGCGCCGAATGTCTTCGCTTGTTTTCGTCCTCATATTCCTTTTTCGCCAGTTTTAAGACGGCTCGTGGAGCAGGAACATCCATAACCGTAGCCGCATTTTTCATAGTGATATGAAAGCGATTACAAACTTGTGATTAACGTTTTATTTACTTTTTTGAAGTGTGATGTAACGCAATCCGTTACATAACGAATTGTCTATAGTTTTTTCGCGAACATCTTTTCACCAATAATAACTATCCCGACGAGGACAACCCTATGTGGAAACGCTTACTTGTAGTCTCTGCAGTCTCGGCAGCCATGTCGTCTATGGCGTTGGCCGCTCCATTAACCGTAGGATTTTCGCAGGTCGGATCAGAATCCGGCTGGCGCGCCGCAGAAACCAACGTGGCGAAAAGTGAGGCCGAAAAACGTGGTATCACGCTAAAAATTGCCGATGGTCAGCAAAAGCAGGAAAACCAGATTAAAGCGGTACGTTCCTTCGTTGCACAAGGGGTAGATGCGATCTTTATCGCTCCAGTGGTGGCGACGGGTTGGGAACCGGTATTAAAAGAGGCGAAAGATGCCGAAATTCCGGTCTTTTTGCTCGACCGTTCCATTGATGTGAAAGACAAATCTCTCTATATGACCACTGTCACCGCTGACAACATTCTTGAAGGTAAGCTGATTGGTGACTGGCTGGTAAAAGAAGTGAATGGCAAACCATGTAACGTGGTGGAGTTGCAGGGCACCGTTGGGGCAAGCGTTGCCATCGACCGTAAAAAAGGTTTTGCCGAAGCCATTAAGAATGCGCCAAATATCAAAATCATCCGCTCGCAGTCCGGTGATTTCACCCGCAGTAAAGGCAAAGAAGTTATGGAGAGCTTTATCAAAGCGGAAAACAACGGCAAAAACATCTGCATGGTTTACGCCCATAACGACGACATGGTGATTGGCGCAATTCAGGCAATTAAAGAAGCGGGTCTGAAGCCAGGCAAAGATATCCTCACGGGTTCCATTGACGGCGTGCCGGACATCTACAAAGCAATGATTGATGGCGAAGCGAATGCCAGCGTTGAACTGACGCCAAACATGGCCGGCCCGGCCTTCGACGCGCTGGAGAAATACAAAAAAGACGGCACCATGCCTGAAAAGCTGACGTTGACCAAGTCCACCCTTTACCTGCCTGATACCGCAAAAGAAGAGTTAGAGAAGAAGAAAAATATGGGGTATTGAGGGACATCAATACCTGATGCCGACTTGTGGGCCGCCGGATAAGGAGTTTATGCCGCATCCGGCGGTTGTACAGCACCGGACTTAACATCGTGCACAATCTGTCCCCTCGCCCCTTCGGGGAGAGGGTTAGGGAGAGGGGGACAAACGGCGCAGCTCTTAACATCAGGCACGATCTATTCCCAGACTTTTAGAGCGTGGCTAAGGGGGAAACCATGACGACCGACCAACACCAGGAAATCCTCCGTACCGAAGGATTAAGTAAATTTTTCCCCGGAGTCAAAGCGTTAGACAACGTCGACTTCAGTCTACGGCGCGGTGAAATTATGGCGCTGCTCGGTGAAAACGGAGCCGGTAAATCGACGCTGATCAAAGCACTTACCGGTGTCTACCACGCCGATCGCGGTACTATCTGGTTGGACGGTCAGACTATCTCACCAAAAAACACCGCCCACGCACAACAGCTAGGCATCGGCACCGTCTATCAGGAAGTCAACCTGTTACCCAACATGTCGGTAGCCGACAACCTTTTTATCGGCCGCGAACCTAAACGTTTCGGCCTGCTACGCCGTAAAGAGATGGAAAAGCGCGCTACCGAACTGATGGCATCTTATGGCTTTTCCCTCGACGTGCGTGAACCACTCAACCGCTTTTCGGTGGCGATGCAGCAAATCGTTGCCATTTGCCGGGCCATCGATCTCTCCGCCAAAGTGCTGATCCTCGATGAACCCACCGCCAGTCTCGATACTCAGGAAGTAGAGTTGCTGTTTGGCCTGATGCGCCAGTTGCGCGATCGCGGCGTCAGCTTGATCTTCGTTACGCACTTTCTCGATCAGGTTTATCAGGTCAGCGATCGGATCACTGTCTTACGCAACGGCAGCTTCGTTGGCTGTCGGGAAACCCGCGAGCTACCGCAGATCGAACTGGTCAAAATGATGCTTGGGCGCGAACTCGATACCCACGCGCTACAACGTGCCGGACGGACATTACTTAGCGACAAACCCGTTGCTGCGTTTAAAAATTACGGCAAGAAAGGAACGATCGCGCCGTTTGATCTCGAAGTGCGCCCGGGCGAGATCGTCGGACTGGCAGGCTTGCTGGGATCGGGTCGTACCGAAACCGCTGAAGTTATCTTCGGAATCAAACCCGCCGACAGCGGCACTGCGCTGATCAAAGGCCAACCACAAACGCTACGATCGCCACATCAGGCTTCGGTACTGGGCATTGGTTTTTGCCCGGAAGACAGAAAAACCGATGGCATCATCGCCGCCGCCTCGGTGCGCGAAAATATCATCCTTGCCTTACAAGCCCAGCGCGGCTGGCTACGACCGATCTCTCGCAAAGAACAGCAAGAGATTGCCGAACGTTTTATCCGCCAGTTAGGCATTCGCACCCCTTCCTCCGAACAGCCAATAGAGTTCCTCTCTGGTGGCAATCAGCAAAAAGTGTTGCTCTCACGCTGGCTGCTGACTCGTCCGCAATTTCTGATCCTCGACGAGCCAACGCGCGGTATTGACGTGGGCGCCCACGCCGAGATCATCCGCCTGATTGAAACGCTGTGCGCAGACGGCCTGGCTTTATTGGTAATTTCTTCTGAACTGGAAGAGCTGGTGGGCTATGCCGATCGGGTGATCATCATGCGCGATCGCAAACAGGTGGCGGAAATCCCGCTGGCAGAACTCTCCGTTCCGGCGATCATGAACGCCATTGCGGCGTAAGGAGAACAGTGTGATGCCTCAATCTCTCCCTGACACCGCGTCGTCGAAAAGGCGTTTTCGCTGGCCGACGGGAATGCCGCAACTGGCGGCGCTATTGCTGGTGCTGCTGGTCGATAGTCTGGTCGCCCCACATTTCTGGCAGGTGGTGCTTCAGGATGGGCGTTTGTTCGGTAGCCCTATCGACATTCTTAACCGTGCGGCTCCCGTTGCGTTACTGGCGATTGGCATGACGCTGGTGATCGCCACTGGTGGGATTGATCTCTCCGTAGGCGCGGTGATGGCTATCGCCGGAGCTACAACTGCCGCGATGACGGTCGCGGGATTCAGCCTGCCGATTGTTTTGTTAAGCGCCCTGGGCACCGGCATTCTGGCAGGATTGTGGAATGGCATTCTGGTGGCAATCCTCAAAATTCAGCCGTTTGTCGCCACTCTGATCCTGATGGTTGCCGGGCGCGGCGTGGCGCAACTGATCACCTCCGGGCAGATCGTCACTTTCAACTCACCAGATCTCTCGTGGTTCGGCAGTGGATCGCTGCTGTTCCTGCCAACGCCAGTCATTATCGCCGTGCTGACGCTGCTCCTGTTCTGGCTGTTGACTCGTAAAACGGCGCTGGGGATGTTTATTGAAGCCGTTGGTATCAACATTCGGGCGGCAAAAAATGCCGGAGTGAACACTCGGATCATCGTCATGCTCACCTACGTGTTGAGTGGGCTGTGTGCGGCAATTGCGGGCATTATCGTGGCTGCGGATATTCGCGGTGCGGACGCCAATAACGCCGGATTATGGCTGGAACTGGACGCCATTCTCGCGGTTGTGATCGGCGGTGGATCGCTGATGGGCGGGCGTTTTAACCTGCTGCTTTCGGTAGTGGGGGCGCTGATCATTCAGGGAATGAACACCGGGATTTTACTTTCGGGCTTTCCGCCAGAGATGAACCAGGTGGTGAAAGCGGTGGTGGTGCTTTGCGTGCTGATTGTTCAGTCGCAACGCTTTATCAGTCTGATTAAAGGAGTGCGTAGCCGTGATAAAACGTAATTTGCCACTGATGATCACCATCGGCGTTTTTGTGTTGGGCTATCTCTACTGCCTGACGCAGTTTCCCGGTTTTGCTTCTACGCGAGTGATCTGCAATATCCTGACCGATAACGCCTTTTTGGGGATCATCGCCGTCGGTATGACCTTTGTGATCCTCTCTGGCGGTATCGATCTCTCCGTCGGTTCGGTGATCGCTTTTACCGGCGTGTTTCTGGCAAAGGTGATTGGCGACTTTGGGATTTCACCACTCTTGGCCTTCCCACTGGTACTGGCGATGGGCTGTGCATTCGGCGCATTTATGGGGCTTTTGATCGACGCGCTGAAGATCCCGGCATTCATCATTACCCTGGCGGGAATGTTTTTTTTGCGTGGCGTCAGCTACCTCGTTTCGGAAGAATCGATCCCGATTAACCATCCCATTTATGACACACTCTCTGGCCTTGCGTGGAAAATTCCCGGCGGCGGTCGCTTAAGCGCGATGGGGCTGCTGATGCTGGCGGTCGTGGTTATCGGTATTTTTCTCGCACATCGCACCCGCTTTGGTAATCAGGTGTATGCCATTGGTGGCAACGCTACATCAGCGAATCTGATGGGGATTTCCACCCGCAGCACCACGATTCGCATTTATATGCTTTCCACCGGACTGGCGACACTGGCGGGGATTGTCTTCTCTATTTACACCCAGGCCGGATACGCGCTGGCAGGCGTTGGTGTGGAACTGGACGCTATCGCCTCCGTGGTGATTGGCGGTACACTTTTAAGCGGCGGCGTTGGGACAGTATTAGGAACGCTGTTTGGCGTGGCGATTCAGGGACTCATTCAGACTTACATAAACTTTGACGGTACGCTGAGTTCATGGTGGACGAAAATCGCCATCGGAATTTTGTTGTTTATTTTTATTGCCTTACAGCGTGGGTTAACGGTGCTGTGGGAGAATCGTCAGAGTTCGCCAGTGACGCGGGTGAATATAGCGCAAAGATAAAAACGCCTCTCCGTCAGGAGAGGCGCCAGATGATGTTGTCGGATGCGGCGTAAACGCCTTATCCGGCCTACAAAAGTCTGCAAATTCAAAATGTTACAATACATTCTGTAGGCCTGATAAGCGTAGCGCATCAGGCTATTTTTCATTTGTTATCAGCTTTACGCGTCCGGGAACTCACGGATAAAGCGTTCGACATCTTCAACCATATGGTTATTGCCGACGAAGAACGAACGGCGCTGGTGCAGGGTTTCCGGGATGATATCCAGAATACGCTCTTTGCCATCGCTCGCTTTACCGCCTGCTTGTTCCGCCAGGAATGCCATCGGGTTGCATTCATACAGCAAACGCAGCTTACCGTCTGGGTGGCTGGCGGTGCTTGGGTAGAGATAAATTCCACCTTTCAGCAGGTTACGGTGGAAATCCGCAACCAGTGAACCGATATAACGCGAGGTATACGGGCGGTTGGTGGATTTATCTTCTTCCTGGCAGAATTTAATGTATTTCTTCACCCCATTAGGGAACTTAATGTAGTTTCCTTCGTTGATGGAGTAGGTTGAGC
Organism: Escherichia sp. KTE31; assembly: GCF_000407925.1. Classification (NCBI taxonomy): domain Bacteria; kingdom Pseudomonadati; phylum Pseudomonadota; class Gammaproteobacteria; order Enterobacterales; family Enterobacteriaceae; genus Escherichia; species Escherichia sp. KTE31. The sequence goes on along the minus strand of NZ_KE136726.1, from coordinate 666,086 downwards.
CTTTCTCCGGGAAGCGCATCCGTTCCTGGCACAGGCAGAAAACGCCGAGTGAAGGATCATAGGTAAAGGCGTGAACACCGCATCCTGTGGTGTAAACCAGCATGGTAGAGGAGCCGTATACCACGTAACCTGCGGCAACCTGTTTGTTGCCAGGCTGGAGGAAATCTTCTTCCGTTACCGGCGTACCGACAGGTGTAACGCGGCGGTAGATGGAGAAAATCGTACCGACAGAGACGTTAACATCGATGTTGGACGAGCCATCCAGTGGGTCCATCAGCACAACGTATTTTGCGTGTTCACAGCCTTCAAAGACGACAATCTCATCTTCTTCTTCAGATGCAATGCCCGCAACGATATCGCGCGCTTTCAATGCGGCTTTCAGTTTTTCATTAGCGAACAGGTCGAGTTTCTGTTGAACCTCGCCCTGCACGTTCTCAGCACCGCTGGCACCCAGGATATCAACCAGTCCTGCTTTGTTGATATCGCGATGGATAATCTTGGCGCCCAGTTTTATTGCCGACAGCAAAGCAGTGAGCTCACCGGTAGCATGAGAAAACTCGTGCTGCTTTTCGACAATAAATTCACCTAACGTTTTCATAAAACTTTCCCTGCAATGTTTATGGAGTAAAGCGACCGCAACAATCTTAACAAATAATCTGAATGTTGCGCTCAGGTGAATCGCGCCAGCAAATTACGGATTATCCTGAAATGCGTTTCTCACTTGCCCGACATATGCGTAAAATGAGCGGTAGATTAAAAAAGGATAATGACGTATGCGCATTCATATTTTAGGAATTTGTGGCACGTTTATGGGTGGTCTGGCGATTCTGGCGCGCCAGTTGGGCCATGAAGTAACGGGTTCGGACGCTAATGTGTATCCGCCGATGAGCACCTTACTTGAGAAGCAAGGCATTGAGCTGATTCAGGGTTACGATGCCAGCCAACTCGATCCGCAGCCGGATCTGGTGATTATTGGTAATGCCATGACCCGTGGAAATCCGTGTGTGGAAGCGGTACTGGAAAAAAACATTCCGTATATGTCGGGGCCGCAGTGGCTGCACGATTTTGTGCTGCGCGACCGCTGGGTGCTGGCCGTTGCCGGTACACACGGCAAAACCACCACGGCGGGAATGGCGACCTGGATTCTGGAACAGTGTGGCTATAAACCGGGTTTTGTTATTGGCGGTGTGCCTGGAAACTTTGATGTTTCGGCGCGTCTGGGCGAAAGCGACTTCTTTGTTATCGAAGCGGACGAGTATGACTGCGCCTTCTTCGACAAACGCTCCAAATTTGTCCATTACTGCCCGCGCACGCTGATCCTCAACAATCTTGAGTTCGATCACGCCGATATCTTTGATGACCTGAAAGCGATCCAGAAACAATTCCACCATCTGGTGCGTATTGTTCCTGGGCAGGGTCGTATTATCTGGCCGGAAAACGACATCAACCTGAAACAGACCATGGCGATGGGTTGCTGGAGTGATCAGGAACAGGTAGGCGAGCAGGGACGCTGGCAGGCGAAAAAGCTGACCACCGATGCTTCCGAATGGGAAGTATTGCTGGACGGCGAAAAAGTGGGCGAAGTGAAATGGTCGCTGGTTGGCGAACATAACATGCACAACGGTCTGATGGCGATTGCTGCGGCTCGTCATGTTGGTGTTGCGCCGGCAGATGCTGCTAATGCGCTGGGGTCGTTTATCAACGCGCGTCGTCGTCTGGAGTTGCGCGGTGAAGCGAATGGCGTGACGGTGTATGACGATTTTGCCCATCACCCGACGGCGATTCTGGCAACGCTGGCGGCGCTGCGCGGTAAAGTCGGTGGTACGGCGCGTATTATTGCCGTGCTGGAACCGCGCTCAAACACCATGAAGATGGGCGTCTGCAAAGACGATCTGGCACCGTCGTTAGGCCGTGCCGATGAAGTCTTTCTGCTGCAACCGGCGCATATTCCGTGGCAGGTAGCTGAAGTGGCAGAAGCCTGTATTCAGCCTGCGCACTGGAGTGGTGATGTCGATGCGTTGGCAGATATGGTGGTGAAAACCGCCCAGCCTGGCGACCATATTCTGGTGATGAGCAACGGCGGTTTTGGTGGTATTCATCAGAAACTGCTGGATGGTCTGGCGAAGAAGGCGGAAGCTGCGCAGTAATTCTGAAGCTTCAGCCTGGAGTAGCATTGCCGGATAAAGCGTTTACGCCGCATCCGGCAAACCATACTCACATCAACAACACAACTTACCCTTCGTTCTCTGCCAGCTCGCGCAGATACTGGAAAATCTGTCGCGCGGATTTCGGCGGCTTATTCCCTTCTTTCTCTTTCTTCGCGTTGCGGATCAGAGTACGCAGTTGCTGGCGATCGGCATCAGGCCACAAGTTCAATACGTCAGCGATGGCATCATCACCGTGATCGATCAAACGATCGCGCAGGTTTTCCAGTTTATGGAACAGCACCACCTGCTGGTTGTGGCGGTTTTTCAGCTTATCCAGCGCCTGACGGATAGGCTCTACGTCGCGCTGGCGCAGCATCTTACCGATGAGCTGCAACTGGCGGCGGCGACCTTCCATCTTAATACGCTGGGCTAACTCGATAGCCGCACGCAGATCCGCATCTAACGGGATCTTATCCAGCGCGTTTTTCCCCAGATCAACAATTTCCGCGCCCAGGCGTTTTAACTCCTCGGCATCGCGTTTAATTTCACTTTTACTGACCCAGATAATTTCATCGTCTTCGTCTTCGATATCATCACCGGGAACGTCGTCGAGCCAGTCTTCGGGCTGCTTAGTCATGTCAGGCTCCTTAAAAAAAGAGGCTAATGTTACCAGTTAAGATGCGCACTGAAAAACGGTTCTCTGTTAGACTTCAGAGAAACTCTCTACATTATGGCACTTGCAATGAAAGTAATCTCTCAAGTTGAAGCGCAGCGCAAGATTCTGGAAGAAGCAGTTTCGACTGCGCTGGAGTTGGCCTCAGGCAAATCGGACGGTGCGGAAGTTGCCGTCAGCAAGACCACCGGCATTAGCGTAAGCACGCGCTATGGTGAAGTGGAGAATGTCGAATTCAATAGCGATGGCGCGCTGGGGATCACCGTTTATCACCAGAACCGCAAAGGTAGCGCATCATCCACCGATTTAAGCCCGCAGGCTATTGCCCGCACCGTACAGGCGGCGCTGGATATTGCTCGTTATACCTCGCCAGACCCTTACGCAGGTGTGGCAGATAAAGAACTGCTGGCCTTTGACGCGCCGGATCTCGATTTATTCCATCCTGCAGAAGTTTCCCCGGATGAAGCTATTGAACTGGCGGCTCGTGCTGAACAGGCGGCATTGCAGGCGGACAAACGCATCACCAATACCGAAGGTGGCAGCTTTAACAGCCACTACGGTGTAAAAGTTTTCGGCAACAGCCACGGTATGTTGCAGGGATACTGCTCAACGCGTCATTCACTCTCCAGTTGCGTGATTGCCGAAGAAAATGGCGATATGGAACGTGATTACGCCTACACCATTGGCCGCGCGATGAGCGATCTGCAAACGCCAGAGTGGGTTGGGGCAGACTGCGCTCGCCGCACTTTATCGCGCCTGTCACCGCGTAAACTCTCCACCATGAAAGCGCCGGTGATTTTTGCCAATGAAGTCGCAACCGGATTGTTTGGTCATTTGGTTGGTGCAATTGCGGGTGGTGCTGTCTACCGTAAATCCACCTTCCTGCTCGACTCGCTGGGTAAACAAATTCTGCCGGACTGGCTGACCATTGAAGAACATCCGCATCTGCTGAAAGGGCTGGCCTCTACGCCATTCGACAGTGAAGGGGTGCGCACCGAGCGTCGCGATATTATTAAAGATGGCATCCTGACCCAGTGGCTGCTGACCAGCTATTCCGCGCGTAAACTGGGGCTGAAAAGCACCGGACACGCAGGTGGTATTCACAACTGGCGTATTGCCGGGCAAGGACTCAGCTTTGAGCAGATGCTCAAAGAAATGGGCACCGGCCTGGTAGTGACGGAACTGATGGGCCAGGGCGTGAGTGCAATTACCGGTGATTATTCCCGTGGTGCAGCGGGCTTCTGGGTCGAGAATGGCGAAATTCAATATCCGGTTAGTGAAATCACTATCGCAGGTAATTTAAAAGATATGTGGCGCAATATTGTCACCGTCGGTAACGATATTGAAACACGCAGCAATATACAGTGTGGTTCTGTACTGTTGCCGGAGATGAAAATCGCCGGGCAGTAAAAAGCTGGCGCGACCTGCCGCGCCGAATCTTCATAATAAAAAAGGAAGTGAGCAATGCGTAAAAGCCTGTTAGCTATTCTTGCAGTCTCCTCATTGGTATTCAGTTCGGTGTCGTTTGCCGCTGAGCTGGAAGACAATATGGAAACCCTCAATGACAATTTAAAAGTGGTCGAAAAGGCGGATAACGCGGCACAAGTCAAAGACGCGTTAACCAAAATGCGCGCTGCGGCGCTGGATGCGCAAAAAGCGACGCCGCCGAAGCTGGAAGGTAAATCACCAGACAGCCCGGAAATGAAAGACTTCCGCCACGGTTTTGACATTCTGGTCGGTCAGATTGACGACGCGCTGAAGCTGGCTAATGAAGGTAAAGTCAAAGAAGCACAGGCCGCCGCAGAGCAACTGAAAACGACCCGCAACGCCTATCACCAGAAGTATCGTTAACTCCTTATTGGGCGGTGAAACGTTACCGCCCAACGCTTTCTTCTCCCTTCGTAAAATCACCGCAATATCTATCTTCACCACGGCATATTCCTGCGTGTCGTCCTCATTTTTGCGAGGCGTTTTCCAGAAATGAATGTAATGCATATGTAATGCTATAATGCATTACACTTTTCATAATTACCGGAGGCATAATGGCCACACTTAACGTCCGCCTGGATGACAAACTGAAAAATGAGGCTTATGCGGTGCTGGAAAAATTAAATATCACGCCTACTGAAGCAGTGCGGCTGCTGTTTCAATACGTTGCGGAAAATGGACGAATGCCGGTAAAAACGCTCACTGTCAGTGATAGTGAAGAAGCCTTGTTACGCACTGTCAGGGAACGACTGGCCAACCCACAAGAGGCCATTAAGGTCCGACTGGATGAACTATGAGCTGGCTTTTGATCTGCGGGCGCTGAAAGAGTGGCAAAAACTGAGCGTGACAGTCCGGGAACAATTTAAAAAAAAGCTTGAGGATGTGCTGAAAAGACCGCGCAATCCATCGGCTAAACTGCGGGATTTACCGGACTGCTACAAAATTAAGCTGCACACACTGGGATATCGCTTGGTTTATCAGGTTAACGATAAAGAGTTGCTCGTGTTGGTGATAGCTATTGGTAAGAGAGAGAACTCAGCCGTTTATGAAGACGCGACTAAACGGCTGGATGAGTGATTAACGCAAATGATGCACCACCTGATTGCTGCTGCCGCGCCAGATCAGGGAAGGGTCTTTTAAATCCTGCACAAATTTGCCGTCGACCAGCACGTTAATCAGATCAACAACCTGCATTTGCGCAGCATTGAGTTCGTCGAGTTTATAGCCTGTCCACACCCAGATATCTTTACCCGGACACTCGGCGCGGATGCGTTGTACCAGTTTCAGAATATCCGGCACGTTTTGCGGATGCAGCGGGTCGCCGCCGGAGAGGGAAATGCCCTGGCGTTTGATGCGGGTATCGTTCAGATCGTTGATTATCTGGTCTTCCATTGCTTTGGTAAATGGCTGACCGGAATTTACCCGCCAGGTGCTTTTGTTATAGCAGCCCGGGCATTCATGGACGCACCCGGAGACAAACAGGGTGCAGCGAGTGCCGGGGCCGTTGACGATGTCGACAGGATAGTACTGATGAAAGTTCATTTTCGCCTGGCTTATCAGTCCGCGTGTAGGCCGGATAAGGCGTTTACGCCGCTCCGGCAATCAACGCCGGATGCGACGCTTTCACATCACATCCGGCATTTGCTTAGCGCAGAGTGAAGATCAACCGATCTGCCCATTACCCAAATGTTTAACGCGGCGCTTAACTTCTTCCTGCTTACCGGCGTTAAACGGACGCGCATCCGGGCTACCTAAATATCCGCACACGCGGCGAGTTACCGACACACGGGAGGTGTCATGGTTACCACATTTCGGGCAGGTGAAGCCTTTGCTGGTGCACTCAAACTCACCGGTAAAGCCACATTCATAGCATTCATCGATCGGCGTATTGGTGCCGTAATACGGTACATGCTGATAGCTGTAATCCCAGACATCTTCCAGCGCCTTCAGGTTGTGCTGAATGTTTGGATACTCGCCGTAGCAAATGAAACCACCGTTAGCCAGCGGCGGGTAAGGTGCTTCAAAGTCGATCTTGTCGTACGGGTTCACCTTTTTCTCCACATCAAGGTGGAAACTGTTGGTGTAGTAACCTTTATCGGTCACGCCCGGCACCACGCCAAACTCAGCGGTATCGAGACGGCAGAAGCGGTCGCACAGGTTTTCACTTGGCGTGCTGTAAAGGCTGAAACCGTAGCCAGTCTCTTCTTTCCACTGATCAACCGCCTGACGCAGACGTTCAACAATCGCAATACCTTTCGCGCGAAGCTGCTCGTTGTCATAAACATGCTCGCCGCCGAACAGCGCGTTAATGGTTTCGTGGATACCGATGTAACCCAGCGAAATAGACGCACGACCGTTTTTGAAGATTTCAGAAACATCATCGTCGGCATTCAGGCGTACACCGCAGGCACCTTCCATATAAAGGATTGGAGCCACGCGCGCTTTCACGCCCTCGAGACGAGCGATACGGGTCATCAGCGCCTTACGTGCCAGCACCAGACGTTCATCCAGCAACTTCCAGAAGGTGGCTTCATCGCCTTTCGCTTCCAGCGCAATACGTGGCAGGTTCAGGCTGATCACGCCGAGGTTGTTGCGGCCATCGTGGATCTGCTCGCCGTTTTCATTTTCCCACACGCCGAGGAAGCTGCGGCAGCCCATCGGGGTTTTAAACGAACCGGTTACTTTTACTACCTGATCGTAGTTCAGGATATCTGGATACATGCGCTTGCTTGCGCACTCCAGCGCCAGCTGTTTGATGTCGTAGTTCGGATCGCCTTTTTTATGGTTCAGGCCATCGCGAATAGCAAACACCAGTTTCGGGAACACCGCAGTTTTACGGTTTTTACCGAGGCCTGCGATACGGTTACGCAGGATGGATTCCTGAATCAGGCGCGACTCCCAGCTGGTGCCCAGACCAAAGCCAAAGGTTACAAACGGTGTCTGACCGTTGGCGGTGTGCAGGGTATTTACTTCGTACTCCAGCGACTGGAACGCGTCGTAGCACTCTTTGATGGTACGAGAGTTGGCGTAGCCTTCGGCGTCCGGGATGCTCCACTCTTCCGCCGTTTTACGGTGCTTGTTGTAGCTGGCGGTGACAAACGGAGCCAGAACTTCGTCGATACGGTTAATGGTGGTGCCGCCATAAATATGGCTGGCAACCTGGGCGATAATCTGCGCAGTTACTGCGGTGGCAGTGGAGATCGACTTCGGTGGTTCGATCTCGGCGTTCCCCATCTTAAAGCCCTGGGTCAGCATACCTTTCAGGTCGATCAACATGCAGTTGAACATCGGGAAGAACGGCGAGTAATCGAGGTCGTGGTAGTGAATATCGCCACGCTCATGCGCCTGCACCACGTCACGCGGCAACAGGTGCTGACGCGCATAGTGTTTAGCAACAATACCAGCCAGCAGGTCGCGTTGGGTTGGAATTACTTTGCTGTCTTTGTTGGCGTTTTCATTGAGCAACGAAGAGTTGGTTTGCTCGACCAGACCACGGATCTCCTGGTTCAGGCGACCGCGTTTTTCACGTTCGATGTCGCGATCGTGACGGTACTCAATGTAAGCACGAGCCAGTTGTTTGTACGGGCCTGACATCAGCTGGTTTTCAACTGCGGTCTGAATTTCGTTGATATCGACCTGGTTGCGGCCTTGCATTTGCTCGCTGACGACGGCGGCAACAGTGGCACAATAATCTGCATCATCGACTTCCGCTGCTTTAGCTGCACGCAGAATGGCTTCTTTGATGCGCTCTGATTTAAACGGCACTTTGCAGCCGTCTCGTTTCATCACATGCGGTGTCATGATCGCTCCATATTTTTAAGAACAGGTTATACACAGAAAGTTGGGAAGTGCGCCCCGCTTTATTTAGCTCTTTTTACGGGGAGTTACGGCAATCCCAATCCGCTTTATCCACAATTTTGTCGGCTTTGTTGGCGTGTGTCTTGGTGCAAGTATAGTCGACGGATACAACATATTGGGTTGAGAGGCATTTTAAAGTCTATATATAGTGCTTTGCATTAAGGATGTTTGAGGTTTTTTTGATTTAGCTCAAAGTAAAAAGCAGAGTGTACGGATGACGGGCGCTACAGCGATATGTAAATTTTTTAATAATTTTCTGTTCAAAAAACCAACAAAAACAACGCTCTGACAGGTAAGGCCCCGGAAATACTCGCTTTACCGGGGCCTGGAGAAGAATTACCTCTGCAACCACCAGACAGCCTCAAAAGGTCGCAATGTCATGGCTCCCGGTTGAGAGGCGGCTTCTTCATAGTTATGCATTAATAGTTGCCAGTCGCCGCTGATTTGCGTTGGTTGCCAGGGCTGCACGTCACGGCTAAGGTTGGCTATCACCAATAAAGTTTGCCCCAGCCATTCACGGCGATAGCACCACAATACAGGGCTGTTTGGCAGGAGATCCTGGTAATTGCCCCATGTCAGAATGGGTTCTTGTTTACGCAGCGTGATTAACTTCTGGTAGGTGTAAAACACTGAGGATTCATCGGCCAGCGCAGCTTCTACGTTGATTTCGCGATAGTTATCACTCAGACCAATCCACGGCTCGCCGGTAGTAAACCCTGCGTTATCGCCGTTGCTCCATTGCATTGGCGTGCGGCTGTTATCGCGGGATTTACTGGCGAGGATTGCCAATAGCTCTTCGGCGTCACGCCCATCGTTGCGCAGCTCGGCAAACATATTGAGGCTCTCCACGTCGCGGTAATCGGTAATGCGCGTGAAATGCGGATTAGTCATGCCAATCTCCTCACCCTGGTAGATATACGGTGTTCCCTGCATACCATGCAGTACCATCGCCAGCATTTTTGCCGCAGGCTCACGGTAGTCACCTTCATCGCCAAAGCGAGAAACAATGCGCGGCTGATCGTGGTTACACCAGAACAAAGCATTCCACGCAACGTTGTGCATTCCCTGTTGCCAGTGGCGGAACAATGTTTTTAACGCCACAAAGTCAGGTTTAGCCAGCGTCCATTTTTCACCGCCGGGGTAATCGACCTTCAGGTGATGAAAATTAAAGGTCATCGACAATTCACTGCCTGTCAGTGCCGCGTATCGCTGGCAATGTTCAAGGCTGGTGGAGGACATTTCACCCACAGTCATTAATCCGCGTGGCGTAAAGACATCGCGGTTCATTTCGTGCAAAAATTCGTGTGCTCGTGGCCCGTCGGTGTAGAAGCGACGCCCGTCGCCATCCAGATCGTTGGGGAAGTTCTGGTCTTTGGAAATCAGATTCACCACATCCAGGCGCAGCCCGTCTACCCCGCGATCGGCCCAAAACTCACAGACTTTTTTCAGTTCTGCGCGTACTGCTGGGTTTTCCCAGTTGAGATCGGCCTGTTCTGGTGCAAACAGATGCAAATAATACTGTTCGCTTTCTGCGTGCCAGCGCCAGGCATTGCCGCCGAATTTAGAACGCCAGTTATTCGGTGGTATTCCTGGTTCGCCATCACGCCAGATATAAAACTGACGGTAAGGACTTTCTTTGTTCAGTGCCTCGCGAAACCAGGCGTGTTGGGTAGAAGTATGGTTAAACACCATATCAAGGATAATGCGAATACCGCGCGATTTCGCCTGCGCCACCAGTTCGTCAAAATCGTCCAGCGTACCGTAGGTGGGATCAATCGCCGTATAGTTCGCTACGTCGTAACCGTTATCGACCTGTGGGGAGACATAAAAAGGTGTCAACCAGATAGCATCGACGCCCAGTTTTTGTAGGTAGTCGAGGCGCAGAGTGACTCCTCGCAGATCGCCGGTGCCGCTGCCCGTGGTGTCCTGAAAACTCTTTGGATAAATCTGGTAGATAACGCCGTTTTGCCACCAGTGGGGAAGATTAGTCATTACGTCATTCCTGCAAATGCGAGGGGGCGCAAGTGCGCCCCGAAGAAAATTAAACAATGTTCAGCGTGCCCAGGCGGTGTTTTCGCTGGTAGATAAATGAGGTGAGCACAATCGGGATGATGATGGCGATAGCCATGGCCAGCGCAAATACCTGCCAGTAGCTCGGCTGAATGGAGAGAATACCAGGCAGGCCACCGACGCCGATGCCATTCGCCATAACGCCGTTCAGGCCGCAGAGCAACCCTGCCAGACCGGAACCAATCATCGCGCACAGCATCGGGAAGCGATATTTCAGGTTGATGCCGTACATTGCCGGCTCAGTGACTCCAAGATAAGCGGAGATAGCCGCTGGAACCGAAATTTCCCGCTCGTTCTGTTTACGGCTGGCGATAATAACTCCTACCACTGCCGACGCCTGAGCAATATTCGAAAGGGCAATCAGCGGCCAGACTGGCGTACCGCCCATGCTTTGAATCATCTGCATATCAATGGCAAGCGTGGTCTGGTGTACGCCGGTAATGACCAGCGGCGCATAGAGGAAGCCAAACAACGCTGCGCCAATAGGGGCAAAGCTGCCGGTCATCAGGTGACGTACTGCAAAGGCAACGCCATCGCCAATCATGCGACCAAACGGACCAATCAGCGCATGGGCGAGGAACACTGCGAGGATCAGCGAGCAGACCGGTACAACCACCAGATAGAGATAATCCGGCACGATGCGCTTAAGGCGAGTTTCAATAAAGCCCAGCGCCAGCCCAGCTAACAGTGCCGGGATCACTTGCGCCTGATAACCTACTTTCGCAATACTGAACATGCCAAAGTCCCACACTTCCGGCACCTGCTGCCCGAGCAGATAGGCGTTCATCAGTTGTGGAGAAACCAGCGTTACGCCAAGCACAATACCAAGGATCGGCGTGCCGCCCATTTTTTTCACCGCCGACCAGCAAATCCCAACCGGCAGGTAGAAGAAGATCGCCTCACCGATCAACCACAGAAAATCGTAGATCGTTTGCAGGGAAGGGTACATTTGCGCCAGCGTCTGGCCGTTGCTCATCGGCAGATCGCCGATAACATTGCGAAAACCGAGGATCAAACCGCCGCTAATCAGCGCGGGCAGCAATGGGAAGAAGATCTCCGCGAAATGGGAGATCAACTGCTCATGCCATTTCATATTCTGCCTGGCGGCTTTTTTCACCTGCTCTTTATCGACCTGCGCCTGACCAGTCGTTGCCAATAACGCTTTGTAGTAATCGCCAACGTTGGTGCCAATCACCACCTGAAATTGTCCTGCATTGGTGAAACAGCCTTTCACCATGGGGAGTTGTTCAATTTCTTTTGGTCTGGCATTGGCTGGTTGGTTGAGGACAAAGCGCAGGCGAGTAATACAGTGGCTGACCGTCGCGATATTGCCGCGCCCGCCGACCAGTTCAATCAACCGATCGATATCCGTTTGGTTCACTTTGCTCATCATAAGGCCCCGTGGCAGATGACATATTTGGTTGACGGCAGAATATAGTGGGAAGGAAAAATTAAAAATGGGAACGTTCCCGAAACACAGCGAAGATCACAATTTATCGTTCAGGAAACGATCAGGACAGGGTGGCGGGGATGATGATTTGTTGCGGTTCGCTGCGCCCGGTTATCTGCTCAATCAACTGGCAGGCCGCCTGGCGTCCGGCTTCTGCGTAGCCTGGGTCAACGGTGACGATCTCCGGATGGAGGAACTTCATCAACGGTGTATTACCAACGCTCGCCAGCTGTAAGGTATCGATGCGTTGCTCTTGCAGGTATTTACTTGCGCCAAGTGCCAGCGTGTCAGTTGCGCACAGCAACGCGGTGGTTTCAGGGGTAATGACTTTTGCCACGTTCTCATAACCTTGCTTCATGGCGAGGCCAGGCAGAGCGGCGACGGGATGCAGTTTATGCGCTTTGCAGAACGCCAGATAGGCTTCGTGACGTCGTTTACCGGTCGTCACGTCGCTGTGCGGTACGCCGAGATAACTGATATTGCGATGCCCCTGGTCATACAGTCGTTGCATCAGGATTTTGATCGCCCCTTCGTCGTCATAACAGACTGAAGCAAAGCCCTTTGCGTCGCGTGCCAGCAGCACCAGCGATGACTGCCAGTGGGCCAACATCTCTTCGGTTATGCCATTAAAACCAAACAGTACCACGCCGTCGATATTACGACGTTTCAAAACGCCCAGATGTTCGGCAACTAATTGTGGTGAAAACTGGCTTTCCATCATGATGGGGTCGTAACCCTGTTCATAGAATGCCGGCAGCATGGTCTGAACCGCGAGATTTTCTGAGAGCGAATCCAGGCGGGTCACGATGATGGCGACCACTTTATCGCTTTGCCCACGCATGGCGCGCGCAGAACGGGAAGGGGAAAATCCATGCTGATTCATCACCGCTTCAACACGCTCGCGCGTACGCTGGCTCACGCCGCTTTCGTTATTCAGCACCCGGGAAACAGTGGATTTTCCCACGCCGCTCAAGCGCGCGATGTCTTTGATGGTCAGCCGATTTTGCATCCTGTTATCCCGTAACTTGTTGTTTAATTATTAGAGACTAACTTTACCCTCGCATTCAGCAATGGGCAAAGTCTGGTTTATCGTTTGTTTAGTTGCCGACAGGTATTATATCGGCATAAATGCTACGAATATTATTGGATTCGCGGCGCTATTTATTCACTTACCGGAGGTTATATGGAACCTGATCCCACGCCTCTCCCTCGACGGAGATTAAAACTTTTCCGGTAAGCCTGTCTTTTCACGGCGTTACCGGATGCGTAAGGCCGTGACGTTTTAACGTCCCTGCTCAGTTTTATTACCTTCAGGTAAGGCTTCGCCACGCCTGAAGATATTTCTGCACTGTTCCTGACAGCGCGGAGGGACTCCCTATGTTTAAAGAAATTTTTACCCGGCTCATTCGCCATTTACCTTCCCGCCTGATCCGTCGCGATCCGCTACCGGGGGCGCAGCAGACAGCGAATGCACCAATCCCGCCTTCCTTAAGCGCGCATTGCATGAAAATGGCGGTGATGCCCGAAGAAGAATTATGGAAAACGTTCGACACCCACCCGGAAGGGTTGAATCGGGCGGAAGTGGAAGTTGCCCGTGAAAAATATGGCGAAAATAAATTACCTGCGCAACAACCGTCACCGTGGTGGGTACATTTGTGGGTCTGCTATCGCAACCCCTTTAATATTTTGCTCACGATCCTTGGCGGCATTTCTTACGCCACAGAAGATTTATTTGCCGCTGGCGTTATCGCGTTAATGGTGGCTATTTCTACGTTGCTGAACTTTATTCAGGAAGCACGTTCCACCAAAGCGGCAGATGCCCTGAAAGCGATGGTCAGTAATACCGCGACGGTGCTGCGCGTAATTAACGACAAAGGCGAAAATGGCTGGCTGGAGATCCCGATCGACCAGTTGGTGCCCGGCGATATTATTAAACTGGCGGCGGGGGATATGATCCCGGCAGATTTACGTATCTTGCAGGCGCGGGATCTGTTCGTTGCTCAGGCATCGTTAACCGGTGAGTCTCTGCCCGTTGAAAAAAACGCGACCACGCGCCAGCCGGATCACAGCAATCCGCTGGAGTGTGACACCCTGTGTTTTATGGGCACCACAGTGGTGAGCGGCACGGCACAAGCGATGGTGATTGCCACAGGTGGCAACACCTGGTTTGGTCAACTGGCGGGGCGTGTCAGTGAGCAGGAAAGTGAGCCGAATGCCTTTCAGCAAGGGATCAGCCGCGTCAGTATGCTGCTGATTCGCTTTATGCTGGTGATGGCGCCCGTGGTGCTGTTAATCAATGGTTACACCAAAGGCGACTGGTGGGAAGCGGCGCTGTTTGCGCTTTCGGTAGCGGTAGGTTTAACGCCGGAAATGTTGCCGATGATTGTCACCTCAACGCTGGCGCGTGGCGCAGTCAAGCTGTCGAAACAGAAAGTGATCGTCAAACATCTGGATGCCATTCAGAACTTTGGCGCTATGGATATTCTGTGTACCGATAAAACCGGCACCCTGACGCAGGATAAAATTGTGCTGGAGAATCATACCGATATCTCCGGTAAAACCAGCGAACGCGTGCTGCATAGCGCGTGGTTGAACAGTCATTACCAGACTGGGCTTAAAAACCTGCTTGATACAGCGGTGCTCGAAGGTACGGATGAAGAGTCGGCGCGCTCGCTGGCCAGCCGTTGGCAGAAAATTGATGAGATTCCGTTTGATTTTGAGCGTCGCCGGATGTCGGTGGTAGTAGCAGAAAATACCGAACACCATCAACTGGTGTGCAAAGGTGCATTGCAGGAAATCCTCAATGTGTGTTCGCAGGTACGTCACAATGGCGAGATTGTGCCGCTCGATGACACCATGCTGCGTAAGATTAAGCGGGTTACTGATACGCTGAATCGTCAGGGGCTGCGTGTGGTAGCGGTGGCGACGAAATACCTGCCGGCGCGTGAAGGGGATTACCAGCGGGCAGATGAATCCGACTTGATCCTCGAAGGATATATTGCTTTCCTTGATCCGCCCAAAGAGACAACCGCTCCGGCACTGAAGGCATTAAAAGCGAGTGGCATTACCGTAAAAATCCTCACTGGCGACAGTGAGTTAGTGGCGGCGAAAGTATGCCATGAAGTGGGACTGGACGCGGGAGAGGTGGTTACTGGTAGTGATATTGAAACGCTATCTGACGACGAGCTGGCAAGTCTCGTGCAGCGTACCACACTGTTTGCCCGCCTGACGCCGATGCATAAAGAACGCATCGTAACGTTGCTGAAGCGCGAAGGGCATGTGGTTGGCTTTATGGGCGATGGTATTAATGATGCGCCCGCCTTACGTGCTGCGGATATCGGCATTTCTGTGGACGGCGCGGTAGATATTGCCCGTGAAGCAGCGGATATCATTCTGCTGGAAAAAAGCCTGATGGTGCTGGAAGAGGGGGTTATAGAGGGACGTCGCACTTTCGCCAATATGCTGAAATACATCAAAATGACGGCGAGCTCTAACTTCGGTAATGTGTTCAGCGTGCTGGTGGCGAGTGCTTTTTTGCCCTTCCTGCCGATGTTGCCGTTACACTTGCTTATTCAGAACCTGCTGTATGATGTGTCACAGGTGGCGATCCCGTTTGATAACGTAGACGATGAGCAAATTCAAAAGCCGCAGCGTTGGAATCCGGCGGATCTGGGACGCTTTATGATCTTCTTCGGACCGATCAGTTCGATCTTCGATATTCTGACGTTTTGCCTGATGTGGTGGGTATTTCATGCCAACACGCCGGAAACGCAAACGCTGTTCCAGTCGGGATGGTTTGTGGTGGGGTTACTGTCACAAACGCTGATTGTGCATATGATCCGTACCCGCCGTGTACCGTTTATTCAGAGCTGCGCATCGTGGCCATTAATGATCATGACCGTGATCGTGATGATTGTCGGGATCGCGTTACCGTTTTCGCCGCTGGCCAGTTATCTGCAACTGCAGGCGCTGCCGTTAAGCTATTTCCCGTGGCTGATTGCGATTCTGGCAGGGTATATGACGTTAACCCAGTTAGTGAAAGGGTTCTATAGCCGTCGTTATGGCTGGCAGTAAGTGAGTGCTGAGACTGATCGGTAAATATTCTTACTGGTCAGTCTCCTACGAAAAGACCTGAACAAAAAAATAAATTACTGCAAAAATAAAAAAACAAATAAACGTCCAGCTCAAATTATAAAGGGCGCTATAGCTTTTATTTACCGAACGAGAGAGAAAGATTTCTTCTTTTTTAATGTGTCTGGAGGAGATGTTGCGATACAGGCGGATATAATAAACACAATAAAGTAATAAAGGCGGTATTACCCATCCACCTGTTGGTTTGCCAAATATAAGCGTGAGTATAATGGAGACAGCAAAGAAAAGCAGAAAGACGATTTGCGCTTTGGATTCTATTTTTTTTAATTCGCTTCTGATGCCTTCAGCGTGCTGTTCTTGCCAGCGCCGCAGCGTGCTAATACTAAATTGATAGTGTTCACATAGCTCCTTATTAGACGTACCTTCTTTTGACCGCTGTAAAATTTCAGCAATTTGTTCATTCGTGAAACGGGATTTAGCCATCTTCAACCCTCCGTGGTTGAATCAGATAATCCAGGCGCGATTCCTGGATTATCTTTCTGACAGAGATTAGCGACGAACAGCGATCGCTTCGATCTCAATCTTCACGTCTTTTGGCAGACGAGCAACTTCAACGCAAGAACGTGCCGGGAAGGTAGCGTTGTGTTCGGTGAAGAAGGCTTCGTAAGTCGCATTTACGGTTGCGAAGTCGTTCAGATCTTTCACAAACACGGTGGTTTTAACGATGTCGCCCACTTTCAGGCCAGCCGCTTCCACGATCGCTTTCACGTTATCCAGTGACTGACGCGCTTGTGCTGCTACGTCTGCCGGTACTTCGCCAGTTTTCGGGTTTACCGGGATCTGACCGGAGGTGATGATCATACTGCCCAGATCAACGCCCTGAACATAAGGTCCGATAGCTGCCGGTGCATTTTCCGTAGCGATAGTTTTGCTCATGATTTCTCCTTTATTACAGCGGTAAAAAGTCTGGCTCATTATAGGGAGCCAGACTTTTATTACCAACCGCAATTAATTGGCCAGTACCACATTATGGGAAAACTCTTTTTCGCAGTATTTGCATTTGAGCGCGATGTCATTGGCGCGTTTTCGCACTGCAAAGCTGGAAGAAACCGGTTCGGCATGGCTGATACAGTTGCTGTTTGGGCAGACCAGCACATTGTCGATGCGCTCCGGCAGGCTGGGGCGCGATTTACCAACCACTTCATAGTTGTCGATACGATTTACCGTGGCTTGCGGTGCGTACAGCGCCAGTTGGTCTACCTGATCTTCACTCAAAAAGGTATTTTCGATCTTGATCAGATCCTTACGACCCATCTCGCCAGAAGGCAGGTTCAGGCCGATGGTGATACGCTGATCCGTTTCGGTCAGCTTGAACAGACTCAACAGCTTAAAACCGATCTGGGCGGGGATATGGTCAATTACCGTGCCGCGTTTAATAGCTTCAACCTGCAATTTATTATCGTGTGTCATCTCAATTTCCCCTTACAGTACCAGATCGCGATTCAGAACCAGCGCCAGTAACGCCTGGCGAGCGAAAATCCCGTTGCCTGCTTGCTGGAAGTACCAGGCGTGCGGCGTTTTATCGACATCCGTTGCAATTTCATCAATACGCGGCAGCGGATGCAGCACTTTCATATTGGCTTTGGCGTTGTGAAGATCGCTGGCGCGCAGGACAAACTGCGCTTTTACGTTGGCGTATTCGGACGGATCCAGGCGTTCTTTTTGCACGCGGGTCATATACAGAATGTCCACTTCCGCCATCACTTCTTCAATGGAACTATGCAGGCTCCAGGCGATCCCTTTTTCATCAAGCATGTCCAGAATGTACTGCGGCATTGCCAGCGCGTCCGGCGCGATGAAGTAAAAACGGTTGCCGTCGAACTTCGCTAACGCCTGAGTCAGGGAGTGAACGGTGCGGCCATATTTCAGGTCGCCGACCATTGCGACGCGAAGATTGTCCAGACGTCCCTGGGTTTCCTGAATGGTGAACAGATCCAGCAAGGTTTGCGTCGGATGTTGGTTGGAACCATCACCGGCGTTCAGCACCGGCACATTGCCGGAAAACTCAGTCGCCAGGCGCGCCGCACCTTCCTGTGGATGGCGCATCACAATTGCATCGACGTAAGTGCTGATAACCGAGATGGTATCAGCCAGCGTTTCACCTTTTTTTCCCAGTGAGGTGTTTGCGCTGTCAGAGAATCCCACCACACTAGCGCCCAGGCGGTGCATCGAGGTTTCGAAAGAGAGGCGGGTGCGGGTTGATGCTTCGAAGAAGCAACTGGCAATCACTTTATGTTTCAACAACTCTGGTTGCGGGTTTGCTTTCAGTTTCGCCGCTGTCGCCAGCACCAGATTAAGGTCATCGCGACTAAGGTCATTTATGGAAATGATGTGTTTTTGATATAGCGGATTAGCCATGTTTATCTCCTGACGCCTGGGCAAAAAAAAGCCCCTCGATTGAGGGGCTGGGAATGGGTGATCAACGGGAAGAAAAACGGCAGGCCAGCGTCTTTTTTCAGACGCGGTAAGACAAAATGTCGAACACACTGAACCATACATCCTCCCGGCAAATTGTCCGGCATTATACTCAGCCAGAAAGTGGGATCAAGCGATTAATGCAAGAAATTCCCCAGGTAAACGATTGTTGTGAATTTATATGCTTAAAATTTGAATTTATAACGAAATGAATTTGCGGGGGAATGTGGGTGGAAAAATATGCGCTGGCGCAATCAGGCGGCAAAAAATGCTGGTATGGCAGTAAGGAATTACGTATAACAAGAGAAATGAAACGATGTTTTAATTGAGGGAATGAAAAAATGATCATCGGAAATATTCATAATCTCCAGCAATGGTTACCGGAAGAGTTACGCCAGGCGATTGAGTATATTAAAGCGCACGTTACGGCAGAAACGCCAAAAGGTAAGCACGACATCGAAGGCAACCGCCTGTTTTATCTTATCTCTGAAGATATGACCGAGCCGTATGAAGCACGCCGTGCGGAGTACCATGCCCGCTATCTCGATATTCAGATTGTGCTAAAAGGGCAGGAAGGCATGACCTTCAGCACACAACCTGCGGGCACGCCGGATACCGATTGGTTAGCCGATAAAGACATCGCCTTTTTGCCAGAAGGTGTTGAGGAGAAAACAGTTATCCTCAATGAAGGCGACTTTGTCGTGTTCTATCCGGGTGAAGTACACAAGCCACTGTGCGCAGTGGGCGAGCCAGCCCAGGTTCGCAAAGCGGTTGTGAAAATGCTGATGGCGTAAGTGGATTATGCTGGAGGCGACGTTACGCCGCCTCCGGTACTGGCGTTATTGGGCGAGCGTCGCAACCATTACCGCTTTGATGGTATGCATGCGGTTTTCCGCCTGATCAAAAACAATACTGGCGGCAGATTCAAAGACCTCATCCGTCACTTCCATCCCACCGTGCAGGCCAAACTCTTCTGCCATCTTTTTACCTAGCGTCGTTTGGTCGTCATGAAACGCGGGCAGGCAGTGCAGAAATTTGACGTCTGGATTACCGGTCAACTGCATCATTTTGCTATTCACCTGATAATCACGCAGCAATGCAATACGTTCTGCCCACTTCTCTTTCGCTTCCCCCATCGACACCCACACATCGGTGTAAATAAAGTCGGCCCCTTTAACGCCTGCTGCGATATCTTCTGTCAGCGTAATATTCCCGCCATTTTGCTGCGCCAGGGCGCGGCATTCCGTAACCAGCGAAGCTTCCGGCCAGCACGCTTGTGGCGCTACCAGGCGTAAATCCAGACCGGTCAACGCCGCAGCTTCCAGCATTGAGTTACCCATGTTGTTGCGTGCATCTCCGGCATAAACCAGCGTCATCTCATTGAAAGCTTTACCTGGTAAATGCTCCTGCATGGTCAGCAGATCCGCCAGAAGCTGTGTAGGATGAAACTCATTGGTCAGGCCGTTCCATACCGGAACACCTGCATATTCCGCCAGCGTTTCGACAATCTCCTGACCATAGCCGCGATACTGAATACCGTCATACATGCGACCAAGTACGCGGGCGGTATCTTTAATCGACTCTTTATGGCCAATCTGGCTGCCGCTTGGGCCGAGATAAGTGACACGTGCGCCCTGGTCATATGCGGCAACTTCGAAAGAGCATCGGGTACGAGTCGAGTCTTTTTCGAAGATGAGCGCGATATTTTTACCTGTGAGTCTGGCTTCTTCTTTACCGCTTTTCTTATCGGCTTTCAGCTTCGCAGCTAATTGCAGCAGGCTGTTGAGTTCAGCTGGCGTGAAATCGAGTAATTTCAGGAAATGTTTATGATAAAACCCGGACATAGATCCCTCCAGTGGCTAACGCTGTAATGAATTAAAATTCAATTTATATGGGTGATTATTCATTTGCAAGCCTAAAACATAAATCTTTGTCACAAAGGTGGAGGCAATGTCAGTGGTGTGTGACAATAAGAGTATCGGCAGGACATTAAGAGGAATGAGCCATGGCAAACCCGGAACAACTGGAAGAACAGCGTGAAGAAACGCGTTTGATTATTGAAGAATTACTGGAAGATGGCAGCGATCCGGACGCGCTGTACACCATCGAACATCACCTTTCCGCAGACGATCTGGAAACCCTGGAAAAAGCAGCGGTTGAAGCGTTTAAACTCGGTTACGAAGTGACCGATCCGGAAGAGCTGGAAGTGGAAGATGGCGATATCGTAATTTGCTGTGACATCCTCAGCGAATGCGCGTTGAATGCCGATCTTATCGACGCCCAGGTTGAGCAATTGATGAACCTAGCAGAGAAATTCGACGTTGAATACGACGGTTGGGGTACTTACTTTGAAGATCCTAACGGCGAAGATGGCGACGATGAAGATTATGTCGACGAAGACGATGACGGTGTTCGTCACTAATTAATTGATTAAAATGCCCGCTAGTACACACTAGCGGGCATTTTTTTAGAGTTGACGCAGCATCCGCACTTCACAATCGACATGGCCCGTGCAACCAAGTGCGTAATCGATATGTTGAAAACCTAAATGTTCATACAAACCAATCGCTTCTTTTAAAAAAGCGGTCGTTTCCAGATAGCAGCGTTTGAAGCCCATTTCTCGCGCCTGCTCCATCGCCATTAAGGCCAGTTTTTTCGCCAGTCCTTTACCGCGAATAGCAGGGAGAAAATACATCTTTTGCAGTTCGCAAATGTCCGATTCACTACCTGCTAATGGCGCAATCCCGCCGCCGCCCACCACTTCGCCATTGTGTTCAACTACCCAATACGCATGACCAGGCTGACTATACACTTGATACAATTCGTCGAGATTGGGATCGGCGACGGTGTAGCCTTTATCAGCGGTAAGACCGTATTCTGCGGATACCTGGCGGATGACGCTGGCGATGGCGGGATTATCGGCGGCAGTAAGTTTGCGCAAACGGAGCGCGGGAGAAGCGACAACATTCATAGCATAGCTCAATTTCAAATGTATGATTTATAGCTCACTTTAATACCACCCTCGCTTATGCGGTGCAAGAAGAAGATAAATCAGAAAATATTAAGCATATATCTCTTTGAGAAAGCGTATTCTAGGCGTACCAGTATCAATTTACTGGGATTATTATCTATATGAATGGAATTTATTTTAGGGATATGATTCATGAATGGTGTAAACGTCGGGAAAGATAATTCTCGTCACTCATTTGTTTTTACAGGCAAAGGTGGTGAGTATTTTCTTATTTGTCTTGTGAATTTTTTACTGACAATTATTACTCTGGGAATATATGGGCCGTGGGCATTGGTGAAATGCCGTCGTTATATTTATCAACATGTGACACTCAATGGGCAACCATTTAGTTATAAGGGAACTGGTGGTGCCATTTTTGTTAGCATGTTCCTTATTATGGTCGTTTATCTTCTCAGTATTTCTTGTTTTTCAGGCCAGCACTTTGTTCTTGGTTTTCTCCTGTTTGCTCTCTTGATCTGCGGTATTCCTTGCATGGCAGTGAAGAGTCTGCAATATCAGGCGAACATGACCTCACTGAATGGCATTCGCTTTGGCTTTAACTGCTCGATGCTCCGTGCATGGTGGGTCATGTTAGGTCTGCCTGTTCTGTTGGCGTTAGCTTTTTGGTTCGCACTGTATCTTATTGCGCAAGTGACGACATCGATAGGAGGATTATTCTTTAACTTAGTCGCGTTAAGTTTGCTTTCTGCCATCGGGCTGGGTGTTGTCCATGGTATAACCTATAGTAAATGGATGCCATTGCTGGGTAATAATGCAACTTTTGGCATTAATAAATTTTCTATTCAGGTAAACGTAAAAGAATGCATTAAAGGATGTACACTCGCAATATTAACTATGGCTCCTTTCATCATTGTGATTGGTATTATGATTGCGCCAGTATTCCAGCAGTTAATAATGATGAGCATGTTGGGGCAGTCTGATGCAGGAGGTGAGCTTGTATTGCAATATTACCCGCAGATTACGGCTTCCTACTTCCTGTATTTTGTTGCGATTCTTGTGTTTTCCATTTATCTCTATGTCACGTTACGCAATCTGTTTCTGAATAATTTAACGCTGGCAAATGGAACAATTCGTTTTCATTCGTCCATTACCACGTTCGGTATGCTTCTGCGCATGTTTGCAGTATTAATGGGAGCCTCAATCACCTGTGGCCTGGCTTACCCCTGGTTGAAAATGTGGATGATTAGCTGGATTGCCAACAATACCCACGTTCAGGGTGACCTTGATTCGCTGGAGTTAACCAATGATGACAAACCGCAGGATAGCGGTCCGTTAATGTGGATTTCTCGCGGTATCATGCCGTATGTTCCGTTTATCTAAATAAAAAGGCCGGAGTATGCTCCGGCCTTCATTTTCTTTACTGTATTGATTACAGTGCAGCGATAACAGCCTGCTGTTCAATCAGCTTCGCTTTCGCTTCTGCATAGCCTTCCAGCTTCTCACGCTCTTTAGCGATGACCGCTTCCGGTGCGCGGGCGACAAAGCCTTCGTTCGCCAGCTTGTTCTCGATACGGCTGATTTCACCTTCAATCTTCGCCACTTCTTTCGCCAGACGCGCCAGCTCATCTTCTTTGTTGATGAGGCCTGCCATCGGGATCAGCAACTCTGCGCCGTCGACGATCTTAGTAACGGAAACCGGACCTTTGTCATCGGCAGGCAGCACGGTGATGCTTTCCAGACGCGCCAGCGTTTGCAGGAAGCCACGGTTTTCATTCACGCGACGCTCTGCATCCGCGCTGCAACCACGCAGCAGCAGCTCCAGCGGTTTGCCCGGGGCGATGTTCATTTCCGCACGGATGTTACGTACCGCAACGATCGCTTGTTTCAGCCACTCGGTATCGGCCAGTGCGGCTTCATCAACCTGAGATGCATCGTACTGCGGGAACGGCTGCAGCATGATGGTGTCAGCGGTGATGCCGCAAAGCACTTTTACGCGCTGCCAGATAGTTTCGGTGATGAACGGAATGATCGGATGCGCAAGGCGCAGCAGACCTTCCAGTACCGTAACCAGCGTATGGCGAGTACCGCGCAGCTCGGCCTCGGTTCCGCCGTTCATTACCGGCTTGGTCAGCTCCAGATACCAGTCACAGAACTGGTTCCAGGTGAATTCATACAGAATGCCTGCAGCGATATCGAAGCGGAAGCTATCCAGTGCTTCGCGGTACGCTTTGATGGTCTGGTTGAACTCCGCCAGAATCCAGCGATCCGCCAGCGACAGCGTCATTTCGCCGCCGTTGAAGCCGCAATCCTGACCTTCTGTGTTCATCAGCACAAAGCGGCTGGCGTTCCACAGTTTGTTACAGAAGTTACGGTAACCTTCCAGACGCTTCATATCCCAGTTGATGTCACGACCAGTAGAAGCCAGCGCCGCCAGGGTGAAGCGCAGGGCGTCAGTACCGTGCGGCTCAATGCCGTTCGGGAACTGCTTCTCGGTGCGCTTACGGATTTTGTCCGCCAGCTGCGGCTGCATCATGTTGCCGGTACGTTTTTCCAGCAGTTCAGGCAACGAAATACCGTCGACCATATCCAGCGGGTCAATAACGTTACCCTTGGATTTGGACATCTTCTGGCCTTCGTCGTCACGAATCAGGCCGGTCATGTAAACAGTGTGGAACGGCACCTGCGGTTTGCCATTTTCATCTTTGATGAAGTGCATGGTCATCATGATCATGCGGGCAATCCAGAAGAAGATGATGTCGAAGCCAGAAACCATCACGCTGGTTGGGTGGAACTGACGCAGGGCGTCGGTGTTTTCCGGCCAGCCAAGAGTAGAGAAGGTCCACAGCGCGGAAGAGAACCAGGTGTCGAGAACGTCTTCGTCCTGACGCAGCGCGACGTCCGCGCTCAGGTTGTTTTCCTGACGCACTTCATCTTCGTTGCGGCCAACATAAACGTTACCCGCTTCGTCGTACCATGCCGGGATACGGTGACCCCACCACAGCTGACGAGAGATACACCAGTCCTGAATATCGCGCATCCAGGAGAAGTACATGTTTTCGTACTGCTTCGGTACGAACTGAATGTCGCCGTTCTCAACTGCTTCAACCGCCGGTTTCGCCAGCACGTCGGCACGAACGTACCACTGGTCGGTCAGCATCGGTTCGATAACCACGCCGCCACGGTCGCCGTAAGGAACGGTCAGGTCGTGCGGTTTAATTTCTTCCAGCAGGCCGAGTGCGTCAACCGCAGCAACGACTGCTTTACGCGCGGCAAAACGCTCGAGTTTCTGGAACTCTGCCGGGATTTCGCTGGAATAAACGTCGGATTCGTTGCCTTTGGTGTCGAACACCTGGGCGCTTTCACGGATATCGCCGTCGAAGGTCAGAATGTTGATCATCGGCAGGGCGTGACGTTTACCGACTTCATAGTCGTTAAAGTCGTGTGCCGGAGTGATCTTCACGCAGCCGGTGCCTTTTTCCATGTCGGCGTGTTCGTCGCCAACGATCGGAATACGACGGTTAACCAGCGGCAGAATGACATATTTGCCAATCAGATCTTTATAACGCGGATCTTCCGGGTTAACAGCCACGCCGGTATCGCCCAGCAGGGTTTCCGGACGGGTAGTCGCAACCACCAGATAATCTTTACCATCTGCGGTCTTCGCACCGTCAGCCAGCGGATAGCGGATGTGCCACATAGAACCTTTCGATTCGCGGTTTTCCACTTCCAGGTCAGAGATAGCGGTACGCAGTTTCGGATCCCAGTTTACCAGGCGTTTGCCACGGTAAATCAGGTCTTCTTTATACAGACGAACGAAAACTTCTTTCACCGCATTGGACAGACCTTCGTCCATGGTGAAGCGTTCACGCTCCCAGTCTACGGAGTTGCCAAGACGACGCATCTGACGGGTAATGGTGCCGCCGGATTCTGCTTTCCATTCCCAGATTTTGTCGATGAAGGCTTCGCGGCCATAGTCGTGACGGGTTTTACCTTCTTCTGCGGCAATCTTGCGCTCAACGACCATCTGGGTAGCGATCCCGGCGTGGTCAGTACCGACCTGCCACAGGGTGTTTTTACCCTGCATACGCTGATAGCGGATCATGGTATCCATGATGGTTTGCTGGAAGGCGTGACCCATATGCAAACTGCCGGTGACGTTCGGCGGCGGGATCATGATGCAGAAACTTTCCTGGCTTTCATCGCCATTAGGCTTAAAGTAGCCCTGCTTTTCCCAGTGCTCGTAAAGCGGCTGTTCGATATCTTGTGGGTTATATGTCTTTTCCATTATTTCCAGGTTGCCGTATTCAGGTTGAAACCAGCCACGCGGTAGGCTTTATAGCGTTCGCGCGCTAGTTGTTTCAGAGAATCTTCATAAGGAACGAAGTCTACCACTTCTGTGAAAGCGGTGGCAAAATCTGCAAAGCTTGTTCGCAGACTAATCAATATATCGCGCGGGCTGCTGCTACGTTTTTGCGGCCAGGCGATCTCCACCGGCGCACCGCCGCGCGGTCCTTCTCCCGCTAAATTGTGCGGAACAAAACTTTCTGCCGGACGCGCCCACAGGGCTTCATCCAGCCGGTAAGCCTGCTTTTCATCTTCACAGGCGATGAGCACGCGCTTACCGCTGCGCCAACGTTCTGCGGCAATTTCACACACCAGTTGCTCAACGGCGCTTAAGCCATCGACGGTGGTGTCATTGTCCAGAAGGTAGAACGTTGCGTTTTTCATATATGGGGCTTCTTGTGGTGGATTTAAATATGCATCTTGTAATACACAGCATTGCCTGATGCGACGCTGTCGCGTCTTATCAGGCCTACGAGTTCGGTGCTCTGTGTAGGTCGGATAAGGCGTTCACGCCGCATCCGACAAGAACAACATCGCTTGATGCAATTACTCTTCGCCGTTAAACCCGGCGCGGTTTAACAGGAACTGTGCCAGCAACGCTACCGGACGACCGGTTGCGCTTTTTGCTTTTCCAGAACGCCATGCGGTTCCCGCGATATCCAGGTGCGCCCAGTTGTACTTACGGGTAAAGCGCGACAGGAAGCAACCTGCGGTAATCGCCCCGCCAGGACGCCCGCCAATGTTCGCCATATCAGCAAAATTGGATTCCAGCTGTTCCTGATACTCATCACCCAGCGGTAAACGCCATGCGCGGTCGCCAGACTGTTCAGACGCGGCAATCAGCTCATGAGCCAGCGGATTATGGTTCGCCATCAGGCCGGTGATGTGATGACCCAGCGCGATTACGCAGGCACCGGTCAACGTCGCTACGTCAATTACCGCTTCCGGCTCAAAACGCTCAACGTAAGTTAACACATCGCACAGCACCAGACGGCCTTCGGCGTCGGTGTTTAGTACTTCAACGGTTTGACCGGACATGGTGGTTAACACATCACCCGGACGATAGGCACGACCGCCTGGCATGTTTTCGCACCCTGCCAGAACGCCGATAACGTTAATCGGCAGTTGCAGCTCCGCGACCATCCGCATCACGCCGTAAACCGCCGCCGCGCCGCACATATCGTACTTCATCTCATCCATGCCTTCTGAAGGCTTGATCGAGATACCGCCGGAGTCGAAGGTTAAACCTTTACCCACCAGCACAATCGGGCGCGCATCTTCTGACGCATTACCTTTGTACTCAATCACCGACATCAGCGATTCGTTTTGTGAACCCTGACCAACTGCCAGATAGGAGTGCATCCCCAGCTCTTTCATCTGCTGTTCGCCGATAACGCGGGTGATGACATTCTTGCTGTAGCTGTCAGCCAACTGGCGCGCCTGAGAGGCGAGGTAAGCGGCGTTACAGATATTCGGTGGCATATTGCCGAGATCTTTCGCGGCTTTGATCCCGGCGGCAATCGCCAGACCGTGCTGGATCGCGCGCTCACCGCTGGTCAGTTCGCGGCGGGTCGGCACGTTGAAGACCATCTTACGCAGCGGACGACGCGGCTCGGTCTTGTTTGTTTTCAGCTGGTCAAAGCTGTAGAGCGTCTCTTTTGCCGTCTCGACCGCCTGACGCACTTTCCAGTAGTTGTTGCGACCTTTGACGTGCAGCTCGGTCAGGAAACAGACCGCTTCCATTGAACCAGTATCATTCAGTGTATTAATGGTTTTCTGAATAACCTGCTTGTACTGACGCTCATCCAGCTCACGTTCTTTGCCGCAACCAATAAGGAGGATGCGCTCGGAGAGCACATTTGGCACATGGTGCAGCAACAGGGTCTGCCCCGGTTTTCCTTCCAGTTCGCCCCGACGCAGCAGGGCGCTGATGTACCCATCACTGATCTTATCGAGCTGTTCTGCAATCGGAGAAAGGCGACGTGGTTCGAAGACGCCCACGACGATGCAGGCACTCCGCTGTTTCTCCGGGCTACCGCTTTTTACACTAAACTCCATGCACTACGCTCCTGAATCTTAAAGACAACGGCGGTGGCTACAGATAGAATTGCAAGCTTTCGTAACTCATGTCCGCTGTTGCGATGACTTCGTGTTAATCTTAACGTTATTACGGCATTGGCACGTCAGAACAAAATCTGAGAGGTGAATCCGTTGAGTATAATTATCTTAGCGACGATTTCGACGACTCAAGAGAATAAATGACGTTTAAGCCATGAAACAAGCTAAAATCCTGCAAAAGACGAGTTTTTACGGGCGTATTTAAAGTGATAATCATAAGATATCTGGTTCGGGAGACGCTCAAAAGCCAGCTGGCGATACTCTTCATCTTGCTTTTGATCTTCTTCTGTCAAAAGTTAGTGAGGATACTCGGCGCAGCGGTTGACGGCGACATTCCGGCGAACCTGGTGCTCTCCCTTCTCGGGTTGGGCGTGCCGGAAATGGCGCAGCTTATCCTGCCATTAAGCCTGTTCCTCGGGCTGCTGATGACGTTGGGTAAACTGTATACCGAAAGTGAAATTACGGTAATGCATGCCTGCGGCCTGAGCAAAGCGGTTCTGGTGAAAGCGGCAATGATCCTTGCGGTATTCACGGCAATCGTCGCGGCGGTTAACGTGATGTGGGCGGGACCGTGGTCATCGCGTCATCAGGATGAAGTGTTAGCAGAAGCGAAAGCGAACCCTGGCATGGCGGCGCTGGCGCAAGGGCAATTCCAGCAAGCGACCAATGGCAGCTCGGTGCTGTTCATCGAAAGCGTTGACGGCAGCGATTTCAAAGATGTGTTCCTCGCGCAAATTCGACCAAAAGGCAATGCACGACCTTCTGTGGTGGTGGCCGATTCCGGACATTTAACTCAGTTGCGGGATGGCTCTCAGGTGGTGACTCTCAACCAGGGAACTCGTTTCGAAGGCACTGCACTGTTACGTGATTTCCGCATTACTGACTTCCAGGATTATCAGGCGATCATTGGTCACCAGGCGGTGGCGCTCGACCCGAACGATACCGACCAGATGGACATGCGCACGTTGTGGAACACCGACACCGATCGCGCCCGTGCGGAGCTAAACTGGCGTATCACGCTGGTATTCACCGTGTTTATGATGGCGTTGATGGTCGTACCGCTGAGTGTGGTTAACCCGCGTCAGGGACGCGTACTATCGATGCTGCCAGCCATGCTGCTGTATCTACTTTTCTTCCTGATCCAGACCTCCCTGAAATCGAACGGCGGTAAAGGTAAGCTGGACCCGACGCTGTGGATGTGGACCGTTAACCTGATTTATCTGGCTTTGGCGATTGTTCTCAACCTTTGGGACACCGTGCCGGTCCGCCGCCTGCGCGCCAGTTTTTCGCGTAAAGGAGCGGTGTGATGCAACCTTTTGGCGTACTTGACCGCTATATCGGTAAAACTATTTTCACCACCATCATGATGACGCTGTTCATGCTGGTGTCGCTCTCCGGCATTATCAAATTTGTCGATCAGCTGAAAAAAGCCGGGCAGGGGAGTTACGACGCGTTAGGCGCAGGAATGTATACCCTGCTGAGCGTGCCGAAAGATGTGCAAATCTTCTTCCCGATGGCGGCTCTGCTGGGGGCGTTGCTTGGTCTTGGGATGCTGGCGCAGCGCAGCGAACTGGTGGTGATGCAGGCTTCTGGTTTTACCCGTATGCAGGTGGCGTTGTCGGTAATGAAAACCGCCATTCCGCTGGTCTTGCTGACGATGGCGATTGGCGAATGGGTCGCACCGCAGGGCGAGCAGATGGCACGTAACTACCGTGCACAGGCGATGTACGGCGGCTCGTTGCTCTCTACCCAGCAAGGCTTATGGGCGAAAGATGGCGACAACTTTGTCTACATTGAGCGGGTTAAAGGTGATGAAGAGTTAGGGGGTATCAGTATTTATGCCTTTAACGAAAATCGTCGTCTGCAATCTGTGCGCTATGCCGCTTCCGCGAAGTTTGATCCTGAACATAAAGTCTGGCGTCTGTCGCAGGTTGATGAATCTGACCTGACTAATCCAAAACAAATCACCGGTTCGCAGACCGTGAGTGGCACCTGGAAAACCAACCTCACGCCAGACAAACTGGGCGTGGTGGCGCTGGATCCGGATGCACTCTCCATCAGCGGTTTGCACAACTATGTGAAGTATCTGAAGTCGAGCGGTCAGGACGCTGGACGTTATCAGCTCAACATGTGGAGCAAAATCCTCCAGCCGCTATCCGTGGCGGTGATGATGCTGATGGCACTGTCGTTCATCTTCGGCCCACTGCGTAGCGTGCCGATGGGCGTGCGCGTGGTTACCGGTATCAGCTTCGGTTTTGTGTTCTATGTACTGGATCAGATCTTCGGCCCGCTGACGTTGGTTTACGGCATCCCGCCGATCATCGGCGCACTGTTGCCAAGTGCAAGTTTCTTCTTAATCAGCCTGTGGCTGTTAATGAGAAAATCGTAACCAGATGAGTGAAGAAAGGGAGCGAAAGCTCCCTTTTACATTGTTGGCAAAGTGCGCTTTATTCATGCCGGATGTGGCGTGAATGCCTTGTTCTGCCTACAAAATCATGCAAATTCAATATATTGTAGTGGCGTAGACCTGATAAGACGCGATAGCGTCGCATCAGGCAAAGACAAATCGCACCTGACTTACCTTTTTCTCCCTCCCAGCAAGCTTCCCAGCACACCGCGTATAATCTGGTTCGTGACCTGGCGGGCGGCACTTTTCGCCATAGTCTGCACTACGCCATCTTTCTTTCCGCCACGCGGTCCGGTAGTGCCAAACAAAATGTCCTTTAACCCACCGAGAATACCGTCATCCACAGCCATCTCTTTTCCTTTGGCTGGTGGATTATTTTGCTGTTCGGTACTGGTTTGCACTCCTTTTTGCAGCATCTCATAGGCAGATTCCCGATCCACGTCATCTTCATACTTGCCATATACCGGCGAGTGATTAATCAGGCCGTTACGCTCATCTTCCGTCACAGGTCCCATCCGTGAACAAGGCGCAATCACCATTGCACGCTCCACCACAGAAGGACTACCTTTCGCATCCAGAAATGAGATCAACGCTTCGCCGGTTCCCAGCTCCTGGATTGCCTTTTCTGTATCAAACGCTGGATTGGGTCGCATGGTTTGCGCTGCCGTCTTCACTGCTTTCTGGTCTTTCGGCGTAAATGCACGCAGAGCGTGTTGAACGCGATTCCCCAACTGCCCGAGTACGTTGTCGGGTATATCCGAAGGGTTTTGCGAGACAAACCAGACGCCCACGCCTTTCGAGCGGATAAGCCGTATTACCTGCTCAATTTTATCCAGCAGCACTTGCGGTGCATCGTTAAACAGCAGATGCGCTTCGTCGAAGAAAAAGACGAGTTTCGGTTTATCCAGATCCCCCGCTTCCGGCAGTTGCTCATACAATTCAGAAAGCATCCACAGCAGACTGGCAGCGTACAGTTTTGGCATCTGGTAGAGCTTTTCGGCGCTAAGGATATTGATAACGCCTTTGCCGTTGGCATCGGTACGCATCCAGTCTTTGATATCTAGCATTGGCTCGCCAAAGAAATGCGTCGCTCCTTGCTGCTCCAGCGACAGTAATCCGCGCTGGATTGCACCAACAGATGCGTTACTGATATTGCCATACTGATTCTGGAATGATTTGGCGTTATCTCCGATGTACTGGGTAATGGCCCGAAGATCCTTAAAGTCGAGCAACAACAGTCCCTGATCGTCAGCAATGCGGAAGATGATATCCAGCACACCAGTTTGCACGTCGTTGAGATTTAACAGTCGTGCAAGCAACAGCGGCCCGAGATCCGATACCGTTGCCCGTACTGGATGACCTTTCTCACCAAAAATATCCCACACCACCACTGGATTCGCATGTGGTTGCCAGTCGTTGACGCCGATACTTTTCAACCGAGCGAGCAGTTTTTCCGAGGTCGTACCTTCCTGTGCAACCCCGGTCAAATCGCCTTTCACATCGGCCATAAACACAGGTACACCGATTTCTGACAGTGATTCCGCTAGTTTTTGCAGCGTGACAGTTTTACCCGTCCCCGTTGCGCCAGTAATCAGCCCGTGACGGTTAGCCATAGCGGGTAATAAAAACAGTTCCGTGTCAGGTGTGCGTGCAATTAAAAGTGGTTCGCTCATGAGATTTCCTCCAGTTCCCTGCCTGGAGTATAGGCACGGTTGAAAAGTTTTCACCACTAAATTCAGCCGATTGCGAGATGTCTTAAAGGCCGGGCAGAATCGACCTGATAAAGGGATCAGAAGTCGGCTTTCAGGACCACGCGGTAGCGCGCCTTACTGTCATGTACATGCTGGATGGCATCGTTAATTTTCGACATTGGGAACAGTTCGGTTGTTGGTGCGACTTTGCTGCGGGAAGTGTAGAGCATGGTCGGGCAGGTGCCTGGAGTGTGACAGAGGTTACACATCGTGGAAGACAATGCTGAAATTTTCAGCACTTAGCGAGGCAGGCGTAAGCTGGCGCTTGCATGGTGACGCGTGACAGGTATAATCCACAACGTTTTCCGCATACCTCTTCAGTGCCGAAGTGGCGAAATCGGTAGACGCAGTTGATTCAAAATCAACCGTAGAAATACGTGCCGGTTCGAGTCCGGCCTTCGGCACCAAAAGTATGTAAATAGACCTCAGCTGAGGTCTTTTTTTATGCCTGAAATCCGCGCCACACAAGGCTTTTCCAGCTTTTCTCCTCAACTGAAGTCAACCTGACTCAACCCACATCACCCGCAATATCGATCGCAGCATCTGGCGCGATCTCATGCTGAAGTCCGGGATGTTGACTCTGATGGATGCCGAAGCCCGCAGTCAGTGGGCGAAGAATCTGGAGGAGGGCGATCTTCCGGCGATTAGCGAAGCCAACATCCTGAGTACCTTTGAACAACTCCACAACAACAAGCAGGACGTTTTCGAACGTGGGATTATCAATGTATTTAAGGGATTGAGCTGGGATTACAAAACTAATAATCCCTGTTATTTCGGTAAGAAGATTATCGTTAACAATCTGGTGAAGCATGACAGATGGGGCTACAGCCTGAACTGGGGCTGGCGGCGAGATCAGCTTGCCGATCTGGAACGGATGTTCTATCTGCTGGATGGGAAGACCATTCCCGATAACCAGCATGATGTTGCGATTCGGTTTATGGACTTCGTTAGTGCTCACCCGCATGAGCAGGTATTTGATGACGATTTATTTGTCATCCGCTATTACCAGAAAGGCAGTGGGCATATCACATTCAAGCGACTGGATCTGGTGGATAAGATGAATGACATTGTGACGAAGCACTATCCGTCAGCGTTATCAGCAAAATGAATGTCGTATGTTTGCTATCTAAAATGTCGTATTTTTGCTACTCTTTATGCAATGACTCAGGAGGCGAATATGACGATAAAAGCACGCATTCAGTCACGACTGAAACGTTCTAAACGTTACGTATTCACTCGTGACGACTTTAAAGATATTGCAGGCTACGATCAGGTTGGTCGGGTATTGCGCGATCTTGTCAGGGAAGGGCAACTGTTGAAGGTTGGTTATGGCGTATATACCAAAGCACGGCGGAACGGTATTACAGGCAAGGTAATGCCAGCGGCTCCCGGAGGCTCTTCAGCGGTGATTGTCGAAACGCTGGAACGCCTGAAAGTACGCTATCGTTTTGCTGGCGCAACGCAGGCATACAACAGCGGTACTTCTACGCAGATCCCAGCTTCACCGGAGATAAAAACCCCCCGGCGTTTTAAACGCGTATTATCTGTAGGGAACAGCAGATTAAATGGATGATTTAACCACTCTTTTTTCTGAAGTGGCTGACGCGCTTGGTATTGAGTCTGTCGCAATTGTGGAAAAAGATCACTATATCGTTGAGCTTTTGCAATTACTTAAACCTCTGGTGTTCGATACTCATCAATTGGTGTTTGCCGGAGGAACAGCTCTGGCAAAATCAGGTGTCGCACTTAATCGCATGTCGGAAGATGTGGATATCAAACTGGTGCCTAAGGATGCATTTCAGACACTTTCCCGCACTCAGCGAAAAAATACCCGTAAAGAAATTTTTCAGGCAGTTTCCAGTGCAATAGCTTCATCGGGTGTGTTCAATTTTGATGATGATTACCCAAAAGTGACGCGGGATGAATATCGTTATAATGACATACCTGTTCGTTATCCACAGCGAGTGGTGCAGGCACCTTGTTTGCGTCCTTTTATCCGGCTGGAACTGATGGAAGCGAAGCTACTGGAGCCCTCTGAATTACGGGATATTCATTCACTGGTAACAGGGATCACGGGAAAAGCGGCTATTGTTTCAGCGTTTCCATGCGCAACTATCATTAGCACACAGGCTGAAAAGCTGGTGGCGATGTTACGTCGTACTGCGGCAGTTGTGCGAGATGTTGAGCGATTTGATGATGCATCGCTGGTACGTCATATCTACGATACAAACTGTATTGTTGAGACGAGTCATGTTGATATGAGTCTGCTCGTTGATTTTGTTCAACAAACTATTGAGCAGGACATTCAGCGTTACGGCAACCAGTACCCGCAGTTTTGCGCGTGTCCAGTTGATGAGTTAAAAATGGGACTGGATGAGTTGGCGAACAATCCTCTCTACCAGATGCGCTATCAGCAGTTTGTTTCTCCAATGGTGTATGGAGAGCGAAAGATCACATGGGATGAGGCTTACTCCAGGTTTAGGAGCTTAGCGTTATCCATCCTGAATGCTTGATATGCAGCATTTGTCTTTACTTGAAATTCCGATAAACATTGTGAAGCGTTAAAGTACCGACTGATTATTCAGGTTGTTGATTTCTCAGAGAATCGCGCTGAGTATACAAAGTGATTTTTGGGTTAATAAATCACATTAATTTCAATGGATTATGTTTGAAAGAGCGGTGCGGCCTTCGCACCACATCGTATGCACATCAAGTCGCTCAAGGGCGGCTTTTTTTGTGTCTATGACCCGTCCTGAATAGCGTTGACACGTTCCAGACTTAAATCCGGAGAACGTGATGATGACTGAGTTCAAACGCACCCAACGTGATTATCCTCTATCCTTTAAAATAGCTGTTGTTGAGCAGGTTGAAAAAGGCGAGATGACCTATAAACAGGCCCAGCAGCGGTATGGCATTCAGGGGCGCTCCACCGTTCTTGTCTGGTTGCGTAAATATGGCCGGCTTGACTGGAGTCCCGGACTTCCTGATCTGGTGAAGAGGAAACTGCCTGTGACTCAGACAACTATCCCGCTCACACCCGAGCAAAGAATCAGGGAACTTGAAGAGCAGCTTGAGCTGGCGAACCAGAAAGCTGAGTTTTTTTAGTCGGTTATCAATGTCCTGAAAAATGATTATGGGGTGAGTATCGTAAAAAAGCGGCCCGGCAAGTCCTCGCGCAAAGTTCGGCCCCAAAAATAACTGTTACGCGTGCATGTCAGTTCCTGGGGCACAGCAGACAGGCATGGTATCAGGACAACGCAAGGCGCAGAAAACGGCAGGAACATCATGCTCAGGTTCTTGATTTTGTTGCCCGTATCAGATGTCGTCAGCCTCGAATCGGTGCGCGTAAACTGCACTATCTGCTGAACACTCAGGCCGATAAAAGGCTGAATATCGGACGAGACCGCCTGTTTAACCTGCTGGATGAATACCGGCTCCTAGTGCCAGTAAAGCGGGCATATCACAAAACCACCAACAGCCATCACCGCTTTTACCGGCATCCCAATCTGCTGAAACCCGGCCCGGAGCAGATTACCGCCCTTGAGCCAGAGCAGGTCTGGGTTGCCGACATTACTTACCTTCCCCTGCTCAGCGGCATGGCTTATCTGAGTCTGGTCACTGATGCCTGCTCCAGAAAAATCATGGGTTACCATGTCGGGGAAAATCTGCAGACAGAAAATGTGGTAAAAGCGTTCAGACAGGCTCTGAGGCGAAGAAAAACGACAGGTCCTCTGGTACATCACTCTGACAGAGGGTTGCAATACTGTTCAGCTCTTTATCAGTCAGTCCATGAGAGAAACGGAATAACCTGTTCAATGACTGATGGTTATGACTGCTACCAGAACGCACTGGCTGAGCGAATAAACGGTATCCTGAAAAATGAGTTTTTACTCTCGCGTCCTGCAGACCTGATGCAGGCCCGGGAAATGGTAAAAGAGTCCGTGACAATTTATAACTGTGAGCGGCCACATCTGACCCTGAAATACAAAACGCCCGATGACGTTCATCAGGCGTTTTACAGACAGAAAAGTGTCAACTTATATCAGGACTAGTCATTAACTTATTGATGGCGAGTGCCTCTGCTTGTATTTCCCGGTTAGATAATAGTAAAAGCTTATAAACTAACGGACAGTAAACTATTAATAAAAGCGAAAGGGGGCTATCTGGAATACCTCGGCAACATGCCGCTGCCTGAACAGATTACAAATGTCGCTGTATTCGAAGATGTGTATCGTTTCCTGTTGAATGGTTCCGGCGGTTGGAGTTGCGCCGTACTGATGAGGCTGCTGTCCGTGTCTTCCTTTAGAATTATCGATATCGCCATTGTGATGCAATAGGTAAACCGCAGCGCCTCATGTCTTCCGTGTGCCGGATCATTGCTATCGAACCAGGCACCAACGTGCTGTAGTACATCGTTCTGCTAATGATGCGGAGAGGGGAGATGTATCGTAAGAATTATTTTGCAATAAATCTAACGAATCCAACATAGGGTAAGAATAAAAGGGTAGGCCATGAAACCTACCCAGTATGGTTATCTTTTATTTATCTTATCTAAAAGATGTACCACAGATTTGCCAACAGCAAATGACAGATTAACAGGAACAGCATTTCCTATTTGCTTATATTTCGCTGACATTGGGCCTTCAAATACCCAGTCATCGGGAAAGGTCTGTATTCTTGCATACTCACGCACAGTTAATGGTCTTGTTTCTTCTGGGTGGCAACGCTCTGTTTGTTTCTGTGCTGGGGCACATGTTAATGTTAGGCTTGGTTCATCCCATGACAAGCGACGAGCCATACCAGTTTTGCCCCCTCCTAAGTAAAAACTCTTGAGCATGTATTCTTTTTGAATATCTTCTGGAAGATCTCTCCAATAGCCACCGGGAGGAACCATACTTAGGATCTCTGCTTTTCTTTTGGGATATTTTTGTCCCTCAGATTCTGGCACGTCGCTATCGTACAACACTCCCTTTTTTAATGCATCTTTAAGGGTTAATATTTTATTGTAAGAAGAAGGCCACTCATAATCGATGCCATCAGCAAGATCATTTCTTACAGCTACAATGATCAAACGCTCGCGTTTTTGCGGCACTTTGTAGAAAATAGCCTTAAGTACTCTCGGCTCAAATAAAGTGTAGCCCAAGTCTGTGATAATATTTTTTATTGTTTCTAAAGTTCGTCCATCATCATGATTTAGCAACCCTCGAACATTCTCTGCTAAAAGAACTTTCGGATTGATTTCTTTAGCGGCTCGGGCGAATTCAAAGAAAAGGGTGCCCCGTGTATCTTCAAAACCAAGTTTTTTGCCTGCATAAGAGAATGCTTGGCAAGGAAAGCCACCAGCCAGCACATCAATGGTATTCCTATAAGGTGTGAAGTCTACTTGGCTCACATCACCTTCAACCACATTCCATTCAGGCCTATTTTTTCGTAACGTCTTACAAGCATGGGAGTCAATTTCATTTAGTAAAACAGATTTTAAACCGGCTTTTTCTAAACCTAAAGCCATCCCCCCTGCGCCAGCAAATAACTCTAATACAGTATAAACATTATTGCTTATTTTAGTCTCATCAGACCACTGGCTTTTAAATAAAAACTGAGCTTGTTCAAAATTTTTAAGTTGCTCTTTTTTATAAAATCGATAGTTGTTTTCGTCATTTCTTTGAGAAACTAATTTTCCAGCAGTATCCCAACGCCTTAAAGTTTCTTTTGAAACGCCCAAAATGTCTGCAACTTCTGAAAGTGAAAACTCTTCCTTTAACATATTTAGTAACCATGCCAACATTAGTCATGGTTACTACTGTATGGGTTTACATGTACTTTGTCAAACGTTGATCATGGTTATTAGCCGTAAGCGAGCCCAAAATACTTAATAAAACTATCTTTATCAGGGATGGAAAAGCCTTGCTGCCCAAAACGTTCGCTCAAAATATACTCAATTGCGTGAGGAAGAGCACTATGGAGTTCTTGCAGAGCATCTGGTCTGCCAGTGACAAGCTCATAGAAACTCGCACCATCAATGATTCGAATGTTAGGGTTCGAAGGACACTGAGTACCGCTACCTTTATTGGAAGGGGTAAAAGGGATGTCATATCTGATAGGTTTACGAGGGATTATATTAACAAAGTACGCGCAGTAATCCTTAAATCGGCTATGTTTCGGTGATACCAACTCATCTAAACCTTTATATTTATCTGCTAGATCCCCGCCAGTAACCGTTGAGTATTTATTTTTCACCTCAGCGATGATTTTTCTTTCTTCGTTGAGAAGATCAACGATGCCACCAATCCCCATATCCCGCCATCCTTCAACATGGCCGAGGATTTTTTGGTGAAAAGTACCAACATGATTTTGAATGGTTTTCTGCTGTTGTCGTGCTAGTTCGGAGTTTCGCCACTCTTCATGGGATGAGAACCCCGGAGCTTCAAAAAGTGCGCCAAAAGGGTCAATCACATTGCTGGTAAAAGTCTTCTCAGCAGCGTCTTTTTTCTTTTTAGCTTTCGTTAATAAGATTTCAACTTCGTTAAAAAGATCTTCATCACTGATATATTCAAGTAATGACATAGTTGTCTCTCCATCATTCTTTATAATTCAATAAATTTTTCGCGTAATAACCTTTGGGGACTATTGCGGTTGCGGCTAATTACACGACAGCTCTCAAAAACGACACTGGAGCAAGTTTTCTAATCATAACGATTACAGACATAGATTAAAACGATCAATAAGCACTTAAAGAGCGGATGTTTGTTGTGACGGGATCTGAATGGCTTGTGCTGAGGATTCGAGCAATATGTTACAGGGATAGGGGATTTGAAGTGGTTTACTGAATTTGGCCACCTGAAAAGAGGTGATATGCTCACCTCAGAACAACACAGGAGCACAAATGAAAAGAAGAAATTTTAGTCCTGAATTCAAATGCGAATCCGCTCAACTGGTTGTTGACCAGAACTATACAGTGGCAGTCATTATACGAGCAGGCAGTTCAGGCAGTTACTGTGGCGATACCGGATCAGGCAGAGTATGAGCCGGCGCGGAAACT
The DNA here is from genome assembly GCF_000407925.1 of Escherichia sp. KTE31. NCBI lineage: Bacteria > Pseudomonadati > Pseudomonadota > Gammaproteobacteria > Enterobacterales > Enterobacteriaceae > Escherichia > Escherichia sp. KTE31. Next base: position 627,203 of record NZ_KE136726.1, on the reverse strand, counting down.
GCTGGGATAACAGCCCAATGGAACGCTTCTTCAGGAGTCTGAAGAACGAATGGATGCCGGTGGTGGGTTACGTAAGCTTCAGCGAGGCAGCTCACGGCATAACGGACTATATCGTTGGATATTACAGCGCACTAAGACCGCACGAATATAACGGTGGGTTACCCCCAAACGAATCGGAAAATCGATACTGGAAAACTCTAACTCGGTGGCCAGTTTTTGTTGACCACTACAAACCGTTGTATAAAGTCGTTGGCATTGTGACGCCATTTTCGGCACAGGTTAATGCCATCAAGACGTCATTGCGTAAGCTGGAGATTAATTGCAGTGACGAAGATGATTCGCTGACCGTGGGAACTGTGCATTCCTTGCAGGGGGCGGAGAGGGCGATAGTTCTTTTCTCTACGGTCTATTCAAAACATGAGGATGGGCGGTTTATTGATAGCAATAGCAGCATCCTCAATGTCGCAGTCTCGCGTGCGAAAGATAGTTTTCTGGTTTTTGGGGATATGGATCTTATTGAGATGCAGCCGGCTTCCTCGCCGCGAGGATTACTGGCTACATATCTGTTTGCTTCAGACAACAATGCGTTGCAATTTGAGTTTCAGAAACGACAAGATTTAAGTTCCGCAAATGCACAGATTTCAACGCTGCATGGTGTGGAGCAGCATGATGCATTTTTGAATAAGGCTCTTGCCGGGGCTCAAAAGAAAATAACGATCATTTCTCCCTGGTTATCCTGGCAAAAAGTGGAGCAAACCGGGTTTCTGGCGTCAATGGCTCTGGCCCGTTCCCGGGGCATTGATATTACCGTGGTGACGGATAAAAACTGCAATATAGCGCATGTCGATGATGGTAAGCGTCAGGAGAAACGACATCTGCTGAATGATGCTGTTGAAAAGCTCAATAATATGGGCATCGCTACGAAATTGGTTAATCGTGTTCACAGCAAAATTGTGATTGAGGATGAAGAGCTGCTGTGCGTCGGATCTTTTAACTGGTTCAGTGCCGCGCGGGAAGATAAATATCAACGATACGATACGTCTTTGGTGTACCGTGGCGAAGGCGTAAAAAATGAAATAAAGGCAATATATAGCAGTCTGGAACAGCGTCAGCTATAAGTGCGAAGATCGGTTCCTGGCACAGGATGACGTAATAATGTCATCGGTGAAATCGATAAAGAGAATATTTTACTCATATGAAGGTGACTATAAGATTTATTGCGAGTCGCCTTCCCTATTTTCAATCTCATTGTTTATCTCATCTTTCATCTTTGCATAATGCGCCTGGCATTATAAGAAAAGATTTGACAGAGGAAATCCAGATAACCCCGCCCTTGATGGGCAGGGTTAACGTCGAATTACTGGCCTTTGTTTTCCAGATTCTCAACCTGCGGTACGCCTGAAGCGGCAGAAGATGAGAGCAGACCCGTTTTGGCATAACCGAAAAGTTTTTCGCGAGTATCGGTGATATCCAGGTTGCGCATGGTCAGTTGACCAATACGATCATCTGGCGAGAACACCGAGTCACCTTTTTCCATCGTCAGACGTTCTGGTTTGTAAGTCAGATTGTCAGAGACGGTATTAAGGATGGAGTAATCATTCCCGCGACGCAGCTCCAGGGTAACTTCACCTGTAATCTGGCTGGCAACCCAGCGTTGCAGAGAGTCACGTAGCATCAATGCCTGGGAATCGAACCAACGTCCCTGATACAACAGACGACCCAACTGACGACCATGCGCGTGATACTGCTCGATGGTGTCTTCGTTGTGAATACCTGTCAGCAGACGTTCATAAGCGATATGCAGTAGCGCCATCCCCGGAGCTTCGTAGATACCACGGCTTTTCGCTTCGATGATACGGTTTTCGATTTGGTCGCTCATGCCCAGGCCGTGACGACCGCCGATGCGGTTGGCTTCCAGCATCATTTCCACATCATCGCTAAAGGTTTTGCCGTTCAGCGCCACCGGATGACCCTGTTCGAAACGTACCGTGACTTCTTCTGCCGGGATCTTCACACTCTCATCCCAGAATTTCACACCCATAATCGGGTTGACGATTTTGACGCTGGAATTGAGGTATTCCAGATCTTTCGCTTCGTGCGTGGCACCAAGCATATTGGAGTCGGTGGAGTAGGCTTTCTCGACCGACATTTTGTAGTCGAAACCGCAGGCAATCATAAATTCAGACATTTCATGACGACCCCCTAACTCATCAATAAAGTCAGTATCAAGCCACGGTTTGTAAATTTGTAGTTCCGCGTTGGTCAACAGACCGTAACGATAGAAACGTTCGATATCGTTTCCTTTATAGGTGCTGCCATCACCCCAGATGTTAACGCCGTCTTCTTTCATGGCAGCAACCAGCATGGTGCCAGTCACGGCGCGACCCAGCGGCGTGGTGTTAAAATAGGTCAGGCCGCCAGTGGTGTTATGGAAAGCACCACACTGAATAGCGGCAATGCCTTCCGCCACCAGTTGTTTGCGGCAGTCGATTAGACGAGCGTTCTCCGCGCCGTATTCCATAGCACGACGAGGGATCGCATCATAATCCTCTTCGTCTGGCTGACCCAAATTTGCAGTATATGCATAAGGGACAGCTCCCTTTTGTCGCATCCACAGCAGTGCGGCACTGGTGTCCAGACCGCCAGAAAAAGCGATGCCAATACGTTGACCTACCGGGAGATGCTTGAGAATCGTCGTCATAAAATAACACCCTGCTTGATTAACTGATGATGAGCCTGGATTTCCGCTCTCACTGAATTATTATGCAAAATAAATGAGTTTTCATTTAATCATCTTTTATCGGAGACCGGAAGAGTTTAGTGCGTTTTTTGTAAAATAATGCGTTTAAGAGAAGTAAGGTGAGGTAGAAATTATTCAATCAATGAAAGTGAACTGGATATCCATTCACGTGAGTAGCAATAAATGTTGACAAAATGTGGCGTGGATCACTATAATGACCGCAGATTTTACGTCCCGTCTCGGTACACCAAATCCCAGCAGTGTTTGCATTTTTTACTCAAAACGAGTAGAATTTGCCACGTTTCAGGCGCGGGGTGGAGCAGCCTGGTAGCTCGTCGGGCTCATAACCCGAAGGTCGTCGGTTCAAATCCGGCCCCCGCAACCACTTTCCCTTAGAGTTCTTTTTCAAATATACTGTGAAGACTTCGGCCTTCGTAGTGGGATTTGAAAAAATCCTTCTGGAAAGTGCTCCAGACCGCATTTGCGGTTATAGGGTTCAGTTATATAAAGCCCCGATTTATCGGGGTTTTTTGTTATCTGACTACAGAATAACTGGGCTTTAGGCCCTTTTTTTATGTCTTGGGGGTGGGCTTGTCCACATTAGAGCAAAAATTAACAGAGATGATTACTGCGCCAGTTGAGGCCCTGGGTTTTGAACTGGTTGGCATCGAGTTTATTCGCGGTCGCACATCCACACTGCGCATCTATATTGATAGTGAAGATGGCATCAATGTTGATGATTGTGCTGATGTGAGCCACCAGGTAAGTGCCGTGTTGGATGTTGAAGATCCCATCACCGTTGCTTATAACCTGGAAGTCTCCTCACCGGGTCTCGATCGCCCACTGTTCACGGCTGAACACTACGCCCGTTTCGTCGGAGAAGAGGTGACTCTGGTTCTCCGTATGGCGGTACAAAACCGTCGTAAATGGCAGGGCGTTATCAAAGCGGTAGACGGTGAAATGATCACAGTTACCGTCGAAGGTAAAGATGAAGTGTTCGCGCTGAGTAATATCCAGAAGGCGAACCTGGTTCCCCACTTTTAATAGTCTGGATGAGGTGAAAACCCCGCGATGAACAAAGAAATTTTGGCTGTAGTTGAAGCCGTCTCCAATGAAAAGGCGCTGCCTCGCGAGAAAATTTTCGAAGCGTTGGAAAGCGCATTGGCTACAGCAACCAAGAAAAAATATGAACAAGAGATCGACGTCCGCGTACAGATCGATCGCAAAAGCGGTGATTTTGACACCTTCCGTCGCTGGCTGATAGTTGATGAAGTCACTCAGCCGACTAAAGAAATCACCCTTGAAGCTGCGCGTTTTGAAGATGAAAGCCTGAACCTGGGCGATTACGTTGAAGATCAGATTGAGTCTGTCACCTTTGACCGCATTACGACCCAGACGGCAAAACAGGTTATCGTGCAGAAAGTTCGTGAAGCCGAACGCGCGATGGTTGTTGATCAGTTCCGTGAACACGAAGGTGAAATCATCACTGGCGTGGTGAAAAAAGTAAACCGCGATAATATCTCTCTGGATCTGGGTAACAATGCTGAAGCTGTCATCCTGCGAGAAGACATGCTGCCGCGTGAAAACTTCCGCCCTGGCGACCGCGTTCGTGGCGTACTTTATTCCGTTCGCCCGGAAGCGCGTGGCGCGCAGCTGTTCGTAACCCGTTCCAAGCCGGAAATGCTGATCGAACTGTTCCGCATTGAAGTGCCGGAAATCGGCGAAGAAGTGATTGAAATTAAAGCTGCAGCTCGCGATCCGGGCTCTCGTGCGAAAATCGCGGTGAAAACCAACGATAAACGTATCGATCCGGTAGGTGCTTGTGTCGGTATGCGCGGTGCCCGTGTTCAGGCAGTTTCCACCGAGCTCGGCGGCGAGCGTATCGATATCGTCCTGTGGGATGATAACCCGGCGCAGTTCGTGATCAACGCGATGGCACCGGCAGACGTTGCTTCTATCGTGGTGGATGAAGATAAACACACCATGGATATCGCCGTTGAAGCTGGTAATCTGGCGCAAGCAATTGGCCGTAACGGTCAGAACGTGCGTCTGGCTTCGCAGCTGAGTGGTTGGGAACTCAACGTAATGACCGTTGACGACCTGCAGGCTAAACATCAGGCGGAAGCACACGCAGCGATCGATACCTTCACCCGTTATCTCGACATTGACGAAGACTTTGCCACTGTCCTGGTAGAAGAAGGCTTCTCGACGCTGGAAGAACTGGCCTATGTGCCGATGAAAGAGCTGTTGGAAATTGAAGGCCTTGATGAGCCGACTGTTGAAGCACTGCGCGAGCGTGCTAAAAATGCACTGGCCACCATTGCACAGGCCCAGGAAGAAAGCCTCGGTGATAACAAACCGGCTGACGATCTGCTGAACCTTGAAGGGATGGATCGTGATTTGGCATTCAAACTGGCCGCCCGTGGCGTTTGTACGCTGGAAGATCTCGCCGAACAGGGCATTGATGATCTGGCTGATATCGAAGGGTTGACCGACGAAAAAGCCGGAGCACTGATTATGGCTGCCCGTAATATTTGCTGGTTCGGTGACGAAGCGTAATAAACTGTAGCAGGAAGGAACAGCATGACAGATGTAACGATTAAAACGCTGGCCGCAGAGCGACAGACCTCCGTGGAACGCCTGGTACAGCAATTTGCTGATGCAGGTATCCGGAAGTCTGCTGACGACTCTGTGACTGCACAAGAGAAACAGACTTTAATTGACCACCTGAGTCAGAAAAATTCAGGACCGGACAAATTAACGCTGCAACGTAAAACACGTAGCACCCTTAACATTCCTGGTACCGGTGGAAAAAGCAAATCGGTACAAATCGAAGTCCGCAAGAAACGCACCTTTGTGAAACGCGATCCGCAAGAGGCTGAACGCCTTGCAGCGGAAGAGCAAGCGCAGCGTGAAGCGGAAGAGCAAGCCCGTCGTGAGGCAGAAGAATTGGCCAAACGCGAGGCGCAACAAAAAGCTGAACGTGAGGCCGCAGAACAAGCTAAACGTGAAGCCGCTGAACAAGCGAAACGTGAAGCTGCGGAAAAAGACAAAGTGAGCAATCAACAAGACGATATGACTAAAAACGCCCAGGCTGAAAAAGCCCGCCGTGAGCAGGAAGCTGCAGAGCTCAAGCGTAAAGCCGAAGAAGAAGCGCGTCGTAAACTCGAAGAAGAAGCACGTCGCGTTGCTGAAGAAGCACGTCGTATGGCGGAAGAAAATAAATGGACTGATAACGCGGAACCGACTGAAGATTCCAGCGATTATCACGTCACTACTTCTCAACATGCTCGCCAGGCAGAAGACGAAAGCGATCGTGAAGTCGAAGGCGGCCGTGGCCGTGGTCGTAACGCGAAAGCAGCGCGTCCGAAAAAAGGCAACAAACACTCTGAATCTAAGGCCGATCGCGAAGAAGCGCGCGCAGCAGTACGTGGCGGTAAAGGCGGAAAACGCAAAGGTTCTTCACTGCAGCAGGGCTTCCAGAAGCCAGCTCAGGCCGTTAACCGTGACGTGGTGATCGGTGAAACCATCACCGTTGGCGAACTGGCGAACAAGATGGCGGTTAAAGGCTCTCAGGTCATCAAAGCGATGATGAAACTGGGCGCAATGGCAACCATCAACCAGGTCATCGACCAGGAAACCGCACAGCTGGTTGCCGAAGAGATGGGCCACAAAGTTATCCTGCGTCGTGAAAACGAACTGGAAGAGGCGGTAATGAGCGACCGTGATACTGGCGCTGCGGCTGAACCGCGTGCACCGGTCGTGACCATCATGGGTCACGTTGACCACGGTAAAACTTCTCTGCTGGACTACATTCGTTCAACGAAAGTGGCCTCTGGCGAAGCAGGCGGCATTACCCAGCACATCGGTGCATACCACGTTGAAACTGAAAACGGCATGATCACCTTCCTGGACACCCCAGGGCACGCCGCGTTTACTTCAATGCGTGCACGTGGTGCGCAGGCAACGGATATCGTAGTTCTGGTTGTCGCTGCAGATGACGGCGTAATGCCGCAGACCATTGAAGCAATCCAGCACGCGAAAGCGGCGGGTGTGCCGGTTGTGGTTGCTGTGAACAAAATCGATAAGCCAGAAGCTGATCCAGATCGCGTTAAAAACGAACTGTCCCAGTACGGCATTCTGCCGGAAGAGTGGGGCGGTGAAAGCCAGTTCGTACACGTATCTGCAAAAGCGGGTACAGGTATCGACGAACTGCTGGATGCGATCCTGCTGCAGGCTGAAGTCCTGGAACTGAAAGCTGTGCGTAACGGGATGGCGAGCGGTGCGGTCATCGAATCCTTCCTCGATAAAGGTCGTGGTCCGGTTGCAACTGTACTGGTACGTGAAGGTACTCTGCACAAGGGCGACATCGTTCTGTGTGGCTTCGAATACGGTCGTGTTCGTGCAATGCGTAACGAACTGGGTCAGGAAGTGCTGGAAGCAGGTCCGTCCATTCCGGTGGAAATCCTTGGTCTGTCCGGTGTTCCGGCTGCGGGTGACGAAGTGACCGTTGTTCGTGACGAGAAAAAAGCACGTGAAGTTGCACTGTACCGTCAGGGTAAATTCCGTGAAGTTAAACTGGCGCGTCAGCAGAAATCTAAACTCGAGAACATGTTCGCCAACATGACCGAAGGCGAAGTTCATGAAGTGAACATCGTACTGAAGGCTGACGTTCAGGGTTCTGTGGAAGCGATTTCCGATTCCTTGCTGAAACTGTCTACTGACGAAGTTAAAGTGAAGATCATCGGTTCTGGCGTAGGTGGTATCACCGAAACCGACGCGACCCTGGCCGCTGCATCCAACGCGATTCTGGTTGGCTTCAACGTTCGTGCTGATGCCTCTGCGCGTAAAGTGATTGAGGCTGAAAGCCTGGATCTGCGTTACTACTCCGTCATCTATAACCTGATCGATGAAGTTAAAGCGGCGATGAGCGGTATGCTGTCTCCGGAACTGAAACAACAGATCATCGGTCTGGCAGAAGTGCGTGACGTGTTCAAATCACCGAAATTCGGCGCCATCGCAGGCTGTATGGTTACCGAAGGTGTGGTTAAACGTCACAACCCGATCCGCGTTCTGCGCGACAACGTGGTTATCTACGAAGGCGAGCTGGAGTCCCTGCGCCGCTTCAAAGATGACGTTAACGAAGTCCGTAACGGTATGGAATGTGGTATCGGCGTTAAGAACTACAACGACGTCCGCACTGGCGATGTGATCGAAGTATTCGAAATCATCGAGATTCAGCGTACGATTGCCTAAGGCTGATTGGGTGTAGGCCGGATAAGGCGTTTGCGCCACATCCGGCAGCCGTTGCCTGATGCGACGCTGGCGCGTCTTATCAGGCCTACGTGAACAGCCCTTCCACCTGAAATTAATTTTAAAAAGGGGCTTATGGCCCCTTTTTTGTCAGGAGAATTTATTATGGCGAAAGAATTTGGTCGCCCGCAGCGCGTAGCGCAGGAAATGCAAAAAGAGATCGCTCTCATCCTGCAACGCGAAATTAAAGATCCTCGTCTGGGCATGATGACCACCGTTTCCGGTGTCGAAATGTCTCGTGACCTGGCGTATGCCAAAGTGTATGTCACTTTCCTCAACGACAAAGATGAAGATGCGGTAAAAGCGGGCATCAAAGCGTTGCAGGAAGCCTCTGGTTTCATCCGCAGCCTGCTGGGCAAAGCGATGCGTCTGCGTATCGTCCCGGAACTAACCTTCTTCTACGACAACTCATTGGTTGAAGGGATGCGTATGTCAAACCTGGTGACCAGCGTGGTCAAACATGACGAAGAACGTCGTGTTAACCCGGACGACAGCAAGGAGGACTAATGAGTCGTCCTCGTCGTCGCGGTCGCGACATTAACGGCGTTTTGTTGCTGGATAAACCGCAGGGCATGTCCAGCAACGATGCGCTGCAAAAAGTGAAACGCATTTATAACGCCAACCGTGCCGGACACACCGGCGCGCTGGACCCGCTGGCGACCGGCATGTTACCGATTTGCCTCGGGGAAGCGACGAAGTTTTCCCAGTATCTGCTGGACTCCGACAAACGCTATCGGGTGATTGCGCGTCTTGGGCAGCGTACCGATACTTCCGACGCTGACGGACAAATCGTTGAGGAGCGTCCGGTAACCTTTAGTGCAGAGCAACTGGCGGCAGCACTGGATACTTTCCGTGGCGATATCGAACAGATCCCTTCGATGTATTCGGCGCTGAAATATCAGGGCAAAAAACTGTACGAGTACGCGCGTCAGGGTATTGAAGTCCCACGCGAAGCGCGTCCGATTACCGTTTATGAATTGCTGTTTATTCGTCATGAAGGCAATGAGCTGGAGCTGGAAATTCATTGCTCAAAAGGCACCTATATCCGCACCATCATTGACGACCTGGGTGAAAAACTTGGCTGTGGCGCGCATGTTATTTACCTGCGCCGTCTGACAGTAAGTAAATATCCAGTCGAACGGATGGTGACCCTGGAACATCTGCGTGAACTGGTTGAGCAAGCTGAACAGCAGGATATTCCGGCTGCGGAGTTACTTGATCCATTACTGATGCCAATGGACAGTCCAGCTTCGGACTATCCGGTGGTGAATCTTCCGTTAACGTCTTCTGTTTACTTCAAAAATGGTAACCCGGTTCGTACATCTGGTGCGCCGCTGGAAGGACTGGTTCGTGTTACAGAAGGTGAGAACGGTAAGTTTATCGGTATGGGCGAAATTGACGATGAAGGCCGCGTCGCGCCTCGTCGCCTGGTGGTTGAATACCCGGCGTAATGTTAACCGTCTTGCGATAACAGGTCGCTACGAGTAGAATACTGCCGCTTAACGTCACGTAAATTGTTTAACACTTTACGTGACGTACACTGGGATCGCTGAATTAGAGATCGGCGTCCTTTCATTCTATATACTTTGGAGTTTTAAAATGTCTCTAAGTACTGAAGCAACAGCTAAAATCGTTTCTGAGTTTGGTCGTGGTGAAAACGACACCGGTTCTACCGAAGTTCAGGTAGCACTGCTGACTGCACAGATCAACCACCTGCAGGGTCACTTTGCAGAGCACAAAAAAGATCACCACAGCCGTCGTGGTCTGCTGCGCATGGTTTCTCAGCGTCGTAAACTGCTCGACTACCTGAAACGTAAAGATGTAGCACGTTACACCCAGCTCATCGAGCGCCTGGGTCTGCGTCGCTAATTCTTGCGAGTTTCAGAAAAGGGGCCTGAGTGGCCCCTTTTTTCAAGCTAACGGCAGCAATTCACTGGAAACTAATGTATTGTTGCTATGAATGATCTTCCGTTGCAGAGGTTCGCGCGGCTAATGAGAGGCTTTACCCACATCAGGCTGGGTTAGGGTTGTCATTAGTCGCGAGGATGCGCAGAAGATCGGGTATTAACACCAGTGCCGTTAAGGTGCTGTCTAAGAAAGAGAAAGGATATTACATTGCTTAATCCGATCGTTCGTAAATTCCAGTACGGCCAACACACCGTAACTCTGGAAACAGGCATGATGGCGCGTCAAGCCACTGCCGCTGTTATGGTTAGCATGGATGACACTGCGGTATTTGTTACCGTTGTTGGCCAGAAAAAAGCCAAACCAGGTCAGGACTTCTTCCCACTGACCGTTAACTATCAGGAGCGTACCTACGCTGCTGGTCGTATCCCGGGTAGCTTCTTCCGTCGTGAAGGCCGCCCAAGCGAAGGCGAAACCCTGATCGCGCGTCTGATTGACCGCCCGATTCGCCCGCTGTTCCCGGAAGGCTTCGTCAACGAAGTTCAGGTTATCGCCACCGTAGTTTCTGTTAACCCGCAGGTTAACCCGGATATCGTCGCGATGATTGGTGCTTCTGCAGCACTGTCTCTGTCTGGTATTCCGTTCAATGGTCCGATTGGTGCTGCCCGTGTGGGTTACATCAATGATCAGTACGTACTGAACCCGACCCAGGACGAGCTGAAAGAGAGCAAACTGGATCTGGTTGTTGCGGGTACGGAAGCAGCCGTACTGATGGTTGAATCTGAAGCTGAACTGCTGAGCGAAGACCAGATGCTGGGCGCAGTAGTGTTCGGTCATGAACAACAGCAGGTTGTTATTCAGAACATCAATGAACTGGTGAAAGAAGCCGGTAAACCGCGTTGGGACTGGCAGCCGGAGCCGGTAAACGAAGAGCTGAACGCACGCGTTGCTGCACTGGCTGAAGCTCGTCTGAGCGATGCTTACCGCATCACCGACAAACAAGAGCGTTATGCGCAGGTTGACGTGATCAAATCTGAAACCATCGCGACGCTGCTTGCTGAAGACGAAACCCTGGACGAAAACGAACTGGGTGAAATTCTGCACGCTATCGAGAAAAATGTTGTTCGTAGCCGCGTACTGGCAGGCGAACCGCGTATCGACGGTCGTGAAAAAGATATGATCCGTGGTCTGGATGTCCGTACTGGCGTGCTGCCGCGTACTCACGGTTCTGCGCTGTTCACCCGTGGTGAAACTCAGGCGCTGGTTACCGCAACGCTGGGTACTGCACGTGACGCGCAGGTTCTTGATGAACTGATGGGCGAACGTACCGATACCTTCCTGTTCCACTACAACTTCCCTCCGTACTCCGTAGGCGAAACTGGCATGGTCGGTTCTCCGAAGCGTCGTGAAATTGGTCACGGTCGTCTGGCGAAGCGCGGCGTGCTGGCAGTAATGCCGGATATGGACAAATTCCCGTACACCGTACGTGTTGTATCTGAAATCACCGAATCCAACGGTTCCTCTTCTATGGCTTCCGTGTGCGGCGCTTCTCTGGCGCTGATGGACGCAGGTGTGCCGATCAAAGCCGCCGTTGCGGGTATCGCAATGGGTCTGGTGAAAGAAGGCGACAACTACGTTGTACTGTCTGACATTCTGGGTGACGAAGACCATCTGGGCGATATGGACTTCAAAGTTGCGGGTTCCCGTGACGGTATCTCTGCACTGCAGATGGATATCAAAATTGAAGGTATCACCAAAGAGATCATGCAGGTTGCGCTGAACCAGGCTAAAGGTGCGCGTCTGCATATCCTTGGCGTAATGGAACAGGCGATCAACGCGCCGCGTGGCGATATCTCTGAGTTCGCTCCGCGTATCCATACCATCAAGATCAACCCGGACAAGATCAAAGACGTTATCGGTAAAGGCGGTTCTGTTATCCGTGCCCTGACCGAAGAAACCGGCACCACCATCGAAATCGAAGATGACGGTACTGTGAAGATCGCAGCGACCGACGGCGAGAAAGCAAAACACGCCATTCGTCGTATCGAAGAGATCACTGCGGAAATCGAAGTGGGCCGCGTCTACAATGGTAAAGTGACCCGTATCGTTGACTTTGGCGCATTTGTTGCCATCGGCGGCGGTAAAGAAGGTCTGGTACACATCTCTCAAATCGCTGACAAACGCGTTGAGAAAGTGACCGATTACCTGCAGATGGGTCAGGAAGTACCGGTGAAAGTTCTGGAAGTTGATCGCCAGGGCCGTATCCGTCTGAGCATTAAAGAAGCGACTGAGCAGTCTCAACCTGCTGCGGCACCGGAAGCTCCGGCTGCTGAACAGGGCGAGTAAGGTTGCCATTTGCCCTCCGCTGCGGCGGGGGGCTTTTAACCAGGCAGGACGCCTTGTTAGCAACCGGGAACAGGACGTTCATTCAACCGTGGTCTTCGGGAGTGGGAAATGAAGCCTTTTTTGCGCTGGTGTTTCGTTGCGACAGCACTTACGCTTGCAGGATGCAGTAATACTTCCTGGCGTAAAAGTGAAGTCCTCGCAGTACCATTGCAACCGACTTTACAGCAGGAAGTGATTCTGGCACGTATGGAACAGATCCTTGCCAGTCGGGCTTTAACCGATGACGAACGCGCACAGCTTTTATATGAGCGCGGAGTGTTGTATGATAGTCTCGGTCTGAGGGCATTAGCGCGTAACGATTTTTCGCAGGCGCTGGCAATCCGACCGGATATGCCTGAAGTATTCAATTACTTAGGCATATATTTAACGCAGGCAGGCAATTTTGATGCTGCCTATGAAGCGTTTGATTCTGTACTTGAGCTTGATCCAACTTACAACTACGCGCACTTGAATCGCGGGATCGCATTATATTACGGCGGTCGTGACAAGTTAGCGCAAGATGATCTGCTGGCGTTTTATCAAGACGATCCCAATGATCCTTTCCGTAGTCTGTGGCTTTATCTCGCCGAGCAGAAGCTCGATGAGAAGCAGGCTAAAGAAGTGTTAAAACAGCACTTCGAAAAATCGGACAAGGAGCAGTGGGGATGGAACATTGTCGAGTTCTACCTGGGCAACATTAGCGAACAAACGTTAATGGAAAGGCTCAAGGCGGACGCAACGGATAACACCTCGCTCGCTGAGCATCTCAGTGAAACCAACTTCTATTTAGGTAAGTACTACCTAAGTCTGGGGGATTTGGACAGCGCCACGGCACTGTTCAAACTGGCGGTTGCCAACAACGTTCATAACTTTGTTGAGCACCGATACGCATTGTTGGAATTATCGCTCCTGGGCCAGGACCAAGATGACCTGGCAGAATCGGACCAGCAATAGCTGACGTACACATCAGCCCGTAATCTTATTTGATTGCCATCACCTTAACGGGTGAGGGCGTTGTTGTTCGTTAATACACCTACTTTGAGCCGGTTCACACTTTTCAATGAAAATTGCTGATCAATTTCATGATGAGTTATGTAGACTGGCCGCCATTAATTTTGAGGCACACGTACTACATGGCTGAATTCGAAACCACTTTTGCAGATCTGGGCCTGAAGGCTCCTATCCTTGAAGCCCTTAACGATCTGGGTTACGAAAAACCATCTCCAATTCAGGCAGAGTGTATTCCACATCTGCTGAATGGCCGCGACGTACTGGGTATGGCCCAGACGGGGAGCGGAAAAACTGCAGCATTCTCTTTACCTCTGCTGCAGAATCTTGATCCTGAGCTGAAAGCACCACAGATTCTGGTGCTGGCACCGACCCGCGAACTGGCGGTACAGGTTGCTGAAGCAATGACGGATTTCTCTAAACACATGCGCGGCGTAAACGTGGTTGCCCTGTACGGCGGCCAGCGTTATGACGTGCAATTACGCGCCCTGCGTCAGGGGCCGCAGATCGTTGTCGGTACTCCGGGCCGTCTGCTTGACCACCTGAAACGTGGCACTCTGGATCTCTCTAAACTGAGCGGTCTGGTTCTGGATGAAGCTGACGAAATGCTGCGCATGGGCTTCATCGAAGACGTTGAAACCATTATGGCGCAGATCCCAGAAGGTCATCAGACCGCTCTGTTCTCTGCCACCATGCCGGAAGCGATTCGTCGCATTACCCGCCGCTTTATGAAAGAGCCGCAGGAAGTGCGCATTCAGTCCAGCGTGACTACCCGTCCTGACATCAGCCAGAGCTACTGGACTGTCTGGGGTATGCGTAAAAACGAAGCTCTGGTACGTTTCCTGGAAGCGGAAGATTTTGATGCGGCGATTATCTTCGTTCGCACCAAAAACGCGACTCTGGAAGTGGCTGAAGCCCTTGAGCGTAACGGCTACAACAGCGCCGCGCTGAACGGTGACATGAACCAGGCGCTGCGTGAGCAGACTCTGGAACGCCTGAAAGATGGTCGTCTGGATATCTTGATTGCGACCGACGTTGCGGCTCGTGGCCTGGACGTTGAGCGTATCAGCCTGGTGGTTAACTACGATATCCCGATGGATTCTGAGTCTTACGTTCACCGTATCGGTCGTACCGGTCGTGCGGGTCGTGCTGGCCGCGCACTGCTGTTCGTTGAGAACCGCGAGCGTCGTCTGCTGCGCAACATTGAACGTACTATGAAGCTGACCATTCCAGAAGTAGAGCTGCCGAACGCAGAACTGCTGGGCAAACGCCGTCTGGAAAAATTCGCCGCGAAAGTACAGCAGCAGCTGGAAAGCAGCGATCTGGATCAATACCGTGCACTGCTGAGCAAAATTCAGCCGACCGCAGAAGGTGAAGAACTGGATCTCGAAACTCTGGCAGCCGCACTGCTGAAAATGGCACAGGGTGAACGTACTCTGATTGTTCCGCCAGATGCGCCGATGCGTCCGAAACGTGAATTCCGTGACCGTGATGACCGTGGTCCGCGCGATCGTAACGACCGTGGCCCGCGTGGCGACCGTGAAGATCGCCCGCGTCGTGAACGTCGTGATGTTGGCGACATGCAGCTGTACCGCATTGAAGTGGGCCGTGATGATGGCGTTGAAGTTCGTCATATCGTTGGCGCGATTGCTAACGAAGGCGACATCAGCAGCCGTTACATTGGTAACATCAAGCTGTTTGCTTCTCACTCCACCATCGAACTGCCGAAAGGTATGCCGGGTGAAGTGCTGCAACACTTTACGCGCACTCGCATTCTCAACAAACCGATGAACATGCAGTTGCTGGGCGATGCACAGCCGCATACTGGCGGTGAGCGTCGTGGCGGTGGTCGTGGTGTCGGTGGCGAGCGTCGTGAAGGCGGTCGTAACTTCAGCGGTGAACGCCGTGAAGGTGGTCGTGGTGATGGTCGTCGTTTTAGCGGCGAACGTCGTGAAGGCCGCGCACCGCGTCGTGATGACTCTACCGGTCGTCGTCGTTTCGGTGGTGATGCGTAATACACGCTGACCATCGCACACAATCTGTAAAATAATATATACAGCCCCGATTTTAACAATCGGGGCTTTTTTTCTGTCTTTTGTACTCGCGTACTGGTACAGTGCAACGCATAACAACGCAGTCGCACTATTTTTCACTGGAGAGAAGCCCTTATGGCAACACTAACCACCACCCAAACGTCACCGTCGCTGCTTGGCGGCGTGGTGATTATCGGCGGCACCATTATTGGCGCAGGAATGTTTTCTCTGCCTGTGGTCATGTCCGGTGCGTGGTTCTTCTGGTCAATGGCGGCGCTAATCTTCACCTGGTTTTGTATGTTGCATTCCGGTTTGATGATTCTGGAAGCTAACCTGAATTATCGAATCGGTTCGAGCTTTGACACCATCACCAAAGACTTGCTGGGCAAAGGCTGGAACGTGGTCAATGGCATTTCCATTGCCTTTGTGCTCTATATCCTGACTTACGCTTATATCTCTGCCAGCGGTTCGATTTTGCATCACACCTTCGCAGAGATGTCGCTAAATGTCCCGGCACGGGCGGCGGGTTTTGGTTTTGCACTGTTGGTGGCGTTTGTGGTGTGGTTGAGCACTAAAGCCGTCAGCCGAATGACGGCGATTGTGCTGGGGGCGAAGGTCATTACCTTTTTCCTCACTTTCGGCAGCCTGCTGGGGCATGTACAGCCTGCGACATTGCTCAACGTCGCCGAAAGCAATGCGTCTTATGCGCCGTATCTGCTGATGACGCTGCCGTTCTGCCTGGCATCGTTTGGTTACCACGGTAACGTGCCGAGCCTGATGAAATATTATGGCAAGGACCCGAAAACTATCGTCAAATGTCTGGTGTACGGTACGCTGATGGCGCTGGCGCTGTATACCATCTGGTTGCTGGCGACGATGGGTAACATCCCGCGTCCGGAGTTTATCGGCATCGCCGAGAAGGGCGGCAATATTGACGTGCTGGTACAGGCGTTAAGCGGTGTGCTGAACAGTCGTAGTCTGGATCTGCTGCTGGTAGTGTTCTCAAACTTTGCGGTAGCGAGTTCGTTCCTCGGCGTAACGCTTGGTCTGTTCGATTATCTGGCAGATCTGTTTGGTTTCGACGACTCGGCTCTGGGTCGCTTTAAAACGGCACTGTTGACCTTTGCACCGCCTGTTGTTGGTGGCCTGCTGTTCCCGAACGGATTCCTGTATGCCATTGGTTATGCTGGCTTAGCGGCTACCATCTGGGCGGCAATTGTTCCGGCGCTGCTGGCTCGCGCATCGCGTAAACGCTTCGGTAGCCCGAAATTCCGCGTCTGGGGCGGCAAGCCGATGATTGTCCTGATTCTGGTGTTTGGCATTGGCAATGCACTGATCCATATTTTATCGAGCTTTAATTTGCTGCCGGTATATCAGTAAGGGTGAGGTCTGATGCCCTCACCCTAACCCTCTCCCACAGGGAGAGGGGACTGCCCGACGCGGAAAATGCACTTACCCCAACAACTCTTCCTTCACATCCATCGCCAGATCAAACGAATGCAGCCGCGCCTGGTGGTCAAAAATCTGTCCGTTAACCATAATCTCATCGGCGTCGGTTTCGCGCAGGATTGACTGCAAGCCATGACGCACTTTCGCTTTATCACCTACCAACGACATACTCAGCGCCTGCTGCACGCCATACTGCTCGGACGGTGACCAGAACTGATCCATATTTTGAATCGGCGGCGGCAGTTGCCCGGTTTCGCCACGGCGCAGCTTCACAAAGGCTTGCTGCATCGAGGTAAACAGGAATTCGGCGTCGCGGTTGCTGTCGGCGGCGATAATATTGATGCACACCATCGCGTATGGTTTCTCCAGCCGTGCCGACGGTTTGAAGTTGCTGCGATAAAGATGTAGCGCCTGGAACAACATATCCGGCGCGAAGTGTGAGGCAAACGCAAACGGCAGACCAAGCTGCGCCGCCAGTTGTGCGCTGTAAAGGCTGGAGCCTAACAACCACACCGGGATTTTCTCGCCATAGCCAGGCACCGGGCGCACATGCGGATTTGGATCGCGGGCGTCAAACCAGTCCACCAGCTCTGCAACATCACGAGGGAAATTATCAATATCGCTGCTCATATGTCGACGTAGTGCCATCATGGTCCGTTGATCGCTACCCGGTGCACGACCCAGCCCTAAATCGATTCGCCCCGGATAGAGCGTATTGAGCGTGCCAAACTGTTCGGCAATCACCAACGGTGAGTGGTTAGGTAACATCACGCCGCCAGACCCCAGATGCAGCGTGGTGGTATTCGCCGCCAGATAGCCAATCAATACCGATGTTGCAGCACTGGCAATGCCGGTCATATTGTGGTGTTCCGCCAGCCAGTAGCGATGATAGCCGCGCTTTTCAGCCAGACGGGCGAGGTCGAGAGAGTGGGAGAACGCTTCTCGTGCTGAAGAACCTTCGGGGATGGGAGCCAGATCGAGTAGCGAAAAAGGAATAGTTTTATCAGTCATAACAGCTCACTTTGTTACCGATTAATCTTTAATACTGCATTAAAGAGTAGTTAAAGTTGTTAACAAAGTGAGCTGTTTATTCATGCTTGCAGTTCCAGCCCGGCCAGCCGTCGCCAGTAGCCGTTACAATCGCTGTTTGCCGTCAACGGCAGTGGAGCAGCGCCATTTTCATTGGCGCGGAAGGCGTCGAGCATAGCGAAAGTGTCAGCACCTTGCGGCGACAGACGAACCACATCAACCAGCCCCTGCATGGATGCCAGCTCGTTACCGAGGTTGTAAACATAGCCGCTCATGGTCTGAATGCCGTTGAGCACAAACACTTGCTGATTTTCCTGCGACAGCACGTTGCGCCCGTTCGGATACTTGATGCAGCAGGTTTCACACTCATCTTTCGGGCGGTCTTCCGAACGCGCGGTAAAGCAGCGGGCGGAATAGGCCAGCGGCAGATGACCGTAGCTCAAGACTTCCACTTCAAACTGGTTGCGAATGCCCAGCTCATCGCACTGATTGAGCAGATTCACCAGCCAGTCGCGGGAAAGTTCCACCGGCATACACCAGCGCATCATGCCCTGTTTGAGTAATATTTTCAGCGTCACTGCGTTGTAGCAGTTCAGCGCGTGCCCGGCGACGAACGGCAGTTTGCGTTCAGCGCACATATTCACCACGCCGAGATCGCTGGCTTCAATCAGAAATTCGCCATTCTCAACATAGCGTTTCAGTTCGCCAAGTTCAGAGGATGCCTGAACCAGCGCCAGTGTGGAGAGCACAATCTGCTTGCCGCTACCGGCGAGCGATTTTGCCATCTCCAGCCAGTCGCCAACTTTGGTTGCCCGACGCTTGCTGCACACGGCTTCACCGAGATAAATCACATCGGCGCTGCTGGTGGCGGCCTGCTGATAAAATTCTTCCAGCGTCTCTTTTGGCCAGTACCACAGCACCGGCCCTAAGGAATATTTCATTGCTTTTCTCACTGCCATTTACGGTGATACGCGCCAAGGGTGGTTTGCGTGCCTTCGGACATCGACCCGAGCGTCTCCATCCACGCGCTTTGCGGTACGAAGTTTTGTGGATCGGCTTTACAACGGTCGATAGCCTGACGCCAGACTTTCGCCACCTGGCTGACATACGCCGGGCTACGCTGGCGACCTTCAATTTTCACCGAAGCAATATTTGCCGCCATTAACTCTGGCAGTAGTTCCAGGGTATTGAGGCTGGTTGGTTCTTCCAGCGCGTGATAGCGTTCGCCGTCCACCAGATAACGCCCTTTACACAGCGTCGGATAACCTGCGTTTTCGCCGTCCTGATAACGGTCGATCAGCACTTCGTTCAGGCGGGATTCCAGCCCCTGCGGTGTTTGTTGCCAGCGCACGAAGCGAGCCGGAGAACACGCACCGACGGTGTTGGGCGACTCACCTGTCAGATACGACGACAGATAGCAACGGCCTTCCGACATAATGCACAGGCTGCCGAAAGCGAACACTTCCAGCGGTACAGGGGTAACCCGTGCCAGTTGTTTCACCTGATGAATCGACAACACGCGCGGCAGTACCACGCGGGCAACGTCAAAATGGCGATGATAAAAGTTAATCGCCTCTTCATTGGTCGCTGAAGCCTGCACCGATACGTGACGCTCAATATGTGGATAACGCTCGGCGGCGTACTCCAGCATGGCGAGGTCGGCGAGGATCAGCGCGTCGGCACCCAGCTGCGCCGCCATATCCACGGCGCGCTGCCAGCGGGCGTAACCGTCCGGGTGCGCAAAAGTGTTAATCGCGATGTGAAGTTTGCGGCGATGTTGATGGACAAAACTCACCGCTTCCTGCAATTTTTTCTCGGTAAAGTTAAGGCCGGCGAAGTGGCGGGCATTGGTATCATCTTTTAGCCCGATATAAACAGCATCTGCGCCGTTTTCGATGGCCGCCTTAAGCGCCGGGAGATTTCCGGCAGGGCAGAGCAGCTCCATAATTTTTCCTGAAGGTTGCGCTATCAAAGCGCAAAAATGTTAACGAACTGGGATTTTAGTTAACCTTGCTGCGACAATTTTTGATTTAAGGCAGTTAAAGTTGTATTGGTGGTATCAGCAATTTCATATGGAATTGTTGATTTATACCGCTATGTTATTTTCCTGATATGGCAAAATAGGACGATTGTTGAAACAGGGAGTAAAACTCGTGTTGGATAAACTGCGTTCCCGTATTGTGCATTTGGGGCCATCTCTGTTGAGTGTACCGGTAAAACTGACGCCATTTGCGCTAAAACGCCAGGTTCTTGAGCAGGTCTTAAGCTGGCAATTTCGCCAGGCGCTGGACGACGGCGAGCTGGAGTTCCTTGAAGGTCGCTGGTTAAGTATTCATGTGCGTGATATTGATCTGCAGTGGTTTACCTCGGTGGTGAATGGCAAACTGGTTGTCAGCCAGAACGCGCAAGCTGATGTGAGTTTTAGTGCCGACGCCAGCGATCTGCTGATGATTGCGGCGCGTAAACAAGATCCGGATACGCTTTTCTTCCAGCGTCGGCTGGTGATTGAAGGCGATACGGAGCTGGGGCTGTATGTGAAAAACCTGATGGACGCCATTGAGCTGGAGCAAATGCCGAAAGCCTTACGCATGATGCTGCTGCAACTGGCGGATTTTGTTGAGGCGGGAATGAAAACCACGCCTGAAACCAAACAGACATCGGTAGGTGAACCATGCTAATTCGAGTAGAAATTCCCATTGATGCGCCGGGTATTGATGCCCTGCTGCGTCGTTCATTCGAAAGCGATGCGGAAGCGAAGCTGGTTCACGATCTGCGTGAAGATGGCTTTCTGACGCTGGGGCTGGTGGCGACAGATGACGAAGGTCAGGTCATTGGCTATGTGGCATTTAGTCCGGTTGATGTGCAGGGCGAAGACCTGCAATGGGTTGGCATGGCACCGCTGGCGGTTGATGAAAAATACCGTGGACAGGGGCTGGCACGCCAACTGGTCTATGAAGGACTTGATTCGCTTAATGAGTTTGGCTATGCCGCAGTGGTGACGCTGGGCGATCCGGCACTGTACAGTCGTTTCGGCTTTGAACTGGCGGCGCATCACGATCTGCGTTGCCGCTGGCCAGGCACTGAAAGCGCCTTCCAGGTACATCGTTTAGCGGATGACGCGCTGAATGGCGTAACTGGTCTGGTTGAGTACCACGATCATTTCAATCGCTTTTAATCTCCGGGGTTTGCAGGCTGCTCAACAGTTCTGCAAACCCTGCGCCTTCCGCTACCAGACGCTCTTTCTGCCGTTTGGTTAGTTGCTTAACGCGATATTCCGCCCGTAGTGCCAGCGAACGGTCGCCTACTGGCGCGGAAAACGCCAGCGTTAGTTCTCCTTTCCCACGCAGTGCTTTCGCGCCTTTGCCGCTCTGGTGCTGCTGATAGCGGCGTTCGACATCCGTGGTGATCCCGGTGTAAAGCTTATTATCGGCGGTACGAATCAAATAGAGATACCAGGGTGTCATCGTTTGTGTCACATGTTAAGGTCAGGCCACCAGTATAAAAGAGAACAAAAATGGAAACACTCACCGCTATTAGCCATTGGCTGGCAAAACAACATGTTGTCACCTGGTGTGTGCAGCAGGAAGGGGAACTGTGGTGCGCCAACGCCTTTTATCTGTTTGATTCGCAAAAGGTTGCTCTTTACATTCTCACGGAAGATAAAACGCGTCATGCACAGATGAGCGGGTCGCAGGCTCCGGTTGCCGGAACGGTAAACGGTCAGCCGAAAACGGTGGCGTTAATCCGTGGCGTACAGTTTAAAGGCGAGATCCGCAGGCTGGAAGGTGAGGAAAGCGACCTCGCACGCAAGGCGTACAATCGCCGATTTCCGGTTGCCCGAATGTTGTCGGCACCGGTTTGGGAAATCCGGCTTGATGAAATCAAATTCACCGACAACACGCTGGGCTTTGGTAAAAAACTGGTCTGGCTACGCGGCTCAGGCACCGAGCAGGCGTAACGCCTCGCGGTTAAATGCTGGCAGATCGTCCGGCGTCCGGCTGGTAACCAGCTGATCTTTATCGACCACCACTTCCTGATCGTAAAATTCCGCGCCTGCGTTTTTAACATCAATAATGATCGGTTTAACGGCGGTCAGCTTACGACCGCGAATAACATCGGCGCTAATCAGCAGTTGCGGGCCGTGGCAGATAGCGAAGACCGGTTTACCGCTATTCACAAAATCTCGCGTGAAGGTGACAAAACGATTATCACCACGCAGATAATCTGGTGAATGGCCACCTGGAAGCAGCAGGGCATCAAACTCTGCTGGCGTAACGTCATCGATGGATTTATTAATGGTGACGCTGGCTTCCCCTTTTTTCCCTTTCACCGTTTTACCCGCTTGCTTTTCAATAGTGACAACTTCGTGCCCGGCTTTACGAAATGCGTCTGCGGGTGAAGTAAATTCTGAATCCTCAAATTCATCAGTGATTAAAACAGCAATCTTTTTACTCATGCTTCCTCCGCGTTGTTGCATTGGATGAGGCGAATTTCCCACAATCGGGGATAATTACCTCGTAGACTATTAAGCCTGGTGCATGTACCGGGGAGTGCAAGGCGGACAATTCTGTAAAGGAGCGAAGATGAGTCAGGTACTGATTACAGGCGCAACGGGGCTGGTGGGCGGTCACCTGCTGCGGATGTTGATTAACGAACCGAAAGTAAACGCCATAGCCGCGCCGACGCGACGCCCGTTGGGCGATATGCCAGGCGTGTTCAATCCCCATGATCCACAACTGACCGACGCGCTGGCGCAGGTTACCGATCCCATCGACATTGTGTTTTGTTGTCTCGGCACCACGCGGCGGGAAGCGGGTAGCAAAGAGGCATTTATTCATGCCGATTACACGCTGGTCGTGGACACCGCGTTAACCGGACGGCGGCTGGGTGCACAGCATATGCTGGTGGTCAGTGCTATGGGGGCTAATGCCCACTCGCCGTTTTTCTATAACCGCGTCAAAGGGGAGATGGAAGAAGCGTTAATCGCCCAGAACTGGCCGAAACTGACCATTGCGCGTCCGTCGATGTTGCTGGGCGATCGTAGCAAGCAGAGGATGAACGAAACGCTTTTTGCGCCGCTGTTTCGTTTGCTGCCTGGCAACTGGAAATCCATTGATGCGAGAGACGTGGCGCGGGTCATGCTGGCTGAAGCCATGCGGCCTGAACATGAAGGGGTGACTATTTTAAGCTCTTCAGAACTACGCAAAAGAGCTGAATAATTATTCCCAAGGATTGATAGTGAGCGTAATATTCACGCGCTCAATTATCATAACTTATTCCTGGGGAATGCTATGACTGGTCAGTCTTCATCTCAGGCGGCAACGCCCATTCAGTGGTGGAAACCCGCGCTTTTCTTTCTCGTTGTCATTGCCGGACTTTGGTATGTGAAATGGCAACCCTACTACGGCAAAGCGTTTACCGCCGCCGAAACCCACAGCATCGGTAAATCAATACTCGCGCAGGCGGATGCCAATCCGTGGCAGGCAGCGTGGGACTACGCGATGATCTATTTCCTCGCGGTATGGAAAGCGGCGGTGCTGGGGGTGATCCTCGGTTCGTTGATTCAGGTGCTGATTCCCCGTGACTGGTTGCTGCGCACGCTGGGGCAATCGCGCTTTCGCGGCACGCTGCTGGGAACGCTGTTTTCGCTACCAGGTATGATGTGTACCTGCTGTGCGGCACCGGTCGCGGCGGGGATGCGTCGCCAGCAAGTGTCGATGGGCGGTGCGCTGGCATTCTGGATGGGGAATCCGTTGTTAAACCCGGCGACGCTGGTGTTTATGGGGTTTGTCCTCGGCTGGGGCTTTGCCGCGATTCGTCTGGTGGCGGGGTTGGTGATGGTGTTGCTGATTGCGACGCTGGTGCAAAAATGGGTGCATGAGACACCGCAAACGCAGGCACCGGTCGAAATTGACATGCCGGAAGCGCAGGGCGGATTTTTTAGCCGCTGGGGCAGGGCGCTATGGACGCTTTTCTGGAGCACGATCCCGGTTTATATCCTTGCAGTACTGGCGTTGGGTGCCGCTCGCGTCTGGTTATTCCCCCATGCCGATGGCGCTGTCGATAACAGCCTGATGTGGGTGGTGGCGATGGCGGTAGCAGGATGCTTGTTTGTCATTCCCACGGCAGCAGAAATTCCGATTGTACAAACGATGATGCTGGCAGGTATGGGAACCGCTCCGGCGCTGGCATTGTTGATGACGCTCCCGGCGGTGAGTTTGCCGTCGCTGATTATGCTGCGTAAAGCGTTTCCGGCAAAAGCATTATGGCTGACGGGGACGATGGTGGCGGTGTCTGGTGTGATTGTCGGTAGTCTGGCGCTGTTGGCCTGAAACATGTCGGATGCGGCGTAAACGCCTTATCCGACCTACGGTTTGCATCGTTGTAGGCCTGATAAGACGCGGCAAGCGTCGCATCAGGCATTACAAGGGACAGTTATTTAATAAACGTAAACGCCGTGGTCACCCGCTTCACGCCGCTCACCCGGCTGGCAATATCTGCCGCCGCTTTTGCTTCACGTTCAGTCACCAGCCCCATCAGGAACACTTCGCCGTTTTCGGTGGTCACTTTCACGTTGGACGATTTCACCAGGTCGCTGGTTAAGAGCTGCGAACGCACTTTGGTGGTAATCCACGTATCGTTAGACGCTTCGCCCAGACCAATCGGCTGGCCCTGACGAATCTCGTTATACACTTCGTTGGCACCGTCTACGCCCATAGCAATCTGTTTGGCGCGAGCCGAAAGTTCAGCGTTTGGTGACTGCCCAACCAGCAGCACTTTGCCCTGATAGGCCGTTACATTAATGCGCGCTTCTTTCTTAATCTGTTCGTCTTTTGACAATGCGCTGTTCACGCGCACTTCCAGAGTACCATCGTCCACCTGGGTGCCGACACTGCGGGGGTCGGTCGCCGCTTTAGTACCCACAGCGGCAGTACCTACTACGGCAGCAGCAACACAACCTTGCAACAGCAGCGCGGAAATAAGGACTGCGATTGGCGATAATGCCTTCATGTATTCTCCTTAATCATCCTGGTGAGGGAAAAGCGTGTTATCGATCAGATCGCACAGGCAATTTACCGTCAGCATATGCATTTCCTGAATGCGAGCACTACGATGCGAGGGAATGCGGATCTCCACGTCCTGTGGCCCTAACAAACCTGCAAGTTCACCGCCGTCATAGCCGGTTAATGCCACAATGGTCATATCACGCGTAACGGCGGCTTCAACAGCTTTTACGATATCGCGGCTATTGCCACGAGTAGAAATAGCTAACAACACATCTCCCGCATGTCCCAGCGCCCGCACCTGTTTTGCATACACTTCATCATGTAAGCGATCGTTGGCAATCGCCGTTAAGACAACATTATCGGTATTTAGTGCAATGGCAGGTAGGCTGGGCCGCTCCGTCTCGAAACGGTTGATCATGCTGGCAGCAAAATGCTGTGCATTGGCAGCGGAGGTTCCATTACCACAACAGAGGATTTTGTTGCCATTGAGCAGAGACTGAACCAGCGTCATGGCTGCACGTGAGATGGCATCCGGAAGCGCCTCTGCCGCTGCAATTTGAGTTTGAATGCTTTCAGTGAAGCAAGCTTTGATTCTTTCTTGCACGCTAATCCTTAAACCTTAATTATGAGTGGTCATTAAAGGCGTCCTTAATCCACTCAACCTCATTCCCGGTGAAGGCTATCACATCGAACCGGCAATCCACAGTATCAAAACTCCCATTATGACGCGCGAGCCACAAGCGGGCAGTCTGTAATAATTTGTGTTGTTTGCTGCGGGTCACACTGGCTGCTGCGCCACCATATAGGGCAGAGCGGCGGTAGCGCACCTCAACAAAAACGGTGGTCTGGCCTTCATGCATTATCAGATCAATCTCGCCGCCACGCTCGTTCACGTTAGCGGCGACAAAGCGCAGTCCTTTGCCTTCCAGCCAGCGACGCGCTTGTGCCTCCCACGCATCGCCGGTCTGTTTAGTGGTTAACTGGCGGGGACTACCTGACCTTGTTGGTACTGTAGCCATGATAACTTCCTGTTAATCACGCAATCCGGGTTAGCCGTCAGACTTCCGGTATTACCGTTGATTTCAAAACCCTGAACCTGGCGCATTTGCGAGAAATGATTCGCCAGTGACCAGGCATCGACGCCCATCGCATACATGCGCGCCAGCGAATAATCATTATTTACCGCACTGAGCGCCTGCTGCATTAACGGCAGATTACCGCCTGCCAGCATCGGGATTTCGCTGTACTGCAAGCCTTCCATCTCCAGTCGGAAATCCGGGCCAGCAGAGCCTCCTGCGCTGCGGGAGCTGGCGTACAACGTTGCACCGCTGTGACTGCCGTTACGCATGGCGATCATCGGTTTGATGAAGGCGATTTCAGCTGGCGTTGCCACAATGTACACCGCATCGACACGGCCGCCATTATCGGTGAACTGGTCTCCGGTCGGCGTGGTTTGCAGGGTTGGATTGTTGGTCGTCATGCCGGAGTCGGTTGTCGCTCTGGGTGTAATCGGGCTACCTGTTAAAGCGATACCTGCACGGCCGTTAACACCCGCGTGTAATTCGCTGGTGGAACCAAATTTTTGTTGCAAAACGGTGCCGCCGCCGAGTTTCTGCCACTCTTGCGCAAACGCATTGGCTACGCGATCGCCCAACGAACTGCGTGGGATCAGTACCAGCGGTGCTTGTTTACCCTGGTCACGAATATGACGCGCTGCATCGCGCGCTTCATCTTCTGGCGATAGCGCGAAGTAACAGATATTGGCGCGGTTTTCGATATTTTCCGGCTGATTGAGTGCCAGCACGTTCAGCGGGGTGTTGCTCTTGAGCAACTCCTCAACGTTATTTTTTAGCAGTGGACCGACTACAATACTCGCGCCATCCTGCTGAACCTGGTTGAGGATCTGGCTAAGTGGTTGTGATGAGGTATCGTAGATTTTCAGTTCTGCGGATGGATTCGCCGGAGAGCTTACCGCTGCGGTGCTTGCCGGAGGGGCGCTTACAGGCACCGGCTGTGCGGCGGTTTCTTCACCTGTCAGATCGCTAACAGACGCTTGTGCCGGGCTGGCAACGCCGTCTACGGTTTGCGGCTGGGGTTGTTCTGCTACGTCAGCGACAGGCGCGGCTGCTACCTGAGCCGCTACCGGCTGAGTGCCGATATTTTTCGCCGCTTCAAAGCCTTGCTGAATAGTGCGACCAAACACTGCGGCCTGACCATTCAACGGTAACAGCAGGGCGATTTTGTTGGTTGACGCTGGTTTAAACGCTTTTACATTTACCAACTGCGTTGGCAGCATTTTCGCGCCCGGATTGTTCGGATAACGTTTCTGCCAGTCAGCGATCCCGGCTTTCATCATGTCGGGGTCATTGCGGTTATCAAACCAGACGCGTTGCAGATCCAGCCAGCCTTGCAGGATGTTTTCGTCGGCGTTGATCACCAGCGTATTCGCCTGCTGCTGGGTCATGGCGGAGAGCGCCTGCCAGGTGGCATCGATATTCTGCTGTTTTTCTTGCGCACCGAGTAACGGTTCCTGAGCAATTAATGCGCGCAATAAATCAATGGAAGGACGTCCCTGACTGGCATCGATTTTTGCCTGCCAGTAACGCGCCTGCTGGTTTTGCTCTAAATCTGCCGGAGTAATTTTAGCCAGCAAGGTCTGCGCGCCAGCAAAATCTTTTTGTGTCAGCTTAATCTCTACCGCCAGCAGAGATTTTTCACGACGCTGGATATCGTTCAGTTCTTGCGGCAGCTGGTTAAACAGTTCAACCGCCTGCCCGGTTTTACCTTCTTTCACCAGTGCACGAATGGCGAGTAATTGCCAGTTGATCCTGGTATCATCAGAGCTTTGCTGCATCTGCTGAAGATAAAAGGCAGAATCGGCCTGCGCCGTGCCCTGCATATAGGCAGTGGACTGATCGGGGGTATGGGTGCCACAACCGGCGAAAATCAGGGCTGCCAGAACAACAGGCAGACAACGCGCGGCTTTCAAACGAGAAAATGTTGAGGGTACCATAATGTATCCAGTGATATTTTTTTTACGCAATTCTCAATATTAAATCGGCAATACGGACGACACAATGAAACAACACCAATCGGCGGATAATTCTCAAGGTCAGCTCTACATTGTACCGACGCCAATCGGCAATCTGGCGGATATCACTCAGCGTGCGCTGGAGGTATTACAGGCCGTTGATCTGATTGCCGCCGAGGATACGCGTCATACCGGTTTACTGCTGCAACATTTTGGGATAAACGCCCGACTGTTCGCCCTGCACGACCATAACGAACAACAGAAAGCCGAAACGCTGCTGGCGAAGCTGCAAGAGGGACAAAACATTGCGCTGGTTTCTGATGCCGGAACGCCGCTGATTAACGACCCTGGTTACCATTTGGTGCGTACCTGCCGTGAAGCGGGGATTCGCGTGGTGCCGCTACCGGGACCGTGTGCTGCCATTACTGCATTAAGTGCCGCTGGTTTACCATCCGACCGTTTTTGTTATGAAGGCTTTCTGCCCGCTAAATCGAAAGGCCGCCGTGATGCGCTAAAAGCGATTGAAGCGGAACCGCGCACGCTGATTTTTTATGAATCAACCCACCGTCTGTTAGATAGCCTGGAAGATATCGTCGCGGTGCTGGGTGAGTCCCGCTACGTGGTGCTGGCGCGAGAACTGACCAAAACCTGGGAAACTATTCACGGCGCGCCCGTTGGTGAGCTGTTGGCGTGGGTAAAAGAAGATGAAAACCGCCGCAAAGGTGAGATGGTACTGATTGTCGAAGGACATAAAGCGCAGGAAGAGGACTTGCCTGCCGATGCGCTGCGCACGCTGGCGCTGTTACAGGCAGAACTGCCGCTGAAAAAAGCGGCGGCGCTGGCAGCAGAAATTCACGGCGTGAAGAAAAATGCGCTGTATAAGTATGCGCTGGAGCAGCAAGGGGAGTAATTACAGGCGTTGCAGCAGGAATAAGAGCTGCAACGCCTGTTCCTGGCGAGTTAACGACGACACATCTCATCAATTACGCATGTGAAATGGTTATGCAGCCATAAAAACGACGCCGGGATAGTGGTGGAGACTTTAGCCGTGAGAAAACGTTCTGTCGCATCCTGCTTTCCTTCGCCAGTCACCAGTAACAAAACTTCGCGGGCATTGAGAATATCCTTCAAGCCTAAGGTGATCCCGTGAGTCACGGGACGACCAGCGGTTTTTAACATCTCATGCTGCTGGGTTTTCGCATCAAGTTGGCTGATATGGCAGGCCGGTTGCAGGCTTTCTCCCGGTTCGTTCAGCCCAAGATGACCGTTTTTCCCTAGTCCGAGAACGCACAAATCGAGACCGCCTTTGCGCGCAATCAGATTCGTTACCCGCTCGCACTCTCTCTCGTTTATCTCTTCGGAGCGAAAGCTGATGAGCTGGTCTTCACGTAACCCCAGCGGCTGCACGATATGCTGTTGAAGGAAAGTTTCGCAGGTGCCGGGCGCGGTTAATGGCAGATCCACCCATTCGTCGAGCTTCACGAAGGTGAGTTGGCTGACATCAACCTGCTGTTGGTGGATTTTTTCTACCAGATAATGATATGTCAGTAATGGTGTCGCTCCGGTCGCGAGGCAAATCACGGCCTTTGGTTTGCTACGGATCACGTCCAATAAATATTCGCTGGCGCGCTCACTTAACGCCGTATAGTTTTCAACTTGCTGTAAGGTTTGCATGAGGAGAAATTCCTTGTGTAGAGAGGCACCACCAGGCGCGATGCGAAGACCAATGACAAACGCCAAATAGCCTGATGCGCTACGCTTATCAGGCCTACATTGTTTGTGCAATATATTGAATTTGCATAGTTTTGTAGGCCGGATAAGGCGGTAACGCCGCATCCAGCATGAACAAAGCGCACTTTGTCAACAATCTGAGGCTGCGTCAGACGCAGTGCCTTGTTCCATTTACAAAATGCCAAATGCGGAACAAACAATAGAGAGCACAAACGTCACGCCGATTAACAGCACCGGATGCGCTTTTTTCACCCGCAGGAAGTAATACATCAGCAGGGTATAGGCCATCGGTAAAATATTCGGGAAGACTTTATCGAAGAAATCCTGTTGCAGTGCGACGCTGTGGCTACTGTCGATAGCAAACGACGTCACCACATTAATATGCACATACGAAGCGATCAGCCCGCCGATTACCGTGATCCCGAGGATGGTTGCCGAACGGGCGATCATTTGCGAGTTCTCTCGTACTTTATCAATAGCCTTCACGCCGACTGAATAACCGACGTGGGTCCAGCCGACGCGCAGGAAAAAGATAAGCAGGTAAACGGCGAAAAACAGAATCGGCCCCAGCAGGTTTCCCTGACTGGCAAACGATGAGCAAATCCCCGCCATAATCGGCAACAAGGTAAACCAGAAAATCGCATCGCCAATCCCGGCGATTGGGCCAAACAGCGCTACTTTCAGACCTTTAATGGTGTCGCGGTTTTCTCCTTTCTCTTCCATCGAAATCAATAACCCCATCAGGAATCCGACCAGATTCGGGTGGGTATTAATAAATTCGAGATTATCTTTCATCGCCGCGCTTAAGCCCGGTTTGTCGTCCTTATAAATCTTTTTCAGGATCGGCAACATCGCCCAGGTAAAGCCGCCAGCCTGCATCCTTTCGTAGTTAAAGCTCGCTTGCAGCAGCGACGAACGAAAGCCCAGACGGGTGATATCTTTTTTACTGATTTCAGATCCCATTGCTGTAGTCCTCTTCTTCATTTTTACTGGCAACGGGCTGCGGTTGCGCTTGCTGCCGGGATTTCGCATTGAAAAACTCATACACCGCAAAGCCTGCGCCCAGTACGGCAACCGGCAACAGGTTGCTGACCTGGATGTAGCAAACAAACAGGAAACCGGCGATCAGGTAAGGGATATATTGCGCTTTGAACATCACGCGCAGCAGCAAGCCAAAACCGACGGCAGGCAGAATACCGCCAGCCACTTCAAAGCCGTGGGTCAACCATGTGGGCATTGCTTTTACCAGCGCCTGCATCGCACCTTGCGCCAGGTAAGTACAGAGGAAAGCAATCACCGCATACGAAAAGGCAACAATCAGCATCGTTGTCCAGTTAAGTCGGGAAAACGCTGCTGTATCCGCCTCTTTGGCGCATTTATCGGCTTTGCTCATAAATAGCGAGAATGCCGAATAGAAGAACAGAATGACGTACTGCATTAACAGGCTGAACGGCAGGCCAAGACCAATCGCCGTTTTGGCATCGACGCCCGTAGACCATGCAATAACGGTAGTCATCAGACCGGCCATAATCGGGTTAGGCGGCTGAACACCACCAGCAGGGGTTAATCCGGCGAAAGCCAGTTCTGTCAGGCCACCGGTAATTAAGCCAGTCTGAATATCACCGAGAATAGCGCCAGTCAGTGTACAAACGATTATCGGGCGGAATAAAAATAAGGCTTCCAGCCAAAAATCAATCCCCAGAACGAATACTAACGCCGCCAGGGATAATCCCTGAATTAGGGTTATTTCATGCATTTTATTACCTCAAACTAATATTAAGGCGATTTTAGATCTAGTCAGGGATTTGTTCTTTTTGATCGCCGGGGACATCCTGAATAAAAACATTCACGCCGCGTTGTTTAATGAAACGTAAGTCGGCAAAATCCTGAGCATCAACATAAACTTTACTGCTGATTTGCTTCTTCCCTTCCGAGAAATGCATGTTACCGACGTTGACATCTTTCAGGTCAATACCACCCTCGACCAATTTACGTACCGTTTGCGGCGTACGGCAAATCAGGAAAATCTTCTGATGTGGCGCTGCTTTGCCGATGACGTTAATGGTTTTTTCGACAGTAAAGAAGCGGATACCAAAGCCGTAGGTTTCCGCAGTAATACCCATCAGTTTCTGCTGAATATCATCGTTAGCGACAACATCATCCACGACCACCAGCAGATTCGCACCGATGGTGGATGTCCAGGTCACGCCAACCTGGCCATGAACCAGACGGTTATCAATACGGGTTAAGAGAATATTTGGACTGCTCATTATGTAATCCTCACCATAAAAATTGAATAATATAATTTTAAAATATATTATCGTTACGATATTGTACTGATGTATTTATTACGGTTTACTCATTTCCTTTGCCATTAAGGCACTACCCGATATTAGTCGAGCAGTACTTATTAATAAATTGTATAAACTTAATGATTATGCTGAAATGCGATTTGCTGAACCACAGACATTAATTTTATTTCTGACCACTTCTTTCATTGCATCCATGCCGACGCGCATATAATAGCGAGGATCATTACCCTGCGGATTTTCCGCAAACCACGCTTTAACCGCGCCGGCGAAGGCTATTTTTAATTCTGTTGCGACATTAACTTTCGTCACACCCAGTTTAATAGTCCAGCGAACAAATTCATCCGGGACATCGCTGGCGCCATGCAGTACCAGAGGGATGTCTACCATTTCACGAATTTCCGCCAGCCGCTGAAAATCAATTTTCGGTATTTTTCTGTACAGGCCATGCGCCGTACCAATCGCTACCGCCAGGCTGTCGACGCCAGTCTGTTTGACAAAGCGTCTGGCTTCTTGTGGGTCGGTGAGGAACGCGCTTTCTGCGTCAACACTCATATCATCTTCCACGCCTCCCAGACGGCCCAGTTCGGCTTCCACACTGCAATCCTGCGAGTGGCAGAAGTCGACAACCGATTTCACCAGTTTCACGTTTTCAGCAAACGGGAAGTGACTGCCATCGATCATCGCGCTGCGCACGCCAGCGTGGACTTTACGGCGAATATCATCGAGCGATTCGTGGTGGTCGAGATGCAGTGCCAGCGGCATGTTGTAGGTTGTGGAATAGGCGCTACACAGGGCGTAGATCTCTTCCAGCGCGATATGTTTAAAGGTGCCAGGCGTCCCGGCGAGGATCACCGGCGATCGCATTTCACTGCACACTTCGAGGATCGCCTGGATCGTCTCGGCGTTATGGATGTTAAACGCAGGCACCGCGTAGCCATTGGCCTGGGCGTCTTGTAACAGATATTTGGTGGAGATAATGCTCATAATGCGATCCTCTTATGCCTGCCACGGATGAATAATTACGCCTTGCACCACGCGGTTTACGGTGCCACTGGCTGATGGGGAATCCGGCGTATTGCCCATATGTAGCGACTGCATCAGTGCAAACGTCTGGGCGTACATCAGGAAGCAAAATGCCTGCTCAACGTCGATAAAGTGACGGGATGGCGGCAGGATGATATGCGGGCCGGCGGCGATAGTGTCGTTGCTTTCAGCGGCGATGGCGATCACGCGCATTGCCTGGTTATCGCGGCGGAGTTCTGCCAGCAGATCAAGATCATACTGACGGGTGTAGGGGTGGCTGGAGACAAACACCACCACCAGCGTTTCGTCATCGACCAGTGATTTCGGGCCATGACGGAATCCGGTCGGGGAATCATAAAAGGCCACCAGTTTACCCGCTGTCAGTTCCAGCACTTTCAACGCCGACTCGCGTGCCGCGCCCTGTAAGCCACCGCTACCGAGATAAACGATCCGCTTCCACGGCGCGTAACCAAACACGCCTTCGCTGAAATCGCCGAGCGAGGTCAGGATCGCCTGGCAACGATCCGCCACATCGCGGAAGGTCTGGCTGTTGATCATCTCAGGTGCGAAAACCGCGAGGCAGCTGGCCATCATGGTGGTAATACTGCTGGTCATCGCAAAGCCGCGATCGTGCGTTTCTGCGGGCATCAGTAGGGCAAACGCGTTATCGCTGTTGATCGCGTTTTGATAGAGAGCGCCCGCTTCATTGCAGGTGATCGGCAGGTGATAGCACTCCGGTACAAACTTATTTGCCAGTTTCACGGCGGCGACGCTTTCCGGGCTATTGCCGGATCGACCGAAGGAGATCAACAGCAGCGGATGCGCTGGATTCAGATAGTCCATTGGATTGGTAACCAGATCGGTGGTTGGTATGGCGCTGAAGTTTTTGCCGGTATGGCTGGTGAGCCACGGCGCGATGATGTCACCGATAAATGCCGAGGTTCCGGCTCCGGTCAGGATTATCCGCAGATCCTCTTTGCGCAGTAACGGTGCAAGGAAACCGTTGAGCGCGGAACGTAGCGCGTCAATGTTGGCGAGCGAACGAAGCCACGCGCGAGGCTGATGGCGGATCTCTTCTTCAGTCCATGTGCCGGTGGTGGTGGTCGCAGGGGGGTAATTTTCTGGCATAACTAAATCCTTAGTTTGATGAACTTGACGTCTGGCATTATCGCTTTCGCTTGCCTTTCGTTTCATTTCACTTGACGATGTCTTTCGTTGATTAAAATTTATAGAAAAGAAACTGAAAGTTCAACAATGAAGAAAGAAATAAAACGAAATTTGTGATCGTTGAAAGAAAAGACAAGGGAAGATAAAGGTATTGCGTGATGGGGGGATATTTGCACCGATTGCCGGATGCGGCGTAAACGCCTGATCCAGCCAGGCTGCCACCTGCCCAGCCGTAGGTCGAATAAGACGCGTCAGCGTCGCATCCGACACCGGTGCAAAAGTCAAAACAAAAGAAAAAAGTCTCGTAGGGGAAGTGAAAGCCAGATAAAGAAACGAAAGTGTAAAACGCCACTCACTGTCTTTTACCAACAGTGGAGGGGCGTTTACCTTATATTCCTTCCTCGACCGGACATTCTTTATGGCAGCGGCCTAATTCGTCCACCAGACTGGTCAGCCCACGGTGTCCGCACTCCAGCGCCTGCACGCGGAATTCTTCGCTGCTTAACCCTTCGCGCTCCAGCACCATTTCCAGTAATAGTTGCAAATTGGTGCCGGTGATCACTTCACAGCCCGGTTTTTGCATCGCCTGCGTTGAAGCTACGCGAAACGGCGTGCCTCCCAGCAAATCCGTCAGAAAAACAATGCCGTCTTCACAATCCAGTTGGGCGATAGCCTCTTCAAGCTGCGATGTAAGCAGCGCAGTGTTTGAGGTTTCTGGAAAATCAATGGCGATAAACTGCGATTGCTCACCGAGGATTTGCTTCATTGCTTTTTCCATGCCGCTGGCAAATCCGCCATGCCCTGTCAAAATAATACTTAACATCTAATACCTCATTGTATTTAAAGGAAATGACAGAATTTACCGACGATGCCGAGAACCACAGTGATTGCAATCAGGCGCAGCGGACTCCAGCCGCGACGTACCAGCCAGAACATGGTCAGGGTATAGACCAGCGGCAAGAAGGCAGGCATCAGTTTGTCGATAACGTCAGTCTGTAGCTTAACCACTGCGTCGCCCGCCGTGATTTCCAGCGTGGTGCTTAATCGGACATAGGTTGCTACCAGCGCGCCGATCACCGTCATCCCAACGATAGACGCCGCATGACCGACTTTTTTGGTATTCGCTTTAATTAGCGGGATCGCCGCGACGCCCATTCGATAAGCGTAATGCGCAAGACCAAAACGCAGACCGAGATGCACCACGTTGAATAACACGATAAATACCACAGCGCCGAGAATGGAGCCTTGCAGCGCCAGACTGGCGCCAATCCCGCCGCAAATTGGCAGCAGCGTTAGCCAGAACATCGCATCGCCAATCCCGCCGAGCGGCGCACCAACGGCAATCTTGGTGCTCTGAATACTGTTCACGTCCTGTTTTGAGCGTTCCATCGCGAGGATAATGCCGATAACAAACGTCACCAGAAACGGGTGAGTATTGAAAAAGCCCATATGGCCTTTCATGGCACGCGCCAGGTCGCGTTTATTGGTGTGGATCTTTTTCAGTGCAGGCAGCAGACCGTACAGCCAGCCGGAAGCCTGCATACGTTCGTAGTTGAACGAAGCCTGTAACAGCATGGAACGCCAGGCGACGCGGTTGATATCTTTTTTCGTCAGCTCTGCGCCAATGCTCTGATCGTCATATACGTTTTCATTGACGCCAGTCAGCAGTGTTTCTTCGTTTTCACTGACGTTCGGCAAGGTCGTTTGATTAGATGCCATCTTCAAATTCCTCTTTCTGTGCCGCAGGTTGAGTCGGTTCAGGAGATTTACGTAGTAGGTCGATCAGCGCCATAGCCAGCGCGGCGGCAGCAATAGCCAGCACCGGTAACTTGAGCCAGGCGGCGGCAACAAAGCCCAGGATGAAGTAGGGGATGTAAACGTTTTTCATCATGATTTTCAGCAGCACGGCAAAACCGATTGCTGGCATGATGCCGCCTGCAACGCCAAGGCCGTCGATTAACCGTTGCGGCAGGACATCAATGATGGTTTTGGCATGTTCCGCGCCGAAGTAAATCGGCAGGAAAGCACAAAGAAAATAGAAGGTGCCGAGCGCCAGCAGTGCCAGATAGTTCACTCGCTCAATGCCGCGTGTATCGGCATTTTCCGCCATCCGGTCACAACGGGACATTACGCCAGACATCACCGAGAACAGGAAGGTAATCCCCATCTGTACCGCGACGGCGAAAGGCACGGCGACACCGACTGCGACATCGGGTTTCACGCCGGTGGTAATAGCAAATGCCGTACCGACGATAGTACCGATAATGACGTTAGGTGGCTGTGCGCCAGCCAGCGGAGCCAGCCCCATCCATACCAGTTCCAGCGTACCGCCGGTTAAAATACCGGTATGTAGATCGCCAAGTACCAGCCCAACCAACGGCCCAAGAACCACCGGGCGGTGTATATGGGTTAAGCCGTTAAACATATCCAGGCCAGCGATAAAGGCGAGAATGCCCAACACGAATGCCTGCAACAGACTGATTTCCATGATGAATCCCTCAAAGTAATTTAAAGAGCTCCACAGCAGGTTCTGTCGGGACGCCCTGAACGAAGCATTCCACTCTGGCGGTTTTCAGATCGTTAAACGCCGCGATATCACCCGCATCTACAGAAACCGTTTTGGCGATTTGTTGCTTGCCATTGGCGTAATGCATATTGCCAACATTAATGCGACTCACCGGGACACCACCTTTCACCAGCGTCAGGAAATCGGCTGGTGTTTTGCAAACCAGCAGGATTTTCTGCCGGTCAGCGGCGCGATGGATGTTGTCGATCACTTTCTGCAACGACCAGAAACGCACAGCGATCCCTTCTGCCAGTACCATTTCCATCAGGTTTTGTTGTACCGGATCTTCGGCTACCTCGTCATTGGCTACCAGAACCAGATTTGCCCCCGCAAATCCGACCCACTGAACGCCGACCTGACCGTGAATCAAGCGTTCATCGATCCGGCTTAAAACAATATTTGGCATAGCGTGTTCCTCTTTGTTTTGGTTATTGGCCTCCACAGGCTGTGTGGTACTGCGCCAGGATGTCCTGAATATGGTTGATAATGAGCGCCCTCGGCGTTGGCTGTAGCTCGCCGGAGCGAACTTTGACGTATTGCAGCGGCAGATACTGGCTGATGAGTGGTAGCGGAATTGGCGCATCCGCCAGGTTACGAACCAGATGGACGAAAGCGTCATCAATCTGGCTGTCCGGCCAGTAGTAGCGCACACGATCTGAGTAGCTGTAACCGCGTGCCAGACGACGTGCGTTGCCGTCACCGTGGTAGTGGCTTTGCCAGTATTCCGGACGGTCAAGCATCACGTTTTCCAGGACCTGACGCAGACTGGAACAGGCTTTCGCTGGCACCAGTTCTTCTTCAATCGCCGCCAGAGAAAACAGGGCTTCACGTAGGGCGAAGGTCAGCGCCGGGCCAACTTTCAGAATGGCAAAGTGGTCGATTACCAACTGGCGTAGTGATTGCGGCGTTTGATAATCGGTAGAGTGAGCTTCGAAAATCAGCGTTTGGTAGTTTTCGACCATCTGGCTTAAGGCGGTCGCTTTTGCGGGCTGATAATCAATAACGTTGGTGTGATCGAATTCGACGCCGGGTTGTACCACCAGGGCAATGATGCGTGGCCACAGGGCATTCAGACCTTGCTTTTCAAAGGCGTGACGATGGGCTTCCAGCGTGGCGCGGGCGGCATCGGGCGTAGTGACCGCCAGTTCGCTTAAGGTTTCATGAGCGCCGCCGGGCACCGGAACTTCGGTGCCGATGACATACACCAGATCGGCCTCGCCAAAGTGTTCGCGGCAGGTTTCTTCCGCGACTTTTGCCAGACGGGCAGCGCGTTCAGCCACGATGTCATCGGTTAAGGGAACCGGATCGCCCTGACAGGACATGCTGCAATCAAGATGGATTTTTTTGAACCCCGCCGCGACGTAGCTTTTAATCAAATCATCGGCATTGGCCATCGCCTGAGCGGCAGGCAGATTCTGCCAGCGGTTTGGCCCCAGATGGTCGCCACCGAGAATCAACGCGTTTTGCGGGAAATTCAGCGAGTCGGCAAGCTGGCAAACAAAGCCGCGAAAATCGGCGGGCGTCATTCCGGTATAACCGCCGAACTGATCCACCTGATTGGAGGTTGCTTCAATCAGTAACGGCGTTTGGTTTGCGAAGGCATAGTGGATGGCAGCTTCCAGCACTAGCGGATGTGCGGAGCAAACGGCATAAATCCCATTTGTTTTGCCCTCTTTGTGCTGTCTCACCATTTCTATCAGATATTTCACTTTCTTCTCCAGACCAAATAATTGCCATTGTTAATCTTTCGTTTTGTTTCAATTTATACTGCGCCATGGTGAGGTAAAAATAAAACGAAAGGTAATGGTTTTCTGATCTGATTCACAAAAGAAACATAATGAAAGTTACTGAAACAAGAGTCGCTTACGTCAATAGGCAATGTGGGCTTGCATTTGGTTAATAGAAAGGCGTTAATAAGAAAAACGAAATGAAACGAAAGATTTACGAAAGGATTTACTATGAGTAATACCGACGCATCAGGTGAGAAGCGAGTGACTGGCACCAGCGAGCGAAGAGAGCAGATCATTCAGCGCCTGCGTCAGCAAGGGAGTGTGCAGGTTAACGATCTGTCGGCATTGTATGGTGTATCTACTGTGACAATCCGCAACGATCTGGCGTTTCTGGAAAAACAGGGGATTGCCGTGCGTGCCTACGGCGGCGCGCTGATCTGCGATGGCTCGACGCCGTCAGTCGAGCCTTCGGTAGAAGATAAAAGCGCGCTGAACACGGCGATGAAACGCAGCGTTGCGAAAGCTGCCGTTGAGTTGATTAAGCCAGGTCATCGGGTGATCCTCGATTCCGGAACCACCACCTTTGAGATTGCCCGTCTGATGCGCAAGCACACCGATGTGATTGCGATGACCAATGGTATGAACGTGGCGAATGCTTTGCTGGAAGCGGAGGGCGTTGAACTGCTGATGACCGGAGGGCATCTGCGCCGCCAGTCGCAATCTTTTTACGGCGATCAGGCTGAACAATCGCTGCAAAATTACCACTTCGATATGCTGTTTCTCGGCGTAGACGCTATCGATCTGGAGCGTGGCGTCAGTACGCATAATGAAGATGAAGCTCGTTTAAACCGCCGGATGTGCGAAGTTGCGGAACGGATCATCGTGGTCACCGATTCCAGTAAGTTCAACCGCTCCAGTTTACATAAGATCATCGATACTCAACGGATCGACATGATCATTGTCGATGAAGGCATTCCTGCGGATAGTCTGGAAGGGCTGCGAAAGGCTGGGGTTGAGGTGATTCTGGTCGGGGAGTGAGAAATGGTGCCCGCTGGTCAAAACGGATGCGTTCGGCGGGCATTGTGAACACCATCAATGGGTTTCTTCAGTCTCTCTGGTGAGGGTTTCCCAGTCGGCAGGAGGATGTCCTCTTTTTAACATTTTGCTGAATACGGTATAGGCATCTGTTTTTTTACCGTAGGTGCGCAGCGTGTTTTCATCGTTCATCCATCCAAGAATGATGACTTTCTCTTTTTCGCTGTAACGAAAGAAGAGACGATAACGACCAGTGCCAAATTTTACCCGTGACCAGTCTTTATTTTTCCCTGAGCCTAACGAATTGCCATGACGGAATGCCGGTGATGATGGATTGACCGTGATATGCTCCTCAATAACTTTATGTACTACCGCCAATAACTTTGTGGCGGCTTTTTTCTGATAATTTTCAGGATCTTTTCCCTTTAATGTCTCAACTTCGGCAACTAAAGCGTCGTAGGTTTCCTGAAAGCAGGGATGAGCATATAGCGCCCAACCATTAACCCTTTGTGGAAAATCCATTATTCGTCGTCGCCAATCTCATCATCAATGTTGACGTCCATGCCAGCGACAAGTCTTTTTCCTTGTTGAATTTCGAATGGACGAGTTTTTTGCGGGTTGTTCTGGATATCTGCATCCAGAAAACGCAAAAATGCATTCATAGTATGATCCTCCTGTTCATCTCCCACACGGCACATAAATACTTGCCCACCAGGCAGGATTTCGTAATGAATGCTGTCCAGGCCTGGCTTCAGTTTTAAGGCCTCACGCACTGGCGCGGGGATAGTTGTTTGTCCGCGTATCGTGACCTTTGATTCAGTGGTCAGTACAGCGTTAGAGCGAGCATTAGCGGGCATTGTTCACTGTCCTTTTACAGCCTTTTTTCTGCTCAAATTATAATCTTCAACTAAGGTAATGCAAATGCATTATTAATGGATGAGGGGACTTGAAACAATAAAAACATGGCACTAAGGCCATGTTTTGCAAGGCGCGTTCCAAAAGAAATCAGGTCACCGGTGCCGGGTTAAATACTGCCAGTTGGTTATGCAGTCCCCATTGATCCGAGAAGGTTTTCTTCTTCCCGCTGGCGACGTCAAGAATAAAGTGGAACAGCTTCCAGCCCACCTCTTCAATGGTCTCTTCGCCGGTGGCGATAGTGCCCGCATTAATATCCATCAAATCAAACCAGCGGTTCGCCAGTTCGGTGCGGGTTGCCATTTTAATGACCGGCACTGCCATCAGACCGTATGGTGTGCCGCGACCAGTCGTAAATACTTGCACGGTAATCCCTGAAGCCACCTGTTGGGTGCCACAGACGAAATCGCTGGCTGGCGTCGCGGCGTAAATTAATCCGCGTTTGGTCGGGCGCTGTCCGGGTGACAGCACTTCAACAATCGCGCTTTTACCTGATTTGGCAATGGAGCCGAGTGCCTTTTCCACCACGTTTGCCAGACCGCCTTTCTTGTTGCCCGGCGAAGGGTTGGCGCTGCGGTCGGTTTTTCCCATATCAAGATAGTTGTCGTACCACTCCATCTCATCCAGCAGGCGCTTGCCGACCTCTTCATTAATAGCGCGCGGTGTCAGCAGATGGATCGCGTCACGCACTTCCGTTACTTCTGAGAACATCACCGTTGCGCCGCAGCGCACCAGTAGATCAGATGCATAGCCCACTGCCGGGTTTGCCGTTACACCAGAAAACGCATCGCTGCCGCCGCACTGCATACCGACAACCAGTTCTGAAGCCGGACAGGTTTCTCGCTGCCGTTGATTTAATTTGTGCAGGTGGTGCTCGGCAACCTGCAAAATATCCTCGACCATGGACTGAAAACCGACATGCTTTTCATCCTGCAAGCTGACAATACTGGCACTTTCCACTGGAATAGCCTGTACATCATCCGTGCCGACCAGCAGGCGTTCAGGCTGCAATTTCTCGCAACCCAGACCAATCACCATCACCTCGCCGCCAAAGTTTGGGTTAAGCGAAATGTTGTGAATAGTACGAATAGGCACCACCGCCGCCGGAGCGTTAATCGCCACGCCACAACCGTACAGGTGATTCAGCCCCACCACACCATCGACGTTCGGGTATTTCGACAGCAGGTCACGCTCAATGATTTTCACCACGTAATCCACCACGCCCGCCACACAATGCACGCTGGTGGTGATGCCGAGCAGGTTTTTGGTGCCCACGCTGCCATCGGCATTGCGATAGCCCTCAAAGGTATAACCTTCAAGCGGCGGTAAGGGTTCCGGCACTTTAGTTGCCAGTGGCAGCGTGTGTAACGGCGGCGCTTCCGGCAGTACGACCATTGATTCGTCGATCCAACTTCCGCGTGGGATTGCGCGCACGGCATAACCAATCACTTCACCGTAACGAATAATTTCGCTATTCGCAGGGATATCAACTAATGCGACTTTATGCCCCTGGGGTATATGTTCAATTAATTCCAGTCCGTCCGGGAAACGTGTTCCTGCTTTCAGGCCATTATCATTAACAATAATTGCCACATTATCTGTGTCGTGAACTTTTATATAAAACGCAGTCGGCGTTTCTTGCCTGATTTCGATGTTGGCCATTATCCCGTTTTCTCCGGTCGCTGGTAATAATAAATTTATGTTGAGTGATTCTGATGACAGAAATAATTTCATCTGTGAGATGGAATAAGAGTGTCAGGAGATGAAAAGTCAGTATGTGATCAACATCACTAATTATCGTGATAGCAGGGCGACAGGGGCCGGCAAAGCGTAAATATGTGCATTGGCACGCAGCGTGATAGGCATATGCTCAAAATAATATTTATATCAGGCAATCATAATGAGCATTTGCACAATGCCTATTATTTCTGGTCTGATTATACTCATTGTCGAAAACAGATTTATTATTGAACAGGGTCAATATTCGTTAAGAGAATATTTAATAAATAGCACTGACCTTTTTGCTATCGACGGAATATAAACATAATTAGTGGGATTGCTGAATAAGGAACGCATGTGCCTTTTTAATCTTACTGCCTATTTTTATTGTCATCGAAGAGATTGCCCTCTTTCAATACTGCACCGGGAAGCCTGACTGGCGACATTAAACGTATGGAATTGCAGAAATAAGCAAAGGTATAAGCGATGAATAACGATATTTTCCCAAATAAGTTCAAAGCCGCGTTGGCAGCGAAACAGGTACAGATTGGCTGCTGGTCAGCACTTTCTAACCCAATTAGCACTGAAGTTCTTGGTTTAGCTGGCTTTGACTGGCTGGTGCTGGATGGCGAACATGCGCCAAACGATATCTCCACGTTCATTCCTCAGTTGATGGCTCTGAAGGGGAGCGTCAGCGCGCCAGTGGTGCGTGTACCGACCAACGAACCGGTAATTATTAAGCGTCTGCTGGATATCGGTTTTTATAACTTCCTGATTCCCTTTGTCGAAACGAAAGAAGAAGCAGTGCAGGCGGTGGCATCTACCCGTTATCCACCAGAAGGTATTCGCGGCGTGTCCGTTTCTCACCGCGCCAATATGTTTGGCACCGTGGTGGATTACTTCGCTCAGTCGAATAAGAACATCACCATTCTGGTGCAAATCGAAAGCCAGCAAGGTGTTGATAACGTTGATGCTATCTCTGCAACCGATGGCGTAGACGGTATCTTTGTTGGCCCCAGCGATCTGGCGGCGGCATTAGGCCATCTCGGCAATGCGTCACATCCGGATGTGCAAAAAGCGATTCAACATATTTTTAATCGCGCCAGAGCCAACGGCAAACCCTGCGGCATCCTCGCCCCTGTCGAAGCCGATGCGCGTCGTTATCTGGAATGGGGCGCTACGTTTGTGGCCGTCGGCAGCGATCTCGGCGTATTCCGTTCCGCCACGCAGAAATTGGCAGATACCTTTAAAAAATAACCACCACCGCAACAAGAGAGATGATTGATATGACTATGAAAGTTGGTTTTATTGGCCTGGGTATTATGGGTAAACCAATGAGTAAAAACCTCCTGAAAGCAGGTTACTCGCTGGTGGTTGCTGACCGTAACCCTGAAGCCATTGCTGAAGTGATTGCCGCAGGCGCAGAAACAGCGTCTACGGCTAAAGCTGTCGCTGAACAGTGCGATGTCATCATAACCATGCTGCCAAACTCCCCTCATGTGAAAGAGGTGGCGTTGGGTGAAAATGGCATTATTGAAGGCGCGAAGCCAGGTACGGTATTGATCGATATGAGTTCAATCGCTCCGCTGGCAAGCCGTGAAATCAGCGAAGCACTGAAAGCGAAAGGTATTGATATGCTGGACGCCCCGGTGAGCGGCGGTGAACCGAAAGCCATCGACGGTACGCTGTCTGTGATGGTGGGCGGCGACAAGGTTATTTTCGACAAATACTATGATTTGATGAAAGCGATGGCGGGTTCCGTGGTGCATACCGGGGAGATCGGTGCAGGTAACGTCACTAAACTGGCAAATCAGGTCATTGTGGCGCTGAATATTGCCGCGATGTCAGAAGCGTTAACGCTGGCAACCAAAGCGGGCGTTAACCCGGAGTTGGTGTATCAGGCAATTCGCGGTGGGCTGGCTGGCAGTACCGTTCTTGATGCTAAAGCGCCGATGGTCATGGACAGAAACTTCAAGCCAGGCTTCCGTATTGATCTGCATATTAAAGATCTGGCGAATGCGCTGGATACCTCTCACGGCGTTGGTGCGCAATTGCCGCTAACTGCTGCGGTTATGGAGATGATGCAGGCACTGCGTGCCGATGGTTTGGGAACGGCGGATCATAGCGCCCTGGCGTGCTACTACGAAAAACTGGCAAAAGTCGAAGTTACTCGTTAATGGCGTCGCGCCCGGATGGCGTATTGCAATCCGGGTCTGGAATCCAGGCCGAATAAGAGAAACGCCCTCCGGCGTCATGTGGTAACAGGCACAGGTATGAAAATCGTAATCGCCCCAGACTCTTATAAAGAAAGTTTATCTGCCAGCGAGGTTGCGCAGGCGATAGAAGAAGGATTTCGGGA
Source organism: Escherichia sp. KTE31 (assembly GCF_000407925.1). NCBI lineage: Bacteria > Pseudomonadati > Pseudomonadota > Gammaproteobacteria > Enterobacterales > Enterobacteriaceae > Escherichia > Escherichia sp. KTE31. Next base: position 582,746 of record NZ_KE136726.1, on the reverse strand, counting down.
AATTTTTCCTGATGCACAGTACGTTTCGGTTCCGGTTGCTGATGGCGGCGAAGGAACAGTGGAAGCGATGATTGCAGCCACCCAGGGTTTCGAACGTCACGCCTGGGTTACAGGGCCACTGGGCGAAAAGGTGAATGCCAGTTGGGGGATCTCTGGCGATGGTAAAACCGCGTTTATTGAAATGGCGGCGGCCAGTGGGCTGGCGTTAGTACCGTCGGAAAAGCGTGATCCGTTGGTGACGACTTCTCGCGGCACGGGGGAGTTAATTTTACAGGCGCTGGAGAGTGGCGCGACCAGCATTATTATTGGCATCGGCGGCAGTGCCACCAACGACGGCGGCGCGGGGATGATGCAGGCGCTGGGGGCGAAGTTAAGCGATGTCAACGGTAATGAAATCGGTTTTGGCGGCGGCAGTCTTAATACCCTGAATGATATTGATATTTCCGGCCTCGATCCGCGTTTAAAAGATTGCGCTATTCGCGTCGCCTGCGATGTCACTAATCCGCTGGTGGGCGATAACGGTGCTTCGCGTATCTTTGGCCCGCAAAAAGGGGCTAATGAGGCCACGATTATCGAGCTGGACAAGAATCTCTCTCACTATGCTGATGTCATCAAAAAATCGCTGCATGTTGATGTGAAAAACGTTCCTGGTGCAGGGGCGGCAGGCGGCATGGGGGCGGCGCTAATGGCGTTTCTTGGCGCAGAGCTAAAGAGCGGCATTGAAATTGTGACGACGGCGCTCAATCTGGAAGAACATATTCATGATTGCTCGTTGGTGATCACCGGAGAAGGTCGCATTGATAGCCAGAGCATTCACGGTAAAGTGCCGATTGGCGTAGCGAACGTCGCGAAGAAATACAATAAACCGGTAATTGGTATTGCGGGTAGTCTGACGAAGGATGTCGGCGTTGTGCATCAGCATGGCATCGATGCTGTATTCAGCGTGTTGAACAGTATTGTTACGCTGGATGAAGCTTTCAGCGGGGCTTATGACAATATTTACCGTGCTTCGCGCAATATCGCCGCGACGCTGGCGATTGGAATGCGCGACGCGGGGTGACAAGGGCGCGCAAACCCTCTATACTGCGCGCCGAAGCTGACCAGACAGTCGCCGCTTCGTCGTCGTCCTCTTCGGGGGAGACGGGCGGAGGGGAGGAAAGTCCGGGCTCCATAGGGCAGGGTGCCAGGTAACGCCTGGGGGGGAAACCCACGACCAGTGCAACAGAGAGCAAACCGCCGATGGCTCACGCAAGTGGGATCAGGTAAGGGTGAAAGGGTGCGGTAAGAGCGCACCGCGCGGCTGGTAACAGTCCGTGGCACGGTAAACTCCACCCGGAGCAAGGCCAAATAGGGGTTCATAAGGTACGGCCCGTACTGAACCCGGGTAGGCTGCTTGAGCCAGTGAGCGATTGCTGGCCTAGATGAATGACTGTCCACGACAGAACCCGGCTTATCGGTCAGTTTCACCTCTTCAACAGAAACCCGCCAGTGCAAAACTGGCGGGTTTTTGCTTTTGGAGCGAGCGGTAAGATGAATGACTGTCCACGACACTATACCCAAAAGAAAGCGGCTTGTTGGTTCAATATAAACACTCTTTTTAGTCACCCTGTGCTCTCTTCTGATAGCTTACTTGCGAATTGCAATTATTAGTTTTGTGATCCTCAACACAAAATGCTGTTCCGCAACCGGAATGCGACAATAAATCATGGAAAACGATTGCATTCACAAAATGACGTTCTACAAAAGAGACAATGATTGACGTTAATCAATTGTTCGAGATGATCAATATTTGTATTCGAAATTTTAAAATATTGATAAAATAAATGTTCTATCTCCAACAAATGGCGAAAAAAAATGTGACGTACCGCATTATTTATCTGTGGAAATGATTTATTTATAATAAAATTTGATAACTTGCTCATTAAATTTAACTTAAAATTCGTCTGCGAAATACACGATAATTGCTTGAAATATCGTCTAAGAGCATTTTTTAATAACAAAAATTAAGTGCGCTGTTATCGCCATAAAATATGGTTATCCCCCCTTGTTTTTTTGATAAAAGTCAGCCTTTGTGTTGATTTTATTTATATAACTCATTGATATTAAATGATTATATGTCTTTAAGGATATGCCTGGAAAACTATTGAAAGTTAATTTGTGAGTGGTCGCACATATCCTATTCATTGCATTTTGATACACTTCATACCGTCAATGAGGTAATTAACGCGGGTTGTTATGAGCACTATTCTTCTTCCTAAAACGCAACACCTGGTAGTCTTTCAGGAAGTCATCAGAAGTGGCTCTATTGGCTCGGCTGCAAAAGAATTAGGGTTAACTCAACCAGCGGTAAGTAAAATCATTAACGATATCGAAGATTATTTTGGCGTGGAATTAGTGGTGCGGAAAAATACCGGTGTAACGCTGACGCCAGCTGGTCAATTGTTGCTCTCACGCTCCGAATCCATTACCCGCGAAATGAAAAATATGGTTAATGAGATTAGCGGTATGTCCTCTGATGCAGTCGTGGAGGTCTCATTTGGTTTTCCATCGCTGATTGGCTTTACCTTTATGTCCGGGATGATCAACAAATTCAAAGAGGTGTTCCCGAAAGCGCAGGTTTCAATGTATGAAGCGCAATTGTCCTCGTTCTTACCGGCTATCCGCGACGGGCGTCTGGATTTTGCGATAGGTACGTTAAGTGCAGAAATGAAGCTTCAGGATTTGCATGTCGAGCCGCTGTTCGAGTCAGAGTTTGTGCTGGTTGCCAGTAAGTCCCGAACATCCACCGGCACCACCACGCTGGAGTCTTTGAAGAACGAACAGTGGGTGTTGCCGCAAACGAATATGGGATACTACAGCGAACTACTCACCACGTTACAAAGAAATGGCATCAGTATTGAAAACATCGTTAAAACCGACTCAGTCGTGACAATTTATAATCTTGTTCTCAATGCTGATTTCTTAACCGTGATTCCCTGCGATATGACTTCACCTTTTGGTTCTAATCAATTTATTACCATTCCGGTTGAGGAAACATTACCGGTAGCGCAATATGCCGCAGTATGGTCGAAAAATTATCGTATTAAAAAAGCAGCATCGGTTTTGGTGGAATTAGCCAAAGAATATTCATCTTATAATGGGTGTAGACGAAAGCAATTAATAGAAGCTTGTTAGTTATTTGTTTTTTATTTAAACATAAATAATCCACCTGCCTTTTTGCAGGTGCTGGTTACGGTTACCTACATATTTAATTCAGGCTAAGAGGTTTTATAATGCATATTACATACGATCTGCCGGTTGCTATTGATGACATTATTGAAGCAAAACAACGTCTGGCTGGGCGAATTTATAAAACAGGAATGCCTCGATCTAACTATTTTAGTGAACGTTGCAAAGGTGAAATATTCCTTAAGTTTGAAAACATGCAGCGTACCGGTTCATTTAAAATTCGTGGCGCATTTAATAAATTAAGCTCCTTAACTGATGCTGAGAAACGTAAAGGTGTAGTGGCCTGTTCAGCGGGGAACCACGCGCAAGGGGTTTCGCTTTCCTGTGCGATGTTGGGGATTGATGGTAAAGTTGTAATGCCGAAAGGCGCGCCAAAATCCAAAGTTGCAGCAACGTGTGACTACTCTGCTGAAGTGGTACTGCACGGCGACAACTTCAACGACACCATCGCCAAAGTGAGCGAAATTGTCGAAACGGAAGGACGCATCTTTATTCCACCTTATGATGATCCGAAAGTGATTGCCGGTCAGGGAACCATTGGGCTGGAAATTATGGAAGATCTTTATGATGTCGATAACGTCATTGTGCCAATTGGCGGTGGCGGTTTAATTGCCGGTATTGCGGTGGCAATTAAATCTATTAACCCGACCATTCGTGTTATTGGTGTGCAGTCAGAAAACGTTCACGGCATGGCGGCTTCTTTCCACTCCGGAGAAATAACCACGCACCGAACTACCGGCACCCTGGCGGATGGTTGTGATGTCGCCCGCCCGGGTAATTTAACTTACGAAATCGTTCGTGAATTAGTCGATGACATCGTGCTGGTCAGCGAAGACGAAATCAGAAACAGTATGGTTGCCTTAATTCAGCGTAATAAAGTCATCACCGAAGGCGCTGGCGCTCTGGCATGTGCTGCATTATTAAGCGGTAAATTAGACCAATATATTCAAAACAGAAAAACCGTCAGTATTATTTCTGGCGGTAATATCGATCTTTCTCGCGTCTCTCAAATCACCGGTTTCGTTGACGCTTAATTAATTCGTTGAGGATAGGATATGAGTACTTCAGATAGCATTGTATCCAGCCAGACAAAACAATCGTCCTGGCGTAAATCAGATACCACATGGACGTTAGGCTTGTTTGGTACGGCAATCGGCGCCGGGGTGCTGTTCTTCCCTATCCGCGCAGGTTTTGGCGGACTGATCCCGATTCTTCTGATGTTGGTATTGGCATACCCGATTGCGTTTTATTGCCACCGGGCGCTGGCGCGTCTGTGTCTCTCTGGCTCTAACCCTTCCGGCAACATTACGGAAACGGTAGAAGAGCACTTTGGTAAAACCGGCGGTGTGGTCATCACGTTCCTGTATTTCTTCGCGATTTGCCCACTGTTGTGGATTTATGGCGTTACCATCACCAACACCTTTATGACATTCTGGGAAAACCAGCTCGGCTTTGCGCCTCTGAACCGTGGCTTTGTGGCGCTGTTCCTGCTGCTGCTGATGGCGTTCGTCATCTGGTTTGGTAAGGATCTGATGGTTAAAGTGATGAGCTACCTGGTATGGCCTTTTATCGCCAGCCTGGTGCTGATTTCTCTGTCGCTGATCCCTTACTGGAACTCTGCGGTTATCGATCAAGTTGACCTTGGCGCGCTGTCGTTAACTGGTCATGACGGTATCCTGATCACCGTCTGGCTGGGGATTTCTATCATGGTCTTCTCCTTCAACTTCTCGCCAATCGTCTCTTCTTTCGTGGTTTCTAAGCGTGAAGAGTATGAGAAAGACTTTGGTCGTGACTTCACTGAGCAGAAATGTTCACAAATCATCTCTCGCGCCAGTATGCTGATGGTTGCAGTGGTCATGTTCTTTGCCTTCAGCTGCCTGTTTACGCTGTCTCCGGCGAACATGGCGGAAGCAAAAGCGCAGAACATTCCGGTGCTTTCTTACCTGGCTAACCACTTTGCATCCATGACCGGCACCAAAACGACGTTCGCTATTATTCTGGAATATGCGGCGTCCATCATCGCGCTGGTTGCTATCTTCAAATCTTTCTTCGGTCACTATCTGGGGACGCTGGAAGGTCTGAACGGCCTGGTTCTGAAGTTTGGTTATAAAGGCGACAAAACCAAAGTTTCTGCGGGCAAACTGAACACTATCAGCATGATCTTCATCATGGGTTCAACCTGGGTTGTTGCCTACGCCAACCCGAACATCCTGGATCTGATTGAAGCCATGGGCGCGCCGATTATCGCATCCCTGCTGTGCCTGTTGCCGATGTACGCCATCCGTAAAGCGCCGTCTCTGGCGAAATACCGTGGTCGTCTGGATAACGTGTTTGTTACCGTGATTGGTCTGCTGACCATCCTGAACATCGTATACAAACTGTTTTAATCCATAACTCAGGATGAGAAAAGAGATGAATGAATTTCCGGTTGTTTTGGTTATTAACTGTGGTTCGTCTTCGATTAAGTTTTCCGTGCTTGATGCCAGCGACTGTGAAGTATTAATGTCAGGTATTGCCGACGGTATTAACTCGGAAAATGCATTCTTATCCGTAAATGGGGGAGAGCCAGCACCGCTGGCTCACCACAGCTACGAAGGTGCATTGAAAGCAATCGCATTTGAACTGGAAAAACGGAATTTAAATGGCAGTGTGGCTTTAATTGGCCACCGCATCGCCCACGGCGGGAGTATTTTTACCGAGTCCGCCATTATTACCGATGAAGTCATTGATAATATCCGTCGCGTTTCTCCACTGGCGCCGCTGCATAATTACGCCAATTTAAGTGGCATTGAATCGGCGCAGCAATTATTTCCTGGCGTAACTCAGGTGGCGGTATTTGATACCAGTTTCCACCAGACGATGGCACCAGAGGCTTATTTATACGGCCTGCCGTGGAAATATTATGAAGAGTTAGGTGTGCGCCGTTATGGTTTCCACGGCACGTCACATCGCTATGTTTCCCAGCGAGCGCATTCTCTGCTGAACCTTGTGGAAGATGACTCCGGGCTGGTTGTGGCGCATCTTGGCAATGGCGCGTCAATCTGCGCGGTTCGTAACGGTCAGAGCGTAGATACTTCAATGGGAATGACGCCGCTGGAAGGGTTGATGATGGGGACGCGCAGTGGTGATGTCGACTTCGGCGCGATGTCCTGGATTGCCAGTCAAACCAATCAGAGCCTGGGCGATCTGGAACGCGTAGTGAATAAAGAGTCGGGATTATTAGGTATTTCCGGTCTGTCTTCAGATTTACGCGTTCTGGAAAAAGCCTGGCATGAAGGTCACGAACGCGCACAACTGGCAATTAAAACTTTTGTTCATCGAATTGCCCGTCATATTGCCGGACATGCCGCCTCATTACATCGTCTGGATGGCATTATATTTACCGGTGGAATAGGAGAGAACTCAAGTTTAATTCGTCGTCTGGTCATGGAGCATTTAGCCGTATTAGGCGTTGAGATTGATGTGGAAATGAATAATCAATCTAATTCCTACGGTGAACGAATTATTTCCAGTGAAAATGCGCGCGTAATTTGCGCCGTTATTCCGACTAATGAAGAAAAAATGATTGCCTTAGATGCAATTCATTTAGGCAAAGTTAACGCCTCCGCAGAGTTTGCATAATTTAGTTGAAGTATTGTAGAGAGATTATTTTTCATGAAGGTAGATATTGATACCGGCGATAAGCTGTACGCCGACGCATGGCTTGGCTTTAAAGGTACGGACTGGAAAAACGAAATTAATGTCCGCGATTTTATTCAACAAAACTATACACCGTATGAAGGTGATGAATCTTTCCTTGCTGAAGCAACGCCAGCGACCACGGCATTGTGGGAAAAAGTAATGGAAGGCATTCGTATCGAAAATGCGACCCACGCGCCGGTTGATTTCGATACTAATATTGCCACTACCATTACCGCCCATGATGCTGGTTATATTAATCAGCCGCTGGAAAAAATTGTTGGTCTGCAAACCGATGCGCCGTTAAAGCGCGCGCTGCATCCGTTCGGTGGCATTAATATGATTAAAAGTTCATTCCACGCCTATGGCCGTGAAATGGACAGCGAATTTGAGTACATCTTTACCGATCTGCGTAAAACCCATAATCAGGGCGTATTTGATGTTTACTCACCGGATATGCTGCGCTGCCGTAAATCTGGTGTCCTGACCGGTTTACCAGACGGTTATGGTCGTGGGCGTATCATCGGTGACTATCGCCGCGTGGCGCTGTACGGCATCAGTTATCTGGTACGTGAACGCGAACTGCAATTTGCCGATCTCCAGTCTCGTCTGGAAAAAGGTGAAGATCTGGAAGCCACCATCCGTCTGCGTGAAGAGCTGGCTGAACATCGTCATGCGCTGTTGCAGATTCAGGAAATGGCGGCGAAATACGGCTTCGACATCTCCCGTCCGGCGCAGAATGCGCAGGAAGCGGTGCAGTGGCTCTACTTCGCTTACCTGGCGGCGGTGAAATCGCAGAACGGCGGCGCAATGTCTCTTGGTCGTACCGCATCGTTCCTCGATATCTACATTGAGCGCGACTTTAAAGCCGGCGTGCTTAATGAGCAGCAGGCGCAGGAACTGATCGACCACTTCATCATGAAGATCCGCATGGTGCGCTTCCTGCGTACACCGGAATTTGATTCGCTGTTCTCCGGCGACCCTATCTGGGCGACGGAAGTGATCGGCGGGATGGGGCTGGATGGTCGCACTCTGGTGACTAAAAACTCCTTCCGTTATCTGCACACCCTGCACACCATGGGGCCAGCGCCGGAACCGAACCTGACCATTCTGTGGTCAGAAGCATTGCCGATTGCCTTCAAAAAATATGCGGCGCAAGTGTCTATCGTCACCTCTTCCTTGCAGTATGAAAACGACGATCTGATGCGTACTGACTTCAATAGCGACGATTACGCAATTGCCTGCTGTGTCAGCCCAATGGTGATTGGTAAGCAGATGCAGTTCTTCGGCGCACGCGCTAACCTGGCGAAAACGCTGCTGTACGCAATCAACGGCGGGGTGGACGAGAAGCTGAAGATTCAGGTCGGCCCGAAAACGGCACCATTGATGGACGACGTGCTGGATTACAACAAAGTAATGGACAGCCTCGACCATTTCATGGACTGGCTGGCGGTGCAGTACATCAGCGCGCTGAACATCATCCACTACATGCACGACAAGTACAGCTACGAAGCCTCACTGATGGCGCTGCACGATCGTGACGTCTATCGCACCATGGCTTGCGGCATCGCGGGTCTGTCGGTGGCGACGGATTCACTTTCCGCCATTAAATATGCCCGTGTGAAACCCATCCGTGACGAAAACGGTCTGGCGGTGGACTTTGAAATCGATGGCGAATATCCACAGTATGGCAACAACGACGAGCGCGTAGACAGCATCGCTTGTGACCTGGTTGAACGCTTTATGAAAAAAATTAAAGCCCTGCCAACCTATCGTAACGCCGTGCCGACGCAGTCGATTCTGACTATCACTTCTAACGTGGTGTACGGACAGAAAACCGGTAATACGCCGGACGGTCGCCGCGCGGGTACGCCGTTTGCGCCGGGCGCTAACCCGATGCACGGTCGTGACCGCAAAGGTGCGGTAGCCTCGCTGACTTCCGTGGCAAAACTGCCGTTCACTTACGCCAAAGACGGTATTTCGTACACTTTCTCGATCGTCCCTGCGGCGCTGGGTAAAGAAGATCCGGTACGCAAAACCAACCTTGTTGGCCTGCTGGATGGTTACTTCCACCACGAAGCGGACATCGAAGGCGGTCAACATCTCAACGTTAACGTTATGAATCGGGAAATGTTGTTGGATGCCATTGAGCACCCGGAAAAATACCCGAACCTGACAATCCGTGTCTCTGGCTACGCTGTGCGCTTTAATGCGCTGACTCGCGAACAGCAACAGGATGTGATTTCACGTACCTTTACCCAGGCGCTCTGACGCCGGAGGATGTATGAAAAAGATTATCGAAACGCAACGTGCCCCAGGCGCAATCGGCCCTTATGTTCAGGGCGTTGATTTAGGCAGCATGGTCTTCACCTCCGGGCAAATTCCGGTTTGCCCGCAGACCGGCGAGATCCCGGCTGATGTGAAAGATCAGGCGCGTTTAAGCCTTGAAAACGTCAAAGCGATCGTGGTTGCTGCTGGCCTCACCGTGGGCGATATCATCAAGATGACGGTATTCATCACCGATCTGAATGACTTTGCCACCATCAATGAAGTCTATAAGCAATTCTTCGATGAGCATCAGGCGACCTACCCGACCCGTAGCTGCGTGCAGGTCGCGCGTTTGCCGAAAGATGTGAAGCTGGAAATTGAAGCTATCGCAGTACGTAGCGTGTAAAGCCCGGAGCGGGGCGACCGTAGAGTCGTCCTGCTCCTCTTCACAGAACGGCAATCCGAGAGTGTGGTTATGATTAGTGCATTCGATATTTTCAAAATTGGTATTGGTCCCTCCAGTTCGCATACCGTGGGGCCAATGAATGCTGGAAAAAGTTTTATCGACCGACTGGTGAGTAGTGGCTTATTAACTGCAACAAGTCATATTGTGGTCGATCTTTACGGGTCGTTGTCACTGACGGGCAAAGGCCATGCCACGGATATCGCCATCATTATGGGACTGGCAGGAAACAGCCCGCAGGATGTTGTTATTGATGAGATCCCTGCATTTATTGAACTTGTGACGCGCAGTGGGCGACTGCCGGTGGCTTCTGGTGCGCATATTGTTGATTTTCCTGTAGCAAAGAACATTATCTTCCATCCCGAAATGTTGCCTCGTCATGAGAACGGGATGCGGATTACTGCCTGGAACGGGCAGGAAGAGCTATTAAGCAAAACCTATTACTCTGTCGGCGGCGGGTTTATCGTTGAAGAAGAACACTTCGGCATGTCGCACGATGTCGAAACACCCGTACCTTATGACTTCCACTCGGCAGGCGAACTGCTGAAAATGTGTGATTACAACGGCCTGTCTATTTCTGGCCTGATGATGCATAACGAGCTGGCGCTGCGCAGCAAAGCGGAAATTGATGCAGGGTTTGCTCGTATCTGGCAGGTGATGCACGACGGTATTGAACGCGGCATGAATACCGAAGGCGTATTGCCTGGCCCGCTCAATGTCCCACGCCGGGCGGTGGCGTTGCGCCGTTTGCTGGTCTCTAGTGACAATATCTCTAACGATCCAATGAACGTCATCGACTGGATCAATATGTTTGCGCTGGCGGTCAGCGAAGAAAACGCCGCTGGCGGACGTGTAGTGACAGCACCAACTAATGGCGCTTGCGGTATTATTCCGGCAGTGCTGGCCTATTACGATAAATTCCGCCGTCCGCTCAATGAGCGATCCATCGCCCGTTTTCTGCTGGCGGCTGGCGCTATCGGCGCGCTGTATAAAATGAATGCCTCCATCTCTGGTGCGGAAGTGGGGTGTCAGGGCGAGATTGGCGTGGCCTGTTCGATGGCTGCGGCAGGGTTAACCGAACTGCTGGGCGGCAGCCCGGCGCAGGTATGCAATGCGGCGGAAATCGCTATGGAGCATAACCTTGGGCTGACCTGCGATCCGGTTGCCGGACAAGTGCAAATTCCGTGTATTGAACGTAACGCTATCAACGCTGTGAAAGCGGTAAACGCCGCGCGAATGGCGATGCGGCGCACTTCTGCACCGCGTGTTTCACTCGATAAAGTGATCGAGACGATGTATGAAACCGGCAAAGATATGAACGATAAATACCGCGAAACTTCACGCGGAGGACTGGCCATAAAAGTAGTCTGCGGCTGATATTTCATCCGCATTTATCTTTGGGTGCACAAAATGTGCACCCTTTTTTATTGTGATCTGCCGCAAATAGAGAATAACTGTTTATTTTTTGTTGATTTGATAGAAAATTATTATCCATAACTGCTATTTCAAAGTCTTGATTGTGAAGATTTTCTCTAACCTCACGCGTATCATTTCTTCATTCTAATAACTCGCCTGCAAAAAAACGTAGACCGCGTATCGCCTTGATGCGGCTCGAAAAAAATAAAAAGCCCTACAAAATATTGAGCGAGAAATTATGGAAATTGCAACGAATAAAGGCGTCATTGCAGACGCTTCGACCCCGGCGGGTCGTGCTGGAATGAGTGAAAGTGAATGGCGTGAAGCAATCAAATTCGACAGTACCGACACCGGCTGGGTAATTATGAGTATCGGGATGGCGATTGGCGCGGGGATTGTTTTTCTCCCGGTGCAGGTCGGTTTGATGGGATTGTGGGTATTTTTGCTCTCATCAGTGATTGGTTACCCGGCAATGTATCTGTTTCAGCGGTTGTTTATTAATACGCTGGCAGAATCACCGGAGTGTAAAGATTACCCGAGCGTCATCAGCGGTTATTTAGGCAAAAACTGGGGCATCCTGTTAGGTGCGCTCTATTTCGTAATGCTGGTGATCTGGATGTTCGTGTATTCCACCGCCATCACCAACGATAGCGCCTCCTATTTACATACTTTTGGCGTGACGGAAAGCGTGCTATCAGACAATCCGTTTTATGGACTGGTACTGATTTGCATTCTGGTCGCCATCTCCTCACGCGGCGAGAAACTGTTATTCAAGATTTCGACTGGCATGGTACTGACCAAACTGCTGGTAGTCGCTGCGCTGGGCGTGTCGATGGTGGGAATGTGGCATCTGTATAACGTGGGTTCGCTGCCGCCGCTGGGGCTGCTGGTGAAAAACGCCATTATTACGCTGCCGTTTACCCTGACGTCGATTCTGTTTATCCAGACATTAAGCCCGATGGTGATTTCCTATCGCTCGCGGGAAAAATCGATTGAAGTAGCGCGGCATAAAGCGTTGCGGGCAATGAACATCGCGTTCGGCATTCTGTTTGTCACTGTCTTTTTCTACGCAGTGTCGTTCACGCTGGCGATGGGACATGACGAAGCGGTAAAAGCCTACGAGCAGAATATTTCCGCGCTGGCAATTGCCGCACAGTTTATTAGCGGTGACGGTGCTGCGTGGGTAAAAGTGGTTAGTGTCATTCTCAATATCTTTGCTGTCATGACTGCATTCTTTGGCGTCTATTTAGGCTTTCGCGAAGCAACGCAAGGGATCGTAATGAACATCCTGCGTCGCAAGATGCCTGCCGAGAAGATTAACGAAAATCTTGTTCAGCGCGGCATCATGATTTTCGCCATTTTACTGGCCTGGAGCGCCATCGTACTGAACGCGCCGGTGTTGAGCTTCACCTCTATCTGTAGCCCGATTTTCGGCATGGTAGGGTGCCTGATCCCGGCGTGGCTGGTTTACAAAGTACCGGCATTGCACAAATACAAAGGGATGTCTCTGTACCTGATTATCGTCACCGGTTTGTTGCTTTGCGTTTCTCCGTTCCTGGCATTTTCTTGATTTACCTGAAATTTTAAGGTTTTTATTATGTTTGATTCGACTTTAAATCCGTTATGGCAGCGTTACATCCTCGCCGTTCAGGAGGAAGTAAAACCGGCGCTGGGATGTACTGAACCTATTTCACTGGCGCTGGCAGCGGCGGTTGCTGCGGCAGAACTGGAAGGTCCGGTTGAACGTGTAGAAGCCTGGGTTTCGCCAAATCTGATGAAGAACGGTCTGGGCGTCACCGTTCCCGGCACGGGAATGGTGGGGCTGCCGATTGCGGCGGCGCTGGGAGCGTTAGGCGGAAATGCCAAAGCCGGGCTGGAAGTGCTGAAAGACGCAACTGCGCAGGCAATTGCCGATGCCAAAGCATTGCTGGCGGCGGGGAAAGTCTCGGTTAAGATCCAGGAACCTTGCGACGAGATCCTCTTCTCACGCGCCAAAGTCTGGAACGGCGAGAAGTGGGCGTGTGTCACCATTGTCGGTGGACATACCAACATTGTGCATATTGAGACGCACAATGGCGTGGTATTTACCCAGCAGGCATGTGTGACAGAGGGGGAGCAAGAGTCGCCGCTGGCGGTGCTCTCCAGAACGACGCTGGCCGAGATCCTGAAGTTCGTCAATGAAGTCCCGTTTGAGGCGATCCGCTTTATTCTCGATTCTGCGAAGCTAAACTGCGCATTATCGCAGGAAGGCTTGAGTGGCAACTGGGGACTGCATATTGGCGCAACGCTGGAAAAACAGTGTGCACGCGGTTTGTTGGCGAAAGATCTCTCTTCGTCGATTGTGATTCGTACCAGCGCGGCATCCGATGCGCGTATGGGCGGCGCAACGCTTCCGGCGATGAGTAACTCCGGTTCTGGCAACCAGGGGATCACCGCGACAATGCCCGTGGTGGTGGTCGCGGAACACTTCGGGGCGGATGATGAACGGCTGGCGCGTGCGCTGATGCTTTCGCATTTGAGCGCGATCTACATCCATAACCAGTTGCCGCGTTTATCCGCGCTGTGTGCTGCAACGACGGCAGCAATGGGGGCTGCTGCCGGGATGGCGTGGCTGGTGGATGGGCGTTATGAAACGATCTCTATGGCTATCAGCAGTATGATCGGCGATGTCAGCGGCATGATTTGCGATGGTGCGTCGAACAGTTGCGCGATGAAGGTTTCGACCAGTGCTTCGGCTGCGTGGAAAGCGGTGCTAATGGCGTTGGATGATACCGCTGTGACCGGCAATGAAGGGATTGTGGCGCATGATGTTGAGCAGTCGATTGCCAACCTGTGTGCGCTGGCAAGCCATTCGATGCAGCAAACGGATCGGCAGATTATCGAGATTATGGCGAGCAAGGCCAGATAAGCGGCGGGTCTTGGGTATCGTGCCGGATGCGATGCTGGCGCATCTTATCCGGCCTACGGGGTGCGCAATTTATTGATGTTGTTGGATTTTGTAGGCCGGATAAGGCGTTTACGCCGCATCCGGCAACCTGTATTTATGCGGCGGCTTCATCCTCGGCTAACCGCGTTTCGGCGTCGGCGACTATCGCTTCCAGCTCGCTCAACATCTCTTCATAGCCAAAGTTTTTAGTTGCGCGAGTAGTTTCTTTCGCCACAACGGGCTTCACTGACTGGCGTTTCTTCGCCGATTTTTTACTCATCATCTTCTCCCTGTAAAAACAACTAGACAGGTAAATCTATCAGTAAAGCGCGCAGCGGGGAATCAGCAACCAGCGTAATGTTAGCCTCGTCACGAATAAATGCCCCGTCACCGCAGGTCAGTGCTGCTTTCTCTTCATGATGCGTAATCGCATGAAATTGGCCGTGAATCGATTGTAAATAGGCGCGCGGGCCGTGCAGTTGAAAGTTCGCACTTTCGCCCTTGGCGAGCACAATATGATGCAACCACACTTGCTGGCGCAGTTGCAGACTACCCTCTGTGCCATCGGGCGAGGCGATTAATTGCTGCTTGCCCATATTAAGCGCCAGTTTTTGAATCAGCGGATTCTCTCGCTGCGGGCAGGCATCCAGCCAAAGCTGCATCCGCGTTAACGGTTTGTCTTTGCTGATGTTATGTTCGCTATAACTCACGCCCGGCTGAATAGAAAGCAATAAGGCTTCACCGGTGCTGGCCTGAACATGATTGCCTTCACTGTCGCGGTATTCTGCTTCTCCATCCAGAATCACATTCAAAATATCGACTTTTGGGTAGGTTCGCGGCTGAAAGGCGGCACCTGGAGCCAGCACTTCCTGGTTGAGCACGCGCAGGGAGGCGTAGCCTAACAATTTCGGGTCGAAGTAGTGTCCAAAGGAAAAAGTATACCGGGCCTGTAACCATCCGTAGTCTGCTTGTCCACACTGCCTGGCAGTTCGGGTAGTAATCATAATTATTGACCTCTCTTTACTTCCTTTTATGGTAAGGGGCTGGACGCTACATTGTTAGCCAGATATTCTGCCCGGTATGTTCAAATTTCCTGAATGAGAACGACATGGCCAAAGAAAGGGCATTAACGCTGGAAGCACTGCGTGTTATGGACGCGATCGATCGCCGTGGCAGTTTTGCGGCGGCAGCAGATGAGCTGGGACGCGTGCCTTCTGCGCTTAGCTACACCATGCAAAAACTGGAAGAAGAGCTGGATGTGGTGCTGTTTGACCGTTCGGGTCATCGTACAAAATTCACCAATGTCGGGCGTATGTTGCTGGAGCGAGGACGCGTTCTGCTGGAGGCAGCAGATAAGCTGACTACCGATGCCGAAGCCCTCGCGCGCGGCTGGGAGACGCATCTCACCATTGTGACCGAGGCACTGGTGCCGACGGCTGCCTTTTTTCCGTTGATCGACAAACTGGCGGTGAAGGCTAACACCCAACTGGCAATCATCACCGAAGTGCTGGCGGGCGCGTGGGAGCGGCTGGAGCAGGGGCGAGCGGATATCGTTATCGCGCCGGATATGCATTTTCGTTCCTCGTCGGAGATCAACTCGCGCAAGCTCTATACCTTAATGAACGTCTACGTTGCCGCGCCTGATCACCCGATTCATCAGGAGCCGGAACCGTTATCTGAAGTGACGCGCGTGAAATATCGTGGAATTGCGGTAGCGGATACCGCTCGTGAGCGCCCGGTGTTGACCGTACAGCTGCTGGACAAACAGCCGCGCTTAACGGTGAGCACGATTGAAGATAAACGTCAGGCATTACTGGCGGGGCTTGGCGTGGCGACGATGCCGTATCCGATGGTCGAAAAAGATATTGCGGAAGGGCGGTTGCGTGTCGTCAGCCCGGAATCGACCAGCGAGATCGATATTATTATGGCCTGGCGTCGCGACAGTATGGGAGAAGCAAAATCCTGGTGTTTGCGGGAAATTCCAAAGTTGTTCGCCGGAAAATAAACGATTAAGCACCTTTCACAAGGTGCTTAATTATTATTCCTGTTCCAGTTTCGGGTCTGGTCCAAAGCGGTTTTCACCCGGTGTACCCGCCTGGCAGTTAAAGACGATGATAATCAGCCAGCCGATAAACGGGATCAAGAACAGCAGTACCCACCACGCCGAACGGTCGGTGTCATGCAGGCGACGGAACTGAACCGCCCACCACGGTAAAAACACCAGAATGCCATAGATTGTCGTCAGGATGCCTTCGCCACCGGCGCGTTGCCAGCCTAACATTTTATCCAGTAGTCCCAGCACGAACGTAAAGATGATGTTGACCAGAATAAACATCCAGTACTCTTTGCGCCGCGCACGACCCCGGAATCCGACATAATTTTTTAGTACTTTCAGATACCAGTCCATTTTTGCCTCAATTTTGCTCAATCACTTGTTTTTAAAGCAGCAAATTAAGAATAGACATGAATGAAATAGCAGTAAATATCACTATGGTGAATTAATAAGGCGCAATGAACGGAACTTCAGACTGATGGCAAGCGCAAAATCGCCAGATGCGCTACGTTTATCTGGCCTGTGAGGTATCTGCAATATATTGAATGTACAATGTTTTTAGGTCGGATAAGGCTTTCACGCCGCATCCGACATGAACAACACGCACTTAGCCAACAATCAGAGGCACCACGAAGGGTGCCTTTGTCTAACCGAAGCGAACGTCCCGACCGTGTGGTTCATCGAGATCCTGCCACGGACCAATCGAAATAATCCCCGTAGGGTTGATGGTCTTATGGCTGCGGAAGTAGTGATTACGGATGTGATCGAAATTGACAGTTTCGGCAATCCCCGGCATCTGGTAGATATCGCGCAGGAAGCCGTACAGGTTCAGGTAATCGCTGATGCGGTGCTTATCACATTTGAAGTGGGTGACATACACCGGATCAAAACGCACCAGCGTGGTCCACAGGCGAATATCAGCTTCGGTTAACTGGTTACCGGTCAGATAGCGATGCTGACCTAAGATCTGCTCCAGTCGCGCCAGCGATTCAAACACTTTCACCACCGCCTCGTCGTAGGCTTCCTGGCTGGTAGCAAAACCGGCTTTATACACGCCATTGTTGACGGTGTCGTAAATCCAGCCGTTAAGTTCGTCAATTTTCGTTTGCAGGGCTGGTGGGTAGTAATCTCCCGCTTTCGCGCCCAGTGCATCAAACGCAGTATTGAACATGCGGATGATTTCCGCCGATTCGTTGCTGACAATGGTGTGGTTCTTTTTGTCCCATAGCACGGGAACAGTGACACGTCCGCTATAGTGCGGATCGGCGTGGAGATAAAGCTGATACAAAAATTCATGTTGATAGAGCGTGTCTCCGGTTGCTCCCGGAAAACTGTCATCAAAGGTCCAGCCGTTTTCCAGCATCAGCGGATTCACCACGGAAACGGAGATAAACGGTTCCAGGCCTTTGAGTTTACGCATAATCAGCGTGCGGTGTGCCCACGGGCAGGCGAGTGAAACATAGAGATGATAACGGTCTTTTTCTGCGGCAAAACCACCTTTGCCGGTTGGTCCTGGTGCGCCGTCAGCGGTGAGCCAGTTACGAAATGCGGAAGCTGAACGTTGAAATTTACCGCCGGTGGATTTGGTGTCGTACTAGGTGTCATGCCAGACGCCGTCAATCAGTTGACCCATTTTTCTCTCCTCCAATAGCAAAAACGAGGAGTGTTTCTCCTCGTTTTTTTATCGTTAAGTATAGCGTGTGCTTACCACTTTTTATTCAGCAGGCGGTCGATGCTGAATGCGCCCGGACCCGTAATCGCCAGCAGCAGGAATCCGCCAGAAATGGTCAGGTTTTTCATAAACATCAGCGAGTTCATGCCTTCTGCAAAATTGCTGTGAAATAAAAATGCAGTCAGCAGTGTAAAGCCAGCGGTAAACAGCGCCGTGGTGCGAGTCAGGAAACCAAACAGAATTGCCAGACCACCACCAAATTCAAGCAAAATCACCAGCGGCAGCATAAAGCCCGGGACGCCCATCGCTTCCATGTATTGTTGCGTACCAGCGTAGCCAGTAATCTTTCCCCAGCCGGCCGTAATAAACAGAATCGGCATTAAAATACGCGCTACCAGTACACCAACATCTTCTAATTTTTTCATCTTACTCTCCACTGCGCCGCTCAGGCTGCTGATTGTTTTTTTGTGCATTGACGCGGTATTAGCGTCGTTGCTGTCGATGGAGAGAAGCATAAACGTAGTGAATGGTGATTGTTAGCAAGGAAAACTGTCAAATTTTTTCAAAAATTTTGAGGGATAAGGCCGGAATGACTCCGGCCAGAAAGGCGTTAACCGCGAAGCTGTTGCTGTTTGAGGGTGGTTTTAACCAGACGCCAGGCACTCCATACTCCAAAACCGCGCCTGGCCCAGCGGACCAGCATATTCGGATGGCGAATTGTCCAGATAGCCATCACGCTACTGCCAACCAGCGCCCATGAGCGCAGACTCAACAGTATATTCCAGCGACGATCGTAAGCGCCTGTTGCTTCCAGCCAGTCTCGACGACTGGCGGAAAGATCCAGCCGTTGTTGCTGGATCTGGCTAAGTAGCTGTGCCTTGCGGCGTTCACGTTCGACTTTACCGCTCACGGGACTCCTCCTCGAGCAGTTGCCGATCGTTCGCCAGTTCATGGCGCGTATGACGCAACAGTGTCGATTTCCGTGACTTGCGTAACGTCCAGATACCGCCAATCAGTGCCAGTAGCAGTAACACCACGGTGGTGGCAATCATCGCATTCAGGCGATATTGCGGATCAACCGCCCAGATAATCAGCACCATCAGGCTCATAAGACCAAATGCAGCGAAAAGCATCGTCAGGCCCAGCATCAGTAACAGTTGAAAGAGATTGGCTTTTTCCTCTTCCAGCTCCACCACCGCCAGCCGCAGACGTGTCTCCACCATTTCGACCATGATGGTGACAATTCGCTGCCCGATGCCCAGAACGCTTTTACCGGGCCCTTGCGCGTGATGAGTGTCCGCCATAATTAACGACGCGACAGCAGAACGCCGAGCACTACACCGATTGCAGCGCCAATGCCCACACCCGTCCACGGATTTTCACGCACGTACTCATCGGCACGCGCCGCCGCTTCACGAGTCTGTTTGGCAATTGCCTCGCCAGTTTCACCCAGGCGATAGCGGCTCTGTTTTAGCGCCTGCTCCGCTTTACTGCGAATCTTACTCAACTCTTCTTTCGACTTATCTCCTGAGGCGCTTAGTACTTCTTCCAGCGTATCAGACAGGGATTTCAACTCTGCACGCAGATGTTCCGTAGTGTGTTCTTTCGACATAGTTTTCTCCAGGTGAGTAAGTAGTGACTATTGTGAATTAGTAGTCGCGCGCTTCCAGCTTTTTCAGCTCTTCCTGCGCTTCTGCCAGTTTCCGTTCGCGTTTGGCAATCTTATCCGCATCGCCTTTTTGTTTCGCTTCGGCTAAATCTTGCTTGCGTTCCGCCACCTCATCTTTCTGCTTAGCGATTTTCTTCTGATGATCGGCGCGCAGCTGGCTATCTGAACAGTTGGCCCGGACTTCACTCAGGGCTTTATTCAGACCGTCAATACGATTCTGGTTTTGGTGTTTTTCGGCATAGCTGATCTCCTTAAGGATATTTTGCTCCTTTTCCTGACACAGGGTAGTGGCATAACTACCGGCACTAAGAGCAAAAAGAGAAACAGCTAAAGCGATGCGGTATTTCATTCTTGAACCTTCCATTGTGACTCGAACCTATTACAAAGGAACGATTGTCCAGACAACGAAGCGGTGGTGTTAACCACCGCCTCATTAATCATAGACAGTAACGGTGAAATCACCAAAGTGAGTGATATGTTTCGGATAACAGGAAGTTATCCGAAGCGATGAGAATTATCCCGCAGCCGGGTCAGCCACTGCATGGCCTGACTGTTATCGTCCTGCTGCGCAATGATGTAGCCATGGGGCAATGTTCTGTCGAGGACCGCTTTTGCGGCGGCACTCTGATCGCTGGAGTCAAATGTAATTAACAGAGTGTCGTTCTTGGGGGTAATGCTTTTGAAAGGAATGCCGTGAGCGTCAAGGTGATGCCAGATGGAAAAACCGTCTGGCATCGTCATGCCTTGATGAACGGCACGGATCGCCAGCGTCGAATCTTGCTGACGAACCGCAGACCAGGCCAGCAGCAGCGTGCCGACCAGCAATAAAGCAGCGCCGGACCAGACTAGCTGGCGAAGCGACATGCGAGGTATTTGCATCCCTTACCCCCGATTTCCATATTTCTTTTTCCATAACACGACCAGAGAACCTGCCAGGCCAAATACCAGCAGTACCACCGGGAGCAGCATCAGGCATGACATTAGCTGATCCTCGTACTTCAAAAATACCGGCGTTTTGCCGAGCATGTAACCCAGAGTTGTCAGGATCAACACCCACAGCAGACCGCTCATCCAGTTGAAGAACTGAAAGCGAGCGTTATTCAGCCCTGATAACCCGGCAATGGTCGGCAGCAGTGTTCTGACAAATGCAATAAAGCGACCAATTAATAGCGCCGATAAACCGTGTTTGTGAAAAAGATGGTGTGCGCGTTGGTGATAGTGCGCGGGTAAATGGGAAAGCCAGTTTTGCACAGTGCGGGTATTGCCCAGCCATCGCCCCTGTATGTAACTGACCCAGCAGCCAAGGCTGGCGGCAACGGTCAGTAACAGAATCGTTTGTGGATAACCCATCGCGCCTTTAGCAATCAATACGCCGACCAACACCAGTAAGCTGTCGCCCGGTAAAAAGGCCGCCGGAAGCAAGCCGTTTTCAAGGAACAAAATTACAAACAAGACAAAATACAACATGCCAATCATCGATGGATTGGCCAGCGTTTCAAAATCCTGCGCCCACAGGGCCTGCAGTAATTGGGTCAAAAGTTCCATTCATTATTCCTGGTGAATCGGTTAACGCCACGCCGGTTTTAAATGATGTACTCCCGCCAGATTATTGCTGTTTTTGTATGGATTGCGGGTCGAGACACCAACACGGCCTGAACTATTCCCTGTTAAAACGTGAGATAAGAAAACATTTAATAGCATAAATTCAAATTGAATCTAATTGTAACAAAGGTCAACGTTGTTCGTTATCAAAATTACATGTCCGTGGAGTCTGATTTTGCTGATTGCAGGGGAGGGTGGCGAGAGGATTTACACAGGCTGACACTTTATACTTTTTGCTTACTGACAAAGCGTACAGGCGCGCGTCAGCGCCTGTCGGATGGGCGTTTTATTTGCTGCCGCTGGCGGCCGTATCCAGATGCACAACCGGGTTTTCTGCGAACAGGTAACGGTCGGCGTTGAACTCGAAATCGTCGCTGGTTTCGTTAAATAACATTATCTTGGTGTTTTCCAGGTGCTGCCACATTGCCAGTTTGGCTGCATGAGGATCTTTGCGAATCAACGCTTTAAGGATTTGATCGTGGTCATCACACCAGTTATCGACGGTACGGGAATCAATGTGTTCGTGGAGCTTTTTCCAGTACGGGTTATGGCTACGCTGGGTCCACATTTTCTCAACGATGGCCGCCAGCGCGGAGTTTTGAGTCGCTAATGCTACCTGAATGTGGAACTGCAAATCCCACTCGGAATCGCGGAAGCATTGTTCGCCGCGAGCCTGCTCCTGGATGGCCATCAATTTCATGATGTCCTGCTTGGTCACCTGGGTTGCGGCAAACTCGGCAATATTGCTTTCGATAAGCTGGCGAGCTTGCAGCAGTTCAAATGGGCCGTAATTGGCAAATTCCATATTATCGTCAGCCGCTTGCTGATGGCGAGGCTGGTTTGAAATCACATGAATGCCGGAGCCTTTGCGCACTTCGACATAACCTTCAACCTCCAGCATGATGATGGCTTCACGAACCACGGTGCGGCTGACGTTTTTTTCATCGGCAATAAAACGTTCGGCGGGCAGTTTATCTCCCACCAGATAGACGCCTTGCTCGATGCGCTCTTTCAGGTCAGCGGCGAGCTGTTGATACAAACGGCGTGGTTCAGTGATTTCCATATGCGCTCCAGGCATGATACGGCAGACTATATTTGTTATACCACTTTTGCGAGTTTAGCTCTACTCGCAGTGATGAAAAAGCCGCCTGAGAAGGCGGCTTTGAAGGGAAACTAAAACTTACACGAAGCGTTAATGTTGTGGCGCGGGATCGTTATGCGCTTCTTCCACAACCTCAATCGCCGGTTTGTTCTGCAATACCGTCCAGATAACCAGCGCACCCAGCAGGTCGAACACTGCCAGCACTGCGAACAGCGGGCTGAAGCCGATGGTGTCAGCCAGAGCACCAACAACCAGCGCAAACAGCGTACTTGCCAGCCATGCGGACATCCCGGTCAGACCGTTTGCCGTTGCGACTTCGTTACGACCGAACACGTCAGAAGAGAGCGTAATCAGTGCGCCAGACAGTGCCTGGTGAGCAAAACCACCGATACACAGCAGCATAATCGCGACATATGGGTTGGTGAACAGACCGATCATACCTGGGCCAATCATCAGCACCGCACCCAGCGTTACTACCATCTTACGGGAGACGATCAGGTTCACGCCAAACCAACGCTGGAACAGCGGCGGCAGGTAACCACCGAGGATACAACCGAGGTCAGCAAACAGCATCGGCATCCAGGCGAACATCGCGATCTCTTTCAGGTTAAAGCCGTAAACTTTAAACATGAACAGCGGGATCCACGCGTTGAAAGTACCCCACGCCGGTTCAGCCAGGAAACGCGGCAGCGCGATACCCCAGAACTGACGGTTACGCAGGATCTGACCAACGGACATTTTCTTCGCCGTGCCAACCTGGTGCTGGGCTTCCTGACCGTTAATAATGTATTCGCGTTCTTCATCAGTCAGATGTTTCTGGTCGCGTGGGTGCTTATAGAAAATCAGCCATGCCATCGCCCAGATAAAGCTCAGTGCACCGGAGATGATAAACGCCATCTGCCAGCTGTGCATCACGATTGCCCATACCACCAGCGGCGGCGCAATCATCGCACCAATTGAAGAACCAACGTTAAAGTAACCTACTGCGATGGAACGTTCTTTCGCCGGGAACCATTCGGAACTGGCTTTCAGACCTGCCGGGATCATTGCTGCTTCAGCAGCACCTACCGCACCACGAGCAATCGCCAGGCCGCCCCAGCTACCTGCCAGCGCGGTAGCGCCACAGAACACAGCCCACAACACGGCAAACATCGCGTAACCGATTTTTGTACCCAGAACATCCAGTACATAACCCGCTACCGGTTGCATGACCGTATAAGCAGCAGAATAAGCTGCGATGATGTAGGAATACTGTTGGGTGGAGATGTTTAACTCTTCCATCAGAGTTGGCGCAGCTGCCGCCACAGTGTTACGCGTCAGGTAACCGAGCACGGTGCCGAGCGTCACCAGTGCGATCATATACCAACGTAACCCTTTAATTTTACGCATGTAAAACCTCATCGTTTTGTTATATCCGCAGTAATCGCGGCCATCATCCCGCCAGAGGCTGAAGATGTTACTTACGACCGGGTAACCGAAAAAAAACCGGCACGCCCCGAACGTTGCCATGAAAGTTTCGTGCTAATTCGGCTTCCGTACCGGTCAACCCAATTCATCTAACGAATGAATCGGCAATTTGCATTCCGTCGACTTATGATTTGCGACGGCAGAAAGATAACTTGTCATACAACTTTAAAAGGTGAGAGCCATCACAAATGTGCGAATATTTGTAGGGACATTACAGGATGATAGCGAGGCCAGTAACGGCGCGGCTTGCAGCGATATTTACCACTTTGAGAGTAATTTTTTTAACTACGTTTATTGATCTAACTCACGAAAATATCTTCTGGCTCTGGAAATTGGTGTGATAACTTTGTCAGCATCGCACCATAAGCAAGCTAGCTCACTCGTTAAGAGGAAGACGATAATGACTCCGTTTATGACTGAAGATTTCCTGTTAGATACTGAATTTGCCCGCCGCCTGTATCACGACTACGCAAAAGACCAGCCGATTTTCGACTACCACTGCCATTTGCCGCCGCAGCAGATCGCAGAAGACTATCGCTTTAAGAATTTGTATGACATCTGGCTAAAAGGCGATCACTACAAATGGCGTGCAATGCGCACCAATGGTGTAGCTGAACGCCTGTGTACCGGTGATGCCTCTGACCGTGAAAAGTTTGACGCATGGGCGGCGACTGTTCCGCACACTATCGGCAATCCGTTATACCACTGGACGCACCTCGAACTGCGTCGTCCATTCGGTATCACTGGCAAACTGCTGTCTCCGTCTACTGCGGATGAAATCTGGAACGAATGTAACGAACTGCTGGCGCAGGATAACTTCTCCGCGCGCGGCATCATGCAGCAGATGAACGTGAAAATGGTCGGCACCACCGATGATCCGATCGATTCTCTGGAGCATCATGCAGAGATCGCCAAAGACGGCTCTTTCACCATTAAGGTGCTGCCGAGCTGGCGTCCGGATAAAGCCTTCAACATCGAACAGGCGACCTTTAACGACTATATGGCGAAGCTGGGTGAAGTCTCCGATACCGACATTCGCCGCTTTGCAGACCTGCAAACTGCTCTGACCAAACGTCTGGATCACTTTGCCGCTCACGGCTGTAAAGTGTCTGACCACGCGCTGGATGTGGTGATGTTTGCTGAAGCGAACGAAGCGGAACTGGACAGCATTCTGGCGCGCCGTCTGGCTGGCGAAACCCTGAGCGAGCACGAAGTGGCACAGTTCAAAACTGCGGTGCTGGTGTTCCTCGGCGCAGAATACGCACGTCGCGGCTGGGTACAGCAGTACCACATTGGCGCACTGCGTAATAACAATCTGCGTCAGTTCAAACTGCTGGGGCCGGATGTAGGCTTTGACTCCATCAACGACCGTCCGATGGCGGAAGAGCTGTCTAAGCTGCTGAGCAAACAGAACGAAGAAAACCTGCTGCCGAAAACCATTCTCTACTGCCTGAACCCGCGCGATAACGAAGTGCTGGGCACCATGATCGGTAACTTCCAGGGCGAAGGTATGCCGGGCAAAATGCAGTTCGGTTCTGGCTGGTGGTTTAACGATCAGAAAGACGGTATGGAACGTCAGATGACCCAACTGGCGCAGCTTGGTCTGCTGAGCCGCTTTGTTGGTATGCTGACTGACAGCCGTAGCTTCCTGTCATACACCCGTCACGAATACTTCCGCCGCATTCTGTGCCAGATGATCGGTCGCTGGGTGGAAGCGGGCGAAGCACCGGCGGACATCAACCTGCTGGGCGAGATGGTGAAAAACATTTGCTTTAACAATGCGCGTGACTACTTCGCCATTGAACTGAACTAAGGTCTGGGGTTGATATGCAATACATCAAGATCCATGCGCTGGATAACGTCGCGGTTGCTTTAGCTGATTTGGCTGAAGGCACAGAAGTCAGTGTCGATAACCAGACTGTTAGGCTGCGCCAGGATGTTGCTCGTGGACATAAATTTGCGTTAACGGATATCGCAAAAGGGGCCAACGTCATCAAATATGGCCTGCCGATTGGTTATGCACTGGCGGATATTGCGGCAGGTGAACACGTTCACGCCCACAATACGCGCACGAATCTGAGCGATCTGGATCAGTATCGCTATCAACCTGATTTTCATGATCTGCCAGCACAAGCGGCAGATCGTGAAGTGCAGATCTATCGTCGCGCGAATGGTGATGTCGGGGTGCGTAACGAGCTGTGGATCCTGCCAACCGTGGGCTGTGTTAACGGCATCGCGCGTCAGATCCAGAACCGTTTTCTGAAAGAGACCAACAACGCCGAAGGTACTGACGGCGTGTTCCTCTTCAGCCACACCTACGGATGTTCGCAACTGGGTGACGATCACATCAATACCCGTACTATGCTACAAAACATGGTGCGTCACCCGAACGCAGGTGCGGTGCTGGTAATTGGTCTGGGATGTGAAAACAATCAGGTCGATGTCTTCCGTGAAACGCTGGGCGATATCGATCCTGAACGTGTCCATTTCATGATCTGCCAACAGCAGGACGATGAAATCGAGGCCGGGATCGAACATCTGCATCAGTTGTATAACGTGATGCGCAACGATAAACGCGAGCCAGGCAAACTCAGCGAACTGAAGTTTGGTCTGGAGTGCGGTGGTTCTGACGGTCTTTCCGGTATTACCGCTAACCCAATGTTGGGGCGTTTCTCTGACTACGTGATTGCTAACGGCGGTACGACCGTACTGACCGAAGTACCGGAGATGTTCGGCGCAGAGCAGTTGCTGATGGATCATTGCCGTGACGAAGCAACGTTTGAAAAACTGGTCACCATGGTCAACGACTTCAAACAGTACTTTATTGCCCATGACCAGCCGATCTACGAAAACCCATCGCCGGGGAACAAAGCGGGTGGTATCACCACGCTGGAAGATAAATCTCTCGGCTGTACGCAGAAAGCGGGCTCCAGCCAGGTGGTAGACGTGCTGCGTTACGGCGAGCGTCTGAAAACGCCGGGGCTGAACCTGTTAAGCGCGCCGGGTAACGATGCCGTAGCGACCAGCGCCCTGGCGGGTGCAGGCTGTCACATGGTGCTGTTCAGTACCGGTCGCGGTACGCCGTATGGTGGTTTTGTGCCGACAGTGAAAATTGCCACCAACAGTGAACTGGCGGCGAAGAAAAAACACTGGATCGACTTTGACGCGGGTCAGCTGATCCATGGTAAAGCGATGCCGCAGTTGCTGGAAGAATTTATCGATACCATCGTTGAGTTTGCCAACGGTAAGCAAACCTGCAACGAGCGTAACGACTTCCGCGAACTGGCGATCTTCAAAAGCGGCGTAACGCTATAAAGTCGAAATGAGTTGTTAATAAAAAACGGCGTTTCATAATGTGAAGCGCCGTTTGCTTTTCCATACCTGCTAAGGATTTATCATGACCGCGTATTGGCTGGCCCAGGGCGTGGGTGTCATCGCCTTTCTGATTGGTATCACAACATTTTTTAACCGTGACGAACGTCGCTTCAAAAAGCAGCTTTCGGTCTATAGCGCCGTTATTGGCGTGCATTTTTTCCTCCTGGGCACCTATCCCGCCGGTGCCAGTGCCATCCTTAATGCCATTCGTACGCTGATTACCTTACGCACGCGCAGCTTATGGGTAATGGCGATCTTTATTGTGCTGACTGGCGGAATTGGCCTGGCGAAGTTCCACCATCCTGTTGAACTATTGCCGGTTATTGGCACGATTGTCAGTACCTGGGCGCTGTTTCGCTGTAAAGGTCTGACCATGCGCTGCGTAATGTGGTTTTCAACGTGTTGCTGGGTGATTCACAACTTTTGGGCTGGGTCGATTGGCGGCACGATGATTGAAGGCAGTTTTCTACTGATGAATGGCCTGAATATCATTCGTTTCTGGCGGATGCAGAAAAGGGGAATTGATCCGTTTAAAGTAGAGAAAACCCCTTCCGCCGTTGACGAAAGGGGTTAAACATTAATTACGCAGGGCGCTATTTGCCAGACGATCGTCTTCTGCCTGGCAAGCTGCCGCAGTGAACAGCACGTCAGTTGAAGAGTTCAGTGCGGTTTCGCAGGAGTCCTGCAATACGCCGATAATAAAGCCGACGGCAACCACCTGCATGGCGATATCGTTCGAAATACCGAACATATTACAGGCCAGTGGGATCAGCAGCAGAGAACCCCCCGCCACGCCGGAGGCGCCACAGGCGCACAGAGAAGCAACCACGCTCAGCAGCAGCGCCGTAGGCAGATCGACCGGAATACCCAGCGTATTAACCGCAGCCAGCGTCAACACCGTAATGGTGATTGCTGCGCCCGCCATATTGATGGTGGCTCCCAGCGGAATAGAAACGGAATAGGTATCTCGATCCAGATTCAGCTTTTCACACAGCGCCATATTCACCGGAATGTTCGCCGCAGAGCTGCGGGTGAAGAAGGCGTACACACCGCTTTCGCGCAGGCACAGCAGTACCAGCGGGAACGGGTTACGACGAATTTTCCACCACACCAGCAGTGGGTTAACCACCAGCGCCACCAGCAACATACAGCCAACCAGCACGACCAGCAGTTGCGCGTAGCCCCACAGTGTGGAGAAACCGGTGGTTGCCAGCGTAGAAGAAACCAGACCAAAAATACCGATTGGCGCGAAGCGAATCACCAGTTTCACCATAAAGGTGACGGCATTCGACATATCATTGACCAGGTTTTTGGTGGTTTCGTTACCGTGACGCAACGCGAAACCGAGGCCAATAGCCCACACCAGAATCCCGATGTAATTACCTTTCAACAGGGCGTCAATGGGGTTGGAAACCATGCTCATTACCAGTCCGCGCATCACTTCCACAATACCTGACGGCGGGGAAATATCGCCTGCGCTACTGGACAAATGCAGGGTCGATGGGAAGGCAAAGCTGAAAACGACTGCGGCCAGTGCGGCGGAGAAAGTACCCAGCAGATAGAGGAACAGAATAGGGCGGATATTGGTTTTTTGCCCGTGTTGGTGGTTAGCGATGGAAGCCATCACCAGCATCAGCACCAGGATTGGTGCTACGGCTTTCAGGGCGCCAACAAATAAAGTGCCTAACAGACCAACAGCTTCAGCCGCCGGTTTTGAGATCCATGCCAGGAGAATCCCCAGAATAAGGCCGACCAGGATTTGTTTTACCAGGCTGCCATGAGCCAGACGCCGGAATAGCCCCGGTGAACGTTGCGTAGTCATTTTTCGATCCTTTCATTGTGTTGTCGCACATCCCTGGTGCGTTCTATCGACGCATCTTTCAGGATGTAACAAAGTGTTTGCAAGGTCGAGTATAAGGAAAGTTACAGCTTCGGGAAGCGAAAAATGCTGGATTTTAAAGAGAGGTCATGTTTTGCAACTTAATGGTTACATTTGTTTGACATGTTTGAGGGGAAAGCAAACTTGCATCTCCTCATCCTGAATTGGGTTTAGTTGTGTTTGTTGTGGACTGATAAACCGCACGGGTGTTGGTGGCATCAAAATCGCCGAAGCGTTTCCTGGAGGCCAGGGCAGCCCACATGGATGTGGGCTGAGGGTGCGTCTTACAAGGATAATGAGATGGACGCTCCAGATTTTACGGTATCAAGTACCAGACTGGATCGTTGCAATACATCCTGAAAAATGAGGAGCGTCCCTGGTGGTGTATGTTTGTTAACGCGAATTATCCAACCCGCTGTTTATCATGCCGATAATTCACCCAGGCGTTGATAATAAACGTCATCACCAGAATGCCAAACACCACGCCCAGCGAGACGGCGATCGGAATATGATAGAAATCGACAATCAGCATCTTGATACCGATAAATACCAGAATCACTGCCAGACCATATTTGAGCATCGAGAAACGCTCCGCTACGCCTGCCAGCAGGAAATACATCGCACGCAGGCCGAGGATTGCAAACAGGTTTGAGGTCAGCACAATAAACGGATCGGTGGTAACAGCGAAGATAGCCGGAATGCTATCCACGGCGAAGATCACGTCGCTTAACTCCACCAGAATCAACACCAGCATCAGCGGCGTGGCGTACAACAAACCATTCTTGCGCACAAAGAAATGCTCGTTGTCGATGGTGTCGGTCATGCGCAAATGACCGCGCAGCCAGCGCACCAGCGGCTTGTCACCGATTCCTGATTCATCTTCATGAGCCAGCGCCATCTTCACGCCAGTAAACAGCAGGAATGCACCGAAGATATACAGGATCCAGTCGAACTGCGAAATCAGCCAGCTACCGGTGAAGATCATGATGGTACGCAGAACAATCGCCCCAAGCACGCCATACACCAGTACGCGACGTTGTAATGCTGCCGGAACAGAGAAATAGCTGAACAACATTAACCAGACGAAGACGTTATCGACCGCCAGCGATTTCTCAATCAGATAACCTGTGAGGAAGGCCAGCGCCTGCGGGTCAGCGACTTCACGCCCCTGTGTCTGCGCCAGATACCACCAGAAAGCGGCATTAAACAGTAACGACAGCGTCACCCAGACCAGCGACCATGCCGCAGCCTGTTTCATGGTCATGGCATGTGCGCCACGACGCCCCTGTAATAACAGGTCGATAGCCAGCATAATGGCGACAACAACAGCGAATCCGCCCCATAGCAACGGCGTGCCGACAGTATTCATAGAAGTTCCTTACACATAAAAAAACGGCCAACGTCGGAAGACGTCAGCCGCTGCTTTTTATGCATAGACCTCGCCTTCCGGCAAGGTCTCACTTACAACAAAAAAGGAATACGTCTGCGTATTCCTTTCGGGTTGCCCGGTGACCGGATGTGGTTTTTCACACATCGTAATGACGATCGACCGGCAATGAAGTTACTCCCCTTTGCAGGTAACAAAGTATGACAGACCATTCAGCCAGTCAATGGTCTGTTACATGCCTTTTACACTGCTTTACGGTAACAATTATAGATTTACGCTATCAGCCGGAAAAACGACCCCAGTCTGGCGGCGGATCTCAGTCAGCAGTTTGGCGGTAATGCGACTGACCGCCAGCCCCGGATGATTCACCAGATGTTCATCCACCAGGGTGGCGAACAGTTCAGCCTCATAGAGCATGGTATTAATATGCTGCGGCTGAGTGAGATCCTGCATCTTACTGCCGCGCGGGACAAAGCAGACTTTCTGGCATTCGGAGAGTTTTTCAATCACCAGCGATCCCGCTTCGCCCTGAATCTCGCTTGCCAGGACAGAATCGCTGACTTTTGAATGCTGCAACGTAACGCTGAAATCACCGTAATCCATTACCACCACGCCGTGGGCATCCACGCCGCTTGCCAGCAAACTGGCGGTTGCCTGTACGCTTTTCGGTTCACCAAATAATGCCACCGCCGACGCCAGACAGTAAAAGCCGATATCCATAATCGAGCCGTTGGAGAACGCCGGATTAAAGGTGTTGGGATTCTCGCCGTCCAGATAACGCTGGTAACGCGAGGAATACTGGCAGTAGTTGAAAAAGACTTTACGCAGTTTGCCGACTTTCGGCAGCGCCTGGCGTAACAAATGAAAGTTCGGCAGGCTGGCGGTTTTAAATGCCTCGAACAGCACCACCTGATTTTCCCGCGCACAGGCAATGGCGGCATCCACTTCCGCCAGATTCGATGCCAGCGGTTTCTCGCAAATTACATGAATTTTGTGGCTAAGAAAAAGTTGCGTCTGGGCAAAATGCAGAGCGTTCGGGCTGGCAATATACACCGCGTCAATGGCATCGCTTTCCGCCATCGTTTCCAGCGACGTAAACAGATGCTCGACAGAAAAATCATTGGCGAAGTGCTGGGCCTGTTCAAGGCTGCGGGAATAGACGGCGGTTAACTTGTATTTGCCGCTCTCATGGGCAGCCTCGACGAACTGGCGAGTGATCCAGTTCGTACCAATCACAGCGAAACGTATCATAACGCGTGGATACTCCATAAAGGGATTCTGCCGTCAATGTAGCACGCCTTTTTCATCTTCGACGTGCGCAGATACGCATTATTTCTGCGCCGGACAGCCATGCTCGCTAAACGGCCCAATCATGACCGACGGCCCGAGATATTTCGGCTGGCGATGGAGGATTTTCGCATCAATCACCGCGCTGACTCTGGCAAGTTTTTCCCGCAGTTGAGTATATAAACCGTGCTTCATATTCAGGTCTGGTGCGTTAAAACCGATAGCATCGATGCCGTACTGTTTTGCCAGCCAGATGGCGCGTTGGTTATGAAATTCTTGCGAAATAATGGTGATATGGTTTTCACCAAACACCTTTTTGGCGCGTACCACCGAATCAAGTGTCGAGAATCCGGCATAGTCGCAGAAGATGGCTTTTGCCGGAACGCCCTTAGCGATTAAAGCCTGTTGCATTCCGGACGCTTCATCGTAATTTTTACGTCCGTTATCGCCACTGACTAACAGCCATTTCACTTTTCCGGCATGGTACAACTCTGCGGCGGTATCAATGCGTCGGGTAAAGTAGCGATTACCCGGCCTCGCTCCCAGCAATAAACCCACGTTACGCGCTGGAACGGCGTTGATATCGCTCCAGGTCAGCTGCTTGCTGGCGGTGACCATTGCGCGATCGGCGATAAAAATGGTCGCTCCTGCCACAAGCAACAATAAACAGGCAATTTTAAGAGTCCGGCGAGAAAAACAAACGCGGCGAAGAAGGCGAGCAAATGCGCGCAGCATGGCCGTTATCCTTAACGAAAAGAGGGGCGTCGATTTTAGGCGTTAATGATTGAAAATATAACGCCTGGCATCATTTTCAGATTTTGTCTTGCCCAAGCGACAACTGCGTTAGCCACAGCCGGGTGTCGAACTCAAGCTGGTGGTACTGTGGCTCCATATGGCAGCACAACTGGTAGAACGCTTTGTTATGCTCTTTCTCCTTCAGGTGCGCCAGTTCGTGCACCACTATCATGCGCAAAAACGGTTCCGGCGCATTGCGAAACACGGTAGCGACGCGGATCTCCGCTTTTGCTTTCAGTTTGCCGCCCTGCACACGCGAAACAGCGGTATGTAACCCGAGCGCGTTTTTCAGCACGTGGATCTTGTTGTCATACATCACTTTATTGATCGGCGGGGCGTTACGCAGAAACTGATTTTTCAGATCCTGGGTATATTGCCAGAGTGCTTTATCGGTGGCGTAGTCGTGCGTTCCCGGATAGCGTTTTGCCAGCACATCGCCCAGACGTTGTTCATTAATCAGCGTGCGCACCTGGGAAAGTAGCTGCTCGGGATAACCCTGAAGATAAGTAAGATTGCTCATAACCGCCCACGAAAAAGAGAAAAAGGGTATACTCACGCACCCTTTTCAGGGGCAACGTCGAAATTTTATCATTCAGGAGGGCCGATGAGCCACTTAGACAACGGTTTCCGTTCACTGACACTACAACGTTTCCCGGCGACGGATGACGTTAACCCGCTGCAGGCGTGGGAAGCGGCGGATGAGTATCTGCTGCAACAGTTGGACGATACAGAAATCTGCGGCCCGGTGTTGATCCTGAATGATGCCTTCGGCGCGTTAAGCTGTGCGTTGGCAGAACATAAGCCGTACAGCATTGGCGACTCATACATCAGTGAACTGGCGACGCGCGAGAATTTACGCCTCAACGGGATTGATGAGTCGAGCGTGAAGTTTCTCGACAGCACCGCTGACTATCCGCAACAGCCGGGCGTGGTGCTGATCAAAGTACCGAAAACGCTGGCATTGCTGGAACAACAACTGCGTGCGTTGCGCAAAGTGGTCACGCCAGATACGCGCATTATTGCCGGTGCTAAAGCCCGCGATATCCACACTTCCACGCTGGAACTGTTTGAAAAAGTGCTCGGCCCGACCACCACCACGCTGGCATGGAAAAAAGCGCGACTGATTAACTGTACATTCAACGAGCCGCCGCTGGCCGATGCGCCGCAGACTGTTAGCTGGAAGCTGGAAGGCACTGACTGGACTATCCACAATCACGCAAATGTCTTCTCCCGCACCGGGCTGGATATTGGCGCGCGCTTCTTTATGCAGCATCTGCCGGAGAATCTCGAAGGTGAGATTGTCGATCTCGGCTGTGGTAACGGCGTTATTGGCCTGACATTGCTCGATAAAAACCCGCAGGCGAAAGTGGTGTTTGTCGATGAATCGCCAATGGCGGTTGCTTCCAGCCGTTTGAACGTTGAAACCAACATGCCTGAGGCGCTGGATCGCTGCGAGTTTATGATCAACAACGCGCTCTCCGGCGTGGAGCCTTTCCGCTTTAATGCTGTGCTCTGCAACCCGCCGTTTCACCAGCAACATGCGCTGACCGATAACGTCGCCTGGGAGATGTTCCACCACGCCCGCCGCTGCCTGAAAATCAATGGTGAGCTGTATATCGTTGCCAACCGCCATCTGGATTACTTCCACAAACTGAAGAAAATTTTCGGCAACTGCACCACTATTGCCACGAATAATAAATTTGTGGTGCTGAAGGCGGTGAAGTTAGGGCGTCGTCGGTAAGATTTATGCGCAATGCCGGATTGTGGTTGAAATACCCGATCCGGTAATTGAATTTATTGTTATTCCATTATTTTTAATCTGTTAATTTAAATAAAATAATTCTAAATAGAAGAGGTCTGTTTAAGGACTTTTTTGTCTGGTTGTCATTCTATATTCTTAACGATCTTCATCAGCATATCATTGATTGGAATAATTATGGATAAATATACTTTGCTAGGACTTGCTGTTACTGTTCCTGTTGCTCTGACGTGGGCGTGGATGGATGTAAAAAGAAAACGTAAAAAAAGAGACAATGCTCCACTGCTAAATGATACGATGCGTTATGTTAATGGAACGCACCTTGTAATTACAGTATTAAATCGCGGTGATTATCGGTTATTAGCGAGCCATGAGTATAATAAAGATAATCGTTTTACTGCAAAAGGTCGTTGTAAACGATTCTGGGGGATAAAAGACATATCTGCGGGTATGGAGATGGTCCAGTCACTTGTTGATGGCCGCCATAACGAACAATTTCTCCGGGAGTTTAATCATCTAAATGAAAATGTCATAAATTTAGATACAGAGCAAAACTGGCAAACATTATTTGAAAATCTCACTGATAAAAAACTGCTGCCTAAAATGAGAGTAATGCATGATGCTCTTCTTGATTTTGGCAACAATGCGATTCTCGCATGGGATTTAAGTCGAGCAAATCATTTATTAGCGGATTACTATTTAGCAGGATGGATAGATGAACAACGTTATATGAAAGAAGTCTTTGATGTAACATCAAAAATTCAGAAAAGTTTTTCATCATGGAGCGAATTTAATAAAAGCTATTTATATGGTTATCTTTGGTGGAGTGGGGAAGATCAACAACATGATCTTAAAAAATTAGGCTGCTATCACAATAGAGTCGTGATTATAAATAAACATCAGGATGTGGCTAACAGTCCATTTAAGTTAGACTGGAATACACCATTAAAAATAGAAAAGTCACCCTATGCTTGAATTAATTGTGTAAGGGAAAAAATGATTGCGATTGCCGACATCTTGCAGGCGGGAGAAAAGCTAACTGCTGTGGCACCTTTTCTTGCGGGTATCCAGAACGAAGAACAATACGCCCAGGCGCTGGAACTGGTCGATCATCTGCTGCTTAACGATCCTGAAAATCCCTTGCTGGATCTGGTGTGTGCCAAAATAACCGCGTGGGAAGAATCAGCGCCCGAATTTGCTGAATTTAATGCCATGGCTCAAGCCATGCCAGGTGGTGTTGCTGTGATTCGTACCCTGATGGATCAATACGGCTTAACCCTTTCCGATCTGCCGGAAATTGGTAGCAAATCGATGGTGTCACGCGTTTTGAACGGGAAGAGAAAATTAACACTGGAACACGCTAAAAAACTGGCTGCGCGATTCGGTATTTCTCCTGCGTTGTTTATTGATTAACGCTACCTGCCGGATGAGGTGTGAACGCAGCATCCGGCACGTCAAATAACGGTTTAAATCTCCAGCGCAAGCCGTGTTCCCTGGGCAATCGCTCGGCGTGCGTCCAGCTCCATAGCCACGTCGCAGCCACCGATCAAATGCACAGTTGTTCCTGCATCGATTAAGGGTTGTGCCAGCGCGCGGTTTGGCTCCTGCCCCGCGCAGATCACCACATGATCTACCGCCAAAATTTGCGGTTCACCGTTGATCACCACATGTAGTCCGTCATCGTCAATCTTCTGATAACTTACGCCAGGGATCATTTTCACGCCTCGCGAGAGCAGGGTGGTGCGATGGATCCAGCCTGTGGTTTTACCCAGCCCCTGACCCGGTTTACTGGCTTTGCGCTGGAGCATCACAATCTGTCGTGGGCTACGGGGGATCTGCATACCTTGCGAACTTAAGCCACCAGCTTGTTGCAGGCTGCTGTCGATGCCCCATTCTGTGCAGAACTCGGCAATATTCTGGCTGGTGGATTCACCAGGCTGACAGAGATACATCGCCGTATCAAAACCAATCCCGCCACAACCGATGATGGCGACTTTGTTGCCCACCGGCGCTTTGTCGCGCAATACGTCGAGATAACTCAGCACCTTCGGATGATCGATACCATCGATGGGCGGAATGCGCGGTACGATCCCACTGGCGAGAATCGTTTCATCGAACGCCTGTAACTGATCCGCCGTCACGGTGTGATTGAGTTTGAGCGTTACGCCCGTCACTTCGATCATCCGCCGGTAGTAGCGCAGCGTTTCGTAAAACTCCTCTTTGCCAGGGATCTGTTTGGCGATATTAAACTGCCCGCCGATCTCGCTATGTGCATCAAACAACGTTACCTGATGACCACGCGCCGCCGCGTTAATGGCAAACGCCAGCCCCGCCGGACCGGCACCGACCACCGCCAGATTTTTTTTCTGCACGGCGGGAAGGATTGGCATTTTGGTTTCATGGCAGGCGCGAGGATTCACCAGGCACGAGGTGACTTTGCCGACGAAGATCTGATCGAGGCAGGCCTGATTGCAGCCAATACAAGTGTTGATCTCATCGGCTCGTCCCGATTGCGCTTTTGACAGCAGCTCCGCATCGGCGAGAAATGGTCGCGCCATCGACACCATATCGGCATCGCCGCGCGAGAGAATATCGTCGGCAACCTGTGGATCGTTAATCCGGTTGGTGGTCACCAGCGGCAGCGAGACGTGACCTTTCAGTTTGCGCGTGACCCAGCTAAATGCGCCGCGCGGCACGGGCGTGGCGATGGTCGGAATACGCGCTTCATGCCAGCCAATGCCGGTGTTGATAATGGTTGCGCCAGCCGCTTCGATGGCCTGCGCCAGTTGTACCGTTTCGGCAAAAGTCCCGCCGCCTTCTACCAGGTCGAGCATCGACAGCCGGTAGATAATAATGAAGTCGTTGCCGACGCGTTCGCGCACCGCACGCACTACTTCTACGGCAAACCGCATCCGGTTAGGGTAATCACCGCCCCACTGGTCGCTACGCTGATTGGTGCGCAGAGTCAGAAATTCGTTGATCAAATACCCTTCGGAACCCATCACCTCTACGCCATCGTATCCGGCTTCCCGCGCCAGTTGCGCGCAGCGGGCGAAATTGTCGATCAGTTGCAGGATCTCTTCATGGCTTAACTCATGGGGAACGAAACGGTTGATGGGAGCCTGCAATGCGGAAGGTGCCACCAGATGTGGCTGGTAGCTGTAGCGCCCGGTATGCAAAATTTGCAGGGCGATTTTGCCGCCTTCCTGATGCACCGCTTCAGTAATGGTGCGATGGTGCGGGATCTGACTGACGTCATTGAGCATTGCGCCGCCTTCCATGCCAACGCCTGTGAAATCTGGCGCAATGCCGCCGCTGACAATCAGCGCCACGCCGTGACGGGCGCGTTCAGCATAAAACGCTGCCAGCCGTTCAGCGCCGTCCGGGTATTCCTCCAGCCCCGTGTGCATTGAACCCATCAGTACTCGGTTTTTTAACGTGGTGAAGCCTAAATCCAGCGGGGCGAACAGCGACGGGTAGCTCATAAAATTGTCCAGTATGTAAAATAATTGTTATGTGGTCGGATGAGTTCTAATTTAGCCGTCGCCGGGGAAAAGGGAAAAGGGGAGTGCGGGGTTTGTGATGGGATTCAAAAAGAATACGCCCATTGGAAATGCCGGATACGACGCTTGTCGCGCCTTATCCGACCTGAGGGAGCGTACAACCAGGGCGGATAAGGCGTTTACGCCGTATCCGCCAGCCGTTGTAAATTACTGCTTACGGAAAAAATCGTTATACAACATATACAAATGCGCGGCACTCCAGGAGAAATTGGGTGCCCCTTGCTGCGCGCCGGTCAGCGGATTGTAATTCTCCTGAATCGGACCATCGGCGGTTAATCCTTTGGCGTGCTGGAAGAACGTATCTGCCAGTTTCAGGGCATCATCGCGATAACCGTAACGCTCCATCCCTTTCAGTCCAAACCAGAACTGATCCACCCATACGCGCCCGCGCCAGTAGATATCCGCACCAAAAGCCGGGTTGGTTAACGCCGCCGTTCCCAGCGGTACAAAGGTGTTGAACTCTTTAGTGTCCAGCATCACCTTCACCACCGCGTCGGCATTGGTCTGCGTTGCCGCACCGTTAAACAGCGGCGACCAGCCTTCTGGCCCTTTACCGCGCTCGACAATTGGTTTGCCTGCGCAGCCGTTCGCCAGCGGTTTATCTTCAATGCGCACGTCATAGTAGAACTGCGTAGTCGGGTCGAACATACAGGTGTTGATGTAGTCCGCGAGCTGCTGTGCCAACTGGCGATAGCGTTTGGCCTCTTCCGGTTTACCGAGGATGGTTGCCATCTCCGCCAGATAATGGTTATCGCTGTACATATAGCTGGCCTGATCCACCGACTCCTGCAACAACGAGTAGCCCAGTAGTGTTCCGTCCTGACTGCGGTTCTCGGCGAATTTCACCGTCCAGTCGCTACGTTTGCCGCCGTTAGCGACATATTTATCCAATTGTTCTTTGTCGATAAAACCAAAGACGGCGGCGTCATCACGCCCCGATTCCCACGACGCAGCAACCTGTGCCGGAATTTCCAGACTGTCGTACTGGCCTTTCTCCACCACCCGGGCGTAGTTGTTCAGCCCAGACTGCGTCTCTTCTTTGTCACCTTTTTTAACCGTAAACAGCAT
The DNA here is from genome assembly GCF_000407925.1 of Escherichia sp. KTE31. NCBI lineage: Bacteria > Pseudomonadati > Pseudomonadota > Gammaproteobacteria > Enterobacterales > Enterobacteriaceae > Escherichia > Escherichia sp. KTE31. Next base: position 544,089 of record NZ_KE136726.1, on the reverse strand, counting down.
CTCGCCGTTCTCAGTGTTGTGGGCTTTGTCGCGGGTCGCGCCATATTCCGGTACGCCGTTGCCGTTATGATCGCGGTTACGTAACCACCAGTCGTGATAGGCCACCAGTTTTGGGTACATCTCTGCCACCCAGGCTTTATCCTGGGTGACGTTGTACACTTCCATCACCGACCAGGCGGCAAGGCTGGGTTTGGTGTTACGTTCGTTCCAGTTGCCGCCGTCACCGCCGCGCTCGGGGCTAAGGTTCCACGCAATCAGGTCGGGGACAAAGCCCACATCCTGCGGACGCACGGCGTCGCCGGGCTGGATCTGCCAGGAGAAGACCGCGCGGATATTCTCTTTGGCGATGTCCGGATTGAAATGCGCCATCGCAAACGCCTGCTTCCAGGTATCCCACGGCCAGGTCTGATTGCCGGAGAACCAGCGCCCGGTCACCGACGGCGTGACGGTGTTATATTTCACCGCACCGCCAGGCGAGCGCCAGTTACCGTTAAGCGTTTCGATTGCTTTCACCGCGACGCGCGTCTGTTCCGGCGTCGCATCCGGATTGGTTAACCCTTTCTTCAGATACTCTTCCCAGCGTTGCTGCGAGGTGGTGAGATAAAACGCCGGACGCGCCAGAATATCGCGGATTTGCATCTGCTCTTTGCTAACTTCCTGAGCGGTCAGCAGGTGGGAGTAGGTGGTATAGAGCGTCGTCGACCCGTTGATATGCGCCTTACTGGTAAAGCGATTGCCGCTGATTTCAGTCTGCACCGGCAGGGATTTATGCACCTGATATTCCGATTCGCCGGAGGTCAGTAGATCCCAGGTGGCGCGCACTTTGCCAAAGGTGACTTTCAGGCCATCACGGGTGGCGCTGATTTTGCGTTGATAATCAGGGTACTCGCCAGCAATGGTTTTATCGGAAAGCGGTTTCCCTTCCTTCGCTTCCAGTTTTTCCAGCAGCTCGCCATCCCACACCAGATCCAGCGGTTTATCGCTGGTGATTTTGGTTTCCAGTAGTGAGGTGCGCGGCGTGGCGAAGCGCAGGGTCATTTCAACCTGCACATCTTTTGCTGTCAGTTTTTGCACCAGCGCGCCGGGAATACTGTATGCCTCCAGCGTGAAGTTGACTTTCTTGCCGTCCTGCCAGACGGTCAGGCGGTCGAAATTGGTCGCCATAAAGTTGATGTACTCTTCCGTCAGCAGCGCAACGCCCGGAAAACCGCCCATCGTGTTCGGGCCGTCTGGCAACAAGTGACCATGCCAGGCGCCGAGATCGAAAAACGGATTAAAACGCTGGTGGTCGTCGTAATCGTAATCCTTCATGTACTGCGGCGCGCCGGTACGGTTAATCACGTTTTTATAGTTGTCGGCGTTAGCGGCATGGGCGGAAAAGCTCATCAGCAGAGCACAGGTTACTGGCGTTAAAATAGTTTTGATTTTCATGAAATTACTGTCCTTATTACCAGTAAAAATATTGCATCAGGAAGAGTTGGTCGCTGGGATCGTTAGAGGCATTTTTCATGTAGAAGCGGCTATCGAAAGCCGTTGCGAAACGTCCGCCGCCGTATTCGTACCAGACACCAAACTGCATAAAGGAGGTGGTTTCATCGTCAGCGTGGTCAGAGCGATGTTTGGCGTAGGTGTAAGCGGTGGAGAGATAAACGCCCTTTAACGCTTCATACATGGCGCTCACCATCATCCCACTTTCGCTTCCCGGTACGTCCAGCCCGTCGGCGCGTCCGGTATGGTGCCAGGCGCGGGCAGCGAAGTTAGGGGTAAGCAGACCCGTGAGATAGAGTTGTCCTGTGCCGTCGGTGATTTCCAGACCGTTCATCCAGGTGACGCCTTCGGCAAGGTCATACTGGATGTAACCGTTCATCATTGCCGGATAGGTGTATTTGTCGTCGTAGCGATCGTATTTGCCAAAATGCAGCCAGGCTTTGCTTTCGTCATGATGTCCGGCAGGCGTGGCGGTGACGCTATAGCGGAAGTTACCGGTTAAGTTCTGCACCTTCAGCGCGGCCATAATGTCGCGGGTATTGGGAATGACGTAGCCCAGATCGGGCGTGAAATCGCCCCACCATTGCAGGTCATCCAGCGAGGAATCCTGGCGCAGACTGAGCATGATTTCGGTGCCATCGTTAGTACGATAACCGCCATAAAAACGGTTAATCCCACCTTCAAAACCACCCCAGCTATGGTCAGGCACCCAGGCATTGCCGTCGTGGTCGGCCTGCACGGTCCAGCCTTCGCCGTAAATCAGGCCGAACCAGGAGCCATATTTCATCTCCAGACCGCCTTCGATATAAGTTCCGTCGCTGTATTTATGTTTATTCTCACCCTCTAAATCCATATACCCACCAACCCCTAATTCACCATAAAAACGAAATGAAGGAGAAGATGTTGAGGTAATGGCGGGTGTTTTTGTGTCGTCATGTTCTGCCGGACGCACTTCTTCAGCGGCCGCAGAAAACGCGTAGCAAAACGGCAGAGCAAGTAATGCTCTGCATGGTGCAGTGATTAATTTCATTGTGTTAATCCATGAGCTAAATAAAAAATACAGCCTTTTATCGTTGTAATTATAAAAATATTAAGGCAGAAACTATTTTCCCTCTCCCCATCCAGGAAGAGAGAAAATGCCTGCTCATTTTTTATTAGTCTGCTTAATCAACATTGTTGGCTGGCGTCGCTTCAATATGGCGCTCTTCAGCCGTGAGTCCCTTTATATATTTACTGTATTTCCACCACGCAAAGCCGAGGAAGATAACAATACCGCCGACGTTATAAAAAATGATGGTCAGAATATTCGCACCAGTCGGGAATGTCGAAGCGACAAATCCTACGGCAAATATCGCAATCAGCATTGAAACAACGATAATACCGGTGCGGCGGGAACCCATACGGAAATCGCGTGGCAGGTGATCTAATTTGGCGCGTAAATTCAGATACGCCAGCATGATGAATAACGGCGGAAGCATGGACGCAGCGGCAGTCATATTAATAATGGTATTCATCAGATCCTGCACGGTATTGGAGCCGAGCATCGGGATAATCATCAGCGGGATGACGATCAGGAACTGGATCCACGCTGCGCGCGCCGGAACGCCGTTTTCGTTCAGTTCAACGGTTTTCTTACCAAAGATGCCTTCCGGGATTTCGGAGAAGAAAATTTTCACCGGCGTTGCGGTCCACATCAGCAGGGAACCGAACATCGCAGTAAAGGAAACAAGGCCAACAAAGCGATTCATTAACGCTTCCGGCAGACCAAAATACGCCGCCATGCCGTGGAATACCTGTACCGATCCGCCGGTAAACTTCAACTCTTTGCTGCTGACGAAGACGTTAATCAGCACCGAGGAGACGGAGTACAGTACACCAATGAAAATCCCGGCGAGGATGATCACTTTAACGAACGATTTCGAACCGCCTTTGACGTCGTTAACGTACACCGCGACGGACTCCGCGCCGCCTGCGGCCATAAAGATCCAGGTGGTAACGCCGAGGAACGCCCAGTTGAAGTTCGGGATCATCGCGTCAACGGTGATCGGATCGGCAGGCTGTACGCCACCAACCAGCGCCGTACCTGCCAGTAAAATGTAGGAGAGCGTTAACAGCAGCATTAGCGTTGAGGTCACGGAGGTGATTGGCCCCAGCATTTTCGCCCCGTTGGTAGAAACCCAGGTGGAGAAGGCGAACAGCACCATACTGATAATGGTGGTAGCAACCGGCGTCATAATATATTCGTAGCCGAGGAAGGCATATGAAGCGTAAGCAATAACGCGCGGCAACAGCGAGGTGAAAAAGAACAGGTTTACGAACCAGTAGGTATAGGCAGTAATAAATGCCCAACGTCCGCCCAGCGAGCTTTTTACCCACGCGTAGACACCGGCTTCCGAGTTTTTGTTTAACGAGACAAATTCTGCGATGATCAGACAGAAGGGGATAAAATAAAAAATCGTTGCGAGGAAAAACATCGGCGCCGAGGCCAGTCCAAGCTCAATATTATTATTGATAACGTTGTTAAAGCTGTAAACGGCGGCAAAAGTCAGCGAGAGCAAGCCGAATTTGCCGATTGTATTACGTTTGGTATCAGACATAACACATCTCCGAAAATGAGTAGGGTAGCGGTGGCGGCAAACTCCTTTTGCCGCCGTAGTTGTTATTTGTTATGGAAATAACCATCTTCGATGGTGACTTTGAGAACGACTTTTTTGACCGCGTTATTGCAGATAAAACGATATGCTTCATGGATATCGCAAATAACGATTTGCCCTTCGTGAACCTCGACGGTTTCTCCGCAGCCTTTTAAATATTCACGGTCAGTTTCATCGCGATAATATTCCACTACCTGTAATGTCTCTTTCGGCGCATATTCAATCTTTTGCTGCCCTTGCAGGTAGTAATGCACTTCAAAATAACGACGATGCCCGGTAAATAACGCATCGGTCGCGGAGTCATTTTCCACACGGTAGGTCAATGAGTCACCGATGGAGTGGGCGACGCCAGGCTGAATGTTGTCGATATTTTCAATCGCTTCAACGCAGCGTTGCCACTTCTTGCCAGAGGCGTAAATCTGGCGGAACTGTTCTAAGTTATCGATGATCCTCATTGCTTATTCTCGCTGTGCAAATTCGTGGAAAAGAATCCTGCGCCGAACTCATACGACGCCAGGCTTTGCGCGGTGGCTTCTCCGCCAGAAACCGGCAGCAACGTAAAGCCGTAGCTGAAGTCACGGAACCAGACGCGCCAGGAGTCCAGCACCTCGCTGCCCCAGGAGTTGGAGCCGAGGCCAAGCAGTTGGTGGTCAAGATTCAGGGTGATGTCATCACTGCGCTGAAGTTCGTTGCAGTGTTGCGCGGCGTGGATGTTCTCCTGGGTGTAGTGCCAGGCGCTGAAGTTAATTGGGCGCTGCGGAACCACCAGCAGACCGTTGCCGTGGCGGTTAGTCAGTGCCGTCCAGCGGACATGCTGACGGTTGCCGTTGTTCTGCGGGAAGGGATAGTTCTCGAACATGGCATCGACGTTGCTGCGCCAGATATCGATGATGTTAGCCTGCTGGCTGTCGGCGTAGTTTTCGCCCGGCCCGCGTCCGTAATACGCCACCTGGTCGTATTCGCCGTTAATCCCTATGGTGAAACCGATGCATGGAATGATGTGCGGATAGTCGCCGTAACGCTCGCCGGAAAGCGCCACGTTAACCTGTCCATCGGCAGCGATGCGCCAGATGTAGGTGCAGCGCATCCCGAAGTCAAACACTGGCGGGGCAATAACTGTGCGGCTGATGATCAACACTTCGCCATCACTTTGCTCAACGGCAAAGTCGCGCAGATGTTCCTGCATGATCTGCAAATGATTCGGCTGCCACAGCCCTTCGTACTCCTGCTTGTGGTTGTCGATCATCGGTTTGAAGAAGTTGATCTTTGGCTCGCGGGTCAGCAGCGACTCGCCATTCACCTGCCAGGATGTCGGTTTGCCACTCATTTTTGAGAAGGTGATCGCGAAGTTGTAGCCGCGAACGGTGCAACTCAAACGATCGTCTTCCAGCGTCAGCGGACGAGCATTATTCGGCGCGAAAGGCACCGGCTGTGCGGTGTTTTCCTTCAGCGGGAACTGATAAGTGGCGATAGGATGTCCGGCTTCGCTGTAGCGGGTACGGGAATCCTTGGTCACTGTAATGTTGAGGAACGTTTCGCGGGCGTCCAGTTGCGGCAGCGTAATGTGCAATGGCGCTTCGCTGTTTGGTGCAACGTCGCGCAGTTTAATCTGCTGCGTCGCGAGCGTTTCACCTTCGGCGCGCACCTCTACGTGCAGGGTGTAGTCATCAAGCGTGGTAAACCACAGTTTATTTTCTACTTTCAGCTCGCCGCGAGTCAGATCCAGCGCGTGGATTTTTACCGGCGCAATAACCTGTTTGTACTCTTTCAGACCTGGTCCCGGCGTTTGATCGGAATAGATCAAACCATCAAGACAGAAGTTATAGTTGTTGGGATAGTCGCCGTAATCGCCGCCGAATTTATACCAGACGTTGCCGTTGTCATCCTGCGCCTGGATCCCGTGGTCGCACCATTCCCAGACATAATGTCCCTGAATGCAATCGTGCTTATAGAAGACGTTCTGATATTCCGTCAGCCCGCCAGGTCCATTCCCCATCGCATGAGCGTATTCGCAGATGATGCGCGGCTTCGGATGCGGGTATTCACCAAACTCATTCATCAGCGGTACGCGGGTGTACATGGTGGAAATAATATCGACCACTTCAGCATCGCGATCTTCTTCGTAATGCACCAGACGCGTGTCATCGAGCGCCTTCGCCGCGTGGTACATCGCGCGGATGTTACAGCCATAGCCGGATTCGTTGCCCAGCGACCAGATGATGATCGACGGATGGTTTTTCTGCGCGTGAATATGGCGAATGATGCGCTCGACGTAGACCTTTTCCCACTGCGGATCGTCGGTTATGCGGCTGATATCGCCGACGTTAGCAAAGCCGTGCGATTCGACGTCGGTTTCCGCCATCACAAACAGGCCGTAGATATCACACAGTTCGTAGAAACGCGGATCGTTCGGGTAGTGAGCGGTACGCACGGAGTTGATGTTGTGCTGTTTCATCAACTGAAGATCTTTCTCGACGCGATCCATCCCAACGGCGCGGCCTTTGCGATGATCGTTGTCGTGACGATTGACGCCGTGCAGCATCACATAACGGTTATTGATCCAGAACAGACCGTCGCGCACTTTGATATCACGGAAGCCGACGCGTTGTGGCACCACTTCCAGAACGTTGCCGTCGGCGTCTTTCAGCGTCATGACCAGATGGTAAAGATAAGGAGATTCTGCCGACCATTGCTGCGGCTGTTCGACAGTAAAAGCAAAGCTGGCGCTGGTTATTTTTTCAATTGCCAGATGAGGAATGGCGCTGCTGTGCACCACGCGTTCGCCATCAAACAGGGTATATTCCAGCGTCGTTACGACAGGGGAGGCGGCGAGATTTTCCAGCACCACTTCGCAGGAGAGAGTGGCATCGCAATAGGCTTCGTCAAAGTCGGTGCGCACGGTGAAATCGTTAATATGCGTCGGTTGTTTACCGATCAGATAAACATCGCGGAAGATCCCTGCCGACCACCACATATCCTGGTCTTCCACGTAGGTGGAATCCGCCCACTGCATCACGCGCACACATAACAGGTTGTCGCCGGTTTTAACCATCGCACTGATGTCAAACTCTGCGGTCAGGCGACTGCCCTTGCTGAAACCCACATACTGACCGTTAACGTAAACTTCAAAATAGGTTTCGACGCCGTCAAATTTAATCAGTGTCTGCTTGCCCTGCCATCCGTCGCTGAGGGCGAAAATACGTTGATAGGCACCGGTTGGGTTATTGCTGGGGACAAATGGCACATCGATGGGGAACGGAAAACCTTCGTCGGTATATTGCAGTTTGCCGTGGCCTTCCATTTGCCACATGGCGGGGACGGTGATGTGCCCCCAGTCAGTCATTAACTCGGAAGTGAAGGCTTCTGGCACTTGCAACGGATGGTCAAAAAAATGGAAATTCCACTGACCGCTTAAGGGCAGAAACAGGCTGCTGGTTTCGCGGGCAAAGGTACGCGCCTGCGTAACAGAATCATATGAAAAAAAGTACGCACGCGGCGCAAGTCGGTTTTCGTGGGTGAGCTGAATGTTTTCCCAGCGATTCATAGGGCCTCCCGGTAGAGAGAAATCGGAACCATTCGTGGTGATGGTAGTTTGTGTAATTGCTGGGGAGTTTAGTAAAATTTTTACTAAAAAGTAGCAGGTAAATGCATTTACTTTAACTGGATCACGAAAATAAACGGCAGCACTGTCCGGCAAAAACGATTGCCGGACAGTGTGTAAGGGGATTTAGCGGGTGGTGCCGCGCAGTTTTAATTTGCTGGGAACGAACACTAACAGCGGCAGCGCGCGACCATCGCGAGCCTTTTCATACAACAGGTTAACGCCCTGGCTTCCCATCATTTCGGAATGGATGCGCACGGTTGAGAGCGGCGGAAAGGTAAATCGCGCGGTGGGGATGTCGTTGACGCTGATAAGCGAAATATCCTGCGGGATGTTCAGGCCGCGTTCATGAATTGCCCGCAGTACGCCGATAGCAATGGAATCAGAAGCGACAAACAACGCCTTCGGGTAGTCTTCCCGCGCCAGCATTTGCTTTGCCAGTTCATAGCCCGACGAACTGGAAAAACCGCCGCGCCAGATGTCCTCTTCGCGTACCACTTGCTTCAGTCGGCCATATTCCGCAAAGGCGACCTCACGAATATCCGCCTTGCCAGGCTCATCTTCGCCGCCAATAAAACCAATACGATTAACGCCCTGATCGATGTAGAAGTCGATGATTTCCTTACTGATGCGTGCCAGATCGATATCCACCGCATCGTAACCGCTGCCGGGTTCGTGAAAGTCGATAAAACAGATATTGTCGGTCAATGCGCTGGCGGCGGCGCGCAGGGCAGGCGTGGGTTTGCCGACAATCAAAATGCCGGTGACGTTTTTAATGTCCGGCAAGCCGTTGTGTTCATAACAGTTGGTCAGTTCGATCGCCAGCTTTTCGCACTGGGTTTCAATGCCGTGGCGGATCGCCAGATAGTAAGGATCGTTGATCTCCAGCTCCTGTTGGTAGCTGTAGATAGCCAGAATATGGTGTTGGTTGACTGCGCCTGTCTGTAGTTTTCGGGCGCTACTGGTCTTGTACTCCAGCTTTTCGGCGATCTCAAGAATGCGATGTTTCGTCTCTTCTTTCACATTCAACGTCGGATCGTCATTTAAGACCCTGGATACTGTCGCCAGGGATACGCCAGCTTCGATTGCGATGTCTTTTAGTGTTGCCATGTTTACCTTTTTTACTTTCCCTGATGTGCGTCTCCATTGTAGAGGAAGTGCTTATCGGGTCACCTGTTTTCAGTAAATAAAGCGCGTTTCTTTGACGCTGTAACGGTAACACAGCGGCTCACGAATGTGATCACGCCTGCATTCTCCATTTTTAGCCTACAGGATTGAGAAAAACCTTTGCTATAGTTTAGTAAAATTTTACTTGAAGGAGGGAACAATGGAAACCGTGGCTTACGCTGATTTTGCACGTCTGGAAATGCGCGTCGGGAAAATTGTGGATGTGAAACGCCATGAAAACGCCGACAAGCTGTACATCGTACAGGTTGATGTGGGGGAAAAAACGCTGCAAACCGTGACCAGCCTGGTGCCGTACTACAGCGAAGAAGAGCTGATGGGGAAAACGGTGGTGGTCTTGTGCAATCTGCAAAAAGCGAAAATGCGCGGTGAAACCTCGGAATGCATGCTGTTGTGTGCGGAAACCGATGACGGCAGTGAAAGCGTACTGTTAACGCCGGAACGGATGATGCCTGCGGGCGTGCGAATCGTATAAAGAGATCGGATGGCGACGTTGCATCGCCATCCGATTTGATATTACGCTTCTTCGACACTTACTCGCATGGCCGCCAGCGCCTTACGCGCCGCTTTGATCACCAGTTCACACTGTTCAATGGTCAGCGTCAGTGGCGGTTCAATGCGGATCGTTTTGGCGTTGTTGAGCGTGCCGGCAACCAGCACGCGCTGGCGGAACATCTCGCTGGCAAAGTTGTAGCCGATTTCGTTATCAACAAACTCAATCGCCATCAACATCCCTTTACCACGCGCTTCCTGTACCAGATCGGGATATTCCCGCGCCAGTTGACGGAAACCGTCCAGCAACATATCGCCTTTTTGTTCAGCCTGAGCCGGTAAGTTTTGTTCCAGCAACACATTGATGGTCGCCAGCGCCGCCGCACAGGCCAGCGGGTTGCCGCCAAAGGTGGTGGTATGCAGGAACGGGTTGTCGAACAGGACTGAGAACACCTCTTCGGTAGCAATAGTTGCGCCAATTGGCATCACGCCGCCGCCGAGGGCTTTCGCCAGACACAGGATGTCCGGCTGAACGTTCTCATGCTCGCAGGCGAACATCTTGCCCGTACGCCCCATGCCTGTTTGCACTTCATCGAGGATCATCAGTGCGCCGAACTCATCGCACAGCTTACGCACGGCGGTGAGATAGCCCGGCGGCGGCAGAATGACGCCACCTTCGCCCTGAATCGGCTCAAGGATCACCGCAGCCACATCATCACCGGTTTTTTTGCACTCGCTAAGGGCCGTGCGTATGGCTTCGATATTGCCAAACGGTACATGACGGAAGCCCGGCAGCAGCGGCATAAACGGTTTGCGGAAGGTCGATTTCGCCGTGGCTGACAGCGCGCCAAGCGATTTACCGTGGAACGCGCCGCTGGTGGCGATAAAAGTAAACTTGCCGCGCGGTGACTGATAAGCCTTCGCCAGTTTCAGCGCCGCTTCAACGGACTCGGTGCCGCTATTACAGAAGAAGCTGTATTTCAGTTTACCGGGCGTTAGCGCAGCAAGGGTTTTCGCCAGCATCGCCCGTAATGGGTCGAGCAGCTCCTGGCTGTGCAGCGGTTGTTTCGCAAGTTGATTCTGTACGGCGGAAACCACAACTGGATTACGGTGCCCCACGTTGAAAATTCCAAAACCTCCCAGGCAGTCGATAAACTCCTGTCCCTGGGTGTCGACAAGCGTATTTAAACCTCCCGCTTGCCACTCTACGGCTCCGTAATCCCCGCCGGCGGTAACAGATTTGCGATACTCTAAAAACCCCGGATTGACATGCTCTTTGAAGTATTCAATCACCTCCCGGTTAAGTGCTTTCATCTCCTCATGATCCAGCGTTCGCTTCTCTATGAGATTCAGGGCGTGGGCGCTGCACGCTAAAGCCGATGCGCTCGAAGGTAACCTGTTCAAAATATGCTCCGGAGGCTCGCGTATCACATGATACCGATTTAAGTATTGCAGGGATTGCGCCACTCCGGCTGCGATCGCGAAAATCGGGATAAACACAAATTACGTTATCATTTACGCAACATTTAATTCCAATTGTTAACCATTGTTGTTATTTTGCACGATTTTTATCGGGCGCACCTCCTGTTATCAAGGAGTAAATGCACCATGCCAGGGCAATAATTGCCTGATTGTTGAGCAATATAATAAACGTGCCGGGATAGTACCCAAATGAAAGTATTTTAAATCAAGGAATTAGGTTTTGTGCTTTAATCGAAAATTGCGATCTAAATCAAATTAAACCACTAAAGATAACCGCACCGGAGCCGACATAACTTCTGACAAGAAGTTAACAACAATATAACCTGCACAGGACGCGATTATGTCTTCTCATCCGTATGTCACCCAGCAAAATATCCCGCTGGCTGACGATACCACTCTGATGTCTACTACCAATCTACAAAGCTATATCACACATGCTAATGACACTTTTGTGCAGGTTAGCGGCTATACCTTGCAAGAGCTACAGGGGCAGCCGCATAACATGGTGCGCCATCCGGATATGCCAAAAGCGGCCTTTGCGGATATGTGGTACACCCTGAAACAGGGAGAACCCTGGAGTGGTATTGTGAAAAATCGGCACAAAAATGGCGATCATTACTGGGTGCGAGCGAATGTGGTGCCGATGGTGCGCGAGGGCAAAATTAGTGGGTATATGTCGATTCGCACGCGGGCGACGGATGACGAGATCGCAGCGGTAGAGCCGCTGTACAAGGCGCTGAATGCCGGACGCACAAATAAGCGTATTCATAAAGGTCTGGTGGTGCGTAAAGGCTGGCTGGGAAAACTGCCTTCATTGCCGCTTCGCTGGCGGGCGCGTGGAGTGATGGCGCTGATGTTTATCGTGCTGGCGGCCATGCTTTGGTTTGTTGCTGCCCCGGTGGTGACGTATTTCCTCTGCGCGTTAGTGATGTTGCTGGCAACTGTCTGTTTTGAATGGCAGATAGTGCGCCCGATAGAAAATGTTGCCCGTCAGGCACTGAAGGTGGCGACCGGAGAACGTAATAGTGTTGAGCATTTGAATCGCAGCGATGAGCTGGGGCTGACATTACGCGCGGTAGGGCAGCTTGGCCTGATGTGCCGCTGGTTGATTAATGATGTCTCAAGCCAGGTGTCCAGCGTCAGAAACGGCAGCGAGACGCTGGCGAAAGGCACAGATGAACTGAATGAGCATACTCAGCAGACGGTAGATAACGTTCAGCAAACGGTGGCGACCATGAACCAGATGGCAGCGTCGGTAAAACAGAACTCTGCCACGGCGTCGGCTGCCGATAAACTTTCTATTACCGCCAGTAATGCGGCGGTGCAGGGCGGGGAAGCGATGACCACGGTGATCAAGACGATGGATGATATTGCTGATAGTACCCAGCGCATTGGCACCATTACTTCGCTGATTAACGATATTGCGTTTCAGACCAATATCCTCGCTCTGAATGCAGCGGTGGAAGCGGCACGCGCCGGAGAACAAGGCAAAGGTTTCGCGGTTGTTGCGGGTGAGGTGCGTCATTTAGCCAGCCGCAGCGCCAATGCTGCCAACGATATTCGCAAGCTGATTGATGCCAGTGCTGATAAGGTGCAATCCGGTTCGCAACAGGTACACGCCGCCGGACGGACGATGGACGATATTGTGGTGCAGGTAAAAAACGTCACGCAGTTGATCGCCCAGATCAGCCATTCAACGCTGGAACAGGCCGATGGGCTTTCCTGCCTGACCCGTGCGGTAGATGAGCTTAACCTGATCACCCAGAAAAATGCCGAACTGGTGGAAGAGAGTGCGCAGGTGTCGGCAATGGTGAAACACCGCGCCAGCCGACTGGAAGACGCGGTGACGGTGCTGCATTAATCGGTGTGCCGCATTCGGCGGTTGGTACACAATGCCTGATGCGATGCTGGCGCATCTTATCAGGCCTACGGGTGGGTAGGCGGATAAGGTGTTTACACCGCATCCGGCAGTTGGTGATTAATCCAGTTGCGTAATATCAAAAGCGGCGCGGTCGATCACCGCAATGATCTTTTTTATCTGCGCGTCGGTGATATCGCTCTGGTTGACGCGTAAGTCCAGCACCGCTTTAAAATTATCCAGCGCCCGCTTCATTTGCGGGTTCTGGCGCAGCGCCGCACCAACACAACGCGCTTTGATGCGTTCCTCAATCATCTCTACTTGTTCGCGGTTTTCTTCCAGCCACTGTGCGCCCTGTTCGGTCAGCGCAATCTGCTTCTTGCCGCCTTCCTCTTCGCGAATGGTAATTAGCGACTGCTCCTGGAGAAAATCCAGCGTCGGGTAGATGACGCCAGGGCTTGGGGTGTAATTCCCCTGGGTCAGATTCTCAATCGCTTTAATCAACTCATAACCGTGGCTGTCATCGCGCGAGAGAATATCCAGAATTACCAGTCGCAATTCACCGTGACCAAAGAAACGCTGCCGACGACCGCCGCCGCGACCGTGGCGACCACCGCAGCATTGACCGTGTTCATGCTGGTGACCGTGCCCGCAGTGCTCGTGTTCTGACTTCTCACCTTTGCAGCAGCCTTCATGGCGTGGCTGGCCTTCATGTTTACAACACCCTTCGTGATGATGGCTCATATCAGCCTCCTTTTGCTTAATTAGATATATCTAATTTATATCTGATATGTGAGTTGCTGCAAGTACAAAAATGATTTTTAAACGCAAATGTACTCAACATGTAGGCCGGATAAGGCGTTCACGCCGCATCCGGCAGCCTTGCTACGGTGCTGAATGACTTCACATACTTCAGATATATCAGTACTACAAATTGCTTGCATTTATCATGATTAACAATCATTATCATTTGCGAATTTTATTTAGATATATCTGATTACCATCACGAAGGCGATAACAATGAATAACTCTCCCCGCTACCCACAGCGCGTTCGCAATGATCTGCGCTTCCGTGAACTGACCGTGTTACGCGTTGAGCACATCAGCGCCGGTTTTCAGCGTCTTGTCCTCGGCGGCGAGGCGCTAGACGGTTTTACGTCGCGCGGCTTTGACGATCACAGCAAACTCTTCTTTCCTCAACCTGACGCTCACTTTGTGCCGCCAACGGTAACTGAAGAGGGGATCGTCTGGCCGGAAGGGCCACGTCCACCGTCGCGCGACTATACGCCACTGTATGATGAGCAGCGCCATGAACTGGCGATCGATTTCTTTATTCATGACGGTGGTGTCGCCAGCGGCTGGGCGATGCAGGCGCAACCGGGCGATAAACTCACAGTAGCCGGACCGCGTGGTTCACTGGTGGTGCCGGAGGATTACGCGTATCAGGTGTATGTCTGTGATGAATCCGGAATGCCCGCACTGCGCCGCCGCCTGGAAACGTTGAGCAAACTTGCCGTTAAACCGCAAGTTACCGCGCTGGTCAGCGTGCGGGATAACGCCTGTCAGGATTATCTCGCGCACCTTGACGGTTTTAACATCGAGTGGCTGGCGCATGATGAGCAGGCGGTGGACGCGCGTCTGGCGCAGCTGGAAATTCCTGCCGATGATTATTTCATCTGGATAACCGGCGAAGGCAAGGTGGTTAAGAATTTAAGCCGCCGCTTTGAAGCGGAACAATATGACCCACAGCGGGTACGCGCAGCGGCTTACTGGCACGCAAAGTAATTGATATATGAAAAAAGGCTGACGATTTCTCGTCAGCCTTTGCTGTATCTGGTGGCCCCTGCTGGACTTGAACCAGCGACCAAGCGATTATGAGTCGCCTGCTCTAACCACTGAGCTAAGGGGCCATGGTAGCGGATTATAAAGTAACTCCGTGCTGCAATCCAGCCATTAGCGCGCGGCTGCTGTTTTTATAAACAATGTGTTTTCAATTCGTTATACTTCCTGCGAGTTGTGTTGTTCAGGAGTTAATATGGTTGACGATATTCTTGCGCCAGGATTGCGTGTGGTGTTTTGTGGCATCAATCCGGGTCTTTCTTCCGCAGAGTCTGGCTTTCCGTTTGCCCATCCGGCAAATCGCTTCTGGAAGGTGATTTATCAGGCCGGATTTACCGACCGTCAGTTGAAGCCGCAGGAAGCGCAGCATCTGCTGGATTATCGTTGCGGCGTTACCAAACTGGTAGATCGTCCAACGGTGCAAGCCAATGAAGTTTCAAAGCAGGAGCTGCACGCAGGCGGGCGTAAGCTGATTGAAAAAATTGAAGATTACCAACCACAAGCGTTGGCGATTCTGGGGAAACAGGCGTTTGAGCAAGGATTCAGCCAGCGTGGGGCGCAGTGGGGAAAACAAACGCTCACTATTGGTTCGACGCAGATTTGGGTGTTGCCGAATCCCAGCGGTTTAAGTCGCGTTTCACTGGAGAAACTGGTTGAGGCGTATCGGGAACTGGATCAGGCGCTGGTGGTGCGTGGGCGATAAAAACGCCACCGAAAAGGTGGCGTTTGTGCAGAGGGACTAGTGCCGGGTGCGGCGTAACGCCTATCCGGCCTACCGATTAATCGTCCAGGAAGCTACGCAGCACTTCAGAACGGCTCGGGTGACGCAGTTTACGCAGCGCCTTCGCTTCGATCTGACGGATACGTTCACGGGTAACGTCGAACTGTTTACCTACTTCTTCCAGCGTGTGGTCGGTGTTCATGTCGATACCGAAACGCATACGCAGAACTTTCGCTTCACGCGCGGTCAGGCCAGCAAGCACGTCGTGCGTTGCCGCACGCAGGCTTTCAGTGGTCGCAGAATCCAGCGGCAGTTCGAGGGTGGTATCCTCGATGAAATCTCCCAGATGCGAATCTTCATCATCACCGATCGGCGTTTCCATGGAGATTGGCTCTTTGGCGATCTTCAGCACTTTGCGGATTTTGTCTTCCGGCATCAGCATACGTTCAGCCAGTTCTTCCGGCGTCGGTTCACGACCCATTTCTTGCAGCATCTGGCGAGAAATACGGTTGAGCTTGTTGATGGTCTCAATCATATGCACCGGAATACGGATGGTGCGCGCCTGATCCGCGATAGAGCGGGTGATCGCCTGACGGATCCACCAGGTTGCGTAGGTGGAGAACTTGTAACCACGACGGTATTCGAATTTATCAACCGCTTTCATCAGACCGATGTTGCCTTCCTGAATCAGATCGAGGAACTGCAAGCCACGGTTGGTGTATTTCTTAGCGATAGAAATAACCAGACGTAAGTTCGCTTCAACCATCTCTTTCTTCGCACGGCGGGCTTTCGCTTCACCGATGGACATGCGACGGTTAATGTCTTTAACCTGCTCAATGGTCAGGCCGGTTTCTTCTTCAATCTGCTGCAGTTTCTGCAGGGCGCGATGCACTTCTTCAGAGACATCGTGCAGTTTTTCCGACCACGGCTTGTTCATCGCAATTGCCGCGTTGAACCAGGTATCGCTGGTTTCGTTGCCGGTAAACAGGGTGATGAAGTTTTTCTTCGGCATTTTGCACTGCTCAACGCAGAGCTTCATGATCAGACGTTCTTGTGTACGAACGCGATCCATCATGACGCGCATACTGTTGACCAGGTAGTCAAACTGCTTCGGCACCAGGCGGAACTGTTTGAATACTTCAGACAGTTTCAGGATCTCTTCCTGAGCAGCAGCGTGGCTGCGGCCTTTCGCTTTGATGGTGTCACGCGTTACAACGTACTGAGCGCGCAGTTCAGCAAATTTTTCACGAGCCAGTTCCGGGTCGATGCTGTTGTCATCGTCGGCACTGTCGTCGTCGGCATCTTCTTCGTCTTCATCTTCGTCATCGTCCAGATCTTCTTGAGAAAGCTCTGAACCGACGTGAGTGGCGGTTGGCGCCAGATCTTCTTCTGCGTTCGGGTCAACAAAGCCAGTGATCAGATCGGACAGACGCGCTTCTTCTGCTTCAACACGATCGTACTGTTCCAGCAGATAGGTGATCGCTTCCGGATATTCAGCAACGGAGCATTGAACCTGGTTGATCCCGTCTTCGATGCGTTTAGCGATGTCAATTTCGCCTTCGCGGGTCAACAGTTCAACGGTGCCCATTTCACGCATGTACATGCGTACCGGGTCAGTCGTACGCCCGATTTCAGATTCCACGCTGGAAAGCACCTGCGCGGCGGCTTCGGCAGCATCTTCGTCTGCTGTGTTTTCAGCCAGCATCAGGTCATCGGCATCCGGCGCTTCTTCCATCACCTGAATGCCCATGTCATTGATCATTTGGATGATGTCTTCGATCTGATCGGAATCGACGATATCTTCCGGCAGATGGTCATTGACCTCGGCATAGGTCAGATAGCCTTGCTCCTTACCACGGGTGACAAGAAGTTTCAGCTGTGACTGCGGGTTTTGCTCCATAAGACGGTATCCACACTTATTTCATGAGGTTGGTGTTGGGCGATTGACCGGATATCATTCAGACGTTAATACTGAAATCCAACGGTTGTTTACCGCCAACGATAATTACGAGGGCGTACTTATATCATTGCCGCTGCCTCTCAGTGCGGCTGTCGGGGGCTTCCCGATCGCTATTCGGCACTTAAGCCGTTAAATCACTTTTTCGCCAGTTCCTGGTTTAATGTCCAGAGTTCCAGGCGTTCTTCATTGCTTAAACCATGCGTGCGCTCGCGAGCAATTAACTCTTCCTGGCGCAGTTCAAGCAACGAATCAAACATATGGTTGAGTGAGTCGGTGAAGGTTTGCTCAGCAATATTCCTATCTGCTATATCGTCCCACATCGACAGTTTTTCAAGGGTGGCAGCATTATTTGTACCACGATAGTGCTCTAAAAGTTGCCCGGTGGTCAGACCTGGCTGAGAGAGACAAGTGTTGACCAGTTCTCTGAATAAGCCAAGTCCGGGTAGCTTATTTTCATCCAGATTCTCAAGCGGCGGGACTAACGTCGCTAATTCTGGATTTTGCACCAGCAACCCTATAAGTATACGCATGGTCGTGCGTTTTAGCTGCGGAACAGGACGAGAAACGCCGTTCTCTGCTGCTTTCGGCATTAATCGTTCAAGCTGGCTGTCATCAAGGATGCCTAACTTGTTGCCTAATTCCTGACGAAGATAGATGCGCAGCGTTTCTCCTGGCACCTGAGAAATCAGCGGCAGCGCCAGCGTACTTAAACGTGCGCGCCCGTCAGGAGTACTCAGATCAACCTGCGGCATCAGGCTGTTAAACAGAAACGCGGAGAGCGGCATTGCCTGCTCCATTCGCGCTTCAAACACCTCTTTACCCTCTTTGCGCACCAGTGTGTCTGGGTCTTCGCCATCCGGTAAAAACATAAAGCGTAACTGACGGCCGTCTGTCATATAAGGCAGCGCAGTTTCCAGCGCCCGCCAGGCGGCATCGCGACCTGCACGGTCGCCGTCATAACAGCAAATGACATTGTTGGTCGCACGGAACAACAACTGAATGTGATCGGCAGTGGTTGACGTACCCAGCGATGCAACGGCGTAATTAATACCGTATTGCGCCAGCGCCACCACGTCCATATAGCCTTCGACCACCAACAGACGCTGGGGTTCAGCGTTATCCTGCTGCGCTTCATAAAGACCGTAAAGCTGGCGGCCTTTATGGAAAATATCGGTTTCCGGTGAGTTCAGGTATTTGGGGGTATCGTTGCCCAGCACGCGCCCGCCAAAACCAATCACCCGACCGCGTTTATCGCGAATAGGGAACATCACCCGCTCGCGGAAACGATCGTAACTGCGACCCTGATCGTTGGTGACCAACATGCCCGCATCAATCAATGACTGACGATTTTCTGGATTGCCGCCAAACCGTTTCAGGACGTTGTCCCAGCCGGGGGGCGCAAAACCAATCGCAAAGCGGGCGATGACCTCGTGGCTTAATCCGCGTTTTTCCAGATACTGGCGCGCAGATGTGGCAACAGGTTGTTGTAAAGATTGTTGGTAAAACGTATTCAGACCGTCCATCAACTGATAAAGCGTTTGCCGTTGATGGCGCTCTATCTGGCTGGGGCCGCTGCCTGCTTCAAATGGCACTTCAAGATTGTGCATTGCCGCCAGCTCTTCGACCGTTTCGACGAACTCGAGCTTGTCGTAGTTCATCAGGAAGTCGATCGCGTTGCCGTGCGCGCCACATCCAAAGCAGTGGTAAAACTGTTTCTCACCGTTAACGGTGAATGACGGGGTTTTCTCGTTGTGGAAGGGACAACACGCGTGAAAATTCTTGCCCTGCTTTTTCAGCTTCACACGGGCATCGATCAGATCGACGATGTCAGTGCGCGCCAGCAGATCATTAATGAATACGCGTGGGATTCGTCCAGCCATAGGCCCCGATTTTTAGCAATTCATAAACGAAAATAAGCCGCGCATTCCTTTCGGAAGCACGGCCTTACAACTACAACTCGGTCTGATCGGAGAGCAACGCTCTCAGGGAATTAGTACAGACGAGTGCGGCGTGCGTTTTCGCGAGCCAGTTTCTTCGCGTGACGTTTCACTGCAGAAGCTTTAGCGCGCTTACGTTCGGTAGTCGGTTTTTCATAGAACTCACGACGACGAACTTCCGCCAGAACACCTGCTTTTTCGCAGGAACGCTTGAAGCGACGCAGAGCTACGTCGAACGGCTCGTTTTCACGTACTTTAATTACCGGCATGTGCCTCTCACCTTTGATTAATTCGGTTTGCCGCTGGCATCAACGCCAGCTTATTTCAAAATGGTGCGGAATTTTACTGCAATTGCTGCTGCTTTGTAAAGCACCGCGACCTCTTTTGAAAGGGACTTTTATAAGGGTGAGGAGTATACACGAGGCTTTCTCCAGGGGCGAACAAAGTTTTACATCAACCCGCATTGGTCCTACACTGCGCGGTAATAAAGCGAGGTAAAACAAGTCATGCGTGTACTGGGTATTGAAACTTCCTGCGATGAAACCGGCATCGCCATTTACGACGATGAAAAAGGTTTGTTAGCCAACCAATTGTATAGTCAGGTGAAATTACACGCTGACTATGGCGGCGTGGTGCCTGAACTGGCCTCCCGCGATCACGTGCGTAAAACCGTACCGCTGATCCAGGCGGCGCTGAAAGAGTCTAGTTTGACGGCAAAAGATATTGATGCCGTGGCCTATACCGCAGGCCCAGGATTAGTCGGCGCGCTGCTGGTTGGTGCGACCGTGGGACGTTCTCTGGCGTTTGCCTGGAACGTTCCGGCGATTCCGGTGCACCATATGGAAGGGCATCTGTTAGCACCGATGCTGGAAGATAACCCGCCGGAATTTCCGTTTGTCGCATTGCTGGTTTCCGGCGGTCATACGCAGTTAATCAGCGTTACCGGCATTGGTCAGTATGAGCTGCTCGGCGAGTCCATTGATGATGCCGCTGGTGAAGCGTTTGATAAAACCGCGAAGCTGTTAGGGCTGGATTATCCTGGCGGGCCGCTGCTGTCGAAAATGGCGGCGCAGGGTACAGCCGGGCGCTTTGTCTTCCCGCGTCCGATGACCGACCGTCCGGGGCTGGATTTCAGCTTCTCCGGCCTGAAAACCTTCGCCGCGAACACGATTCGTGACAATGGCACCGACGACCAGACGCGTGCCGATATTGCCCGCGCCTTTGAAGATGCGGTGGTCGATACGCTGATGATTAAATGCAAGCGTGCGCTGGATCAGACCGGATTCAAGCGGCTGGTAATGGCAGGTGGCGTGAGTGCTAACCGCACGCTGCGGGCGAAACTTGCGGAAATGATGAAAAAGCGTCGCGGCGAAGTGTTCTACGCGCGTCCGGAATTTTGTACCGATAACGGTGCGATGATCGCCTATGCCGGAATGGTGCGGTTTAAAGCAGGCGCGACGGCGGATCTCGGCGTTAGCGTGCGTCCGCGTTGGCCGCTGGCAGAGTTACCGGCTGCGTAAAACTCTCGGGTGCCGGAGAGCAATTTCCGGCACCGTCCCCACTTAAAGCAAAACCACGGGCATCCACAGTAAGCCGGTAATCACCAGCAACACGAGGAATATCAGCCCAAAAATCGCCCCCAGTCGCCAGTAATCCACTGTTGGCAGATAACCACTACCGTAGTAAATCGGACTGGGCCCGGTGGCGTATGGCGTAAGAATGCTCCCCAGACCAATTGCCGCGCCAACCATCAGGCAGAACACCGGCAGCGGGATTTCCGGCATCGCCAGCGCGGCGGCAATCATCATCGGCGCGAGGGCGGAGGTATACGCCGTGGCGCTGGCAAAGAAGTAGCGCAGCAGATAAAACACCACAATCAACGCCACCATCACCATCGTCGGCGAATAACCACTTAAGCTGCCAGCTAACAGTTTGCCAAACCAGCTAATAAAACCGGTGTTGTTGAGTCCGGTGGCGAGGGTGATTAGCGAGGCCAGCCAGAAGAAAACGTTCCACGCCGCTTTATTACTGACAATATCGTCCCAGCTGATAATGCGCAGAAGCAGCATCAGTGCCACCACGCTGTAACCGACCATCGCAGCATCGATATAATCACCGCCGAAAATCCACAGCACCAGCGCGCCCACCATCAGCGCCAGCATCCGTTTTTCACGCGAACAGAGTGGCCCCATCGCTTGCAGTTCCGTCTCTGCCCAGCGCGGCACCTGATCGCCAGACTTCAGCACCGGTGGATACAGCACATAAGCCAGCCAGGGAACCAGCAGAACCAGTAAGATACTGAGCGGCAACATACCGAGGAACCAGTCGCCCCAACTCAGCGTGGCGTGAGATGCGCTTTTCATCAGTCCAATTAACAGCAGGTTAGGCGCCATCGCCGTCAGGAAAATGGCGCTGGTCACGCAGTCGGCAACAATCCCCATCCACATGATGTATGAGCCAATGCTGCGCGAACTGCTGTCGTTCGGCTGTGATTGATAGAGCGGCGGCAGGTTACGGATGATGGGATAGATAATCCCCGCACCGCGCGCTGAGTTGGAAGGTGTTACAGGTGCCAGAATCAACTCGGAGAACATTACCGCATAGCCGAGAAACAGTGTGCGATGCCCCATCTTTTTTACCAGAATCAGCGCGATACGGCGTCCAAGACCGGTTTTTTCATAGCCAGTGCCAAACATAAAGGCGGCGAAAATCAGCCAGATAACCGAATTAGAAAAACCGGAAACCGCCCAGGAGAGGGATTTTGCGGTGAATTTAAAGCCTGGCTGGGCGAGCTGCTCGGGGCTAAACAGCAGCCAGGGCGAGAGAATGGCGATGATGGAGATACCCACCATCGCCACCACGGCACCCGGCACGGGTTCGAGGATCAGCCCAACGATCACGCCGGTAAAAACCGCAAAGTAGAGCCAGGTATGACTCTCCAGCCCTGCGGGAACCGGAAGTAGAGCAATAATGGCGATGACCGCCAGCGGTGCGAGATATCGCCACCATTCAGTGGAAGGTTTCATCGTGTTATGCCTGCGAAAAAGGAGAGGGGGTGAGCCTCTCCGGGAGGGTTATTTGATGTAGTGGACGTGCTCGCAAATCTCTTCCACGATGGGATCGCGGCGTTCGGCGAACAGCTTTTTGTTTTCGGCTATCAGGTTGTTTCCGTGGGTATCAATAGAGACAATCAGCGGCCCAAACTCTTTAACCCGGCAGACCCACAGCGACTCCGGCATTCCGAGTTCTGTCCAGTGCACCTCTTCAATCTCTTCCACCTGGGTCGCCGCCAGTACCGCGCAGCCTGCCGGAAAAATTACATGCAGCGCCTTGAATTTCTGGCAACCTTCTTCGGTCAGCGGCCCCATTCCGCCTTTGCCGACCACCAGTTTCACGCCGGTCTGTTCAATGAATTCACGTTCAAAACTTTCCATACGCATACTGGTTGTCGGGCCGACGGAGACCATCTCCCATTTGTCGCCGTTTTTGCGCACGATGGGGCCTGCGTGGAAAATCGCTTTGCCGTTGAGATCGTAAGGGATCGGACGTTTCAGTTCGATCAAGCGGCGGTGACAAACGTCACGGCAGGTCACCAGCGTACCGGTCAGGTAGATCACATCGCCAACGTGAATATCTTGCAGATCTTCAGCTTTGATCGGGGTTGTCAGGATCTTTTTCATAACGCGCTCCGGGTGTGAGACAGATTTTCAAAGGAGAGATCGGCATGAACCAGCAGTGTGCCGCGACGATGCGCCCAGCAGCCTGTAGAAACAGCAACGCCGATGGTTGACGGATGGCGAGCGGCAGATTCGATATGCACGCCCATCACTGAACTGTTGCCAGTCAGCCCCTGTGGACCAATCCCCAGACGGTTGAGTCCTTCTTCCAGGCGTAGTTCCAGCTCTGCCGCTTTTGGATTGGGATGGCGGCTGCCAATTGGGCGCAAAATGGCTTTACGCGAGAGCACAGCGGCGGTTTCCACCGAGGTGGCGATGCCTACACCTACCAGCACCGGTGGACAGGCATTTACGGCGAGGGTGGAGATATTTTCGAAGACGAATTTCACCACGCCTTCGTAGCCTTCCGATGGCATTAACACTTTCGAGCGGCCAGGTAGCGTGCAGCCGCCGCCAGCCATGTAAACTTCGATTTCCGCGTCGTCACCGTCGGGGACGATATCCCAGGTAACCCACGGTACGCCGCTACCGGTATTTTTGCCGGTGTTCACTTCGTCAAAAATTTCCACCGCGTTGTGGCGCAGTGGCGCTTTGACGGTCGCCTCTTCCACGGCTTGCTTAAGAATGCTTTGCAGCTCGCCAAGCAGCGGGAAACGAGAACCGACTTTAACAAAAAACATGATTTCGCCGGTGTCCTGACAGGCCGGGCGATTCAGGTCGATCGCTTTTTGCATGTTATCGAACATCGTGTGGTAGATAATTTTCCCCATCGACGACGTTTCGGCGTCCCGAAGCTGTTTTAGTTTATCCACCACGTCATCGGGCATCCGGGTAGAAATCATGGCGGTAAAGTTAGCG
Organism: Escherichia sp. KTE31; assembly: GCF_000407925.1. NCBI lineage: Bacteria > Pseudomonadati > Pseudomonadota > Gammaproteobacteria > Enterobacterales > Enterobacteriaceae > Escherichia > Escherichia sp. KTE31. The sequence continues at coordinate 520,337 of NZ_KE136726.1, read as the reverse complement.
ACAATATCCGTCAACTTATTCACTGCCTGTTGTTTATTACATTCGCTCATCATGGCAACTCCAGTTTTTCTATTTGTCTGGAAAAATTTACCGCCACAAACTAACACTAAAAATAGGGTTTTATATTTCTTACCGCCGTGAATATGTAATTAACAGTTCGTGAATCAACACGAAAATAAGAATGAATATTGCGCCAGAGCAGGGAATGGCAATGTTTTGCGAAATACACTGAGCCAGTCAAAATTGCGGATAATTAACGATGCTGAATAGCTGGCCTTTAGCCAAAGACTTGCAGGTACTGGTGGAAATCGTCCATAGCGGCAGTTTTAGTGCCGCAGCGGCGACGCTTGGGCAGACGCCCGCATTTGTCACCAAACGAATCCAAATCCTTGAAAACACGCTGGCAACGACGCTGCTTAACCGCTCCGCTCGCGGCGTGGCGCTGACTGAAAGTGGCCAACGTTGTTACGAACATGCGCTGGAAATCCTCACCCAATATCAGCGACTGGTCGATGACGTCACGCAAATCAAAACGCGCCCGGAGGGGATGATTCGTATTGGTTGTAGTTTTGGTTTTGGTCGCAGCCATATTGCGCCAGCAATTACTGAACTGATGCGCAGTTACCCTGAATTACAGGTGCATTTTGAATTGTTTGATCGGCAAATTGATTTAGTGCAGGATAATATTGATCTGGATATTCGTATTAATGATGAAATCCCTGATTATTATATCGCGCATCTTTTGACGAAAAATAAAAGAATATTATGCGCAGCACCTGAGTATCTGCAAAAATATCCCCAACCACAATCCTTACAGGAATTAAGTCGTCATGACTGCCTGGTGACTAAAGAGCGCGATATGACCCACGGAATATGGGAGTTGGGGAACGGTCAGGAGAAAAAATCGGTGAAAGTCAGCGGGCACCTTTCCTCCAACAGCGGTGAGATAGTGCTGCAATGGGCGCTGGAAGGGAAAGGGATTATGCTGCGTTCCGAATGGGATGTGCTGCCGTTTCTGGAGAGTGGCAAACTGGTGCGAGTATTGCCGGAATATGCACAAAGCGCCAATATCTGGGCTGTCTATCGGGAGCCACTCTATCGCAGTATGAAGTTGCGCGTCTGCGTAGAGTTTCTGGCGGCATGGTGCCAGCAACGACTGGGCAAGCCCGATGAAGGCTATCAGGTTTTATAAACCTGACAGAAATCACTGCGGATCTTTTTCTCGCTTTCTTTTAAATTTCGTCCAGATTTTTGTCTCCTGGCGACGCCACAGACGCTGGATGTTGTCATGATGACGCAGCAGGATGAGGCAAGAGAGCATAGAAACCGGGAAGGTAAATTGTGGCTTAAACCACCAGACATAAAACGGGGCAATCAGTGCGCTGACAATCGCTCCCAGCGACGAATAACCGCTGAGCAAAATGGTTAACAGCCAGGTTCCCGCCATCACGCCCGTTAAATCCCAGCCTATCGGGGCGATTGCACCAAAAGCGGTGGCAACGCCTTTTCCACCTTTAAAACCGAAGAAAACCGGCCAGATATGCCCAAGACAGGCGGCAATCGCAATCAGCCCTAGCCAGAAGGGGCTGACGCCTAATTCATATGCGCCCCAGACGGGCAACATTCCTTTCAGAACGTCGAAAATCAGCACTGCTACGGCTGCTCCCTTGCCACCGATACGTAACACATTGGTTGCGCCGGGATTGCCGGAGCCGCTGGTTCGCGGATCGGGCAGCCCACACAAGCGGCAAACCAGAATGGCACTGGAAATGGAGCCGCAGAGGTACGCGATGAGGATCATTCCAGGCGCGATTGCACTCATAAGCTGTTCCGTTTTGAAAATTCGTGTTCAACGATGAATCTGTGGATAATACGCACATTTCGCCGGAAGTGGTATCCGGTTAGCCAAAAAGCAGGCAGGACGTGATGGATATTGTATTTATAGAGCAACTTTCGGTAATCACCACTATTGGTGTTTACGACTGGGAACAGACCATCGAACAGAAGTTAGTGTTCGATATCGAAATGGCGTGGGATAACCGTAAAGCGGCGAAAAGCGATGATGTGGCGGATTGTCTCAGCTACGCTGACATTGCAGAAACGGTGGTCAGCCACGTCGAGGGCGCGCGTTTTGCGCTGGTGGAACGCGTGGCGGAAGAGGTGGCGGAACTGCTGTTAGCACGCTTTAACTCGCCGTGGGTGCGTATCAAACTCAGCAAACTAGGCGCAGTGGCGCGTGCAGCGAATGTTGGCGTCATCATTGAGCGTGGCAATAATCTGAAAGAAAATAATTAATTTTACAGCTGTTAAACCAAACGGTTATAACCTGGTCATACTGCAGTAGTTCGGACAAGCGGTACATTTTTATAATTTAGGGGTTTATTGATGAGCGATATGCACTCGCTGCTGATAGCGGCAATATTGGGTGTGGTCGAAGGATTGACAGAATTTCTGCCGGTATCCAGCACGGGCCATATGATTATTGTCGGTCATTTGTTGGGGTTTGAGGGCGACACGGCGAAAACCTTTGAAGTCGTGATCCAGTTAGGATCAATTCTGGCTGTGGTAGTGATGTTCTGGCGGCGTCTGTTTGGCCTGATTGGCATTCACTTTGGGCGTCCGTTGCAGCACGAAGGAGAAAGCAAAGGTCGGTTAACGCTGATCCACATTTTGCTGGGGATGATCCCGGCGGTGGTGTTGGGACTTTTATTCCACGATACGATTAAGTCGTTGTTTAACCCGATAAATGTGATGTATGCGCTGGTCGTCGGCGGTCTGTTGCTGATTGCCGCCGAATGCCTGAAGCCGAAAGAGCCGCGTGCGCCGGGTCTGGATGATATGACCTATCGTCAGGCGTTTATGATTGGCTGTTTCCAGTGTCTGGCGCTGTGGCCGGGTTTCTCCCGCTCTGGGGCAACTATTTCCGGCGGGATGCTGATGGGCGTGAGCCGCTACGCCGCTTCTGAGTTCTCGTTCCTGCTGGCGGTGCCGATGATGATGGGCGCAACGGCGCTCGATCTCTACAAAAGCTGGGGCTTCCTGACAACCGGCGATATCCCGATGTTTGCCGTTGGGTTTATCACCGCTTTTGTGGTGGCGCTGATAGCGATTAAAACCTTCCTGCAATTGATTAAGCGCATTTCGTTTATCCCGTTCGCCATTTATCGCTTTATTGTGGCGGCTGCGGTGTACGTAGTGTTCTTTTGATTCGGAGCAGGCCCGGTTTTCTCCCTCGCCCTTTTAGGGAGAGGGCCGGGGTGAGGGTAATTGTTCGCTCTGGTACTGGCCTGTTCCCCTCACCCTAACCCTCTCCCCAGAGGGGCGAGGGGACAGTTCGCGCTAACTTTTAGTTATATATCCAACACTTACTCAGGTTTTGGGCAACGTTGTTCCTTCCAGCTGGCTACCGCCGCAATCCGGCGTCGGGTCAACTCTTCGCGAATCTCTACGCCTTTAAATCCCGCTTCAACGACCGCTTTCGTCGGTACTGACTGCGCCACTTCCCAGGCTTCGCGCAACCAGCGCCCTTGCGGGTAATCAGCCGATTCAAAGCCGGTTCTGCCGCGCACGTCGGCCTCGCTGGTCAGCGCCAGTTGCTCGACACGCTGCGGTTTACGCCAGGCATCGATGGAATCAAACAATTTGACGATGGTTTTTGGGTTCAGCATTGGGAAGGTGTGGATGAGATCGTGAAACTCAGCCACCTGTCTGGCTAAATCGCGAATTTCATTTGGCACCCGCAGACGCTGACATAGTTGTTCCACTAACTTCACGCCCGCCGGACCGTGACCGTGATGACGCGGCCAAAGTTCTGGTGGAGTCAGCCCTTTACCGAGATCGTGGCATAACGTTGCGAAACGGACATCGACCTGCGGACTCAGCATCGCTGCCATGGAGAGCGTCATTAAGGTGTGAATACCCGTGTCGATTTCCGGGTGCCATTTCGCCGGAGCGGGGACACCAAACAACGCGTCGATCTCCGGGAATAAAACGCGTAGTGCGCCGCAATCACGCAATACCTGGAAGAAAACTTGCGGATTGCGTGTGGTGAGGGCGCTTTCAGTCTCTTTCCACACGCGTTCGGGCGTCAGGTGTTCGAGTTCGCCTGCATGAGTCATCTCACGCATCAGCGCCAGAGTTTCATCGGCAATACGAAAACCAAGGTGGGCATAACGCGCAGCAAAACGCGCTACGCGCAATACGCGTAGCGGATCTTCGCCAAACGCGGGGGAAACATGGCGCAACAGACGATTTTGCAGATCGCTCAGGCCGTTGTACGGGTCGATAATCTTGCCGTTATCATCCTGAGCCAGTGCATTGATGGTCAGATCGCGACGCTTAAGATCATCTTCCAGTGTGACATCCGGCGCGGCATAACAGGTAAAACCGGTATAACCGGAGCCGGATTTCCGTTCGGTACGTGCCAGCGCATACTCTTCATGGGTTTGCGGATGCAGAAAAACAGGAAAATCGCGGCCTACCTGCTGGTAGCCCGCGTCGAGCATCTCCTGTGGCGTACTGCCGACCACCACCCAATCTCTGTCTTTGACCGGTAGCCCTAACAATGCATCCCGAACCGCACCACCGACCAGATAAATCTTCACGCCATCTTCCCTTCGTCAAATACACAATTCCTAATAATAAGACAGTGCAACGAAGAAGGCGATTTAGTTCATCCAGCGATCTTTACGTTTGCGCGTTGGGATCAGGTGCGGCAATACCAGGCCGAGCAGCAAGCCAAGTCCCAGCACACCGCCGCCATACATAAACCACTGCATGATGATGGTGCGCTGTTTGTCATCCAGCTGAACGCTGGCGGCATCGACTTTTTTCTGCGCGACAATCAGTTCGTTTTTCAGCTTCTGATTTTCTTCTTTTAACCCGTTGATCACACTGTCGCTCTGCGCCACTTTTTGCTGCATTTCTGCGGTGCGCTGATTCCAGGTGTTATCGATATTGGTGAGCTTATCGGTCAGGGTTCTGACCTGATTTTCCAGATCTGGCACGCGGGAGCGCAGGCTTGGCTCAGTGCTCAGTTGTTTCAACGGGATCCAGGCGGTACGGCCGGAGCTGTCTTTCACCTGGGCATAATTGGTGTTGGCGTCAGTTTGTAATAATGTCACTTCTTCACCGGCGTTCACGGTGCCCACGAGGCGATAATGATCTCCCGGACCACTGCGAACCCAGGTGTTCAGTTCGTCAGAAACATAGCGTTTTTCTTCCGCGTGAGAGACGGCAGTGGCGCTAAGCGCGAGTAAAGTTAGTGCGATCAGGCGTAATTTTGGCATCAGGCTGTCGTTATTGTCATGGAAAGTGGAACGATAGTAGTGGCATCAGTGTTGCTGCGCAAAGCATTCGGTATCAATCGGAATCCTCTGTGTCAGGTTTTGCCACTGTCTCAAACTTTTACGCCCGTCAAAATGCTCGTTGCATGGCAATTTGGCGCAAAATACTATCTACTGACAAAAAAGATCGCATTTAGTTCGCCGTTCATCGTCACTTATGTGACATAACCGATAAGTAAAGGCCATGGCTCAGGAAATCGAATTAAAGTTTATTGTTAATCACAGTGCCGTTGAGGCGTTGCGTGACCATCTCAATACGCTGGGCGGCGAGCACCATGACCCCGTGCAGTTGCTGAATATTTACTACGAAACGCCGGATAACTGGCTGCGTGGGCACGACATGGGGCTGCGTATTCGTGGCGAAAACAGTCGCTATGAGATGACCATGAAAGTTGCCGGACGGGTAACGGGCGGATTGCACCAGCGCCCGGAATATAACGTGGCGTTGAGTGAACCGACGCTCGACCTGGCGCTGTTACCGACGGAAGTCTGGCCAAACGGTGAGTTACCTGCCGATCTCGCGTCCCGCGTGCAGCCGCTGTTCAGCACCGATTTTTATCGCGAAAAATGGCTGGTGGAGGTCGATGGCAGCCAGATTGAAATCGCTCTCGATCAGGGCGAGGTGAAAGCGGGTGAATTTGCTGAACCTATCTGTGAGCTGGAACTTGAGCTGCTTAGCGGTGAAACGCGCGCGGTGCTGAAACTGGCGAACCAACTGGTATCGCAAACCGGATTACGCCAGGGCAGCCTGAGTAAAGCGGCGCGTGGCTATCATCTGGCGCAGGGCAATCCCGCGCGTGAAATCAAACCCACCACCATTTTGCATGTTGCAGCAAAAGCCGATGTGGAACAGGGGCTGGAAGCGGCGCTGGAGCTGGCGTTAGCGCAATGGCAATATCATGAAGAGCTGTGGGTGCGCGGCAACGATGCGGCGAAAGAGCAGGTGCTGGCAGCCATCGGCCTTGTTCGCCATACGCTGATGCTGTTCGGTGGTATTGTGCCAAGGAAAGCGAGCACTCACTTACGTGATCTGTTGACCCAATGTGAAGCGACGATTGCTTCTGCGGTTTCTGCCGTGACGGCGGTCTACTCTACCGAAACGGCAATGGCGAAACTGGCGTTGACTGAATGGCTGGTCAGCAAAGCCTGGCAGCCGTTTTTAGATGCCAAAGCGCAGGGCAAAATGAGCGATTCCTTTAAACGCTTTGCCGATATCCATCTTTCCCGCCATGCTGCTGAACTGAAAAGCGTTTTTTGCCAACCGTTGGGCGATCGCTACCGTGACCAGTTACCACGTCTGACGCGTGATATTGACTCAATACTGTTGCTGGCGGGTTACTACGATCCTCTCGTTGCGCAAGCCTGGCTGGAGAACTGGCAGGGACTGCGTCACGCCATTGCGACCGGGCAACGCATTGAAATTGAACATTTCCGTAATGAGGCAAACAATCAGGAACCGTTCTGGTTGCACAGCGGAAAACGTTAATCAGGCAAGGATAAAATCGCTTATGAAGCCGCTCTCTTCACCGTTACAGCAGTACTGGCAGACCGTTGTTGAGCGGCTGCCAGCGCCTTTAGCCGAGGAATCACTTAGCACACAGGCGAAGTCAGTACTTACTTTTAGTGATTTTGTGCAGGACAGCGTAATTGCGCATCCAGAGTGGCTAACGGAACTGGAAAGCCAGCCGCCGCAGGCCGACGAATGGCAGCATTACGCTGCATGGTTGCAGAAGGTGCTCAGTGATGTAAGCGATGAAGTCAGTTTAATGCGCGAGCTGCGTTTTTTCCGGCGGCGCATTATGGTGCGCATCGCCTGGGCGCAAACTCTGGCACTGGTTACTGAAGAGAGCATTTTGCAGCAGCTCAGCCATCTGGCGGAGACGCTGATTGTCGCGGCGCGCGACTGGCTGTATGAAGCCTGCTGTCGCGAGTGGGGAACGCCGTGCAATACGCAGGGCGAAGCGCAACCGTTGCTGATTTTAGGCATGGGCAAGCTGGGTGGCGGGGAACTGAATTTCTCCTCAGATATCGATCTGATTTTTGCCTGGCCGGAACATGGCTGTACGCAGGGCGGACGCCGCGAACTGGATAACGCTCAGTTCTTTACCCGCATGGGCCAGCGGCTGATTAAAGTGTTGGATCAACCAACGCAGGATGGCTTTGTCTATCGCGTGGATATGCGTCTGCGTCCGTTTGGCGAAAGCGGCCCGCTGGTGTTGAGCTTTGCGGCGCTGGAGGATTATTACCAGGAGCAGGGGCGCGACTGGGAGCGTTACGCGATGGTCAAGGCGCGGATTATGGGCGATAGCGATGGCGTCTATGCTAACGAATTGCGTTCAATGCTGCGCCCGTTTGTTTTCCGCCGTTACATCGATTTCAGCGTCATCCAGTCACTGCGTAACATGAAAGGGATGATTGCCCGTGAAGTGCGTCGTCGCGGCCTCACTGATAACATCAAACTTGGCGCGGGCGGTATTCGCGAAATTGAATTTATCGTCCAGGTGTTCCAGCTCATTCGCGGCGGACGTGAACCGTCGCTGCAATCGCGCTCTTTACTGCCAACGCTCAGCGCCATTGCCGCGCTGCATCTGCTTTCTGAAAATGATGCCGAACAATTGCGAGTGGCATATCTGTTCCTGCGGCGTCTGGAAAACCTGTTGCAAAGCATTAACGACGAACAAACCCAGACGCTTCCTGCCGATGAGCTTAACCGTACGCGGCTGGCGTGGGCAATGGATTTCGCTGACTGGTCGCAACTGACCGGGGCACTGACCGGACATATGACAAATGTGCGTCGGGTGTTTAATGAACTGATTGGCGACGACGAAAGCGAAACTCAGGAAGAGTCGCTGTCGGAACAGTGGCGTGAGTTGTGGCAGGATGCGTTGCAGGAAGATGACACTACGCCGGTGCTGGCGCATCTTAGCGAAGATGATCGCAAACAGGTGCTGACGCTGATTGCCGATTTCCGCAAAGAGTTGGATAAACGCACCATTGGGCCTCGCGGGCGTCAGGTGCTCGACTATCTGATGCCGCATCTGCTAAGTGATGTCTGTGCGCGTGAAGACGCTGCTGTCACGCTGTCGCGCATTACCGCCTTGTTGGTGGGGATTGTTACTCGCACTACTTATCTTGAGCTGCTTAGTGAATTTCCGGCGGCACTTAAGCATTTGATTTCTCTGTGTGCCGCATCGCCGATGATTGCCAGCCAGCTGGCGCGTTATCCATTATTGCTGGATGAACTGCTCGATCCAAATACCCTCTACCAACCGACGGCGACCGACGCCTACCGTGATGAACTGCGCCAGTATTTGCTGCGCGTGCCGGAAGATGACGAAGAACAACAGCTTGAGGCGCTACGCCAGTTTAAACAGGCGCAACTGTTACGCATTGCGGCAGCGGATATCGCCGGTACGCTACCGGTGATGAAAGTGAGCGATCACTTAACCTGGCTGGCGGAAGCAATGATAGATGCTGTCGTTCAGCAGGCGTGGGTTCAAATGGTCGCCCGCTACGGTAAACCGAATCACTTAAACGAACGCGAAGGCCGTGGTTTTGCGGTGGTCGGCTACGGTAAGCTGGGCGGCTGGGAGTTAGGTTACAGTTCCGATCTTGACCTTATCTTCCTCCATGATTGCCCAATGGATGTGATGACCGACGGCGAGCGGGAAATCGACGGGCGGCAATTTTATCTGCGTCTGGCGCAACGCATTATGCATCTGTTCAGTACGCGTACTTCTTCCGGCATTTTGTATGAAGTGGATGCGCGGCTGCGTCCGTCCGGGGCAGCGGGAATGCTGGTGACATCCGCAGAAGCGTTTGCCGATTATCAGAAAAACGAGGCCTGGACGTGGGAACATCAGGCGCTGGTGCGTGCGCGGGTAGTGTACGGCGATCCACAATTGACCACGCACTTTGACGCAGTGCGACGGGAAATTATGATGCTGCCGCGTGAAAGTAAAACTCTGCAAACGGAAGTGCGGGAAATGCGTGAGAAAATGCGCGCTCATCTCGGCAATAAACATCGCGATCGCTTTGATATCAAAGCTGATGAAGGCGGAATTACCGATATCGAATTTATTACTCAATATCTGGTGTTGCGCTACGCTCATGAAAAACCGAAGTTAACGCGCTGGTCAGACAACGTACGCATTCTGGAACTGCTGGCGCAAAACGACATTATGGAAGAGCAGGAAGCGATGGCGCTGACCCGTGCTTACACTACGCTGCGCGATGAACTTCATCATCTGGCGTTACAGGAATTACCGGGTCATGTGCCGGAGGAGTGCTTCACCGCAGAGCGTGAACTGGTGCGGGCAAGCTGGCAGAAGTGGCTGGTGGAGGAATGAAGTGTGATATTATCGCGCGCAAATTTTGAATCTCTCAGGAGACAGGAATGAAAGTAACGCTGCCAGAGTTTGAACGTGCAGGAGTGATGGTGGTTGGTGATGTGATGCTGGATCGTTACTGGTACGGTCCCACCAGCCGTATCTCGCCGGAAGCGCCGGTGCCTGTGGTTAAAGTCAATACCATTGAAGAACGTCCGGGCGGCGCAGCCAACGTGGCGATGAACATCGCTTCTCTTGGTGCTAACGCTCGCCTGGTCGGGCTGACTGGTATTGATGATGCGGCGCGCGCGCTGAGTAAATCACTGGCGGACGTCAACGTAAAATGCGACTTCGTTTCTGTGCCAACGCATCCGACCATCACCAAACTGCGGGTGCTTTCCCGCAACCAACAGCTGATCCGTCTGGATTTCGAAGAAGGTTTTGAAGGTGTTGATCCGCAGCCGCTGCATGAGCGGATTAATCAGGCGCTGAGTTCGATTGGCGCGTTGGTGCTTTCTGACTACGCGAAAGGTGCGCTGGCAAGCGTACAGCAGATGATCCAACTGGCGCGTAAGGCGGGCGTTCCGGTGCTGATTGATCCAAAAGGCACCGATTTTGAACGTTACCGTGGCGCTACGCTGTTGACGCCGAATCTGTCAGAATTTGAAGCTGTTGTCGGTAAATGTAAGACCGAAGAAGAGATTGTTGAGCGCGGCATGAAACTAATTGCCGATTACGAACTCTCGGCTCTGTTGGTGACCCGCTCCGAACAAGGCATGACCCTGCTGCAACCGGGTAAAGCGCCGCTGCATATGCCAACCCAGGCGCAGGAAGTGTATGACGTTACCGGTGCGGGCGACACGGTAATTGGCGTACTGGCGGCAACGCTGGCGGCGGGTAATTCGCTGGAAGAGGCCTGCTTCTTTGCCAATGCGGCGGCTGGCGTAGTGGTCGGCAAACTGGGAACCTCCACGGTTTCGCCGATCGAGCTGGAAAACGCGGTTCGTGGACGTGCAGATACCGGCTTTGGTGTGATGACCGAAGAGGAGCTGAAGCTGGCTGTAGCGGCGGCGCGTAAACGCGGTGAAAAAGTGGTGATGACCAACGGTGTCTTCGACATCCTACATGCCGGGCACGTATCTTATCTGGCAAACGCCCGCAAACTGGGTGACCGCCTGATTGTCGCAGTGAACAGCGATGCTTCCACCAAACGCCTGAAAGGGGATTCTCGTCCGGTTAACCCGCTCGAACAGCGTATGATTGTGCTGGGCGCACTGGAAGCTGTCGACTGGGTGGTGTCGTTTGAAGAAGACACGCCGCAGCGCCTGATCGCCGGCATCTTGCCAGATCTGCTGGTGAAAGGCGGCGACTATAAACCGGAAGAGATCGCCGGGAGTGAAGAAGTCTGGGCCAACGGCGGTGAAGTGCTGGTGCTCAACTTTGAAGACGGTTGCTCGACGACCAACATCATCAAGAAGATCCAACAGGATAAAAAAGGCTAACCGGAAAGCGGTTCACAGATCTCGTTTCGTGCCAGGTAGACCTATTGACGCTGTTGTTTTTTCAACCTAAAGTAAAGGAACAAGGGTAAGGGAGGATTCCTCCCCCCTCTGATTGGCTGTTAATAAGCTGCGAAACTTACGAGTAACAACACAATCAGTATGATGACGAACTTCATCATAACCCTTTCCTTCTATAAGGCCCCTTCCTCGGGAGGGGCTTTCCCGTTTCAGCCCCTTGCTGACTCCCCGATTGTTGATGAGCGCCAGACCCCGCGCAATGCTTTCTCTGATGCAGTTTTACCTTCCCCGAGTCGACTCGCAAAACGCTGTAACAAGCTGATCAGTTGCACTTTTTAGCGGAACGCAGATATAAAAAATCCCCGGCTTTGTGTGCCAGGGATGTGAATATAAGAAAATCTACTCTACTTTATCTGCGATGGGTATCGATGGAGTCAATGGTGAAGTCAATGCCGCCAACGAACCGCCTGAAACGCCGATTTCATTGAGGAGAGAGTCAATAAGCGGTGCTTGTGTGCGGTAAGAAAGGGCGGCTGATAACGCCTGTTCTGCCAGATTACCTCCACCAACGCAGCCTGATGTTGCATCACCCGTAGCGCCACCACGATTCAGACCATCGACCTGAATGATCTTAATACCGTCAATAGACTTCATTGGCTCAACGGATTTCTCAATTACTGCAGGAAGAGACTGCAACAGCGCCAGCTTGAACTTAAGGCTGGTTTGTTCGTCAGAAAGTACGTTGATAGCGTCGTTCAGTGCGCGTTGTGCTTCCGCTTCCGCCAGGCCTTTTTTACGTGTTGCCTCAGCTAACTCTACGATTGCTGCCGCCTGCATCTCTGCGGCTTCTTTTTCAGCTTTCGCGCGGACGGTCAGTTCGACCGCTTTGGTTTCCGCGTCTTGTGCTGCGGCAATCAGAGCAACCTGCTTGGCACGATCGGCTTCGGCGGTCTGACGTGTTGTTTCTACGTTTTGCTGGGCGCTTACCGCTTCTGCAAGTGCGAGGTTGGCACGCGCTTCCGCTTGTGACTGCTGTTCCGATTTGGCCGCAATAGCGATCGATTTCGTTTGGTTGGCGATTTCGGTGACCTGCTGCTGTTCGATCTCTTTAATGCGAACTTCGCGTTCGGCCTCAACTTTTCTTGAGCGCACGGCCTGTTCGCGGTCGATTTCTGTTTCCTGAATCTGCCGTTCAGCCAGAATACGCGTTTGCTCTGCCTCACGACGACGTTCAGCTTCAAAAGCCGCAATTTTCGCATTCTGCTCTGCGGTGCGGGTTTTAACCTGCTGCTCCTGCTCAAGTGTCATAAACGCTTCTTGCTGTTCAATCTCGAGCTTTCGCGACAGCGCATCACGGTTTTTCTCACGCACCGCAACTTCTACATCCTGTTCAACTTCGTTACGCTCGCGGCGACGGCGTTCTGTTTCCTGCGTCAGCTTGGTTAAACCTTCGGCGTCAAAGGCGTTGTTCGGATTGAAATGCTCTTTCGACGTCTGGTTAAAGTTGGTAAGTGACACGCTTTCCAGTTCCAGACCGTTTTTCGACAAGTCTTCTGCAACGGTATTTTGCACCCCCTGAACGAAGTTTTCGCGTGTATCCTGTAACTCATGCATGGTCATTTGTGCTGCGGTGGCACGCAGAGCATCGACGAATTTATCTTCGACCAGCATCCGCAAATCTTCCGGTGACAAGGTTCGTTGCCCCAACGTCTGAGCGGCGGTGGCGATGCCTTCTACCGACGGTTTTACCCGCACGAAGAAAGCGACCACGACATCGACACGCATACGATCTTTTGTAATCAAACTATCAATCGTCGAGCGACTAACTTCCAGTTTTAATGTATTCATATTGATAGGGATTATTTCATGGAAGATCGGCATAACAATTGCGCCGCCACTCATAACCACTTTTTGTCCGCCTAATCCGGTACGGACAAATGCCTGCTCAGCAGATGCCCGACGATAAAGCCGCGCGAAAATAATACCGATAATAAATAGAACGCATACGGCAACAATCGCCATAAACATCCAGGAAGGCACTAAGTTAACAATATCATCCATTATTAAATTTCCTTTTAATTAAATACTTATAATATATTTGGCCAGGGATTTTTTTTCAGCCAAATACCGCGTTGGAGAAAGTCGGCAAATAATTAATACCTCGTCACCTTTATTAAAAAATTTCCCTTCTTCGGGTTCCAGTAATAAATAGTGTGTTTGACCGAATTGATCGGTGAGTTTTCCTTCACAGGGGTTACCTGAAGTCGCCTGATGACCGGTAATTAATGCCATGCAGCCAATATATTCTTCTTCGGTAATAGCAGAGCTATGGTCACGTGGAACCCAGGGGGCAATTATCTTACCGGTATAATGCACCATGATAATTGAGAGCAGTAAACTGACAGGAACAACGAACAGATTCGAGAGTGGGGCTTGCCAGAGCAAGATGCAGGCGTGTTGTAGCAAAACACCAAGCAGCCCAAAGAAACCGGCTAGCAGGCAGAGGATGACGAGGGCTGGCAACCTTCCGATATTGAGATAATGAAGCGCCTGACTAATATTACCTGTGGTTATGGAATCGTAATGATCAAGATGTGCATCGAGAGCGCCGGATAGCATATGGCCACAGATAATGGCAATAATTTCCAACAGACCGATTAATAGTACAAAGGAAATAGCGAAAAGATAAGGTGCGTTATAGTCGGCAAATAAAATCATCAGTCACTCCATCGTCCATTCAGTGACGCATTGTTTATTGTGGTATGGTTTCCTTGCTTACATTTATCTTGGCTAATAATAACATATGTTAGTGAGTTCTTAAAAGGAGAAGTCATTTAATGTTATTTTTTATTTTTTGAAAAAGTGTGATCCTAAACAATATATTTACGCACGTTATGTTTAAAGGCACTACACTGATTAGGGAATACTGAAATCAAAAAAAGCATATAGCCTTAAAAGGTATGCGATAACCGGAGGATGTGCTTATGGATCATAGTCTTAATTCTTTAAATAATTTCGATTTCCTGGCGCGTAGTTTTGCCAGAATGCATTCTGAAGGCCGCCCGGTCGATATTCTGGCCGTCACCGGTAATATGGATGAAGAACATCGGACCTGGTTTTGCGCCCGCTATGCCTGGTATTGCCAGCGGATGACACAGTCAAAAGAACTGGAATTAGAACATTGATATTACGGGCCATTTGGCCCGTTTTTGTGTTGCTTTATTCTGCTTTATCAACGGGTGGGATGGCTGGAGGAGACTGAACTTCTGCTACCGGATTATTGCGTGCTTCCAATTCACTGATGCGCTGTTCCAGTAACGCCAGTTTCTCACGGGTCCGTAACAGAACCTGCGTCTGAACGTCGAATTCTTCACGGCTCACAAGATCGAGACGCGTCAACTGCGCCTGCAGGGTTTGGCGGATTTTTTTCTCCACATCTTCCCCGAACTCCCTGATTCCTTTAGGCATTGATTCGTGAACCTGGCGAGCAATTTGCTCAATTTTTTTCGGGTCAATCATTGTAGTTTCCCTGTACTGATAGGTGTTTAGTGCCATTGTAGTGCGATAAGGGTAAGTCATAAACCAGAATTATGTGAACCTGTGCGTTGCCGCCGCTAATCATTAGCGTTATAGTGAATCCGCTTATTCTCAGGGCGGGGCGAAATTCCCCACCGGCGGTAAATCAACTTAGTTGAAAGCCCGCGAGCGCTTTGGGTGCAAACTCAAAGGACAGCAGATCCGGTGTAATTCCGGGGCCGACGGTTAGAGTCCGGATGGGAGAGAGTAACGATTCTGTCGGGCATGGACCCGCTCACGTTATTTTGGCTATATGCCGCCACTCCTAAGACTGCCCTGATTCTGGTAACCATAATTTTAGTGAGGTTTTTTTACCATGAATCAGTCGCTACTTTCCTCTTTTGGTACGCCTTTCGAACGTGTTGAAAATGCACTGGCTGCGCTGCGTGAAGGACGCGGTGTAATGGTGCTTGATGATGAAGACCGTGAAAACGAAGGCGATATGATCTTCCCGGCAGAAACGATGACCGTTGAGCAGATGGCGCTGACCATTCGTCACGGTAGCGGTATTGTTTGCCTGTGCATCACTGAAGATCGCCGTAAACAACTCGATCTGCCAATGATGGTAGAAAATAACACTAGCGCCTATGGCACCGGTTTTACCGTGACCATTGAGGCTGCTGAAGGTGTGACTACCGGTGTTTCTGCCGCTGATCGTATTACAACCGTTCGTGCTGCTATTGCCGATGGCGCGAAACCGTCAGATCTGAATCGTCCGGGCCACGTTTTCCCACTGCGCGCACAGGCGGGTGGTGTACTGACTCGCGGTGGTCATACTGAAGCGACCATTGATCTGATGACGCTGGCAGGGTTTAAACCGGCAGGTGTACTGTGTGAGCTGACTAATGACGATGGCACCATGGCGCGTGCGCCAGAGTGCATTGAGTTTGCGAATAAACACAATATGGCACTGGTTACTATCGAAGATCTGGTGGCTTATCGTCAGGCGCACGAGCGTAAAGCCAGTTAATAGCCTGTATATTTTGAATATAGAAAAGCCGGGCATCTGGACTGACCCCGGCTTTTTTGCTATTTAGTGATAGTTTATTTTTACGATCAAGTCTTTCTGGAAGGGGCCGAATCTAAGCGATTCGCCAGATTTTTGTGTTAATTCCGCCAGGTAGTCATGGGTCGCCGTGGTGGAAGATTGCCCCGGTACATAGGTGGTAAATATTTTATACTGGTTAAATACTACGGAATCCTTCGTTTTTTGGTCGATGATGTTCATCAACAGACCATTTCCCATTTCCAGATGGGTATCGTCGTAGAGTGTGTCACTTGTATAGAAACTGGTTGCAACGTCAAATTGTTCGCTGCAATCAGCAGTGGCATCTTTTATTGTTGAAACACTAAAAGCTGCTTTGGGGGGAAATGTTGAGAAAGAGTTTGCAGCGATTTGCCCAAAGTTGACTATCTGGCTCTCTGGATAAATGCGCATAGTTACGCCGCAATCAAGAAATGAAATATTATCGAGACCTGTAATATTCACATGGAGGTTTTTTGCTTTGGGATTAGTATTTGCACCTTGTCCACCATCAAATTGCAACACGTTTACATCACCAAAATCCCAACTGAGGCCCTCTGTAGAAGGGGGAATTTGAGCGAGTTTTACATACAGGCGGAAACGAGCATTGAACTCGTTATTTTTCTGATATGTGCTGCCATTACAAGCTTTAGTTGTATATTGATCCCCCGTTGAATTCTTTCGATCCAGACACACTCCCGTATCTATGCTCTGACCATTTCCTTCATAGTCCTGACCGTTATAAGTCACACCAAATATTAAATACGGGTTGTTCAGAACGATGGGATCATTAAACTCTGCCAATTTGATCCAGGCATGAATATTTTCTGTGGGGGCAGCAGATGACCAGTTACCTGCATTGTTGCAAAAGACGTGGACAGCGATATCGTCACTTTCCCAAATTTTCTGACCCAGAATGGCATTTTGAGGAATTCTGAAGGAGGGCATCTCCTTTTCGATAAGCGTAGGACCTTTGTTTTTATCCTGATAGCAATCTACAGCATAAGAAGAAACGTTAAAAAACAAACACAGAATAGCTAACAGCCTAAAAAGCGTAATCATAATTTTCCCTTTCTGGCTGATGTGCTTTGACACAGAGACTGGACGGAGTTGCACTCAACTTTAAACATTTCCAGACCACCATAGTCGCCAACAAAACCGAGCAGGAATGTGGCTGGCAGGTTGTTCAGGTGCTGAGTCGCTGTTGCAAACGGTGCTACCATAATGCTGTCTGCCCCAGGCATTAATGTTTTTCCGTTAGTGCCTATATAACCAACAGTAATATGATAAGGCGTTGGATTATTGAGCGTGAGTCCTGTCGCAGTACGGCTTACCGTGACTTTTTGCAGAGGCACCATTTGCCCCTCTTTTAATTCAATGGCTTTTGGACGCCAGAATAATTTCAGGCGGCTTTGCATCGCGATCTGCATTACATTCTGTTCTTTGGCACGAGGCGGAATTTCCCGGACGTTATAGTAGAACAAGGTTTCCCTGTCTTGTGGTAAGTTATTGAGCGATGCCAGTGCCATCAGACGAATTTGCACCTGTTCATCTGCTTCGATACGCTCCATTGGCGGCAGTGTTGAAATATAGTCGCGTGTTTTTTTGCCGCTGGCATCTTCAATCCATGACTGCGCCAGATAAGGTTCAGTTTTGCTTTGATTGGTCAGACGAACTGTCGCACTTTTACTGGAAGCATTAAAAATAATGCGCGTCCTGTCCGGTGAAACCGTGGCCTGGGCAAAACAACTTATCACCAGTAAACAAATCATTCCCGTTGTGATTATTGGCATTTTCATTTCATTCATCCTGAATTAATTGACTTTTTTACACGGTAAAATAATAGCGTTTTCGCTGATATTACTTTTATTGGGCGGAGTCATTTCGCACATGTTATCCCCCCATGTTAAACGCAATGTACTATTTTCCTGAATTCCGCTGAGATAAACGAAGCCATCTTCTGCAACCAGGCCCACATCTTTACCTGATGCTTTATCCGTTACGCTTACTCCCAGTGGCGGGAAACGGCCATTTTCCATGCGGATCACTCCGACGATCTGATATCCGGCGCTGGCATTCAGTTTCGCGTAACCGATCGCGCCCTCAGTGAGCGTGGTGCGAATGACTGAGTTTTCAACATCCACACCTTCGGGCAATTCGTTGTTATTCACTCTTAGCATGGCGGTGGTGTAGTTCGATAAAGAAGGAACAACAGCAACGCCCATCCCGTTGGTCACGGTACGGTTAGAGTTAATCTCAACGCCAGCAATGCCGTCTGTATCCACCATCATGCGGGCATTATCACCGTAGCTATAATCATGAAGCGCAACACCGTGACGCGTGGCTGTCAGAGAGCCGTACCAGCCAGCAGTGATTGAGTTGTATTGATTTGGTTGCATACTACCGTTGATATTCAGGCGTCCCCACGGAGAATAGTGCTGATAACTTCCGCGCAGTGTTGGCTCTCCATCGCGGATATTGTCGTCTGTTGCCGATGCTGAAATATTCCAGGTATTGTTACGATCTGATGTGTCATACCAGGAGATCATTTGCGAGGTATTACTGTCACCGGTACGTTGCATACTGTATGAGATATTACGATTTTGCTGTAAAGGCAGAGAGAATGAGAAATAATACTGATTCTCTTCGTCGTCATCCCAACGAATCCGGCTTATTGCCAGCGAAGCGGAGATCCCTCTGAAATCACCAATATCAAAATTTCTGCTCAAAGACAGGGAGTAATTGGTATTACTTTCACGGTCCCAGTAGGTATTACGTGTAATATTGAGATAAGAGTTCAGCTCCAGCGCAGCAAAGTACTGGTTCAGCGAAATTACATAGCTCTCTTTTTCATTATCGACGGTTTCATCGCCGTTGCGCGAGGCGAGATACTCACTCATCGACACATAATCTTTATCAGAGAAACGATAACCCGCGAAGGTAATCTGGCTCCCAGTTGATTCAAAATGTTTTGCGTAGTTAAACCGATAACTATAGCCGCGTAATTTATCGCTATTCTGTTGTTGCAGAGAGGCTTCTGCGCCGGTGACATCGAATGAAAGCGAGCCGAACTGATTAAGGTTAAAACCTACACCGGTAGTAATCGCCTGATAATCATCAGCCGTAAACATGCCGCCGCCATAGAGAGAGACGTTATTCAGCCATCCCCATGAGGCTTCCGTCGTCCAGAAGAATGGGTTATTGATATCGTTATGCCCAACGGAGGTTGGTTTCCCAAGTGACATTTTATAGCGCACTTGCCCTTTACGGGTTAAATAAGGGATAGAAGCAGCGCCGACTTGAAAGGTGTTGGTGCGACCATCTTCTTCTTCTACAGTGACATCCAGTTGCCCCTGGAGCGATTGCCCCAAATCAGAAATGGTAAATGGCCCTGGTGAAACGGTAGTTTGATAAAGGACTCGACCATTTTGTGCAACGGTGACTTTGGCGTTAGTCTGCGCGATACCGGTAATTTGCGGGGCGTAACCCTGTAAATCGGGTGGCAACATACTTTCGTCACTTTCTAAGGATGCTCCAGTAAAGTGGAATGTATCGTAAAGATTGGAACTCAGATCGTATTGCCCCATGGTAAATTTTGATGACCATGTGGGGATAGGACGGAACAAATAGGTGCGCGCAAAGTCGCCGTCGTGGCTAACGGAACGGCCTTCAGCAAGATTCTGATTATATTGATAATCACTGCGTAAACGCCATGCGCCGAGGTTGAAACCTAATGTGCCGTAGGAACTGATATTTTGGGTGCTGTCGCCGTGATGTGGCGCATACTGACTGGCGTACAGGTTGTAGTCGAGAATAAACCCTGCGATACCGTCATCCCAGAATTCGGGGGGAGTCCAGTTTTTGGCCTGATATTTGAGCCATGCCTGAGGAACACTGAGTGATAACACCATTGTTGACTTATCGAGGCGCGTTATTAATTCTGGTTTTAGGCTTAAATCAAGGCAGTCAGTGCTTTGTATTGTTTGTAAGGTCTCAATGAATTCTTCATTCAGGCCAAAGTTAGTTAAATGCTCTTTCGTCAGGCACAGTAACGAACCGCTTTCTGTATCTGCTTTTACCCAGTCCAGCGTCGACGCTTGCGGTAATATATTTTTATTGATCTGCACGCGAACAAGATATTTGCCTGGGGTGATATATCCTTTTTTCTCGAATCGGGAGAGATCGATATTTGCACGATCTTCAACGTCAATCATATCAACGTTGAATTCTACCGCTTGTGTCGGAAAAACTAATAACAGTGAGCATACAACACCAGAAAGGACATTTTTTATTGAGAGAGATAATTTATCCCGACTAAACGTGTTTTTAGTTTGCATAAAAATCCATTTTTACAATGTCCCAAACAGCCGATGAAACTTCATCGGCTTGATTTTCTGGCGTTATCTATGAGTATTATTATTTGTAGTCGAGGACATAGTTTGTCTGCGCCTGGACGTTACCTGGTGTTGCATTTTTAGCCAGGGATTCCATGCGAGCTTTGAAGTTCAGCTCCTGGAATGAGTTGGTGGTAGGGAAATTGATGGTGACTGGAGTACCCAGGGTCACATTAGTGTTGTCAGATTTTATCAGGCGAACACCAACACCCGATGCACTACCGATGTTGCCATCAAGGGTGTTTTTCAGCAAGCTGGAGTCAGTGGTATCAACGCTGGCAGAACTGAAGGTAATTTTGACTTTATCGACAGTATTTGTGCCATCAGACAAAATGCAGTCCTGCAGATGAATGGTGACATCTACCGGCAGAGATTTTTGTCCACTGTTCAATACAGTGCTGGCAACTTCACCAAGGTTGATGGTTTGATCTTCATCACCAGGCGCGATAGAACATGGTGCATCGATAACTTCACCTTTAAAAGTGATTTTACCTGACCCCTGATTTGTATCATCAGCAAGAGCGTTAAAAGCGACACCAGAAATTAACGTAGCCGCGAATGCAGACAGAAGGGTTTTCTTTAACATGAGTATAATCCTTTACAAATAGGAAGTATGAAATATGAGAGAAAATATATTTTTTGAATGAAATATTAATTTCAGTAAAATGTTATCACGTGGCTAAATGCAAGTCTTGTTATGTTTTTTTAAATTAACTTTAAGAAAAACTTAAACAATAAATAAAGAAAATGAATTTGCTATTACATCAATCAAAATAAATAAAATTAATTGATGTGGTGAATGTTGTTTTGAGTGAACAGGTGAAATTAACCTCCGTTGTTAGGCGGTTTGTGCTTGTCGTTAATAGCTTTCCATTTATATTCTGAATGCTAATGAAATATTGTAAACATATGATTTACATAAAATAGCAACAATAAAATATATATAATGAATAGATACCCTATGTTGAAGGAAGTATAAGTATTTTTAATGTGAAGGGTGTTTTTTAAACAACAAATGATATGTTTCTGTTCATTAAATATGATCGAAATCATATAATTGTTTCTCTATTATGCGACCATATGAATATATCCGAAAATGGATGTGTGAAATTTATTCGCCAAATGTTTAATAATGTTAAATATTAAGGGTAAAAAGGATGTTTATCGCCTGGTACTGGATTGTATTGATTGCGCTGGTTGTGGTGGGTTATTTTCTGCATCTGAAACGTTATTGTCGGGCGTTCCGCCAGGACAGAGACGCACTGCTGGAAGCGCGTAACAAATACTTAAGCAGTGCGAGAGAAGAAGTAGCAGAAAAGCTGGAATAGAGCTTTTGTGATGTCTGCAGATGTTGTCCATGCGCCGGACAACATCTGAAGTCGTTTTTAACCAATTCCTGCCGTTTGTAGCAGCACTAAACTGAACCCCATTACTGACATTCCACATAGCACGCCATAGCTGGGGTTATTATTGGGATCAATTTCTTTGGCCAATGGCATTAATTCGTCAACGGAAAGTGCGACCATAATACCCGCAACCGCCGCCATGATTGCTGCCATTACCACTGGAGAAATCATGCTACCGAGGATTAACCACGCCAGAACACCACCGAGAATTTCTGCCAGTCCAGAAATCCCGGCCCACAGAATTGCGGTGCGTTTCGAGCCTGTTGCAGCATAAACCGGCCCTGCTACTGCCAGACCTTCAGGAATATTGTGCAACGCCACTGCCAGAGCGATACCAAAGCCCAGCTCCAGGTTACTGCTCGCTGTGACAAAGGTGGCAATCCCTTCCGGGAAGTTATGCAGGCTGATACCCAGAGTGAGCAAAATGGCAGTGCGCTTGATTGATTTTGGTAGCGGCTGCACTGATTTTTGCATTAAATCCTGCGGGTGGGCATGGGGCAACATGCGGTCCAGGCCAAAATAGCCCAGCAAACCAACGATGAACATACCGTAGCCCAGCACAGGCGACATCCCTTCGGCGGCTAATGCGGCAGGAAGCATCTCCATTAATGAGATGAGCAACATGATCCCCGCCGCAAATCCCAGCGAAAACGCCAGCAGTCGGTTTGAGGGTTTTTGTCCAAGAACGCCGAGAAACGCGCCAATAAACGTGGCTGCCCCCGCCAGTATGGTCAGAATGAGAGGTACTGACATCGACAACTCCTTATAATTCTTCAACTTCAGGTGGAGCTTCAAAATAACTGATGATCATCATCATGGTTATCTGGGTTCTTCGCCCACCGAACAAGCGTATTGTGAGGATATCAAAATGACACCTTCAATTAAGGATATCATCATGTCTTCAACGCGTATGCCAGCATTGTTTTTAGGTCACGGTAGTCCGATGAATGTGCTGGAAGATAATTTATATACCCAGGCCTGGCAGCAGCTAGGCGAGACATTGCCGCGCCCGAAAGCGATAGTCGCTATTTCTGCGCACTGGTTTACTCGTGGCACGGGAGTAACGGCGATGGAAACGCCGCCGACAATTCATGACTTTGGCGGTTTTCCTCAGGAATTATACGAAACCCATTATCCGGCGCCGGGTTCACCAGCGTTGGCACAGCGACTGGTCGAATTGCTGGCGCCAGTACCCGTTACCCTGGATAAAGAAGCGTGGGGTTTTGACCACGGTTCCTGGGGCGTGCTGATTAAGATGTATCCTGACGCTGACATCCCGCTGGTACAGTTGAGTATTGACAGCACTAAACCCGCCGCCTGGCATTTCGAAATGGGACGTAAACTGGCGGCGCTGCGCGATGAAGGGATAATGTTAGTTGCCAGTGGTAACGTGGTGCATAACCTGCGCACGGTGAAGTGGCATGGTGATAGTTCACCGTATCCGTGGGCGATGTCATTTAATGAGTATGTGAAAGCGAATCTGACGTGGCAAGGGGCGGTTGAGGAGCATCCACTAGTGAATTACCTCGACCATGAAGGTGGGGCGTTATCGAACCCAACACCGGAACACTTTCTGCCACTGTTGTATGTGTTAGGTGCGTGGGATGGTCAGGAACCGGTGACTGTTCCGGTTGATGGCATAGAGATGGGCAGTTTAAGCATGTTGTCGGTGCAGGTAGGCTAAAAGATGAGAAGAACCGAAGCCATATTGTTGGCTTCGGTTCGCGTTACCTTACTTTCTCAGCAGTTTAAGTCCCCACGCACCACTCATCACCAGTAGCAGCAACAAACAGAGACCAAAAGCCAACATACAGGCTTGTGCCATGTTCATAAAGTGCCACGGTGGTAGCAGATACCAGCCTTCAGATTGCTGATACATCTCCACAAACCACTGCTGCATACTGCTCAGTGTGACGCCATCAGGAACGATTGGCGCGTCATAGCCGCAATCTCCTGTTGGTCTGAACCAGTTTGGTGCCCACTGTGCCAGCGGCAGGTTAAAAGAGAAAGTGGGATCGGTAGAGCAACCCTGTACGCCAAACAGTGAATCGGGGTCCGGGTTATGCACCGCATGGTGGATATCGTTCAGTTTGAGCGAAAACTTCAGTCCCATAATGCTGCCGTAAAATGCCATCACGCAGCCAATCAACTTAAGGACGATATTCTTCGGGTTAATTGCTGCAACCAATCCCCCAATAACCATCACAAACATGGCGTAGCGAATGTAAACGCATTGTTCACAGGGTGCCATGTAGAGATAGATCTGGAAGAAAGAGTGCGCAAGGATAATCAGCGCGCCCATCGCAACGGCCATTAACAACCATAAAAAGCGTTGTTCCTGCCATCTTACCAGCGTGTTCACCGGTGAAGTGCGAAGATCTTTCCACATTCCCTTAATACCCATAGCCTGTTTCCCTGTTATTTGCTTGCTAACTCACGGATAAGGTCTGCCATAGCGTCGATGGATTTAATGCTCTTGGTGTAGATTAGGTATTTACCATTGACGACATACGCCGGAACTCCCTGGATTTTGGCAACTTCATAAGATGCTTTCCATTTTTCCAGAGTTTCCTGTACCGCTGGCTCTTTCAGTGCCGCTTCAAAATCTGCCTGACTCATACCTGCGGCATCCAGACCAGTTTTGATAAAAGCAGCTGGATCTTTACCGTCAGACCAGCGTTCTTGTTTGTCGTGATAAGCCGCGTAATAAGCAAACTTGGCTTTCTTAAACTGAGAGTTAGCATCAAATAATGAAATACCTGCGGCTTTATCTTTATTGATTAAGACCGCAAAGACTTCGCTCGCCTGTTTGCCGTATTCACCTTTGGTTTCCAGATGAAAAGGAGTGAAAGCAACGACATCTTTTACTTTTTCAGAGACCGGACCAGTCACTGCTTTGTCATACTTGTAGCAGAACGGGCAGGCATAGCTGAACACTTTAATCAGCGTTTTATCGGCATTCGGAATCGGTTTTTCCAGAACCATATAATCCGTGCCTTCGGTGAATGCAGATGCGGTAAATGAAACTGCCAGAGCTGCAGTAAGCAGTACACTTTTAAACAGTGATGAGATCCCTAATTTCGACATTTTTATTCCCTTCTTAATTATTTAAACATCTGCTCTGGACGGACTAACAGCGCACGATAGTGAGTCTGGTTGGGTTTATCAGACAGCACATCGATTTCTACTTTCACTTCTTTGGTTTTGTAGTCGATTTCGTTCAACTTACCGACGGTCGGCTGACCGACGTCGAACAGATGAATGGAACCGCCGAAACCGAACATGGTGTTGCGGTCGGCCTGGTATTCGATGATGGAGGTAATTGGACTATAGAAGTCGTAGCCACGTTCTTTACCGTATTCCCAAACTTGCTGAACGGTGCCTTTCTTCTCATCAATCTTATATTCCACAAAGCGGGAATATTTCATGGTTGGTAAGGCAGGTTGTTCCAGATGGCGACCGTCGCCATTATCAAAGATAGTGAGCGTACCTTTACTGGAAATCCATGCGGTATGCTGGGTGTAGGTAAAATCGAAGTCCGAGTTTTCACACAGACCGTTTTCGTTACACGTAATAGGTTTACCGTTAGCATCAACCGGTTTCAGCAGTTTGCTGGCCAGCGGTTTTTCCCAGCCTTTAGATGGCGCAAGTATCCATTTCACTTGTTTATCACGACCAATTTTCACAACGCCCTGGTGACGAGAAGAGAGGATGATTGAGTCGTCTTTTGCGTCATAGGCGATGGAGTTGACGTGTGCCCAGTTACGCCCTGGTCCTACACCCAGCGCGTCGCCAAACGGTGTGTCTGGCTCCAGTTTTGCCTGCTGTCCGGCGTGAGCAAGGTCAACGTTAACGCAAACTGCGCCTGCATCCAGTGCTCCGAGCAGAGCATCACGTTTCGGATCGAGGATCTTCGTCAGATCCCATACATCGACAACGCGGCCAGATTTATCAACTTCGAGGATATGGTCACGAATGGTGGTGACGTGTACGCCGTCATCGCGGCGGTAGTTGCTCTTACCTACGCGCAGCAGTACCGTGCCATTTGGCGTCTCAATGGATTCATGAGTGGCGTCAGCGAATCCGCGCGGTAGTTTATGATCTTCCAGCACCTGACCCATCATGTCGAACTCGTACCAGTGCTGACCTTGTACTGCGGTAAAGGTGCCGCGTGGCGTTTCGCGGATGCCCATCAGATAACCACGTTTGTTGATATCGCGGTCACGACCATCGTAGAAGGTGTCTTGATCCAGCCACCAGCGGTATTCACCTTCGGTATCGACGATAAAGGTGAATGGCGCGATATCAAAAGGCAGTGCGCCAGTTGCCGGACCCGCATCGAGTATCCCGGCATTTTTATCTTTCTCACCATGCCAGTGGAGGTCGGAACCTTGCGCAGTAAAGGTATGGGTATTAACCAGATATAGGCGGTCTTCAAAACCTGGCGCGACTTTAACGACTTTGGTTTGCTGGAGATCGGAGATGGAGCGATTATCCATGTAATTGTTGACGATGGCGGAAGTCTGCACCACGTAATCATCTTTCATGGCCTTACCGTTTTCTTTCCACTCAATGGTCACTTTGTTAGCAAATTTCTGGTAAAGACCAAAAATCGGTACACCATCGTAAGTTTTCAGTGACTCCTGACCCACGTGATAGCTGATTTCAACGCCTTTTTCGCCTTTCCCGTGGACGGTAACTTTGACGTCAGAAATGACGTGGCTATCTAAATTAACCACAGCGGTCAAAGGCGCATTACCGTAGGGATCAACGATAACTGCGCCGAGTTGCCCGGCAGGTGGCGCAGGTTTAAAACCTGCTGCCATCACCCCCGATGCTGACAAACCCAGAGTTATCGCCACAGCTCCGGCTACCAGAGTTTTTCTATATTTATCAAACATGGATATATCTCCTTATATAACGCAAATATATAATAATGATGAATATCGACTGTTGAGATGGTGCTAATAAATTCATTTAATGAATGGAAATGTATTACTAATAATGTTTATAAATGTTTTTTACTGGTTTTAGATTTTTTGTATTTCTCTGTAACAAATGTTTTCTTCTGGGCGATACTAGGTGGGCAATATATCAATAACAATATTCAATATTGTGTAGTGTGATCCCTGCGGCATTGTTTTTTAATTATTGAATCTATTTTTGATGCAGTGGTGGCTATAAATAAATATATAAAACAACATGTTACCATGTAATTTTATTAGTTAATTTAATTACAATATCGCTTGCATATGACGATTTGACATTAAATTGGTTATTAATGTTAAATAAAAGGTGGAGATGTATGGGTTTATATATTGATAGGGGTTATAAATGGCGGGTTATAATAAATTGCCCCGGTAAACGGGGCAATTTTGAACAGTATTATTCAACGAAAATATGCGGATAAAACCGAGACATATCCTGGGTGATTAATGCGCGGTCTTCACGAATCCCAATTCCGGCAGGCTGATCATTCACCAGCCAACTACCAATCAGCATATAACTGTCGCCAAATTTCGGTAGTGGATGGAATTGCTGAACAATCATGCCTTCTTCGCCATACGGACCTTCCGCCGCTTCAATGGTTTTGCCGTTCTCGATGATTGACACGTTTGCGCCTTCACGTGAGAAGATCGGCTTAACCACATATTTTTCCATTTGCGGATGATCATCTTCCGCAAAATAAGCGGGCAACAGGTTCGGGTGATTCGGGAACATCTCCCACAGTAGTGGCAGAAGCGCCTTGTTGGAAATAATGCTCTTCCATGCTGGTTCCAGCCAACGCACGCCAGCATCTTCCAGCTTAGTGGAGAACATTTCGCGCAGCATAAATTCCCACGGATACAGTTTGAACAGATTAGCGATGACCTGATCCTGCAAATCCGTGAACTGACCTTTTTCGCCTAAACCGATATCGTCGATGTACAGAAACTCGGTGGCGATTTCAGCTTCGGTCGCGCAGTCCTGCAAATACTGAATTGTGCCGCGATCTTCCACTGTGTCGCGACAGCAGGTGAGATGCAGCAACTGAAAGCCGTACTGCTCACGCAGCTCGACAAAGCGATCGATCAGCTTTTCTTGCAGACTGTTAAACTGGTCGCTGCCTTCCGGTAGGTTGCCCGCGTTAAGCTGATCTTCCAGCCAGATCCACTGAAAGAACGCAGCTTCATACAGTGACGTTGGTGTATCGGCGTTATTTTCCAGAAGTTTAGGTTCGCCAGTGCCATCCCACGCCAGATCAAGACGCGAATAAAGCGACGGCTGGTGAGTCAGCCATGACTGACGCACAAAACTCCAGGTGTGTTTTGGAATGCGGAATTTGGTCATCAGCTCGTCGCTGGCGATCACTCTTTCCACCACTTTCAGGCACATCTGGTGTAGTTCAGCGGTGACTTCTTCCAGCTTTTCGACCTGTGCGAGGGTCAATTTGTAGTAAGCATCTTCACACCAGTACGGCTCACCGTACATGGTATGAAAATTGAAACCGTACTCGTGAGCTTTTTCGCGCCAGTCCGGGCGCTCGGTAATACTGACTCTTTCCATCGGTATCAGCCGCCCATTGAACGAGAAGAAGTGCCGGTTGCGCTACGCTGCATGGTGCTTTGTTTGGCAACAGATTCACCAAAGCCGCCACGGGTAACGGTGGTGGTGGTCGCCGGTTTCGGCGCCATAGCTGTTTTCGGTACGGTCATGGTGCGGCCTGGCTGGGCAGCGCCATAGTTTTTACCGGTGGCATCAGTATATTTGCCGTAAGCCGGGCTGGCCGGGTTTTTCGAGGAGAACAGCGGCTGCTGTGCAAAGCCCGCGCCGCCGCCCATCAGACGCCCCATCATGTAACCAGCCATCAGCGGCATCCAGAAGCTACCGCTGGATTGCTGAGCCTGTGCCTGGTTTTCTGGCGCCATGCCAGCCTGAGCCGGTGCCTGCTGGCATTGACCTTCGCCAAATTCAGCAACACAGTCTTCCCGGGTGGCGTATTTCGGCGCAGTACGTTCCGCTTCTTTCAGCGCATTATTGTACGCAGTGGCGCACTCTGCGCTTTTACCTGGGTTTGCAGCTGAACAATCATCAGCATTTTGATACAGAGACACAGTCTCATCACTCTTTTCACAGCCAGCCAGCATAAAAACAGTGGCAACCGCAAGAGCGACAGGTGTCAGATGGCGTGCGCTCCAGTTTTTACGGAACGATGCGTGGCGTATGGATTTTGTCCGTTTCATTTTTGTCTTCCGGGACCAGTGGTAAATACCCATCAGAATAGAGGATGGCTGGTCGAAATTGAAGCGAGAAGAGGGAAGAATGCGGCAGATAACCCGTATCTTTACGTTGCCTTACGTTCAGACGGGGCCGAAGCCCCGTCATCGTCATCAGTTACGGAAAGGGTTATGACCGTTACTGGTGGTAGTGCGTGCGGATGTTTGCTGAACAACTGGTGCCGGGCTATCAGGCGCATAGCCATCAGCAATAGCATTCTGTTCTGGCGTTGGCGGTGCAACGTTTTCCGGGTTAGTGGAAACCGGTTTGCTCAGCGCATTGTTCAGTGCCAGCAGATCCTGCTCGTTCAACGTACCCAGGGCTGACTTAATATTCAGCTGGTTAATCAGGTAGTTATAACGCGCATTCGCCAGCTCTTGCTTGGCGTTGTACAGCGTGGTGGTCGCATCCAACACATCAACAATGGTACGCGTACCGACCGAGTAGCCCGCTTCCATCGCGTCTAATGAGCTTTGGGCGGAAACCACGGCTTGTTTGTAGGCGTTAATGCTACTGATAGATGCATTAATGTTGTTGAAAGAGGAACGCACGGTTTGCACGACGCTACGGTGTGCGCTTTCCAGTTGTTCGCTGGCACCGACAAAGTTGTACTGTGCCTGTTTCACCTGCGAGTTAACCATCCCGCCCTGATAAATCGGCAGCGAGAAGCTCAGGCCAACTTTGTTCTGGCCCATATTGCTGTCGTCATACTGGGCACTGTTCGCACCACGGGTTTTCGAACCACTATAAGAGGTATCAGAAATCCCGGTAGAAGCTGTTAAATCCAGCGTCGGTAAGTGACCGTCCTGCGCCTGGCGAATTTGCTCGCGCGCCAGATCCTGGCTCAAACGTGCCTGTAACAGCGACAGGTTGCGTTTTTCTGCTTCTTTCAGCAGCGCATTAACCGGCTGTGGTTTGTCGGTTTTGAAGTTTTCGACATTCAGTGCTGCCAGTTCCGGATAGTAATTACCGGTGATCTGACGCAGTTGCTCAACGGCATTGTCGAGGTTGTTACGTGCGGTCACTTCGTTCGCCAGCACGGTATCGTACTGTGCGCGGGCGTTCTGCACGTCGGTGATCGCCACCAGACCCACGTTAAAACGTTGGGTGGTTTGATCCAACTGACGGTAGATCGCTTCTTTTTGCGCCTGAGTATAGGAAAGAACGTCAATGGCATTCAACACGTTGAAATAAGCGGTCGCGGTGTTGAGGATCAAGGTTTGTTGATCGGTCTGATAGGTGACGTCCTGAATACCGGCAGCCTTTTCCTGCAAGGTCAGCGCACGCCATTTCGACATATCGAAAATGGACTGAGTCAACTGCAGGGATGCACTGGTTGCGTTAGAGTTGATGCCGTTCGCGTCGCGGTAGCCGTTGCTATAGGTGTAATCTGCACCTAAACCTAGCTGTGGCAGTAATGGACTGCGCGCTTCATTAATTTTTTCAAAGGCAGCATCA
This sequence comes from Escherichia sp. KTE31, assembly GCF_000407925.1. NCBI lineage: Bacteria > Pseudomonadati > Pseudomonadota > Gammaproteobacteria > Enterobacterales > Enterobacteriaceae > Escherichia > Escherichia sp. KTE31. The sequence goes on along the minus strand of NZ_KE136726.1, from coordinate 490,029 downwards.
CGATCGGCGGCAGACTTACGCAATTCCGGGTTACTAAGGCGTGCTTGCTGATAAACTTGCATCAGGTTCTCGGCCTGGCTCAACGTACTGAACCCAGAAAGGCTCAGGCCGATAAGAATGGGGAGCAATTTCTTCATTTGCATTCCTTGTGGTGAAGCAGTATTTAGCGCTGATCAAACTGTAAAATTATTGCGGATTCTAGCAGAAGCCGCTACCGCAAAAGGTTGGCGTTACGTGCCATAGGGCATTAATGTGCCTCAATTTAACACATGACTGCTCAAACGGCAGTCAAACGTCGCTGAAATTCACATTTTATTCACTATTAGTGCCAGGACATTAACCATGCTTAAGCCAGACAACCTGCCCGTTTCATTTGGCAAAAACGATGTAGAAATTATTGCACGAGAAACACTTTATCGCGGCTTTTTTTCATTAGATCTTTATAGGTTTCGTCATCGTCTATTCAACGGGCAAATGAGTCATGAAGTCCGCAGGGAAATTTTTGAGCGCGGTCACGCCGCAGTCTTGCTACCCTTTGACCCAGTGCGTGATGAAGTCGTGCTGATTGAGCAGATACGGATTGCCGCATATGACACCAGCGAAACCCCCTGGCTACTGGAAATGGTTGCCGGGATGATTGAAGAGGGGGAAAGTGTGGAAGATGTCGCCCGTCGCGAAGCGATTGAAGAAGCGGGGCTGATAGTCAAACGAACCAAACCGGTGTTAAGTTTCCTCGCAAGCCCAGGCGGCACCAGTGAGCGTTCGTCAATTATGGTGGGCGAAGTGGACGCCACGACCGCAAGCGGTATTCACGGTCTGGCTGATGAAAACGAAGATATTCGCGTTCATGTGGTAAGCCGGGAACAGGCATACCAGTGGGTAGAAGAGGGGAAAATCGACAACGCAGCGTCGGTCATCGCTTTGCAATGGCTGCAACTGCATCATCAAGCGTTAAAAAATGAGTGGGCATAAATGAAGCGTTACACACCTGACTTTCCTGAAATGATGCGCCTGTGCGAGATGAACTTTTCACAATTGCGCCGTTTGTTACCGCGCAATGACGCACCCGGCGAAACTATAAGCTATCAGGTGGCAAACGCACATTATCGGCTAACGATAGTGGAATCGACCCGATACACTACCCTGGTGACAATAGAACAGACTGCGCCCGCGATCAGCTACTGGAGCCTTCCGTCAATGACGGTGCGTCTGTATCATGACGCGATGGTGGCTGAAGTGTGTTCAAGCCAGCAGATTTTTCGCTTCAAAGCGCGGTATGATTATCCTAATAAAAAGTTGCATCAACGCGACGAAAAGCATCAAATTAATCAGTTTTTAGCGGATTGGTTGCGATACTGTTTAGCACATGGAGCGATGGCGATTCCGGTTTATTAGCGTCGTGAAACCTAAGGACACCATTTGGAAAGCCTGTTAACCCTTCCTCTGGCTGGTGAGGCCAGAGTGAGGATTTTACAAATTACCGACACTCACCTGTTTGCACAAAAGCACGAAGCCCTGTTGGGGGTTAACACCTGGGAGAGCTACCAGGCTGTGCTGGAGGCGATTCGTCCACACCAGCACGAATTCGACCTGATTGTCGCGACAGGTGATTTAGCGCAGGATCAAACTGCTGCGGCCTATCTGCACTTTGCAGAAGGCATCGCAAGCTTTCGTGCGCCCTGCGTCTGGCTGCCGGGAAACCATGATTTCCAGCCTGCGATGTACAGCGCGTTACAGGATGCGGGTATCTCCCCGGCGAAGCGTGTGTTTATCGGTGAGCAATGGCAAATCCTGTTGCTGGATAGCCAGGTGTTTGGCGTACCGCACGGCGAATTGAGCGAGTTTCAGCTTGATTGGCTGGAACGTAAGTTGGCTGATGCGCCAGAGCGCCATACGTTGCTGCTACTGCACCATCATCCGCTGCCTGCAGGCTGTAGCTGGCTCGACCAACACAGTCTGCGTAACGCAGGTGAACTGGATAATGTGCTGGCGAAGTTTCCGCACGTCAAATATCTGCTGTGTGGTCATATTCATCAGGAACTCGATCTCGACTGGAACGGGCGCCGCCTGCTGGCAACGCCGTCGACCTGTGTGCAATTTAAACCGCACTGTTCCAACTTCACGCTGGACACCATTGCCCCCGGCTGGCGTACGCTGGAGTTACATGCTGATGGCACGCTGACTACCGAAGTGCACCGCCTGGCGGACACGCGTTTCCAACCTGATACCGCTTCAGAAGGCTACTGATGTCTACGCTTCTTTATTTACACGGTTTCAACAGCTCACCGCGTTCTGCAAAAGCGAGCTTGTTGAAAAACTGGCTGGCGGAACATCACCCTGACGTTGAGATGATTATTCCGCAGTTGCCGCCGTATCCTTCCGATGCGGCAGAACTGCTGGAATCCATTGTCCTGGAACATGGCGGCGATTCGCTGGGTATCGTCGGTTCGTCACTGGGGGGTTACTACGCCACCTGGTTGTCGCAATGTTTTATGCTGCCCGCAGTGGTGGTAAACCCGGCGGTGCGCCCGTTTGAACTGCTAACAGACTATCTCGGTCAGAACGAGAACCCCTACACCGGGCAGCAATATGTGCTAGAGTCACGCCATATTTACGATCTCAAAGTCATGCAGATTGACCCGCTGGAAGCGCCGGATCTGATCTGGCTGCTGCAACAGACGGGAGATGAAGTGCTGGATTACCGCCAGGCGGTGGCGTACTACGCTTCCTGCCGCCAGACTGTAATAGAAGGCGGCAACCACGCATTTACGGGCTTCGAAGATTATTTCAACCCGATCGTCGATTTTCTTGGTCTGCACCATCTCTGACGATCAACTCGAATTGCTAACTTAAACCATGACGCAAACTTATAACGCTGATGCCATTGAGGTACTCACCGGGCTTGAGCCGGTTCGCCGCCGTCCGGGGATGTATACCGATACCACTCGCCCTAACCATTTGGGGCAAGAAGTTATTGATAACAGTGTCGATGAAGCACTGGCGGGTCACGCAAAACGCGTGGATGTAATTTTACATGCTGACCAGTCGTTAGAAGTGATTGACGATGGTCGCGGGATGCCGGTGGATATTCACCCTGAAGAGGGTGTACCGGCGGTTGAACTGATTCTTTGCCGTCTGCACGCAGGCGGTAAATTTTCTAACAAAAACTACCAGTTCTCTGGCGGCCTGCATGGCGTGGGGATCTCGGTGGTTAACGCCCTGTCAAAGCGCGTAGAAGTCAACGTGCGCCGCGATGGTCAGATTTATAATATCGCCTTTGAAAATGGCGAAAAGGTTCAGGATTTGCAGGTTGTCGGCACTTGCGGTAAACGCAATACCGGCACCAGCGTGCACTTCTGGCCGGATGAAACCTTCTTTGACAGCCCGCGCTTTTCTGTTTCCCGGCTTACACATGTACTGAAAGCCAAAGCAGTACTGTGCCCCGGCGTTGAGATCACCTTTAAAGATGAGATCAACAACACTGAGCAACGCTGGTGCTATCAGGACGGTCTGAACGATTACCTGGCGGAAGCGGTAAATGGTTTACCGACGCTGCCGGAAAAACCGTTTATTGGTAATTTCGCTGGCGATACTGAAGCGGTTGACTGGGCGCTACTGTGGCTACCGGAAGGTGGTGAACTGCTGACCGAAAGCTACGTCAACCTGATCCCAACGATGCAGGGCGGTACGCACGTTAACGGTCTGCGTCAGGGCTTGCTGGATGCGATGCGTGAGTTTTGCGAATACCGCAACATTCTGCCGCGCGGCGTGAAGCTGTCGGCGGAAGATATCTGGGATCGCTGCGCATATGTGCTGTCAGTAAAAATGCAGGACCCGCAGTTTGCCGGGCAGACCAAAGAGCGCCTCTCTTCGCGTCAATGTGCGGCATTCGTTTCTGGCGTGGTTAAAGATGCCTTCACCCTGTGGCTGAACCAGAACGTCCAGGCAGCGGAACTACTTGCTGAGATGGCAATTTCCAGCGCCCAGCGTCGTATGCGTGCCGCCAAAAAAGTGGTACGTAAAAAGTTGACCAGTGGACCGGCATTGCCAGGAAAACTGGCAGACTGTACTGCGCAGGATCTCAATCGTACCGAACTGTTCCTCGTGGAAGGTGACTCCGCAGGCGGATCCGCTAAGCAGGCGCGCGATCGTGAATATCAGGCGATCATGCCGCTGAAAGGTAAGATCCTTAACACCTGGGAAGTCTCTTCCGATGAAGTACTGGCCTCGCAGGAAGTGCACGATATTTCGGTAGCGATCGGTATTGATCCTGACAGCGATGATCTTAGCCAGCTACGTTACGGCAAGATCTGTATCCTCGCGGATGCGGACTCCGATGGCCTGCACATTGCCACGCTGCTCTGCGCTTTGTTTGTAAAACACTTCCGCACGCTGGTGAAACACGGTCACGTTTACGTCGCTCTGCCACCGCTCTACCGTATTGATCTGGGTAAAGAGGTCTATTACGCGCTGACAGAAGAAGAGAAAGAGGGCGTACTTGAGCAATTAAAACGCAAGAAAGGCAAGCCGAACGTTCAGCGTTTTAAAGGGCTGGGGGAAATGAACCCTATGCAATTGCGCGAAACCACGCTTGATCCGAATACTCGCCGTCTGGTGCAGTTAACCATTGATGATGAAGACGATCAGCGTACTGACGCGATGATGGATATGCTGCTGGCGAAGAAACGCTCGGAAGACCGCCGTAACTGGTTGCAAGAGAAAGGTGACATGGCGGAGATTGAGGTCTGATAATCCTCCCGTCAGGAGAATAAAACATAGCCCGGTATACAATCGTATACCGGGCTTTTTTATCAAAACTCCATTTTCACCGTGAATTGCACTTCACGCGGATCGCCAATCTGGTTACCCAGATTATTTGTGGCGATGGAAGAGGTGTAATACGTTTTATCAAACAGGTTTTTGACGTTCAATTGCAGTGTGACCGGATACTGCAATTTCATTTTGTATGCGGCGAAGGCATCGGCAACGAAATAGCCTGGCAGATAATAGTCAGCCCCATTGGTTGCCGAACGACGGCTTACGCCATGTCCGCCACCGCCAAACGTCAGTGTGTTATTGCCTGGCATGTTGTGAATGTCATAGGTCAGGAATAGCGAACCGGTATGACGAGGAACATTCGGCAATGGTTTTCCAGCATAATCAGGATCATCCAGAACCTTAGCATCGGTATAGCCGTAGCTGGCAATGATATTAATGTTTTCAGTTAATGCTCCCGCAAGGTCGACCTCTACCCCTCTTGAACGAACGCGGCCTGCCGTTTTGGCGATGGTTTCGTCACCAATACTTTCGGTATACAAGACGTTACGTTTATGGATATCAAACAGCGCAATATCTGCGGTTATACCATCGAACAGCTCGAATTTTGCCCCGACTTCGTAAGCATTAGATGATTCCGGTGGAAGATCGCCAATGTAGCTGGCAATTGACGATTGCGGCATAAATGTTTGCGAATAATTAGCAAATAAGGATACCGATGGCGTCAGTTTGTAGACCAACCCCAGTTTGGGAGTCCATTGTTCATCGCGACTGTCAGTATTGACATTAAAAGGGCGGCCTTTACCCGCATACTGCGTGTAATACTGATAGCGGATCCCGGCGACGGCAATCCAGTTATCGGTCAGATAGAGTGCGTCCTGTGCGTACGCTGAGTAGCTCTCCTGTTTGATCGTCTGATCGCTGTCCGACGCCGAGACCGTTGTGCATTTGCTGGTATTGCCATAAACAGGATTATAAATATTGAAATCTTTAGCATTTTTACAGCGAATCATATCTGTGCGCAGAAGATCATAATATTCATATGACACCCCACCCAAAATTTCATTATAGAATCCAGCAATATCAACATTCCCTTGCAGATCCGCACGAGTAGAATGCATACGCTGGGTAGATCCCTGAGTTGCATCAACACGCCGTGTCAGTGTTCCTGTCGTTGCATCATACGCGGTAACGCGAGCTTGATTATCGCTGTATTTATCCTGGCTGTAGCTGTAATCAAAGCGCGCTGTCCACTGGCTATTGAGATGATATTCTGCGTTGAGTTGCGCCAGATCGGACTGACCATCTGTAATATTAAACGGTTCGTCGAAACGTATTTTTCGATCAACGTTTACGGGCTGTTTCGTCGTAAGGTCGAAAATCGTTCCACGATCGAACGGCGTTTTATAATCCCGATGGGAATAGAGCATGGTTACTGTTGCATTATCACCAAACCAGGTGAGTGATGGGGCAATAAATGTACTGCGCTCTTTACCGAAATTCCGCCAGTAATCTTCATCCTGCACTTCCCCCGTCAGGCGGTATGCCAGCTGAGTGCCTTCAATGGGGCCTGTGATATCAAGTTGCCCGGTGCCACCACCGAAACTGGAGGACGTGGCTGAGACAGAACCATGGAATGTTTTTTCCGGGCGCTTTGTCACGACGTTAATCAGTCCGCCAGGATCGAGAATGCCATACAGCGTGGAGGCCGGGCCTTTTAGCACTTCCACACGTTCTGTTGCGGCGTTGAAGCTGCGAGGAAGTACGGTTCGCAGACCGTTGGTCATGATCGAGCCATCCCGGTTTGCGCCAAACCCACGGCGTACAAAAGCATCCTGAGTCCCGCCTAATGTATTGGTCTGTACCACGTTACTGACGTTATAAAGCGCCTCATCCAGCGTCGTCGCATTCTGATTTTCCAGTACTTGATCGCTAACCGTATTGACCACCTGCGGAATATCCAGCATTGGCATATCGGTTAATGTCGCCGTGGAGGTGCTCAGAGGTTGATAACCATCGGTAGCCTCAGTTGCGGTATTTGCATCCGCTGTAACAGTGATTGTTTCGCCATCTTTGGTCGTTACAGTGTCGGTTGCATGAATCATCGGTGCCGCAAAGAGCAGTGAAAAGAGCGCCCGACCTTTGACTCCAGAGAATGAAGGTGTGAACTTAGCCATTTAGTCTGTTATCCCAAAAACTCGCGGATTGTCGCGAGTGAAAATTGTTTCTTGTTGCTCACTAAGCACTATCCGTTTGTTATTTCATCACCGGATATGTAATTGAGAATCATTCAAACATGTGGTGATGTAGTAGTAAATGAGAAATGACAAAAAAATGCTACATGTGTTTTTACGATGATTTAATGCAACCTGATTGTTCTTAACTAGTTAATATTTAATATTTTAATTTTTATTTTAAATAATATTTCACGTGTTATTTACCTTGTTTTTATATGGTTTTTAACTCCTTGACTACTACATTTTGTGGCGTCAAACTCTCAAAGGAGAATGAGTTTTATTTTTGTTTGTTTTTGATTAAGTTGGCGTACACGTGGCACATAACGCAAAAGGGCAGGGGCTGATCCTCGACAATGTTTCTGCCGGGTATCACAAGAAAATCATTGTTGATGGTGTTTCTTTCTCCGTTCCCACAGAAAAAATGACCGTTCTGGTTGGGGCAAACGGTTGTGGAAAGTCGACGTTGCTCAGCACCATTGCACGTATCTTGCAACCCATGGGCGGCTCGATATTGCTGGATGGTAAAGCGATTCACGAGCAACCAACGAAAGAGTTATCCCGCAGACTTGGGATCTTGCCGCAGTCGCCATTATTGCCAGAGGGCTTAACCGTTTATGAACTGGTGTCGCGTGGGCGCTTTCCCTGGCAAAATTTCATACGTCAATGGAGCGACGCCGACGAACAGGCGGTAGAAGAGGCACTGAAATTAACCGGTACGCAGGAGTTTGCACATTTACCGGTTGAAAAACTCTCTGGTGGGCAGCGCCAGCGATGCTGGATTGCGATGGTGTTGGCGCAAAAGACGCCTTATATCCTGCTGGATGAACCCACAACCTGGCTTGATTTACGTTATCAGGTTGAAATTCTTGAGTTATTACATGATTTAACGCGTCATCACGGGCGTACAGTCGTCGTGGTGTTGCATGATCTGAATTTTGCCGTGAATTATGGTGATACGTTGATATTTTTACGCCAGGGAAAAGTGGTGCGTGTATTGAATGAGGGGGAGCATTGCACGCCTGAGCTGGTAAAAGCTGTCTTTGACGTTGATGTTCACGCATCAATAAATCCTCTGACGGGGAAACCGTTTTTCATGCCGTTTCGTGGTGTAGAAAAAGTATGATGCGCGCGGGGCTGGTTACTGTATTTTTCTTCGCCTTACTGCTGGTGGGATGCGTGGTATATCCAGGGATTGGTGCCCGATTTATTGCACCACAAACGGTGTTGCAGGCATTTCTTCATTTTGAACCGCAAAACTTCGATCACAACGTAATTGTAAGACTCCGTTTGCCGCGTTTAGCGGCAGCATTGCTGACTGGTGCTTCTCTTGGCGTTGCTGGTGCTTTGTTGCAGGCTGTCATTCGTAACCCATTGGGGGAGCCACATATTTTAGGCTTAAATGCCGGCGCCGCCCTGGCTGTCGTTGCCGCCAGCGCGCTTGGACTGGCCTTTCCTGTTGGGCGCCCACTGCTGGCATCTGCGGGAGGCGCGTTATTGTTCCTGTTGATATTGCTGCTTTCCTCCGCAGGGCGTTCAGGGTTAACGCCAATGAAAGTTACTTTATGCGGCGTGGCGCTATCGGCGTTTGTTTCCTCAATAACGGCTGCAATCCTGATTCTTGACGAGCAAACGTTGCTGGCGATGCGGACATGGTTAGCAGGTGATTTAGCGGGGCAGGATTGGGCGACGCTTGGTACGTCCGCCTGGTTTTCTTTGGGGGGATTTGTATTAGCCCTTTACCTTGCTCCCTCTCTTAACATGTTGGCACTGGGCGATCGTATGGCGCAGGGGCTGGGTGTCTCGGTACTACGCACGCGGACATTCACTTTGATCGCGATCGCGTTGCTTTGCGGTGCTGCCGTATCGATAGCTGGCCCCATTGGCTTTGTCGGCTTGCTAGTACCGCAGATTGTCAGGCGCCTGGTATCAACGGATCTGCGCGTTCTGCTACCTCTTTCAGCTTGTGTCGGCGCCCTTTTGTTATTACTGGCAGATATTATTGCCCGGACGCTTTTCACGCCCCATGAGTTAGCGACCGGTGTCATGACGGCGTTAGTTGGTGCGCCCGTTTTTGTCATTATGGCGACGAGGATGTTTAAATGAGTCAGATAATGAACGTCGGGCTACGCCCACTACGTGTTGGTAAATTTTCGACACTGATTCGCCCTAAAAATCTGCTGTTGCTTAGTGGACTGTCTCTGTTTGCGGTTGGAATACTGATATTCGGTCTGATGCATGGTTCTTTCTCCGTCCCGGCATCGGAAGTAGGACGTGCGTTGTTTGCTCCAGAAAACGTAAGCACCGACGCACGTTATATTGTGCAGGATATCCGCTTGCCGAGAGTCATCATGGCATTGCTATGCGGGGCCATGTTAGGTATGGCAGGGGCCGCAATGCAATCCATTGCGCGTAACGGCCTTGCCGATCCCGGTTTAATCGGCGTTAAAGAAGGATGTAGCGTGGCTGTGCTGTGGCTGATTTTCCAGTTTCCAATGCTGGGAATGTTCTGGCGTCCAGTGGCTGGTCTTGCTGGTGGCTTGTTGGTTGCTTTAATCGTGATTTTTTGCGCGCGCGATATTTCTCGCCCGCGATTTGTTCTGATAGGCATTGGCGTGTCCTGGTTTTTCGCCGCCGGGATCGGTGTATTTATGACCACAGCAGATGTTCGTGATGTACAAACTGCATTGATGTGGTTATCGGGAAGCCTTCATGCAGCCAACTGGATGTTAGTCGGTATTTCAGCCTGTTGGATGGTGCCAGCCGCTCTTTTATTGCTGTTCACCGCCCGGACTGCGGATATCGCTCTGCTTGGTCATCAGATTGCAACCGGGTTAGGTGTGAATAGTTCCCGTCTGGCGTTATTGCGTGTAGCCGCACCAATAATCCTGACAGCCGTCTGCGTTTCGTGTGTTGGTAACATCGGTTTTGTCGGATTGATAGCACCGCATATATCACGTTTTATTCTGCGTGGCGGGCAGACGACATTACTGCTGGGGAGCGCAGTATCGGGGGCGTTATTAGTTATCCTGGCGGATAGCATTGGTCGTTTGGCTTTTTTGCCTTTGCAACTGCCAGCCGGAATCATTATTTCATTGATTGGTGGACCATTCTTTTTGCTACTGCTCTGGCAACGCAGGAACAGTTTTTAACGGGAGTTATATGCGTTTATTTTTTTCTCTGCTGATACTGTTGTCATTTTTTGCCCGTGCAACAGAACCGGTTCAGGTCTTTACTGATGATTTAGGGCGCAAAGTCACTGTTCCTGCACATCCAAAGAGAATTGTCTCTTTACACGACCTTGATATCACTATTCCTCTGATTGAGCTCGGTGTACCTCCTGTCGCCAGCCACGGGCGAACACGGCCTGATGGTAGCCATTTCATTCGATCAGGCGCGTTACTAACAGGCGTCGACTTCGATAATTCATCGATAGCCTTTATTGGAACTGCTGATATTGATATTGAAGCGATTGTGGCGGCAAAGCCTGATCTGATCATCACAGAACCGACCCGTAATACGCCCATTGAACAACTGGAAAAAATTGCGCCCACGGTGAGCATTGATCATCTCAAAGGGGGCGCGCCAGAAATCTACCGCAAGCTGGCAGAACTTACAGGAACGCAGTCGCAGCTGGCGATACTTGAACGCCGCTATCAGGCACAAATCAATGCGCTGAAGGCGACGCTGGACAGCCAAAAAATAACGGTATCGGTGATTCAGGCAAATCAGGGAAAAATTAATGTGATGCATAGCTATCATTCGCTGGGGCGTGTATTACGCGATGCTGGTTTTCGCTTTCCGCCGCTGATTGAGAGCATTCCTGAAGGTGGGCGAATGGATGTGAGCGCGGAGCGTTTGCCTGAACTGGATGCCGATTTTGTTTTTGCAACCTGGCGTGGTGACACCGGTGGTAAACCTCAGGATGAGCTGGCAGCAATGGAAAAAGTCATGCCGGGATGGTGTCAGTTTCTGACGGCCTGTCGTTCCGGGCGCTATGTGCTGATTTCTCGTGAAGAGGCGATTTCTAACTCCTTTGCATCGCTGGGGCTGATAGCCGCGCAGATACAATCACAAATTGCAGGGCGACCTCTACCGGAGGCCAAATGATCCAGAAAGACAAAACGCGGGTTGATATTTTTGGTGAGCGTTTTCGTACTCGCGCCAGTCAGTTAACGCCTGGGTTAAGAGCCGTCGCCAGCTACATTAATGAACATCGTGAAGTGGTACTGGAGCAAACGGCGATGGAAATTGCGGCCACATTGAACACTTCCGATGCCACAGTGATTCGGGCTATCCAGGCCCTGGGGTTTGCCGGGCTGCGCGATCTGAAACGCACTCTGGAACAGTGGCTTGGTCCTGCCCTTAGTTCCAGCGAAAAGATGTCTACGACGGTGAGTAACTTGACGAGCGATGTTAACACCGCAATCGATTTTGTTCTTGAAGGGCATTTGTATACCTGTAATGTCCTGTCAGAGCCTGAAAACCGCCACGCGCTCGCACAAGCGGTAGCCATGCTGGTGCAGGCACGGCAAGTTGTTATTTTTGGCATTGGCGCTTCGGGTATCCTGGCGGACTATACTGCACGGTTATTCAATCGCATTGGCTTACCCGCCACGGCGCTAAACCGTACTGGTATTGGCCTTGCCGAGAAACTGATCGCGCTTCAGCGTGGTGATGTATTGATCATGATGGCGCAAAAATCCGCACACCGGGAAGGACTGACAACGCTGCGTGAAGCAAGACGGCTGGGGATTCCTGTTATTTTGCTGACAAACGCTCTGGATTCGCGTTTTAGCAAAGACGCCAGTATCGTGATTCATGTTCCGCGCGGCGATGAAAAGGGGAAAACGCCGCTACATGGTACGGTATTGTTGTGCCTGGAAATGATTGTCTGGTCGGTGGCTTCCGCAGTGCCGCAGCGTGCGGTTAAAACCATTAAGCGAATTAACGATTTCCATCGGGGTTTGAAAACGGGAAGAAAGAATGGCTAATCTGACCTGAGACCGGTAACAGCACCGGCCTCTTTTCAGAAATGTCAAAGCCCCGGCTGCAGAATACGAATATTCATTTCCAGCACATCGCCTTTTACGGCTTCACTATATGCTTTCATGTGCGGGGTTTGCAGATGCGCTTCAAGATGGGCAATGCTTTCCCATTGCTCAATCATCACGATAGAGTCCGGCGCCATAGACTGGAAACTCACGCCAGCAGCGCAATCCACCATCGGCGCATAGCCGTGGCAACCTTCTTCCTTCAGTACGATTGGAACGATTTTAGCAAACTGATCCAATACCGCCTGACGGTGATGTTGGCCAGGACGAGTACGGATTTCAGCGATTACTGTAAGCATGGTTAACTCCTTCTAAAGCCTGAGCCCTAGTTAACCAAAAATCTCTACAAGATGCTTGCGATATTCTTCAGTATAGCGGGGAACATCAGGCATTTTTATCACGTCATTAGCGATAAATGTCGGCAGCGGTTCCATACCGAGGAATTGGTTTGCTTTATGGAACGGCAGATACACGCCGTCAACGCCGACGCCGTGGAAGAACTGATCTTTTTCGGTGAAGGCTTCCATTGGTGCGTTCCAGGTCAGAGAGAGCATATATTTTTTGCCCTGCACCAGGCCGCCAGAGCCGTATTTTTTCGACGGATCTTTGCGGGTTCGACCATCGCTGGCATACAGCGTACCGTGACCTTCGGTGAACACATCATCAATGTATTTTTTCACCGTCCACGGCGCGCCCATCCACCAGCCAGGCATCTGCCAGATAACCACATCAGCCCAGAGAAAGTTTTGTACTTCGGCTTTGACATCGTAGTCGCTGTCGGCGCGAACGATGCGGACATCATGCCCGAGGTCGCGGAGCGTGCCATCCGCGACTTCGGTCAGGGTGTCGTTCAGTTGACCATTGGAGTGGGCGAATTTCTTCGCGCCGTTGATAATCAGGATATTGCTCATTTTTTATCCTCAAGGTGAGAAGTTTGTCGACTATAGTACGTCACAGAGCGGTACGGTGAAATTAGCAAAATGTGCAAAGTCTTTTGCGAATTTTGCAAAAATCTGTTTTTGCTCTGACTCACCGATGCAGGATAAATATTTTCTGAAAATGACAATACTGATAGCAATTTCTCATAATTCCCACAGGAGAGATGTATTATGCAAATGTTACAGGAGTTTTTCGGGAAAATAATTATGGAGAATATATATGTCAAATATCATATATTTATCAATTAAAGGAAAAGCACAAGGTTTGATCTCTGAGGGCTGTGGTTCGTATGCATCTATTGGTAATAAATATCAAATAAATCATGAGGATGAAATTTTTGTTTTACAGCTCGACCATTCTTTAAGTCGAGAATATAATGTAGTGCATCATCCCATAAAATTTTACAAGCCAATAGATAAATCCTCCCCTTTATTAAATGCTGCTCTTTCTGAAAATGAAGAGTTATCAGCTGTATTTAATTTTTATAGAATTAATTCTGGCGGTTGTATTGAAAGGTTTTACACAATTGAATTGCAAGGGGCTCATTTATCAAATATTCTGACTTGTTATCCACACTCAATTACACATGCGGGTAATCAACCGGAAGAGGTCATTGTTCTTAATTATAAAAATATAACATGGAAGCATCATATCGCGAGTACAGAATCATATAGTTGTTGGGATGAAAGGGTTTTTTAAATATGAAAAACGATCTCACTATAAAAAATAGGTATTGTACAATTCCACAAACGAAGTTCCGTAAATGGGATGAAATGGACGTTTTACTCTGGAAGTTAGGAAAAAATGATTCGCGTCACCGTTCTGGAGTATATTATTTAAATGCTTATAAAGATGCATATGTACAATATAATAGAGATAAAATAATTAAACATGCATATGCTGCAGGGATTCGTCCAGAATTACTTGGCGGTGTAGCCTGGATTGAGTCAGGAGGTATGCCTGAAAATTATAAGTTTCAGATATATGAAACAAAAAGAATGATCGGATTGTTAGATATGCCTGAAAATAAAACATCATTTGGCTCAATGGGTATACAAATACGAACCGCAGCGATTACTCTAGGTCTTGAGCCTTCTGAATTAACTACCAGAAATCAGTTAGAATTAGCGACATGCCTAATGGAGGATGATTTTACCTTTCAAGTTGCCGCTACTCATTTAAGAGATCTTGCCCTTTTTGATTATCCATCTTCGGCAACACTGTATATGACGAATGAGCAGTATATCATGGCTGGTATTAGATATAATCGTGGTGTTGAACGAGATTTAGATTTTTTTGTTTATTTAATAAATAATGTTCCTGCACGTGATACAGATGATTATAAATTCATCTCTTATGGTATGAGGTTGTTAGAGATTAGAGAACATATAAAAAAATTGATTGATGAGTGATCAGATATGTTAAAGAAACAACTACTATCAATATTTGAAGCTCTGTTATATATAATGCTTGCTTATTGGTTGGCAGAAAATTTCTTTGCTTTCAATAAGTATGACTGGATGCTTGAGTCGGGAGACAATATTTGCAGTATACCTTCCGTTTCAGGCGAAGATCGTGTATTACAAGCAATGATTGCAGCATTTTTTCTTCTGACGCCACTTATTATTATCATCTTAAGAAAACTCTTTGTGCGGGAAATGTTTGAGTTTTGGTTATATGTAATCTCTCTCGTTATTTGTCTGTTTTGTGGTTGGTGGCTTTTTTGGGGACGACTTATATTTTGCTATTAATAAAATCTATGAGAGTCGTTTTAACGGCTCTCATAGACATAGGTGTTACCAGCTCACCTTCGCCTCAAATCCACCTTGTTTTGCATTCCCAAACACAACATTCATGCCATGCAATTTGGCGATCCGCTGGACAATCGACAGCCCAAGCCCACTGCCGGTGGCGGTTTGTCCCGGTGGGCGATAGAAACGTTCGCCGATTCGCGCCAGTGCCTCTGGCGTCACACCGGGGCCGTTATCCCTCACGATGAAGTTATCGGCATTCAGCGTGACGTCCACCACGCTGCCTTGTGGGCTGTAGCGCACGGCGTTATCCAGCAGATTTCGTACCAGCAAACTTAGCAATAGCGGTTGTCCGGTGCGTTTGATGCCCTGTGCGTTGAGCGTCAGCCGCACGTCAATTTTCGCCTGCTGCGCCGTGTGGTAAATATCCATTACCGACGATTGCAGGAGATCTTCAAGTGGGATCTCCGCGACATCCTGAAGGTTATCCAGCGAGTCGAGCCGCGACAGAGTGAGCAGTTGATCAACAAGGCGGGTGGCGCGATCGATCCCGGAATGTAATTGAAGCAGTGCTTTTTTCCGTGCCTGTGGATCGTCGTCAGAGAGCTGCGCAACTTCGGTTTGTACTTTCAGCGCCGTTAACGGGCTACGCAGTTCGTGAGCAGCATCGGAGGTAAAGCGTCGTTCACGAACCATCATCGTATGAGTACGGTCGAACAGTTGATTCAGCGACTCGACCAGCGGACGCACTTCGTTGGGTACACCGTCAGCGTTGAGCGGTTTTTCCGAGTCAGGATCGCGCATACGTAGCGCCAGCGCCAGTTTGTTTAGTGGCGAGAGCTCACGACCCAGTAGTACCATCATGATAATCAACATGATAGGCAGCGCGATAAGCCAGGGAATGAGCTGTCCGGTGACAATCGCCAGCGCCATGTCTTCACGGTATTCCCACTCCTGGCCAACAACGATGCGATACTTACCATCGGGGGATGTCATCCAGACAAAACGCCAGGGGTCGTCTTCACCTACCAATTGCCCGTTAGCAAACCCTTCACGTTGATAGCTATAGGGAATATCTTCGCCATTATCGCCATCGTTAAGGACCATGTTGCCGTCGTGAGTAAAGACAGCAAAGGTCAGCGCATCATCATCTACGTGACCGTGTTTTAATTTATTCGGTGTCTGCGCCATACGATCTGCCGCATTGATTTCGTTAAGATCGAGCGTACTTAACCGTTTGGCAAACAGCATCAACTGGGTATCGAATAACTCATCGACATTATCAATTGTTTGTTTCCAGGCGACAAAGCTGGAGAGTAGCCAGGTCACCGAGGCCAGAATCAAAAAGATCAGCGTCAACCTGACTCGCAGACTAAGGCGTTGGGTAAATTTCATTTCTCACCTAATGTGTAGCCAATACCGTGAACGGTGCGAATAAAGTCGCTGCCGAGCTTACGTCGCAGATGATGCACATGCACTTCGATGGCATTGCTGGTGACCTCTTCGTCCCAGGTATACAGTTTTTCTTCAATCAGTTTGCGCGGCAGTACCCGACCGGCGTTACGCATCAGTAATTCCAGCAGAGCAAATTCTTTTGGCTTCAGCGTTAAGAGTTCGCCGGCCTGGGTGGCGATACGTTTGCCTGGGTCGAGCATTACGTTACCGTGATGTAGCTCATTGCTGGCTTGCCCGTTGCTTCGGCGCATCAGAGCTTCCAGCCTGGCTGCGACTTCTATCAATGCAAAAGGTTTACAAAGATAATCGTCGGCTCCCAGACGCAAACCTTCCACGCGTTCCGCCAGGGCATCGCGCGCGGTCAGGATTAATACTGGCTCACGCTGACCTTTATCCCGCCATTCGCGCAAAATATCGCGACCATCCATTCCCGGTAAGGTTAAATCCAGAATTACCGCGTCATAAGGTGCGCTATAAAGCGCCTCTTTTCCCTGACGACCTTCCGTAAACCAGTCAACACTAAAGCCCATCTTACTAAGACCTGTTTTGATGCCGTCGCCAATCAGCATGTCATCTTCTATCAGTAAAATTCGCATCTTTTCATCCCTGCGATAGCTGTATTCGTTGTCAGTAAACCGTGTTGTAACGCGCTCTGTACAGTACTAAATTTTCTTTTTTTTTCTTAAGAAGTTGTTAAGGAGTATCTTGTTTAATGTTCGAAAACAGACATTAAAGGGAGTAACAAACATGAAAAAATTAGCAGCAGTAATTGCAGTAATGGCTCTGTGTAGCGCACCAGTTATGGCAGCAGAGCAGGGTGGTTTTTCTGGACCATCAGCAACGCAAAATCAGGCCGGAGGATTTCAGGGGCCGAACGGCAGTGTAACTAACGTAGAAAACGCAAAATCCCTGCGTGATGATACCTGGGTAACTCTGCGCGGCAATATCGTTGAACGCATCTCTGACGATCTCTACGTGTTCAAAGATGCCAGCGGTACTATCAATGTCGATATCGACCACAAACGCTGGAACGGTGTAACGGTGACACCGAAAGATACGGTTGAGATTCAGGGGGAGGTCGATAAAGACTGGAACTCAGTTGAGATCGACGTTAAACAGATTCGTAAAGTGAATCCGTAATTGTTACCGCTCCCGGGACGCGTTCCCGGGAATAATTTTGCAGGGAGGCAACATGAAAAACCAGGCACTGGCCGTGAACATCATCAATTTCCCTTCAACCCGCGTGGCTTTGTTGCCGCATCGCTGTAGCCCTGAGTTGCTCAACTATAGCGTGGCGAAATTTATCATGTGGCGCAAAGAGACGGGACTTTCCCCTGTTAACCAAAGCCAGACATTTGGCGTCGCCTGGGATGATCCTGCCAGCACCGCGCCGGAAGCGTTTCGCTTTGATATCTGCGGCAGCGTTAGCGAAGCGATTCCGGAGAATCGTTATGGCGTGAGTAATAGTGAGCTTGGCGGAGGACGTTATGCCGTGGCTCGTCATGTTGGCGAGCTGGACGATATTTCGCGCACAGTATGGGGGATCATTCGTCAGTGGCTGCCAGAAAGCGGCGAGAGAATACGTAAAGCGCCGATACTGTTTCACTACACTAATCTGGCTGAAGGGATGTCAGAGCAGCGGCTGGAAACGGATGTCTATGTGCCGTTGGCGTGACGGGAAATATTTTAACGGAGTGTGAGCCAAATCACTCGCGATAAGTTTGAGCTAACAATCCCACCGGCGTATTGTTGTCGGGCTTATAATTTCTCCGGTAAGGAATACCATGTATACGCGAAATTTATTATGGCTGGTCAGCCTGGTAAGTGCGGCTCCTCTCTATGCTGCTGACGTTCCCGCCAACACACCGCTCGCCCCGCAACAAGTCTTTCGTTACAACAATCATAGCGACCCAGGTACGCTCGACCCGCAAAAGGTTGAGGAGAATACTGCTGCGCAGATTGTGCTGGATCTATTTGAAGGTCTGGTATGGATAGACAGTGAAGGCAAAGTGCAACCCGCTCAGGCCGAATCATGGGAGGTGTCAGATGGCGGCAAACGCTATGTTTTCCATTTACGTCACGGCTTACAGTGGTCTGATGGCCAGCCCTTAACGGCACTGGATTTTGTCCTCGGCTGGCAGCGCGCGGTTGACCCCAAAACGGCAAGCCCTTTTGCTGACTATCTGGCACAGGCGCATATTAAAAATGCAGCGGCTATTGTGGTAGGCAAAGCGGATATTGCATCGCTGGGTGTGAAGGCTACCGATGATCGCACTCTTGAAGTCACGCTTGAGCAGCCCGTTCCCTGGTTTACGACCATGCTCGCCTGGCCGACGCTGTTTCCGGTTCCGCATCATGTGATTGCGAAGTATGGCAATAGCTGGAGTAAGCCAGAACATATGGTTTACAACGGTGCTTTTGTGCTTGATAAATGGGTAGTTAACGAAAAGATTACAGCGCGAAAAAATCCTCAATACCGCGATGCAGAGCATACTGTCTTGCAGCAGGTTGAGTATCTGGCGCTGGATAATTCGGTCACCGGCTATAACCGCTATCGTGCGGGAGAGGTTGATCTCACCTGGGTTCCGGCGCAGCAAATTCCTGCAATCGAAAAATCACTTCCTGGCGAGCTGCGAATTATCCCGCGTCTGAACAGCGAATATTACAACTTCAACACCCGGAAACCGCCGTTTGATGACGCCCGTGTGCGGCGGGCGTTGTATCTTACGGTCGACAGGCCGTTAATCGCGCAAAAGATACTTGGGTTGCGAACGCCCGCAACAACGCTGACACCGCCAGAGGTAGAAGGATTTCGTGCGCCAACGTTTGAGGAACTGCAAAAGCCAATGGGTGAGCGTGTCGCGATAGCAAAAGCCTTGCTGAAACAGGCGGGATACGACGCCTCTCATCCGCTACGCTTTGAACTGTTCTACAACAAGTACGATCTGCATGAAAAAACGGCGATAGCCTTGTCTTCCGAATGGAAAAAATGGCTGGGCGCACAGGTGACGCTGCGCACAATGGAGTGGAAAACGTATCTCGATGCCCGGCGTAGCGGTGATTTCATGTTGTCGCGGCAGTCGTGGGATGCGACATATAATGATGCATCCAGCTTCCTGAACACGCTTAAAAGCGATAGTGAAGAGAACGTCGGTCACTGGAAAAATGCAAAGTATGACGCGTTATTGAACCAGGCCGCGCAAACCACCGACGCGGGAAAACGTAATGCGCTGTATCAACAGGCCGAGGCCATTATCAACCAGCAGGCACCGCTCATTCCCATCTACTATCAGCCGCTGATCAAACTGCTTAAACCTTACGTTGGCGGTTTCCCGCTGCATAATCCCCAGGATTATGTCTACAGTAAAGAGTTGTATATCAAGGCACATTGATGCCTTTATCGCCGTCGGAGCACGTCCGGCGGCACTATTCACACTGATCTCCTGTGACTCGACGCGACAGATAATGTAGTATCTCCGGCAATATTGCCCCTTTGAAGGCTGGCGAATAAGTTGAGGAATCAGAATTAATGAGCGATATGGCAGAGCGCCTTGCGCTACATGAATTTACGGAAAACGCCTACTTAAACTACTCCATGTACGTCATCATGGATCGTGCGTTGCCGTTTATTGGTGATGGTCTGAAACCTGTTCAGCGCCGCATTGTGTATGCGATGTCAGAACTGGGTCTGAATGCTACCGCCAAATTTAAAAAATCGGCCCGTACTGTGGGTGACGTACTGGGTAAATACCATCCGCACGGTGACAGCGCCTGCTATGAAGCGATGGTACTAATGGCGCAGCCGTTTTCTTACCGTTATCCGCTGGTTGATGGGCAGGGAAACTGGGGGGCACCGGACGATCCGAAATCGTTCGCGGCAATGCGTTATACCGAATCCCGCCTGTCGAAATATTCTGAGCTGTTACTGAGTGAGCTGGGGCAAGGGACGGCGGACTGGGTGCCAAACTTCGACGGCACGTTGCAGGAGCCGAAAATGCTGCCTGCCCGCCTGCCGAATATTTTGCTTAACGGCACCACCGGTATTGCTGTCGGGATGGCGACGGACATTCCGCCACACAACCTGCGTGAAGTCGCCCAGGCGGCAATCGCTTTAATCGACCAGCCGAAAACCACGCTTGACCAGTTGCTGGATATTGTTCAGGGCCCGGACTACCCGACCGAAGCGGAAATTATCACCTCCCGCGCCGAGATCCGTAAAATCTACGAGAACGGTCGTGGTTCTGTGCGTATGCGCGCGGTGTGGAAGAAAGAAGATGGCGCGGTAGTTATCAGCGCCTTACCGCATCAGGTTTCTGGTGCGCGCGTACTGGAGCAAATTGCTGCGCAAATGCGCAACAAAAAGCTGCCGATGGTTGACGATCTGCGCGATGAATCTGACCACGAGAACCCGACCCGTCTGGTGATTGTGCCGCGTTCTAATCGTGTGGATATGGATCAGGTGATGAATCATCTGTTTGCCACGACCGATCTGGAAAAGAGCTATCGTATCAACCTCAATATGATTGGTCTGGATGGGCGTCCGGCGGTGAAAAACCTGCTGGAAATCCTCTCCGAATGGCTGGTGTTCCGTCGCGATACCGTGCGCCGCCGTCTCAATTATCGTCTGGAGAAAGTCCTCAAGCGCCTGCATATTCTTGAAGGTTTGCTGGTGGCGTTTCTCAATATCGACGAAGTGATTGAGATCATTCGTAATGAAGATGAACCGAAACCGGCACTGATGTCGCGTTTTGGCATTACGGAAACCCAGGCGGAAGCGATCCTTGAACTGAAACTGCGTCATCTCGCCAAACTGGAAGAGATGAAGATTCGCGGTGAGCAGAACGAACTGGAAAAAGAGCGCGACCAGTTGCAGAGCATTCTGGCTTCCGAGCGCAAGATGAATAACCTGCTGAAGAAAGAGCTACAGGCCGACGCACAAGCCTATGGCGACGATCGCCGTTCGCCGTTGCAGGAACGCGAAGAAGCGAAAGCGATGAGCGAGCACGATATGCTGCCGTCCGAACCCGTTACCATTGTGCTGTCACAGATGGGTTGGGTACGCAGCGCCAAAGGCCATGACATCGACGCACCAGGCCTGAACTATAAAGCGGGCGATAGCTTCAAAGCGGCGGTGAAAGGCAAGAGCAACCAACCGGTGGTATTTGTTGATTCCACTGGTCGTAGCTACGCCATCGACCCGATTACGCTGCCGTCGGCGCGTGGTCAGGGCGAACCACTCACCGGTAAACTGACGTTACCGCCAGGTGCCACTGTTGATCACATGCTAATGGAAAGCGACGATAAGAAACTGTTGATGGCTTCCGATGCTGGCTATGGATTCGTCTGCACCTTTAATGATCTTGTTGCCCGTAACCGTGCAGGTAAAGCATTGATTACCTTACCTGAAAATGCGCATGTTATGCCGCCAGTAGTGATTGAAGATGCCTCTGATATGCTACTGGCTATCACCCTGGCGGGACGTATGTTGATGTTCCCGGTAAGCGAGCTTCCGCAACTGTCGAAGGGTAAAGGCAACAAGATCATCAACATCCCATCGGCAGAAGCTGCGCGGGGCGAGGATGGTCTGGCACACCTGTATGTACTGCCGCCGCAGAGCACTCTGACTATTCATGTCGGGAAACGCAAAATCAAACTGCGCCCGGAAGAGTTGCTGAAAGTGACCGGGGAGCGTGGTCGCCGTGGCACCTTGATGCGAGGTTTACAGCGTATCGACCGTGTCGAGATTGACTCACCTCACCGCGCCAGCAGTAGCGATAGCGAAGAGTAACATGCCGGAGGGGCTTTCTCCCGTTTGTAAGGAACGCCGGATGACACGTTAAGTCGTCATCCGGCAGCGTAATCAGCCCCAGGAAACGATAAAAATTCCCTTGAAACCGTTGTTTATTCATGCGTTGCGATTAACAATACGCTTTTCCAGAGAGCGGCTTTTAACAATGCCCTAACCTGATTTCAGGTGACGTACAATGCCAGTCTCTCAGATCTTCAGAGGGTGTTATGCTATATATCTTTCGTCTTATTATTACCGTTATTTACAGCATCTTAGTCTGTGTTTTCGGCTCCATTTACTGCCTTTTCAGCCCGCGAAATCCAAAGCATGTAGCCACCTTCGGGCATATGTTTGGGCGCCTTGCGCCGCTGTACGGGCTGAAAGTTGAGTGTCGCAAACCTGCAGATGCTGAAAGCTATGGTAATGCTATCTATATTGCTAACCACCAGAACAATTATGACATGGTGACAGCATCGAACATCGTGCAGCCGCCGACGGTCACAGTGGGTAAAAAGAGTTTGCTGTGGATCCCCTTCTTTGGGCAGTTGTACTGGTTAACCGGCAACTTATTGATCGACAGAAACAACCGTACTAAGGCGCACGGCACTATCGCGGAAGTGGTGAATCACTTCAAAAAACGCCGTATTTCCATCTGGATGTTCCCGGAAGGAACGCGCAGCCGTGGTCGCGGTCTGTTGCCGTTTAAAACTGGGGCATTCCATGCGGCAATTGCGGCAGGCGTCCCGATTATTCCCGTGTGTGTTTCCACGACTTCGAATAAGATTAATCTTAATCGACTGAATAATGGTTTAGTGATCGTAGAAATGCTGCCGCCAATTGACATCAGTCAATATGGTAAAGATCAGGTTCGCGAGCTGGCTGCTCATTGTCGTTCGATAATGGAACAAAAAATCGCCGAGCTCGATAAAGAAGTCGCAGAGCGCGAAGCCGCCGGAAAAGTTTAAGTCGGCAATCTGTTTTTTGCGGGGATGTTTTCCTGCACGGTATTACTTTAGCCAGTTTTACATGGAGCAAATATGTCACTCAGTCGGCGTCAGTTCATTCAGGCATCGGGGATCGCACTGTGTGCAGGTGCTGTCCCCCTGAAGGCAAGCGCAGCCGGTCAACAGCAACCACTGCCCGTTCCGCCGCTGCTTGAATCTCGCCGTGGGCAACCGCTATTTATGACAGTACAACGTGCGCACTGGTCATTTACGCCAGGAACGCGCGCGTCGGTTTGGGGTATCAATGGTCGCTACCTGGGGCCGACTATCCGCGTCTGGAAGGGCGACGATGTTAAGCTGATTTACAGCAACCGACTGACAGAAAATGTCTCAATGACAGTGGCTGGATTACAAGTGCCAGGACCACTGATGGGCGGTCCGGCACGTATGATGTCGCCAAACGCTGACTGGGCGCCTGTGCTACCAATTCGCCAGAATGCTGCGACTTTGTGGTATCACGCTAATACACCGAATCGCACCGCTCAGCAGGTCTATAACGGCCTTGCCGGGATGTGGCTGGTGGAAGATGAAGTCAGCAAGTCGCTGCCCATTCCTAACCATTATGGTGTGGATGATTTTCCTGTCATTATCCAGGATAAACGGCTGGATAACTTTGGTACGCCAGAATACAACGAACCGGGAAGCGGCGGCTTTGTTGGCGATACGCTGCTGGTCAACGGTGTACAAAGCCCGTACGTTGAAGTTTCGCGCGGTTGGGTGCGCCTGCGCCTGCTGAACGCATCGAACTCCCGTCGCTATCAACTGCAGATGAGCGATGGTCGTCCGTTGCACGTGATTTCTGGCGATCAGGGATTCCTGCCTGCTCCCGTGTCGGTGAAGCAGCTTTCGCTGGCGCCGGGCGAACGCCGTGAAATTCTGGTGGATATGAGCAACGGTGATGAAGTGTCTATCACCTGTGGCGAAGCGGCGAGCATTGTTGATCGTATTCGTGGCTTCTTTGAGCCGTCCAGCATTCTGGTTTCCACGTTGGTGCTAACGTTGCGCCCGACCGGCCTTCTGCCGCTGGTCACTGACAGCCTGCCGATGCGCTTGTTACCGACTGAAATAATGGCCGGTTCACCGATTCGCAGCCGTGATATTAGCCTGGGCGATGATCCCGGCATCAACGGGCAGCTATGGGACGTTAATCGCATTGATGTTGCTGCCCAGCAGGGAACGTGGGAACGCTGGACGGTACGCGCGGACGAGCCGCAATCATTCCATATTGAAGGTGTGATGTTCCAGATCCGCAACGTGAATGGCGCAATGCCATTCCCGGAAGACAGAGGCTGGAAAGATACCGTCTGGGTTGATGGACAAGTGGAACTGCTTGTTTATTACGGTCAGCCTTCCTGGGCGCATTTCCCGTTTTACTTTGGTAGCCAGACACTGGAAATGGCGGATCGCGGCTCTATTGGGCAGTTGTTGGTTAATCCAGTGCCTTAATCGCCATACTCGCCCGAGGAGGGCGAGTATGGAATACCTTTCGATTTCTCTTTCGTTCCGGCTTATAATCCCCGGCCTTTGATTATTTTTTTATCATTTCTGGAAGCAAAATGAGCTCTATCTCCCTGATCCAACCGGATCGCGACCTGTTCTCCTGGCCGCAGTACTGGGCCGCCTGTTTTGGACCGGCACCGTTTTTACCGATGTCTCGTGAAGAGATGGATCAACTTGGCTGGGATAGCTGCGACATCATTTTGGTTACTGGCGACGCGTATGTCGATCACCCAAGCTTCGGGATGGCGATTTGCGGTCGTATGCTGGAGGCGCAGGGCTTTCGCGTCGGGATCA
This sequence comes from Escherichia sp. KTE31, assembly GCF_000407925.1. Taxonomy (NCBI): domain Bacteria; kingdom Pseudomonadati; phylum Pseudomonadota; class Gammaproteobacteria; order Enterobacterales; family Enterobacteriaceae; genus Escherichia; species Escherichia sp. KTE31. Next base: position 465,234 of record NZ_KE136726.1, on the reverse strand, counting down.
TCGCCCAGCCGGACTGGAGCAGCAAAGACGACTTTATGCGTCTGGGTAAACCGAATCTGTTTTTCGGCGTGACCGCAGGCAATATGGACTCGATGATCAACCGTTACACTGCCGATCGCCGTTTGCGTCATGACGATGCTTACACGCCGGATAACGTCGCGGGTAAGCGCCCGGATCGCGCCACGCTGGTTTATACCCAACGTTGTAAAGAGGCATGGAAAGATGTGCCAGTGATCCTCGGCGGTATTGAAGCCAGCCTGCGCCGTACCGCGCATTATGATTACTGGTCTGATACCGTGCGCCGTTCCGTGCTGGTGGATTCCAAAGCCGACATGCTGATGTTCGGTAACGGTGAGCGTCCACTGGTGGAAGTGGCACATCGTCTGGCGATGGGCGAGCCGATTAGCGAAATCCGCGATGTACGTAATACCGCGATTATCGTGAAAGAGGCGCTGCCTGGCTGGAGCGGCGTGGATTCTACTCGTCTTGATACACCAGGGAAAATCGACCCTATTCCGCATCCGTATGGCGAAGATTTGCCGTGTGCGGATAACAAACCGGTGGCTCCGAAAAAACAAGAAGCCAAAGCCGTTACCGTGCAGCCGCCGCGCCCGAAACCGTGGGAAAAAACCTACGTTTTGTTACCTTCTTTCGAGAAAGTAAAGGCAGATAAAGTGCTGTACGCTCATGCTTCGCGTATTTTGCACCACGAAACCAACCCTGGCTGTGCCCGCGCGCTGATGCAAAAACATGGCGACCGCTATGTGTGGATCAACCCGCCAGCTATTCCGCTTTCTACCGAAGAGATGGACAGCGTTTTTGCGCTGCCGTACAAGCGCGTGCCGCATCCGGCTTACGGTAATGCCCGTATTCCGGCTTACGAAATGATCCGTTTCTCGGTCAACATTATGCGAGGCTGCTTTGGCGGCTGCTCTTTCTGCTCTATTACCGAGCATGAAGGGCGCATTATTCAGAGCCGTTCGGAAGATTCGATTATCAATGAGATTGAAGCGATCCGCGACACCGTTCCGGGCTTTACGGGCGTGATTTCCGATCTCGGTGGGCCAACTGCCAACATGTATATGTTGCGCTGCAAGTCACCACGCGCCGAGCAAACTTGTCGCCGTTTGTCGTGTGTTTACCCGGATATTTGCCCGCATATGGACACTAACCACGAACCGACGATCAACCTCTATCGCCGCGCGCGCGATCTGAAAGGCATTAAAAAGATCCTGATCGCCTCCGGTGTGCGTTATGACATCGCCGTGGAAGATCCGCGCTATATCAAAGAGCTGGCAACCCATCACGTTGGCGGTTATCTGAAGATTGCCCCGGAACATACCGAAGAAGGGCCGTTGTCGAAGATGATGAAGCCGGGCATGGGTAGCTATGACCGCTTTAAAGAACTGTTCGACACCTACTCGAAACAGGCAGGTAAAGAGCAGTATCTGATCCCGTATTTCATCTCCGCGCACCCCGGTACACGCGATGAAGATATGGTGAATCTGGCGCTGTGGCTGAAGAAACATCGCTTCCGTCTCGACCAGGTACAGAACTTCTATCCGTCGCCGCTGGCTAACTCAACCACCATGTATTACACCGGCAAAAATCCGCTGGCGAAAATTGGTTATAAGAGCGAAGACGTCTTCGTGCCGAAGGGCGACAAGCAGCGTCGTTTGCATAAAGCGTTGTTGCGTTACCACGATCCGGCAAACTGGCCGTTAATCCGCCAGGCGCTGGAAGCGATGGGTAAAAAGCATCTAATTGGCAGCCGTCGCGATTGCTTGGTGCCTGCGCCAACCATTGAAGAGATGCGCGAAGCTCGCCGACAGAACCGTAACACCCGTCCGGCGTTGACCAAACATACGCCAATGGCGACTCAGCGTCAGACGCCTGCTACGACAAAGAAAGCGTCGCCTGTGCAATCTCGCCCTGTGAATGCCGGTGCGAAGAAACGCCCTAAAGCGGCGACTGGACGTTAAAAAAACATCCCCGGTAACTGAATGCTGCCGGGGATTTTTTTATCATTCTGCGTACATACGCAAGCAGCGCAGGCAATCGAAATAGTCCTGCGCATCAAGGCGTGTATTGGCTCTGTTAGCTTCGGATTTGGCGGCGTAGATTTGCGGGCGTAATGCTTTTATATCCTGCTCAAGCCTGGCGATTTTGGTATTTAATGTTTGTACATTACCTGCCAGTTGATTGACCTTTTGCTCATTGACGCAACCACTTAATAAGCCGGCTACCAGAATGAGTGCTCCCACGGTGAAAATCTTTTTCATTATTTATTTCTCCCTGTTTTTTATTGTTCTGATTAATAGTTGATTGACGTTTAGTGGAGTATTACCACCGTGGCGGGTGCGCCCAAATTCCGTCTGGCCATCTCCCGGCATCATCCAGCCGTGTATTGACTTTTTCTGCCGCTTCTTTTGCTACCTGAATTTCCTGACGTAAAGCGTCGATATCCTGTTGGAGTTGCTTAATTTTTATATTTATCAGATGAATATCATTTTCTACATGACTGATTTTTTCATTATTGACACAGCCTGTGAGTATAAATATTAGAAAAAAGAGTAACAGTTGATTCTTCATTTCCAGTTTCCTTTATCTGGTATTAATTATTCAGCTCATTGCTTTAATCTGGCGGCGGTTTTCGCTTCAATCTGTTTAAGCAAGCTACCGCTGCCAGGACGGATAAAATCGGCAATTTCCCACTTTCCTTCGCGCCGCTGTAAAACTAAATCCTGCTCTTCACTGTTATCATTGGTCAGCGCAATACGAACATGAATACGGGCGGAATCGGCAGTTTTCTCGAGTACACGAATTTCATCAACGCGAGAAAATAGCGACTCTTCGCCAAAACAAATCGGATTGTCGTAAATAAATTGCCGTTCTATTTGCATCTCTTGATCGAAATTGCCGTTTTTATTGAATGTGGTTTTATAAAATTCATTGACTGCCTGACGATAGGTGTCGGAAACAACCCATGTCCAGGGCCAGCTATAATCGGCAATATGTTTAAACAATTCGGCGACAAAGGCTTCAGGCTCTTCTTTTTGTAGCGATGCCAGCGTTGCCAGGATTTTTTCATTCTCGCTATTAACTGCCTGCCAGACGCTGCCATGGTTGCTGATGACATCATCAATGACCCAACGACCATTTTCTGCCACCATTTTCAGCGTTTGCGTGGTCTTTTCTTTATCGTCGTCAAAGGTACGAAAGCGCACAACGGCATCTGCATGATCGGTATCCGTTTGAGTAACTGCTACGCTTTCTAACACCAGATCGCCAAAATCCTGACAATCACAAATCGGATCATAATCCAGCCAGCCGATATTGCCCGGCAGCGTGAGATTATCATTCAGGGTAAGTGCCTTTTGTATGCGTGCAGACGTTATCGCCTGCTCTCCTGTCTCACCAAAATAAGGCGCGCTGGCATCAGATTTATAGTTTTGATAAATCTGGCGAACAGTCTGTTCAGCAGTCAGCGAGGGTGATTGTGCCTGAGTAGTGAAGCTTGCAAAAAACGCCAAAAACAGAAGTATTAATTTCATCTGTTTTTCACCTCACCGTCGTGTTTATCCATATTGTAGATGCTTTGTTGCTTTAAGAGCTTCCAGCTCTGCATGATGATGTCCTTAAATTTGGCATTTCTGAACAAGGAAGAGTAACAACGGGCGGGAGGTGAGGGGAATAAATGATTTCTGAAAAGTCCGGTAGCGGAACATTACCGCCACCGGGAGAATTTGCGCGTTAGCCGCCGAACTGGTCGGGATCGGGACCGAGACGTTTACCTTGATCGAGTTTTGCGATTTCACCAAGTTCGTCTTTGTCGAGACGGAAATCCCAGACATCAAAGTTTTCGGCAATGCGTGAAGGCGTGACCGATTTCGGGATCACCACCAGACCGTTATCCAGATGCCAGCGGATAACAATTTGTGCCGGTGTTTTGCCGTATTTATCCGCCAGGTAGCGAATGACTTTCTGATCGAAAACGCCTTTCCCACCTTGCGCTAATGGGCTCCAGGATTCGGTCTGGATTTTGTGCGTAGCGTTCCAGGCGTGAAGCTGGCGTTGCTGCATCAGCGGGTGAAGTTCGATCTGATTAATAACAGGCGTCACGCCAGTTTCGTCGATCAGACGTTGCAGGTGGTGGATCTGGAAGTTACAGACGCCAATGCTTTTGATTAATCCTTCTTTTTGCAGCTCGATCATTCCTTTCCACGCCTCGACATAGTGATCGATAGCGGGAACGGGCCAGTGCATTAAGTAAAGGTCGATATAATCAAGCTGAAGTTTTTTCAGGCTGTCGAGCAGTGCTTCGCGGGGGCGTTTGTGGTCGTCGTTCCACAGTTTGGTTGTAATGAACAACTCTTCTCTGGCAAGAGCGGCATTTTTCAGCGCCTTGCCGACACCTTCTTCGTTTTTATAGGCAGCGGCGGTATCAATCGAGCGATATCCCACTTCTAACGCTTTTTGGATAGCGGTGATGACTTCCTCATTACTTGCTTGCCAGACACCCAGTCCCAGCTGGGGCATGACATTGCCATCCTGTAGCTTAATAACGGTTGGATTAGCCATACGTTCCTCCTTTTATATGAACTCACCGGAGCAGGCTCCGGTGAGTTGGTGTGAACTTAAGTCTGGACGAAATACCCAAAAACGAAAGTTTGAGGAGGAAAAAGCTTAACGAGCGGCTTCGTAAATACGGCGGCTGACATCCAGCGTAATGTCATGATTTTCGCCCAGTTGGGTCATGCCGTGCTCTTCCAGTTTCTTCAGCAATGCCGGGATGGAGCTGCCGTCCAGACCGTAGTCGGAGAGGCGGGTTGGCACGCCTAATTGTTCGAAGAAGTTGCGGGTCGCGGCAATTGCGGCGTCAATACGCTCATCGTCGGAACCTTCAGTGATGTTCCAGACGCGTTCAGCATATTGCAGCAGTTTTGCGCGCTTGGTGTCGCGTTTTTCATTCCACAGGGCAGGCAGAACGATAGCCAGCGTTTGCGCGTGATCCAGACCGTGCATCGCAGTCAGTTCGTGTCCCAGCATATGTGTTGCCCAGTCCTGCGGGACGCCAGCGCCGATCAAACCGTTCAACGCCTGGGTTGCCGCCCACATGACGTTAGCGCGTACATCGTAGTTTTCTGGCTCTTTCAGGGCTTTCGGGCCATCTTCGAGAAGCGTCAGCAAAATACCTTCTGCGAAGCGATCCTGAATTTTGGCATCAACCGGTTTGGTAACATACTGTTCCACGGTGTGCACAAAGGCATCCACTACGCCGTTAGCCACCTGGCGCGGCGGCAGGGTGTAGGTATAAACCGGATCGAGCACGGCAAATACGGGTTGAACGTGGGCAGAATGGAACGCCTGCTTGTCGCCGGTGGTTTTACGGGAGATCACCGCACCTGCGTTGGATTCTGAACCGGTCGCTGGCAGTGTCAGCACACAGCCCATTGGGATGGCGCTTTTAATCTCTTTACCGCCAGTTTGTAGGATGTGCCACGGATCGACATTCTCAGGATAATTTGCCGCTGCGGCGATAAATTTGGTGCCGTCCAGTACGGAACCGCCGCCAACCGCCAGCAGGAAAGTCACTTTCTGTTCGCGAACCAGTTTCACGGCGTTCATCAGCGTTTCATAAGCCGGGTTTGGCTCGATACCGCCAAACTCCAGCACGTCCATACCTTTCAGCGCATCCAGAACTTGATCCAGAACGCCTGTTTTTTTCACGCTGCCGCCGCCGTAGGTAATCAATACGCGAGCATCGTGAGGAATTTGTTCGCGTAAACCAGCGATAGCGCCTTTACCAAACAAAATACGGGTTGGGGTGTGCAGATTAAAGTTGTTCATTACTTGCTCCCTTTGCTGGGCCAATATTAGGGCAGAGATCGGTCTGCCTGATGTTTTTCATTGTGGTCGCCAGCGCCGCAGCTCTCAATGCTCATTTCTGCCAATGTCTTGCCTATTTCTCCAGAGTGCTGGAGAAATGGTACAAAATTGCGCACAATCAAATTGCCGCATTATTCTTAAGAAATTACGCGATATGAAACGTGAAGAGATTTGCCGCCTGCTGACGGACAAAATTAATAACCTGAAAAATAAAGAAAATAGTTTGTCTGAGCTGTTGCCCGATGTGCGCTTATTGTATGGCGAGAACCCCGGCGCACGTACGCCGGTGATGTATGAACCTGGCATCATAATTCTCTTTTCCGGGCATAAAATCGGCTATATCAATGAACGCGTGTTTCGTTATGATGCCAATGAATATCTGCTGCTGACGGTGCCGTTACCGTTTGAGTGCGAAACCTATGCCACGCCGGAGGTGCCATTAGCGGGCTTACGTCTCAACGTCGATATTTTGCAGTTACAGGAACTGTTGATGGACATTGGTGAAGACGAGCATTTCCAGCCGTCGATGGCTGCCAGTGGCATAAACTCCGCTACGTTGTCAGAAGAGATTTTATGCGCGGCGGAGCGGTTACTGGATGTGATGGAGCGACCGCTGGATGCGCGCATTCTTGGCAAGCAGATCATCCGCGAAATTCTTTACTACGTGCTGACCGGACCTTGCGGTGGCGCATTACTGGCGCTGGTCAGTCGTCAGACTCACTTCAGCCTGATTAGCCGCGTGCTGAAACGGATTGAGAATAAATACACCGAAAACCTGAGCGTCGAGCAACTGGCGGCAGAAGCTAACATGAGCGTTTCAGCGTTCCACCATAATTTTAAGTCTGTCACCAGCACCTCTCCGTTGCAGTATTTGAAGAACTACCGACTGCATAAGGCGCGGATGATGATCATCCATGATGGCATGAAGGCCAGCGCGGCGGCGATGCGCGTCGGCTACGAAAGTGCGTCGCAATTTAGCCGTGAGTTTAAACGCTACTTCGGTGTGACGCCGGGGGAAGATGCGGCAAGAATGCGGGCGATGCAGGGGAGTTAAATGTGTTCCCGGCATCGCCGCCGGGAACGGAGAAAAACGTCAGGCGTTACCGTATTTCTTTTTAATCACCACAAACAGCGTGCCTAACAGGCCGGCGGTTAACAGGGCAATCGGCAGGATCATCAGGAATGTCATTACCTGATCTTCATGGCGTTTAACGAACGGGATCATGCTCAAGGCATAGCCGAAACCGGTCACCACGCTGACCCATAGCAATCCACTTAACCAGTTGAAAAACTGGAAGCGGCGGTTTGGCAGACCGGAAATCCCCGCCATGGTTGGTAGCAGCGTGCGGACAAATGCAAGAAAACGTCCAGCCAGCAAAGCCAGCAAACCGTGGCGGTCAAACATACAGGTGGCGCGCTGATGATATTTAGCGGGGAGCTGTGCCAGCCAGCCTTTCACCGTTTTGGTATTACCTAGCCAACGCCCCTGAATATAACTTAACCAGCAGCCCAGGCTGGCTGCGGCAGTCAGAATCACGATTGTTGGCAGAAAATCCATCACCCCCTGGGCAATCAGTGCGCCAGCCAGTATCAACAAGCTGTCGCCTGGCAAAAATGAAGCGGGCAGCAGACCGTTTTCTAAAAACAGCGTGGCAAACATGACAAAGTAAACAACGCTAACAATATGAGGATCCGCCAGCGCGGCAAAGTCGTGTTGCCAGAGCGCAGCGATAATGTCTTGAATAACAGCCATGGACTTTCCTGTGGAACAGCGTTTAAGCCTTTATTTGCCTATTGTACTCCTGAATCGTCCGGGACGCCTTGATCCCGGACGCAACAATTTAAGACTATTCACAATTAAATGTCTGCAAAATTGTCCAAATTTGGCAATGTTACACAATTCGGGTAAAGCCCGCGTCCAGATCGGCAATCAGATCGTCGACGTTTTCCAGACCAATATGCAGGCGAATCAACGTGCCGCTGAAATCAATCTTTCCTTGCGGGCGAATGGCGGCGATATGTTCCGGTTGATTTGCAAGGATCAACGATTCATATCCTCCCCACGAGTAGGCCATGCTGAATAAACTGAAGTTATCCAGATAGTTCGCCAGTTCTTCATCGTTGAGTTTTTTCTTCAACACAAAGGAAAATAGTCCGCTGCTGCCTGTAAAGTCTCGTTGCCAGAATTCGTGACCTTTACTGCCCGGCAGAGCAGGGTGGTTAACCCGTTCAACCTGCGGATGTTCCGCCAGCCATTCAGCCACTTTCAGGCTGCTTTCATGATGTTGACGCAGACGCACACCTAAAGTGCGCAGGCCACGGCTGGTCATATAAGCGGTGTCGGCATCGACCATTTGTCCCATCAGATAAGCATTCTCCCGCAATTGCTCCCAGCATCGGGCATTACATACCGCAGTGCCGATCATTGCATCCGAGTGACCTACCAGATATTTGGTGGCGGCCTGAATGGAAACATCAATGCCAAAATCAAGGGCTTTAAACAGCACCCCGGCAGCCCAGGTGTTATCGATCATAATGATGGCGTCCGGCACCACGCTGCGCACGGCGGAGACAATCGCCGGAACATCATGCACTTCCATGGTGATGGAGCCCGGCGATTCCAGAAAGACGATTTTAGTGTTTGGTTGCAGATGTTTAACGATATCCGCGCCAATCAGCGGATCAAACCACGATGTCGTTACGCCCAGTTTGCTGAGGATTTTGCTACAGAAATCCTGACTTGGTTCGTAGGCGGTGTTGGTCATCAACACATGATCGCCCTGTTCGACAAAAGCAAGGATGGAATTGGCAACCGCTGCCGCACCGCAAGGAAACAGTGCACAGCCGGCGCCACCTTCCAGTTCGCACATTGCTTCTTGTAACGAGAAGTGGGTTAACGTTCCGCGCCGTCCATAGAACAATTCGCCGTTGGCGCGATTACGCGTCGCATGTTTTTTCGCTTCAACGCTGTCAAAAACCAGCGAAGAGGCGCGCTGAATCACGCTATTCACCGCGCCGAGAGTGTACTTTTTGCTGCGTCCTGCATTCACCAGTTGAGTATCAAGCTTTTTGTCCGCCATGTCGGGATTCCTGTTTTTATACGTCTGGATGTCTAAACTAGCATGAATAATTGCGGGCGCATCCTGAAGAATTGGCATAAAGAAGAAAATTTTCGCAAATGGCGTTCTGGTGGCTTTTTTACTGCGTAAACGCAAGGAAAAGAAAGCAAAGGTACGGCAGTATGCAAATAGTAATGAGAACGACTATCAATTCGACGTCGTTTTGATATTATTATGCGCAGATTTTGTGACTTGCGTCCTGGAGATACACAGTGGGTAATAATTTAATGCAGACGGATCTTTCCGTCTGGGGTATGTATCAGCACGCCGATATTGTCGTTAAGTGCGTGATGATTGGGCTTATTTTGGCCTCCGTAGTCACCTGGGCAATCTTCTTCAGTAAGAGCGTAGAGTTCTTCAATCAGAAGCGTCGCCTTAAGCGCGAGCAGCAACTGCTGGCTGAAGCGCGTTCCTTAAACCAGGCCAACGATATCGCCGCTGATTTTGGTAGCAAAAGCTTAAGCCTGCATTTGCTCAATGAAGCGCAAAACGAGCTGGAATTGTCAGAAGGCAGCGACGATAACGAAGGTATTAAAGAGCGTACCAGCTTCCGCCTGGAGCGTCGGGTCGCCGCAGTGGGGCGTCAAATGGGACGCGGTAACGGCTATCTGGCAACCATTGGCGCGATTTCGCCGTTCGTTGGTCTGTTTGGTACGGTCTGGGGCATCATGAACAGCTTTATCGGTATTGCGCAAACGCAGACCACGAATTTGGCGGTGGTTGCACCGGGTATCGCAGAAGCTCTGTTAGCAACGGCAATCGGCCTGGTGGCAGCGATTCCGGCCGTCGTTATCTATAACGTATTCGCGCGCCAGATTGGCGGCTTTAAAGCGATGCTGGGCGATGTCGCAGCGCAGGTGCTGTTGCTGCAAAGCCGTGACCTGGATCTGGAAGCCAGCGCCGCTGCGCATCCGGTTCGTGTCGCACAAAAATTACGTGCAGGGTAATGCGCTATGGCAATGCATCTTAACGAAAACCTCGACGATAACGGCGAAATGCATGATATCAACGTGACGCCGTTTATCGACGTGATGTTGGTTCTGCTGATTATCTTTATGGTGGCGGCACCGTTAGCGACGGTAGATGTGAAGGTGAACTTGCCTGCTTCTACCAGCACGCCGCAGCCGCGCCCGGAAAAACCGGTTTATCTGTCGGTGAAGGCAGACAACTCGATGTTTATCGGTAACGATCCGGTCACCGATGAAACAATGATTACGGCGTTGAATGCGTTAACCGAAGGCAAGAAAGACACCACCATCTTCTTCCGAGCGGACAAAACCGTCGATTACGAGACGTTGATGAAGGTAATGGATACGCTGCATCAGGCGGGTTATCTGAAGATAGGCCTGGTCGGCGAAGAAACCGCTAAAGCGAAATAAAAATGATGCCCGGTTGCTTCATACAACCGGGCATTTTTTTAGCCTAGATGTTCGCCGCCGCACACGCCGTGCACTTCTGCGGTGACGTAGCTCGACTCCTGACTCGCCAGATAAACATAAACAGGCGCCAGTTCTGCCGGCTGCCCCGCACGTTTCATCGGCGTTTGCTGACCAAACTGTGGGATCTTATCCTGCGTTTGTCCGCCGGAAATTTGCAGTGCTGTCCAGATAGGGCCTGGTGCGACAATATTCACCCGAATACCTTTCTCCGCGACCTGTTTTGCCAGGCCACGGCTGTAGTTCAGAATCGCCGCCTTCGTAGCCGCATAGTCCAGTAAATGCGGGCTTGGCTGGTATGCCTGGATTGACGAAGTGGTGATAATACTTGCACCTTTCGGTAGCAGGGGGATCGCTTCCTGGGTTAGCCAGAACAGCGCGAAAATGTTAATGGCAAAGGTCTTTTGAAACTGTTCGCTGGTGAGGTCTGCAATATCAGGAATGGCAACCTGTTTCCCGGCGACCAGCGCCATAATATCCAGCCCGCCTAACGCCTTGTGCGCTTCGTGAACCAGCGAACGGGCGAATTTCTCATCGCTTAAATCGCCTGGCAGCAGAACGGCTTTGCGTCCGCATTCTTCAATGATCTTTTTCACATCCTGGGCGTCTTCTTCTTCCGCCGGAAGATAACTGATCGCCACGTCAGCGCCTTCACGCGCGTAAGCGATGGCGGCAGCACGACCGATACCAGAATCGCCCCCTGTCACCAGTGCCTTACGATCTTTCAGGCGACCGCTACCAACATAGGTTTTCTCGCCGCAATCCGGCACCGGTGTCATCTTCGCCTGGATGCCTGGCGTCGGTTGTTTCTGTTTGGGATATTCACCAGTGTAATACTGCGTGGTCGGGTCTTTTAAATGAGACATCGCTTTTCTCCCTTCAGGTTCAACGTCCTATAAGGGTAGACGCTCTCAATGCGTTAATCAGGGAACCAGGAAGATCCCTAAACCTCGGATTTATGCGACAACGGTTTAACGTATATGTTGATTTGCTGTTGCGCGCTGTTTACTCAATTGCGATATACTGTTGCCCGTTTTAACTACACGACAGGAATGTATGGAACGTTTTCTTGAAAATGCAATGTATGCTTCTCGCTGGCTGCTTGCCCCCGTGTACTTTGGCCTTTCGCTGGCGTTAGTTGCCCTGGCGCTGAAGTTCTTCCAGGAGATTATTCACGTACTGCCGAATATCTTCTCGATGGCGGAATCTGATTTGATCCTCGTTCTGCTGTCGCTGGTGGATATGACGCTGGTTGGCGGTTTGCTGGTGATGGTGATGTTTTCCGGTTATGAGAATTTCGTCTCGCAGCTCGATATCTCTGAGAACAAAGAGAAGCTGAACTGGCTGGGGAAAATGGACGCAACGTCGCTAAAGAACAAAGTGGCAGCGTCGATTGTGGCGATCTCTTCCATTCACTTACTGCGCGTCTTTATGGATGCGAAAAATGTCCCTGATAACAAACTGATGTGGTACGTCATTATCCATCTGACGTTTGTGCTCTCTGCGTTTGTGATGGGCTATCTTGACCGACTGACTCGCCATAATCACTGATCTGATTCGGGCGCGGTTCTCGCGCCCGTTATTAACACGTTATTTATCGGATGACGCTTGCCACAGATTCAGCTCGCCATCGGCGATATGCTGGTCAATCTGCGCTAACTCCTCGGTGCTAAACGCCAGATTATTCAGCGCCTGTACGTTCTCCTCCAGTTGCTCCGCACGGCTGGCACCGATCAATACCGATGTCACGCGATCATCTTTCAGCAACCAGCTTAATGCCATTTGCGCCATCGACTGACCGCGCTGCTGTGCCATTTTATTCAATAACCGCAGGCTGTTGAGGTTGGCTTCGGTGAGCATTTTCGGCGTCAGACCTCGAACTTTATGACCTTCGCGATGCATCCGTGAATCCTCCGGAATACCGTTGAGATATTTTCCAGTCAGCAGTCCCTGAGCCAGAGGAGTAAAGGCAATGCAGCCCACGCCGTTATTTTCCAGGGTATCCAGCAGGCCGCTTTTATCTACCCAGCGGTTCAGTAAATTGTACGAAGGTTGATGAATTAACAGCGGAATTTTCCACTCGCGCAGCAACTTGACCATTTTTTGCGTCCGCTCTGGCGAGTAAGAGGAGATCCCGACATAAAGCGCCTTACCGCTTTGTACCGCATGAGCCAGCGCAGAGGCGGTTTCTTCCATCGGCGTATTTTCATCGACGCGATGAGAGTAAAAAATATCGACATATTCCAGACCCATACGCTTCAGGCTTTGGTCGAGGCTGGCGAGCAGGTATTTACGTGAACCGCCAGAGCCGTACGGGCCGGGCCACATATCGTATCCGGCTTTGGTAGAGATAATCAGTTCATCGCGATAAGCAGCAAAATCCTCCCGCAGCAGGCGACCAAAGTTCTCTTCTGCGCTTCCTGGAGGCGGCCCGTAATTGTTGGCTAAATCAAAGTGCGTAATGCCCAAATCAAAGGCTTTGCGCAGGATCGCACGCTGTGATTCCAGCGCGTTAACGTGGCCGAAATTGTGCCATAAACCGAGCGATAACGCGGGCAGACGTAAACCTCTTTTTCCGCAATAGCGGTACTGCATCTGCCCGTAACGTTCGGGATTCGCTAACCAGACCATGACATCTCCTTTTCACCGTTCAGTTTCGAAACAATGTTTCTAGTTTAGCAATTTGCCAGCGTGTCTCCCGTAGTCTGGTTCACAGAGTGACGAAAAACTGGGCAAAAACACGTGCTTATGCTTTGCTTAAAAAAACAACAGTTGAGGAATGAAACGATGTCGCGTTTAACAGCCAAAGATTTCCCGCAAGAGTTACTGGATTACTACGACTATTACGCTCACGGGAAAATCTCGAAACGTGAGTTCCTCAACCTGGCGACGAAGTATACGGTGGGCGGGATGACGGCATTAGCGTTGTTTGATTTGCTCAAGCCAAATTATGCGCTGGCGACTCAGGTAGAGTTTACCGACCCGGAGATTGTTGCTGAGTACATCACGTATCCTTCGCCAAATGGTCACGGCGAGGTTCGGGGTTATCTGGTGAAGCCTGCGAAGATGAGCGGCAAAACGCCAGCCGTGGTGGTAGTGCATGAGAATCGTGGACTGAATCCGTATATCGAAGATGTGGCGCGGCGAGTGGCGAAGGCGGGGTACATCGCTCTGGCGCCAGACGGCTTAAGCTCCGTGGGCGGATATCCGGGGAACGATGATAAAGGTCGTGAGCTGCAACAGCAGGTTGATCCAACCAAACTGATGAATGATTTCTTTGCCGCGATTGAGTTTATGCAACGCTATCCGCAAGCCACGGGCAAAGTGGGTATTACGGGATTTTGCTATGGCGGTGGTGTCTCGAACGCGGCAGCGGTGGCATACCCGGAACTGGCCTGCGCGGTGCCGTTTTATGGCCGCCAGGCGCCCACCGCCGATGTGGCGAAAATCGACGCGCCTTTACTGCTTCACTACGCTGAACTGGATACGCGAATCAACGAAGGTTGGCCCGCTTATGAGGCAGCGTTGAAAGCTAATAATAAGGTTTATGAAGCGTATATTTATCCGGGGGTTAATCACGGATTCCATAATGATTCCACGCCCCGTTATGACAAATCTGCTGCCGATCTTGCCTGGCAAAGGACGCTGAAATGGTTCGACAAATATCTCTCCTGATGGGTTTATCTCTTCCTGGATAACATTCTTAACATGCTGAAAAAAATAGCGTGCGTAAAAGTCGTTCTTTGCCTAAAATATCGCTATATAAGTTGATATATATCGTTTGAGGGCAAAACGATGAATAACCATTTTGGTAAAGGCTTAATGGCGGGATTAAAAGCAACACATGCCGACAGTGCGGTTAATGTGACTAAATTCTGTGCCGATTATAAGCGCGGATTTGTATTAGGCTACTCGCATCGGATGTATAAAAAGACCGGTGACCGCCAGCTCAGCGCCTGGGAAGCAGGTATTCTGACGCGCCGTTATGGACTGGATAAAGAGATGGTAATGGATTTCTTTCGTGAGAATAATTCCTGTTCTACATTACGATTTTTTATGGCTGGTTATCGCCTCGAAAATTGATCAAACATACGTATTATCTTGCTTTAATTAATTACACTAATGCTTCTTCCCTTCGTTTTAGCGCCCCGCCGCAGTATCATGACAATGATAACCATAATAAATGTGTGGTAAATGGCGCATCGATCGCATTATTGATTTTGCGGTTGAGGCAAAATATATGCCAGGTCTTCGCAACGGAATAACTATAAATGACTGGAGATAACACCCTCATCCATTCTCACGGCATTAATCGTCGTGATTTCATGAAGCTTTGTGCAGCATTAGCCGCCACCATGGGGCTGAGTAGCAAAGCCGCCGCAGAGATGGCCGAATCGGTCACTAACCCGCAGCGCCCGCCGGTTATCTGGATTGGCGCGCAGGAGTGCACCGGTTGTACGGAATCTCTGCTTCGTGCAACGCATCCAACGGTAGAAAACCTCGTGCTGGAGACCATCTCTCTGGAGTATCACGAAGTCCTTTCCGCCGCATTCGGCCATCAGGTTGAAGAGAACAAACATAACGCGCTTGAGAAGTATAAAGGGCAGTATGTGTTGGTTGTGGATGGTTCCATCCCATTAAAAGATAACGGTATTTACTGCATGGTTGCCGGTGAGCCGATTGTGGATCACATCCGCAAAGCGGCGGAAGGCGCAGCAGCCATTATTGCTATCGGTTCTTGCTCCGCGTGGGGCGGTGTCGCAGCAGCTGGGGTTAACCCCACCGGCGCGGTTAGCCTGCAAGAAGTTCTGCCGGGCAAAACCGTTATCAACATTCCCGGTTGTCCGCCTAACCCGCACAACTTCCTTGCGACCGTTGCGCACATCATCACTTACGGTAAACCGCCGAAGCTGGATGACAAAAATCGCCCGACCTTCGCCTATGGTCGTCTGATTCACGAACACTGCGAACGTCGCCCGCACTTCGATGCTGGTCGTTTTGCCAAAGAGTTCGGTGATGAAGGCCACCGCGAAGGCTGGTGCCTGTACCACCTCGGCTGTAAAGGCCCTGAAACTTACGGCAACTGCTCAACGCTGCAATTCTGCGATGTTGGCGGCGTGTGGCCGGTGGCGATTGGTCACCCGTGCTATGGCTGTAACGAAGAAGGTATCGGCTTCCATAAAGGCATCCATCAGCTTGCTAACGTCGAAAACCAGACGCCACGCTCACAAAAACCGGACGTGAATGCTAAAGAAGGCGGCAACGTCTCTGCGGGCGCTATCGGTTTGCTCGGCGGCGTGGTTGGGCTGGTTGCCGGTGTCAGCGTGATGGCGGTGCGTGAACTGGGTCGTCAGCAAAAGAAAGATAACGCTGACTCACGGGGAGAATAACCGTGAACAGACGTAATTTTATTAAAGCAGCCTCCTGCGGGGCATTGCTGACGGGCGCGCTGCCGTCGGTCAGCCATGCGGCTGCTGAAAACCGCCCGCCAATTCCGGGATCGCTGGGTATGTTGTATGACTCGACCTTGTGCGTAGGCTGCCAGGCTTGCGTCACTAAGTGTCAGGATATCAACTTCCCTGAACGTAACCCACAAGGGGAGCAGACCTGGTCGAACAACGACAAACTGTCGCCGTATACCAATAACATCATTCAGGTGTGGACCAGTGGCACGGGTGTCAACAAAGACCAGGAAGAGAACGGCTATGCGTACATTAAGAAACAGTGTATGCACTGCGTCGATCCGAATTGTGTCTCTGTATGCCCGGTCTCTGCGCTGAAAAAAGATCCGAAAACCGGCATTGTCCATTACGACAAAGATGTGTGCACCGGCTGCCGTTACTGCATGGTCGCCTGTCCGTACAACGTGCCGAAGTACGACTACAACAACCCGTTTGGTGCGTTGCATAAGTGTGAGCTGTGTAACCAGAAAGGCGTGGAACGTCTCGATAAAGGCGGTCTGCCTGGCTGCGTAGAAGTGTGCCCGGCGGGCGCGGTGATTTTTGGTACGCGTGAAGAGCTGATGGCTGAGGCGAAAAAACGCCTGGCGCTGAAGCCTGGCAGCGAATACCACTATCCGCGTCAGACGCTGAAATCTGGCGACACTTACCTGCACACAGTGCCGAAATATTATCCGCATCTGTACGGCGAGAAAGAGGGCGGCGGTACTCAGGTTCTGGTACTGACGGGTGTGCCTTATGAAAATCTCGACCTGCCGAAACTGGACGATCTTTCTACCGGTGCGCGTTCCGAAAATATTCAACACACCCTGTATAAAGGCATGATGCTACCACTGGCTGTGCTGGCGGGCTTAACCGTGCTGGTTCGTCGCAACACCAAAAACGACCATCACGACGGAGGAGACGATCATGAGTCATGATCCACAACCGCTGGGCGGCAAAATCATCAGTAAACCGGTCATGATTTTTGGACCGTTAATCGTCATCTGTATGCTCCTGATTGTGAAACGTCTGGTGTTCGGTCTGGGCTCTGTCTCCGACCTGAACGGCGGCTTCCCGTGGGGCGTGTGGATCGCGTTTGACCTGCTGATCGGCACCGGCTTTGCCTGTGGCGGCTGGGCGCTGGCGTGGGCGGTATACGTCTTTAACCGTGGACAATACCATCCGCTGGTGCGTCCGGCGCTGTTGGCGAGTCTGTTCGGTTACTCACTGGGTGGCTTGTCGATCACTATCGACGTGGGTCGCTACTGGAACCTGCCGTACTTCTATATTCCGGGTCACTTCAACGTGAACTCGGTACTGTTCGAGACGGCGGTCTGTATGACCATCTACATCGGCGTGATGGCGCTTGAGTTTGCTCCTGCGCTGTTTGAACGCCTGGGCTGGAAGGTGTCGCTCAAGCGTCTGAACAAGGTGATGTTCTTTATCATCGCGCTCGGCGCGCTGCTGCCGACCATGCACCAGTCT
Organism: Escherichia sp. KTE31; assembly: GCF_000407925.1. Classification (NCBI taxonomy): domain Bacteria; kingdom Pseudomonadati; phylum Pseudomonadota; class Gammaproteobacteria; order Enterobacterales; family Enterobacteriaceae; genus Escherichia; species Escherichia sp. KTE31. The sequence goes on along the minus strand of NZ_KE136726.1, from coordinate 447,864 downwards.
TCAATGGGGTCGCTGATGATCTCGGCGGGCTATAAAGTGCATCCGCTGTGGCAGAGCTATGAAATGTTGCCGCTGTTCTCGCTGCTGACGGCGTTCATCATGGGCTTCTCGATTGTTATCTTTGAAGGTTCGCTGGTGCAGGCGGGTCTGCGCGGCAACGGTCCGGATGAGAAGAGCCTGTTCGTCAAGCTGACCAACACCATCAGCGTGCTGCTGGCGATTTTCATTGTGCTGCGCTTTGGCGAGCTAATCTATCGCGACAAGCTGTCCTTAGCGTTTGCCGGTGACTTCTACTCCGTGATGTTCTGGATTGAAGTCCTGCTGATGCTTTTCCCGCTGGTCGTTCTGCGTGTGGCGAAGCTGCGCAATGATTCCCGTATGCTGTTCCTGTCAGCACTGAGCGCACTGTTAGGTTGTGCAACCTGGCGTCTGACCTATTCGCTGGTGGCATTCAACCCAGGCGGCGGTTACGCCTACTTCCCGACCTGGGAAGAACTGTTGATTTCTATTGGTTTTGTGGCTATTGAGATTTGCGCTTACATCGTACTCATTCGTCTACTGCCGATACTTCCTCCTTTAAAACAAAACGATCATAATCGTCATGAGGCGAGCAAAGCATGAGCCAGAGAATTACTATTGATCCGGTAACCCGTATTGAAGGGCATTTACGCATCGATTGCGAAATCGAAAATGGCGTCGTTTCGAAAGCATGGGCTTCCGGGACCATGTGGCGCGGCATGGAAGAGATCGTGAAAAACCGCGATCCGCGCGATGCATGGATGATTGTGCAACGTATCTGTGGCGTATGTACCACCACTCACGCGCTCTCTTCTGTTCGTGCGGCAGAGAGTGCGCTGAATATCGACGTTCCGGTTAACGCGCAATACATCCGTAACATCATTCTGGCTGCGCACACCACGCATGACCATATCGTTCATTTCTATCAGCTCTCTGCGCTGGACTGGGTAGACATCACTTCTGCGCTGCAAGCCGATCCGACCAAAGCCTCCGAAATGCTGAAAGGCGTTTCGACCTGGCACCTGAACAGCCCGGAAGAGTTCACTAAAGTTCAGAACAAGATCAAAGATCTGGTTGCCAGCGGTCAGTTGGGTATTTTCGCCAACGGCTACTGGGGACATCCGGCGATGAAACTGCCGCCGGAAGTGAACCTGATTGCGGTAGCGCACTACTTACAGGCGCTGGAGTGCCAGCGTGACGCTAACCGCGTTGTGGCGCTGCTGGGCGGTAAAACGCCGCACATTCAGAACCTGGCGGTAGGTGGTGTTGCGAACCCGATCAACCTCGACGGTCTGGGCGTGCTGAACCTTGAGCGCCTGATGTACATCAAGTCCTTCATCGACAAGCTGAGCGACTTTGTTGAGCAGGTTTATAAGGTTGATACCGCAGTTATTGCAGCGTTTTATCCGGAATGGCTGGAGCGCGGTAAAGGCGCGGTGAACTACCTGAGCGTGCCGGAATTCCCGACCGACAGCAAAAACGGCAGCTTCCTGTTCCCGGGCGGCTACATTGAGAATGCGGATCTGTCCTCGTATCGTCCGATCACTTCCCATTCAGATGAATATCTGATCAAAGGGATTCAGGAAAGCGCGAAGCACTCCTGGTATAAAGACGAAGCGCCGCAGGCACCGTGGGAAGGCACGACCATTCCGGCTTATGACGGCTGGTCTGAGGACGGTAAATATTCCTGGGTGAAATCACCGACTTTCTACGGCAAAACGGTAGAAGTGGGGCCGCTGGCGAACATGCTGGTGAAACTGGCGTCAGGACGCGAGTCTACTCAGAACAAACTAAATGAAATCGTTGCGATTTATCAGAAACTGACCGGCAACACGCTGGAAGTGGCGCAACTGCACTCCACGCTGGGGCGTATTATTGGTCGTACCGTTCACTGCTGCGAATTGCAGGATATCCTGCAAAATCAATACAGTGCACTGATCACCAATATCGGCAAAGGCGACCACACCACCTTTGTGAAGCCGAACATTCCGGCTACAGGTGAGTTCAAAGGCGTTGGCTTCCTTGAAGCACCGCGCGGTATGCTCTCTCACTGGATGGTTATTAAAGACGGTATCATCAGTAACTACCAGGCAGTTGTTCCATCAACCTGGAACTCTGGCCCGCGTAACTTCAATGATGACGTCGGTCCTTACGAGCAGTCACTGGTGGGTACACCGGTTGCCGATCCGAATAAACCGCTGGAAGTGGTGCGCACCATTCACTCCTTCGACCCGTGCATGGCCTGCGCGGTACACGTAGTGGATGCCGACGGCAACGAAGTGGTTTCAGTGAAGGTTCTGTAATGCGTATTTTAGTCTTAGGGGTCGGCAATATTTTGCTGACCGATGAAGCCATCGGTGTGCGGATTGTCGAAGCGTTAGAGCAACGATACATTCTGCCGGATTATGTTGAAATCCTCGATGGCGGCACGGCAGGAATGGAGCTGCTTGGCGACATGGCAAATCGCGATCATCTGATTATTGCGGATGCCATTGTGTCGAAAAAGAACGCGCCGGGAACGATGATGATCCTGCGGGATGAAGAAGTTCCGGCGTTGTTTACCAATAAAATTTCTCCGCATCAGCTTGGCCTGGCCGACGTATTGTCGGCCCTGCGCTTCACTGGCGAGTTTCCGAAAAAGCTGACCCTGGTCGGCGTGATCCCGGAATCACTGGAGCCGCACATCGGCTTGACGCCGACGGTCGAAGCGATGATTGAACCTGCGCTTGAGCAGGTTCTGGCTGCGCTGCGTGAATCAGGCGTGGAAGCCATCCCACGGGAGGCGACTCATGACTGAAGAGATAGCAGGTTTCCAGACCTCCCCGAAGGCGCAAGTACAGGCAGCGTTTGAAGAAATTGCCCGGCGTTCGATGCACGATCTCTCTTTTCTGCATCCTTCAATGCCGGTGTACGTTTCCGACTTTACGCTGTTCGAAGGTCAGTGGACGGGGTGTGTAATCACCCCGTGGATGCTGAGTGCAGTTATCTTCCCCGGCCCGGATCAACTCTGGCCGATGCGCAAAGTGAGTGAAAAAATCGGTCTGCAACTGCCTTACGGCACCATGACCTTTACCGTTGGCGAACTGGACGGTGTTTCGCAATACCTCTCCTGCTCGCTGATGTCACCGCTTTCGCACAGCATGTCGATTGAAGAGGGTCAACGGCTGACGGATGACTGCGCACGAATGATCCTTTCGCTGCCGGTCACCAATCCGGATGTACCACACGCAGGGCGTCGCGCCCTGCTGTTTGGTCGCAGGAGTGGTGAAAATGCATGAGTTGTCGCTTTGCCAGAGCGCCGTTGAAATTATCCAACGGCAGGCGGAGCAGCACGATGTTAAGCGCGTCACCGCCGTGTGGCTGGAAATTGGCGCGCTCTCCTGCGTTGAGGAGAGCGCCGTCCGTTTTAGTTTTGAAATTGTCTGCCAGGGAACGGTGGCGCAAGGGTGCGATTTACATATCGTCTATAAACCCGCCCAGGCCTGGTGTTGGGATTGCAGCCAGGTGGTGGAGATTCATCAGCACGATGCGCAATGTCCGATCTGTCATGGCGAGCGGTTGCGTGTCGATACCGGCGATTCGCTGATCGTCAAAAGTATTGAAGTTGAATAAGACTGAGGACAACGCCTGAAAAGTGCACGGACGGTCCCCTCGCCCCTCCGGGGAGAGGGTTAGGGTGAGGGGAAACACCCGCTAAAGGTTCTTTTTCGCGTTTGTCCGCAATCGAAATAACCGGAGTTAACAATGTGTATTGGCGTTCCAGGCCAGGTGCTGGCTGTCGGTGAAGATATTCACCAGCTTGCGCAGGTTGAAGTTTGTGGTATCAAGCGCGACGTGAATATCGCCCTGATTTGTGAAGGTAACCCTGCCGATCTGCTGGGCCAGTGGGTGCTGGTACACGTCGGATTTGCCATGAGCATCATCGACGAAGATGAAGCCAAAGCCACATTAGACGCACTGCGCCAAATGGATTACGACATTACCAGCGCGTGATGATTAGCTTTCGTAGGCCTGATAAGACGCGCGAGCGTCGCATCAGGCATTGTGCTCGATTGCCGGATGCAGCGTGAACGCCTTATCCGTATATGGACACCTCCCGTTGTGCAAGTTATTTTTCATCTGTGTGACGGGAGTAAGTTGCATTCGTATATCCGGCCTCTCTTACGGTACCGTCGTACCCGGCCATGATGTTATCTGCACATCTGTTTCCTTTCGGCCTGCCGGCTTTGCTTTGCAGGGAGCCATGGATAAGGTCGGATTTGCCAGATGTCGGTCTTACCTGTTACACATCAGTTCTTTATAACTTTGCACACTTACGGCAGGTTTGTTGCTCGTTTACTTACAGGGACGTCAGTGCTGCTTACGCTGCATTCTTCACCCCATGGTATTCTTCACCACGATTTAATATCGCCCACGCTATCCGGATGTTTTTATTTGCCAGCGCCACCACGGCGATATTGTTATTACGTCTTTCTGCCACCGACTGTAGCCAGAGGCTGCGTCTGTCTGTTTTTCCGGCGCTGAACCTCAGTACTGCACGGGCACCATGGATCAGCAGCGTTCTCAGGTAACTGTCACCCCGTTTGCTGATATGGCCCAGCCGCTCTTTTCCGCCGCTTGAATGCTGTCGCGGAACCAGTCCAATAAAGGCCGACATTTCCCGACCGTTTTTAAATTGCTTCGCATCGCCCACGGCAGCCACCAGTGCACTCGCCACTATCGGGCCAAAACCCTCTATTTCCATCAGCCGTTTTATGCGGATATCGTCCCGTGCCGCCTGCTGAAGACGCCGGTCATGACGCGATATGCGCTCATCCAGCATCTGCATTTCCTCTGACAGCTCGCACAACAGACGGATGAAGCGGTCATTCCACTGCTCCTGCTGCGACAGGATTTCCGGCAGGGCTTTACGCACGTGATTTATCCCCACTGGCAGCACCAGACCAAATTCACTCAACAGCCCCCGGATTTCATTGCACAGTGCAGTCCGCTCGCGGATGATCCTGGCCCGGACCCGGTGCTCTGCCTGTAACGTCTGCTGTGCTTCCGATTTGAGAGCGACAAAACGCATACCAGGCCTGCTGATGGCCTCGCAGATGGCTGCTGCATCATTGGCGTCGTTTTTGTTGCCTTTGAGATAAGGTTTGACGAGTTTCGGCGGAATAATACGCACGGTATGGCCCATGCGGGTGAGCTCGCGGGTCCAGTAATGGGAAGAGCCACAGGCCTCAATACCAATAAGACAGGGAGAAAGGCCGGAGAAAAACGTCATCATGTGGGCACGGCGCAGGGTTTTTCGCAGTACCACTTTTTCATGGTGATCGACGCCGTGGATCTGAAAAACATTTTTTGCAAGGTCGAGACCAATACGCTTAATATTCATGACGGACACCTCCACCTGGGAACTGAGTACACCTCAGTCTGGCACATTGATGCCGTAAGGCGGGAGGTGTCCATCACATCGGCCTACATCGCCCTGGATGGCTTGCTGCGACGAACACCAACCCTTACCCCTGACGCTTATCTTCCGTATTCGTCTCGAAATCACTGGCATCATGGCGCTCATGCAACTGCTCGTTCAGTGGCCCGTTGGTGCGGTTAACAATTCGTCCACGCTTCACAGCCGGACGTTCAGCCACTTCTTTCGCCCAGCGTTGTACGTGCTTATAGCTGCCCGCATCAAGAAACTCTGCGGCATCATACACGCCGCCTAATACCACGTTGCCAAACCACGGCCAGATTGCCATATCAGCAATGGTGTACTCATCGCCCGCAACAAACTTATGCTGCGCCAGTTGTTTATCCAGTACGTCGAGCAGGCGTTTGGCTTCCATGGTAAAACGGTTGATGGCGTACTCAATTTTCACTGGCGCGTAATGGTAAAAGTGACCAAAACCACCGCCGAGGAACGGCGCAGCGCCCTGTAACCAGAACAACCAGTTCATCGTTTCAGTCCGTTTTGCCAGATCCTGCGGCAAGAAGTAGCCAAATTTCTCTGCCAGATAAAGCAGAATCGATCCTGACTCAAACACGCGGATCGGCGGATTATGCGTATGATCGCGCAATGCCGGGATCTTTGAGTTCGGGTTCACTTCCACAAAGCCGCTGGAGAATTGATCGCCATCGCCAATGCGAATCAGCCAGGCGTCGTACTCTGCGCCGGTGACGCCCAGCGCGAGTAGTTCTTCGAGCATAATTGTCACTTTCTGACCGTTTGGCGTGCCCAGCGAATAGAGCTGTAACGGGTGCTTGCCAACCGGCAACGTTTTTTCATGCGTCGAACCAGAAACCGGGCGATTAATATTGGCGAACGCGCCGCCAGCGGATTTATCCCACGTCCAGACTTTCGCGGGCTGATAAGTATTGTCTGTCATACTGAGTTGCCTTCTGAGTGGTAGTGTTGAAGCAGTGTAGCAGTTCGATTGCTGTACAGATTGTGAATTTTTTAACCCTTTGCGCCAGCCGCTGCGTTGAGGTGTATGATAAGTCAGACCTCTGTCCGGTTAATGTCGCTGAGCAGGTAATCAGAGCACAACAATTACGCCAACTGCTTAGGTTGTATTGTTAAAGGTAAAGTGATGAGCAAAGGAACGACCAGCCAGGATGCCCCGTTCGGGACATTATTGGGCTACGCCCCCGGTGGTGTAGCAATCTACTCTTCAGATTACAGTTCTCTCGATCCGCAGGAATACGAAGATGACGCCGTATTTCGTAGCTATATCGACGATGAATATATGGGCCACAAATGGCAATGCGTTGAATTTGCTCGCCGTTTTCTCTTTCTGAATTACGGTGTGGTCTTCACTGATGTAGGCATGGCGTGGGAGATTTTCTCGCTGCGCTTCCTGCGTGAAGTGGTTAACGACAACATCCTGCCATTGCAGGCATTTCCTAACGGCTCGCCGCGTGCGCCAGTCGCGGGTGCGCTGCTTATCTGGGATAAAGGCGGAGAATTTAAAGATACCGGCCATGTCGCCATCATTACCCAATTGCACGGCAACAAAGTCCGTATTGCGGAACAGAACGTGATTCATTCCCCGTTACCGCAAGGGCAGCAGTGGACGCGCGAACTGGAGATGGTGGTAGAAAACGGCTGCTATACCCTCAAAGACACGTTTGATGACACCACCATTCTGGGCTGGATGATCCAGACGGAAGATACCGAATACAGCTTGCCACAGCCGCAAATTGAAGGCGATTTGTTGAAAATCAGCGGAGCGCGACTGGAAAACAAAGGCCAGTTTGACGGTAAATGGCTGGATGAAAAAGACCCGCTGCAAAATGCCTACGTGCAGGCCAACGGTCAGGTGATTAATCAGGATCCGTATCATTATTACACCATCACCGAGAGTGCCGAGCAGGAGCTGATTAAAGCCACCAACGAGTTGCACCTGATGTATCTTCACGCTACCGACAAGGTGCTGAAAGATGACAACCTGCTGGCATTGTTCGACATTCCAAAAATCCTCTGGCCGCGTTTGCGTCTCTCCTGGCAGCGTCGCCGTCACCATATGATCACTGGTCGTATGGATTTCTGTATGGATGAGCGTGGCCTGAAGGTCTACGAATACAACGCCGATTCCGCCTCCTGCCATACTGAAGCGGGCTTAATCCTCGAACGTTGGACGGAGCAAGGCTATAAAGGCAACGGCTTCAATCCGGCAGAAGGGCTGATTAACGAACTAGCAGGCGCATGGAAACACAGTCGTGCACGTCCATTTGTCCATATCATGCAGGACAAAGATATCGAGGAGAATTATCACGCCCAGTTTATGGAGCAGGCGCTGCAACAGGCTGGCTTTGAAACGCGTATTTTGCGCGGGCTGGATGAACTGGGCTGGGATGCTGCCGGGCAACTGATTGATGGGGAAGGGCGACTGGTTAACTGCGTATGGAAAACCTGGGCGTGGGAAACCGCGTTTGATCAGATTCGTGAAGTCAGTGACCGTGAGTTTGCCGCAGTGCCGATTCGTACCGGTCATCCGCAAAATGAAGTACGTCTAATCGACGTTCTGCTGCGCCCGGAAGTGCTGGTCTTTGAGCCGCTGTGGACGGTGATCCCCGGTAACAAAGCGATTCTGCCGATCCTCTGGTCGCTGTTCCCGCACCATCGCTATCTGCTGGATACTGATTTCACTGTTAATGATGAACTGGTGAAAACCGGTTATGCCGTGAAGCCGATTGCCGGTCGCTGTGGCAGCAATATCGACCTGGTCAGCCATCATGAAGAGGTGCTGGATCAGACCAGCGGTAAATTTGCCGAGCAGAAAAACATCTACCAGCAACTGTGGTGTCTGCCGAAAGTGGACGGTAAATATATCCAGGTATGTACTTTCACCGTTGGCGGCAACTATGGCGGGACTTGCTTGCGCGGCGATGAATCACTGGTCATCAAAAAAGAGAGTGATATTGAACCGTTAATTGTGGTGAAAGAGTAATACATGTTGTAGCAACCCTGTACTGATTATAAAGAGTAATCAGTACGGGGATTAATCAAAATATTTAATGTTTATATATTTTATTATTTATTCATTTCGCGTGTGAATACATAAACTAGCGAAATGCCTTTGTATTAATTATTTCTAATAATTTTGAATGAATGCTTATTGTCTGATACACAAGAAATAACACTCTTTTTATCGTTAAAAAATGATATTTCACTTTGCCCGCGCCGCGAAAGTCACTGATAATGCCTCCGTTCGTAAATTCAAAATGGCGTAATCTAATATATGCTAAATTTATTTGTTGGCCTTGATATATATACGGGGCTTTTGTTATTACTTGCTCTGGCATTTGTGTTGTTCTACGAAGCAATCAATGGTTTTCATGACACGGCAAATGCGGTGGCAACCGTTATTTATACCCGAGCCATGCAACCACAACTTGCTGTGGTAATGGCGGCGTTTTTTAACTTTTTTGGCGTATTGCTTGGCGGACTTAGCGTCGCTTATGCCATCGTCCATATGTTGCCAACCGATTTGCTGCTGAATATGGGGTCAACCCACGGTCTGGCGATGGTCTTTTCCATGCTGCTGGCGGCGATTATCTGGAACCTGGGAACGTGGTTTTTTGGTTTACCGGCCTCCAGTTCACATACTTTGATTGGTGCGATTATCGGCATCGGTCTAACTAATGCGATGTTAACCGGTTCATCGGTGATGGACGCGTTAAATCTGCGTGAAGTGACCAAGATTTTCTCCTCACTGATTGTCTCCCCAATTGTGGGGCTGGTGATTGCGGGAGGACTGATTTTCCTGCTGCGTCGCTTCTGGAGCGGGACGAAAAAGCGTGACCGTATTCACCGCATTCCTGAAGATCGCAAAAAGAAAAAAGGCAAACGTAAGCCGCCATTCTGGACGCGTATCGCACTGATTGTTTCCGCTGCGGGCGTGGCGTTTTCGCATGGTGCGAACGATGGACAAAAAGGGATCGGTCTTGTGATGCTGGTGCTGGTGGGAATTGCGCCCGCCGGGTTTGTCGTCAATATGAACGCGTCCGGCTATGAAATTACCCGTACCCGCGATGCAGTGACTAACTTTGAACACTATCTGCAACAGCATCCTGAATTGCCGCAGAAATTGATTACGATGGAACCCCCGCTGCCTGCGACTCCGACGGATGGCACACAAGTGACGGAGTTCCATTGTCATCCGGCAAATACCTTTGATGCGATTGCGCGCGTTAAAACGATGCTGCCAGGCAATATGGAAAGCTACGAGTCGTTAAGCGTGAGTCAGCGCAGCCAGCTGCGCCGCATTATGCTGTGCATTTCTGATACCTCCGCGAAGCTGGCGAAACTGCCAGACGTCAGTAAAGAAGACCAGAACCTGCTGAAAAAACTGCGTAGCGATATGTTAAGCACCATTGAATACGCTCCGGTGTGGATCATTATGGCAGTGGCGCTGGCGCTCGGTATCGGCACCATGATTGGCTGGCGTCGTGTAGCGATGACCATCGGTGAGAAGATTGGTAAGCGTGGCATGACGTATGCGCAAGGGATGGCGGCGCAAATGACAGCGGCGGTATCTATCGGCCTTGCCAGCTACATCGGTATGCCAGTTTCCACAACACACGTACTTTCTTCGGCGGTGGCAGGGACGATGGTCGTGGATGGCGGAGGCTTACAGCGTAAAACGGTAACCAGCATCCTGATGGCGTGGGTGTTTACCTTACCGGCGGCGATTTTTCTGTCTGGTAGTCTGTACTGGATAGCATTGCAGTTGATTTAACCTTCCTGAAAATGCCCGGTCCTGGCGATCGGGCATTTCCATTTTTGACTAGTGATAACCACGCGCCGTCATAAAATCCGTAATCGCTTTTTCTGCATCAACCAGCACCTTTTCCAGTGGCTGATTGGCGTCGATATCAACCAGTTGTGCACCACCAAAGGTTAACTGTGGCGTTATGGCAATCTTTCTCGCCAGCGATTCCCGTTTATGGTCGGGTTTACGCGCGCAGGCAACTTCAAGGTCAACATTGAGTTTGATGACCAGATCAGGCTTATGGCTCGCCATCCAGTGAAACGCTTTACGTTCCTGGCTTGCCAGCCATGAGACAAAACGACCACCTTCAACGTTAGGTGGGAACACCGTACCATCGTAAGCGCCAGGAATTTGGTCCTGAGGATAACGGTCGGTTAGAACAATTAACCCGCGACGACGACAGGCAAGCATATGACGAAAGCGCAGTAAGCGACGGGCGACAAACGCTGTAATTACCAGCGCCGGAACCGGGCCAGGCAATTTTTTTGCCGTTTTCACTTCATTTTTTTCAATGGTTTTATGCAGGGATTTTCCCATCAACGGTAATTTTGTCACCGCACGTCCGACATTTCCTGCCTGCTTTCCTAAATGAACTCTTTCGGCGGCACCATATTTTCCAACAACGTTAATGAGATGTTCACACACCGTTGACTTGCCTGAACCATCGCTACCAATGACAGCAATTAATGGAGGAATTATTGACTGCATGAATATATCCTTAAATTTAAATACCCGTCCAAAATATTTATTTAATTAATGTGTTTTTATGAAAGTGTAATTCAGGTCAATGTCACAATTAACCATTGTCACAATAAGGTTGAACAGATATTCTGAGCACCGACCACGTAATATTCAATACATTATTTGCTGCCGGGTTTTTCGTGAATCAACGTAATATGTCAATAATTAATTCCACGCCAGTGCGTGTTATTGCCATTGTGGGTTGTGATGGTTCAGGTAAATCGACTCTCACAGCAAGCCTGGTAAATGAACTGGCAACAAAAATGCCAACAGAACACATTTATCTCGGGCAATCTTCCGGGAGAATTGGCGAATGGATATCACATCTTCCAGTAATTGGCGCGCCTTTTGGGCGTTATCTGCGGGGGAAAGCGGCACATGTGCATGAAAAGCCGTCAACGCCGCCCGGCAATATTACCGCGCTGGTTATTTATTTGCTTTCCTGCTGGCGGGCGTACAAGTTTCGCAAAATGTTGTGTAAAAGCCAGCAAGGCTATCTGTTGATTACCGACCGTTACCCACAGGTAGAAGTGCCTGGTTTTCGCTTTGATGGTCCGCAACTGGCAAAAACTACTGGCGGTAACGGCTGGATAAAAATGTTAAGGCAACGCGAGCTGAAACTGTACCAGTGGATGGCATCTTATTTGCCTGTGTTATTGATTCGTCTTGCTATTGATGAACAGACGGCATTTTCCCGCAAGCCCGATCATCAACTGGCGGCGTTACAGGAAAAAATCGCCGTTACGCCACAACTGACGTTCAATAGCGCAAAGATACTGGAACTGGACGGGCGACAACCTGCTGATGAAATCCTGCAAGCCTCATTACGCGCGATTCACGCCGCACTTTCCTGATCACCAAAATGGATAGGGGATGATTTACGAATGGATGCACTACAAACGCAAACTGTTAACAGTACAACCGCGCCGCAACCCAACTACATTCCAGGGCTGATTGCGGTGGTCGGGTGCGATGGCACCGGTAAATCCACGCTGACCACCGATTTGGTTAAATCGCTGCAACAACACTGGCAAACTGAGCGTCGTTATCTGGGGCTGCTATCCGGCGAAGACGGCGACAAAATTAAACGCTTGCCGCTCGTTGGCGTCTGGCTGGAACGGCGTCTGGCGGCCAAATCCTCGAAAACTCAAAGTATGAAAACTAAATCTCCGGCGCTATGGGCGGCGGTGATTATGTACTGCTTTTCTCTGCGAAGAATGGCTAATCTGCGCAAGGTTCAGCGACTGGCGAAAAGTGGTGTTCTGGTGGTTAGCGATCGCTTCCCGCAGGCGGAAATTTCCGGTTTTTATTATGACGGACCGGGGATTGGCGTCGAACGCGCCAGCGGCAAAATCAACATGTTTCTGGCACAGCGCGAGCGGCGCTTATATCAACAAATGGCGCAATATCGTCCTGAATTAATTATTCGTCTGGGCATTGATATTGATACCGCCATCTCCCGCAAGCCAGATCACGACTATGCCGAGCTGCAGGACAAAATCGGCGTTATGTCGAAGATTGGCTATAACGGCACAAAAATTCTTGAGATTGATTCCAGAGCGCCCTACCACGACGTGCTGGAACAGGCGCAGAAAGCGGTTTCTCTGGTTGCCATCGTTTCTGACCGCCGAAGTTTAACTTAAGGCTGGCGGGATACTTTTTACTATCAACGATAAGGTCAGGCTGAATTGGCGGGTTTTAACATCAAACATTGGTTTGCAGATGGAGCCTTTCGCACCATTATTCGCAATAGCGCCTGGTTAGGCTCCAGCAATGTCGTGAGCGCCTTGCTGGGCTTACTGGCGCTCTCGTGCGCTGGTAAAGGGATGACGCCAGCGATGTTTGGCGTACTGGTGATTGTGCAATCGTATGCTAAGTCGATCAGCGATTTTATTAAGTTTCAGACATGGCAGTTGGTAGTGCAGTACGGAACGCCAGCCTTAACCAACAATAACCCCCAACAATTTCGTAATGTCGTCTCGTTTTCCTTTTCGCTGGATATCGTCAGCGGCGCGGTGGCGATTGTCGGCGGTATTGCCTTACTGCCATTTCTTTCCCATTCATTAGGTCTGGATGAGCAAAGCTTTTGGCTGGCGGCGCTCTATTGCACGCTGATCCCCTCAATGGCTTCTTCCACGCCGACCGGCATTCTGCGCGCTGTCGATCGCTTCGATTTAATTGCGGTGCAGCAGGCTACAAAACCCTTTCTGCGAGCGGCGGGTAGCGTAATCGCCTGGTATTTTGACTTTGGTTTTGCGGGCTTTGTTATTGCCTGGTACGCCTCGAATCTGGTTGGCGGCACGATGTACTGGTGGTTTGCTGCGCGTGAATTACGCCGCAGAAATATCCATAACGCCTTCAAATTGAATCTGTTCGAGTCTGCCCGTCATATCAAAGGCGCGTGGAGTTTTGTCTGGTCAACCAACATTGCTCACTCCATCTGGTCGGCGCGTAACTCGTGCAGCACCGTGCTGGTGGGGATTGTGTTGGGGCCAGCCGCCGCTGGGTTATTTAAAATCGCCATGACATTCTTCGATGCCGCCGGTACGCCAGCGGGTTTGCTGGGTAAAAGTTTTTATCCAGAGGTAATGCGATTAGATCCGCGCACTACCAGACCGTGGTTGTTAGGCGTGAAGTCAGGTTTACTGGCTGGCGGAATCGGTATTCTGGTGGCGCTCGCGGTGCTAATCGTCGGCAAGCCGCTCATTTCGCTGGTATTTGGCGTTAAATATCTCGAAGCATATGACCTGATCCAGGTGATGCTTGGCGCGATTGTTATTTCGATGCTGGGCTTCCCGCAGGAGTCATTGCTATTGATGGCGGGTAAACAGCGCGCCTTCCTCGTAGCGCAAACCATCGCTTCAATCGGCTACATCGTTTTGCTGTTCATGTTTTGTCATCTGTTTGGCGTGCTGGGAGCAGCGTTTGCTTATTTCGGCGGTCAATGTCTGGACGTGGCGCTCTCACTAATTCCGACCTTAAAGGCGTTCTTTCAGCGCCATTCATTGCTTTATAACGCAGCCGGAGAGAAATCCTGATGATGAGAAAATATTTTCCGCTTGAGGCGAGCGAGCGTTTATTTGTTGCGATTGAGGAAGATGATGTTGTTGACGCGCAGGTCAGTTTGCCGCCGACAATCGCCCTGGGTTGTACCGCCGAAATCATCCATGATAATTACGCGTTATGTCTGCAATTCTGGCTAAATGGCGTTGATCATAAGGAGTTGCTGCGTTTAATCCATAAACAAACCAAAGGCGATGAGCTTTCGGCTGAAGAGCGCAAACAATTTAAATACATGCGAGCGCGCTATAAGCATTTACGTTTTGCTCAACGGTTGTATTTAAAGAAGCATCAGGCCGGATTTTTATTCGGCAAAACGACGGTATGTCTGGGCCATTTTCAGGATGGTTTTCGTAACGGTAAGAAAAATATCGTGTCGTATTACGGTAACCTGTTACGGATTTATTTAAGCTCCCCGGTCTGGTCGTTAGTGAACTGGTCATTACGCCATAGCCAGTTAGAAAGCGTGAACGGTTTTATTGCCTATCGGCAAAAGCAAATGCATATCCTGAAAGAGATTATTGCCAAACCGCGACTAACCGGCAGGGAATTTCATGATGTGCGAAAAATCATCAGTCAGCAGGTTTCTTATTACGACACCCTAAGATCGCTTGATCCTGAAAATAAAGAGGCGTTACAGATTTCCCGCTTCCTCGCTGCCATTAATGGTCTGATGGGGGATAAGCACGACGACATGGTGGCAGATGATATGGAAAACCGCCGGTCATATGACGCACCGGTGGCGCTGGATAGCGATATTCGCCAGCGTTTAGAGCTGCTTATCTCGCGTTTTCCGCTATATCCGGAGCAATAATGCCATTTCGTCGGATTGTCGCGCTGATCATTGCGCTCTTAGCGCCAGTCGTGGCGGCGCATAATTTTGTCACTGGAAAACGGGTAACTCCTGTTTATATCCAGGAAGGCGGCGAGCTACTGCTTAATAACGACGAAATTCACTACCAAAAGTGGAACAGCACGCAACTGGCGGGAAAAGTCCGCATTATCCAGTATATCGCCGGGCGCAAGTCGGCAAAGAAAAAGAACTCACTGTTAATCAAAGCAGTAGAAGCGGCAAACTTTCCGCAGGATCGTTTTCAGCCCACCACTATTGTGAATACCGATGATGCCATCTTTGGTACAGGCTATTTTGTGAGCGGTAAAATCGAGAAAAATAAACGCCGCTATCCGTGGGCGCAATTCGTTATTGACGGCAATGGTCTGGGACGGGTTGCCTGGCAATTGCCGGAGCAGAGTTCAACCATTCTGGTATTGAATAAAGCCGGGCAAATTCAGTGGGCAAAGGACGGCAGCCTGACGCCGGAAGAGGTAGATCATGTTATTGCGCTGGCGCAGAAGCTGATCAATGAATAAAAAACTCAAAGGATTGAGGGCGTTAGTGAGATGAAGCTGGTTGAACACTACATCATGCGCGGTACGCGCCGTCTGGTGCTGATTATCGTCGGTTTTCTGATCTTTATTTTCGCCAGCTATTCCGCACAGCGTTATCTGACCGAAGCGGCAAATGGCACTTTAGCTCTCAACGTTGTGCTGGATATCGTTTTTTACAAGGTGCTGATTGCACTGGAGATGTTGTTACCGGTTGGCTTGTATGTGTCAGTTGGCGTGACGCTTGGGCAGATGTATACCGACTCAGAAATTACCGCAATTTCTGCGGCGGGAGGCAGCCCAGCGCGTTTGTATAAAGCTGTTCTTTACCTTGCTATACCGTTAAGTATTTTTGTCACCGTTTTGTCGATGTATGGTCGGCCGTGGGCTTATGCGCAGATTTATCAACTGGAGCAACAGTCGCAGTCGGAGTTGGACGTCCGCCAGCTACGGGCAAAGAAATTTAATACTAACGATAATGGGCGGATGATCCTCTCGCAGACGGTTGATCAAGACAATAATCGCCTGACTGACGCGCTGATATACACTTCTACAGCCAATCGAACCCGCATTTTTCGTGCCCGCTCCGTTGATGTTATCGATCCCTCTCCGGACAAACCGACCGTCATGTTGCATAACGGCACAGCCTATCTTCTCGATCATCAGGGCAGTGACGACAACGAACAGATCTACCGCAATCTGCAATTACATCTGAATCCGCTGGATCAAAGCCCTAACGTCAAACGCAAAGCGAAATCGCTCACGGAGCTGGCGCATTCTGTCTTTCCTGCCGATCATGCCGAATTGCAATGGCGACAAAGCCGTGGCGTGACTGCGTTGTTAATGGCACTGATGGCTATCTCTTTAAGTCGGGTAAAACCACGGCAGGGGCGATTTTCTACCTTATTGCCTTTAACGTTACTGTTTATTGCCATTTTTTATGGCGGAGACGTTTGCCGCACTCTGGTGGCGAACGGTGCAATTCCTGTTATCCCTGGTTTGTGGTTAGTGCCTGGACTGATGTTGACTGGTTTGTTGGTGCTGGTTGCTCGCGACTTCTCTTTGCTGCAGAAATTTTCCCGATGAATGTCTTCAGTCGCTATTTAATCCGTCACCTGTTTCTCGGTTTTGCCGCTGCCGCAGGACTACTGCTGCCGCTTTTTACCACCTTCAACCTGATTAACGAGCTGGATGATGTCAGCCCTGGCGGTTATCGCTGGACTCAGGCTGTGCTGGTGGTAGTGATGACCCTGCCGCGCACACTGGTCGATCTTGCGCCGTTTATCGCGTTATTAGGGGGGATTGTCGGTCTTGGGCAGTTATCGAAAAACAGTGAACTTACCGCCATTCGCAGCACGGGATTTTCCATTTTCCGTATCGCGCTGGTGGTGCTGGTCGCCGGAATGCTGTGGACAGTCTCGTTAGGCGCGATTGATGAGTGGGTAGCGTCGCCATTGCAGCAACAGGCGCTGCAAATCAAATCGACCGCCACCGCGTTAGGGGGGGACGATGACATCACCGGCAACATGTTGTGGGCCAGACGTGACAATGAATTTGTGACGGTGAAATCGCTGAATGAACAGGGCCAGCCGGTAGGTGTGGAGATATTTCATTACCGCGACGATCTGTCACTCGAATCCTACATTTACGCGCGCAGCGCCACCATCGAAGACGATAAAACGTGGCTCCTGCACGGTGTGAATCATAAAAAATGGCTTAATGGCAAAGAAACGCTGGAAACATTAGATAATCTGCCGTGGCAATCGACGTTCACCAGTATAAATCTCGAAGAGTTATCGATGCCGGGTAATAGCTTTTCTGTCCGCCAGCTCAACCATTACATCCATTATTTGCAGGAAACCGGGCAACCGAGCAGTGAATATCGTCTGGCACTGTGGGAAAAGCTGGGACACCCCATCTTAACTCTGGCGATGATTTTACTGGCTGTGCCGTTTACCTTTAGCGCCCCGCGCTCACCGGGGATGGGCAGCCGTCTTGCTGTGGGCGTCATTGTTGGCTTGCTTACCTGGATCAGCTATCAAATCATGGTCAATCTGGGATTGCTATTTGCGTTAAGCGCCCCAGCGACTGCGCTCGGTTTACCGGTAGTGTTTGTGCTGGTGGCGTTGAGTCTGGTGTATTGGTATGACAGGCAACACTAAACCCGCCGTGGCGTAATACCACGACGGGTTAACATTACTGTTTCAGCGTGGCAAATGCCTGAATGATGGCATCGATTTGTTCGCGGCTGTGCGCAGCGTTAACGCTACAGCGCAGCAGCGTAATGCCCGCAGGCGCAGCAGGTGGCAGGATAAGATTCACATAAACACCTAGAGAGATAAGCTCGCGCCAGATGCGTAACCCTTCCTCTTTCGAACCGATTATCACTGGCACTACCGGGCTAATATGCGAGCTTAGCTCGTAACCCAATTTTTGCAGCCCGTCATACAGATGGTTGGCGTTATCCATCAACTTTTGCCGCAACTCTGGTTGTGTGGCAATGGTTCTTAACGACGAGCGCACGGTCGCAATGCAGGAAGGAGAAGGGGAGGCGGTGAAAATATACGGGCGGCTGCCGTAGCGCAGCACTTCCATCGCTTCCGAGCCGACAGCAAAACCGCCGATAGAGGCCAGACTCTTACTGAAGGTGCCAACGATAATATCAACATCGTCCTCAACGCCAACGGCTTCAACCAGCCCACGCCCCGTTGCGCCTAACACGCCAAACGAATGAGCTTCATCGACAATCAAATAACCGCCGAGACGACGTTTGATATCAACAATTTCCGCCAGCGGCGCAACGTCGCCGAGCATACTGTAGATGCCCTCAACGATGATAATCGCCTCTTTCGCCCGTTCGCCGAGGCGAATCATGTGACGTTCCAGATCGTTGGCGTCGTTATGGCGAAAACGAATAATTTCCGCGCCGCCGAGAGAGCAGGCATCATAAATACTGGCGTGGCTATCGGCATCCAGCAATACCACGGCGTTATGGTCGGCAAGTGCGCTGATGACGCCTAAATTGGCGGTATAACCAGTTGAAAAAATAATAGCAGTAGGGCGATTGAAAAACTCGGCGATCTCTTTCTCTAACGCCAGATGCGGCGCATAGCTGCCATTAGCCATTCGAGAACCGGTGGTGCCGGTGCCTTGTGCCGCTAACGCAGCCTGACCTTCGGCGATGGCCTCGTTATTGAAGGTTAAACCGAGATAATTATTGGTTCCGGCCAGGATCACTTTTTTATTGCCGATACGCCCTTCGGTGGCGGAATACACTTCATCAATACAGGTGCCAAACGGCGTTAACCCGTTATCACTAAATTGCAGTCGCTCGCCAGCAAGACGCGCATATTTATCGTATAGCCCCATTATTTATTCTCCAGCCATGGAAGTAGTGTTTCCATTAATTGCGCAGGGGTTTTGACATCCAGCAGAATATTAATCGGAATGGAAATATCGAATCTGTCTTCCAGCATCATTAAGAGATCCATCACTTTGATCGATTCCAGACCAAGATCGTTGACGAGCGCGCTGTCAGGCTTAATTTCCACACCGTTTTCGACCAAATCCTGTAAACAGGAAAGGATGTAATCCATTACTATTTCACGATTTACCATAGAAACGTTAACACACCTTTAAACAAGACAATCAAAATAGCCCGTTGCGTAATGCGTGTTCCAGGCTAATCCCGGGAAACCAGTTAATATCTTCAGAAATACGGTTATTACTTGCCGACCAGTCGGCATGGGTTAATTCACGAATTTTTGAGCGCGTCAGCATTGGCTCTTTACCAGACAGACGACTTAATGTTGTGCTGATATCCGCAAGGCATGTGAGCAACGGTAGAGGAATGCCGACCATCCGTACGGAACCACGACGGGCGGCGGCAGCAAGCTGTTGTACGCGTTGCCAGTCATAGCCTCCGGAGACGCCATCGCATAATTCATATGTTTGCGTTGGTACAGTTTCGGCGCTTAACCACTGACTCACAGCTTGCGCGAAATCGGTAACGTGCAGAAAAGAGAGCCGTGTTTCTGGTGCGCCAAGCCGTGGCAGCAAACCGCGCAGCATCCAGTCAAACAGTGGTTTTAGCTCTTTATCGCCGGGGCCATAGACTGCCGTCGGGCGAAAAACGCCCAGCGTAATTTCGTCAGCCATCGCAGCCAGCCGTTGTTCGGCGACGTGTTTGGAGTTTGCATACCAGGAGAGTTCAGGATGGCGCGCCGCCAGCGAAGAGATAAACAGAAAACGTTGGCAAAAGCCGCTCTCTTTTGCCGCCTGCATCAGACGCAGACTGCCGTCAACGTTACAGCGGGTAAAGACATCTTCTTTGTGCCCGCGCACTTGCCCGGCACAATGAACCACCGCACTGGCACCGGCAACCAGCTCGCTAAGCGAATGCGTATCTTCCAGCGAACCGCGCACCCAGATGAGATTATCGCTGACGTGAGCGCGGGCAGTACGCGTCAACGCGCGAACATGAAAGCCGCGAATGAGCAGGTTATCGATAATATATTTACCAATAAACCCGGTAGCACCCGTCACCGCGACTATTTGGTTCATACGAGAGATTCCTGCACAGCGGGATTAGCGGCGACGGCCTTCTGATAACGTTTTTTCGCTTCCGCACGGGCGGGCTTGCCGGAAGAGGTGCGGGGAATACTGTGGGGCGGTAACAGATCGATAGCCGCTGTCACGCCAAACTCGCTTTGTATCCGCGCCGCCAGCGAGTGGATAAGCTGCCTGCGACGTTCTTCGTCACTAATCCGACACTGGATCTGCAAAATGATTTTTTCCTGGGCGGTAACAAAAGCAATGGCATCGCCGGAGTGAATTTCCGGCTCCTGCTCCGCCAGGTACTCAATATCCTGCGGCCAGATATTGCGCCCACGAATAATAATCAGATCTTTAATGCGTCCGGTGACATACAGATAACCGTCCAGCAGATAGCCGAGATCGCCAGTATCTAACCAACCCGTCGCGGCAATCTCGTCTTGCGAAGCCAGGTCGCCAAAGTAACCACTCATCAGGCTGGGGCCGGAGATGCAAATATGACCTACCACACGTTCCGTGACTGGAATACCTGCTTCATTACGGATTTCAATACCATGTTCCGGCAATGCTTTACCGCAGTTGACGAAAGTCGATACAGCGCGCGTTCCTGTGTTCGGTGCGACGGCTTTACCCTGATATTCTAGGATGTCGCGATCTACTTCGTTAACTACAACGCCGGAGGCTTCGTCAGAAAAACTGACGGCAAGCGCGTTCTCTGCCAGCCCGTAGCATGGCATGAAAGTTTTATCGTCAAAGTTAGCCTGACGGAAACATTCAGCAAATTGATGGAGTTGTTCTGCGGAGATTGGCTCAGCGCCAATACCGGCGACGCGCCAGCAGGAGAGATCCAGTTCAGCGAGATCTTTTTCATTCACCCGGCGCTGGCACAGTTCATAGCCAAACGGTGGCGCAACGGAAACGGTGCCGTGATTTTTACTGATCAATTTAAGCCATTGCAGCGGGCGCATGGCGAAATCCTGAGTGCGCAAGTAATCCACTGAAAGCTGCGTGGCGACAGGTGTCAGGAGAAAACCGACCAGCCCCATATCATGATAGAAAGGCAGCCAGGAGACGCAGCGATCGCCCGGACGTAATTTAATGCCGTCATGACTGATGGCACGTAGATTTGCCATTACTTCGCGATGAGTAATGATGACGCCACGGGGAAAACGGGTGCTGCCGGAGGTGTACTGGAGGTAGGCTATATCGTCTGGAACGGGATGCTGGAGCGTAACGTCGGCTTCCGGCAAGGATTTAAACCAGGCATGGCTTAACACATGCAGCTCGGGGTTGTCATGCGTCGCGGCATTGACCAGCGGTAACCACTCATCGCCGGTGATAATCGCGGCTGGCTGACAGCTTGCCAGTAAGCCCTGCAATTTGGCGCTCCAGGAATCTCGTTGACCGACCCCCATCGGAATCGCCAACGGGACGGCGACTAACCCGGCATACTGGCAGGCAAAAAATGCTTCAACAAACCCGCTACTGGTTTCGGCAATCAGCGCCACGCGATCGCCTTTTTTCAAATTTAGCGATAACAACCGCTTTGCGCCTGCTTCGGCATGTGCTTTTAAATTGTGATATTCCAGTTCATCTTCAAGCTGGCAACGTCTGTCATAAAAATTCATTCCGGCGCTACCCAGAGCGGCATAATCCAAAGCATCAACCAGCGTTGGAAAATCGGCATAGCGCATAGGCAGGGAATGCGTAAAAATTTTATTAGACATATACACCACGAGAAAATTGGATATCAAAAATAAAATGACAATAATGCGGTGGATTATATATGCATAAAAGATAAATGAGATAGTATTTTCACGGGTGCGATATTGAACATTGATTTAAATAATGATTTTAACTTTTTTGTTTTTATTGTGAATAATATTTGATTTGTGAATGTATTAAGTAAGTGGCCTGTCTGGTCGCATTAAGCACTAACGATTAATATTTTTTCAGATAATGTAGGTGATGGTTTTATCGCAATAATTAAAAGCAGTATTTTATATTCATCGGATGGATTATTAAGGTGCCGAATGTCTCGGTTTATGCCCGTATTCCCTCCGTTAATTATTTGTTAGCCACTGAGCCAGGGAATGCGGTCTGCTGATGATTAAAATTGAAAAAGTAATTAATAAAAATGACCTTAAGGCATTTATCGCTTTTCCGTCATCACTTTATCCCGATGATCCAAACTGGATCCCTCCTTTGTTCATTGAACGCAGCGAGCATTTGTCCAGGAAGAATCCGGGGACGGAGCATATTATCTGGCAGGCGTGGGTGGCAAAAAAAGCGGGGCAGATAGTCGGGCGCATTACCGCGCAAATCGATACTTTGCACCGCGAGCGATACGGCGAAGATACCGGTCATTTCGGTATGATTGACGCCATTGATGATCCGCAGGTTTTTGCCGCTTTATTTGGCGCAGCGGAAGCGTGGTTGAAGTCACAAGGCGCGCGCAACATCAGCGGACCTTTCAGTCTGAATATCAATCAGGAAAGCGGATTACTGATTGAGGGTTTCGATACACCGCCATGCGCGATGATGCCGCACGGTAAACCGTGGTATGCCGCACATCTGGAGCAATTGGGTTATCACAAAGGCATTGATCTACTGGCGTGGTGGATGCAGCGAACCGATCTTACTTTCTCTCCGGCGCTAAAAAAACTGATGGATCAGGTACGCAAAAAGGTGACCATTCGCTGCATCAATCGCCAGCGGTTTGCCGAAGAAATGCAGGTTCTGCGTGAGATTTTCAACTCTGGCTGGCAGCACAACTGGGGATTTGTGCCGTTTACCGAACATGAGTTCGCGACCATGGGCGATCAGCTTAAGTACCTGGTGCCGGACGATATGATCTACATCGCCGAGATTGATTCTGCACCCTGTGCGTTTATTGTCGGCTTACCGAACATCAACGAAGCGATTGCCGATCTGAATGGATCGCTCTTTCCCTTCGGCTGGGCAAAATTGCTGTGGCGCTTAAAAGTCAGCGGTGTGCGAACTGCGCGAGTGCCGCTGATGGGGGTACGTGACGAGTATCAGTTTAGCCGCATTGGCCCGGTGATCGCGCTGCTGCTGATTGAAGCATTACGCGATCCGTTTGCTCGCAGGAAGATTGATGCGCTGGAGATGTCATGGATCCTCGAAACCAATACAGGCATGAATAACATGCTGGAACGCATTGGGGCGGAGCCGTATAAACGTTACCGATTGTATGAAAAGCACATTTAATACCAGATCCTATTAAGCGCAGGGGCGGTCCCCTCGCCCCAGGGGAAGAGGGTGAGGGCGAAAACTCGGCTCACATTCCCCCCAGATTCATCTCCAGCGGCACCGCCGAGCGAATCAAGTGGTGGCCTTCCAGCTCGATATCGTGGAGATTCTTTTTTACGGTCATCACGTGATCGCGGGCGGCGCGCTGGGCGACGTGCGGCAGCCGCTGCAAAACCGCGTTATAGATCCGCGCATGTTGGCGATCGATCTGTTTCTTCTGCTGTGGTCGATGGTAGAGATTATTCACGCTGGCAAACACCGAATTAAACATCAGGTCGGTCAATGATTGCAGAGTAAACACCAGCACCTGATTGTGGGAAGCCTGACAAATCGTCCGATGAAAAGCGTGATCCAACTGCGCATGTTCGATCAGCGAAATCTCTTTGTTGTTCTCACTGGCGGCGAGCATTTTTTCATAACAGCGAGTAATCAAGACAAAATCAGCCTGGGTTCCCAGCGTTGCCGCCAGCCTTGCCGATTCACCTTCCAGCAGTGCGCGAACGTCGAGCAGATCGTACAGCGTTCGCGGCTGCGTACTGAACAGATGGATTAGCGGGCTGGTGTCCTGCACCCGATCAAGACGAGCCACACGGGAATCACGCCCCTGCGCCGTTTCAATAATCCCGCGCCCGCGCAGCACGGTCAGTCCTTCACGCAGTGCGGAGCGTGAGAAGCCGAGCTTTTCACACAGTCGGCGCTCTGAAGGAAGCGGCTGCCCAACTTTCAACACGCCGTCGATAATCAACCGTTCGATACTCTCTGCAACCACTTCGCAAATAGGGCGACGCTCATCTTTCATTGCCGGACCTCGTGCACAGGTAGGACCAATTTTTCTGTTCTTAATTTGCAAAACACGTACATCACGTAAGTGATTATGTTACATCAATTTAACATTAAGTTAACCGAAGCAAGGTCACAGAGCTGGAAAAAAAATGGTCTGACCGGTAGCTAAAGAGATAGACGAAAACAAAAAGCCCGCTTAATAACTGTTCACAGAAGCAGCGCGCAAAAATCAGCTGCCACACAACACAACAAAGCGAAGCCTACTCATGAGCATCTTGTACGAAGAGCGTCTTGATGGCGCTTTACCCGATGTCGACCGCACATCGGTACTGATGGCACTGCGTGAGCATGTCCCTGGACTCGAGATCCTGCATACCGATGAGGAGATCATTCCTTACGAGTGTGACGGGTTGAGCGCGTATCGCACGCGTCCATTACTGGTTGTTCTGCCTAAGCAGATGGAACAGGTGACAGCGATTCTGGCTGTCTGCCACCGCCTGCGTATACCGGTGGTGACCCGTGGTGCAGGCACCGGGCTTTCTGGTGGCGCGCTGCCGCTGGAAAAAGGTGTGTTGTTGGTGATGGCACGCTTTAAAGAGATCCTCGACATTAACCCCGTCGGTCGCCGCGCGCGCGTGCAGCCGGGCGTACGTAACCTGGCGATTTCCCAGGCCGTAGCGCCGCATAATCTCTATTACGCACCGGATCCCTCCTCGCAAATCGCCTGTTCTATTGGCGGCAACGTGGCGGAAAACGCCGGAGGCGTCCACTGCCTGAAATATGGTCTGACCGTACATAACCTGCTGAAAATCGAAGTGCAAACGCTGGACGGCGAGGCGCTGACGTTGGGATCGGACGCGCTGGATTCGCCTGGTTTTGACCTGCTGGCGCTGTTCACCGGATCGGAAGGTATGCTCGGCGTGACCACCGAAGTGACGGTAAAACTGCTGCCGAAGCCCCCCGTGGCACGGGTTCTGTTAGCCAGCTTTGACTCGGTAGAAAAAGCCGGACTCGCCGTCGGTGACATCATCGCTAATGGCATTATCCCCGGTGGGCTGGAGATGATGGATAACCTGTCGATCCGCGCGGCGGAAGATTTTATTCATGCTGGTTATCCCGTCGATGCCGAAGCGATTTTGTTGTGCGAGCTGGACGGCGTGGAGTCTGACGTTCAGGAAGACTGCGAGCGGGTTAACGACATCTTACTGAAAGCGGGCGCGACTGACGTCCGTCTGGCACAGGACGAAGCGGAGCGTGTGCGTTTCTGGGCCGGTCGCAAAAACGCCTTCCCGGCGGTGGGACGTATCTCCCCGGATTACTACTGTATGGACGGCACCATTCCGCGCCGTGCGCTGCCTGGCGTACTGGAAGGCATTGCCCGTTTATCGCAGCAATATGATTTACGCGTCGCCAACGTCTTTCATGCCGGAGACGGCAACATGCACCCGTTAATCCTTTTCGATGCCAACGAACCCGGTGAATTTGCCCGTGCGGAAGAGTTGGGTGGGAAGATCCTCGAACTTTGCGTTGAAGTGGGCGGCAGCATCAGTGGGGAACATGGCATCGGGCGCGAAAAAATCAATCAAATGTGCGCCCAGTTCAACAGCGATGAAATCACGACCTTCCATGCGGTCAAGGCGGCGTTTGACCCTGATGGTTTGCTGAACCCGGGGAAAAACATCCCCACGCTACACCGCTGCGCTGAATTTGGTGCCATGCACGTGCATCACGGTCATTTACCTTTCCCTGAACTGGAGCGTTTCTGATGCTACGCGAGTGTGATTACAGCCAGGTGCTACTGGAGCAGGTGAATCAGGCGATTAGCGATAAAACGCCGCTGGTAATTCAGGGAAGCAATAGCAAAGCCTTTTTAGGTCGCCCTGTCACCGGGCAAACGCTGGATGTGCGTTGTCATCGCGGCATTGTTAATTACGACCCGACCGAACTGGTGATTACCGCTCGCGCCGGAACGCCGCTGGTGGCGATTGAAGCGGCGCTGGAGAGCGCCGGGCAAATGCTTCCCTGCGAGCCGCCGCATTATGGTGAAGAAGCCACCTGGGGCGGAATGGTTGCCTGCGGGCTGGCGGGGCCGCGTCGCCCGTGGAGCGGATCGGTACGCGATTTTGTCCTCGGTACGCGCATCATTACCGGCACTGGAAAACATCTGCGCTTTGGCGGCGAAGTGATGAAAAACGTCGCCGGATACGATCTCTCGCGGTTAATGGCCGGAAGCTACGGCTGTCTTGGTGTACTCACTGAAATCTCGATGAAAGTGTTACCGCGACCGCGTGCCACCTTGAGTCTGCGGCGGGAAATCAGCCTGCAAGAAGCCATGAGTGAAATCGCCCAGTGGCAACTCCAGCCACTTCCCATTAGCGGCTTATGTTATTTCGACAACGCCTTGTGGCTCCGCCTTGAAGGCGGTGAAGGATCGGTAAAAGCAGCGCGTGAACTGCTGGGTGGCGAAGAGGTCGCTGGTCAGTTCTGGCAGCAATTGCGCGAACAACAATTGCCGTTCTTCTCATTACCGGGCACTTTATGGCGCATTTCCTTACCCACCGATGCGCCGATGATGGATTTACCCGGCGAGCAACTGATCGACTGGGGCGGCGCGTTACGCTGGCTGAAATCGACAGCCGATGACAATCAAATCCACCGCATCGCCCGCAACGCCGGCGGTCATGCGACCCGCTTTAGTGCCGGAGATGGTGGCTTTGCCCCGCTATCGGCTCCTTTATTCCGCTATCACCAGCAGCTTAAACAGCAGCTCGACCCTTGCGGCGTGTTTAACCCCGGTCGCATGTACGCGGAACTTTAAGGAGCAGGCTATGCAAACCCAATTAACCGAAGAGATGCGGCAGAACGCGCGCGCGCTGGAAGCCGACAGCATCCTGCGCGCCTGTGTTCACTGCGGATTTTGTACCGCAACCTGCCCAACCTATCAGCTCCTGGGCGATGAACTGGACGGGCCGCGCGGGCGCATCTATCTGATTAAACAGGTGCTGGAAGGCAACGAAGTCACGCTTAAAACGCAGGAGCATCTCGATCGCTGCCTCACTTGCCGCAATTGTGAAACCACCTGTCCTTCTGGTGTGCGCTATCACAATTTGCTGGATATCGGGCGTGATATTGTCGAGCAGAAAGTGAAACGCCCACTGCCGGAGCGAATACTGCGCGAAGGATTGCGCCAGGTAGTGCCGCGTCCGGCGGTCTTCCGTGCGCTGACGCAGGTAGGGCTGGTGCTGCGACCGTTTTTACCGGAACAGGTCAGAGCAAAACTGCCTGCTGAAACGGTGAAAGCTAAACCGCGTCCGCCGCTGCGCCATAAGCGTCGGGTTTTAATGCTGGAAGGCTGCGCCCAGCCTACGCTTTCGCCCAACACCAACGCGGCAACTGCGCGAGTGCTGGATCGTCTGGGGATCAGCGTCATGCCAGCTAACGAAGCAGGCTGTTGTGGCGCGGTGGACTATCATCTTAATGCGCAGGAAAAGGGCTTAGCGCGCGCGCGAAATAACATTGATGCCTGGTGGCCTGCGATTGAAGCGGGTGCCGAGGCTATTTTGCAGACTGCCAGCGGCTGTGGCGCGTTCGTCAAAGAGTATGGGCAGATGCTTAAAAACGATGCGCTGTATGCCGATAAAGCGCGTCAGGTCAGTGAACTGGCGGTCGATTTAGTCGAACTGTTGCGCGAGGAACCGCTGGAAAAACTGGCAATTCGCGGCGATAAAAAACTGGCCTTCCACTGCCCGTGTACTCTGCAACATGCGCAAAAGCTGAACGGCGAAGTGGAAAAAGTATTACTGCGCCTGGGATTTACCTTAACCGACGTTCCCGACAGCCATCTGTGCTGCGGGTCGGCGGGAACATATGCGTTAACGCATCCCGATCTGGCACGCCAGCTACGGGATAACAAAATGAATGCGCTGGAAAGCGGCAAACCGGAAATGATCGTCACCGCCAACATTGGTTGCCAGACGCATCTGGCGAGCGCCGGTCGTACCTCTGTGCGTCACTGGATTGAAATTGTAGAACAAGCCCTTGAAAAGGAATAACAAAATGAAAACTAAAGTCATTCTTAGCCAGCAAATGGCGAGTGCAATTATTGCCGCAGGTCAGGAAGAGGCGCAGAAAAATAACTGGTCTGTTTCCATTGCTGTTGCAGATGACGGCGGTCATCTGCTGGCGTTAAGCCGCATGGATGATTGCGCGCCAATTGCGGCTTACATCTCCCAGGAGAAAGCGCGTACCGCCGCGCTGGGGCGTCGTGAAACTAAGGGCTATGAAGAGATGGTGAACAACGGACGTACCGCGTTTGTGACGGCACCGTTACTGACGTCGCTGGAAGGCGGCGTACCGGTTGTTGTTGATGGGCAAGTTATTGGTGCCGTGGGCGTTTCTGGTTTAACCGGAGCACAGGATGCGCAGGTCGCGAAAGCGGCAGCAGCGGTGTTGGCGAAATAAGCGAAAACGAGGAGATAAATAATGAGTGAGACCATAACCCAGGGCCGTTTACGCATTGACGCCAATTTTAAACGTTTTGTGGATGAAGAAGTTTTACCGGGCGTGGAACTGGATGCTGCCGCGTTCTGGCGCAATTTTGATGAGATCGTTCACGATCTGGCGCCAGAAAATCGTCAGTTGCTGGCAGAACGCGATCGCATTCAGGCGGCGCTCGACGAGTGGCATCGCTGCAATCCAGGGCCGGTAAAAGACAAAGCGGCCTATAAATCTTTCCTGCGTGAACTGGGCTACTTGGTGCCGCAACCGGAGCACGTGACGGTGGAAACCACGGGCATCGACAGTGAAATCACCAGTCAGGCGGGGCCACAGCTGGTGGTTCCGGCAATGAACGCCCGCTATGCGCTGAACGCGGCGAACGCCCGCTGGGGGTCGCTGTACGACGCGCTGTACGGCAGCGACATCATCCCGCAGGAAGGGGCGATGGTCAGCGGCTACGATCCGCAGCGCGGCGAGCAGGTTATCGCCTGGGTTCGGCGTTTTCTCGACGAATCACTGCCGCTGGAAAATGGCAGCTATCAGGATGCGGTGGCGTTTAGCGTGGTCGATAAACAATTACGTATCCAGTTGAAAAATGGCACGGAAACCACGTTACGTACCCCGGCGCAGTTTGTCGGTTATCGTGGTGATGCCGCTGCGCCGGGCTGCATTTTGCTGAAAAATAACGGTTTGCATATCGAGCTGCAAATCGATGCCAACGGGCGGATTGGCAAAGACGATCCGGCGCACATCAACGATGTTATCGTCGAAGCTGCCATCAGTACCATTCTCGACTGCGAAGATTCGGTCGCTGCGGTTGATGCGGAAGATAAAATCCTGCTGTACCGCAACCTGCTGGGGCTGATGCAGGGCACTCTGCAAGAGAAGATGGAGAAAAACGGTCGGCAAATCGTGCGTAAACTGAATGACGATCGTCATTACACCGCCGCCGATGGCTCTGAAATTTCTCTGCACGGGCGCTCGCTGCTGTTTATCCGTAACGTGGGTCATTTGATGACCATTCCCGTGATTTGGGACAGCGAAGGCAATGAAATTCCGGAAGGTATTCTTGATGGCGTCATGACTGGCGCGATTGCCCTCTACGATTTAAAAGTGCAGAAAAACTCGCGTACCGGCAGCGTCTATATTGTGAAACCGAAAATGCATGGTCCGCAGGAAGTGGCGTTCGCCAACAAACTGTTTACCCGCATTGAGACGATGCTCGGCATGGCACCGAATACCCTGAAAATGGGCATTATGGATGAAGAACGCCGAACCTCGCTAAACTTACGTAGCTGTATCGCCCAGGCGCGCAACCGCGTGGCGTTCATCAACACCGGCTTCCTCGACCGTACCGGTGATGAGATGCATTCGGTGATGGAAGCGGGGCCGATGTTGCGTAAAAACCAGATGAAATCGACGCCGTGGATCAAAGCCTACGAACGTAATAACGTGCTGTCTGGTCTGTTCTGCGGGCTGCGTGGCAAAGCGCAAATCGGTAAAGGTATGTGGGCAATGCCGGATCTGATGGCAGACATGTACAGCCAGAAGGGCGATCAGCTGCGTGCCGGGGCGAACACAGCCTGGGTTCCGTCGCCGACCGCCGCTACGCTCCATGCGCTACACTACCATCAAACCAACGTACAGAGCGTGCAAGCCAACATTGCCAACACAGAGTTCAATGCTGAATTTGAACCGCTGCTGGACGATCTGCTGACCATTCCGGTTGCTGAAAACGCTAACTGGTCGGCGCAAGAGATCCAACAAGAGCTGGATAACAACGTGCAGGGGATTCTGGGGTACGTGGTGCGTTGGGTCGAGCAGGGGATTGGTTGTTCAAAAGTACCGGATATTCACAACGTGGCGCTGATGGAAGACCGTGCAACGCTGCGCATCTCCAGCCAGCATATCGCCAACTGGTTACGTCACGGTATTCTGACTAAAGAACAGGTGCAGGCGTCGCTGGAGAATATGGCGAAAGTGGTGGATCAGCAAAACGCTGGCGATCCGGCGTATCGTCCGATGGTGGGGAATTTCGCTAATTCGTGTGCGTTTAAAGCTGCCAGCGATTTAATCTTCCTCGGCGTGAAACAGCCAAACGGTTATACCGAACCGTTATTACACGCCTGGCGTTTACGCGAAAAAGAAAGTCATTAATAGCAATAGCAAAAGCCCCGGCAAGTTTTATTGTCGGGGCTATTATAGTTACTGCGGTAGTACATTTATCCCGGAAATAACCGGAGCGATTATCAGGGTTTAACAATATTAAATACCCGTAGCGCATCACTAGCGGGATTAAAACAACAATATGGACATCTTAACGATACTCTGCACCTGCGTGTGCGGAACAGAAACCCTTACCCGATATACTTGTTATGCCAGAGGTAGCAATTGCGTTAGCGGCGTGCTGTTGCTGTAAAGTATAACCCCTATATTTTACAGTTCAGTCCTCTTTTGCTTATTACAACCTTAAGTATATCAAGCATATAAAGATAATAAGAGACTGAACAATATGGTTACCTGGACCCAAATGTATATGCCGATGGGAGGACTGGGGCTATCCGCTCTGGTCGCCTTGATCCCGATAATATTCTTCTTCGTTGCACTCGCGGTATTACGTCTGAAAGGACATGTCGCCGGAGCAATAACCCTTATATTATCGATATTGATTGCGATATTCGCCTTTAAAATGCCGATTGATATGGCATTTGCTGCTGCGGGATATGGCTTTATTTATGGCTTATGGCCGATTGCGTGGATTATTGTCGCAGCGGTATTCCTCTATAAATTAACCGTTGCCAGCGGGCAGTTTGATATTATCCGCAGCTCGGTTATCTCCATCACCGACGATCAACGTTTGCAGGTACTACTGATTGGTTTTTCCTTTGGCGCGCTGCTGGAGGGGGCGGCTGGCTTTGGTGCACCGGTGGCGATTACGGGGGCGTTGCTGGTGGGGCTGGGCTTCAAACCGTTATATGCGGCGGGGCTGTGCCTGATTGCCAACACTGCGCCGGTGGCGTTTGGTGCATTGGGCGTGCCGATTCTGGTCGCCGGTCAGGTAACGGGAATCGATCCGTTCGACATCGGTGCAATGGCGGGACGTCAGTTGCCGTTCTTGTCAGTTCTTGTACCGTTCTGGCTGGTGGCGATGATGGACGGCTGGAAAGGGGTGAAAGAGACGTGGCCAGCGGCGCTGGTTGCGGGTGGTAGCTTTGCGGTTACCCAGTTCTTTACCTCTAACTACATTGGTCCTGAACTGCCGGATATTACTTCGGCGCTGGTGAGTATCGTCTCACTTTCTTTATTCCTTAAAGTCTGGCGACCGAAAAATACCGAAACGGCAATCAGCATGGGGCAATCCGCAGGTGCGATGGTGGTGAATAAACCGTCTTCTGGCGGTCCCGTGCCTTCAGAATATAGTCTGGGGCAAATCATTCGCGCCTGGTCACCCTTTTTAATCTTAACGGTGCTGGTCACCATCTGGACGATGAAGCCATTTAAAGCGTTATTTGCGCCGGGCGGTGCGTTTTATTCGCTGGTGATTAATTTCCAGATCCCTCATTTGCATCAGCAGGTACTGAAAGCGGCACCCATTGTCGCCCAGCCGACACCGATGGATGCGGTGTTTAAATTCGACCCGCTGTCCGCTGGCGGCACCGCTATTTTTATTGCGGCGATTATCTCTATCTTCATTCTCGGCGTGGGGATCAAGAAAGGCATTGGCGTCTTTGCCGAAACGCTAATTAGCCTGAAGTGGCCGATATTGTCGATTGGCATGGTGCTGGCATTTGCTTTCGTGACCAACTATTCCGGCATGTCTACCACGCTGGCGCTGGTACTGGCGGGCACTGGCGTGATGTTCCCGTTCTTCTCACCGTTCCTTGGCTGGCTGGGGGTATTCCTTACCGGCTCGGACACATCCTCGAATGCCCTGTTTGGTTCACTGCAATCAACCACCGCGCAGCAAATCAACGTCTCTGACACCCTGCTGGTGGCAGCAAATACCAGCGGCGGCGTGACCGGCAAGATGATCTCTCCGCAATCTATCGCCGTGGCGTGCGCCGCAACAGGCATGGTGGGCCGAGAATCTGAACTGTTCCGCTACACTGTGAAACACAGTCTGATCTTTGCCAGCGTTATTGGCATTATCACGCTGTTGCAGGCGTATGTGTTTACCGGAATGTTAGTCTCGTAAGTCAACAAAGCCGGATGATCGTCAATATCATCCGGCCTCATTCTTTTCTGGTTACATTATTCTGTCTTATTAATTAAAAAATCATTTCCTGATTTATTATCTATGCGGCAATAATGTTTTGTGTTCAGATAACCCGCTAAATAATTAAGCGCGTGAGAATATCTATTTTTTTGTCCCGCAAAACAAGTCTGTATTAATTATGTTCGCTTGATGAGTAAACACCGTGCTATCTGTTGCTTTTGCAATCGCAATCGTTAAAACTATCAA
This sequence comes from Escherichia sp. KTE31, assembly GCF_000407925.1. NCBI lineage: Bacteria > Pseudomonadati > Pseudomonadota > Gammaproteobacteria > Enterobacterales > Enterobacteriaceae > Escherichia > Escherichia sp. KTE31. Next base: position 414,828 of record NZ_KE136726.1, on the reverse strand, counting down.
CAACTTGAGATAGTCACATTGTGAATAATTGTTACTTTTTTGTTTGTTAAATCTTTTGATAAATACCCCGACTGACATCGTATAGGGGATATTCTTATAAATTTCACCTGTTTCGTTATCAATAATGCAGTTTTCTTAAGAATGGAGGAAATTATTAGAGAAGATAAAGCATAAAATTATTTCCCCAGTTACGAATCTTTCAACTTTATTTTGTCACTTGCGTTATTAATGAATAAGAAATTTAAATATAAGAAATCGCTTTTAGCGGCTATTTTAAGCGCAACCCTGTTAGCCGGTTGTGATGGCGGTGGTTCAGGATCGTCCTCCGATACTCCGCCTGTAGATTCTGGAACAGGGTCTTTGCCGGAAGTGAAACCTGATCCAACACCAAACCCGGAGCCGACGCCGGAGCCTGAACCTACTCCGGACCCGACACCTGATCCAGAGCCAACGCCAGAACCGGAGCCAGAACCTGTTCCGACGAAAACGGGTTATCTGACCCTGGGCGGAAGCCAGCGGGTAATCGGTGCTAAATGTAATGGTGAATCCAGCGACGGCTTTACTTTTACACCTGGCGAGGACGTTACTTGCGTAGCGGGTAACACGACAATTGCCACCTTCAACACTCAGTCAGAAGCTGCGCGTAGCCTGCGTGCGGTTGAAAAAGTGTCGTTTAGCCTTGAGGACTCGCAAGAACTGGCGGAGTCCGACGACAAGAAAAGCAATGCGCTCTCGCTGGTAACCTCCATGAACAGTTGTCCGGCGGATACAGAACAGGTTTGCCTGACGTTCTCCTCGGTGATCGAGAGTAAACGCTTCGACTCGCTGTATAAGCAAATCGATCTGACTCCGGAAGAGTTCAAAAAGCTGGTCAATGAAGAGGTGGAAAACAATGCCGCGACCGATAAGGCGCCATCCACTCATACTTCACCGGTAGTGCCCGTCACGACGCCGGGAACAAAGCCGGATCTGAACGCTTCCTTCGTGTCGGCTAACGCGGAACAGTTTTATCAGTATCAACCTACGGAAATCATTCTTTCTGAAGGTCGCCTGGTAGATAGCCAGGGGAATGGCGTGGTTGGCGTCAACTACTACACCAATTCAGGGCGTGGTGTAACCGGAGAAAACGGCGAGTTTTCCTTTAGCTGGGGGGAAACCATCTCCTTTGGCATCGACACCTTTGAACTTGGCTCAGTGCGCGGTAACAAGTCGACTATTGCACTGACGGAACTGGGCGATGAAGTTCGCGGGGCAAATATCGATCAGCTGATCCACCGCTATTCGAAAGCCGGACAAAATAATACCCGTGTCGTTCCGGACGATGTGCGCAAGGTCTTTGCTGAATATCCCAACGTGATCAACGAGATTATCAATCTCTCTTTATCCAACGGTGCGACGCTGGGTGAAGGTGATCAAGTTGTTACTCTGCCTAACGAATTTATCGAACAGTTTGAAACGGGTCAGGCCAAAGAGATCGATACTGCAATCTGTGCGAAAACCGACGGTTGTAACTCTCCGCGCTGGTTCTCGCTGACCGCGCGCAGCATTAACGAAGGTCAGATTCAGGGCGTTATCAACAAGCTGTGGGGTGTGGATAAAGATTACAAATCAGTGACGAAATTCCACGTTTTCCATGACTCTACCAACTTCTATGGTAGCACCGGTAATGCGCGTGGTCAGGCGGTGGTGAATATCTCCAACGCGGCATTCCCGATTCTGATGGCGCGTAATGATAAAAACTACTGGCTGGCGTTTGGCGAAAAACGCGCCTGGGATAAAAACGAGCTGGCGTACATTACGGAAGCGCCTTCCATTGTGCGACCGGAGAACGTGACACGCGAAACTGCCACCTTCAACCTGCCGTTTATCTCGCTGGGGCAAGTTGGTGAGGGCAAACTGATGGTTATCGGTAACCCGCACTACAACAGCATCCTGCGTTGCCCGAACGGTTACAGCTGGGAAGGCGGTGTTGATAAAAACGGTCAGTGTATGCGTAACGGTGATTCAAATGACATGAAGCACTTTATGCAGAACGTGTTGCGCTATCTGTCTAACAATAGCTGGACTCCAGACGCGAAAACCAGCATGACCGTGGGCACCAACCTGGATACCGTCTATTTCAAACGTCATGGTCAGGTTACAGGAAACAGTGCTGAGTTCGGCTTCCATCCGGATTTTGCGGGTATCTCCGTTGAACATTTAAGTAGCTATGGCGATCTCGATCCGCAGAAAATGCCGCTGCTGATCCTCAACGGCTTTGAGTATGTGACTCAGGTGGGTAACGATCCCTATGCAATCCCGCTGCGTGCAGACACCAGCAAACCGAAGCTGACTCAGCAGGATGTGACCGATCTGATCGCCTATCTGAACAAAGGCGGATCGGTGCTGATCATGGAAAACGTGATGAGCAACCTTAAGGAAGAGAGCGCATCTGGCTTTGTTCGTCTGCTTGATGCCGCAGGCCTGTCAATGGCACTGAACAAGTCGGTGGTGAATAACGATCCTCAAGGGTATCCGGATCGCGTTCGTCAGCAGCGTGAAAAAGGCATCTGGGTATATGAACGTTATCCGTTTGTCGACGGTAAACCGCCATATACCATTGATGAAACAACGAAAGAAGTTATCTGGAAATACCAGCAAGAAAACAAGCCTGATGACAAGCCGAAACTGGAAGTGGCCAGCTGGCTGGAAGATGTCGATGGCAAACAGGTCAAGCGTTATGCCTTTATTGATGAGGCAGAGCATGAAACAAACGAGTCCCTGGAGGCGGCAAAGGCAAAAATCCTTAAGGCATTTCCTGGATTAGAGGTGTGTAAGGATCCTGACTACCACTACGAGGTCAACTGCCTGGAACATCGTCCTGGCACGGGTGTTCCGGTAACCGGGGGCATGTATGTTCCGCGCTATACGCAACTGAATCTCAGCGCCGACACCGCGAAAGCGATGCTACAGGCAGCGGATTTGGGAACCAACATTCAGCGCCTGTATCAGCACGAGCTTTACTTCCGTACCAATGGTCGCAAAGGTGAGCGTCTGAGCAGCGTCGATCTGGAACGTCTGTACCAGAACATGTCGGTCTGGCTGTGGAACGATACGAAATATCGTTACGAAAGCAACAAGGATGACGAGCTGGGCTTTAAAACGTTCACCGAGTTCCTGAACTGCTATGCCAACAATGCCTATACCGAGGGCACGCAGTGTTCTACAGATCTGAAAAAATCGCTTGTCGATAACAACATGATCTACGGAGATAATACTGCCAAAGCAGGCATGATGAACCCGAGCTATCCGCTCAACTATATGGAAAAACCGCTGACGCGTCTGATGCTGGGGCGTTCCTGGTGGGATCTGAACATCAAAGTTGATGTCGAGAAGTATCCGGGAGCGGTATCGGCAGAGGGTGAGAATGTTACTGAAACCATCAGCCTGTACTCGAATCCGACCAAATGGTTTGCGGGTAACATGCAGTCTACTGGTCTGTGGGCTCCGGCTCAGAAAGAGGTCACCATTAAGTCCAATGCGAACGTTCCTGTGACTGTCACCGTGGCGCTGGCTGACGACCTGACCGGGCGTGAGAAGCATGAGGTCGCGCTGAACCGTCCGCCAAGAGTGACTAAAACCTATGATCTGAAAGCCAATGGTGAGGTGAAGTTTACGGTTCCTTACGGTGGTCTGATTTATATCAAGGGCGACAGCAAGGAGAATAATAAATCTGCCAGCTTCACCTTTACCGGAGTGGTAAAAGCGCCGTTCTATAAAGACGGTAAATGGAAAAACGATCTGAAATCCCCTGCGCCGTTGGGCGAGCTGGAATCAGACGCTTTCGTCTACACCACGCCGAAGAAGAACCTTGAGGCCAGCAATTTCACTGGTGGCGTAGCAGAATTCGCTAAAGATCTGGATACCTTTGCCAGCTCGATGAATGACTTCTACGGTCGTGATGGCGAAAGCGGTAAGCACCGGATGTTTACCTATAAAGCATTGACGGGGCATAAACATCGTTTCGCCAACGATGTGCAGATCTCCATCGGTGATGCGCACTCTGGTTATCCGGTAATGAACAGCAGCTTCTCGACGAACAGCACCACGCTGCCGACGACGCCGCTGAACGACTGGCTGATCTGGCACGAAGTAGGGCACAACGCTGCAGAAACGCCGCTGACTGTACCGGGCGCAACTGAAGTAGCGAACAACGTGCTGGCGCTGTACATGCAGGATCGCTATCTCGGCAAGATGAACCGGGTCGCTGACGATATTACCGTTGCGCCGGAATATCTGAACGAGAGCAACGGTCAGGCATGGGCACGTGGCGGTGCGGGTGACCGTCTGCTGATGTACGCACAGTTGAAGGAGTGGGCAGAGAAAAACTTTGATATCACGAAGTGGTATCCAGATAGCAAGCTGCCAGAGTTCTACAGCAATCGTGAAGGGATGAAAGGCTGGAACCTGTTCCAGTTGATGCACCGTAAAGCACGCGGCGATGATGTTGGCGACAACACCTTCGGCGGCAAGAATTATTGTGCTGAATCCAACGGTAACGCTGCCGACACGCTGATGCTGTGCGCCTCCTGGGTCGCACAGGCGGATCTTTCGGAGTTCTTTAAGAAATGGAATCCGGGCGCGAATGCTTACCAGCTGCCGGGGGCGAGCGAGATGAGCTTCGAGGGCGGCGTGAGCCAGTCGGCTTACAACACGCTCGCGGCGCTTGGTCTGCCGAAACCGCAGCAAGGGCCGGAAACCATTAACAAGGTTACCGAGCATAAGATGTCTGCCGAGTAAGCCTGTATGCCGGATAAGGCGTTTACGCCGCATCCGGCATGAAATAAGGCGCATCGGGTTAACACATATGCCCGATGCGCCAACTTATCGGAGCTACAGGGAAAGCCGCGATTACTTGCGTTGGCAGACTCCTGTAGGCCGGATAAGGCGTTTTACGCCGCATCCGGCAAGTTACAACACATAACCTTTAACCATGCATTTTGATGTTTTTCAGCAATATCCAGCGGTGATGCCCATCCTGGCAACCGTTGGTGGATTAATCATCGGCAGTTTTTTGAATGTGGTGATTTGGCGTTACCCCATCATGCTTCGCCAACAAATGGCGGAGTTTCAGGGTGAAACGCCGAGTGCGCAGTCAAAAATAAGCCTGGCGCTGCCACGCTCGCACTGTCCGCATTGCCAGCAGACCATCCGCGTTCGTGACAATATTCCGCTGCTCTCCTGGCTGATGCTCAAAGGGCGCTGCCGTGACTGTCAGGCGAAAATCAGCAAGCGTTATCCGCTGGTGGAGTTATTGACGGCACTCGCTTTTTTGCTGGCGAGTCTGGTCTGGCCGGAAAGTGGATGGGGGCTGGCGGTGATGATATTATCCGCCTGGCTGATTGCCGCGAGTGTCATCGACCTCGATAACCAATGGCTGCCCGATGTCTTTACTCAGGGCGTATTGTGGACGGGGCTGATTGCGGCATGGGCTCAGCAGAGTCCGTTAACGCTACAAGACGCAGTCACTGGCGTACTGGTGGGGTTTATCTCTTTTTACTCGCTGCGCTGGATAGCCGGAATAGTTCTGCGTAAAGAAGCATTAGGCATGGGCGATGTATTACTTTTCGCCGCTTTAGGTGGCTGGGTGGGGGCGTTGTCGCTGCCCAATGTTGCTTTAATCGCCTCATGCTGCGGCCTGATATATGCCGTTATTACAAAAAAAGGATCAACCACACTGCCTTTTGGACCGTGTTTAAGTCTGGGCGGTATAGCAACACTTTATCTACAGGCATTGCTTTAATGATAACAACGTCATTATCGAAGTGACATTTTTACTCTTATTAATAACCTTAGAGATTATTAACCATGTCGATAAAAAAGATGCCAGGGAGGGTATTAATATCGCTATTGTTGAGCGTTACAGGATTATTAAGTGGCTGCGCCAGCCATAATGAAAACGCCAGTTTACTGGCGAAAAAACAGGCGCAAAATATCAGTCAAAACCTGCCAATTAAATCTGCGGGATATACCTTAGTGCTGGCGCAAAGTAGCGGTGCGACGGTAAAAATGACCATTATCAGCGAAGCGGGTACTCAGACCACGCAGACGCCTGACGCCTTTTTAAACAGCTATCAACGACAAATGTGCGCTGACCCGACGGTGAAATTAATGATCACTGAGGGAATTAATTACAGCATAACGATTAATGATACACGTACAGGTAACCAGTATCAGCGGAAACTGGATCGTACCACCTGTGGAATAGTCAAAGCATAATGTCGGGTATATAAATTGGCGCGGGTTGTTTTTCGTGACGCACGAATTTATCTCATTCAGTGGCTGACTAAAATTCGTCACACTCTTAGCCAGAGACAATCTCTTAATACAGACAAAGAGCATCTGCGAAAAATTGTACGCGCGATGTTCTGGCTGGTGCTGCTTATTATTTCTGCAAAAATGGCGTATTCACTCTGGCGCTATATCTCCTTTTCTGCGGAATATACGGCGGTTTCCCCATCGGCGAATAAACCGGCACGTGCGGATGCAAAAACGTTCGATAAAAAAGACGTGCAATTAATCAGCCAGCAAAACTGGTTTGGCAAATATCAGCCCGTCGCCACGCCAGTAAAACAACCTGAACCTGTGCCTGTGGCAGAAACGCGTCTTAACGTGGTGCTGCGCGGGATCGCCTTTGGTGCCAGACCCGGCGCGGTTATTGAAGAAGGCGGCAAACAGCAGGTCTATTTACAGGGTGAACGGCTTGGCTCTCACAACGCGGTGATTGAGGAAATCAATCGCGACCATGTGATGCTGCGCTATCAGGGAAAAATGGAGCGCCTGAGTCTGGCAGAAGAGGAGCGTTCCACCGTAGCCGTGACCAACAAAAAAGCCGTCAGTGACGAAGTAAAGCAAGCTGTTGCCGAACCTACTGCCAGTGCGCCAGTTGAGATCCCGGTTGCCGTGCGTCAGGCACTGGCGAAAGATCCGCAGAAAATTTTTAACTATATCCAGCTTACGCCCGTGCGTAAGGAGGGGATTGTCGGTTATGCAGTGAAACCGGGGGCAGATCGTTCTCTGTTCGATGCCAGCGGTTTCAAGGAAGGCGATATCGCCATTGCGTTAAATCAGCAGGATTTTACTGATCCACGAGCAATGATTGCTCTGATGCGGCAGTTACCTTCAATGGATTCCATTCAACTTACGGTTTTACGCAAGGGTGCGCGCTACGACATTTCCATCGCGCTGCGCTAACCGCATTTAATCCAGGAGAATCATTCATCGTGTTTTGGCGTGATATTACGTTGTCGGTCTGGCGTAAGAAGACAACTGGCCTCAAAACAAAAAAGCGTTTACTGCCGCTGGTGCTGGCAGCGGCATTATGTAGTTCACCGGTCTGGGCGGAAGAAGCCACCTTCACCGCTAATTTTAAAGATACCGACCTGAAATCGTTCATCGAAACCGTCGGCGCTAACCTTAATAAAACCATCATTATGGGGCCGGGCGTGCAGGGGAAAGTGAGTATTCGTACCATGACCCCGCTCAATGAACGCCAGTATTACCAGCTATTCCTTAACCTGCTGGAAGCGCAGGGGTATGCCGTCGTACCGATGGAAAACGATGTGCTGAAGGTGGTGAAATCCAGTGCCGCAAAAGTCGAGCCGCTGCCGCTGGTCGGTGAAGGTAGCGACAACTACGCGGGTGATGAAATGGTCACTAAAGTGGTGCCGGTACGCAATGTGTCGGTACGCGAGCTGGCACCGATTCTGCGCCAGATGATCGACAGCGCAGGTTCTGGCAACGTCGTTAATTACGATCCCTCCAACGTGATTATGCTCACCGGACGCGCCTCAGTTGTGGAACGGCTGACGGAAGTGATCCAGCGCGTGGATCATGCGGGGAACCGCACTGAAGAAGTGATCCCGCTGGATAACGCCTCGGCTTCGGAAATTGCCCGCGTGCTGGAAAGCCTGACCAAAAACAGCGGCGAGAACCAGCCAGCGACGCTGAAATCACAGATTGTCGCCGATGAACGCACCAACAGCGTGATTATCAGCGGCGATCCCGCCACGCGGGATAAAATGCGCCGCCTGATCCGTCGTCTGGACTCAGAAATGGAGCGCAGCGGCAACAGCCAGGTGTTCTATCTCAAATACAGCAAAGCCGAAGATCTGGTCGATGTTCTGAAACAGGTCAGCGGCACGCTCACCGCCGCTAAAGAAGAGGCGGAAGGCACGGTCGGTAGCGGGCGTGAGGTTGTCTCCATCGCCGCCAGTAAACACAGTAATGCCCTGATTGTTACCGCGCCGCAGGACATCATGCAGTCGCTGCAAAGCGTGATTGAACAACTGGATATTCGCCGTGCTCAGGTGCATGTCGAGGCGTTGATCGTGGAAGTTGCCGAAGGCAGCAATATCAACTTCGGTGTGCAGTGGGCGTCGAAAGATGCCGGATTAATGCAGTTTGTCAACGGCACGCAGATCCCTATCGGCACGCTGGGGGCGGCGATTTCTCAGGCGAAACCGCAGAAAGGCTCCACGGTGATCAGCGAAAACGGTGCCACCACCATTAACCCGGATACCAACGGCGATCTCTCCACGCTCGCTCAGCTACTTTCCGGCTTTAGCGGTACGGCGGTTGGCGTGGTGAAAGGCGACTGGATGGCGCTGGTGCAGGCGGTTAAAAACGACTCCAGCTCTAACGTGCTCTCCACGCCGAGCATCACCACGCTGGACAACCAGGAAGCCTTCTTCATGGTGGGGCAGGATGTTCCGGTATTAACCGGATCTACCGTTGGCTCCAATAACAGCAATCCTTTCAACACCGTAGAGAGGAAAAAAGTCGGCATCATGCTGAAAGTCACGCCGCAGATTAACGAAGGTAACGCGGTACAGATGGTGATTGAGCAGGAAGTCTCGAAAGTGGAAGGGCAGACCAGCCTCGATGTGGTGTTTGGTGAGCGCAAACTGAAAACCACCGTGCTGGCTAACGATGGTGAGCTGATCGTGCTTGGCGGCCTGATGGACGACCAGGCGGGAGAAAGCGTGGCGAAAGTGCCGTTGCTGGGCGATATCCCGTTGATTGGTAACCTGTTTAAATCGACGGCAGATAAAAAAGAAAAACGTAACCTGATGGTGTTTATCCGCCCGACGATTCTGCGTGACGGTATGGCGGCAGACGGCGTGTCGCAGCGCAAATATAACTATATGCGCGCCGAGCAGATTTATCGCGATGAGCAAGGCTTAAGCCTGATGCCGCACACCGCGCAGCCGGTACTGCCAGCGCAAAACCAGGCCCTACCGCCGGAAGTACGTGCATTCCTCAATGCCGGGAGAACGCGTTAATGGTGCCTGTAGCACAGGAAACCACCGCTAACACCGTGCGTCTGCCCTACAGTTTCAGCCGTCGGTTTAGCCTGGTGGCATGGTGCGAATCGTCGCTGGAGATCCTCCATGTGCATCCGTTGTCGCTCTCTGTTTTGCAGGAGCTGCAACGGGGGCTGAACGCGCCCTTTATGCTGCGGCAAATCGATGAGGCCGAGTTTGAGCAGCGGCTGAATGCGGTCTGGCAGCGGGACTCTTCCGAGGCTCGCCAGCTGATGGAAGATCTCGGTTCTGCCGAGGACTTTTTTACCCTCGCAGAAGAGCTGCCGGAAACGGAAGATCTGCTGGAAAGTGACGACGATGCGCCGATCATCAAACTGATCAACGCCATGCTGGCAGAGGCGATTAAAGAAGGCGCTTCGGATATCCACATCGAGACGTTTGAAAAGAGTCTGGTGATCCGTTTTCGCGTTGACGGCACATTACATGAAATGCTGCGTCCGGGGCGCAAACTGGCCTCGCTGCTGGTATCGCGTATCAAGGTGATGGCACGGCTGGATATCGCCGAAAAGCGCGTACCGCAGGATGGACGTATTGCGCTGCTGCTGGGCGGTCGGGCGATTGACGTGCGTGTCTCCACCATGCCATCCGCCTGGGGCGAGCGCGTGGTGCTGCGACTGCTGGACAAAAACCAGGCCCGCCTGACGCTGGAGCGTCTGGGGTTGAGCCATGAACTGACCGCGCAGTTGCGCCAGCTGTTACACAAACCGCACGGTATCTTTCTGGTGACGGGGCCGACAGGTTCCGGCAAAAGCACCACGCTGTACGCCGGATTGCAGGAGCTGAACAACCATTCGCGCAACATTCTCACGGTTGAAGACCCCATCGAATACATGATTGAAGGGATCGGTCAGACGCAGGTCAACACCCGCGTCGGCATGACCTTCGCCCGTGGCCTGCGCGCGATTTTGCGCCAGGACCCGGATGTGGTGATGGTTGGTGAAATCCGCGATACCGAAACCGCAGAAATCGCTGTCCAGGCTTCACTTACCGGGCATCTGGTGCTTTCCACGCTGCATACCAACACGGCGGTGGGGGCGATCACGCGCCTGCAGGATATGGGCGTGGAGCCTTTCCTGCTCTCTTCCAGTCTGACGGGCGTGATGGCGCAGCGACTGGTTCGCACGCTGTGCCCCGACTGCCGCCAGCCCGTGCCTGCCACCGACGAAGAAAAACGCCTGCTGGAGATTACCGATGCGCGAACCGTCACTCTGTACCATCCGCAGGGCTGTCCCGCCTGTAATCACAAAGGCTTTCGCGGACGTACCGCCATCCATGAGCTGATCGTGGTGGACGCCACATTGCGTGATTTGATCCACCGTCAGGCCGGGGAACTGGAGCTGGAACGTTATGTCCGGCAACACTCTGCGGGTATCCGCAGCAACGGCATTGAGAAAGTGCTCGCCGGAGAAACCTCTCTCGATGAAGTTCTGCGGGTAACCATGGAGGCGTAATGGCACTGTTTTACTATCAGGCGCTGGAACGTAATGGTCGCAAAACCAAAGGCATGATTGAGGCGGATTCCGCGCGTCATGCCCGCCAGTTGTTACGCGGTAAAGAGCTCATTCCCGTGCACATTGAAGCCCGGCTGAATGCTTCGTCAGGGGGAATGTTGCAGCGTCGGCGGCACGCACATCGTCGCGTGGCGGCGGCAGATCTGGCGCTGTTCACTCGTCAACTGGCAACGCTGGTGCAGGCAGCAATGCCGCTGGAAACCTGCTTACAGGCGGTCAGTGAGCAAAGTGAAAAACTGCATGTAAAAAGCCTCGGAATGGCGCTGCGCAGCCGGATTCAGGAGGGTTACACCCTGTCGGACAGCCTGCGCGAACATCCCCGCGTCTTTGATTCTCTGTTTTGTTCGATGGTGGCTGCCGGAGAAAAATCCGGGCATCTCGACGTGGTGCTCAATCGCCTGGCGGATTACACCGAACAGCGCCAGCGCCTGAAATCACGTCTGTTGCAGGCCATGCTCTATCCGCTGGTATTGCTGGTGGTGGCAACGGGCGTGGTCACTATTTTGTTGACGGCGGTAGTGCCGAAAATCATCGAACAGTTTGATCATCTCGGACATGCGCTGCCCGCTTCCACCCGCGCGCTTATCGCCATGAGCGACGCGTTACAGGCCAGCGGCGTTTACTGGCTGGTAGGTTTGCTGGGACTTCTGGTGCTCGGGCAACGGCTACTCAAAAATCCTGCTATGCGACTGCGCTGGGATAAAACCTTGCTGCGCCTGCCCGTGACGGGGCGGGTTGCGCGCGGGCTGAATACGGCGCGTTTTTCCCGCACTTTAAGCATCCTCACTGCCAGCAGTGTTCCGCTACTGGAAGGCATTCAGACCGCCGCCGCCGTGTCGGCAAATCGCTATGTCGAGCAACAACTGCTGCTGGCGGCAGATCGCGTCCGCGAAGGAAGCAGTCTGCGCGCCGCGCTGGCGGAGCTTCACCTGTTCCCGCCGATGATGTTGTACATGATCGCCTCCGGTGAACAGAGCGGCGAGCTGGAAACCATGCTTGAACAGGCCGCAGTCAACCAGGAGCGGGAGTTTGATACCCAGGTGGGGCTGGCGTTAGGGCTGTTTGAACCGGCACTGGTGGTGATGATGGCGGGCGTGGTGCTGTTTATCGTCATCGCCATCCTTGAGCCGATGCTGCAACTGAACAATATGGTTGGAATGTAATTTACGGAGTTATCACATGAATTCGTTATCCCGCACACAAAAACCACGGGCAGGTTTTACCCTGCTGGAAGTGATGGTGGTGATTGTTATTCTTGGCGTTCTGGCAAGCCTGGTCGTGCCTAACCTGCTGGGCAACAAAGAGAAAGCGGATCGGCAAAAAGCCATCAGCGATATCGTGGCGCTGGAAAACGCGCTGGATATGTACCGACTGGACAACGGGTGTTATCCGACCACCGAGCAGGGGCTTGAGGCGCTGATCCAGCAACCGGCCAATATGGCGGATTCCCGCAACTACCGTCCAGGTGGATACATTAAACGACTGCCAAAAGATCCGTGGGGCAATGATTATCAGTATCTCAGCCCCGGTGAAAAAGGGATGTTTGATGTTTACACCTTAGGGGCGGATGGTCAGGAAAACGGAGAAGGCGCTGGCGCAGATATCGGTAACTGGAATTTGCAGGAGTTTCAGTAATCAGTGCCTGAACGCGGATTCACTCTTCTGGAAATCATGCTGGTGATTTTCCTTATCGGCCTTGCCAGTGTGGGCGTGGTACAGACTTTTGCGACCGATTCTGAATCGCCCGCGAAAAAAGCGGCGCAGGATTTTCTGACTCGCTTTGCGCAGTTTAAGGACAGGGCAGTGATCGAAGGGAAAACACTCGGTGTGTTAATCGACCCGCCTGGCTACCAGTTTATGCAGCGTCGTCAGGGGCAGTGGTTGCCCGTTTCTGCGACCCGGTTATCGGCACAGGTTACGGTGCCGAAACAGGTGCAGATGCTGTTACAACCCGGAAGTGATATCTGGCAGAAGGAATATACTCTGGAGCTGCAACGTCGTCGCCTGACGCTGCATGATATTGAACTGGAGCTGCAAAAAGAGGCGAAAAAGAAGACGCCGCAGATCCGTTTTTCGCCTTTTGAACCCGCCACGCCGTTTACGCTGCGATTCTATTCGGCGGCGCAAAACGCATGTTGGGCGGTAAAGCTGGCGCACGATGGCGCGTTATCCCTCAATCAATGTGATGAGAGGATGCCATGAAGCGCGGATTTACGTTGCTGGAAGTGATGCTCGCGCTGGCGATTTTTGCGCTGGCTGCCACGGCGGTACTACAAATTGCCAGCGGTGCGTTGAGTAATCAGCAGGTTCTTGAGGAGAAAACGGTAGCGGGCTGGGTAGCTGAAAACCAGACCGCACTGCTCTACCTGATGACCCGCGAACAACGGGCGGTCAGGCATCAGGGCGAGAGCGATATGGCAGGAAGCCGCTGGTACTGGCGAACCTCACCGCTGAATACAGGTAACGCGCTGCTTCAGGCGGTGGATATTGAAGTCAGCCGTCACGAAGACTTTTCGTCGGTGGTTCAGTCACGACGCGCCTGGTTTAGCGCCGTGGGAGGCCAGCAATGAAAAAGACTCGCGCTGGTTTCACGTTACTGGAAATGCTGGTGGCAATCGCCATTTTTGCCTCACTGGCACTGATGGCGCAGCAGGTGACAAACGGCGTCACGCGCGTGAATAGCGCCGTCGGCGAACACGATCAAAAACTAAACCTCATGCAGCAAACGATGAGTTTTCTGACCCACGATCTGACACAAATGATGCCACGCCCGGTAAGAGGCGATCAGGGGCAGCGGGAACCGGCGTTACTGGTTGGCGCTGGCGTGCTGGCGTCTGAGAGTGAAGGGATACGCTTTGTGCGTGGCGGTGTGGTTAATCCGTTGATGCGCCTGCCGCGCAGTAATCTGCTTACCGTCGGTTACCGCATTCATGACGGTTATCTTGAACGATTGTCCTGGCCGCTGACCGATGCAGCAGGCAGCGTGAAGCCAACAACGCAAAAATTAATCCCGGCGGATTCGCTCCGTTTGCAGTTCTACGACGGCACGCGCTGGCAGGAGAGCTGGTCGTCAGGGCAGGCGATCCCTGTGGCGGTGCGCATGACTCTGCATTCGCCGCAATGGGGCGAGATTGAACGCATCTGGTTGTTACGCGGGCCGCAATTATCATGACCACCTCACCACCAAAACGCGGAATGGCACTGGTCGTGGTGCTGATATTGCTGGCGGTCATAATGCTGGTAACCATCACGCTTTCCGGGTGGATGCAACAACAACTTGGGCGAACGCGCAGCCAGCAGGAGTACCAGCAGGCGCTGTGGTACAGCGCCAGTGCAGAAAGCCTGGCGCTGAGCGCGCTCAGTCTGAGCCTGAAAAATGAACAACGCGTGCATCTGGCGCAGCCGTGGGCATCCGGCCCTCGTTTTTTTCCTCTGCCGCAGGGGCAAATTGCCGTCACCCTGCGTGACGCACAGGCCTGCTTTAACCTGAATGCTCTCGCTCAGCCGACGACGGCATCGCGTCCGCTTGCGGTACAACAGTTGATTGCCCTGATCTCGCGCCTGGATGTGCCTGCTTATCGAGCCGAACTGATAGCCGAAAGCCTGTGGGAGTTTATTGACGAGGATCGCAGCGTGCAGACGCGTCTGGGGCGTGAAGACAGCGAGTATCTCGCCCGCTCGGTGCCGTTCTATGCCGCTAATCAACCGTTAGCTGATATCAGCGAGATGCGAGTGGTGCAGGGAATGGACGCCGGACTCTATCAAAAACTGAAACCGCTGGTTTGTGCGCTGCCGATGACCCGCCAGCAAATCAACATCAACACATTAGACGTCACGCAAAGCGTGATTCTCGAGGCGCTGTTTGACCCGTGGTTAAGCCCTGTTCAGGCGCGGGCGTTACTACAACAACGTCCGGCAAAGGGTTGGGAAGATGTCGATCAGTTTCTTGCACAGCCGCTACTTGCTGACGTCGATGAGCGTACTAAAAAACAGCTAAAAACCGTCCTGAGCGTGGACAGCAATTACTTCTGGCTGCGTTCGGATATCACCGTGAATGAGATTGAACTGACGATGAACTCGTTAATTGTCCGCATGGGGCCACAACACTTTTCGGTTCTCTGGCATCAGACAGGAGAAAGTGAGTGAGTTCCATGCTTGAGATTTTTTTCCCGCTTTGCGTCACCGACCCCATCCGCTGGCAGCGCCGTACACCCGACGTGGAGCACGGCATCTGGCCTGACGCTGCCGATGAGCATCTCCAGCAATGGCTGCAAACTGATGCGATTCGACTCTACATTCCCGGCGAATGGATCAGCGTCTGGCAGGTTGAACTGCCTGATGTCGCCCGCAAGCAGATACCGACAATTCTGCCCGCCTTACTGGAAGAAGAGCTGAACCAGGATATCGATGAACTGCATTTCGCCCCGTTGAAAATCGACCAGCAACTGGCAACCGTGGCAGTGATTCACCAACAGCATATGCGCAACATTGCGCAGTGGTTGCAGGAAAACGGTATCACCCGCGCTACCGTCGCGCCGGACTGGATGTCCATTCCTTGTGGTTATATGGCTGGCGATGCGCAACGGGTTATCTGCCGTATCGATGAATGTCGGGGATGGAGCGCCGGGCGGGCGCTGGCTCCGGTTATGTTCCGCGCCCAGCTCAATGAGCAGGATTTACCGCTTTCGCTAACCGTGGTCGGCATTGCACCGGAAGAGCTATCAGCATGGGCTGGCGCGGACGCCGAACGCCTGACGATCACGGCTCTGCCAGCCATTACCACATCCGGAGAACCCGAAGGGAACTTGCTGAGCGGCCAGTGGCAACCTCGCGTCAGCTACCGAAAACAGTGGGCGCGCTGGCGGGTGATGGTTCTGCCGGTATTGCTGATTCTGGTTGCGCTGGCAGTGGAACGTGGTGTGACGTTATGGAGCGTCAGTGAACAGGTGGCGCAAAGCCGCGCCCAGGCGGAAAAACAGTTCTTAACGTTGTTCCCGGAGCAGAAGCGGATTGTGAATTTACGCTCTCAGGTGACGATGGCGCTGAAAAAATATCGCCCGCAGGCCGACGATACCAGGCTGCTCGCAGAGTTGTCAGCGATCGCCAGCACCCTGAAAACGGCGTCACTTTCCGACATCGAGATGCGTGGTTTCACCTTTGATCAAAAACGCCAGACTCTTCACCTCCAGTTGCGGGCCGCGAACTTTGCCAGTTTCGACAAACTGCGTAGCGCACTGGCGGCTGATTATGTTGTGCAACAGGACGCGTTACAGAAAGAGGGTGATGCGGTTTCCGGCGGCGTAACGTTGCGGAGGAAATAACATGTTACGCGATAAATTTATTCACTATTTTCAGCAATGGCGTGAGCGCCAGTTAAGCCGTGGCGAACACTGGCTGGCACAACACCTGGCGGGGCGTTCGCCGCGTGAAAAAGGCATGTTACTGGCAGCGGCGGTGTTTCTGTTTAGCGCCGGATATTACGTCCTCATCTGGCAGCCTTTGAGCGAACGGATTGAGCAACAGGAGACGATGTTGCAGCAGCTGGTGGTGATGAACGCGCGACTGAAGAGCGCCGCGCCGGATATTATCGCAGCGCGAAAATCCGCCACAACAACGCCTGCGCAGGTATCGCGGGTCATCAGTGACAGTGCTTCGGCGCATTCAGTGGTCATTAAGCGGATAGCCGAGCGCGGGGAGAATATCCAGGTCTGGATAGATCCTGTGGTGTTTAATGACCTGCTGAACTGGTTAAACGCGCTGGATGAAAAGTATGCGCTGCGGGTGACACAAATTGATGTCAGCGCAGGTGAGAAGCCAGGGATGGTGAATGTGCAGCGACTGGAGTTGATAAGAGGATAAGTGTTCCAGTAAATTCCCTGTGAAATTCAACCCGAAAGGTGAGTGTATAATCTTCTTATCCACTCACCGAATTGAATATTTGTGCAATAAGAAATATCCCATTCCTCTCATCACTGAATGTTCTGCAAAACAACAGATACGAGTTCTCTCCTGAAGCAGCCCTGCATCCTATAAATATGCTTAAGTGTGGCAATACATCATGAATATTAATAGATGTAATGAATCATTGAGTGGCAATTGATAGGTCAAAACATATAGGATAATTCTTGTGTGATCTGTATTTTGTGTAGCCTGGAAATTACTAAAATTCCTGGATACAATCAGAAAGGAAATTTTAAGTAAGTAAAATAATTTCCACAGAAACTATCCGTCGATTTGAAACAATGTCTGCTCAGGTATATCTACTGAGGGATAGTGCTGGCTGTAATGCTGGTTAAAATAAACGCGATAAATAATCAAGACATATATTTTAATCGACAACAATAATTGCTGCCGGAATTATTCCTGCGACTTAAATAACATTGTTTAAATGTGACGAATATCACAAATATGACCGCAAAGAGGGGGCTGAAGATATAAATAAGAAGTACATGAGTGAATTTTAAATAGGGAAATAGTTTTCCGGTAAACAATTGATTGGTAATGAATTCGTGCGTTCTGGTGTGAAACAGATTGCAGGTGTTGCTACGCATAAAATTTATAGGTGGTGTTATAATCCAGTAGTTAACAGTAAAAGCAAAAATAATTTCTTGCGAAATTAAAAGCTCATTTTTGAATAAGTGTGTTCCGGAGTAATCCAGAACGCATGGTGCTTTACGTCTTTTTTACCCATACAGGCTAAGCAAAAAGAGTTACGCATAATTTCCTGAGAAATTAACTCTACATTCTAAAACGGCCAGTTTTCTGAAATGACCAGAAGACCGAATACATTCATGCCTGAAGAATGGATTAGAAGAAATAAGACGGAAATAGAACAATTTATCCCTGCAGAAATAATTTCTGCTGAAATTGTTTGCGGCTATTAAAAAAGCCAAACCGTCTGAACGTATTTTATCCAATTACAAACAAGTATTACCTCCAGTGTATTGGTAGCTGTTAAGCCAAGGGCGGTAGCGTACCTGAAGAGATTAGGATCACATCATCAAATGGCAAGAAGTGGATTTGAAGTCCAGAAAGTCACCGTAGAGGCATTATTTCTACGAGAAATACGAACACGTTTTGGTAAGTTTCGTCTGGGGTATTTGTGGGCGATTCTCGAACCCTCTGCGCATTTGCTGATACTGTTGGGCATTTTTGGTTACATTATGCACCGCACGATGCCAGACATCTCGTTCCCGGTGTTTTTACTTAATGGCCTGATTCCCTTTTTTATCTTTAGCAGTATCAGCAATCGTTCTGTAGGTGCTATTGAAGCGAACCAGGGGTTGTTTAATTATCGTCCAGTAAAACCCATCGATACGATCATTGCGCGCGCTCTGCTTGAGACGCTGATTTACGTTGCTGTTTATATTCTGCTTATGCTCATTGTCTGGATGGCAGGTGAATATTTCGAGATAACAAATTTTTTACAACTTGTGGTCACCTGGAGTCTGCTGATCATACTTTCATGCAGCATTGGCTTAATATTTATGGTCGTTGGTAAAACCTTCCCCGAAATGCAAAAGGTTCTACCGATACTTCTTAAGCCTCTTTATTTCATCTCCTGCATCATGTTCCCTCTGCACTCAATTCCTAAGCAATATTGGTCTTATCTTCTCTGGAACCCATTAGTACATGTGGTGGAGCTAAGCCGCGAGGCCGTCATGCCTGGCTATATAAGCGAAGGTGTGAGTCTGAACTACCTGGCAATGTTTACATTGATAACCCTGTTCATTGGTCTGGCGTTATACCGAACTCGTGAGGAGGCAATGCTGACATCATGATTAAGATTGAGAATTTGACGAAGTCATATCGTACGCCAACGGGGCGACACTATGTGTTTAAGGATTTAAACATCGAAATCCCTTCAGGAAAAAGCGTTGCCTTTATTGGTCGTAATGGTGCAGGTAAATCAACGTTACTGAGAATGATTGGTGGCATTGACCGCCCCGATAGCGGAAAGATCATCACCAATAAAACGATATCATGGCCAGTCGGCCTCGCCGGTGGATTTCAGGGAAGTTTAACCGGACGCGAAAACGTAAAATTTGTTGCGCGGTTATACGCGAAGCAAGAAGAACTGAAAGAGAAAATTGAGTTTGTCGAAGAATTTGCTGAACTCGGCAAGTACTTTGATATGCCGATCAAAACTTACTCATCTGGTATGCGATCTCGCCTGGGCTTTGGTTTAAGCATGGCATTTAAGTTTGATTATTATATCGTCGATGAAGTAACCGCAGTCGGTGATGCCAGGTTTAAAGAAAAGTGCGCTCACTTATTTAAAGAAAGGCATAAAGAGTCTAGCTTTTTGATGGTTTCACATAGCTTGAATTCATTGAAAGAGTTTTGTGATGTGGCGATTGTGTTTAAAGACGATAATGCGGTTGGTTTTTATGAGGATGTTCAGGAGGGGATAGAGGAATACAAAAATTTAAAATATTACATATTGAGTAATTATGAATGCTATGGCTAAAAACATATATATATAAATAAAAACAAACCTCGTTGGCAATATATTAACATGCCATACAAAAATAAATATGAAACGCTATTGTTTATGAAGTGTTGAATATATCTAAATATATCCAGTTTTATGTTGTTTAAATACTTATACGTATATCATCTATAGTTAATAAAAAGGTAATTTGATGAACAGAATAGTTGTTGTTGGCCATCCAAATTCAAAGTTTGAGGAAGTTGAGGACATTCTTAGGCAAAGAGGAATGGCTTATCCAAAATCATCAAGGCGGGAAAATCTAACGCCAAGTGATATTACTACAACTATTTGTAATGCTTATCAAGTTCATCCATTAGAAGATATTGAAAACGAGAGTGAACTTCATCCATTACAGGTTTCTCCTGTATGGAATAGCCTTGTTTTGGATTTAATGCTTAACAATATAGATCAATTTTTTTGGGGGTGGTCAGATCCAAATTTAATATATTTACTAAATTATTGGTTGGATCTTGATGATAAATTAATGTTTGTATTGGTCTATGATAAGCCTCAGTCAGTATTAATAGACAGAAAAAATGAAACATATGTAGACGAAAGATACATTGAGCGAAAGATAAATAATTGGGTTGCATATAATAGTGCATTATTAAGATTCTTTTTGCGAAATAAAAAAAGATGCATATTGGTTAGTTCTGAACAAATAAAAAGGAATGCTGAGGATTGTATACAACAAATTCAAGATCTTCTTGAGTTGCCATCTTTATCTTCAACATTAATAGAAAAGAATACAGATATTATAAATTCCTCTCAAACTAATGAATTATCATGTCAGCTTCCAGTAATACATCAAGATATAATTAATATTTCTGGTATTGACTCAAGAGTTGTCAGGACTGCATTTTCAAATGAAATTACAGAGAATTACTTGCTAAAACATTTACTAGAATACTACCCTGCAAGTCAACAGCTTTATGCTGAATTACAATCTGTAGCTAATCTCCCGTCTCAATCATTTATACAAGAGATTCATCCAACTAAGGCTTTTGAAAATTTTATGCAACAACAGGATGTAAGTTATAAACTAATAACCGCACTCCATAAAGCATACAAAAAAATTAATAACGATACTCAACTCATACTATCTGAAAAAAATAAAGAACAATCGTTAGTATTGTCACAATTATACGAAGCCCAAGAAGATTTAGAGAGCTTTTATTTACACAAGAAAAATTTAGAAAAAGAGCTTAAAGTTAAGGAATGCCATCTTGAGGATAAGGAAAGATTAGTTAAAGAAAAAGAAAAAGAACGTAATTGTTTAGAAATTAAACTATGTGAGCTTGAAAAAGAATTCAAAGCCACATTAAAAACATTGCAGGAACGTGAATCTCAAATAAAATTATCACAACGATCAATTCATGAGCTTCAAAGCAAGTTATCATCACTGAATGCGACTGAACAAAAAGCTAAAGAGCTGCGTTCTGGCATTTCACGATTAGAAGAAGAGAATAAATCATTAATATCCCAACTACATCGCGCCCAAGATGAGCTGGAGAAATATTATTACGATAACCAAAAGCTCAAGCAACAATTACCAGTACCACTGTATGGAGCAGCTCAGCGAATAAAAAATGAACTAGGGTATAAGCTAGGTGCAGTTATGATAAAACATTCGCACTCACTATTTGGTTGGCTAGGAATGCCTTGGGCTCTTTGCTCTGAAGCTAAAAAATACCGAAATCAAAAGAAAGATATTGTGCATAATAATGAACCGCCTATTTATGCATATAATGACGCCTTTGAAGCAGAACGAGTAAAAAAACATCTTTCTTATAGATTAGGACAGACATTACTTAAAAATATTAAGTCTCCATTAGGTTGGATTAAACTCCCATTTGCACTAGCACAAAATGTGCGACAGTTTCGATTAGAACGAGGTGAGTAATATACGATGAAATCAATATCTATGATTTCCCAACCGGAGGAAACATGGCTGGATTGTTTAAGTTCGATATATCCACCGACAGGCGTCATGGTCGTTGGTGCTGGAAATGGAAGCAGTATTTGGGTCCAATGGCTTTACAAAAAATGTGTGAACCATGTCATTTTGGTTGAAGGGAATCAGAAGCAGTTTCAGTTGTTAAAACATAATATTCCTTTAAATAAAGAATGGGTTTTCTTGAATAAGATTGTAATATTCGGGAGTGAGCCACATATTTTTCATTATGTAGATAACTCACGAGAAAGCGGGTTGTTATCTCCAGAGCAATTACATTCACTATGGCCAAATATAAAGTGTATAGATGAAGAGGCAATACATAATGGTATCACACTTAATAGCCTACAAAAAAGTGAAAACTTATCCTTGAATTGGCTATTTATTGATTGCCTACCCGCACCAGAAATTCTTGAGCATGCGGGGGATATGTTACATCGAATAGAGGTTATAGTAAGTAGGGTAGTCATACAAGATGACCCATTTTCTGCTAGCCTAAAAAATTTAGACAAAGTCTTGAATGAAGTAGGCATGCGGCGGGTCCATTTATTTCAAGAACGTCATCCTTCTATAGGCTATGCTATTTATACTAGAAATTTAGCATTAAAAATAATTGAAGCAGAAAGTCTAAAGGAAGAAATTAAACAACAGCAGCGGAAAATAAATATATTACAGTCTAGTTTAGAACAGCAATCCGCTGAGTATAAGTTAAAAATTCATAATATTGAAAAAAATCACAAGTTAGAACTTGATAAAATCCTAGACAAAAAAAATCATATTGAGAATGAATTATTAGAACTAAAAAACAAATCGGAGCTGTCTGTTATTAATTTGAATGAGTTCCATGCTGTTAATGAAAACATTTTATCTAAATACGAAATGCATACAGATAATGTATGCGCGATGATGCAAAAGATAGAGAAGCAGCAAAAAGAAATATACATCCAAATTAATAAAAATTTACCTGTTTTAATAAAAAAAGAATTAGATGCAAAACTTAATAAATCTGTTCGTCATGTAGAATCCTTCATATCCATTCAACAATACTTGACTCATGGTGACTGTATAACAGGATTTCATGGTTGGCCAATAAGCCCGGACATGGGAGTATTTCTCTTAGAAAAAATACGTGAGCGAAATTATGATGCAATCATTGAGTTTGGAAGTGGAGTTTCAACTTTATTGATAGCTAAAGGTCTTATGGCATTTAATCTTTTCAAAGATAATGAAGATAAATGTTTCATTAGTTTCGATCATGATGAGTATTATTTTGCTAATACGCAAAATATGCTTGCTTATCATGGTGTCGAATCAATGGTTGATCTACATTTAGCCCCGCTAAAAGAATGGTCCGATAGTACAGGGTGCTATAAATATTACTCTTGTGAAGATGTATTAATTGAGTTAGCAAAGCGTTTACAGGATGGCCCTAAGAGATTATTAATCCTTGTAGATGGACCGCCTGGTAATACATGTGCTAATGCGCGTTATCCTGCACTTCCATTTATGTCTCACTTTATATCTAATCATGAAATTGATTGGGTCTTGGATGATGCTTATCGTGATGAAGAAAAGTTAACAGCTGAGTTATGGAAAAAATATTGGTCAGCGGAAAATATACAGTTCACTCATGATTTTATAAAAAATGAAAAAGGAATGTTTTTTGCAACCACCTATGGCAAAGATTTCATTTCGTAATAGTATTGAGTGTTATTCAAAATTATAAAGGAGAATATAAGAAGTGAGTTTAAAATTAGGAAATGCTTACTTTAGAGATGGGCAATACAAACTTGCCATTCAAGAGTATAAAAAAATAACAAAAGATAGCCCTTTGTACCCATACGCTCTTTTAAATATTGAAAGAATTGAAAGTTTAGGATTCAATTGTAAAGAACAAGAATCTGAAATTAATGGTACACCCCTGTTATCAATAATAATGCCAGTATTTAATGTTGGGCCTTATCTTGATGCTAGTATACTATCAGTTCTATCACAAACCTTAGTTGATTTTGAGTTAATTATTATCAATGATGCTTCAACAGATGATGGAAAACGTATCATTGAAATGTATGAAAATATTGATTCAAGAATAAAGTTTATTGATCTACGTTTCAACACGCTTGGTGGTGCTGGTATACCTAGTAACATTGGTATCAATGTAGCTAAAGGTAAATATATCGGTTTTGTTGATAGTGATGACTGGGTGTCGAAAGATGCTTTCGAAAAATTAGTTACTACTGCAGAAAAATTTAATGCTGAATTGGTCATTGGAGATTTTAATACTTTTGATCAGGAAACCAGGCTTGTTAGCCCTGCTTATGATAAGGAAAGGTGGAAAGGCATACCTGTCGAAACTATAATATCCGGAGTAACCACACCACAACTATTTAGGTTATCCCCAGTCCCCTGGAGAAAATTATATCTTACGAAATTTATTAAGAGTAATGGAATAGAGTACCCTGAAGGAGATTATTTTTATGAGGATAATCCTTTGCATTGGTTTGTATTATCTAGTGCAGAACGAGTTGTAATGGTTGATCATATCATTAGTTACCATCGTATGGCCCGCGAAGGGCAAACAATGAGTTCAGCTCTATATAAGTTAGCAGCCCTTGCGTCACATCTTAATACAATTTCCAATTTTCTCGTAAAAAAACCAGTAAAGCATCAAGTTTTGTTCGATGAATTTTATGATTTTTGTTATAGAACTGATTGGATTACTACTCGTCAATCAGATTTAGTAACAAAAAATATAATAAGATCTCGCTTGTCTGATATCTATCAAAAAACACATAAAATACTGCCACCGAAAAATATTAGGGATAATTTTAATAAGAGGTTTGTTGAATATGCTAATTCTTACCCTGATTTAGACTTGACAATTGTCATACCTGTATATAATTGCGAAGACTTAATTGCTGAAAGCATTGAATCAGTTCTTAAAATATCAGATATAAAATTCAATATTATAATTATTGATGATGGTTCAAATGATAGCACACAAACAATTTGCCAGGATTATGCGAAAAAATATACTAACGTAGTTTACTATCAGCAAGGTAATAAGGGCGCAGGACGAGCAAGAAACTCAGTAATTCCGCTATGTACAGGGAAATATACTTATTTTCTTGATGCGGATGATATTATTAATGCTAAATCATTAGAGCATGCGGTCAAGAAAGCAATTTTAGAAGATGCCGACTTATTGCTTATGAAATATAAAATTGAATATTATGATGAAAAAAAAACAAGAGGTATGTTTAATGCAGATGACAGATTATGGAAGTCATTTGAAAAAGAAAATCATAAAATAAGAAATTATGCATCTTCTCTGATTAACTATCCATGGAATCGTATTATAAAAACAGATTTACTGCATGATGAAAATATTTTCTTTGGTCCTACTGTTGTGCATAATGATATCCCATATCATTGGCATAGCATAGTTGCTGCACAGAAAATATCTTACATCAACGATGAGGTTTGTATACATCGTAAGTTTGCAACAAGAAGCCAAATCACAAATATATCTGACAGTCGAAGACTTATGGTATTTGAAGCACTTCGTTATACCCAAGAACGGATTATGCACTATCAGGCTTTCTCAGAAATAAAACAGCAATGGATCAATTTCAGTGTGGAGCTTATTGATTGGGCAAAAGAGCGAATTCCTTCAGATATGCATGAAAGATTTAATGAATATAAAGAAGAGTTTATAAACTCTTTACCAAATTAAATAGACTAAATGAATATATTTTAATAATCATCAGTTGGAGATAAAATGTACGATTATCTTATTGTTGGGGCTGGATTATTTGGATGTACATTTGCTCGCCTGGCTACGGACGCTGGGAAAAAATGTCTTATTATTGAAAAACGCAAGCATATAGCAGGGAATTGCTATACGGAAAAAAAACATGGTATTCACCAACATATATATGGCCCCCATATATTTCATTGCAATGATGATGATATATGGGATTTTGTGAATCGCTTTGCAAGCTTTAATAGCTTTATAAATCGACCTATTGCTATAAATAATGGTAAAGCTTATTCTCTACCATTTAGTATGTACACATTCAATGCTATGTGGGGAGTTTTGACGCCAGAGGAGGCGATTGCAAAGATTGAATCACAAAAGCTTAAGTTAGAACGTGAACCATTAAATCTGGAAGAGCAGGCTCTTTCGCTAGTTGGCACTGATATATACAATACATTAATTCGCGATTACACAAAAAAACAGTGGCAAAAAGATCCTAAAGAATTACCCGCATCGATTATTACTCGCCTACCCGTGAGAATGACTTGGGATAATAACTATTTCTTTGATAAGTTCCAGGGCATACCCATTGGGGGATATACCTTAATGTTCGAAAATATGTTGCATGGGATAGAAGTAAAAACTGAAACTGATTACTTTGAGAATAAACAATATTTTGATAGTTTAGCGGAAAAAATAGTTTTTACTGGAAAAATTGATGAATTTTATGACTATCGATTTGGGGAATTAGAGTATAGGGCATTGAGATTTGAAAATGAACTATTGCCAATGAGAAATTATCAAGGCAATGCGGTTATTAACTACACATCAGCAGATATCCCATGGACAAGAATTATTGAGCATAAGTATTTTGATGAAACTGGTGCGAATGAAGATATAACGATTATAACAAAAGAAATACCAGATTCTTGGTCTAGAGAAAAAACACCATATTATCCCGTAAATGACGAAAATAATAACAAAATTTTTGGAAAATATAACGCTCTAGCAAAAAAAGAAGAAAAGGTTATTTTTGGTGGAAGACTCGCTGAGTTTCGATACTACGATATGCATCAGGTAATTCGGTCTGCATTCAACAAGTTTTGGGGGACTCGATGAAATAGCATATATTCCATTAGATAGAATCAAATGATAATAAAGTATATATATAATTAAAAAACAGAAAATATCTTTACAATCATCTACATTATTTTCTTGAACAATAAATTTATATGTGCTGATTTGTGCTCAAATCAATGCTATCAGTAGATTTGTGAAACTATGGAGATTAAAGTTTAATTTATTATTTATTGGCGGATATTGATGGTTTCCATTATTATGATTGTTTGCCATTAATTATTATAGCTTCCATTATTATATTTACGATAAGGTGATCTGATGTCTAAAATTGATGAAAAATACCCATCTAAATCTATTGTTAAACCTAAAATTGGCTTAACTGGTTCTTTTGGTCGCGGTAATTATGGTGATGAGTTATATTTGAAAAATTATCAGTATTGGTTTGGTGGCTTTGCTGATTTGTTTTTGTTATCAGGATTACAAAGAAAAAAATACTTACAAGACTTCAATAATTCATTTGTTGATTTAATGGATGCAATAGTATTGGGAGGTGGTGATTTATTAGTTCCTCATAAGTATCCTATTGATTCGGATTTTATTGATTCGATTTATTTACGAAAACCTCTACATGTTGCGTGCATTGGAGTTCAGATAACACGACATGATATTGATCCTAGAGTCTTAGCACGGTGGCAAAAATTTTTAAATAATGACAATGTTAAAACAATCTCAACTCGTGATTATGGCTCTAAAAAATGGATAGAAGAAAATATCAATCCTAAAATACCTGTTAATTCATTCCCTGATATGATTTGTGCATTACCTCTTCCTCCTGTGAGCAAACCTGAAGGTACTCCTATATTAGGGATCGTCACTCGTCATGTTGCGGACCCTAAAAATTACAAGTTATTACAAGAAATTGGTTGTGAATTTATACGCAGAGGTTGGAAAGTCCATCATATCATAGGAGGTGTAGGTAACCATGGGAAGAAGGATTTAGAAAATGCCAACCATCTTGATATTCCTGGAAAAGAAACAGTATATAGCCAAGATTTAGATGATATTAGTAGAGCTTTAGGCAGTTGCTCATTAGTTCTAAGTTATAAATTACACACAACATTAGTATCAGTAATGTATGGTGTACCAACGGTTTGTATAAATCCTGTTGTTAAAGCAAAAGCATTTATGACATCTGTTGGTCTTGAAGATCATATTTTTTCTGCTCTTGATCCTCAATTAAAAGAATTTGTATTAAATTCTATTCCAAAATCTCCAGACCCATTAAAGGTCGAAAAATTAAGGATAGATGCTTCTAACTTTATGAAAAAATTAGGATGTAAAATATATGAAGATTTTTACAAAACTCAGTTAAGTAAGCTATCTTTGCAAGATAAACCTATTTTCCCCAAGTGATATAGAAATCAAATCTGCAATTTTTGATGGTTTTTAGAGTGATAGATATCTATTGATGAAAATTTTAATAGATATCTATATTTTACTTATAATTATTTTTACTACTATGTTTCTTCTAGGAATATGCTTATTAAGCACTACTATTATAGAAGATTGTATTAACGATGACTCACTACAATCTTATCTATAAAGTATGGGGGGGATAAATGATCATCATCATCATGAGTTGCTGAAAATTAAGTAACAGGTCGTGGTGAGAATTTTGAATTATCGGGCAATAATATTTACTAACCTTCTGATGAGCTGAAAGATGCTATGATAGTTATGACTGTTAAGTTGCCAGTATCTTTTCTACCTTGGCTATATGCATTACAGGATTGATAATGGAATATTTGCGAACGTTTTGTTTGCGCATAAACATACCACTAAATGAATATTATATGTTTTTATTTAATTGATTGTTGATATTATATTGTAATTTATAAAATAATAAAAATAATATTTTGACATCTATGATATCACATTATCATATTAACTCATGAAAAGTATAATGCGGAGGTAAATATCTCTATATATAACTTATATGTTTGATTTTATATATGTAAAAATGTTATTTAATATATTGTGATTTTTGAAATGCCAAATATGAAAATTACCATTTCCGGAGCCGGCTATGTCGGTTTATCCAATGCTATCCTACTGGCACAGAACCATGATGTTACGTTAATAGATATTAACAAACAAAAAGTAAACTTCATTAATGCTAAAATGTCACCAATTATTGATGAGGACATACAATATTATTTGGTTAATAAAAAGCTAAATTTATATGCAACGCAGGATAAGTATTCTGCATATAAAAATGCAGAGTATGTAATAGTAGCCACTCCTACTGATTATGATCCAGTTTCGAATTATTTTAATACAAGCTCAGTAGAGGAAGTTATCCGTGATGTTATAGAGGTAAATTCTCAAGCAACTATTATAATCAAATCTACAGTCCCCGTGGGCTTTACTGAACGACTAAAACGCGATCTAAATACGAATAACATTATCTTTTCCCCAGAATTTTTACGTGAAGGTAAAGCTCTTTATGACAACCTATATCCATCTCGTATAGTTGTGGGAGAGCGTAGCGAACGAGCAAGAAAATTCGCTGAGCTTCTCTGTGAAGGTGCTATAAAAAAAGATATTCCAATATTGTTAACGGATAGCACTGAAGCTGAAGCCATTAAACTTTTTGCAAATACTTACCTTGCAATGCGGATTGCTTATTTCAATGAATTGGATACTTATGCCTCCGTTCATGGTTTAGATACAAAGCAAATTATAGAGGGTGTTGGTTTAGATCCTAGAATTGGTCAACACTATAATAATCCTTCTTTTGGTTATGGAGGTTATTGCTTACCTAAGGATACCAAGCAATTACTCGCAAATTATCGTGATGTTCCGCAGAACTTAATCCAGGCTATTGTCGATGCCAATACTACCCGAAAAGACTTTGTTGCGGAGGATATATTAAGTCGTAAACCAAAAGTTGTAGGAATCTATCGCCTCATAATGAAAGCAGGTAGTGATAACTTTAGAGCAAGTAGTATTCAAGGTGTAATGAAACGACTCAAAGCCAAAGGAATTGAGATAGTTGTATATGAACCTGTACTAAAAGAACCTTATTTCTTTGGTTCTTATGTTGAGCGTGATATTAATTCTTTTAAAGAACGTGTTGATGTTATAGTAGCCAATCGCCGCACGTCAGAATTAGAAGATGTAAGTGAAAAAGTTTATACGCGAGATTTATTTGGTGTCGACTCTTAATTATGTTCAATAATTTAAAATTTTTATGGCTATTAAAGAAAAGTCGATATGTACATGCTTTAGCTGCAATACAAGATGACTGCCGATTTTGGCAGTCAAAACGTATATTGGCAATGTACAGGCTTAATATGTATTGGTCATTACATAATCTTACTGATACACCGCCAGATTGGCGGTGTAAATTAGCAATTAAAATAGCTAAAATTGCCTGTGGTGACATAAGCTTAACTCCGGAATTACTCATGGAGTTTAAAGACGAGTTCACAGACACACATCAAAAAGTTGAGTTAGCAAAAAACTTAGCATCATACTCTCCTACGTTTTCATTATCATTATTAGATAATGTCGATAATTGTCCCTTAGACTTGTATACAGCTCTTCAATTAAGAATCGGGTTAACTCAAAAAGCTATATCAACACTAGCTCAGATTGATGCCAGTGATATTGTATACTCCCCTGATATATTACTCTTGCAAAATAATGCTTTCAGAGAAACGGCAGAAATCTCTTTAAATAGACTTAACGAATACTATAAGTACTTTGGTTTATCTCCGGTCGCACTTGCAGATAACTCATCTCCTTTGTCACCTTGTAATATTATTACATCGGTTCCTTATCCTGTCCAAACGGGCCCCTTGGTTTCTATTTTAATGACAACATACAATACCGGCAGGCGGGTAGAAAATGCAGTAATATCATTGCTTAATCAAACATATCGTTCATTTGAGCTAATTATTGTGGATGATGCCAGCACCGATGATACGCTATTTCGTCTTCAGAGATTAGCACTCAAAGATACTCGAATAAAAATTATTAACCTGCCACAAAATGTTGGAACATATGCTGCAAAACGAATAGGTTTAATACAAGCAAAGGGAGAGTTTGTGACATGCCATGACTCAGATGACTGGTCCCATCCTGAAAAATTATTTAGACAGATATCACCTTTATTGTTAAACCATAAACTAATTTGTTCGATCTCTGATTGGGTAAGGTTGCAAGATAATGGGATTTTCTATGCGCGTGCGGTCTATCCACTAAAAAGACTGAATCCTTCTTCTCTGCTGTTTAGAAGAGCGGATGTATTGCAAAAAGCGGGCGTTTGGGACTGTGTTAAAACGGGTGCTGATAGTGAATTCATTGCTCGACTTAAGCTAATTTTTGGTGCTTCCTCTATACATCGTATTAAATTGCCTTTGACACTAGGAAGCCATCGTACCGACTCGTTAATGAATTCACCTACAACAGGGTATACATCTCAGGGAATTTCACCGGATCGCCAAAAATATTGGGATTCATGGTCGCGATGGCACATTCAGGCGTTAAGAAATAAAGAAAGTCTTTACATCGGAAATTCTGATTTTACTAATAAAAATCGACCATTTTCTGCGCCCGACTCAATATTAGTTGATACTAACGCCATCAAAGCTGCATTACAAAGTGCTCATGTTAACTTTACCAGTATATAACTGGTTAATAAATGTGTAATATATGCTATTTATTATAATGATTTTTTGTGTTTTCTAATTATAGTATATTGATCTTTATTTAATGGATGGGTGTTTATGAATGGTTATGTTAATGCCATTCATTGTGATGTTTTTTTGATAGCATAATACAATCTTTTTTTTCTATTTTTATCTTGTTAAAAATCATTCCCCCATAATAAACCCCATTAACCTGTGTCTTCACCAATAAATACCCACGAAACTTCTTAAACAGTTTCATATCTGGTTTAAAATCGGCCTGCCAGAACTGGTGCAAATGCCCTTGATACGTCAAGCCCTTGATGTCGTACAGGGCATTGCCCATCACTTTGAGTGGTTTGTTATGAATCAGCGCAGAGATCCCTGCCGTACTGTTAATCGTCACCACCGCTTTTGCGTGGCGTAATAATTCCGGCATCGGAAGATCGTGCACGTATATGACGCGCTCACCTAAGCCATATTCCTTACTCAACCGTTTAATTAATGGTCGATAGAGTCTGTGACCACGATCCATCGGATGATGTTTGATCACCAAATAACTTTCTTTCGGCGCTTTACGCGAAAATGAGTACATGACTTCATTAATATAGTCACGCACATCGTTATAATTGCTGTGGTTACGAATCTGGCTATCGTTATATACCTGCAAAACGGCAAGATAATAACGCTGATCCAGCTCGTTCATTAACCTCGGCAATACCTTACGCTGTGTTACCTTGTAAAGTTGCTTGCGCCAGTATGCGCGAACCCAGCAACGTGCCTCATACCAGGGGGAAAACGATTTGTGGTGGCGGTAGCGAGGGAATTCATGACGGTAATGCCAGCCCATCAGGTAATACCACATCGCATGGCCAATACGTTTCATCGTTGAAGGTTTTAAGTTCTCAACATGCGGCGCAGGCATATCTGGTAACTTACGATAAAAATCCGGATCGCGCGGTAGCGATGAATATGCGTTCACTCCGCCTTCTTCAACAGTAATAAATTGCGGGCGTAAATATCCTTCTTCAAATGCCAGAAAACGGATACCTTTCGACTTTGCCCAGCGTTTTGCTTCTTTATGCAATGGGCGGCAGTCGCCAAAGCAGAGGATAGTGTCAAAGTCATATTGCCGGTGGAGATCTCGCAACCATCCGGGAAACTCTTTCGGTGTCTGGTAGTAAGCCAGATAATGCCGATGGCGGCAGTAAAAACGATCCCCGCCGTTGAATACAACATTCACAGCGTTACGGCCTAATGACTCTAGCCACTCGGCGACATCACTGAAAAAGGGTCCCATCGGTCCCTGCAATAACAGATATTTTTTACCGGATAATAAAACGGTTAGTGCATTACCTTGCATAAATAATTTGCGTAATAGTCAACTGTGAAATTGTTTAGCCAAATCTGACCTTGCAGAACATAATTAATTTGCGGTAATAGCGTATTACTCGCCCCGCTTTTTTTCTGGTAATAAACATCGGCTTGCGCGGCGTCTGGATCAAAAATTCCGCCGCCTCTTCAACCGTAATAGGTTGTAGCCGTGTTGGGTGGATATAGGTTGGATAAACAATCAGCGCCTGATAGATCAAATCCGCTAACGTTAATTTTCGCTCGCGACGCGGGCAGCGATGTTCATCGACGGTTAAACCCCAACAGGCATAGAAGGGCAGGCCGTAACAATGTACGTGCTTGCCATGTAATAACGCTTCAAACCCCGACAGCGACGTCATGGTATGCACTTCATCTGCGCGCTGAATGCATTGAATAATATCTGCGTCCAGTGCCTGATAATCAGCAAGTTCAGCAATCTGTTCTGCCGGAATATCGCCCTTGCGATTCCCCACCAGTACATCCGGGTGCGGTTTATAAATAATGTAGGCGTGCGGATTACGCTCGCGTACTGTGCGTAATAACTCAAGGTTGCTCTTAATCGAGACAGTGCCTGTTTTAATAGAGGCATCGTCCTCTACCTGACCCGGCACCAGGATAACTGTTTTACCTTTGGCTTCGGCTGGTAGAGAGAAATCGGCTCCCAGGTTGTACTTACTCAGTTTGCTTTCAACCAGTCGCTGGCGTAATTTTTCAGCTCGCATCTTCTGCGCCAGCGTTAGCTGGCTATGATTCAGCAGCACTTCCAGATCGCTGGGGCGTGTGGCGTCATAGTAAATACCGCGTTTATCCAGCACCAGCGATAGCGGCGGCAGCAGGTCAGAGCCAAGTCCGGATGAACGCAGAAAACCATCTTCCATTCGCCATAATGGCAGTGAGTTTCGCTGCGCTTCGGCTCGCCATTGCTGTTCTCCTTTTACACCCCATACCACGCAGGCGCTCGCCGCAGTACAGCGACGTGAAAAACTTAACCGGTTTGTCGCCGTTCGTAAGAAAGGTTTCAGGATCGCCGACTTCCACAGCGTTAAGCCAGGCGCCCATAAATAGCCATTACGCTGTTGCAGATGTCGACGTTGTAATTGCAGCCATTGCAGCACGGTAAACAGATCGCTTACTGCTCCCGTTTGCGGATCGATATAGCAACAGTAACGCAGGTATGCAGCGGCAAAAAGTTCTTCCAGCGTGGCAGAACCGCGTCGGGCAGATAGCAAAGCGGACTGCGGATGACGATCGTCCGTTAAGCCCCAGCCTGCATACCAGGGCTGACCGAAGCATGTCACTGGTTTTCCTGCCAGCAAGGCTTCAAAGCCGTACTGGGAGGTCACGACGTAAACCCTGGAAACGTGTCGCAACAGCGACTGCGGACTGACATTCTCCGCAATCAAACGTATTCGTTGCGTGGCGCGCAGATCGGCGAAATAACCTGTTTTCTTTCCTTCCAGTACATCTGGGTGCACCTTCACCCAGATTGTCGCTTGAGGATTTTCCGCCATCGCGGCCTCCAGCATGGCGGCAAACTCATTCGGACCCGCATTACCATACGTCACTGACATATCATTAAATGTCTGATCGACAACCAGAACGATGTCTGAACGTTCTGACTCATCAGCCACAAACACCGGCGCCAGATTATATTTCGACAAATCTTCGGTCACGATGGTGTGCATCGCTTCTCTGGCCTGATCTGCCAATGCCGCATTTCCGGCTTTATCCTGTACCAGTTTCTCCAGCGCCGAAGGCTTGCTGGCATCGTAGTAAATGCCGCAATCATCCACCACCAAAGAAAGCGGTGGCGCGCCATTGACGCCAAGATCCAGCGAACGCACAAATCCATCTTCCAGACGGATGACCGGTTTTCCCGCTGCTTTGGCGATGGCGACTGGTTTCGCCGCGCTGGGGCGATGTCCCCACACGGCGATAGCATCAACTTCTTGCGGAACAGGGCGCAGCAGAGAAAGTTTCTGGCACGGTTGCGCCAGAAATTTCTCCAGATGTGGAATACGCCAGATGCCGGACGAGAAAATGCCAATCATGCGTTTTCAGCCAGTTCCTGTGCCATCAGGGTGCGCACTTTTTCAAGACATGCAGGGGTGTCAACGCCCGGACCGGTTGCGGCAACCTCAAACGTTCGAATGTTGATTCCCGCGTTCATTAACCGTAGCTGCTCCAGTGATTCCGCCTGCTCCGGCATGGACTCCGGTAACTGGCTGTAGTTTTTCAGCACATCGCGACGATAAGCGTAAATACCGATGTGTTTCAGATAGCGCGCTTTTTCAGCATTACGCGGATACGGAATCGGCGAACGGCTGAAATAAAGTGCATCATGGCGGGTATTCACAACCACTTTTACTGTGCTGGGCTCCGTCGCTTCTTCGGCAGAAATCGCGTGGCATAGCGTTGCCACCGGCAACGCGGGATCGTCACGCATTCCTTGCAGCAGCGTTTCTACATCCTGCGGGCGAATCATGGGTTCGTCGCCCTGCAGGTTAATGTAGATATCTGCCTCGACTTTATGCATCACTTCGACCAGCCGATCGGTGCCGGATTCATGATCGGTACGCGTCATGATGGCTTTCCCGCCAAACGCCTGCACGGCCTGTTCAACACGCTGATCGTCAGTTGCCACCCAAACTTCTGCGACGCCCGCCACCTGTAACGCACGCTCGTAAACATGCTGGATCATCGGTTTGCCAACAATATCGAGTAGCGGCTTACCCGGCAGGCGCGATGAGCCATAACGAGCCGGAATGACAATAACTGCTTTGCTGCTCATTTCAACTCCTTACAACGACAGAATCACTTTTGCACCCACCGCCAGCTGATAGAGGATGGTGGAAATACCACGGGTAACTTCAATGTTTTTCGATTCATATTTCGGCAGAACCATAATCTCATCGCCCGGCTTGAGTGAATCCACATCTTCCGCGTTGACGGCTGCACCATTCTGACGAATGACGATAATTCTGGCGTTACCCGATTTCTGCGTCAGGCCACCGCATTTCTCGATGTAATCCTCGGTGGTCATTCCCTTCTGCCAGCTCACCGCGTTCGGGAAAAGCACCTCGCCATGAACCATAACCAGCGATGTTTTCTCCGGAATATTGATGACGTCGCCATCTTCCAGCAGAACAGAATCAATATTGGACTCGTTGAGGATCACTTCACCTTTCGGAACCACGGTGCGCGCTTTCGCCACGAAGCGGCTGATCAGTTGCGCTTCCTGCATTCGCAGGCTGGCTTCTTCTTTGGTGGAGGACTGGGCAGAAAGTGACGCTTCCTCCAGCTTTTGCAGCGAGAGATTCAGCATCTCTTTCTGACGCTGAGCCACTGATGGGCGATAAAGCTGAACCGCGTTCATCTGCGACATGCTGTTCGGGCGGACTTTTTCCAGAACCGCACGCATGGTGGAACCATAAGGCAGTACCATGGCGTGTTCACCGGAGTGCGCGCCTTCAACCCGCACCTGAATGGTGCCAGCATAGCGGTCAGTGCTCACAATTAAGGTATCGCCGTTCTGCAACATACGGCCTGGCGCAGAACTGATCGGATAGTATTCGCTACGTTTTTGCAGCCCCTGTTTACGCATAATCGTAATGTGAGTCGCGCCAGGTTTAGGGCGCGCCCAGCTCAATGCTTCCGTTACGGGAATGCTGCTTTCGCGGAACTCAAAGTCGTAGCTGTTAAAGACATCGCCCTGAACGCTGAACGTATGTTGACGAGGCCCAACGATGATAGTGTCACCATCGGCGAACTGCGAAAGCCCCAGCTTACCGTTCAGCAGGAAGTCATACAGGTTGACGTTGGAGCGCACGCGGTTGCCGCGCTTGACCACAATATCAACGTAGCTCCCGCGCTCTGGATCAACGCCGCCAGCCTTGATCAGATAATTGAGTAACGAATCAGACGTCACGCCGCCGTACAGACCGGGATTACGCACAAAGCCGGTCACGTACACTTTTACTGGCTGCGCCTGTAATAAGGAGGCGTAGACGTTGACGTTGGACTGGTACACTTCCTTTACTTTTGATGTAACCAGAGTGTTCAACTGGCTATTGCTAACCCCGGCAACTTTCACTGGACCAACGTTTGGCAGAAAAATATTGCCTTTGGGATCAATCTGTAATGCACCATCAAAGGTGAACGCCCCCCATAAACGAACCTGAATGCTATCGCCCGGATTCAGAATATAGTCAGGGTTGAATCCCACTGTCGCACCGCTATCCGCGCTGGTGCCGTTGAAAAGTTGAGCACCAAACATACGGCTCATCACCACCGGCGGCGCTGGCGGTGGGGTATTGTCGAAGCCGCTCATGTTTTGCGTATCCGACTTCTGTCCGCTCAGAATACCGGGGAGTGGCGCTGCTCCTGTCAGGTTTGAGTCAGCGTTAATATCAATGGCCGCGCTGGCCTGCGCCGCGTGACAGGCGGCAATCAGTAAAATTGATTTAAATAATTTCATCACAAACTCATTCAGCGACAGCGTTAATCTCGGTGATCTTCAATAACAGCCAGCAACAGTTTCAGGGTGCCGAACAGCAGGCAGCACACCAGTAACCAACAGGCGATCAAATAAGGGATGTTTGGAAAAGACGATTCCTGCGGCAACTGTGGCGAACTGATAACCGACAGCACCTTGAGCTTACGAGCCGCTTCTACACGGGTCTTTTCAATGGAGGTCAGGGTCAGTTTGTACAGCTCGCTGTTGAACTCTACTTTTGATTTGATTTCTTCAAAATCCACCGCCATGCGGTTCAATTTGTCACCTTGTGGCGCCGTGATTTTGCTTTTTTCTTCATCGATTTGTGCCTGCAATGACTGAATCGCATTACGCGCACTTACCACTTGTGGTGCATCTTCACGCAGATATGTCAGCAAGTTACGCAGGTCTGCTTCCATCTGGATCTTCTGACCCATCAGCGTATTGACTAACGTGCTCGCCGCCTCCGCCTGGGCTTGTGGATCCAGAACGTTGTTGCTGTCCTGATAAGAGAGCAGTTCCGCTTTGCTGGCATCCAGACGCTGGCGCGCTTTTTCCATCTCGCTTTCTGCAAAGGCAAGCTGATCGCGCGCAATGCGATGCGACATCTCATTGATAAAGCGTTCTGACTCTTTCAACACGGTCTGGTTAAATTTAAGCGCAAACTCCGGGCTAAAGCCCTGCGTCTGAATATTCAGCAATCCGGTCTTATCGTCATACGAAACGTTGATACGATCCTTGTAGTACTTGAGGAAGCCTTCTGCGGTTTCATCCTTGCTAAGATGATTAAGAAAATCGAGCCCGCTGTGGCTAAACGCTTCACGGAAATTCAGTTGCTTATCCAGCGCCGCCAGCATATCCGGTGAGTTGATGTACTCTTTCAGATACAACGCATCTTCAGCGGAACTGGGGTTAGAGGCACCCAGAAGCAGACCAAAATTCAGGCTGCCGCTGTTTAAATCATCTGAGCGTTTAATGGCGACTTTCGACTCGCTCATATAGCGAGGCTGGCTGAAGATAGCCAGATAGATCAGCAGCACCGCCATCGGTGCCAGAATGATGATTTTCGCCAGGTGTTTTTGGATATCTGCCAGTGAGATGGCAGACAGACGAGCACGCATCCAGGATACGGCAGACTTCACTTTTATCAACATGTAACGATTATCAAAGTTTCAGTGGGGCGCAAACTCAATGAGAGACTAAACTCTCGCACCCCGTTGCTTAATTAGTCGAAAATGCGCACAAGGCCAGTGACTTTATTTGCCTTGTTGGTCACCAATAACGTTGAGACGCGGTGTTTTTGCATTTTTTCTTCCGCTTCAATGATCATGGTGTCTTCCGGTAGCGTCAGCGGTTCACGCGTCATCATCTGCGCAGCCGTGGCGGACGTCAGAGAATCCTCTTTTTCCATAAAGCGACGCAGGTCACCGTCGGTGATAATGCCCGCCAGCCCGCCTTCTGCGTCTTCTACCATCACCATTCCCTGGCATCCGCTGGTGATACGTTGAATCACAGTTTTAAATGACGCATCCAGTTGCACCGCAGGAACATCATGCTGCATGACATCCGCAACGCGGGTCAGCAGGCGACGGCCTAATGAACCGCCCGGGTGATAACGTGCAAAATCATTTGGCATAAATTTGCGCTGATGGATCATGGCAATAGCCAGCGCATCACCGATCGCCATAGTCAGCGTGGTGGACGTTGTTGGTGCAAGATTATTCGGGCAGGTTTCATTCGCCATGTGGAGTTCTAGCACGGCATCAGCATTTTTTGCCAGCGTGGAATTTCCATTATTGGTAATGGCGATAATTCGGTTGCCGAAATTTTTCAGTGAAGGAACCAGCTTGAGGATTTCATCCGTTTCGCCGCTGGCGGAAATAAGGATCAGGAGATCGTAGGGCGTAATCATACCCAGATCGCCATGGAATGCTTCTGCCGGATGAATAAAGAAACTCGGTGTACCGGTAGAGGCCAGCGTCGCTGACATTTTACGACCGACATGCCCTGATTTACCCATTCCCGAAAGAATAACGTGCCCTTTACAGTTCATTATCAAATTAAGGACACGCTGGTACTGCCCGGAATCCAGTTGTTTAGACAAGTTTTGTAATGCTGCGCCTTGTTCTGCCAGGGTCTGGCGAACAGAGGTAATTAAATATGGATCGATAGTACTGCTCTGGTCATCAGGTAAATGTCTTTCAGACATATCAGCTCCTTTGCACGGAAATAATGCCACAGTCACAACAAACCCGA
Source organism: Escherichia sp. KTE31 (assembly GCF_000407925.1). NCBI lineage: Bacteria > Pseudomonadati > Pseudomonadota > Gammaproteobacteria > Enterobacterales > Enterobacteriaceae > Escherichia > Escherichia sp. KTE31. The sequence continues at coordinate 375,845 of NZ_KE136726.1, read as the reverse complement.
ACCCACAATAAATTATTGATATTAAATCAATTGGTTATAACGAAATATTTTTATGAATATAAAACCATGGTCAGCCCATGCGCTTATGCAGGGCTTATCACCTTCTTATTAAGTCGCAATGTCTCATGGGAGTGCGAAGATGCTGCAATATTACAGGCGAGAAGGGGGAACCAAATTTTGCCCACCTATTTAACACACCCCTACATTATGAACAAGGAATTTAGGATTTTTATCATTTATTAAAATGTTTCGCGCTTAACTATTAAGTCAAAAAACAATTTAGTAATTGATTGTTTCTTTGTAAAAAAAAGAACGTATGGCACTGTTATCAATGAATAAAACACGTCAGCAATGGCGATGATGTTTTGTGATTAACTATTTAAACCGGACATAATAAACAGATTGACAATTTCCCTGTAAAGCAGAAGAAAATAATAAAATTTTAGCGGTGACTATTAAATGACATGATAGTTATGGCGTTGATTATTTCTGGTGATGGATGCGGAATTAAGCCAGGCAGGATTGAATTTTGGCTATATCTATTTTTCAGGAGATTATTGCTAAATAAAAAATAACGATGGTGATTATCATTGATTGAGCTGGAGCCGCATATGCCAGCGAGTACTTCCGTCCGGAGCCTTCCTTAACTTCAGAGAAAGAGCCGATGGAAGAACAATCATCAGGCTCTTTTTGAGTTATACGTGCCGGTAAGGAGATGCCTCGTATGAAGGCGTTTCCGACAACCACCAGTCCACTCCAGACTCAGAGTGGTTTATTAATCGCGTCATAAAGATGGTTCAATGTTTTCAGGCGCTGCTTGTATGCTTTTGTCAGGCAGGTTATATCGCCACCACACTGGCGACGTTCAGCCAGCCATAGTACCTGTGAGTCATGCAGTTCCCCGGCGGCTCCCATCGCGTAAAGCCCATGAAGAAATTGATACTTAACGCTCATCTCCACATCCAAATCGTTCAGGCTATGTGATGAACAAATTGCTTTTTCATCCGCACTGCGGGACTGGCGGCAGTCAAAACTGGCTGCCGTGGCGGAGAAAGCAGGGAGAGTGATGATGAGAAATGCGGTAAGAATATTTTTCACTGGCCGATCTCCCCGGAACGAATAACGGGCCCCGGAGCCATGGTCAGGGTTTTATTTCTCAACAGCCTGAATCCCATCGCCTCTCCGGTTTTCACTGACAGTTCACAGGCGAAGTGAAAAGTCGTCCAGTTAATCCCTCTACGGTACTGACCATTACCTGTCAGCAGTGCAGGTGAGACCAGACGCTGCATATTATGTTTTCCCTGATCGAAAATAACCTTATCTACGTCGGTGTACCGCTTCTGTAGCTCTTTCAGAGCGAGTGGTCGGCAAATAAATTCGGCCACACGTTGAGCTTCTGTCCAGTTGGTATAGACAAAATTACGGTCATCTTTCCCTTTTACCTCGTGATTAATAACGTTATTCAGATGTTCTACCTGGGCAGGGTTCAACGTGACGTTCGCGGCAAATGCAAATCCGGTATACATACAGGATATTGCGGTAATTATAACCAAACGTTTAAAACTCATAAATACTCCGTTACGCATAAGTTTCTACATTTACTGTGCAATGACAATGTAAGATCCAGGAATAATTAACATGCTGCGCTGCATCAATTTTTTATGGTTAATCAGGTCATTCGGGTGTAGGCCTGAATATGCTGTAATGCAAATTTCAGCTTGCCTAAAATAAAATCTCTTTTCCAATATTGAGACCTGTGGATACGGGTATGACCTGATTGCCGGACAAGAATTTAATGTCAGAACACAGCGAATACTTATGAATTACTTAGGCAACATGGGCATAACTATCAGATAACAGTATCTGTGGCATAGGCGCGGGTAAGTCAGTGTTTTGCGCTATATATGGCCTGTCCATTAACAGATGCTGTGGTAAATAAAAAACAAAATAACATAATAAAAATATAATTAGGAATATTTATAAAGACGTTTTTAATCAATTGATATGGCTGCGATTATTTTTATTGTCAGGCAATTTTCCCATTATTTTTTATTCTCAATATGTTGATCTGCATTGCTTTTTTCATTTCCACATTGCCTTAGCATCGAGTTAATGAAGTATTGTGATTAATTTGACTTTAATTGAATTACGAGAGGGAACTATGAGTGACAGCTTCCAGCGGGAGATACCGAAAGCCCGTATTAATCTGAAATTAGATCTGCACACCGGGGGAGCAAGTAAGAAAACAGAATTACCCCTGAAGTTACTGGTTGCGGGTGATTTTAGTAATGGTCAGGAATCCGCGCCATTATCTGAACGTAAAAAAGTTAATCTTAACAAAAATAATTTTGATGCGGTTCTTTCTGAATATTCCCCAAAAGTAAATCTTATCGTTAATAACACACTTGCTGATGACGGTAGTGAAGACAGCATCAGGTTGACATTCCAGAGCATAAAGGATTTCTCCCCGGAACAGGTCTCCCGACAAATACCACAGCTAAAAGCCATGCTTTCCATGCGTAATTTACTTCGTGATTTAAAAGCGAACCTTCTGGATAACCAGACTTTCCGTAAAGAACTGGAAAACATTTTGCTGGACCCGGCATTAAGTGCAGAACTCAGAGCAGAACTATCAGCTCTGGCACCTAAACAGCCGTAACGGTCACGATGATTTAACGGATTAATAAGGAAAATGTTGATGTCTGTAAAAAATGAGAATGCTGGTGGCGAGAGTGTGGTGCTTGAACGTCCTGCTGCTGCTGGAGTTTATGCTTCCCTGTTTGAAAAAATTAATCTCAGTCCGGTCTCTGAGCTGAGTTCTCTGGATATCTGGCAGGACGCACAGGCGATGTCGGATGCCACTGCGGATGAACGTTTAACGGCCGGGATGCAGGTGTTCCTGGAGTGTCTGACAAAATCGGGATCGAAAGTCGAAAAGCTCGACAAAAATCTGATTGACCACCATATCGCTGAACTGGATTTCCAGATCAGCCGTCAGCTTGATGCCGTTATGCATCATGAGGACTTTCAGGCGGTAGAAAGTCTGTGGCGCGGCGTGAAATCGCTGGTTGATAAAACCGATTTCCGCCAGAACGTGAAAATTGAACTGCTGGATATATCTAAAGAAGACCTGCGTCAGGACTTTGAAGATAGCCCGGAAATTATCCAGAGTGGTTTGTACAAACATACCTACATTGATGAGTACGACACGCCGGGAGGCGAGCCGATTGCCGCGCTGATTTCCGCTTATGAGTTTGATGCATCTGCGCAGGACGTGGCGCTGATGCGTAATTTATCAAAAGTGTCCGCAGCGGCTCATATGCCATTTATCGGTTCTGCAGGTCCGAAATTTTTCCTGAAAGAGTCAATGGAAGACGTTGCGGCCATCAAAGATATCGGTAACTACTTTGACCGCGCCGAGTACATTAAATGGAAAAGTTTCAGGGATACGGACGATTCCCGTTATCTGGGGCTGGTTATGCCACGCGTGCTGGGTCGCCTGCCGTATGGCCCGGACACTGTACCGGTGCGTAGTTTTAATTATGTTGAAGAGGTGAAAGGCCCGGATCACGATAAATACCTGTGGACCAATGCCACCTTTGCTTTTGCGGCCAACATGGTGAAAAGCTTCATCAATAACGGTTGGTGTGTACAAATCCGTGGTCCACAGGCGGGTGGTGCGGTGCAGGATCTGCCAATTCACCTGTATGATCTTGGCACCGGCAACCAGGTAAAAATCCCCTCAGAGGTGATGATCCCGGAAACCCGCGAGTTCGAGTTCGCGAATCTTGGTTTCATTCCCCTGTCGTACTACAAAAATCGCGATTATGCGTGTTTCTTCTCGGCGAACTCCACGCAAAAACCCGCTCTCTACGATACTGCGGATGCCACTGCCAACAGCCGCATCAATGCGCGTCTGCCTTACATCTTCCTGCTGTCGCGCATCGCTCATTATCTGAAGCTGATTCAACGTGAAAACATTGGCACCACCAAGGATCGCCGGTTGCTGGAACTGGAGCTTAACACCTGGGTTCGTGGTCTTGTGACTGAAATGACCGACCCGGGCGATGAGTTGCAGGCATCTCACCCGCTGCGTGATGCGAAAGTTGTGGTGGAAGACATTGATGATAATCCGGGCTTCTTCCGCGTGAAACTCTACGCCGTACCGCACTTTCAGGTGGAAGGGATGGATATCAATCTCTCACTGGTTTCCCAGATGCCGAAAGCCAAGTCGTAAGGCGAGGGGAAATCAGGGATGAAAATTTTTCGCCCACTTTGGGAGGATGGGGCCGCGCTGGCCCCACAACAGTTCCAGCAGCAGGCTCGCTGGGACGAACATATTGCCGACACTGTTGCAGGAATGGGAATTTCCCATCCCTGGGGCGTGGTGAATGCTGAATTCGATACCGCAGCCCTTGTATTGTCACGCCTGAATGCTACCCGTCTGGTGGTACGTTTTCAGGACGGCACGATGGTTGATACTGACCTGGCGGATAATCTTCCACCGGTCTGTGATTTATCCGTCGCAAACGGCTCTGAGGTTGTTGAAGTCGTTGTGGCGCTGCCGTTGCTGAGTGCCAGTGGTGGCAATCTGGATAATGGTCAGGACAGTGAGCGCCCGCGTCGCTGGAAATCTGAACGCGTAGTGGTTCAGGAGCTTGCCGGGCATGAAAGTGGTGAACTGGCCATTTTGCGTAATGCCGTCACGCTTCGTTTATCTACGCAGGAAAATACCGCTTACCTGACCTGTCCGGTGGCTCGTCTGGCACGTAATGCGCAGGGACAGTGGAATCGTGATCCGTCTTTTATCCCACCGATGCTCTCGATTGCGGCAAGCCCTTTGCTTGTGGCTGAACTGAGCGATCTGTTGGTTCGTCTGCAGGCACGACGTAAGCGTCTGATGGCGATGCGTCGAGAAAGCAACGAGCGTCTGGCCGATTTTGCGGTGGCTGATGTTTCTCTGTTCTGGCTACTCAATGCCCTGAATAGCGCCGAGCCCGTGCTGACCGAACTGATGCAGACTCCGGGACGCCACCCGGAGTTGCTCTACCGTGAATTGACCCGCCTGGCAGGCAGCCTGCTGACGTTTTCACTGGAGCACGATGCCAGTGATATTCCTGTTTATCAGCATGATACGCCTGAACGAGTGTTCCCGCCGTTGCTGGCTCTGCTCGATAAATTGCTGGAAGCCAGTCTGCCCTCCCGGGTTATCAGTATTCAACTGGATCATGCCGATCAGTTCTGGAAAGGATCGCTGCATGATGCCCGCTTGCGTGAAGGGGCTGATTTCTATCTTTCCGTTCGCTCCTCCATGCCGAATCACGAACTGCAAGTGAAATTCCCGCAGCTTTGTAAGGCAGGCAGTCTCGATGACGTTTCAGATGTCGTGAACGTGGCGCTGAGTGGCATGGTTATAAAACCACTCAGCCATGTGCCTGCGGCGATCCCTCTGCGCCTTGAAAACCAGTTCTTCTCTCTGGATCTGAGTACCGATGCGGCGCGGGCGATGCTGGAGGCGGGTAGCTGTACCTTTTACACCCCGTGCTCACTGGGGGAGGTGAAACTTGAACTGTTTGCGGTGTTACGCGCATGAATAATTCCAGTCTCAGCCAGATTGAACAGATTTTCTATCCAGGCTGGTTGATGGCCAGCCAGCTACGCGGCGGGCAAGAAGTTCGGGACGGGGAAGGGCTTTATCGCCGGGCCTGTCGTCTGGTTCAGGAAGCGCGCAAATCGCTTTCGGATGCGGGCTACAGTGATAGCAGCCAGGAGCACATGGTATACGCGCTGTGCGCCTTGCTGGATGAAAGCGTTCTCAATCGCGGCACTTCTGACGATGGTTATCTGGCCTGGCGCCGTGATCCGTTGCAGGCTCATTTCTTCGGTACTTTGAACGCAGGTGAGGTGTTATGGGAGCGTATCCGCAACCTGTTGAAAGAGTCCGCACCGGACATGGCCGTGCTGACCTGTATGTATCGTACTTTACAACTGGGATTTGTTGGACAGTACCGGGCGCAGAACGACGAACGTCGTGAAGACGTGGTGCGTGCGCTGGGGGAACGAGTGCCCGCTTTTACGCTTGCTCAGGATGCGCCGATTGTCGCCAGGGTATCCAGTCTGCGCAGCGGTCGCCGACTGTACTGGCTTTCCTGGATTATCGGGGCGGCAGTACTGGCTGCGCTGTGGTACTTCTTCTCTTCCTCACTCACCGAACTGGTGAGTCAGACGGTCAGGCCGGGGTAAAGGATGCGTGATGTTTACCGGAGTCTGTTAACCGTCCTGGCGGGCGTACTGGCACTGTGGCTTATCCTGGGATTCTGGTCACCGTCGGTCGGGAGCCGTGTGGCATTCAGCCTGCTAATTATTTTGGTCTGTGGGGGAATGCTCTGGCGTCAGTATCGGACATCACTGATACGGGCACCGGCGCTCAGAGATATTGTGGGTGAGTCTCTGCCACCGGAAGATTTTCAGGGTGCAGTCATTCTGGTGTGTGGCGATAACAGCGCATTATTTGCGGAGGGGACACGGCATCGTGAAACCCGTCAGGGCTGGTATCTGTGGGTAAAAGATGCAGAGCAGTTGCCATTGTTGGCTCAACACCTGAGTCAGATTCGTCCGGCTCTGGTGTCACAGATCTCGATATTGTTGGCTATCTTACCCGAACGCCACACCTCGGATGCGGAGTTAACCCAGAGTCTGCGTGGCTGGCAGCGTGCTGTTGCGCAATGCCATATCTCACTTGGTCAACTCCCGCCGCAGTGGATCGTTATCTGGCTGTCACCGCCAGTCGCTTGTGTTGATGCTGAGCCGGTCTGGTTTACCACTGTCAGCCAACGGGCAGGACTCCAGGTATATCAACCCGGTCAGGGGAATTTGTCACTGACCGACTGGGCTCAAGAAACAACTTCGGGTGAGTGGCTGTCCCGCCTGAGCCAGGTGCTATGGCTGGACAGTGGACTTGCCTGGCTGAATACCGCAGTTAACAGTCTGCTGTCGGAGCGTCAGGGAGAACTGCCAGCTCTGAAGCCCTGTATACAAGGGCTGTGCATGGCTCCCGTGAGCGGTCTCGCCGGGAACCTCTGGCAACAACACATTGCCTCTGTTACTGCGCTGCCGCCTGATACGGTGGAGAGCGGTGAGCTTTTGCCGTTGCCTGAACAGCTGCTGTCGGCGCTGCCGCGTCGTCGTGGCGTCAGTCGTCGGATGGTGTTCTGGCGCTATGCCGGGCTGCTGGGGGGCATTTTTCTTGCACTGGCGATGCTGGCGTCCTGGGTTAACAACCAGCGTCTGATCCGCAATGTCGGCGGCCATCTTGCCTTATACCACCGTCTCTCCGACACCCCTCTCACGCCTAAACTCCAGGCACAGCAGCGTCTGCGCGCTGATGGCGCACTGCTGGAGGACTGGCAGCGACGCGGTGAACCTCTGCGTTATCGCCTCGGGTTATATCAGGGGTCGCGTCTGATACCTGCTGTTGAAGCCGCCGTGAATGACCTGCCGCTACCACCATCACTATCACCGTCACCGCAGACGGTTATCAAAAAAATCGTACAGGAGCCGAAGACTATCCGCCTTGACAGCATGTCGCTGTTCGATTCCGGCAAATCGGCGCTGAAAGCCGGGTCCACCAAAATGCTGATTAATTCGCTGGTGGGCGTCAAGGCAAGGCCTGGCTGGCTGATTGTGGTCGCCGGTCACACAGATAACACCGGCAACGCACAACGAAATCAGACGCTTTCTCAGAAACGTGCCGAAGCGGTGCGCGACTGGATGCATGACACCGGTGACGTGCCGGAAAGCTGTTTTGCGGTGCAGGGCTATGGTGCAAGTCGCCCGCTCGCAACCAATGACACCCCGGAAGGCCGTGCGCTAAACCGCCGTGTCGAAATCAGTCTGGTATCGCAGGCTAATGCCTGTCAGATACCGGGTCACACCCTGGCGTCATCGCAGGATGATGGCGCATCACAACATAATAGAGAGTAATTCCATGGCAATTCCTGTTTATCTTTGGCTGAAGGACGATGGCGGCGCGGACATCAAAGGGTCTGTGGACGTTCAGGATCGTGAAGGCAGCATCGAAGTGGTGGCTCAGGAACATAATCTGTACATCCCGACCGATAACAACACAGGCAAGCTGACCGGCACCCGAATCCACACACCGTTCCTGTTTACCAAGGAAATCGATTCCTCCAGCCCATACCTGTACAAGGCGGTGACCACCGGACAGACCCTCAAGTCTGCAGAATTCAAGTGGTACAAAATTAACGATGCGGGTCAGGAGGTCGAGTACTTCAACACCAAACTTGAGAACGTGAAAGTGGTGAAGGTGAACCCTGTAATGCACGACATCAAAGATCCTTCTTTCGAGAAGCACAACCACCTTGAGCAGATCGAACTGCGCTACGAAAAAATCACCTGGACCTACAAAGACGGCAACATCATTCATTCCGATTCATGGAACGAACGCGCGACCGCGTAAGTCACGAGCGGGCAGAGCTTCTCTGTCCGCTTTTTCGTTTTTGCTGAACGTCTGAAGTCAACGGGCTTTCAGCAAAGAACCCACAATCTGCCAGCCTGACCGTATGCGCTTTGGTCTCCTTCCTGGGAAACAGCGAGGGGCGGTAGCGTGTCCAGGAACCGACAAAGAGAGAAATTCATGGAAAATCCAGCCATCCTGCTGCGACGTTTGAACCCTTACTGTGCCCGTGCGATGGAAGGGGCGGCTTCGCTCTGCCAGACCCGTGCGCATACGGAAATTCTGCCGGAGCACTGGCTGCTGAAATTACTGGAGCAGGGCGAGGGCGATCTCACTGTGCTGGCTCGTCGCTACGAGTGGGACATGGACAACCTCTGGCAGGATTTGCTTGGCTGGCTCGACAAACAACCGCGCTCAGTGCGCAGTCGTCCGCAGCTTTCAGAAAACATCCAGACGCTGATGCAAGAAGCCTGGCTGATTGCCTCACTGGCGGGTGAGGCGCAGATCCGAAGTCATCACCTGATGATGGCTCTGGTTGATAAACAGAACCTGGTGCGTTGCGATGGTCTGTGGCCATTATTGACCCTGGGCCTGAGTCAGTTGGAACGCCTGCGCCCGTTACTGGATGCTCAGTCAGACGAGCGTCCTGCAGTGCAACAGGAAGCGGAGCTGGCGTTTGTTGGAAATCCCGTTGTCGCGGAGATAAAAGAGGGAGAACTCAGCCCGGCACTGCAAAACGTGCTGGATAAGTTTACCCTCGACGTCACTGCCAAAGCCCGTGAAGGCAAAATCGATCCAGTATTTGGGCGTGATACTGAAATCCGCCAGATGGTGGATATTCTTTCTCGCCGCCGAAAAAATAACCCGATTCTGGTCGGTGAGCCGGGTGTCGGTAAAACGGCACTGGTAGAAGGACTGGCGCTCAGAATCGCTGAAGGCAATATGCCGGAGTCGCTCAAACCTGTCGTGCTACGCACTCTTGACCTTGGTCTGCTGCAGGCAGGAGCGGGTGTGAAGGGGGAATTTGAACAGCGTCTGAAAAACGTGATTGATGCAGTGCAGCAGTCACCAGTACCAGTTTTGCTGTTTATCGATGAAGCGCACACCATCATCGGCGCGGGTAACCAGGCTGGTGGTGCGGATGCCGCCAACCTGTTGAAACCGGCACTGGCGCGTGGTGAATTACGAACCATCGCCGCTACAACCTGGTCTGAATACAAACAATTTTTCGAACGCGATGCCGCACTTGAGCGCCGCTTTCAGATGGTGAAAGTGGACGAGCCCGACGATGACACCGCCTGCCTGATGCTGCGTGGCCTGAAATCTCGCTACGCCGGACACCATAATGTGCATATCACCGACGATGCGGTTCGCGCTGCCGTTACGCTTTCCCGACGTTATCTCACCGGTCGCCAACTACCGGACAAAGCCGTTGACCTGCTCGACACCGCAAGCGCCCGTGTGCGCATGAGTCTCGACACCGTGCCTGAACAACTGATCCGTATCCGCTCCCGGATCACCGCTCTTGAAATGGAGAGGCAGGCACTACAGGAAGACATGGCTGTCGGTAATCAAAACTACGGTGAACGCCTGACGGCAATAGAACAGGAAAAGAACACCTTCAACGTTGAACTCAACGAACTGGAAACCCGGTACGGTCAGGAGCTGAAACTTACCGAACAACTGCTGGAAAGCCGCCAGGACATTTCCCGTCAGAGTAAAACGTACTCCCTGCAACAGGAGTTGAACGGTATGCAGCACAGCAACCCGTTACTTTCAGTCGATGTGGATGTGCGTACCGTTGCTACCGTGATTGCTGACTGGACGGGCGTCCCGCTGTCGTCGCTGATGAAAGACGAGCAGACCGAACTGCTGACGCTGGAAAACGAAATCGGCAAACGCGTAGTCGGGCAGAATGCGGCGCTTGAAGCCGTCTCCCGGCGCCTGCGTGCCGCGAAAACTGGCCTCACATCTGAGAATGGCCCACAGGGTGTGTTCCTGCTGGTTGGCCCAAGTGGTGTAGGGAAAACCGAAACGGCGCTGGCGCTGGCTGACGTCATGTACGGCGGTGAAAAATCACTGATTACCATCAACCTGTCCGAGTATCAGGAGCCGCACACCGTCTCCCAACTGAAAGGCTCTCCTCCAGGCTACGTCGGCTACGGGCAGGGGGGCATCCTCACCGAAGCGGTGCGCAAGCGCCCGTACAGCGTGGTGCTGCTCGATGAAGTCGAAAAAGCGCATCGTGACGTGATGAATCTGTTCTATCAGGTTTTTGATCGGGGCTTTATGCGCGATGGCGAAGGCCGTGAAATCGATTTTCGCAATACGGTCATTCTGATGACCTCAAACCTTGGCAGCGACTATGTGATGCAGTTGCTTGATGAACAGCCCGATGCCAGTGAAGGCGACCTGCACGAACTGCTGCGCCCGATCCTGCGCGAACACTTCCAGCCTGCGCTGCTTGCCCGCTTCCAGACAGTGATTTATCGCCCGCTAACGGAAGCGGCGATGCGTGCCATTGTGGCAATGAAACTCTTGCAGGTCAGCACGCGCTTGCATCGTCACTATGGCCTGACCACATATGTTGACGAGAGTCTGTATGACGCTTTGACCAGTGCCTGCCTGCTACCGGACACCGGTGCGCGCAATATCGACAACCTGCTCAACCAGCAAATTTTGCCGGTACTGAGTCAGCAACTGCTGGTTCATATGGCGGCGAAACAAAAGCCGGTTTCGCTGACGCTGGGCTGGAATGATGATGAAGGGATTGGACTGGAGTTTAAACCTGGCTAAAGGAGCTAAGTGATTATCCGATGGAACAGCAGGCACAGATTATTGCTGATAATTTTGTACTGCAAAAATTTGGGTATTTTGAAATGAGACTGTTGTTATTAAAGGTCATTATTAGTGCCGTTGGGCTGGAGCCATAATCACTCTTTTTCTTACCGACTGAGTCCCTTATTTAATCCCGCAACCTGCCCGCCGGTAACAGCGTCATGGACAACGGGTTATCCCATGGAGTCAATATTATGAGTCTGACAGATACGCTGAATAACGCCCTGTCTGCATTAACTGAAGGCGGGCTGAACCGCTACCGTCTGGATATTCCGTCCTGTACCGCATCGCCGGATGTGGAGACCTTCAGGGGTGAGGAGTGCATGAGCGGGCTGTATCAGTACACCGTTCTGTTTACCAGCAGTGACCTGAACATCAGTGCATCGCAGTTACTGAGTAAACCGGCGACGCTGACCATGGGAACCGGACCACTGACGGGGCTGAGCGGGCAGAAAGTGGTGCACGGGGTGGTGACAGATTTCAGTCGTGTCAGCGGTTCACGTGACCAGGCGACGTACCGGATAATTATTGAGCCGTTTCTGTCCCTGCTGGGCAGGCAGTACCGCACCCACCGTTTTTTCGTCAATAAATCTGTACCGGAAGTGGTCACCGAAGTCCTGCAGGAGCATGGTCTCAGAGGCTGGGAGTATGAGTTCACTCTTAAAGCCGGTTATCCGAAGCGTGAGCAGATAAACCAGTACCGGGAAAGTGACCTGGCGTTTATTGAGCGCCTGCTGGCTGAAGTGGGGATATTTTATTTTTTCACCCTGCAGCCGGACACCCTGACGGAAGTGGTGCACTTTGCCGACAGGCAGAGCGCCTGGACCTTCGGTAAAACGCTGGCGCTCAGCAGTCCGTCGGGGATGAGTGACAATGGCGCGGATTCGGTGTGGGGGATTCACGTCCGGCATCATGTGGTGGCGCGTTCGGTGACGGCGGATGATTACAATCACCGTGAAGCGCAGAACATCCTGACGTCGGTGCCGGCGGACATGACCCGTGGCGACGGGGAAGGGAACACCTACGGCGATGTGTACCATTACCTGCCGCGTCATCTTGAACGGGGCGACAAAATCACCCCGGCGGCGGAAACCGGCAATTTCTGGGCGCGGCTTGAGCATGAACGCTTTCTGTCCGGACAGACAATGGTCAGCGGCAGCAGTAATGATGCCCGGCTTTCCCCGGCTCAGGTGCTGACCATCAGTGAACGGGCTGTTCCGCCGACCCTGCCGTCAGAAACGGACAACGGTATTGTGATTATCCGCACGGTCTACAGTGCGAGCCGTAAGGATGCCCTGACCGTGACGTGGGAAGGGATGCCGTATTACGAAAACCGCTGCTGGCGTCCGGCAGCTAAAAAACGGCCGGTGGTGAGCGGGACAATGACGGCGCGGGTGACCAGCGCCAGGGACAACGATATCCACGCGTGGCAGGATGCGTCGGGGATGTACCGGGTGAAGTTCGATGCCGACCGTGACGATAAAGGTCAGGGCATGGAAAGTATGCCGGTGCGCTTTGCCAGACCGTACGGCGGGGATAAATACGGTTTTCACTTCCCGCTGATACAGGGGACAGAGGTTGCCATCGCGTTCCATGAAGGCGACCCGGACCGGCCGTATATCGCCCATGCGCTGCACGACTCCCGCCACGCAGACCCCGTCACCGAAGCCAACAACACGCGCAATGTAATCCGCACAGCCGGCCTGAACAAACTGCGGATGGAGGACAGGCGCGGTGAGGAGCATATCAAGCTCAGTACGGAGTACGGGGGAAAGACGCAGCTGAATCTGGGGCATAACGTGGATGCCTCCCGTGAACTGCGCGGGGAAGGTGCAGAGCTGCGCACGGACAGGCATATATCCATTCGTGGTGGGGCAGGGGTATTTATCACCGCCGATAAACAGGCATTTGCCGGCGACAGGATGCTGTCAATGCAGGAGGCAGTTTCTCAGCTGGAAAATGCCCTGAGTATTGCCCGGAGTCTGTCAGATGCGGCAGAAACGGCGCAGGCGTATCCGGCGGATATCCGGAGTCAGAAAATGCTGACGGATGCCCTGACGGACCTGACACAGCCGGGGATGGTACTGAATGCACCACAAGGCGTCAGCATCAGCAGTCCGGAAGGTGTGCGCGTTTCCTCGGGCAGTGCCAGCGTGGGGATTATGTCCCGACAGAATACCGATATCAGTGCACTGAAGCGTTTTACGGTGGCAGCGGGTGAAGCCATCAGTATGCTGGCCTGCAAGACGGGGATGAAACTGTTCGCCGCGAAGGGAAAGGTTGAAATCCAGGCGCAGGATGATGCGCTGGAAGTGGCAGCGAAAAAAGATGTGACCGTGACCAGTACAGAGGGACGGGTTGAAATCACCGCTGCGAAAGATGTTGTGCTGAAAAATCTGGACGGGTCGTTCATTCAGTTGCAGGGTAAAAATATTATTCTGGGCTGTGAAGGTAATATTCTGTGGAAATGTGTTAATGCTCAGAAAATGGGAGCCGCTTCGCTGAATACGCCAGCCTCTGAATTTCCGAAAGGATACGGTGGTATTTATTCTCTGACTGATGAAAACGGGAATATTATCTCACAGACTGAGTATAAAGTGACGACAGCTGACGGGCAGGTGTTTCATGGTATTTCAGATGACAATGGTAAAACGTTGCCAATTTATACCTCAATGCCCAGCAAATTAAACATTGAGATCCTTGGAACCGGTAATTCTGCAGCAGGGAGCAAATAAACATGAGTGATTTCCATGCTTGGGAAGCCAGTGAGTGCGAGCACTTTACTGATGTGAATGTGTCAGAGAAAACAGTTGTCTGTAAGCGTAAACCTGTACCAGGTATTACGATTACTATCGGGATGTTTTTTGATGGTACAGGGAATAACGTCTTTAACATCGATAAACGCTTGCTGAATACTTGCACAGATATGGATGTTGGTGTAAAGGAAGTTGATGCCGAATCCTGTATACGTAAACTGGACATGAGTAGCAATGAGGCCGGGAGCTACCTTGGATATTACTCCAACATCCACTGGTTAAATAAATTATATGCCATTGACGGTCAAGTGATATCAGATAAAACATTATATCAACAGGCAATATATATACAAGGTATAGGTACTGCGAAAGATAAAGAGGATAGCCTTATTGGCATGGGTATAGGCGAGGTTTTTGAAGGTGTTGTTGATAAAGTCGACGAAGGGATCTCACAAATATCGGATGCAATTTGGCGAGTTTTTAGCAGTGATTCTAAAGTTGACTATGCTATCGAAAAAATCCAGTTTGATGTATTTGGCTTTAGTCGGGGAGCTGCGGCTGCGCGCCATTTTTCTAATCGCGTCAAAAATGGGGACAAATCAATACAGCAAGCAATAACTAAGGGATTAAACGGACGAAATCAACACGGAAAACCTACCGGAGAGATTCGCTTTCTGGGGCTATTTGATACGGTTTGTGCTGTTGGTTCAGTGAGTGATTTGTTTGATGTACATGGAGGTGTGAACCCAGGTATTGAGTTGGCATTATCGAAAGATATCGCACAGAAAGTCTTCCAGATTGCCGCCATGCATGAATGCCGCTATAACTTCAGTCTTAACAGTATAAAAGAAGCGTGGCCGGAACTCACTTTACCAGGTGTACATTCTGATATTGGTGGAGGATATAACCCCAATGAACAGGAATATTGTTTTCTGACAGAACCTCGTGGTGAGAAAGTTAAAAAAGATGTTATAAATGAAAGTACGCAGATTTATAAAAATATTGCCTCCAGGTTATCTGAGTTAAAGGTAATACCAGCTCTTGAATATATTTTACCATCTGGCGAAGTGAAGGTGGAATGCTGGTATAACTATATTATAGATATGGATAAATAGCGTGTCGGAACGATAGAGAAACATGTTGGAGTAGGCATTACACTAAAGCGCATTGTGCCCAACGACTGGTCTAAAATTTCGCTAAGAGTAATGCTGGATGCAGCAAAAGAGGCAGGGGCAAGGTTCAAATATGTTGACCCCGAAGCCCCTGATATGAAGTTACCTGGAGAACTTGAATTATTGAGCCAAAAAGCAATCAAACAGGGGAGGATAATCAGGGCAGGAGGTATTCCCGTTCCATTCACTCCTGATGAATTACTAATTATTGGTAAATATATTCACTGCTCGGCAAACTGGAACGGTATAAAATTTAAAAGAGTCTGGTTGGATGGAAAACAGGTAAGAACAATCTACGGAGCAGAGAAAATGACACATCTTATTGGTTATGTGAATATGCCAAATAAAAACTGGATACGGTCCATCTGGAATATGAAGGGAGAAAAAGCATGAAGCTCATGATTCAGCTACTTTCATTTTTATTTTTAGTTGGATGCAATGACACTACTGCGCAGGATAAAATAAAAGTACCTTGGAATAAATGGTATTTCACGTTCAGTACTCCAAAAGCGCTTCCTGCAACGGTTACGTTGGTCAAATTGCTGGATGTTGACGGCTATGGTTATGTGTTCAAAACCATAGATCAGCCTCAAGGGAATAGTGTTGGAACATGGGGGACACATGTAGGAATACCAGGAGCTACTTTTAATAAGGCTGATGCACCGCCACAGATAATTAAGTTTTGTTGGGACTCAATTATTGACAAAAAAACTTATGAAACTACTTTGTTTTTTTCTTCTGATACTAAGAAAAAAATGATTTCCAAAGAACCTGAGTGGAATAACCCCGGTGAGTTTTATTTTTTTCGTTATATGGTGATTGGTTTGGCACCTGAAGGAAAAGTCCGTGTTTGGTTGCAAAATAACGGAAAGCCAAATATTGAGCAAATATCCACAAAAATTACAACCACTTCTGGGGAGGGGCTTGATATGTGTAAAGAGGTTACAGGGCATCCTGATGGATATGTTTACTATGGAGATACTCCTGATTTTATTAAGGGGAAAAAGTATCCTTATGGAACTTGGTGAGTAGAACTATACAAGTTGGCAAAAATCTACATTTTTATGCTACGATAAAGTTTTTTATGAAACTATTTCTCTACATGTTTTTTCTGTTTATTTCTATCCGTGTTTTTTCTCAATCAATCGTTATCGATCCTACGTCAATATCTAAAGCGGATGATGCAAACACAATTGCCAATATGTATCTTATGGGTATGGGGGTTCCGAAGGATATGAAAAAAGTATTTGAACTCTATCAGATCGCTGCTGAACTCGGAAACACGGATGCTCAAGTTGATTTAGGCGATATGTATTATTTCGGAAAAGAAACCATTCAGAGCTACGGAAAGGCTGATTATTGGTATGAGAAAGCTGCGAATAAAAACAATGCTACAGCTCAGATGTATTTAGGTTATACATACCTTAATGGTAAGGGAGTTGCATTGAATTATTCTAAAGCCAGAAAATAGCTTGAGCTTTCGGTAAAACAAGGCCAGCCTTCAGCTATGTATCATTTGGGTACGATGTGCTTCGATGGTAAAGGAATTACTAAAAATCAAAATCAGGCTATCGACCTATTCAAAAAAAGTTGCTCTGAAGGTGATTCAAATGCGTGATAAGTTAAAAAAATTAAAACAGAGAAGTAATAATCTTATATATAGTGAAATATATATGTATAAGTTAAATATGGAGTTTCATATGTCTAAAGGTGTTGTGTTACTTGGCGATAAAACCACGCATGGTGGTGCAGTGATCTCAGCTTCTTCAACCATGATTGTTAACGGCAAAAATGTTGCACTTATTGGGGACAAAATCAGCTGTCCGATAATAGGGCATGGTATTAACGCCATTATTGAAGGATCGCCTGAATGGTCTTCCGATGGCAAAGCCATTGTGGTCGATGGCTGCCATTGTGTATGTGGCTGTCAGGTTCTCTCCAGTGCCCCGGATTGTGTAACAGGATAAGTAATGAGCCGGGAACGCCACAATCCCTCCAGAACCAGAACAACCTTCACTGGTTCAGGGGCTGATTACAGGCCTTATTGCTGTTAGTGCCGGAGTCCTGCCCTTTGTTTTCTACGTCTGTCAGTTTTTTAGGGAGATTACAGAACACTCTTTTTCTTACCGGCTGAATCCCTTATTTAATCCCGCAACCTGCCCGCCGGTAACAGCGTCATGGACAACGGGTTATCCCATGGAGTCAATATTATGAGTCTGACAGATACGCTGAATAACGCCCTGTCTGAGAGCCGTGTTTTTGGTTCTGAAGGTGAATACGAAAAGAGATAAAATCCAGGAATGGTAGCCTTTACCATCTGATGCTACAGAGGAGATAGAGCAGCTATCAGCAGCATATCGTTACGGAGAACAGAGAAAGGTAACGCAAACTTTTTTGAAAGGTGATGATGCCTGGGCTGTTACAGGTCAGTTGTGGCACTGGCAACCAACGACCGCTGATGATGTCTATGAGAGAATTAAATGAAACTTAGATTAAAACAGAAACATATATTGTATTGTTGGGCGGTGTTTGATCTCTTTTACATCGTCAGATTTATCTGGCTGAATATCTCTCAGGGACGAATTCCTTTAATTGATGATATATTGTCTTTTAGCCATATTTATCTGCAGCAAGGGGCGTATTCGCAAGTCATTTTTTATTTTTCGTTATTGCTTAATGTCTCGATTGTTTTTTCTTCTCTAATGTTCTTAAATAAGTGGAAGTATGTGAATTGGGCAGTCTATATTCAAACACCATTCAGACTGTTCTTCATGATCCCTTCTATTTCGATATTGCCATGGATGTTTAAAACTATTTCAATCAAAGTAGGGCCGATATTTATTGTCGCTGTATTCTTATCAGAGATAATTAAGGTTGGGACATTTTATCTTACAAGAGAAAAGAGTTCATAAATTTTTTAACCTGAATAAAGAGGATGTTTATGGCAGGTAATACATAAGTAACATCTGTGACGCATACAGAGGAAAAAGCTACGGCTGGAAAGCAAAAACCTTACTGGGTTGAAATTCAGTTGATTTATGAGCAGGGAGATCCCGTAGCGAATATACCATGGCGTGCTGAAAGTTCGCATCCAGTATCGGGACCAGTTGATAACCTTACATATACGGCGCAAAGTGAGGCAGATGGGCTTGAATTAAGGCTGGCGTTAGATGGCAATCAATTGGCTACGGAAATGGAAAAACGTGCCTTACGTGTTAGCTGCGATGCGGAAAATGATTCTGTTGTGCATCCTGAAGCTGAAGAAAAAGGGTATATCTGGCATTATGCCGTTATCGGTGAACTTTGTCAGAGTTCACCAAACCTTGAATTAAGACCTTGGGAAATGTTACCCACATACCACTTTCCTGCAAAGACAGCATTTAAGGGCTTTAAATTACGAACGAATGAACTTGAAAAACGACATGTAATAGAAATATGCCCCTTCAGATCTTGGGAGCTTGTTCTGCACCATCAAAAGGACTATTCCATTGCGAATGGAATTAACCTTGGGGTGGCAGCGACGCTTGCCTATGCAAATGGCAGCACTCTGGATACGATGTCAATTACACGTTTTTTTATTAACCAGTGCCAGGATCTTTCTCGCTTACCCCAACTTTATAAAGATGGTTCCGCATGGAATAAATTAGTACAGGATGTTCCCTACAGTAATCGATATTATCCTCCAGTGTTTATGGATAGCTCGCGAGATACTTTGCCTAAGGTAGACAGTAAGAATTCGCATGGAACAGCACAGGCAAAGGAAAATACTGCTGTAAAAAAGGCAGACGGTGATACTTATGACCTCCTATATGTATAACAACGTATTAGAGCTGATTGATAACGCTGGAATAGTGGAAAAGCGTACTTTTACTGAGCATCAGTATAACGTTGATTCATTCAGAGAGCAGATGGCAGAAAATAAAAATGACATACCGGAGAGAGAATTAGTAAGAAATAACATTTTTCTGAATATAGAAGGACTGCTTGACGCATCGCTTTCCCCAACGTTGTCCATGCCATCTGGCAACGATACGCTTTTGCGGTTTGCTCAATATGGAGAAGAGGTAATGGAAAATGTATAACCAATCAAAAATTATTCTGCTTTCCTTAGTATTGTTTTCATCGGCAGGTTGCAGCATAAGTAGAACTGTTAACAAGACTTTATCTCCACCGCCAGATACAAAATGGGTCAATGTTGAAGTAAAAAATCCATCTCAGTATACGAAACCTTTCCCGCTTGAGGTCAGATACATCTCGTATGAATGTATGAAAAAAAGAATCAGTGGATTTGATGGTTCTGTTATCACCGAGCCCAGCTACAATGTTATCGGATCAATAGAACTGTTAACAAGACTTTATCTCCACCGCCAGATACAAAATGGGTCAATGTTGAAGTAAAAAATCCATCTCAGTATACGAAACCTTTCCCGCTTGAGGTCAGATACATCTCGTATGAATGTATGAAAAAAAGAATCAGTGGATTTGATGGCTCTGTTATCACAGAACCCAGCTACAACGTTATTGGGATCCCCATGCAGCAGGAGAGTGGGGACATCTGGAAAGGGAAAGTCGCTATGACAGGTGGCGGCTCATGCAAATGGACGTTGAGTGCGGTCAATTTAGGTATCGAATATATAGATGCTACACATCTCGGCAAAGATCTTGTACCCGGAACAGCGGTAGGGGTTTCGCTCGCTTTTGATAATGATGCTTCCAGAAATGGGCAGTTTTATATGGAAACAGGTAATAGATTAAAATTAGCGCCTAATTATTATCCTTTGATTCACACTAACAAAAGGATTCAGGAAAAAGGTGCATTAGAACTTTTTGGTAAAGAAGATTTTATACAAAAAAGAATTATTTTCAATGTCAACAATGATGTAATTGTTATATTTTTGCCAAAACTTGATGAGTCAAAAATTGTAAAAATGGTTGCGCCAGTAGAGTATCGAGTGGGCGCATATTATAAAATAATATATCCTGATGGTACTGTCGTATCTGATGGCTCAACTCATCCCGACATCAAGATAATGGAAAAATAGAAGATGTATAATCAATCAAAAATTATTCTGCTTTCCTTAGCTTTGTTTTCATCATCAGGATGCAGCATCAATAGAACTGTTAACAAGACTTTATCTCCACCGCCAGATACAAAATGGGTCAATGTTGAAGT
>NZ_KE136726.1:64031-354185 GCF_000407925.1 Escherichia sp. KTE31 | reverse complement strand
TCTCAGTATACGAAACCTTTCCCGCTTGAGGTCAGATACATCTCGTATGAATGTATGAAAAAAAGAATCAGTGGATTTGATGGCTCTGTTATAACAGAACCCAGCTACAACGTTATTGGGATCCCTATGCAGCAGGAGAGTGGGGACATCTGGAAAGGGAAAGTCGCTATGACAGGCGGCGGCTCATGCAAATGGATGTTGAGTGCGGTCAATTTAGGTATCGAATATATAGATGCTACACATCTTGGCAAAGATCTTGTACCCGGAACAGCGGTAGGGATTTCGCTCGCTTTTGATAATGATGCTTCCAGAAACGGACAATATACTGCAACTGAGGGCGATTTAAATTTATCACCAAAATATTATCCCTATATATCTGAATGGAATCTAGGCGAAAAAAAGAAAGAATTGTCCCTTTTAGGTAAGGAAAGCTTCCTGTCCTTAAGTGTTTATAATGTAAATCAAATTGAATTTGCACCTGTAATAGATGAAAGCAAAATTGTGAAATATATCGGGATAGAAAAGAAAATTAAAGGAGCGCATTCAAAAATAGAGTATCCAGATGGCAGCATTATATCCGATGGGACTGTGTTTCCTGATTTTGATAAGGTTGATAAAATGAAAGTTAAAAAATAAAAATGACAGAGTTTTTTTGTTAAATATATCAGGGTGGTTAATTATTATAAGTGCAGGTCTGCAACATATTTTTACGATTGACTTAATACGGAGAAGAAGGGATTGAAAATACATAACCAATCAAAAATTATTCTGCTTTCCTTAGCATTGTTTTCATCAGCAGGATGCAGCATAAATAGAACTGTTAACAAGACTTTATCTCCACCGCCAGATACAAAATGGGTCAATGTTGAAGTAAAAAATCCATCTCAGTATACGAAACCTTTCCCGCTTGAGGTCAGATACATCTCGTATGAATGTATGAAAAAAAGAATCAGTGGATTTGATGGTTCTGTTATCACCGAGCCCAGCTACAATGTTATCGGGATCCCCATGCAGCAGGAGAGTGGGGACATCTGGAAAGGGAAAGTCGCTATGACAGGCGGTGGCTCATGCAAATGGACGCTTAGCGCCGTAACACTTGGCATTGAATATATTGATGCCACTCACCTTGGTAAGGATCTTGTGCCCGGCACGGCGGTAGGGGTAATGCTGGCATTTGATAATGATGCTTCGCGTAATGGCCAATTTACCTTCTCTACGGGTGACTTACATATTTCGCCTAAATATTACCCATATATTCGAGAAAGAAAAATAACAGAGAAGACAAAATCGCTTTCTCTGTTAGGAAAAGAGAGTTTTCTTTCTTACAGAGTATCTAATTTTAACAGTATTTATTTTCACCCTGAAGTTGATGAAGTGAAAGTTGTTAGATATATAGAACCGGAAAGAAAAGTTGATGGAGTGTACTCCCGGATAATTTATCCGGATGGAAGTTATGCACCAGAAAGATCGCTTTTTCCTGATTTTGATAAGGTTGATAAAATGAAAGTTAAAAAATAAAAATGACAGGTTTTTTGTTAAATGTATGAGGCAGGTTAATTATTGTAAGTGCAGGCCTGTAACATACTTTTACGATTGACTTAATACGGAGAAGAAGGGATTAAAAATACATAACCAATCAAAAATTATTCTGCTTTCCTTAGTATTGTTTTCATCGGTAGGCTGCACCATAAGTAGAACTGTTAACAAGACATTATTTCTATCAGTAGATACAAAATAGTTCAATTTCGTTTTTAACTCTTTATTAGTGACAGAATTCTTTAAACCTTAACAGGATAAATTCATTGTGGCTAACGGTCTGGTATTACTTGGAGATAAAACAACGCATGGTGGCAAAGTTAATTCGGCCTCCTCCAATATTACTGTTGATGGAAAAAAGGTTGCTTTAGTTGGTGATTTTGTTAGCTGTCCGATTATAGGGCATGGAACGAATCCCATCGTGGAAGGATCGCCACACCGTACCTTTAACGGTCGTGCTGTTGTCGTCGATGGTTGCAAATGCCTGTGCGGTTGTAAGGTTATTTCGAGTGCTAAGAATAGTACGGTAGGACAATAAATGGGCTGGGAAAGGTCGAAAGCAACAACGATGGAGTTACCTTCTGAACCCTCTTTCATGGGGTGGCTTTTAGCAGGTGGTACTACCGTGGTTGTGGGTGTGTTGCTGTTTATTCTTCATGCGTCAGGCATGGTTAAACCATTGTCTGGATTAAACATTTGGTGGCTGGCATCAAGCCCAGTGCTTTGCTGGTTTTTCCTTTTTTGCTTGCGGGGCTGGCTTTGGGGCAGAACATTTGATGAGCACCAGTTTTTGCAGAAGGAAGCTGAATATGGGCAACATCAGTGGGAATCCTGGGCGGGGCGTTATCTGGCGGTGCTTGGTAGCAGCATTCTGTTACCTTCAGGTGTAACCGCCAGGGCCATCTCGAAATCAGAGGCCTCAGATGTGCCGTACCTTTTTTCACTGACCAGCCATTTTGACGCTCAATCCGTAATGTCTGGTTCTTTATTAGAGCTGGGGCTTGCCAGTGTGCAGAACGCAATCGCGATGCTGCCAGATACAGTGCTACTTAATATTACTGTTGTAAGTGATGAAATTTCTGCCGATTCCGATTCCGATTCCGATTCCCAATTTCGAAAAATCTGGGAAAGCATATATCCAGAGCGCGCTATCTCTGGTTCTATTTCCTTTTGCGAAACCCTTTCTTTTTCCTGGATTGAAGAACGCCTTAAGAGCCCAGCTATGGATATCGATTTGCTCCTCATATTGCAGAAGCATGGGGCTGAACAATATTCCGATGCACTGGCGAGTGTGCTTCTTACCAGCGATGATGTAGCTGAAAAATATCAATTTCCTCATTCTGCCCGCATTTTGCGACCGATGCTGCTGGATATGGCTCATTTCAAAGCTGATGTGGGATTGTTTCTGGAAACACAAACGATCGCATCTCAGACATCAAAAGTTTATTGCGACTATGGGCACTGGAATGACTGGTTTGCTGAATTAATGATGGCTTCTCAATTACATCAAACATCGTGGGCGCCCCAGGATATTGATGTACTGGAAAAATATAACGGTATTCCGGGGGCAGGTAGTGCATGGTTTTTGGCCGCATTACTCTCCGATATTACATCTGTTAGCCAGACATCCGTTTTAGGTCTGTTTACTTCTGGAACTGATCATTTTGTCAGTACAGTTACTTCAGGGAGCAATAATAATGATGTCGGCTAGTTTATGGAGCAGAGGAGGGCTTGTTGGCATCGTTGCCCTAATTTCTCTTGCCATACTGAGTTTGATACTGCATTTCGGCCCTCAGTATGGTCTCGATACACGCCTGAAAGAGGCGATGGCATTTGTATCTGTGTGGCTTGCCCTGCTGATTATTCGTTACACGCCGTTTGTGTTCCGATTTATGCGAGAAAAATATCACCGCTGGCAGGAACAGAAGAATAATGTGTTGCCTTTTGATGAACAGAGAGTTGCCAGGACGCCACCCCACAACGTCACCGTCGACACCATCCGTCTCGCCATGCGTAATCTCTACGGTCGTCGCTGGGGACGTAAAACCCGCATCCTGTTGATAACCGGTACACCCTCAGATGTTGAGCTGCTGACCCCTAAACTGACCGCTCAATTCTGGCAAGAAGATCGTGGCACTCTGCTTTTGTGGGGCGGTGATCTCAATACGCCAGCCGACAATATCTGGTTGACTGCTCTACGCAAACTGCGCCGCCGCCCGGTGGATGGTCTGGTGTGGGTCACCTCGGCTTTCGACCAGTTGTCTGTTCCTGGTCTGGAACAGCCGTTGCCCGTGCCTTCTGAAAGCGCAATGGACTCTCTTTCTCATGCCATAAGCAGCCGCATGGAGGCGCTGGGCTGGAAGATTCCCCTGTATATCTGGTCATTGCATCCGCGAGCGGGTAAGCCTGAAGGACGTGTTGTGCAGGCTGCTGGCTGCCAACTGCCCGCCGGGTGTTGTACCGAAGGGTTAGCTAAACAATTGGCTATCCTGACGCCGGAACTGACTTTACAGGGGCTACAACAGACCTGCGGTGAGGTGAAACATAACTTTTTGCTGAGGCTTGCCGACCAGCTTATCCGTAAACCGGAGAGCGTGACCGCACCGCTGTCGGCGATGCTTAATCCATACCGTCCGCTGCCTCTGGCTGGGCTGGTGTTCAGTCAACCCTCTGCCAGCGGTGAACGTGCCGTGCCGCATCAATGGGGAATGGACAAATGCTGGGATGCTCTGCCTGAATCTGTTCGGATGCTTCCTGCCGCACTGCGTCCCGTCAGGCCGGGCATTCCATGGCAGAAGGTTATAGCGTCTGTTATTGCCCTGGTGATGGTGGGGTGGGGGGGCTGGATGGGCGTCTCCTGGAGGGCTAATCGTGGTCAGATTAATACTGCAAATACCCAGGCAGCGATGGCTTCCCGACAAAACCAGCCACTGGAGCAACGCTTGTACGCACTGTTTGAGCTGCAAAAAACGTTGGCTCGTCTGCAGTATCGCTCTGAACATGGTGTGCCCTGGTATGAAAAGGCGGGATTAAGTCAGAACAATGCGTTGCTGACGACACTCTGGCCTCGTTATCAGGAAAGTGCACTGCCGCTGCTGCGGGATGCGGCTGCAGATCACCTACAAAAGCAGGTCAGTGCCTTTAATGCGCTGCCGCCAGGTAGCCCGCTGAGGGAGCAAAGGGCAAAAAGCACCTGGGAACAGCTCAAACTCTACCTGATGCTGGCGCGTCCTGAGCATATGGACGCCGCCTGGTTCAGATCTGCTTTGCTGAACAACTGGCCGAAACGTCACGGTGTGAAAGACGGTGTCTGGCAAGGAATGGCTCCATCATTGTTGTCGTTCTATGCTGCGCAGTTGATCACGCATCCTGAGTGGAAGATCCATGCTGATGAAAGCATGGTCAGCCAGGCTCGCTCGCTGTTGGTTCGGTTGATGGGGGTACGTAACAGTGAGTCGAGCCTCTATCAGAAGATGCTTTCGCAGGTGGCGCACTTGTATGTCGATATGCGCTTGGAGGATATGACTGGTGATACCGATGCTGCCCGCCTGTTCAGTACTACCGAAATTGTGCCGGGGATGTTCACCCGTCAGGCATGGGAGCAGGCGGTGCAGCCTGCCATCGAGAAAGTAGTGAAGTCGCGGCGGGACGAGCTCGATTGGGTACTCACGGACAGTAAGCGTCAGGCGAATAAATCGGACGGGACCTTCCCTGAGGCGCTGAAAAATCGCCTGACGGATCGCTATTTCGCAGACTTTGGCGGAGCCTGGCTGGAGTTCCTTAATAGCCTGAGCTGGAACCAGGCCGCTACGCTGTCGGACTCCATTGACCAGTTGACCCTGATGGCTGACGTGCGTCAGTCACCTCTGGTGGCGTTGATGAACACCCTGAACGTGCAGGGGCGCACCGGGCAGACTGGTGAAGCAATTTCAGATTCATTGGTGAAATCAGCCAAAAATCTGCTGGGCGATGCCAACAAGGATGCTATTGACCAGAGCGTAGGTGTACATGGACCGCTGGATGCAACATTCGGCCCGGTGCTGGAGTTGATGGACAAGAACCGCACGGGGGCACAGGAGCAGAGTCTGCAGTCGTACCTGACTCGTGTGACGCAGGTGCGCCTGCGCCTGCAACAGGTGACTAATGCCGCCGATCCGCAGGCGATGACCCAAACGATTGCTCAGACGGTATTCCAGGGCAAAGCTGTAGATCTAACTGAAACTCGTGACTACGGCAGCCTGATTGCCGCCGGGCTTGGCCAGGAGTGGAGTGGCTTTGGGCGCGCGGTGTTTGTAAATCCGATGGAGCAGGCCTGGCAGTTGGTTCTGACCCCTGCGGCGGACAGTCTTAATGCCCAGTGGCAGCAAGCGGTGGTTGCCGAGTGGAACTCCGCCTTTGGCGGGCGTTATCCGTTCAACAACGCCAGCAGCGATGTATCTTTGCCGCTGCTTGCCAAATACCTCAATGTCGATTCCGGTCGTATTTCGCAGTTTTTGCAGACACGCCTGAAAGGCGTACTGCACAAGAATGGGAATAACTGGGTGCCGGACAGTATCAATTCGCAAGGGCTGACCTTTAACCCGGCGTTTCTCAACGCTATCAACACATTGAGCTATATCTCGGATGTCGCCTTTACCGAAGGTAATGCCGGGATGAAGTTCGAACTGCGCCCAGGCACTTCTGATGGCGTGATGCAAACCGACATGATTATCGACAGCCAAAAACTGACCTATGTGAATCAGATGCCGGCGTGGAGGAGCTTCACCTGGCCTGCGGACACAGAAGCGCCTGGCGTGAGCCTGAGCTGGATAAGTACCCAGGCTGGCACCCGTCAGTATGCGGATATTCCCGGAACGTGGGGCTGGATACGCCTGCTTGATAAGGCTGAGATCAGTGCTTATCCAGGCGTCGGCAGTAGCTACACACTGAGCTGGAAAGCTCAGGATGGACGCCTGCTCAATTATACCTTGCGTTCCGAGGTGGGAGAGGGGCCGCTGGCACTGTTGAAACTGCGTAATTTCCGTCTGCCGGGAACCATCTTCAACACGGTCAGAGTGGCAGCGTCAAACCAGCTTGCCAGCGCGACCAGTAATGCAGAGGCGGTTTACTGATGAGTACGCTGGATACTTTACTTAGAGCTTGCCAGACAGAGCAGGCGATACTGCTTGGCGCTACCGGTGAGCGCGTGGCGCAGTGGAACAACTGGTTGCTGCCGTTATCAGGGACATCATCTGTAGGGGAAGACCCGGGGTATGACGATGACTTCCAGCAAATGCGCGAGGAGGTCAATAAACTCTCCGGGGCAGATACCGAACTCATTTGCCGAGTGGCGGAGAAGTTGCTCACCACCACCGCCAAAGATATCCGTGTGGCGACGTATTACTGCTGGGCCAGGCTGCATCGTGAAGGCGAGCAGGGGCTGGCAGAAGGTCTTGAGCTGCTGGCCGGTCTGATAGACCGCTTCGGCACGCAGCTGCATCCGCAGCGTGACCGCAGCCGTAAGGCAGCACTGGAGTGGCTGGCTGGTTCACGTATGACTGATTCCCTTTCACTGTATCCGGAAGTGGTCAGGGAAGATGCGTTGCGTACCACCGGCGCGCTGCTTCTGATAGCTCAGCTAACCGAAAACGAATCGGATGAAACCCGTCCTGAACTGAATGCGCTGTACGGCGCACTGGAAAACCGCCTGCAGAAAGCGGGTGGTGTGGATGCGGTTGTACCACAGAATGCCAGCGCCACTGAGATACCGTCCACGGCGAGCCACAGCGATGCTCCGGCTATCGGGCGGATCACTTCTGGTCAGGATTTGCTGGCGCAGGCACGCACACTCAGTGAATACCTGCGAGAACAACCTGACGGTTGGTTGTCAGCGCACCATCTGATGAAAAGTCTGCGTCACGACACCCTGCGGGCTATTCCGGCTCCGGATGCGCAGGGACGCACACGTATCGAGCCTCCCAGGGCTGACCAGCGAGCACTGCTCAAGCGCCTTTACCTGCAACAAAACTGGGCGGAAATGCTGGAAACGGCAGACAGCACTTTTTCCCGAGGTGCCAATCATTTATGGCTGGATCTGCAGTGGTATATCCATCAGGCACTGACGAAGTCCGGTAAAGACACTCTGGCTGCCATCATCGCCGCTGACCTGAAAGGGCTGCTGAAGCGGCTATCCGGGCTGGAGACGCTGGCGTTCAGTGACGGAACGCCGTTTGCCGATGAAGTAACGCTGAACTGGCTCCAACAGAGTGTGCTGGATACGACGAGCGGATGGAGCAATGACACATCATCTGCCCCGCTAATAGCCAGTAACGATGACATTCTTGCGTTGGAGCCTGAAGCTGTGGCACTGGCTGATAATGAAGGCCCGGATGCTGCATTGGGATGGCTACAGACCCAGCCCGGCATAACGACAGTTCGCCAGAAGTGGCTGTTGCGCCTGCTGATGGGGCGCATTGCTGAACAGTACGGTAAAAATGATCTGGCGGCGCACCTGTTTGCCGAGCTGGGTGAGCGTGCCAGAGAAGTGGTTCTTAGCGACTGGGAGCCTGAATTGTTGTTTGAAGTTCAGGCGCGCCATCTGAAACTCCTGCGGCTTAAAGCCGGTCGCAGTGAGGCAGACAAGGTTCGGCTCGGGCCAGCCATGGAAAAATTGCTCGGCGGGCTGATTCAGCTCGATCCGGCGCGGGCCGCAGTGTTGTGTGGTTAGAGAATGTTATTAACTGGATAAAAATTTATTTATCAGGAGGATGAACAGGAATGGCTCATAAAAAATAAGAAACATTAGGGATGTTAATTTTGGGTGAAAATTTCACTGGCCAGTGCAATATTTATGTCAATCACCCCATATAACAAAATATGAGTTCATTGCGGCAGTTGTCTTCCCTTTAATTTACAGGGCGAATAAAAATTTCTGGCTTATACATCTTTTATTGATATCTGTTTATTCATCCTTACGGGGTGTCCTGGTTCTGGAGATGGAATCATGCCAGAAGAGGAGGTTAAGGTTAGTTCATCTGATGGAATTGTCTGTTTTTGTGCTCTCAATACTGAAGGTTATCGATTGTCAGATATCGCTATTTATCCCATGAATATGCCAGGTAGTCGGCGGAAATATATATTTTTATCTGACTTCAAGGTAATGGGGGAATTATGTTCAGAAAAATATCTGCCGGATTTGAAATTTCAAATGAGAAGGTAAAACCCATTTCTCTCACTTCCCTCGACGTAGTGAGATAGTTTTCCCTTTTTAGGAAAAAGAACATTCTTTTCTATATTTTGAGTAATTCTTTTATGAAAGATCTAACACTACGCTATTTCGATGCGGAAATGCGCTACCTTCGTGAGGCGGCGAAAGAGTTCGCCCAAACCCATCCGGATCGTGCCGCGATGTTGGACATGGATAAAGCCGGTACACCAGACCCGTATGTCGAACGCCTGTTTGAAGGCTTTGCATTTTCGATGGGGCGGCTGCGTGAAAAAATTGACGACGACCTGCCGGAGCTTACCGAAGGGCTGGTCAGTATGCTCTGGCCACACTATCTGCGCACTATTCCTTCACTTTCAGTAGTGGCACTTACCCCGGCGCTACACGCCATGAAAATGGCGGAAGTGGTGCCTGCAGGGCTTGAAGTGTATTCCCGACCAATAGGACCGAAGAACACCGTTTGTCGTTACCGTACCACGCAGGATGTGATGCTCAATCCCCTCAGTGTTTCGGGCATCACTATGACCACCGAATCTGACGGTCGCTCGCTGCTACGGATACGCTTTGCCTGTAGCAGTCAGGCGGACTGGTCGAATGCTGATCTTAGTTGCCTGAGCCTGTATCTTGGGGCTGATGCTCCAGTCAGTAGCCAGTTGCATCTGATGCTAACGAAACGCCAGGCGGCGTTGTATATGCGCCTGCCCGGTCAGACTGAGCGCATCCGTCTTGACGGGTATTTCTCGCCGGGCGGGTTTGCCGAAGAAGACCGCCTGTGGCCGAAAGGCGATAGTGCTTTCAGCGGCTATCAGTTGCTACTGGAATACTTTACCTTCCGGGACAAGTTTATGTTCGTCCATCTCAACGGCCTGGAGGGGATCACACCTCCTGCCGGGGCGGAGTATTTCGACATTGAAGTGGTGCTCAGTACACCGTGGCCGCCTGATCTGCCAGTCACCGATGATGCCATTCGCCTCCACTGCGTACCGGTGATTAACCTATTCACCCTGGAGGCTGATCCGCTCATCATCACCGGACTTGAAAGTGAATATCTGCTGCGTCCTAAACGGCTGCAGGACGGGCATACCGAGATTTATGCTGTGGATTCGGTTACCGGTTCAAACCGAACCAATGACGCAGAGTATGTTCCGTTCAGCAGCTTCCGCCATAAAGGGGGGATGATGCGTCGCCATGCACCTCCGCGCTATTACCATACGCGCGTTAAGCGCAGCGTGAGCGGACTGTATGACACCTGGTTAATTCTTGGGGGGCATCAGTGGGAAGATGATCGACTTGTCGAGCGTGAAGTTGTGTCGCTGCAAATCACCGGTACGAACGGTCAACTGCCGCGCCGGGCGCTGCAGAGTACACTGCTTGACCGCTGTGAGCAGGTCGTGGATACGCAGCTTTCAGTGCGCAACCTTTGCAAGCCAACGCTGCCGGTTTACCCGCCTGCTGAAGACCGTTTCCACTGGCGAGTACTGAGCCACCTGGGAGCCGGGTTCCTCAACATGATGAGTACCGCAGAAGTGCTGCGTGGAACGCTTGCGCTGTACAACTGGCAAGACGATGAACTGAACATCCGGCGTCTGGAGGCGATTCAGCATGTGGCTCATCATCGTCTGCAGCGGTTCGAACAGGGCTTCCTGTTACGAGGGCTGGATATTGAAGTGACGCTCGACAACAACGGGTTTACGGGCGAGGGCGACATTCATTTGTTTGGTGAGATGCTTAACCGTTTCTTTGCGCTCTATGCCGATATGAACCAATTTAACCAGCTTACCCTCATTATCCAGCCAGAAGGAAAATGCATCCGGTGGAAAGAGAACCACAGCCCGCGCCTGCCCGGTTAATCGCACAGTGGGGTGACCGGCTGCCGTATATGAATTTTTACCGCTTCTGCCAGTTGCTGGAGCAAAGCCAACCGGATCAACCGGTCACCGGTAGTACCTGGCAGGTACGGCATGAACCGGTGCGCTTTCGCCCGCATCCGGGGATGGGGTTTCCGGCCTCTGAAATCAAAGGCGTGGAATTACCTGAGTATCCGCACTTACCCCCAACGGTACGCATTACATTTATGGGGCTCTACGGCGTGGAATCTCCATTGCCGACGCACTATATCGATGACATCACCCAGCGCCGCGAAGGGTACGAAGCCACCAGCGATTTCCTCGATATCTTCAACCATCGGCTGATTGCCCAATACTACCGCATCTGGCGTAAATACTCGTACCCGGCCACGTTTGAAGAAGGTGGTAAGGACAAAATCTCGCAGTATCTGCTGGGGTTGGCTGGGCTTGGGATTGACGGTTGCACCGACAGTATCGCCGCTCCCGCCTCACGCTTTCTGGCGCTACTGCCAGTCATGTTGCTGCCGGGGCGTACTGCGGAAGGTATGGCCTCTCTGGTGCGTTTGTTGGCACCCAATACACAGGCGAAAATCTGGCATCACGACAAACACTGGGTGCCACTGAAAAAAACGCTGACCATGAGCGTGAGTAATCCCTCCACTCTGATAAATCGCCCAGTGATGGGCAACTATGCCACCGACGTTAACAGCCGGGTGTTGATGCGCCTTACCACGACGGACCCGGCTGAAGTGCAGGGCTGGTTACCCGGTAGTGAGCTTCATACAGATTTAATGGCTCTGCTGCATGTCTATCTTGGCTCACGCCTTGATGTCCGCCTGCAGTTGTGTGTCGACCGTAGCCTGCTACCGGATGCCACAATGAACAGCAAGCCTAAAGTCGGTGCAGTGCAATTAGGGCGTACAGCCGTAATGCGTCCACTGAGTGTGGCGGACACAGCTACATACAGCAAAACAATAACCATCAATCTTGGCCGCTATGAGCGGGTACAGGAAAATATTCACCGCAGGGAGACCGATGAAGATGGCGATTATCGCTGGTAAATTTCCCCTGGTTGCGCTGACTACGGGCATCACACTGATGCTGGCTGGGTGTGGCCTGACCCAGAGCATTACGGACGGCACTGTCGCCGTGACAAAAGCGATTTTTTATAAACAGGTGAAAACCCTGCATCTGGATATTCGGGCACGCGAGGCGCTGAACCTCAATGCCAGTGAAGTGGCGCTGTCTATAGTGGTGCGCATTTACCAGCTCAAGGATCGCAAAACCTTCGATAGCACGGATTATCCTTCGCTGTTTAAGTCTGACAGTCAGGCTGTTAAGGCTGACCTGGTGGCGGAGAAAGATATCCGCCTGCAGCCGGGTGGGGCAGTGATGGTTGATATGCCGATGGAGGAAAGTGCGCAGTATGTGGCGGTGGCGGGCATGTTTATGTCGCCGGATCAGGTGAGTAACACCTGGCGGGTGGTGTTAAGCCGTGACGATCTTGACCCGGATAAAGCCCGAATCATTGAAGCAGGAAGCAACCAACTGACTCTGAAGGCGCTGAAAGATGAATGACACTCCCCATCCGTCATTGTATGAGATCCTGTTTGGGAATTTTACCGGAGGGCTGGATCTGCATCAGGTTAGCGAGCAGAACCAGACGATCCTCTCAGTGCTGGACAATATGCAGCGCATTCTTAACTGTCGTGCCGGTACGCTGGCGCATTTACCTGACTACGGTCTGCCGGATATGACCAAAATCCTTCAGGGGATGCCGGGTATGGCGCATGAACTTATGGGGGCATTATCTGCTGTACTGCTCAAATATGAGCCACGCCTGCAAAAAATAACCGTTGTTCTGCTGGAACAAGAGGTTCCCGGTGAGCTGTGCTATGCCATTGATGCTGAACTTAAAGGTATTGGCCTGGTACGTTATAGCACCGAATTTGTACCCGAAGGTCGGGTTCTGTTGAGGCATTTGAAGCAACAACAGTATCTCGACACGACAACTCGTATGTAATGTTTCTTCCTTAATTCGGCAACGCTCTGAATATGCCGCAGAAACGATAGTCTTCTATAACCGCAAGCACGTCAGATGGACAACAGGTCATGAATGACATAACCCCACGTAAAATCAAAACCGGCGGTGACCCGCGCACGCTACCGGATTATGCCGCCCTGCGCGATGAACTGAATAAGCTTACACATCCGGCGCGTCCGGATGTGAACTGGCATTATGTCGAGAAACTTTGTCTCTCACTGTTTGATCAAAATGGTGTAGAGCTGCAGACGGCAGCCTGGTATACGCTGGCTCGTACGCAACTGGCTGGATTATTCGGTCTTAATGAAGGTCTGGCAATACTGGAGGCTCTGATAAGTCATGAGTGGGGTGTGCTCTGGCCGCAGCCTGTTCACGTTCGAATGGAGATCCTGAGTAATCTGAGTCAGCGTTTGCAGCAACGTATACGCTCGCTGCCGCTGATATACAGCGATCTTGGTCAATTGTATCGGGCAGAACAACTGCTTACCCGTCTGGGGGAAGTATTACAGCGTCTGGAGCTTAGGCATCTCAGCCAACTGGATACTTTGCGTGCCCTGATACACAACAACGCTGTCAGCCTGGAAAGCAGCGATGGTACAACCAGCACAGGGACGACAATTCAGTCTGGTATCGTGTCGCCTGCCACAGTAATAAATAGATCCGATATATCAATAGGTTCCCATGCTGAAAGTCTGTTTGAAGATCCCCGAAGGCCAGGCGGTACGGTGAAATGGGTGTATGTTACACAACCGAACGTAGAGGTGCTTCCGGCAATACCCGCGCCAGTAAAAAGGTGGAAATCTTTTGTTGCTGGGATGTGTTCCATGCTGATGATAAGTGCAGCAATGGTATGGGGCTGGCAATATTTTCACCGGTCAGATCCATTACAAGCCCAGCTTACTGCCTCTTTAACTCCATTACCCGCAATACTCACGCCTGAACAACTGGATATATTGCGGCAGCAATCTCCCTTGCCACAAACTTTAATAACGCAAACACAGCAGCAGCTTGCACTTCTGGACAAGCTACCACCGGACTGGCTCATTACCCGAGAACGGCAGCTTGTCGAACAAGCCCGGGCGATTTGGCCGGAGCGGGCAAAACCTCTGATGCAACAGTGGCAGCAACAACTTAATGTTGCCGCATTGCCGACAGGAAACCTGAATGGCTGGCATCAGGGAATGATGACGCTACAGAAACTGAGTGAACGACTGAACGGGCTGGATGAGCATAAGGGGAAATATATGACGGTCAGTGAACTGAAATCAGTGGTGTATTCCGCTATGCAGCTATTTAACCAATCCATACCGGCTGAAGAACAACTGCGGATACTGGCGCAATCGCCGGTAGGGCAGCCACTCCCTCCTGCCGCAGGGGCTCAGGCAGAGATGCGCCTGAAACAACTTATCGCCAGGTATGCCGACATTAAACAGAATGCTTCGAAGCTAAAAGGTGTGAATGGTTATGAATGATCTGTAACAACGACCAGAAATTTATCGTAGCCAGAAAAAGAAAAAGCCCCGCTTTTCAGCGAGGCCTTATGAATAGTGGTGCCCGGACTCGGAATCGAACCAAGGACACGGGGATTTTCAATCCCCTGCTCTACCGACTGAGCTATCCGGGCAACGGGGCGCATTAAACCTGATTCGCCTCGTCTCGTCAATCAAATTTCTTCAAATTACTGCAGACTGCACAATCTATCATCACTTTGCCGCTATTGCACGCATTGTCAGGCAAACCAGGCGGTCCAGGCGGCGGAAAGCGGCATTGCCAGAAGGAGTGCTGGAAGCATGTTGACCACCGGGAACATTTTAATGCCACAGATGCGTAATCCGGTTGCCAGCAGCAATAAACCGCCTACGGCGCTGAAGTCTGCCATCATCGACGGTGTGGTCAGCGGTAATATCAGCGCGGCAGCCCACGCCAGCGTTAACTGGATGATCAGTAATGGGATACTAATTACCGACACCGCAATACCCAGCGAGCAGGCGAAGATCATCGCCGTAAAGAAATCGAGAAATGACTTGGCGATTAAAATACTCGGATCGCCGGTCATCCCTTCGTTCATCGCCCCGAAGATCCCGGTGCCGCTGGCGCAAAACAAGACAATAATCGCGACATAATTCTGAATAAAAGATTCATGCGCTGGCTTCTTACGTGAGTGGCGAAACAGATTTTGTGCTTTGGTGACCGCGGTATTGACGCCTTTTTCCAGCAGACAAATTTCGCCGATTAATGCACCGAGTAAGGTTGCTAAAACCATCGCCGGAAGGTTGGCGCATTTCACCACCAGTAAAATACCAATCCCCAGCGATGCCAGACCAAAAATCGATGTCATTGAGACGCGGATACGTTCCGGTAAACGTTGGCTAAGCAGTGCGCCGAGAACGCCACCCAGTAATACTGCACTAGCGTTGATAAAAGGGCCGATGACCACGAGAGTTCCTGTTAACTGTATTGTTTGATTTTTTTATTATGAACTTTTTGCCCTGTTTATGGCTTGTCTGGCCGCAAAGTCCTGGCTTGCACGCTTTAGCGAAAGGTGCCATTATTGCGCGAATTTTCTCCTCTCTGTACGGAGTTTGCCTGATGCATGCCATCTCCTTACATTCTCTCGCTTCTCGCCGTTTTGCGCGAAAATCTTCCCTTTCCATGTTACTGCTCATGCGGTGAAGTTAACGCACGCTTACTGCAGGACAACAGTAAAATCAGAGCGTTTCTGCTTTTACTGATGTCTGGCGGTCGGAGCTGGTGACCAGTTTGACCCACATCTCATGGGGCAAGGTTTTTCATCTTGTCCGATATTCTTACCTCCCCGAAACGGGTCTTGCGCTTATGAAATCAATGAGTATTGCCGCCAGTTATGAACTGGTTTCCCGACTTTCTACCCATCGTCGCGTGGTGGCGCTGGAAGATACTGATTTTACGGACGTCGCGGCAGTCGTCATTACCGCTGCGGATAGTCGTAGTGGCATTCTTGCGTTACTTAAGCGAACCGGGTTTCATCTACCGGTGTTTTTGTATTCTGAAGATGCTGTTGAAGTGCCTGCGGGCATTACGGCGATTATCAACGGTAACGAGCAGCAGTGGCTGGAGCTGGAGTCTGCTGCTTGTCAGTATGAAGAGAATTTGCTGCCACCGTTTTATGACACGTTGACGCAGTACGTTGAGATGGGCAACAGCACCTTTGCTTGTCCTGGGCATCAACATGGCGCGTTCTTTAAGAAGCATCCAGCCGGACGCCATTTTTACGATTTCTTCGGTGAGAACGTCTTTCGCGCCGATATGTGTAATGCCGATGTGAAACTGGGCGATCTGCTTATCCATGAAGGCTCGGCGAAAGATGCGCAGAAATTCGCAGCCAAAGTTTTTCATGCCGATAAAACCTATTTTGTTCTTAACGGTACTTCAGCAGCGAATAAGGTCGTGACCAATGCGTTGCTAACACGTGGCGATCTGGTGCTGTTTGACCGCAATAATCATAAGTCGAACCATCACGGCGCGTTGATTCAGGCCGGTGCGACGCCGGTGTATCTGGAGGCCGCGCGTAACCCGTTCGGTTTTATCGGCGGTATTGATGCGCGCTGTTTTAATGAAGATTATTTGCGCGAGCAAATTCGCGACGTTGCGCCAGAAAAAGCTGAGCAATCGCGCCCGTTTCGCCTGGCGATCATTCAGTTAGGAACCTATGACGGCACTGTCTATAACGCCCGTCAGGTGATCGATACCATTGGGCATCTGTGCGATTACATTCTGTTTGATTCCGCATGGGTCGGTTATGAACAGTTTATCCCGATGATGGCGGATAGCTCGCCGCTGCTGTTGGAACTTAACGAAAACGATCCGGGGATCTTTGTTACCCAGTCGGTGCATAAACAGCAGGCGGGATTCTCGCAGACGTCGCAGATCCATAAAAAAGATAACCATATTCGCGGGCAGGCGCGTTTTTGCCCGCATAAGCGGTTGAATAATGCCTTTATGCTCCATGCTTCCACCAGCCCGTTCTATCCGCTATTTGCCGCGCTGGACGTCAATGCCAAAATCCATGAAGGGGAGAGTGGTCGTCGGCTGTGGGCTGAGTGCGTTGAGACGGGAATTGAAGCGCGCAAGGCGATTCTTGCACGCTGTAAGCTGTTCCGTCCGTTTATCCCACCCGTTGTCGATGGCAAATTGTGGCAGGATTATCCGACGTCAGCGTTGGCCAGTGACCGCCGTTTCTTCAGCTTTGAACCAGGAGCAAAGTGGCACGGCTTTGAGGGATATGCCGCAGAGCAGTATTTTGTTGATCCGTGCAAGCTGTTACTGACCACGCCAGGTATCGATGCCGAAACCGGTGAATATAGCGATTTTGGCGTACCGGCGACGATTCTGGCGCATTATCTGCGTGAGAACGGCATCGTACCGGAAAAGTGCGATCTCAACTCCATTTTGTTCTTATTAACACCGGCGGAAAGTCACGAGAAGCTGGCACAACTGGTGTCGATGCTGGCGCAGTTTGAACAGCATATTGAGGATGATTCGCCGCTGGCTGAGGTGCTGCCGAGTGTTTATAACAAATATCCGGTGCGCTACCGCGACTACACTTTGCGCCAGTTGTGTCAGGAGATGCACGATTTGTATGTCAGCTTCGACGTCAAAGACCTGCAAAAAGCGATGTTCCGCCAGCAGAGCTTCCCGTCAGTGGTGATGAATCCACAGGATGCGCATAGCGCTTATATTCGCGGCGAAGTAGAGTTGGTGCGGATACGTGATGCCGAAGGGCGAATTGCGGCTGAAGGGGCGCTGCCGTATCCGCCGGGGGTACTTTGCGTAGTGCCGGGGGAAGTCTGGGGAGGCGCGGTACAGCGTTATTTCCTCGCACTGGAAGAAGGCGTGAATTTGCTGCCGGGGTTTTCGCCGGAGCTACAAGGTGTCTATAGCGAAACTGATGCGGACGGCATGAAACGGTTGTACGGTTATGTATTGAAGTGAGAATAAAAAAACGGGTCACCTTCTGGCGACCCGTTTCTCTTTGCGTAATTAGTGGCTAACAGTCTGTGTGCCCGCAGGGACACGAACGTGTTTGTATTTAAACATCGCCATGAATGCGAAGGCCAGAACCACGGAGTAACCTGCGAAAATCAGCCATACGGTCTGCCAGTCGGTAATGCCGTTTTGGGTGTACATCTCAACCACTTTACCGCTCACAATACCGCCGAGGATACAGCCGAAGCCGTTGGTCATCATCAGGAACATCCCCTGCGCACTGGCGCGAATTGCCGGGCTAACTTCTTTTTCAACAAACACCGAACCAGAGATGTTGAAGAAGTCGAATGCGCAACCGTAGACAATCATTGACAGCACCAGCAGTACAGTACCGAACGGAGTCGGGTCGCCATAAGCAAACAGCGCAAAACGCAGGATCCACGCCACAATACTGATCATCATTACGTTCTTAATACCGTAGCGGCTTAAGAAGAACGGGATGGTCAGAATGAACAGGGTTTCAGAGATCTGCGAAATCGACATGATGATTGACGCATGTTGCACGATGAAGCTGCTGGCAAACATCGGGTCTTTGTCGAAGCTGTGCAGGAAGGTATTACCGAACATGTTGGTAATCTGCAGTTCCGCACCCAGCAACATCGAGAAGATGAAGAAAATCGCCATACGCTTGTTTTTAAACAACGCGAACGCATCAAGCCCCAGCAAAGTCGTCCAGCTCTGATTCGCTTGCTGTTTAGCAACCGGAATATGCGGCAGCGTAAAGGTAAACAGCACCAGAACGGCGGAGAGAGCTGCGCCAATATACAGCTGCATGTGGCTTAATTCGAAGCCAGACAGGCTCACCACCCACATCGCCATAATAAAGCCGATGGTGCCCCAGATACGGATTGGCGGGAAATCCGTCACAATATCCAGCCCGGCATTTTGCAGGCGATAGTAGGAGATTGTGTTGATTAACCCAAGCGTTGGCATATAAGCAAACGAGTTAATCAATATCACAAGGAACATCGCCTCCGGCGTGGTGACTTTCGCCGCCATGAAGAGAGTGATCGCACCAATAGTATGACAAATGGCGTAAACCCATTTTGCACTTAACCATTTGTCGGCCACAATCCCCAGCAACGCAGGCATAAAGACAGCGGCGATACCCAATGAACTATAAACTGCGCCGATAGAGGCACCGTCGAACTTCAGGGTAACAAACATATATGAGCCGAGGGTCGTCAGCCAACTACCCCACAGGCAGAACTGCAGAAAAGAGAGAATTTTCAGCTGCAGCTTAAGATTCATGTTAATTTCCTCACATCATGATGCGGATGAGTGTTTCAAAAAGCACATTTGACCGTGCAAGATGATGCGATTCTATCAACTTCACTGACTGTTTTTTTGTTACCCGTGGCAAATAATTGCAAATAATATCGTTTTGCAAAACATAATTGTGATGTAGATAACACTTTTGCCCCACGACATCGTCAAGGGGCGATAGGTGCAATTATCGGCGGCGATAAGATTTCTGTGCCATGTTCACTTT
Source organism: Escherichia sp. KTE31 (assembly GCF_000407925.1). Lineage (NCBI taxonomy): Bacteria > Pseudomonadati > Pseudomonadota > Gammaproteobacteria > Enterobacterales > Enterobacteriaceae > Escherichia > Escherichia sp. KTE31. The sequence continues at coordinate 335,037 of NZ_KE136726.1, read as the reverse complement.
ATAGAGATAGCGGCGAGATTCCGCAGACGGATGACGTGTGGTCAGTGTCTGATAAACATCGCCCGGCGTCATAGTATTAATGATGTTGGCAGCCTTAATTTTATCATTTGAGAAGACGCGTAATACGCTGCCTGCGCCGCCGTTATAGGCGGTGATGACGGCATAACGCCGCGACGTTGGGTTATCAATGCCGCCAAGATAAACATTGTTCAGCATTGCCAGATACGCAGTGCCGGTATCAATATTGCTGGCAGGATCAAACAAGAAACTTCGGCTCGGCGTGCCGGATTTCCCCTGCGAGCGGAATACATCTTTCCCGGCGGTGTGTTGTACCACCTGCATTAATCCCAGCGCGTCGGAACGGCTGACCGCATATGGGTTGAAGGAGGATTCGGTCTGCATAATCGCCAGAATCAGCGACTCATCGACGCCATATTTCCGTGACGCCTGGCGGACCATGCCGAGATACTTATGCGCACGTTTATCAAGGTGATTCGGCACCATATTAATGGTGACGCTGTAGATGATACGTAGCCCGTTGCTGCGGCTTTTCAGACGGTTTTTCAGCAGATAATCCGCGAAGTTGCTCGCACGGCCTTCCCAGCGAATCGGCTGCCCGGTGTTATCCACCACCTGACCGTAAAGGAAAGGTTCTTTCGAAATCGTAATATCATCAACGTCGGAATAGAGATCGACCGAACCTGGATCATCCCCCATCAATAACGTTTTGATTATTGCCCGGCGCAAGTGCGCAGCAGGCTCTGTCCCGGCGATGGTTTCGATAGTGATCGTACCGTCGTCAAAGTTGATGTGGCTGCGGGTTTGATATTGATCGGTGTATTTCACGTAGTCCTTAGGACCGGCGATCACCACCTCTTTGAAGCCCCAGATGTTCTCAATATTGTGGGCAAACTGCCCCATCAGAATATCAAAGCCGTTGGTATCTTTGACCCAGGCTTCATTATAGGTATCGCCTTTTTTGGTCGTCGAACAGGAGATGAGCAACGGCGCAATCAAAGCCAGCGCGAGATATTTTTTCATCATTCCGGGTGCGTGTTGTGTTTGTTTTTATGCAAGTTGCCGGAGGCGTACTCCGGCTCTGTTTTTATTTTTTATCTTCCGGCGTATAGCCCTCGATATGCACTTCTTTACCCTCGAACAGGAAGTTGACCATCTCCTGTTCCAGCAGCTTGCGGTGCTCGGCATTCATCATGTTGAGTTTCTTTTCATTAATCAGCATGGTTTGTTTGTGCTGCCACTGCGCCCAGGCTTCTTTGGAAATCTCGTTGTAGATGCGTTTTCCCAGTTCGCCGGGGTATAGCTGAAAATCCTGACCTTCTGCTTCACGCTGCAGGAAAGTACAAAAAATCGTTCTGCTCATAAATCATCCTCTTTATCGACTCACGCGCTAAACCGGCGCGCCAGTGCGTAACTGCTGTAACAAACGCTCCACGGGAGCCGCCAGACCAACTGACGGCGGTTGCGCTAAGTTATACCAGAGCGCATTGCCTTCATCCATGCAACCGGTGAATGACGACACGGGAAGCCACATAGGCACAATATCTAAATGGAAATGGCTGAAGGTATGCCGAAACGCGGTGAGTTGCGTCAGGTTATCAGTAGCAATCTGCCGTTGCGCCAGCCATTCTCGCAAACTTTCTTCATCGGCAAACTGCGGGAAACAGTATAAGCCACCCCACAATCCGCTTGGCGGACGCTGCGCCAGCAACACTTCATCTTCGTGCTGTAACAGCAGAAAGTAACCTGTGCGTTCCGGCAGTGTTTGTTTTGGTTTTTTGCCCGGATAAAGCGACCAGCTGTTATTGGCGGCAGCAATACAACCGTTTTGTAGCGGGCAGAGCGAACACTTCGGCTTCGAGCGCGTACAAATCATCGCGCCTAAATCCATCATCGCCTGATTAAACCGCTCCACGCCGACAGCGGGCGTAACCTGCTCGCTTAAACTCCACAGTTTATTTTCGACCTCTTTTTTCCCTGGCCAGCCGCTTACAGCATAGCAGCGCGCCAGTACGCGTTTGACATTACCGTCGAGAATCGGAAAGTGCTTACCCAGAGAAAGCGAGAGGATTGCGCCTGCGGTGGAGCGTCCGACGCCCGGCAGCGCGGCGACTTCCTCAAAGGTTTCCGGGAATTTACCGCCGTGTAAGGTGGCAACTTGCTGTGCCGCTTTATGCAGATTGCGCGCGCGGGCGTAATAGCCAAGCCCGGTCCACAAGTGGAGAACTTCGTCCAACGGCGCATTGGCGAGATCGGTCACCGTCGGGAAACGCGCCATAAAGCGTTCAAAATAGGGGATAACGGTCGCAACCTGAGTTTGTTGCAACATCACTTCTGAGAGCCATACTTTGTAGGGCGTCTTGTCAATTTGCCAGGGCAGAGTTTTTCGCCCGTATTTATCGTACCAGTCCAGAACCTGGGCTGAAAATTGCGACGCTTGCATGGTCACCGAATTCATTGTTGTTGGGGGCAAGATTGCAGCACAGCGACGGCAGGGTGTAAACCGGAACTTTCCGCAGCCACGGCCTTATCATGCTTGCATCCGGCAACTAACTTTGGATAATGCCCGTTTTCAGAACACTTTCACAAGCGACTAAATCTTTATGAAAAACGACGTCATCTCACCGGAATTTGATGAAAACGGCCGCCCACTGCGCCGTATCCGTAGTTTTGTGCGCCGCCAGGGGCGACTGACCAAAGGCCAGGAACATGCGCTGGAAAACTACTGGCCGGTGATGGGCGTTGAATTCAGCGAAGATATGCTGGATTTCCCTGCGCTTTTTGGCCGTGAAGCGCCAGTAACGCTTGAGATTGGTTTCGGTATGGGCGCTTCGCTGGTAGCAATGGCTAAAGAGCGCCCGGAGCAGGACTTCCTCGGCATTGAAGTGCATTCGCCGGGCGTTGGCGCTTGTCTGGCTTCTGCGCATGAAGAAGGGTTAGATAACCTGCGTGTGATGTGCCATGACGCAGTCGAAGTGCTGCATAAAATGATTCCTGACAATTCATTGAGCATGGTTCAGCTCTTTTTCCCTGACCCGTGGCACAAAGCGCGCCATAATAAACGCCGTATCGTTCAGGTGCCGTTTGCTGAGCTGGTAAAAAGCAAACTGAAACTGGGGGGCGTATTCCATATGGCGACCGACTGGGAACCTTATGCGGAACATATGCTTGAAGTGATGTCTTCCATTGACGGTTATAAAAACCTGTCAGAGAGCAACGATTACGTACCGCGTCCGGCATCACGTCCGGTGACGAAATTTGAACAACGTGGTCATCGTCTTGGTCACGGAGTATGGGACTTAATGTTCGAGAGGGTGAAATAATGGCAAAGAACCGTAGCCGTCGTCTGCGTAAAAAAATGCACATCGACGAATTCCAGGAATTAGGATTTTCGGTGGCATGGCGATTCCCGGAAGGTACATCGGAAGAACAAATTGATAAAACCGTTGATGACTTTATTAACGAGGTTATCGAACCGAACAAACTGGCCTTTGACGGCAGCGGCTATCTGGCCTGGGAAGGTCTGATCTGTATGCAGGAAATCGGCAAATGCACCGAAGAACATCAGGCGATTGTGCGTAAGTGGCTGGAAGAGCGCAAACTGGATGAGGTACGCACCAGCGAACTTTTCGACGTTTGGTGGGACTAAGAAAACATACGGGCGATGACAAATGCAAAACTGCCTGATGCGCTACGCTTATCAGGTCTACAAAGATGTACGATCGAGTAGGCCGGATAAGGCGTTTACGCCGCATCCGGCATGGACAGCGCGCACTTTGTTATCAATCTGGGCCAGCAAATGCTGGCCTGATTTGTTCTTGAGGGAAGATTATGATGCGCAAAATGCTGCTGGCGGCAGCACTTTCAGTGACGGCAATGACCGCTCACGCCGACTACCAGTGCAGCGTCACGCCGCGTGACGATGTGATTGTCAGCCCGCAAACCGTGCAGGTGAAGGGCGAAAACGGCAATCTGGTGATCACGCCAGACGGCAACGTGATGTACAACGGCAAACAATATTCTCTGAACGCTGCCCAACGCGAGCAGGCGAAGGATTATCAGGCAGAATTGCGCAGTACGTTACCGTGGATTGATGAAGGCGCGAAAAGTCGCGTCGAGAAAGCTCGCGTCGCGCTGGATAAAATTATCGTTCAGGAGATGGGCGAAAGCAGCAAAATGCGCAGCCGTCTGACCAAACTGGATGCGCAGCTGAAAGAACAGATGAACCGCATTATCGAAACGCGCAGCGATGGCCTGACGTTCCACTATAAAGCTATCGATCAGGTTCGCGCCGAAGGCCAGCAGTTAGTGAATCAGGCAATGGGCGGTATTTTGCAGGACAGCATTAATGAAATGGGCGCGAAAGCGGTGCTGAAAAGCGGCGGTAACCCATTACAGAATGTGCTGGGAAGCCTGGGGGGGCTGCAATCCTCAATCCAAACCGAGTGGAAAAAGCAGGAAAAAGATTTCCAGCAGTTTGGCAAAGATGTCTGTAGCCGTGTCGTGACACTGGAAGACAGCCGCAAAGCCCTGGTCGGGAATTTGAAATAATCCTCTATTCTAAGACGGCATAATACTTTTTTATGCCGTTTAATTCTTCGTTTTGTTACCTGCCTCTAACTTTATAGATCTCCAAAATTCATTCACGTTGTAAATTGTTTAACGTCAAATTTCCCATACAAAGCTAAGGGATAATACGTAGCGTTCACGTAACTGGAGGAATGAAATGGAGTTTTTCAAAAAGACGGCACTTGCCGCACTGGTTATGGGTTTTAGTGGTGCAGCATTAGCATTACCGAATATCACCATTCTAGCGACCGGCGGGACGATTGCCGGCGGTGGTGACTCCGCAACCAAATCTAACTACACAGCGGGTAAAGTTGGCGTAGAAAATCTGGTCAATGCGGTGCCGCAACTGAAGGACATTGCGAACGTTAAAGGCGAGCAGGTAGTTAATATCGGCTCCCAGGACATGAATGACAATGTCTGGCTGACGCTGGCGAAAAAAATTAACACCGACTGCGATAAAACTGATGGCTTCGTTATTACCCACGGTACTGACACGATGGAAGAAACCGCTTACTTCCTCGACCTGACCGTGAAATGTGACAAGCCAGTGGTGATGGTAGGCGCAATGCGCCCGTCCACTTCCATGAGCGCAGACGGTCCATTTAATCTGTATAACGCGGTAGTGACCGCAGCCGATAAAGCCTCCGCCAACCGTGGTGTGCTGGTGGTGATGAACGACACCGTGCTTGATGGTCGTGACGTCACCAAAACTAATACCACCGATGTAGCGACCTTCAAGTCTGTTAACTACGGTCCGTTGGGTTACATTCACAACGGTAAGATTGACTACCAGCGTACTCCGGCACGTAAGCACACCAGCGACACGCCGTTCGATGTCTCTAAGCTAAATGAACTGCCGAAAGTCGGCATCGTTTATAACTACGCCAACGCATCCGATCTTCCGGCAAAAGCACTGGTAGATGCAGGCTACGACGGTATCGTTAGCGCCGGTGTGGGTAACGGCAATCTGTATAAAACCGTGTTCGACACCCTGGCGACCGCTGCGAAAAACGGCACTGCGGTAGTTCGTTCTTCCCGCGTACCGACGGGCGCAACCACTCAGGATGCCGAAGTGGATGATGCAAAATACGGTTTCGTCGCTTCTGGCACGCTGAACCCGCAAAAAGCGCGCGTTCTGCTGCAACTGGCACTGACGCAAACTAAAGATCCACAGCAGATCCAGCAGATTTTCAATCAGTACTAATCGCCTCGCCCCGGTATCGTGCCGGGGCTTTTTCACTTCAGACTCACGTCCATTGCCAATTGTTATTACCCTGATGATAATCACTGGAATAAATTATTCCTCGCGAGGGTTTTCTGGTGAAAAAGCAATGGATTGTAGGCACGGCGCTGTTTGTGTTGATGTCTGGTAATGGCTGGGCCGATGGCGAACCGCCAACTGAAAATGTCTTAAAAGAACAATTCAACAAGCAGTATCACGGTATTCTCAAGCTTGATGCCATCAGTTTAAAAAACCTTGATGCGAAAGGTAATCAGGCCACCTGGTCAGCGGAAGGCGATGTTTCTTCCAGTGATGATCTCTATACCTGGGTTGGTCAACTGGCAGACTACCAACTACTGGAACAGACCTGGACGAAAGATAAGCCCGTAAAATTTTCGGCGATGTTAACCAGTAAAGGAACACCTGCGTCTGGCTGGACGGTGAGCTTTTACTCTTTTCAGGCAGCAGCCAGCGATCGTGGGCGGGTGGTCGACGATATCAAAACGAATAATAAGTATCTGATCGTGAATAGCGAAGATTTCAATTATCGCTTTAGTCAGCTTGAGTCAGCGTTGAATACCCAGAAGAGCTCGATTCCTGCGCTGGAAAAGGAAGTGAAAGAGCTTGATAAGCAAATGGCGGCGGCGCAGAAAGCAGCGGATGCATATTGGGGAAAAGATGCAAACGGCAAGCAAATGACCCGCGAAGACGCCTTCAAAAAAATACACCAACAGCGTGATGAGTTTAATAAACAGAATGATAGCGAGGCGTTCGCGGTTAAATATGACAAAGAGGTTTATCAACCGGCGATTGCGGCATGTCATAAACAAAGCGAAGAGTGTTATGAAGTGCCGATTCAGCAGAAACGGGATTTCGATATCAACGAACAGCGGCGACAGACCTTTCTGCAATCACAAAAACTTAGCCGTAAATTGCAGGATGACTGGATAACGCTCGAGAAAGGGCAATATCCGTTAACGATGAAGGTTTCAGAAATAAACAGTAAAAAAGTCGCGATATTAATGAAGATTGACGATATCAACCAGGCGAGCGATTGCTGGAAAAAAGATACCGAAGAATTACGGCGTAATGGGGTGATTAAGTAATTTCTGCGATGACGCATGACTTGTAGCCGGATGCTGCATTCACGCCGCATCCGGCAATACAAGTTTACTCCGCCAGAAAAAGCTCCAGCAGCGAATTTAAAAATAACTTCCCATGTTCCGTTATCTGCCAGTAATCCGCACACTCAGTGAGATAACCCTGAGCGATAGCCTCGTCTAACTGTGGGCGAATAACTTCTTCGCAAATCCCCGTGTACTGGCTAAACTCCACGCGCGGTGCGGCTTCCAGCAAACGGAAGCGATTCATAAAGAACTCGAATGGCTTATCTGCGGTTTCAACATCGCGCTGGCTTTCCAGATATCTTCCCTGCATAAAACCACGCGGATGACGCGTTTTGGTGGTACGCAGAATGCGCCCGTCCGGGAAGGTGACTTTGCCGTGCGCACCGCAGCCGATGCCAATATAGTCACCAAATCGCCAGTAGTTGAGATTGTGCTGGCATTGATAACCCGGTTTGGCGTAAGCGGAGGTTTCATATTGCTGATAACCCGCTGCGGTTAATAACAGATGCCCCTGTTCGAAAATATCCCACAGCGCGTCGTCGTCCGGCAGTACCGGCGGGCGTGAACCAAACAGCGTATTAGGTTCGATGGTCAGTTGATACCAGGAAAGATGCGGCGGATTCAATTCAATAGCCTGGCGCAGATCGTCAAGCGCCTCTTCCAGCGATTGATCCGGCAGCCCATGCATTAAATCAAGGTTAAAGCTACGAAGCCCCAGCTCGCTTGCCAGTTTTGCAGCACGCTTCGCTTCTTGCGGGCCATGAATACGTCCCAGCCGTTTCAGCTTTTCTTCGCTAAAGCTCTGTACACCAATGGAAATGCGGTTCACGCCAGCACGCTGGTAATCGACAAAGCGATCGGCTTCTACCGTGCCGGGGTTCGCTTCCATAGTAATTTCTGCATCCGCTGCCAGCGGCAAACGCGAACGCACGCCGTCCAGCAGCGTTTGCATCGCCGGGCCGGAAAGCAGGCTCGGCGTACCGCCGCCAATAAAGATTGTCTTTACCTCACGAGCCTGGGCGTAAGCGACATCGTTGTCCAGATCGCTAAGCAAATGCTGAACATAATCGTCGTGCGGCACTTCCCCTTTCAACGCGTGAGAGTTGAAATCGCAGTACGGGCATTTCTGCACGCACCACGGGATGTGAATGTAGAGACTCAGCGGCGGTAATTTAACCATTACGTAAAGCGTCCAGCAGCAGTTTCAACGCCTGACCACGATGGGAAATGGCGCTTTTCTCTTCGCGAGTCAGTTCGGCAGCGGTTTTGCCTTCGGAAGGCACGAAGAAAATCGGATCATAACCAAAGCCACCAGTGCCCGCCGGTTCGCGAGTAATCACACCCGGCCAGCTGCCGTGGCACACCAGCGGAGTGGGATCTTCCGCATGACGCAGATACACCAGCACACAGTGGAAGCGAGCCTGACGTTGGTTGTCCGGTACGTCTTTCAGTGTTTCCAGCAGTTTTTGCAGATTCTTTTGATCGGTTGCGTCTTCACCGGAATAACGCGCGGAGTAAATCCCTGGCGCGCCGCCAAGTACATCTACCGCCAGACCGGAGTCGTCGGCAATCGCCGGTAAACCGGTCACTTTTGCCGCGTGGCGCGCTTTCAGAATCGCGTTTTCGATAAAGGTCAGGCCGGTTTCTTCGGCGGAATCAACACCAAGTTCCGTTTGAGCCACAATATCAAGACCGAAGTCGCTAAGCAGCGACGCCAGCTCACGCACTTTACCGGCATTGCCGGTTGCGAGGACAACTTTTTGCATAGGATACCTAATTAATTAACGCCGCGATTTCTGGCGGGATTTGTTGCGGATTAATGATTTTAATTTGTTTGTGGCGGCCAAGTTCGCCTTTTTCAATCACCACCTGGCTTTTGGCTACCCGGAATTGCTTACCGAGAAACTTCACCAGATGGCTGTTGGCCTGACCGTCAACCGGCGGCGCGGTAATGGCGACTTTTACCTCGTCGCCATGTAAACCGACAATAGAATCACGGCTGGCTTTCGGCTGAATATAGAGCCGCAAAACCAGGCCGTCATCGTTAACTGTTACGGCACTCATAACGCCATCCACAGCCCCGGTAGCAGCATGTTTCCGGTCGCCTGCAATACTTCTGCGACACCCATATTGATGACATACAGCAGCAGAACGAGGATCATCGGCGAGAAATCAATCCCACCCATTGCCGGCAGCAGGCGGCGAATCGGGCGCAGCAGCGGATCGGCAAGCTGAATCAGCACGTATTCAATCGGGCTACGACCCTGGCTTACCCAGCTCATAATCGCCATTACCAGCAGTACCCAGAAAATCAGCAGGCCGATGGTCTTCAGCAGAATTAATAAACCAGCAATCCAGATGATTGGCAGAAAGGTCACCACTTTAAACAGCACAATGGCTTTGATGAAACTGAGAATATAGGCAACCAGAAGCGAGGCGCTGTCAATTGGCCCCATTGCCGGAATAACGCGGCGCAGTGGCCCGATAATTGGCTGTGTCACTTTCACCACAAACTGTGAGAAAGGGTTGTAAAAATCACAATGAGCCCACTGCATCCAGATGCGTAATAACAGCACCATGGTATACAGCTCAATGACCGTTGAAAGCAGGAAAGTCAACGTATTCATGGCGTTCCTTTAATTCCTTATTTTTTAGAGTAATCACGCGCACCAAAGATGGCTGTGCCGATGCGAACCATTGTGCTACCTGCCGCAATGGCGGCTTCCATATCGTCCGACATCCCCAGAGAGAGCGTATCGACATGCGGGTAGCGCGTTTTCAGTCCGGCAAATGCTACAGCCATTTGGCGTGCAACTTCAAACTGCCTTACATATTCTGACTCAGGCGCCGGGATAGCCATCAGCCCGCGCAGGCGTAGACGCGGTAGTTCAGCGACCGCAGCCGCCAGTTCGTCCAGTTCTGCCAGTTGAATCCCGGACTTACTGTTTTCATCACTAATATTAATTTGAATCAGTACGTTAAGAGGTGGAAGTTCTGCCGGTCGCTGGTCGTTCAGGCGGGTAGCGATACGTAAACGGTCGATGGTATGACACCAGTCGAAATGCTCTGCCACCAGGCGACTTTTGTTGGACTGTAGCGGACCAATAAAATGCCATTCTAATCCTGTTACGCCCAGTTCCTGAAAGTGGCAAATTTTATCTACCCCTTCCTGAACGTAGTTTTCACCAAATTGACGCTGCCCGGCGTCGATGGCTTCTGCGATGGCGCTCGCAGGTTTTGTTTTACTGACTGCAAGCAGCGTAATTTCTTCTGGAGAACGGCCGCAACGCGTTGCAGCCGCTGAGATTTTGTCCCGAACCTGTGCCAGGTTATGCGCAATATCGTTCATTTTCCGAGGATCTTAGTATGAATATGGAAGAAATTGTGGCCCTTAGTGTAAAGCATAACGTCTCGGATCTACACCTGTGCAGCGCCTGGCCCGCACGATGGCGCATTCGCGGCAGAATGGAAGCTGCACCGTTTGACGCGCCGGACGTGGAAGAGCTACTGCGGGAGTGGCTGGATGACGAGCAGAGGGCGATATTGCTTGAAAATGGTCAGCTTGATTTTGCCGTATCGCTGGCGGAAAACCAGCGGTTGCGCGGCAGTGCGTTCGCGCAACGGCAAGGCATTTCTCTGGCGTTACGGTTGTTACCTTCGTACTGCCCGCAGCTCGAACAGCTTGGTGCGCCACCGGTATTGCCGGAATTACTCAAGAGCGAGAATGGCCTGATTCTGGTGACGGGGGCGACGGGGAGTGGCAAATCTACCACGCTGGCGGCGATGGTTGGCTATCTTAATCAACATGCCGATGCGCATATTCTGACGCTGGAAGATCCTGTTGAATATCTCTATGCCAGCCAGCGATGTTTGATCCAGCAACGAGAAATCGGTTTGCACTGTATGACGTTCGCATCGGGATTGCGTGCCGCATTGCGGGAAGATCCCGATGTGATATTGCTCGGAGAGCTGCGTGACAGCGAGACAATACGTCTGGCGCTGACGGCGGCAGAAACCGGACATCTGGTGCTGGCGACCTTACATACGCGCGGTGCGGCGCAGGCCGTTGAGCGGCTGGTGGATTCATTTCCGGCGCAGGAAAAAGATCCCGTGCGTAATCAACTGGCGGGGAGTTTACGGGCGGTGTTGTCACAAAAGCTGGAAGTGGATAAGCAGGAAGGGCGCGTGGCGCTGTTTGAATTATTGATTAACACGCCTGCGGTGGGGAATTTGATTCGCGAAGGGAAAACCCACCAGTTGCCACATGTTATTCAAACCGGGCAGCAGGTGGGGATGATAACGTTTCAGCAGAGTTATCAGCAGCGGGTGGGGGAAGGGCGTTTGTGAGGCGAAATTGGTTGATTAGCTTCGTAAATATGCCTGATTTGCTACGCTTATCAGGCATACAAACGCAGCATCCGGCAATAAACGTCTGATGCGACGCTAACGCGTCTTATCAGACCTACGGCCGTTGCCACATGTAGGCGGATAAGGCGTTTAAGCCGCATCCGGCAAGATGACGGTAATGACAATTCGCCAGGCTTATAAATCGCCTTAATAACCCTGCTCGAAATAACTTTCGAGAATGATAACCGCAGAGGCAGAGTCGACTTTACCTTTGTTGAGCGCCCGGTAACCACCTTGTTCAAAAAGCCCGGAACGCGCTTCTACGGTGCTAAGACGCTCGTCATGTAGCTTTACTTCAACACCGAAACGACCATGAATACGGTTGGCAAATTTACGCGCTCTGGCAGTCAACGGTTGCTCGGTGCCGTCCATATTCAGCGGCAAACCGACGATGATTTCGTCCGGCTGCCACTCTTTCAGTAAACGTTCAATAAGGTTCCAGTCCGGCGTACCGTCCTGCGCTTTAATTGCAGGCAAAGGGCGAGCGGTGCCGGTAATACGTTGACCTACCGCCACGCCAATGCTTTTAGTGCCGAAATCAAAGGCGAGTAAGGTTCCGCTCATCAGGCGTGCCCCGCCACACCAGGCATAGTGAGAATATCAACACCAATCAGTCTTGCCGCATCGCGCCAGCGGTCGGCAATCGGCGTTTTGAACAGAATATTCAGATCTGCCGGGGCGGTTAGCCAGGCGTTGTCGAGAATCTCTTGTTCCAGCTGGCCTTTATCCCAGGAGGCGTAACCCAGCGCCACCAATACGTCAGACGGTTGTTTATCGGTGCCGAGCGTTTCAAGTACATCACGGGAGGTGGTCATCACCGTGTTGTCTGAAATGCGAATACTGGAAGCAAAATTTGATGGTGGAGTATGCAAAATAAACCCGCGATCTTCAGCCAGCGGGCCGCCAAGCATAACCGGTTTGTCCAGACGGATTGATTCATCACGCGGCTCCGGCGTGATCTTCAGCTTTTCCAGAATCCCTTCAATTTTGAGATTTTCCAGTGGCTTGTTGACGATGATCCCCATTGCGCCATTGGTATTATGTTCGCAAATGTAGACCACGGAACGACGAAAAATCGGATCCTGGAGAGCAGGCATGGCAATAAGAAAGTGATGCTGTAAATTCATTGTCAGAGGTTCTGTTTCCTGGTTCAAAAAAGCAACAGCGCCCAGTATGCGTGGAAAGAAGGGCGCTGTCACTCAGAGTCTCAACGAGTTCCCTCTCGTTAAGCGGGGTTATTGCTGCTGTAAACGTGCTTCGATGGCATCCATTAACATTCCGGTGATCGAGACCGGAAACTCTGCTTCAATCTCACGAATACAGGTTGGGCTGGTGACGTTAATTTCAGTCAGACGGTCGCCAATAATATCCAGGCCAACAAAGATAAGCCCTTTTTCTTTCAGCGTCGGCCCGACCTGGCGTGCGATTTTCCAGTCACTTTCAGTTAGCGGACGAGGTTCGCCACGACCACCGGCAGCCAGATTGCCACGGGTTTCGCCACCTTGTGGAATACGTGCCAGACAGTACGGCACTGGCTCGCCATCGACGACCAGCACGCGCTTGTCGCCATCTTTAATGGCAGGCAGATAATTCTGCGCCATGCAGTAGCGCGTGCCGTGTTCAGTCAGGGTTTCGGCTATTACGCCGAGGTTCGGATCGCCCTCTTTCACCCGGAAAATAGACGCACCGCCCATACCGTCCAGCGGCTTAAGGATGATGTCGGTATGTTTTTCCCAGAACGCTTTCAACTGTGCTTTATTGCGCGTGACCAGCGTTTCCGGTGTTAAGTCAGAGAACCAGGCGGTAAACAGTTTTTCGTTACAGTCGCGCAGGCTCTGCGGCTTGTTAACGATCAGCGTACCTTTCTCTTCGGCACGTTCCAGAATATAGGTTGCGTAGATAAACTCGGTATCAAACGGCGGATCTTTACGCATCAGGATCACGTCGAGATCGGCCAGTGGCAGATCCTGCTCTCCCGTAAACTCGTACCATTTATCGTAGTTTTGTTCAACGCTCAGAGTACGCGTATGAGCACGGGCTTCACCGTTAATCAAATAGAGATCGGCCATCTCCATATAGTGAAGTTCGTAACCACGACGTTGTGCTTCCAGCAACATAGCGAAGCTGGAATCTTTCTTGATGTTGATGCTTGCGATGGGGTCCATCACGATGCCGAGCTTGATCATTATTCTTCTCCGTTAGCCCAGATCGCCAAAACGTACTTGTAGCGCAGTTATGGCGGTGAGCGCAGTTGTCTCTGTACGCAAAACGCGAGGTCCCAACAGGATATCAGTAAATTGATAGCGGGCAGTCATGGCAATTTCATCTGCCGACAAACCGCCTTCCGGGCCAATCAGCAGGCGGACGCGTTCGACCGGCAACGGCAACGTGTTGATACTGTTACTGGCGCGCGGGTGAAGATTCAGTTTCAGCCCTTCATCCTGCTCTGCACACCAGGCTTCCAGATCCATCGCCGGACGGATTTCCGGCACCCGATTACGACCACACTGCTCGCAGGCGGCAATTGCAATTTTCTGCCACTGCTGGAGCTTCTTGTTCAGACGTTCGCTATCCAGTTTAACGCCGCAGCGTTCAGAAAAAAGTGGCGTAATGAGGCTTACTCCAAGTTCGATCGATTTCTGGATAGTAAATTCCATTTTTTCACCGCGCGACATCACCTGACCGAGATGAATATGCAACGGGGATTCACGATCGTCGAGCTGACCTTCCAGCACTTTTACTTCGACACTTTTTTTGCTGGCGCTGGTAATTTCTGCGTCAAAGACTTGGTTGCTGCCGTCAAACAATTGCAACGCCTGTCCAGGTCCCATACGCAGCACACGTCCGATATGGTTGGCTGCATCTTCGCAAAGCGCAATGTGAGAGTTGCTGATAAGTGGTTCTGGATGATAAATGCGGGGGATACGCATGGTTAAAAATCCGCGTCGTCTCCCCACGCGGTTGTCCGCGTGGGGTAGGGGTTAACAAAAAGAATCCCGCTAGTGTAGGTTAGCTCTTTCGCGCCTGGCAAGCGCGTTGCACATACGGGTTATGATTGCCTTGCATCTTCGCAATACGTTCGTCGCGCTCGCACTCCCAATCGGTCACCGGATACATCTTGTTCCAGGCGTTAAAAAGCTGCGTTTGTTGGCGTGAGAGTGTCAGGTTGTACTGGTCGCGCATGTAGAAGTAAATCCGCGCAATGGAGCCACGGGCATGAGCTGGCGGTTCAGCCACTTTTTCTTTGAAATCCACCTTCATGGCGCACTGCCCGTACTGCCCTTCGCCGCCGTTCCACTGACTATACATAAAATTGCCGCGATCGCCGTTCACTTCGCCTATTGCGGGCTGAAGGTTATGCATATCGCTTTCCATTTGGCGATAAACCGGATCTTTGGCGCAGTTTTTACGACCGCCTTCCTGCCAGCACTGACGCTGGTGGCCGAACTGCCAGGCAGGAACCACATGTTCCCACTCTACGCGGCTAGCGCGGTTTTCATTTTTGCGCACCTGGTATCCGCACGACTCCAGATCCACGATGCCTTTTTTACCCTGCCAGTTGATTTTACATCCGCAGTAAAATGTTCCCGGCACGTCAGCATAGACTTTTACCGCCGCATTTTTCGCCTGGGAAAAACTATTGATGCCTTCGGCCAATGCAGGGCCGGAAAATGCTGCGCTCAGTACCACCGCAGCCACAGACAAATTACGGTACATCACTTACTCCGTGTTAAAACGAGCGAGCAACGTAGCGAAAGTTGTTTTGGTATGCAATCAGCCAGATCAGTAAAATTCCTGATAGTTCTACTGGTTATTGGGCAACCAGTTGTTCACCGCAGTGAACGCAGCGATAGACGGCCTCTCCACGCACCACGCGATTATGGCGGCGTACGGTAAGCTGATGCTCCTGGCATTTACAGCGGTAAGGGAAGGTGTTGCGGCGCACGGATTGTAGCTCAAACTGATGCGTGCGGCGGGCGGGAACGCCCAGCACGTTTTCCATCATCCACTTCCACTCTTTTCCATGCGGCGCCACGCGACCGAAGTGTTTCCAGACCAGTAAATGCGCCAGTTCGTGCGGCACCACTTCTTCTATAAAAGCCTCGCTGTTTTCCATCAGCAAAACCGGATTGAGGCGAATTTCATAGCTGTCCAGCCATGCCGTTCCGGCGGATGTACCACGCTGGGTGTACGAAATTTTTGGCTCCGGGTAATTACGCCCTAGCTTCAGGTTGGCCTGGGCGAGTTTTTCCCGCAGGCGACGCATAACGGCCTGTTGGATGGCGATAGGGAGACGGGAAGTTTTCATAGCGGCTGAGGATAAAGCGAAGAAAAGATGACTGCAAGAGGCGGCTTCCTCCGCGACGGGAGGAAGCCTGAGGAGATTAATCGTGAGCGCCGATTTCGCGCAGTTTACGACCTTTCATCAGATTACGTTCAATATGTTCCAGCGAAACGTGTTTGGTTTCCGGCACCAGCCACAGCGTCAGCAGGATAAACAGCACGTTCAGAGCCGCATACACCCAGAAGGTGTTGGCGTTGCCTAGCGTGTTGAGCATGGTCAGGAACGTTGCGCCGACGATCATGTTGGCAATCCAGTTGGTGGCGGTGGAGCAGGTGATGCCAAAATCGCGGCCTTTCAGCGGCTGAATTTCGGAGCACAGTACCCAAATCAGCGGACCGGCGCTCATCGCAAAACCGACAATAAACATCAGCAACATGGCGATAGCGAAATACTGCGCCGACGGTGAGTGAATACCGATATGCATCATTGTGCCGAGTACGCCCATGCCCGCAGCCATGACGAGGAAACCCAGCGTCAGCGTTGGTTTACGTCCCCAGCGGTCAACAAGGCCGATAGCGATAAAGGTGGCGAGTACGTTGGTCAGGCCGACGATCACCGTCCCCCACATTTGCTCGGTGGTGTTGGTATAACCTGCCAGTTCGAAGATTTTCGGCGCGTAATACATGATGACGTTCATCCCGGTGAATTGCTGCATCACCTGCAACAGTACGCCAAGGAACACCGCGCGACGGAAGTTGCTGTTCTCTTTAAACAGCGCCCAACCACTCTGTTTAACCTGCAAACTTTCACGGATTTCATCCAGTTCGCGTTTCGCTTCCGCGCTGGTGTCGCGCAGGCGCAGCAGCACGCGTTCGGCATCAACAAAGCGACGTTTGGCGGCAAACCAACGTGGGCTGTCTGGCAGGAAGAAGACACCAATCAGCAGCAGAATTGCCGGGATGATAATCACACCCAGCATCCAGCGCCATGCGCCAGTGTAGCTGAAGGCGGTATCAGAAAGATAAGCACCGAGGATGCCGATGGTAATCATCAGCTGATACATCGAGATCATACTGCCGCGAATTTTTTCCGGTGCAATTTCAGAGAGGTAAAGCGGCGCGGTATAAGAGGCAACACCCACCGCCAGCCCCAGCAGAACGCGGGAAAGAATCAATACTTCAACGTTCGGCGCAGCCGCAGAAAACAGCGAACCGGCAACAAACAGGATTGCGCCGATCATCAGACTCTTTTTGCGCCCGAGTTTAAAAGAGAGCCAGCCACTGCCTACCGCACCGACTGCCGCCCCAAACATCATGGAGCTTACGACCCATTCTTGCGTGTGCGAGGTAATCTGGAATTCATCTGCAATAAACGGCAGTGCGCCAGCAATTACACCGATATCCAGGCCAAAGAGTAATCCTGCCAGAGCGGCAAGGAAGCAGACGAAAAACGTCATTGCCTTGTTTGACCGCCCCTGTTTTTTAGCGTCAGGCATGATGCCCTCCAATATGTTATTTTTTATTGTGAATTAAGATAGGTGAGTACGACGTAAAAAGATGTGAAGCAAATCACATCGGTGTAATCGATTACACTGGCATTTATAGTAGTTATAATTTAAGTGTATGAAAACAATTGATTTATATCATCATAGATTAAACATAGTTATCTGCAATTAAGACTTTGCTGAAAAGAAATGTAACAGTTATGAAAAATGAATCACAAGATGAAAATACTGTGAATGTTTGCTCTTCGTGGTTGGTGTAATCGGTTTCAGTAATGGTGATAATTTGCGGGTAAACGTGTTCAGCAATGGAAAGTTGCTATCGTGTGGGCGGCTTTTTGCCGGATGCGGCGTGAATAACTACGTTTGGAGTTTGTAGGACTGATAAGCGTAGTGCATCGGGCATTTTTTTAGAAAAGAAAAAGGCCAGCACGAGGCTGGCCTTTGAAAGCAGGGATAAAAGATTATTTCAGACCGGCTGCATCGCGCAGCAGTTGCGCTTTGTCGGTTTTTTCCCATGGGAAATGTTCGCGACCAAAGTGACCGTATGCTGCGGTTTCTTTGTAGATCGGGTGCAGCAGATCCAGCATCTGAATCAGACCGTATGGGCGCAGGTCGAAGAACTCACGTACCAGCAAGGTCAGCTGTTCAGAAGGTACTTTCTCAGTACCGAAAGTTTCGACCATGATGGAGGTCGGTTCTGCCACGCCGATCGCGTAGGAAACCTGAATTTCACAACGATCGGCCAGACCTGCAGCAACGATGTTTTTCGCTACATAACGTGCCGCGTAGGCTGCGGAGCGGTCCACTTTTGATGGATCTTTACCAGAGAATGCGCCGCCACCGTGACGTGCCATGCCGCCGTAAGTATCGACGATGATTTTGCGACCAGTCAGACCGCAGTCACCCATCGGGCCGCCGATAACAAAACGTCCGGTCGGGTTGATGAAGAATTTGGTTGCGGAAGTCAGCCATTCAGCGGGCAGAATCGGCTTGATGATCTCTTCCATCACCGCTTCTTGCAGGGATTTCTGGTCGATCTCTTCAGAATGCTGGGTGGAAAGCACTACAGCATCGATGCCGACGATTTTGCCGTCGTCATACTGGAAAGTAACCTGGCTTTTCGCGTCCGGGCGCAGCCACGGCAGAGTGCCGTTTTTACGCACTTCAGCCTGACGCTGTACCAGACGGTGTGCATAGGTGATTGGTGCTGGCATCAGCACGTCGGTTTCATTGGTTGCGTAACCAAACATCAGACCCTGGTCGCCCGCGCCCTGTTCCAGCGGATCGGCACGGTCAACACCCTGGTTGATGTCAGGAGACTGTTTGCCGATGGCGCTCAGAACCGCACAGGAGTTAGCGTCAAAGCCCATGTCGGAATGCACATAGCCAATTTCGCGAACGGTGTTACGGGTGATCTCTTCGATGTCTACCCAGGCGCTGGTGGTGATTTCACCGCCAACTAAGACCATGCCGGTTTTTACGTAGGTTTCGCAAGCAACGCGTGCTTTCGGATCCTGTTCGAGAATCGCATCTAAAACAGCATCAGAGATTTGGTCAGCAATTTTGTCAGGATGCCCTTCAGAGACGGACTCGGACGTAAAAAGGTGTTTTGCCATATTTAATATCACCAAAAGAGAATTTAGTTAGCTCAAACTGTTGTGTGGATTTTCTGTGGTAGCGGATCCTACCACGACTCTGCAGATTAAAAACACTGGCAGTCTGAGTGTTAATCAGTATGGATGGATTAACATCTGGACGGCTATTTTAGGTCACTTCTTCACCCAATTTCCACTTTTTTTTGAATCGTGTCTCATTCTGCTAAAAACGTAGCTGGAAATTTTTCCTGACAATGCTGGCATTCTGCGCATTTATCTTTTGCAATTTTCTGCCATTGTGGGGTATAAAACGCGGCGCGCGGCTTAAATAAAAAGCACACGACGTTTCTTTCGTGTTGCCACTTCCAGCCGGGTTGAAATCAGTGTTTTAGCTTGTTGGTTCGTCTTCGCAGGCGGCCGTGGAGGTGATACGAAATAATGAATCGTTGTCTGCTGCTTAATCTGTCGCACCGTTCTGGTGTAGATTCGTTCCCCGCATTCTGCATCTCTGCATTGCATACCTGCCGATGTTATACCCATCTCGGCGCTTCTCAGGATTCAAGAGCTGGCAACAGTTACTGAAGACTGAACAAGGGCGCTCTTGTAAAAAACAAGAGTTTTCTCGTGGTTTCGCCGAACTGTCACACTTACGTTCGGTTATGTGTTTAATAATGTTATGAAAAAGAAACCGGTTGCGCAGTCGGAGCGTCAGCATACGCTGCTGGAAAATCCGTGTGCTTATGGGTTGTTATCGCAGTTTCAGGCTGCGATAGTGGTTAACTGTTTTACACTTAATAAAATAATTTGAGGTTCGCTATGTCTGACGACATGTCTATGAGTTTGCCTTCGTCAGCGGGCGAACACGGTGTACTACGCTCCATGCAGGAGGTTGCAATGAGCTCCCAGGAAGCCAGCAAGATGCTGCGTACTTACAATATTGCCTGGTGGGGCAATAACTACTATGACGTTAACGAGCTGGGTCACATCAGCGTGTGCCCGGACCCGGACGTCCCGGAAGCTCGCGTCGATCTCGCGCAGTTGGTGAAAACCCGCGAAGCGCAGGGGCAGCGCCTGCCAGCACTGTTCTGCTTCCCGCAGATCCTCCAGCACCGTTTGCGTTCCATTAATGCTGCGTTTAAACGTGCGCGGGAATCCTACGGTTATAACGGTGACTACTTCCTCGTTTATCCGATTAAAGTTAACCAGCATCGCCGCGTGATTGAATCTCTGATTCATTCTGGTGAGCCGCTGGGACTGGAAGCAGGTTCCAAAGCCGAGTTGATGGCGGTGCTGGCTCATGCGGGCATGACCCGTAGCGTCATCGTCTGTAACGGTTATAAAGACCGCGAATATATCCGCCTGGCGCTGATTGGCGAGAAGATGGGCCATAAGGTCTATCTGGTTATTGAGAAGATGTCGGAAATCGCCATTGTGCTGGATGAAGCTGAACGCCTGAACGTTGTTCCGCGTCTGGGTGTGCGTGCGCGTCTGGCCTCACAAGGTTCTGGCAAATGGCAGTCTTCTGGCGGGGAAAAATCGAAGTTCGGTCTGGCTGCAACCCAGGTACTGCAACTGGTTGAAACGCTGCGTGAAGCCGGACGTCTCGACAGCCTGCAACTGCTGCACTTCCACCTCGGTTCGCAGATGGCGAATATTCGCGATATCGCCACCGGCGTTCGGGAATCCGCGCGTTTCTACGTTGAGTTGCACAAGCTGGGCGTCAATATTCAGTGCTTTGACGTCGGCGGCGGCCTGGGCGTGGACTATGAAGGCACCCGTTCACAGTCCGATTGTTCGGTGAACTATGGCCTCAATGAATACGCCAACAACATCATTTGGGCGATTGGCGATGCTTGTGAGGAAAACGGCCTGCCGCATCCGACGGTGATCACCGAATCGGGTCGTGCGGTGACTGCGCATCACACCGTGCTGGTGTCTAATATCATCGGCGTGGAACGTAATGAATACACGGTGCCGACCGCGCCCGCAGAAGATGCGCCGCGCGCACTGCAAAGCATGTGGGAAACCTGGCAGGAAATGCACGAACCGGGGACTCGCCGTTCTCTGCGTGAGTGGCTGCATGACAGTCAGATGGACTTGCACGATATTCATATCGGATACTCTTCCGGCACTTTTAGCCTGCAAGAACGTGCATGGGCGGAACAGCTCTATCTGAGCATGTGCCATGAAGTGCAGAAGCAGCTGGATCCGCAAAACCGTGCTCATCGTCCGATTATCGACGAATTGCAGGAACGTATGGCGGACAAAATGTACGTCAACTTCTCGCTGTTCCAGTCAATGCCGGACGCATGGGGGATCGACCAGTTGTTCCCGGTTCTGCCGCTTGAAGGGTTGGATCAAGTGCCGGAACGTCGCGCTGTGCTGCTGGATATCACCTGTGACTCTGACGGTGCTATCGACCACTATATCGATGGTGACGGTATTGCCACGACAATGCCTATGCCGGAGTACGATCCGGAGAATCCACCGATGCTCGGTTTCTTTATGGTCGGTGCCTATCAGGAGATCCTCGGCAACATGCACAACCTGTTCGGTGATACCGAAGCGGTTGATGTGTTCGTCTTCCCTGACGGCAGCGTAGAAGTGGAGCTGTCTGATGAAGGCGATACCGTTGCGGACATGTTGCAATATGTACAGCTCGATCCGAAAACGCTGTTAACTCAGTTCCGCGATCAAGTGAAGAAAACCGATCTTGATGCTGAGCTGCAACAACAGTTCCTGGAAGAGTTCGAGGCGGGGTTGTACGGTTATACCTATCTTGAAGATGAATAATTAAGATTATTCCGCTGGCGGGTCGATTTATTTACGTAAATCGGCTCGCTTTCTTTTTATATATTCTTAAAAATAATTTGGCTGCTTTTCTTATTAAATAATCCCCCTACAATCGCTGTATTAATTAAATAGAGGGAACGGTTATGAAAAAATGGAAAGTACGTAGCGCGTTGGTGGCATTAGTCGTGCTGCTGGCAGGTTGCGCAAGTAATGCGCAGTATAATAGCAGTGCATCGGGCAATGTCGGCACTGCCTGGGGGGGAGATGTGCACTCAACGGTTCATGGTGTATCTGCTGAACGCGCCTGGCGCGATCCGGCAGAGATGATCGTTATTAATTATTCGACAAATATTCCTTCCGGCTACGACCGTGTTTATAGCATTCGGATTAACGAGCTGGAATATGCTATTCGTGATGCGAATTTTAATTCTCTACCTATTACGCGAGTTTATGATTCATCAAATAATGAACCGCGATATATTGTTCATGCCAGAGTGGGGATGAATTATCAATTATATGTCCGTAACTACAGCCGGAACACTAACTACGAGATCGTTGCTACGGTTGATGGCCTGGATGTTCTGAATGGTAAACAAGGTTCGTTGAATAACAATGGCTATATTGTGAACGCTGGTGATTCGTTAGCGATTAAAGGATTCCGTAAAGATAAACATACCGAAGCGGCTTTTCAGTTCGCCAATGTTGCAGATTCCTACGCCGCCAATTCGGCGCAAGGCGATGTGCGTAATACCGGGGTGATCGGCTTTGCCGCCTTTGAATTGCAAGGCTCGGCGAAAAGCGCGCTGCCGCCGTGCTCTGGACAAGCCTTTCCGGCTGACAACAATGGCTATGCGCCGCCACCGTGTCGTAAATAGCAACCTCGCTTGATGCCTCGCCCATTTAAGGCGATAATTAGCGCAAACTTGTGTTTCGCAAATCCAACCCTTCCTCGTCGGGCCTAACGACGCGGAAGGGTTTTTTTATATCGACTTTGTAAGAGGAGTCCATCCATGAGCACCTTAGGGCATCAATACGATAACTCACTGGTTTCCAACGCCTTTGGTTTTTTACGCCTGCCGATGAACTTCCAGCCGTATGACAGCGATGCTGACTGGGTGATTACCGGCGTACCGTTCGATATGGCCACTTCTGGTCGTGCGGGTGGTCGTCACGGTCCGGCGGCTATCCGTCAGGTATCAACTAACCTGGCCTGGGAACACAACCGTTTCCCGTGGAATTTCGACATGCGCGAGCGCCTGAACGTCGTGGACTGCGGCGATCTGGTATATGCCTTCGGCGATGCCCGTGAGATGAGCGAGAAATTGCAGGCGCACGCAGAGAAACTGCTGGCTGCCGGTAAACGTATGCTCTCCTTCGGTGGTGACCACTTTGTCACGCTGCCGCTGCTGCGCGCTCATGCGAAACATTTCGGCAAAATGGCGCTGGTACACTTTGACGCCCACACCGATACCTACGCTAACGGTTGTGAATTTGACCACGGCACGATGTTCTATACCGCGCCGAAAGAAGGTCTGATTGACCCGAATCATTCCGTGCAAATTGGTATTCGTACCGAGTTTGATAAAGACAACGGCTTTACCGTGCTGGACGCCTGCCAGGTGAACGATCGCAGCGTGGATGATGTTATCGCCCAGGTGAAACAGATTGTGGGTGATATGCCGGTTTATCTGACTTTTGATATCGACTGTCTTGATCCAGCATTCGCGCCAGGAACCGGTACGCCAGTGATTGGCGGCCTGACCTCCGATCGCGCCATTAAACTGGTACGCGGCCTGAAAGATCTCAACATTGTTGGGATGGACGTTGTGGAAGTGGCTCCGGCATACGATCAGTCGGAAATCACCGCGCTGGCTGCGGCAACGCTGGCGCTGGAGATGCTCTATATTCAGGCGGCGAAAAAGGGCGAGTAAGCTGCTTACGCTCATCACCCGTAGGCCGATGTGATGGACACCTCCCGCCTTACGGCATCAATGTGCCAGACTGAGGTGTACTCAGTTCCCAGGTGGAGGTGTCCGTCATGAATATTAAGCGTATTGGTCTCGACCTTGCAAAAAATGTTTTTCAGATCCACGGCGTCGATCACCATGAAAAAGTGGTACTGCGAAAAACCCTGCGCCGTGCCCACATGATGACGTTTTTCTCCGGCCTTTCTCCCTGTCTTATTGGTATTGAGGCCTGTGGCTCTTCCCATTACTGGACCCGCGAGCTCACCCGCATGGGCCATACCGTGCGTATTATTCCGCCGAAACTCGTCAAACCTTATCTCAAAGGCAACAAAAACGACGCCAATGATGCAGCAGCCATCTGCGAGGCCATCAGCAGGCCTGGTATGCGTTTTGTCGCTCTCAAATCGGAAGCACAGCAGACGTTACAGGCAGAGCACCGGGTCCGGGCCAGGATCATCCGCGAGCGGACTGCACTGTGCAATGAAATCCGGGGGCTGTTGAGTGAATTTGGTCTGGTGCTGCCAGTGGGGATAAATCACGTGCGTAAAGCCCTGCCGGAAATCCTGTCGCAGCAGGAGCAGTGGAATGACCGCTTCATCCGTCTGTTGTGCGAGCTGTCAGAGGAAATGCAGATGCTGGATGAGCGCATATCGCGTCATGACCGGCGTCTTCAGCAGGCGGCACGGGACGATATCCGCATAAAACGGCTGATGGAAATAGAGGGTTTTGGCCCGATAGTGGCGAGTGCACTGGTGGCTGCCGTGGGCGATGCGAAGCAATTTAAAAACGGTCGGGAAATGTCGGCCTTTATTGGACTGGTTCCGCGACAGCATTCAAGCGGCGGAAAAGAGCGGCTGGGCCATATCAGCAAACGGGGTGACAGTTACCTGAGAACGCTGCTGATCCATGGTGCCCGTGCAGTACTGAGGTTCAGCGCCGGAAAAACAGACAGACGCAGCCTCTGGCTACAGTCGGTGGCAGAAAGACGTAATAACAATATCGCCGTGGTGGCGCTGGCAAATAAAAACATCCGGATAGCGTGGGCGATATTAAATCGTGGTGAAGAATACCATGGGGTGAAGAATGCAGCGTAAGCAGCACTGACGTCCCTGTAAGTAAACGAGCAACAAACCTGCCGTAAGTGTGCAAAGTTATAAAGAACTGATGTGTAACAGGTAAGACCGACATCTGGCAAATCCGACCTTATCCATGGCTCCCTGCAAAGCAAAGCCGGCAGGCCGAAAGGAAACAGATGTGCAGATAACATCATGGCCGGGTACGACGGTACCGTAAGAGAGGCCGGATATACGAATGCAACTTACTCCCGTCACACAGATGAAAAATAACTTGCACAACGGGAGGTGTCCATATACGGATAAGATGCGTCAGCATCGCATCCGGCAATGCGCACGGTGTAACGCATGTGCCATTCATGTCAGATGCGGCGTGAACGCCTTATCTGACCTACGTTAGGCACCCCCGGACCTTACTTAACCCCATCCGCGCTCATACGATCGCGAATATGCTGGGCGCGTTCGGCGGATGCCGGATGGTCGTCAAACATTGAGCTTTGGCGGCCTTCTTCCAGTTTCGCCAGTTTTTCAAAGCTGGTGGCGAGACCTGCCGGGCTGATGCCGCGTTGGCGCAACAAATCGTAGGAATAATCATCGGCTTCTGCTTCCTGACGTTGGGAGAATTGCGAATTGACTAGCTTTTCGCCCAGATCGCCGAGTTGTGATTGCGATAAACTGCCGACAATCCCGCCCGCAGATGCTGCTGCGACACGCACCGCGTTAGTGCCCAGTGCTACCTGCATCCCTTTCTTCACATGGCCTAACGCCACGTGCCCCATTTCGTGACCGATCACCGCTTCGACTTCGTTATCCGTCATCATATCCATCAGCCCGCTATAGACGCGGATACAGCCGTTAGCCATTGCAAAGGCGTTCACATCCTTCGCCATATACACTTTGTAATTAACCGGCTGACCGTTGATATTGTTGCCTAACGCATTGGCAATAGTTGTCAGACGTTTAGCGTATTCGCTATTGGCTGGCGCAATCGTCGCCTTGCTGTCCATCTCCTGACATGCCTGATCGCTCAGGGTTTTCACCTGCGCATCACTCAAACTGTAAGCCTGAAAAGCTTCCGCTCCTGATGAGAGCAGTCCACTGGAGTCCATATTCTGGCAACCGGTCAGTACCGTTGCCACGCTCATTGCTACCAATAAGGCGCGAATTTTCATGTTTTCTCTTCCGCACAAGGTCAGGATTATTCTAAAAATGCGCCGTTTGCAGGTGAATCGACGCTCAGTCTCAGTATAAGGAAAAGCGCAGCGGACGGGCGAGCAGATTGCGCAACATGCGAGCATGATCCAGAGATTTCTGAAGCGGCAAAAGGATGTTCCATGTACATGACGCGCGGCTTGCGGTAAATTGTTGGCAAATTTTCCGGCGTAGCCCAAAACGCGCTGTCGTCAAGTCGTTAAGGGCGTGCCCTTCATCATCCGATCTGGAGTCAAAATGTCCTCACGTAAAGAGCTTGCCAATGCTATTCGTGCGCTGAGCATGGACGCAGTACAGAAAGCCAAATCCGGTCACCCGGGCGCCCCGATGGGTATGGCTGACATTGCCGAAGTCCTGTGGCGTGATTTCCTGAAACACAACCCGCAGAATCCGTCCTGGGCTGACCGTGACCGCTTCGTGCTGTCCAACGGCCACGGCTCCATGCTGATTTACAGCCTGCTGCACCTCACTGGTTACGATCTGCCGATGGAAGAACTGAAAAACTTCCGTCAGCTGCACTCTAAAACTCCGGGCCACCCGGAAGTGGGCTACACCGCAGGTGTAGAAACCACCACTGGCCCGCTGGGGCAGGGTATTGCCAACGCAGTCGGTATGGCGATTGCCGAAAAAACGCTGGCGGCGCAGTTTAACCGTCCGGGTCACGACATTGTCGACCACTACACCTACGCCTTCATGGGCGACGGCTGCATGATGGAAGGCATCTCCCACGAAGTTTGCTCTCTGGCGGGTACGCTGAAGCTGGGTAAACTGATTGCGTTCTACGATGACAACGGTATTTCTATCGATGGTCACGTTGAAGGCTGGTTCACCGACGACACCGCAATGCGTTTCGAAGCCTATGGCTGGCACGTCATTCGCGACATCGATGGTCATGACGCAGCATCCATCAAACGCGCAGTAGAAGAAGCGCGCGCAGTGACTGACAAACCGTCCCTGCTGATGTGCAAAACCATCATCGGTTTCGGTTCGCCGAACAAAGCTGGTACGCACGATTCCCACGGTGCGCCGCTGGGCGACGCTGAAATCGCGTTGACCCGCGAACAGCTGGGCTGGAAATACGCACCGTTCGAAATCCCGTCTGAAATCTATGCTCAGTGGGATGCGAAAGAAGCAGGCCAGGCGAAAGAATCCGCATGGAACGAGAAATTCGCTGCTTATGCGAAAGCTTATCCGCAGGAAGCCGCTGAATTTACCCGTCGTATGAAAGGCGAAATGCCGTCTGACTTCGACGCGAAAGCGAAAGAGTTCATCGCGAAGTTGCAGGCTAATCCGGCGAAAATCGCCAGCCGTAAAGCGTCTCAGAATGCCATCGAAGCGTTCGGTCCGCTGTTGCCGGAATTCCTCGGCGGCTCCGCTGACCTGGCTCCGTCTAACCTGACCCTGTGGTCTGGTTCTAAAGCAATCAACGAAGATGCTGCCGGTAACTACATCCACTACGGTGTTCGCGAGTTCGGTATGACCGCGATTGCTAACGGTATCTCTCTGCATGGTGGCTTCCTGCCGTACACCTCCACCTTCCTGATGTTCGTAGAATACGCACGTAATGCGGTACGTATGGCTGCGCTGATGAAACAGCGTCAGGTGATGGTTTACACTCACGACTCCATCGGTCTGGGCGAAGATGGCCCGACTCACCAGCCGGTTGAGCAGGTGGCTTCTCTGCGCGTGACCCCGAACATGTCTACATGGCGTCCGTGTGACCAGGTTGAATCCGCTGTAGCGTGGAAATACGGTGTTGAGCGTCAGGACGGCCCGACCGCGCTGATTCTCTCCCGTCAGAACCTGGCGCAGCAGGAACGTACTGAAGAGCAGCTGGCAAACATCGCGCGCGGTGGTTATGTGCTGAAAGACTGTGCCGGTCAGCCGGAACTGATCTTCATCGCTACTGGTTCTGAAGTTGAGCTGGCTGTTGCCGCTTACGAAAAACTGACGGCCGAAGGCGTGAAAGCGCGCGTGGTTTCCATGCCGTCTACCGACGCATTCGACAAGCAGGACGCTGCTTACCGTGAATCCGTACTGCCGAAAGCGGTTACTGCACGCGTAGCTGTGGAAGCGGGCATTGCTGACTACTGGTACAAGTATGTTGGCCTGAACGGTGCTATCGTCGGTATGACCACCTTCGGTGAGTCTGCACCGGCAGAGCAACTGTTTGAAGAGTTCGGCTTCACCGTTGAAAACGTTGTTGCGAAAGCAAAAGCGTTGCTGTAATCGGTAAGATGCTTTGTGAGAAGGGCCGCGAAAGCGGCCCTTCATATTGTTGGCAAAGTGCGCGTTGTTCATGCCGGATGCGGCGTGAACGCCTTATTCGGCCTACAAAATCATGCAAATTCAATAAATTGCAGGGACTGTGTAGGCCTGATAAGCGTAGCGCATCAGGCAGTTTAGCCTTTGCCATCAGTCTCAAGAGCCGCAAACGCGGCTCTTTTTACTTGGTTGAGATAAACGGAACAGTACTACCGGGGATCATGGTATCGGGTAATTTGCCATCCCAACGCTCAGCAGTGGTAAGGGCAACAAGACCCGGATTGTCCCGCAGAGCCTCACCGCGCAGGCGGATAGCTTCACCTTTAGCCGCACCTCTTACGCAATAGTCTCCGCTTTAGCTGCTGTCTGCTTCTGCCTGAGCCTGAGTTACCGCAATTTGCGCCTGGATTTTCTCCGTTTCCAGATTTTGCTTACGTGTGGCAATGGCGACTTCCGCTTTCATTCGATCTTCAATCGACTTCTCATAAGCGTCAGAAATTGAGCAAAGCAAGGAATATGCCCCCTCTGATGTGAGGATAACAGTCAACCCCGAATATTAAGAATCTATAAAGAAGGGGCTGTAAGATTTAATTTTATCTGTTTTCGTACTTTCAAGCTATAAATGGTGAGCATGATCACAAACACAATAATCATAAATTTGTCTTATTTGCAATTCAACTCACAAACAGAAAGTTGACTTTATAATTACTAATCTCAACCTGTTGTTTTTTATGGCTTGTTTGTTTTCCCTCTTCTGGTGTTTCGCCTTTTTAGCCCAATTGCTTTCAATTTTTTGCGCGCGTATTTTATTTTCACCGACAGTCGGTACTCTAAAAATAGGGATAATTTATGCGGCTTATTGATTATTTTCCAGAATCATCAATCTCAGTGATACATGCAGCTAAAGACTGGAAGGAGGCTATTGATTTTTCGATGGCATCATTATTAACAAAAGACTATATCAGCGAGAATTACATTCAGGCTATTAAAGATTCCACCATTAGCAATGGCCCTTATTATATTCTCGCACCAGGCGTGGCAATGCCTCATGCGCGACCGGAATGTGGGGCGCTCAAAACCGGGATGTCTTTGACGTTACTTAAACAAGGTGTTTATTTTTCCGGGAATGACGAACCGATTAAATTACTCAT
The DNA here is from genome assembly GCF_000407925.1 of Escherichia sp. KTE31. Lineage (NCBI taxonomy): Bacteria > Pseudomonadati > Pseudomonadota > Gammaproteobacteria > Enterobacterales > Enterobacteriaceae > Escherichia > Escherichia sp. KTE31. Next base: position 305,849 of record NZ_KE136726.1, on the reverse strand, counting down.
CGGGCTTTCTGCTGCCGATGCCGATTCGCACATTGGCGCTATTCAGGCGTTAAGTGAATTACTGTGCGAAGAAGAAATACTTGAACAACTCTTAACAGCATCATCAGAAAAACAATTAGCGGACATTATCAGCCGCGAATAATAACTTTCTCCTCTACAGGATAATATTATGGAAAACAAGTCTGCTCGTGCAAAGGTTCAGGCTTTTGGGGGCTTTTTGACCGCTATGGTCATTCCCAATATCGGAGCTTTTATTGCCTGGGGTTTTATTACTGCATTATTTATTCCTACCGGCTGGCTGCCGAATGAACATTTCGCCAAAATTGTCGGCCCAATGATTACCTATTTATTACCGGTGATGATTGGTTCTACCGGTGGTCACCTGGTCGGCGGTAAACGCGGTGCGGTGATGGGGGGCATAGGGACGATTGGCGTAATTGTTGGTGCTGAGATCCCCATGTTCCTGGGTTCGATGATTATGGGACCGCTTGGCGGCCTGATGATTAAATATGTCGATAAGGCACTGGAAAAACGCATCCCCGCTGGTTTTGAGATGGTTATCAATAACTTCTCATTAGGTATCGCCGGCATGGCTCTCTGCCTGTTAGGTTTTGAAGTTATCGGTCCAGCGGTGTTAATAGCCAATACTTTCGTCAAAGAGTGTATTGAGGCGCTGGTACATGCGGGCTATCTGCCTCTGCTGTCTGTTATCAATGAACCTGCGAAAGTGCTTTTCCTCAATAACGCGATCGATCAGGGTGTTTATTACCCGTTGGGTATGCAACAGGCTTCGGTTAACGGCAAATCCATCTTCTTTATGGTGGCGTCGAATCCGGGGCCTGGGTTGGGGTTGCTGCTGGCGTTTAGTCTGTTTGGTAAAGGAATGAGTAAACGTTCTGCGCCGGGTGCGATGATTATTCACTTTCTTGGCGGCATCCACGAACTGTATTTCCCGTATGTGCTGATGAAGCCACTGACCATTATCGCCATGATTGCGGGCGGTATGTCTGGCACCTGGATGTTTAACTTACTGGATGGCGGTTTGGTTGCAGACCCAAGTCCGGCGTCTATCTTTGCGTACCTGGCACTGACGCCGAAAGGCTCGTTCCTTGCGACAATTGCCGGTGTTACGGTCGGCACCCTGGTCTCCTTTGTCATCACTTCTCTGATTCTGAAGATGGAAAAAACGGTGGAGACTGAGAGTGAAGATGAGTTCACCGAGTCAGCCAATGCGGTTAAAGCAATGAAGCAGGAAGGCGCATTTTCGTTAAGCCGTGTGAAACGCATTGCCTTTGTTTGCGATGCGGGGATGGGCTCCAGCGCGATGGGCGCAACCACCTTCCGTAAGCGCCTGGAAAAAGCGGGGCTGGCAATAGAAGTAAAACATTACGCGATAGAAAACGTGCCTGCGGATGCCGATATTGTGGTCACACACGCCAGTCTGGAAGGACGCGTGAAACGTGTGACGGATAAACCGCTGATATTGATTAATAACTATATTGGTGATCCAAAGCTCGACACTTTATTTAATCAATTAACCGCCGAACATAAACACTGATTACAGAGGTAAAAATGAAAACCAAAGTTGCTGCTATTTATGGCAAGCGGGATGTCCGTCTGCGCGAATTTGAACTGCCAGAAATTACCGATAATGAACTGTTGGTGAGTGTAATTTCTGACAGCGTTTGTTTATCGACCTGGAAAGCGGCGTTACTCGGTAGCGAACATAAACGGGTGCCTGACGATTTAGAAAATCATCCGGTAATTACCGGGCATGAATGTGCCGGGGTTATTGTCGAAGTGGGTAAAAATCTCACCGACAAATATAAAAAAGGCCAACGTTTTGTACTGCAACCGGCAATGGGATTACCCACTGGATATTCAGCCGGATACAGCTACGAATATTTCGGCGGTAATGCCACCTATATGATTATTCCCGAAATCGCCATTAACCTGGGCTGTGTATTACCGTATCACGGTTCTTATTTTGCAGCGGCGTCGCTGGCGGAGCCGATGTGCTGCATTATTGGCGCTTATCATGCCAATTATCACACCACACAATATGTTTATGAGCATCGCATGGGCGTCAAACCTGGTGGCAATATTGCGCTGCTGGCGTGTGCTGGCCCGATGGGAATTGGCGCTATCGATTACGCCATTAACGGCGGCGTACAACCGTCGCGGGTGGTGGTGGTCGATATCGACGAAAAACGCCTGGCGCAGGTGCAGAAGTTGTTGCCGGTGAAACTGGCTGCAAGCAAGGGCATTGAGCTGGTGTATGTAAATACCAAAGGGATGAGCGATCCAGTCCAGACGCTACGGACGCTGACAGGAGATGCCGGGTTCGATGACGTGTTTGTCTATGCGGCGGTGCCTGCTGTCGTTGAGATGGCTGACGAATTACTGGCGGAAGATGGCTGCCTGAACTTCTTTGCCGGGCCAACGGATAAAAACTTCAAAGTGCCATTTAATTTCTACAACGTCCATTACAACAGTACCCACGTCGTCGGTACATCCGGCGGTTCAACGGACGATATGAAAGAGGCGATAGCCCTTAGCGCCACGGGGCAGTTGCAGCCGTCGTTTATGGTTACCCATATCGGTGGGCTGGATGCGGTGCCAGAAACCGTGCTCAATTTGCCGGATATCCCCGGCGGTAAAAAACTCATCTACAACGGCGTCACCATGCCGCTCACCGCCATTAGCGATTTTGCCGAAAAAGGCAAAACAGATCCGCTGTTTAAAGAGCTGGCGCGGCTGGTTGAGGAAACGCACGGTATCTGGAATGAGCAGGCCGAGAAATATCTGCTGGCGCAATTTGGCGTTGATATCGGGGAGGCCGCGCAATGATGTCCCTGGCGTGGCCATTATTTCGCGTTACGGAGCAGGCAGCGTTGGCTGCCTGGCCGCAAACCGGATGTGGCGACAAAAATAAAATTGATGGCCTGGCGGTCACCGCGATGCGCCAGGCATTAAACGACGTCGCTTTTCGTGGGCGAGTGGTTATCGGCGAGGGAGAAATTGACCACGCGCCGATGCTGTGGATTGGCGAAGATGTGGGCAAAGGCGATGGGCCAGAAGTCGATATCGCGGTTGACCCGATTGAAGGCACCCGGATGGTGGCGATGGGGCAGAGCAATGCGCTGGCGGTCATGGCTTTCGCCCCACGAGACAGCCTGTTACACGCGCCCGATATGTATATGAAAAAACTGGTCGTTAATCGACTGGCTGCCGGGGCAATCGATCTGTCTTTGCCCCTTACAGAAAACTTGCGAAACGTAGCGAAAGCGTTAGGTAAACCACTGGATCGGTTACGTATGGTTACGCTGGATAAACCGCGCCTGAGTGCCGCGATAGAGGAAGCGACGCAGCTTGGCGTGAAGGTTTTTGCTCTGCCGGATGGCGATGTCGCCGCCAGCGTGCTGACCTGCTGGCAGGATAATCCTTACGACGTGATGTACACCATCGGCGGTGCGCCAGAGGGCGTTATTTCTGCCTGCGCTGTTAAAGCATTGGGCGGGGATATGCAGGCCGAGCTGATTGATTTTTGTCAGGCCAAAGGTGACTACACCGAAAATCGGCAAATTGCAGAGCAGGAGCGCAAGCGGTGTAAGGAAATGGGGGTTGACGTTAACCGTGTGTACTCACTCGACGAACTGGTGAGGGGAAAAGATATCCTCTTTAGTGCCACGGGCGTCACGGGCGGAGAGCTGGTGAACGGTATCCAACAGACGGCGAATGGGGTGCGGACGCAGACATTACTGATCGGCGGCGCGGACCAAACGTGTAATATAATAGATTCCCTGCATTGATGGTGATCTATCGGAAGACGAATGGCGACGCTGACAGAAGATGATGTGCTTGAGCAACTGGACGCACAGGACAATTTATTTTCATTTATGAAAACTGCGCATACCATTTTGCTCCAGGGAATACGCCAGTTTCTGCCGTCGCTGTTTGTCGATAACGATGAAGAGATCGTGGAATATGCAGTGAAACCGTTACTCGCCCAAAGCGGCCCGCTTGACGATATTGATGTTGCGCTGCGTTTGATTTATGCGCTGGGGAAAATGGATAAATGGCTGTACGCCGATATCACGCACTTTTCCCAGTTCTGGCATTACCTGAACGAACAGGATTCCCCCCCAGGATTTGCCGATGACATAACCTGGGATTTTATCAGCAACGTCAATAGTATAACCCGCAATGCGACTCTCTATGATGCGTTAAAGGCGATGAAGTTCGCCGATTTCGCCGTCTGGTCAGAGGGGCGTTTTACCGGGATGGTCAAAACGGCGTTGACGCTGGCAGTAACGACAACCTTAAAGGAATTAACGCCGTGAAAATTGAATTAACGGTGAATGGGCTGAACGTGCAAGCGCAGTACCATGATGAAGAGATAAAACACGTGCATAAACCATTGCTGCGCATGTTGGCCGCCTTGCAGGCGGTAAATCCGCAGCGGCGCACGGTGGTATTTCTTTGCGCTCCACCGGGGACGGGCAAATCTACGCTAACGACCTTCTGGGAATATCTTGCACAACAAGATCCCGAATTACCCGCTATTCAGACGCTCCCGATGGATGGTTTTCACCATTACAATAGCTGGCTGGATGAGCATCAGCTTCGCCCTTATAAAGGCGCACCGCAGACGTTTGACGTGGCGAAACTGGCGGAAAATCTGCGCCGGGCAGTGGAAGGGGATTGTACGTGGCCGCAGTACGATCGACAAAAGCATGATCCCGTAGAAGATGCGTTACACGTTACTGCACCGATCATTATCGTAGAAGGAAACTGGCTGTTGTTGGATGACGAGAAGTGGCGCACGCTTGCGCAATTTTGTGATTTCTCGATCTTTATCAACGCGCCTGCAGCTGCGTTACGGGAACGGCTGGTGGGGCGCAAGCTGGCGGGAGGGTTATCGCTGGCAGACGCTGAAGCCTTTTATGAACGTACCGACGGCCCAAATGTTCGCCGGGTGCTGGAACAGAGTCTGCCGGCAAATTTGACCTTAATGATGACGGCTAGCGGTGAATATCGTCTGGCGGATTGACGTCTCTCACTACACCGCCTTCCAGTCTCACAACGCGAGAAAAATGATGCCGGGTAAACGCGGCGTCATGGCTGATTGCCACCACGCTTGCACCACGCTGGCGGCACTTTTCCAGCCAGCTTTCAAATACCGCCAGCCATTGGGCATCAAAATCCCGGCTCGGTTCGTCAAGTAATAACAGCGGCGGGGCGAGAGCTTCCAGACTGGCGACGGCGACCATCCTTCGCTGTGCGCTATGCAGATCCAATGGATGCGCGCTGGCAACGTCTGCTAACTGACAACATTGCAGGGCGTATTCGGTGCGTTTCGCGATGTCTGCGGGTGAGTATTTTTGTAATTTCAGGCCAAACGCGACCTCTTCAGCGACGGTGCTATGAAACAGCTGGTTTTCCACTTCCTGAAACAGCACGCCAATCTTTGCCGCGCGTTGGCGGTTCTTAAGCGTATGTAATGCCTGTTGTTGCAATATTACTGTACCGGAAGATGGGGGAAGAAGACCCGCCATGATGCGTAACAGTGTCGATTTACCCGCGCCGTTGTCGCCGGTCAGCGCCAGCCATTCACCTTGTTTGAGTTGCAGAGAAATGTCGCAAAGACAATCCGTTGCCGCACCTGGCCAGCGATAAGTCACCTGATTTAACGTTAACATAATGACCGGAGCACTCCGTTTTGCAGTTGCCACGCTTGCTGGCAATAGTTCAGGAAAGGTGTGCGATGACGTTCAAAAAGAATAATCAGCGAATCACATTCCAGCGCCCAGTGTTGTAAACGCTGCAACAGCATTTCGCTGGCTTGCGACGTCAGTCGGCTAAAGGCTTCATCAAGAATTAATAGTTTTGGTTGCATGGCGATAGCGCAGGCGATGACCACGCGTTGGGTCTCTCCGCCGGAGAGCGTTGCTGGATGACGATGGCGCAACGGCTGGCACTCGGTCAGGGTCAGGGCGGCGTCAATGCGCGCCATAACCTCGGCTTCTTCCAGACACAGATTTTCTGGTCCAAACGCAATTTCCTCTTCCACGCTGAAGGTACAGCCAGAAAGCTGCAAATAGGGAGATTGCTGGACGAGTTGAATGGTAGCGGCTTGTTCGTTTAGTGAGAGTTGCCCAATAGGCGTATTGAGGAGCATTCCCATGCCAGCGATATCACCCGGCAGGAAGTCCGGATACCAACCCGCCATCAGCTGCGCCAGCGTGCTTTTGCCGCTGCCGTTGTCCCCAAAGATGGCGACCATCCCCGGTTTGTCATAGTGAAAGTCATAACAGAACGGAGAGTGCGTTGAGTGCGTCGGGCAATAGCGAAACTGTTCTAACGTAACCATAGCCACACTCCGGGTTCTGCCAGTATCAGCAATATCATGGTGTAACGAGACACTTTTTGTAATTTACTGTCAGGTGGTGCCCATAGCGTAGTGCGCCGGTTATGTAAGCGAAATGCCCGCATATCCAGCGCCGCACCACGGATTGCCAGATCGTTAAGCGCATTGTGTGTTAGCGGAATAATTAACGCCGGCATCGCACGTAAACGCTGATACCAGCCTTCATCCAGCGGCACGCCACGCGCACGCTGTGCTTCATGAATAATTGCTAATTGTCGTTTTAACTGCTCAACGACCAGCAGCGGTCCGGCAAACAGATAAGCGACGCCCGGCGGCAGGCGAGAAGCAAACAAAGCGCGGATAAAACATTGCACGGGTACGTACTGCATCCACAACTGCGAAGTGGAAACAATAGCCAGAATGCGCAGCCAGAGCGTAATAGCAAATGCCCAACGTTCAGGATTGCGCGGCATTCCGCTTATCCATTCTGTCAGCCAGCCACCGTGCACCAGCCACAGCCCGACCCCCAGCGAAAACATCAGCCAGGCGACATATTTTGCCCGTCGCCGCGTGGCTTTTAACGCAATGAGGCAGAGAAAGGTCGCCGCGCTATAGACCGGCAAAATGGTCTGCGCGGGCAGGATTAGCGTGGTGCAGGCCGCCAGCGCCCACAGCGTTAATGAGGTAAACGGATGCATTTAGCGCACGGCTGCCATCGTTGGAAAATGGCGCGTAGTGCGAATCGGCAGTTGTCGCAGTAAAAGCCAGACAATCACCGCCGTGAGAATTTTATCGACCAGGTTCGCGCCTATCACCGTAATCGCCACCGATTCCACCAGGTTTTGCCCCATAGAGTGCATCCAGGCAACGAACAAATCGGCTCCGCTACCGGTTACGCCGCCGAACAGCGCAGTACGTAACGGTACAGCAACGACTGTGACCGCCAGGGTAATAATCACGCCGCTGACAACGACTTTCGGCAGGGTGCGAAACCAACCCATCCGCGCCAGCCAACCCGCGACCAGACCAATGATCATCGCTACGGGAGCAAAAGCGGCGGCGATCGGGTCGGTCAATAATCCCCAAAGTAAATTGGTCAGTAAGCCGGTCAACATACCGACCACCGGCCCAAGCAGTACCGCGCTAATAAGCGAGCCGATGGAGTCGAGAAAAATAGGTAGTTTGACCATGCTGGCCAGTTGCCCGCCGATCATATTGATGGCGATAGAGATAACGATCAGCACCAGAGCCTGACTGGAAAAGTGGCGACGCGCCATAAGAAAACCTCTCTGAAAATAGTTAGTTAACGGGGGAAATATGCAACTCGTCGTAACCAGAAAGTGCACAAGGTTGGCGACTGAATGCCAGTTCTTCCAGGCAGCCGATCACCAGTTCAAGCGTGGTGCGCACGGTACAGCCTGGCATCATATGACCGCCAAGCATCGCGCCGTGTTGGTCGGAAACGCAGAGATGAAGATGTTCGCCCGTCTGTTCCAGCGTGCCGTTCAGTGCGATCACTTCAAACTTACCGCTTAGAAGGGTGGTGTTTTCTTGTCCGGCATAGCGCAAAGCAACATCAGTCAGACTGCCGGTACAACCAGCAATCCACGCAGCGTGAAGCTGTTGCTGCTGTGCGAAGGCGCGTAATTGAGAGAAAACTTCCTGATCGGGAAGCAGGCGCAGCGCGTAAAAGCGTGCAGTTGAAGAATAAGGGTGAGGCAATGTCATCATTGAAGTACTCCGAAACTCGGACGTATTGCGGATGATATCGACGCTGCATCAGTCATATTCTGATATAAGTCAGGGTTTATGACGGCACAACGAAAAGATTTTGCTACGCTTATTCGTGATTCTGCCAGGTGGAATAATTCCTGGCGAACCAGGGCGAAAAACGTGACGTAAGTCAGATAATTGTCTTCTTTGACTGGACAATCATTCCTTTTATTCCGCGTTTCGCTTATCCTAGCTGAAGCGTTTCAGTCGATTAAATGTTCGACAATTAACCAATCAGTCGCGATTTGCGACAGGTAAGGTTTTCCCGAACGATTTGCTGGACTACTCTGTCTGGCAAATTTGCTTAGAGAAAGCCTTGCAGGAGACCTATGACCGTACGCGTAGCGATAAATGGCTTCGGTCGCATCGGGCGTAATGTGGTTCGTGCTGTGTATGAATCCGGACGCCGGGCGGAAATCACCGTGGTGGCAATCAACGAATTGGCGGATGCTGCGGGCATGGCGCATTTGTTGAAATATGACACCAGCCATGGCCGTTTTGCATGGGAAGTACGTCAGGAACGCGATCAACTCTTTGTTGGTGATGACGCCATCCGCGTATTGCATGAACGTTCACTGCAATCGCTTCCCTGGCGTGAACTTGGCGTCGATGTGGTTCTCGACTGCACTGGCGTATATGGCTCCCGCGAGCATGGCGAAGCGCATATTGCCGCCGGGGCCAAAAAAGTGCTCTTTTCACATCCTGGCAGTAACGATCTCGACGCGACCGTTGTTTACGGCGTCAATCAGGATCAACTTCGTGCGGAACACCGCATCGTTTCTAACGCTTCCTGTACCACGAATTGCATAATTCCCGTCATCAAATTGTTAGATGATGCGTACGGTATTGAGTCCGGCACTGTGACCACAATTCACTCCGCCATGCACGATCAACAGGTTATTGATGCATACCATCCTGACCTGCGTCGCACCCGGGCAGCCAGTCAGTCGATTATTCCGGTCGATACAAAACTGGCCGCTGGTATCACGCGTTTTTTCCCGCAGTTTAATGATCGTTTTGAAGCGATTGCGGTACGTGTGCCAACCATAAATGTGACGGCAATTGATTTAAGCGTGACGGTGAAGAAACCTGTAAAAGCCAATGAAGTCAACCAGTTGCTGCAAAAGGCGGCACAAGGTGCATTTCATGGTATAGTTGACTATACGGAATTACCGTTGGTCTCTGTAGATTTTAACCACGATCCGCACAGTGCCATTGTCGATGGCACCCAAACCCGGGTCAGTGGCGCACACCTGATCAAAACGTTGGTCTGGTGCGATAACGAATGGGGCTTTGCTAACCGAATGCTCGACACGACGTTAGCCATGGCCGCTGTTGCTTTCAGGTAAGACGCAAGCAGCGTCTGCAAAACTTTTAGAATCAACGAGAGGATTCACCATGTCTGTAATTAAGATGACCGATCTGGATCTTGCTGGGAAACGTGTATTTATCCGTGCGGATCTGAACGTACCAGTAAAAGACGGGAAAGTAACCAGCGACGCACGCATCCGTGCTTCTCTGCCGACCATCGAACTGGCTCTGAAACAAGGCGCTAAAGTGATGGTAACTTCCCACCTGGGTCGTCCTACCGAAGGCGAGTACAATGAAGAATTCTCTCTGCTGCCGGTTGTTAACTACCTGAAAGACAAACTGTCTAACCCGGTTCGCCTGGTTAAAGATTACCTCGACGGCGTTGACGTTGCTGAAGGTGAACTGGTTGTTCTGGAAAACGTTCGCTTCAACAAAGGCGAGAAGAAAGACGACGAAACTCTGTCCAAGAAATACGCTGCACTGTGCGACGTGTTCGTAATGGATGCATTCGGTACTGCTCACCGCGCGCAGGCTTCTACTCACGGTATCGGTAAATTCGCTGACGTTGCGTGCGCAGGCCCGCTGCTGGCGGCTGAACTGGACGCGCTGGGTAAAGCACTGAAAGAACCAGCTCGTCCGATGGTGGCTATCGTTGGTGGTTCTAAAGTTTCTACCAAACTGACCGTTCTGGACTCCCTGTCTAAAATCGCTGACCAGCTGATCGTTGGTGGTGGTATTGCTAACACCTTTATCGCGGCACAAGGCCACGATGTGGGTAAATCTCTGTACGAAGCAGACCTGGTTGACGAAGCAAAACGTCTGCTGACCACCTGCAACATCCCGGTTCCGTCTGATGTTCGCGTAGCAACTGAGTTCTCTGAAACTGCTCCGGCTACTCTGAAATCTGTTAACGACGTGAAAGCTGACGAGCAGATCCTGGATATCGGCGACGCTTCTGCGCAAGAACTGGCTGAAATCCTGAAGAATGCGAAAACCATTCTGTGGAACGGCCCGGTTGGTGTATTCGAATTCCCGAACTTCCGTAAAGGTACTGAAATCGTGGCTAACGCTATCGCAGACAGCGAAGCGTTCTCCATCGCTGGTGGCGGCGACACTCTGGCAGCAATCGACCTGTTCGGTATTGCTGACAAAATCTCCTACATCTCCACTGGCGGCGGCGCATTCCTCGAATTCGTGGAAGGTAAAGTACTGCCTGCAGTAGCGATGCTCGAAGAGCGCGCTAAGAAGTAAAAAAATCACAGGGCAGGGAAACCTGCCCTTGTTTCAGCGCGCTTTTAAAGCACGCACTTTTTCTACAGCCCGACGATACAGGACAAAGAAACATGTCTAAGATTTTTGATTTCGTAAAACCTGGCGTAATCACTGGTGATGACGTACAGAAAGTTTTCCAGGTAGCAAAAGAAAACAACTTCGCACTGCCAGCAGTAAACTGTGTCGGTACTGACTCCATCAACGCCGTACTGGAAACCGCTGCTAAAGTTAAAGCGCCGGTTATCGTTCAGTTCTCCAACGGTGGTGCTTCTTTTATCGCTGGTAAAGGCGTGAAATCTGACGTTCCGCAGGGTGCTGCTATCCTGGGCGCGATCTCTGGTGCACATCACGTACACCAGATGGCTGAACACTACGGTGTTCCGGTTATCCTGCACACTGACCACTGCGCGAAGAAATTGCTGCCGTGGATCGACGGTCTGCTGGACGCAGGTGAAAAACACTTCGCTGCTACCGGTAAGCCGCTGTTCTCTTCTCACATGATCGACCTGTCTGAAGAATCTCTGCAAGAGAACATTGAAATCTGCTCTAAATACCTGGAGCGCATGTCCAAAATCGGCATGACTCTGGAAATCGAACTGGGTTGCACCGGTGGTGAAGAAGACGGCGTGGACAACAGCCACATGGACGCTTCTGCACTGTACACCCAGCCGGAAGACGTTGATTACGCTTACACCGAGCTGAGCAAAATCAGCCCGCGTTTCACCATCGCTGCTTCTTTCGGTAACGTACACGGCGTTTACAAGCCGGGTAACGTGGTTCTGACCCCGACTATCCTGCGCGATTCTCAGGAATATGTTTCTAAGAAACACAACCTGCCGCACAACAGCCTGAACTTCGTATTCCACGGAGGTTCCGGTTCTACAGCTCAGGAAATCAAAGACTCCGTAAGCTACGGTGTAGTGAAAATGAACATCGATACCGATACCCAATGGGCAACCTGGGAAGGTGTTCTGAACTACTACAAAGAAAATGAAGCTTACCTGCAGGGTCAGCTGGGCAACCCGAAAGGCGAAGATCAGCCGAACAAGAAATACTACGATCCGCGCGTATGGCTGCGTGCCGGTCAGACTTCGATGATCGCTCGTCTGGAAAAAGCATTCAAGGAACTGAACGCGATCGACGTTCTGTAAGATATTCCTTTTTGCTTATCTCAAGACCCGCTTTGCGGGTCTTTTTTTTCGCCAAAAGAAAAATTGCCTGATGCGCTACGCTTATCAGGCCTACGTGAACTTAAATGCTTTCGTAGGACGGATAAGGCGTTTACGCCGCATCCGGCATGAACAAAGCGCACCTTGTCAACAATCTGAGGAGGCCAGCATAGCGGGCTTTTTTTCGCCAAAAGCAAGGTGATGCAGATGAGAATTTTGTGATCTATTTGGCAAAATTATACTTTATTGTTTACCCTTGTCAGACCGCCCGTCATAAGGCGGCGGAGTGTATTTCTCCATTTTGAGTCAGTTAAAAAGGAATATTGAATGGAAGATTTGAATGTTGTCGATAGCATACACGGTGCAGGTTCCTGGTTGGTGAAAAACCAGGCGCTGTTGCTGAGTTATGCTGTAAACATCGTGGCGGCTCTCGCGATTATCATTATCGGTTTGATTGTCGCGCGGATGATCTCCAACGCGGTGAATCGCCTGATGATCTCCCGTAACATAGATGCCACCGTAGCTGATTTTATCTCTGCATTAGCCCGATATGCGATTATTGCCTTTACGCTGATCGCAGCGTTAGGTCGCGTGGGCGTTCAAACCGCATCGGTTATCGCCGTGCTGGGTGCCGCAGGTTTAGCTGTAGGTTTGGCGTTGCAGGGTTCTCTGTCTAACCTGGCCGCTGGCGTATTGCTGGTACTGTTCCGCCCGTTCCGTGCCGGTGAATATGTCGACCTCGGCGGTGTTGCCGGTACAGTGCAGAGCGTGCAGATTTTCTCTACGACTATGCGCACCGCAGACGGTAAAATTATCGTTATCCCGAATGGTAAAATTATTGCCGGTAATATTATTAACTTCTCTCGCGAGCCTGCGCGCCGTAACGAATTTATCATTGGTGTGGCGTATGATTCCGATATCGATCAGGTGAAGCAGATCCTGACCGATATTATCCAGTCTGACGATCGCATTTTAAAAGATCGCGAAATGACCGTGCGTCTGAACGAGCTTGGCGCATCCTCGATTAATTTCGTGGTCCGCGTCTGGAGCAACAGCGGCGATCTGCAAAACGTTTACTGGGATGTGCTGGAGCGTATTAAACGCGAATTTGATGCCGCTGGTATCAGCTTCCCGTACCCGCAAATGGATGTGAATTTTAAGCGGGTGAAAGAGGACAAAGCTGCATAATCAACACTGAGGCCAGATAATTTATCTGGCCTCTCTCTTATTAGTTATTCTGATTGCCAATTAATATTATCAATTTCCGCTAATAACAATCCCGCGCTATAGTCTCTGCATCAGATAATTAATTCGGAATGTTTAACGTGTTTTCTTATTATTTTCAAGGTCTTGCACTTGGTGCGGCTATGATCCTGCCGCTCGGTCCACAAAATGCTTTTGTGATGAATCAGGGTATTCGCCGCCAGTACCACATTATGATTGCCTTACTTTGTGCAATCAGCGATTTGGTTCTGATTTGCGCCGGGATTTTTGGCGGTAGCGCGTTACTGATGCAGTCACCGTGGTTATTGGCCTTAGTGACCTAGGGCGGCGTTGCCTTCTTGTTGTGGTATGGCTTTGGCGCTTTTAAAACGGCGATGAGCAGTAATATTGAGCTGGTTAGTGCTGAAGTCATGAAACAGGGACGCTGGAAAATTATTGCCACCATGCTGGCAGTGACCTGGCTGAATCCCCATGTTTATCTGGATACCTTTGTGGTATTGGGGAGCCTCGGCGGGCAGCTCGACGTCGAACCAAAACGCTGGTTTGCGCTTGGGACGATTAGCGCCTCTTTCTTGTGGTTCTTTGGTCTGGCGCTTCTCGCGGCCTGGCTGGCACCGCGTCTGCGTACCGCCAAAGCGCAGCGTATTATTAATATTATTGTTGGTAGCGTAATGTGGTTTATCGCCCTACAGCTGGCGAGAGATGGTATTGCCCATGCACAAGCCTTGTTCAGTTAGGCGCTATCTTATGGAAAATAAAAACAGAGACGCTAAGCTTGCCTACAGAGGTTTTGAATTTTGGGCAAGTAAATTAACACGGAGAGACTAACGTGAAGTTCAAAGTTATCGCCCTGGCGGCATTGATGGGTTTCAGCGGGTTGGCAGTAGAGGCCAATGAACTACCGGATGGTCCGCACATTGTCACTTCAGGAACGGCAAGCGTAGATGCGGTGCCAGACATTGCCACTCTTGCTATTGAAGTTAATGTGGCAGCGAAGGATGCTGCTACCGCCAAGAAACAAGCGGATGAGCGCGTGGCGCAATATATCTCTTTCCTTGAACTCAATCAGATCGCGAAAAAAGATATCAGTTCTGCGAATTTACGTACCCAGCCAGATTACGATTACCAGGATGGCAAAAGTATTCTGAAAGGCTATCGGGCAGTGAGAACGGTAGAAGTAACAGTTCGTCAGTTAGACAAACTGAATTCGTTGCTGGATGGTGCGCTGAAGGCCGGTCTTAACGAGATTCGTTCTGTTTCGTTGGGCGTAGCGCAACCGGATACCTATAAAGATAAAGCGCGTAAGGCAGCGATAGATAACGCGATTCATCAGGCGCAGGAACTGGCAAATGGCTTTAATCGCAAACTGGGACCGGTGTATAGCGTGCGCTACCATGTTTCCAACTATCAGCCCAGCCCGATGGTTCGGATGATGAAAGCTGATGCCGCGCCGGTTTCTGCTCAGGAAACTTACGAGCAGGCCGCTATTCAGTTTGATGATCAGGTGGATGTGGTCTTCCAGTTAGAACCCGTTGATCAGCAACCTGCAAAAACGCCTACCGCACAATAATACATTTAGCCCGACTCATTTGTCGGGCTAATGTCTTCACCTTATATCGTCTCCTTTTTCTGTAATTTTCTGTAAAACCATGATGCAATTACCTATCTTTGCTCGCGATTTCATCAAAGATTGAATAACTGAAACGGTTAAGCGGACAGTGATGTTTGGGAGAGGGTATGGATATTTTTATTTCGAAAAAGATGCGCAATTTTATTTTATTAGCGCAAACCAATAATATTGCTCGGGCAGCAGAAAAGATTCATATGACGGCTTCACCGTTTGGCAAAAGTATTGCCGCGCTGGAGGAGCAAATTGGTTATACGCTGTTTACCCGTAAAGATAACAACATTAGCCTTAATAAAGCCGGGCAGGAACTTTATCAAAAACTATTCCCGGTTTACCAACGACTTTCTGCTATTGATAATGAAATTCATAATTCCGGGCGTCATTCTCATGAAATTGTCATTGGCATCGATAATACTTATCCGACAATTAAAGAAAATCAATAACTTAGCTTAACTTCTCTAAGAAATTGTATCTTCTGTTATCACTTACAAACGCCTATACGTTGTTATGGGCTTTGGTAGTGTAACACGTATGGGCGAGTAGTTCCCAGGCTCAACCTCGTAACAAGTTCCTTTGAAGCTGGAAGACGTGCCACCGTCTCTAAACCTTCTACCAAAACTCTTAGCAAGATGTTCCACACCTGGCCGGTGTCCAATGATGCTACACGTCGTGAGACGTTGCAGAGGATAAACAGGCTAAATGATGGGAAGAGTTTTAAGTGCAATAGTGGATTAAAGCCCACCTCTTCAAAACCTAACTTGATCGGGAAAGAATCAAGCTCTAGCACGGTTTCGTCCACCGGAGTACAACGGGTGCCTGATAAGAGAAGAACTGCTAAGACTTCATAGCTTTTGTGAAAAAGCCCTTTTTAGTGGATACGCCTACGGCGCTTATTTTTTGGTATAACCATCAAAGGCGCTTTATGGCTCCTATTGTCTTGAAAATGTATCTTTACTTGTATTGTGTTTTATGCGTAGTCTCCCTGTGTAGTATGTAACTTGTTAATTTTCATATGAATACAGAGGCACACGATGAAAAACATTGCAGCTATCAAACGTAATAACCGCAAGATTCACGCTCGTAAGTTCCTGTCTACGCCAGAGGGAAAAGCCTGGCTAGAGCGAAAGCAACGAGAGAACGAAGAAAGAAAACTCCTTAGTGAGTTGAAATGGCTTAGAGAGGATTTCTGAAAATCTCCAGAACGCAACAGGACGCATTCTAACGCTGTTTTCATTGCTTGATATAGGGATATATAGGTGATGTGTGTTTAATGCGTCTGTGCGCTTGTTTTGTGCCTTATTTTGCATTTTCATAATGCAGAAGAGAACACGGAAAACCTTAAAATTAATTATTGGGGTATTTAAGGCTATTTTCAGGTTATTTAAGGGTATTAAACTTGATTTAATTGATTAAAATATAAACAGATTGTTCTGTATCTTATTGATTTATAAGGTTATTTTTAAATAAAGATAAATAAAAAATAAATAGCCATAAATAGCTATAAATACATCTAAATACATCTAAATACCTATATCCCCTCCCTTATGGCTAGATTGCGAGAGGTGCTTAACGCGATTTTCAGCGCCCCCCGATCTGGAAAATCCAGAATCCCCAAATATCAGCAAGGAATTTTCTTGCACAATCAACATCGTTTTTACCTATTAAATCATTACACAGAAAGCCTTTCTGTAATGTCTCTCACTAAACTTTCACTAAACACGAGAATGATCGGTTTTATGTCGGATCAGATGCTAGAAACAGCACCACGTCTCACAAGGGCTGTAAGCGATGAAACCAGTGTTTATGCGGGTGCAGGTCAAAATATAGGCCAAAATCCATTTAACATAATAAACGTAATATGCACTAAGGAACACATAGAACGCCTTGAATTGATGTATCAGGGGAAAAGTGATGGATTTTTTACGTAGGAGCACGAGAGGGCTTCTGTTGACTTTTGTATGATATGAAATATAATTAAAAGTTTTTTTTGTTTTTATTGTGTGATGTAGGGAATTACACAGGGGAATAGATTAAATGGTGTTCTGTTTATACAGGTTTATTTGTTAGATCAACAATTTGGCATTTCTAAACAGATGTTTGAACGTTGCCAAATGTCTTGACAACACAAGAAAAGGGCTTGCTATGCCACGCATTACACGAAATAAGGCTATAAAAACAAAATAAATTTTAAAATTTGCACAAACAAGAAAACTCGTTCAGAAACAAGCAGAACAATTTTTAGCCAACAATTTCTGATGGTGCTTTGTAAGCCGCACTACACAAGGCTTTGCGAAAGTGATGTAAAAGTGAAGAAAGCTAACATTGCCCTTTTAAACTACTTTTCATTGAATTTTTTAGTATGGAATTACACAGGGAATAGAGAGCATTATTCTATGATTTACACAGGGAATATAGGGGGATTATGGCACACACATAGAAAGGCATTACACAGAGTGCTATGTGACAAATGGATGTAACGAGAGGTTACATTCAGCTACCCCCACAGAATTCTGTTACCCCTATCAAGTCTGATACCCCTATCAAAACTGATACCCGATAAGTATAAATAACACCTAGGAAATGATTTCCGATCTATTTAGGAAGTAACCTAGGAAGTGGTTTCCTACCTACCTAGGAAATGAGTTCCACCAATACTATAATTAAATACTATAATTAAATAATATAAATAATATTCTTTATACTATATAGGTCACTGTGACCTAGGGGGTAGGTCATAGTGAACTAGGGGGGTAGGTCATAGTGAACTACCCCCACAGAATTCTGTTAATCTTAACTTTTAAAGAGATTTTTACCCTAACAAAATTCTGTTACCCCACCCTAACAGAATTCTGTTATACACCCCCACAGAAAACTGTTAGACACCCCCACAGAATTCTGTTACCTATTAGATCATTTATTAAATTACTTATTAAATTATAATATTATATATTTATTTATATGATCTTTTGCCTTCCGGCGTTAGCTTCACTCTCTGGCAAGCAGCCTTACTCCGCTACCTTTGGGCTTCGTGGCTGGCCCGTTCCGCTCACACCGAAAGCAAAGCGTTACTTTCTTCGTGTAACTTCGTTGGCGATAACGCCCACGAAGAAATACTATTGCGCTGTGCGCAGAAGAGTAATCACCTAACCAATCATACTGATTGCTTACGTGTTAACTCTCTCTAACTCTTAATTACCCTCCTACATTTAATAACTCTCGTTATTCTCTGTAGTTGTGTAATTACTCGAAGAGAGAGCGGCTAAAGCTCAATTACACTCTGCTTTCCTCGTGTAATTTCACTAAGCCTCAATACAATTTCACTTCCTACATTCTGTAGTCGTGTAATTGTTTTCGGTGGAAAAGCCAGAGGCGACACCGAAAGAGAATTCTGATCTTATTAATCTTATCTATCTTAGTTAATCTTCTTACTTATCTTACTTTATCTACTTTATCTACTTTATTATTAATAATAGCTTCATAAGCTCTCTGTAGCTCTTTGACGCAAGAAACAGCATTCAGGAAGGGAATCACCTTAGAAAAGTGTTCTTTGCGTCATAATGTGTTTTATGAAGGATTCAGAGGTGTTTCATAACAGGAGTGTATAGAGGATACTTTAATTAATTAAAAATAAGGGGTCTAAATGCTTCTCTAACAGCATTAAGCAGGGTAGAGAATGGAAACGCATTGTCTACATATATAATCTCACTACAGGGCTTTACAGAGCGTTTTATAAAGTGACTCTCTGTTTTATATTTACCATTACCTTCTCATACACCTAACAAATACAAAATAAGCCCCTTAAATAAGCCTCTGGCGAGCTAAACAGCCATTAGATAAGGGAATGTATTGCTTTTATCAAAAACTCGTTAGAACGCGTTTTAGAGCGTTTTAGACAATAAGGAAGAATAGCACTACACAGAAGAGCACAAATTGCTAAGACAAATTATAACATGCTGAAAAAGATCGATTTTTTTTCGGAAATGGTATTGACAAACGTCTCTTTCTGTGCAATAATAGGAATTAGAGGGGACAGGAATAGATTCTTATCCTCTAAATAATTAAACCAATGCACCGCACTTTGAAGCCGTCAGGCTTGCAAGGTGTTTTTTCTTTTAACTGAATAAGGAGTTTTTTATGAAATGGTTTACTTCACAGGATGTAGTAGAAGCCTGGAAACGTGGTGAGATCAACCGCTTTAAAGTAAGGATGTATAGAAACACCGCTCGCCGTTGTGGTTATCCAGAGCGTGAAAAATGTTTTGACGATGCACTGAAAATTATTGATGAACTGCGTAAAGCTGAGAAAGAATAATAGACAAGAGAAGGAGAAAACTATGAGCGAAACTAAGAAACCAATTCCGCGCACTTACCTACACGTTGACCCTGAAACCTTCAAGGTTTTATTTGCTGAAGCCAAGAAAAGGCAAATTATGGTCAGTGATTTGATGTTAGAAATCATTACTGAAGCAGCAGAGAACATCAAACAAAAAAAGGGTAAGTGATCCTCATTCACTTTAGTAGCGCATTAAGCGTGATTTATAAGGAGATTTTTAATGATTAATGAAGAACAATTTGTAAAAGTTCCTATGTGGATTCTAAAAATAAGCCAAGTAAACGGGCATAAATTTACAGATAGTGCTAAAAACCTTTACTGCTATCTGAAAGGGTTTGATCGTGCATTTCCCTCTTACGCTAAGATAGGCGATGTTTTTGGCATAACACCAAGAGCAGCAGAGGAAAGGGTTAAGAAATTGCTCGAAATGGGGTTAATTATAAAAGATGCACGACCAGGAAGTTCTAATGTCTATCAAGTGGTAGATATTCCACAAGAAGAAGCTAGACAAGAAGCCAAGACACAACAAGAAGCTACTGTTAAAGCTGTTCCTGATCAGCTTCAACCTACGGAAGATAATAAACAGCCTTCTTTTGATGTTCTTGATGATTGGAATGCGCCTTTGCCGTGGGAGACGGAAGAAACACCTGTTTCATCAAGTGAAAAGGTAGCTAATGATAATGAGGAGGATGTGTTAGAGAATTTTGCCTCTCTTATTATCACGCAGAAGCCTACAAGAACAGGAGGAGCATCATTTCTAGAATTTGCAACATCGTTAGCCTATAAGCACAGGTTAAAGCTACCAAATGGTATTGAGGCATATTTTGCTAAGAAACATCCCAAAGTATATGAAGACTTTGATATTCCATTTTTATAAGGAGGGTTATGATTCAATATTTAGTAAAAAATCAAGTAGACCGCATTCAGTGTAATGACACAGGAAAACGCATCTATGAAACACTTGCTTACCTCTATAAAGGAAAGCCAACACCGCTAAAATATAGCGATGTGTTACATCGAGCAGGGTGCTCTGAAGATGGTTTAAAATTCTGGCTTAGACAGCTATCAAATTTCGGTGTTATAGAGATTAAAGAATTATCTTTCTCTACATTCAATCTCAAAAGACTGGATAAAGAAATAGACTTCATCTATTCCACTCTCTAAAATCTCTCTATGTAATTAAAATATAAAAGGAAAACATTATTATGATAGTAGCTATGTATTGGTTATTGTTCTTTCTCACGTTAGAAACATATTTCGGGGTGTTTTCCTTTAAAAGAAAAGGAAAAGTAAATAATGGCAAAAAGAAAAAACAACGTTGTTAAGAAAATCGGTGATTCAGCTTCTCTTCTAAGTAAACCTAAATCTATTCTAAGACGTAAAGACTTTAAAGAGCTAGTTACGCTCACCAAGCAAAATAGCGCCCCTGGCGAATGGAAAACAGAGATCATAGAACATTCTCCCTCTGTGCCTTGTGGAGATGAATATATCGCATTACAAGAAATCTTATCTTCAACACCTGGCGTATTCTGGAAACCTAGAAAAAGAAAAGAGTATATCGTTGATAGCTCTGATTTGCGCAAATACCAGATTTTAGGATTTGAAGATTATAACCACTACGTCGGTTATCTCGCCACCAATGGCCTAAATAATTTAGTTCCTGAATTCCAAATTTTAGATAATGCAGATCACTATGGAGACTTTTAATATGAACAAAAACACGTATGACACAATTTACTCACTAATTAATTATTATGAGGATGATTACCTCCTGCCTTTAAACCGCGCTGAACTTGAAGCATACAGAGAAAACACCCCAGCGGCACTAAATGAGGCGTTTAAACACTGGGATTTAGCTGTGAATGCCTTTGAGCACCTCTGTAAGCGTGTAGAGATGCTCTGTAAGCGTGAAAACGCATATCTGACAGCCGATCAGATATGGGAGCTATCAAACTGGATAGAAGATATTGAGTCTGATGTTCGCTATGTAGGAGACGGCCTTGTTGAACTAGCTCAACGCTTAGCCGTTATCACAGAAGAATAAAAAAAGCAACAAAAAAGTTGTAAAATATCTTGACATTTCATATATTGTATGTTAATATAATTATATAGGGTGATTATTTTTCCTTTATTGGTTCGATATTAAAAATTCTTCTTGTCGTTAAAGGGGAGTAAAATCTCCGCTCCCCGCTTCTCCTCCTTAAGTAATACTGTGTCATTATACCTCTTTTTTCCTTTGTTATGCATACATCTTGGAGTGTGCATAACATAGGGTAATTACAAAGGCGGCTTTAAATGCTGCCTTTTATTTTGCCCGTTATGCAACTTAAAAGTTGTATTTCTTACTTTAAACAAGGTAACAAGGTTTATATAAATGTTGTTTTTAAACGATAAAGAGCAAATCATCAAGTATAAAGATGAAATGCTGAAAATTAATCCACAAATTACCGAAATGGTAGCTAAATACGCTGGGTGTTCTGTCGAGGAAGTAGAAAGATGTGTTGAAAAATATTTTTCTCCTTCTTCTCCGTCTACACCTTCCCTTAATGAATTAATCAAATTAAAAGCTAAGGAGATTACTAAATGATTATTGATTTAGACACTCTGTTTCCAGTTCGAAAGACTTTCACAGATATTGTAAGTTATTGTACTGATCCGTTTGCCTCTGTAGAAAGCAAGGTTTTTGCTTCTCTTCCTGCTGATGTTGAATGCGGAGACTTGATCACCAGCACTGGCGCTAAATATGAATCAGGAGATGATATTTATGTTGTTATGAGTGAATTTGTAACGGCTGGAGAAAACAAGCCTGTAGATGTGCTACGTAGCAATGCTGGCCTTGTGTGCATTAAAGCTGATGCGCTGAATGCTGTAAGTGAAGCAGCAAAAACAGCATTAATTAAAAAAGGCTTCCAGCTTGAAGGGTTCCATTCTGTTTTCACTTCTTAATAAAAGGAATAATAATAAATGATTCTAGGTAATGATTACGTTGATTTAGCTCCTTTGTTCTCTGCGCATAGCACTAGAAACTATCTGCTTTCTACTCTGGATTTTACGGATTCTGTAGGGGTTACATCTCATAAAGTAGCTGTTTCCCAGCTTGTCGAAAGCAACGAATCTCTGTTCAACAAAGAAACCTCTCGTTTCTCTTCTGAACACAATGTTACTAAGCGAGAACAAGGTAAAGAATGGCTGATTGAAATCCCGTATTTTCTTCGTGAAGATGTGATCCGTCCTTCTGATGTTCAAGGCAAGCGTAAGCCTGGCACTGATTTTCAGGAAACACTCACTGATATCTATGCTGACTATGTTGCTAAACACCACGTAGCGTATCAGCGCACTAAAGAGAGCGTGTTGGCGGCTTCTTTGTTCTCTGGCAAAACTTACACGCCTAAAACTGATGATGTTCTTATCGAGTGGAGCAAGCTGTTTAATGTGGTACCTATGAAAGCCACGTTGAACGCTTCCAGCACTGACACCACGAAGATTTTTAAAGAATTTGATCAGATTGCTACTGACATTATCGAAAAAGCACAAAGCCAGGCGGCTGCTGTAGAGCGTATTGTTGTTTTCTGTAAACCTGACGCCTTCTCTGCAATTCGATTCTCTGCGGGTATGGCAAACGCATTCCAGTATGTAAGCCCACTGGAAGAAGGGAACGTTGTGTATCAGCGTCGTGACCTGCTCCCAGGGGTGACAGCGTTCACTATTCCAGGAACTAACATTGATGTTATTAAACTGGTAGATCCGCTACACCTTGCACATATGACCGCAGACGCTGTAGCTGTGCCTAAATTCGCTAAAGGCTCTAATGTATATCAGAACATCTACGGGGCTGCTTCCAGCACCTTTGAACTGATTAATGCCGCTCCTGCTGAGGTGTATAGCTATAGCTATGAATCTTCTCGTGGTGATGCTGTTAACGTTGTTACAGAGAATAGCCAGATGGTTGTAAACCACGGTGTAGGCTTCTCCGTTCAAATCACTGTTAAATAATATTTAACGTGTAATAGAGGCGTGGCGTGTATTCACGCTTCGCCTTTTTTTATTTATTTTTTTTAAATTTTGAGAGGTGATTAAAATATGGAAGTGATTCTGAAATCAAAAAATGGTGTACACGTACATTTAGATGCTAATGATTCTAGAGGCTTGTTAAATCTGAAATATCTATGTTCTCTTTTAGATGTGCCCTATGAAGGCGTAAAAGCCCGTATGTTCAGATTAAACGAGAGTATTGATCAAGCTCTACACCATTTCTTAAGTAAAGAAGGTGGTAAAAATGATTAATATAAGGGGATTTTAAATGTTAGAAATTAACACTTCTAAAATTAAGAACACAGTTACATTTAGTGTAGATAAAGACAGCTTGAAAAAAGCGAAAGACTCTATTACAGGCTTAAAGGAATTCGCTGATAATATCAAGCCAGCTAAATTAAGGTTTGATAGCGTCACTAAAGGCTATAAGAAAGCACAAAGCGAAGTAGACAAGATTGCTCAACAGAAAGCTAAAACAGAAAAACAGAATCAAAGAGCACAAGCTGCCGCAGCAAGAGCACAGGCAAGGCAACAGCAACAAATAGCAGCACGTAAGGAGAAAGCTGAACTAAAGCTTTTAGACGTTGGATCAAGCATTAGTGCAATGCACCGTCTTTCTGTAGCTGAACAATACAAAGCTATTGCACAGGCTAGAGAGATAGCCAAACAATATGAGCAAGGGGCTATCTCGCTTGCACGTATGAACAGCCAGATGAAACGCCTACAACAACAACAACGTAAAATTAATGGCAATAGAAAAACTCAATTAGCCCCCGTTAAGGGAGGAGGATCAGGGAATTCCGCCACTATGGGCGCTCTGTTATTTGGAGGCGCTACGGCTGCTGCTGGCGTGATGGCTGTTAGTAAAGCCTCTGAATTTATGGCTAACAGCTTCGCTAATGCTGAAACACAAGGAGAATTAATCCAACGTGCAAGGCTTGGCGGTGTAGACGTTAACCAGATGTATAATATTACAGAATGGGCGTATAAAAACGGCGTTGACTCTATGATGGGTGATCAAGGGGCTAGAAAATACCTGGATCAGATGAAAGATGTTAGGGAACGTGCCGCAAAATCCTACAGTGAAGCTGAATTGGTGAAAGACAAGAAAGGAAAATCTGAATGGAAAGGCGGTGATAATGCTATTAATGAACTTCTAAACATCGGTGTTATTAACAAAAGCGACCTTAAAAAATTTGCTGATAATCCGGCTGGATTAATTTCTAAGGCTGTTAATGGAATGATGAAAAAAGGGTTTTCAGACTCCCAAATTGGACAACGTTTAGAAGACCTAGGCGATGATTTGATGCTTACATCAAAATATTGGCAACGTTCCGTTAAAGATGTACAAGAAAGTATTAATCAGCAAAAAGCCTCTGGAAAATGGCTAACAGAAACACAGCAAGACTCTATCGTTAAATTCAGAGAACTAAACAGACAGCTTTCACAGCTTTCTGATGCAAGACAAGTAGCATTTGTAGACGGCTTTATGAAATCTCTCGATCCAAAAGTAACGGAAGAGTTTATGAAAAACCTTTCTAATCTCACTCCGTATTTTACGAAGCTGGGTGAAGCTACGGGAAGTCTCTTTGATGCTATTATGAAGATTGTAAACTGGTTTAATCGTAATGATGATAAGACAGATGCTATTCAGAAAAATTTAGGTGATGCACCGCCATTAAGCAATGAAGGAATGAAACAGAATCTTTCTAATCTCGTTCCTGAACAATATAAAGGCGCTGGCACTGCAACAACTACACCTGATAATAGTCATTCTCTATTTAACACGATTAAGGGATTGCTTTTCGATGATAATGCTTCTTCTGTGTCAGATGTAAAAATGTCAGTCAGCGAAGCACCGATAACCAATCTCAAACAGGGGGCTTTAAATAATCTTGCAATGACAACTCCGGCTTATAATTTATCTCCTGTATTCAATCTGAATCCTACATTTGAAGTGGTAACGGAGGTTCCGCTTACTATTAATTCTGACACATCCAGATTAAGCGATTATGTGGATTTTACAGCGAGAGCAAGTCGGGATAGCTTCTTGAAATCATTAACATTAACCAGCTTATCAGGACAATCCAACGGCGGGGAATTCCCGCCATAACATTACAAGAAAATTATTATTATGGCGACCGCCGGGATTTTAACCATACGTGCAGCAAATACTCCAGAACAACACGTTCAGGCTGTTTACAAAGCAGAACAAGATATAGACTCTACAAAAAACGAAAATAGCAAAGCTAATAAAACAAAAGGAGAGAACGGATTTGCTATTGTTACCAGTGGGCTGGCATCTTCTGGTAATGACGTTTATGAAAATTATATGGCACTGGCCTTTGACAGTGTTGACGATGTGAACGTGAGACGTTCGGCAGATGTTACAAGCTACCCCGTAGAGAATGGTGCTACTGTGTCTGATCACGTTCAAATTAAAAACAATAAGTTTTCTCTTAAAGGGCGTATCACTGAAACACCGATTAAAAGCGATCCTGGCTTGTTAAAGAGTGCAGGGGTGAACGGGAACAGAAGATCATTAGCTATCGACTACTTGAATCAGATTATGGACAGTAGACAGCCTTTTCTTCTTGTTACAGAAAATAAAACTTTTGAGAACGTTGTTTTAACAGGCATCGAATACACAGAAGAGGCAAGCGAATCTCTGGTATTTGATTTGGAATTTGAACAGATCAGATTAGTGTCGTATGGCACTGTAAACACTGTAGCTATCAAAACACAGCCATCTAAGAACATCGGGGCTAATATGAAAAAACGTGTTAACACTGAAAAAGCAAGTAGTGAAGGTGAAGACACTATTACGCCTGCCTTTAAACAGGAATAGCCGTAAACGCCTCTAAAACGCTCTGTAACGATGTAATTATAAAAGAGGCTACCAATCTATGTTGAAGCCTCTTTATTGCGTCTATGGCGTTGTTTTACGCCTTAAATTTGATTTTTTTATTGATTGATAAGCCTTTCTCTATTTCAGGGTAGCGTAGAAGCTCAATATAGTTTTTAAGCTCTACTGGAGAAGCTGCATTCTTGCTATATGTGCGGAATGCCTCCGTTTTACCGCGTGTATGGCCCAGGAGAAGGGCGATCCTGTCTTCTGGAATTTGATTTCGATCAAGAAGCTGTGCTACTCCGTGTCTCAGAGAATGAAACACCTTCCTTTCTGTTCCCTTTTCCCCTAAAGCCTTTCGTTTAGCTCTTGTAAATCTCTGTGAATACCAAGTAGCTCGCTTACCATCTACACGCTCTGTAATGCTGGCGTGATAGAACAAAAAGCCATTATGAGGCTTTTCACGCAGCGACAACACCAACGGAGTGATAAGGCTATGTACAGGCACAACACGTGCCGCAGCTTTCGTTTTTCCCTGTGTGATTTCAAAACACAGCACACCTTCGATCTCTTTCACATCGTCTATTGTGAGACTTGCTATCTCATTGATCCGCATACCTGTATAAGCACCGATAAGACACAAAGCCATCATTTCTTTGTTTTCTGCTGAATTACCGGAAAATACTTGCAACACTTGCAATAGCTCTTTGTTAGAAAATGCCTCGTAGCTCTCTATGCTTTGTTCTGCATCAAGCCTATGCCCTCGCCAGGGTGAAAGAGTTCTTTCTGGTGCATCTGCATACCGAGAGGAAGCTAACTCCCATAATAAGGCCATTGGGCTGATATAGTTTGCAATTGTATGTTCTGAAAGGGTTTTTTTCATGTGTTCTATCCAGCCTGTAACAGTGGTGCGGCTTACATCTTGCAATGCAATATCAGGCTTTTTACGGTAGGAGAGAAACATCTCTACCGCTTTTCTTGCCTTAGCTAAAGTGGCTGGCTTCTTCTTCGTGCTGTTAATTGTCAGGTAGATTTCAAGAATTTTAAGCAATGACGGACACGAAGACGCTGTATCTTGCATTCTGGTAGCTGTTTTGGCGTATTTAGCCTTACTGCGTAACAGCTCCAGCGTGTTCTCTATTGTGCTGTTTACAGGGGCGACACTCTCCCGTAAGCAATGGTATTCATCTGCAATCTGATCACGCTTGCTACGTGCAACACGAAGATTACTTGTGTGTAGACTCCTGACAAACGTCCTTTTTCCTTCAAAAAAGGGCTGCATATACACAGGCAGCGTGATCCTCAAATAGTAGTTACCGTAAGAATCACAGATTAAGTATTGGTTAGGCTTGTATCTCATAAACTCCCCGGTTAAAGTGTCGGAGCGTTTGTAATGTGAAAATTGATTGTAACCTATTAAAAAGAATTATTTTTTCTAGGATATTCAATCAATTAGTGTCGGTTGGCAATGTGCCAATTGCTACGTCGTTCACGAGAAATTGTCATTGGCATCGATAATACTTATCCGACGATTATTTTTGATCAGCTAATCAGTCTTGGTGATAAATATGAAGGGGTGACTGCTCAGCCGGTTGAGTTTAGCGAAAATGGGGTTATCGATAATCTCTTCTACCGTCAGTTTGATTTTATTATCTCTCCGCAGCATGTATCCGCCCGAGTAAAGGGGCTGGAAAATCTAACTATCAGCGAACTGTCGCCGCTGCGGCTAGGGTTTCTTGTTTCCCGCCGTTTTGAAGAACGTCAGGAGCAGGAGTTATTACAGGAGCTACCGTGGTTACAGATGCGCTTTCAGAACCGCGCTAACTATGAAGCGATGATTGATGCGAACATGCGCCCTTGTGGGATCAATCCAACAATCATTTATCGCCCCTACAGTTTTATGGCCAAAATCAGCGCCGTTGAGCGCGGACATTTTCTGACAGTCATTCCACATTTTGCCTGGCGACTGGTGAATCCGGCAACGCTGAAATATTTTGATGCGCCGCATACGCCAATGTATATGCAGGAATATCTCTATTCACTGAAAAATCATCGCTATACCGCCACGATGCTACAGCAAATTGCTGAAGATCGTGATGGTACGAGCAATTAACCCAGCATTGAACCCGTTTCGATCAAGTTACGATGCAGATCGAAAACGTGGCTAAGATCGTGGTGAATATGCCCGCCAGGGGCATTTTCCAGATAGCGATGCAGATAGTCACGGTACATGGGATGGGCGCAGTTATCGATGATAGCGCGTGCGCGCTGAAGTGGAGAGAGGCCGCGCAGATCGGCGATCCCTTGTTCAGTGATGATCACTTTCACGCTGTGCTCGCTGTGATCAACATGACTACACATCGGCACGATGGTTGATATTTTTCCTTCTTTGGCGATCGACGGCGCCATAAAGATCGACAGATAAGCATTGCGTTCAAAATCACCGCTGCCGCCGATACCGTTCATTAAATTAACACCGGCAACATGCGTTGAGTTGGCGTGCCCGTAAATATCAAACTCCAGGCCGACATTCAGAGCGATAACGCCAAGGCGGCGGATAATTTCCGGGTTATTGGAAATCTCCTGCGGACGTAACACAATGCGACAGGAGAAATAGTCCATATTGTCATAAATCTTACGCAGTGAATCGGCAGAGATAGTCAAACTGGAGGCGCTGGCTCCGGTGATTTTTCCGGTTTCCAGAAGATGAACTACTGATTCCTGTAGCACTTCCGAATACATCATAAACGGTGGAATATCCGGGTTATCCCCGAGACGCGCCATTACCGCATTATTGATGTTGCCTACCCCACTTTGCAGTGGCAGAAATTCCGGCGGAATGCGCCCCTGTGCCATTTCACGTAATAAGAAGGTAACCACATTGTCGGCGATCTGTTGGCACATGGGATTTTGCTTATCCAGCAGCTTACCTGCATCAGGTAAGTTGGTTTCCACGACCGCGACAATCTTTTTCGGATCAATTTGCACATAACGAGTACCGACGCGATCCATCGCATGGAAGATCGAAACGCTATTGCGTCGCGGTGGTGCGCCAGGAATCACAATATCCGCCAGTTCCGCAACGCGCGGATCATGATAGTGATTGAGTTCAATGATTACTTTCTTGGCCCGCAGTAACCAGGTCGGAGCGTTACCGATCCCACTGGTTAACCAGACACGTCCATCCGGCTCGATGGCTGAGGCTTCAATTACCGCAACATCAATGTCGCCGAAGAAGCCGTAGTTGACCATTTGCGCGACTTCGCTCAAGTGCAGATCAACAAAACTGACTGCCCCCTGATTGATCTTTTGGCGTAACCCAGATGATGTTTGATACGGAGCGCGCCATGAAACGGCGTTAGCTTCAGAGAGCACGTCATCGGCGGCGGCGCTAATTGACGCTCCGGTTAGCAGGCGAATCTGGTACGGTTTTTTCGCCTCATGTTGTTCGTTGGCACGATGAGCAATAGCGACAGGTAGAGCTTTAGGTGAACCCGCAGGGGTAAAGCCGCTGAATGCTACCATATCATTGTGCTGGATAATTTCCGCCGCTTCATCGGCGGTCATCCTTGCCCAGATCATATTCATCTTTTGCTCCTTCATTCGCTGAGCATTAATGCCCGACGAAAGTAGGTTTACGTTTTTCCAGGAAAGCGTTCATACCTTCCTGATAATCCTCGCTGTCATAAACCGCTCGGCGCATCCCCTGAATACGTTCAAATTCGTCTGAATTCATCGTGTGCGCCTCGCCCAGCACGCGCAGTTCTTCCTTGATTACCGCGATCGCCAGCGGTGCTTTTTCGGAAATGTGGTGCGCCATTTGCAGGGTGAAATCTTCCAGCTCGCTGATGTCAACAACGTGGTTGAGAATGCCAACAGCCAGCGCGCGTTGGGCGGTGACTGGCGAAGCAGTAAATATCAGTTCTTTGACGATGTGGAAGCCCGCGTCGCGGGTCAGGTTGTGGATGCCCACCAGGTTATACGGTACGCCAAGATTAACTGGGGTCATTGAGAAGGTCGATGTGCTGGCGGCGATGATCAGATCGGAACTCATGATCATTTCAAAAGCACCTCCCCAGACGCTACCTTCGACCATTGAGATAATCGGTTTCGGGCATTTTTGGATCATACGGGTAATTTGCCGTAGCGGATCATCGTAAGAGAGAGGATCGCGACCGCCTGATGGCAATTCATGGATGTCGTGGCCTGCGGAGAATACTTTGGAACCACTCGGGGCACGCAGAATGATACAGCGAATTTCGGGTCGGTTGAGATCGCTTAGTGCCTGGATCAGGTCGTCAATAAAGACTTTACTCAATGCATTGAGTTTGCGGCCATAGTTAAACTCAATGACCGCCACTTTGTTGATGATAATGACATTAACATACTGATAAGACATAAAAATTCCTTTAATCAAAATATTGAGTCTGGATAAATTCACTGAGCTGCCGCAAGCCGGTGCGCGGCGAGAGCGTATTGTTTTTGATTGCTAATAGCGTCTGGCGGTAATAGCGATCGAAATCTTCATTCGCGAACAGGTGGTGCAGCACTTCTTCTTCGGTTTGTTTACGCAGCCATTCCACCGATTGTTGTTGCCGCATTTGTTGCAAACGACCGCTGGCGGTAAGTGCGGTTTTGAAATCGATAATTGCGCGCCAAATCTCATCGATACCGCATTTTTCCAGCGCGCTACAGGTGAGAACCTGCGGCTGCCATTCGTCATATTTGCGACGCAGAATATGCAGAGCGCCCTCGTACATGTGGCGGGCAATGGCGACATTCGCGTGGTTATCGCCATCGTCTTTGTTAATGACAATCAGATCTGCCATCTCCATCAGCCCCTTTTTAATGCCCTGGAGATCATCACCACCACCGGCGATTTGCAGTGAGATAAAACAGTCCACCATGCGGGCTACTTCGGTTTCCGACTGCCCGACGCCGACGGTTTCAACGATCACCACGTCATAACCCGCCGCTTCGCATAACAGCATTAACTCCCGCGCCCGCTGGCTGGCGCCGCCCAGATGACCGGATGATGGAACCGGGCGAATAAATGCCGTATCGGCACGCGCCAGTTCGGTCATCCGGGTCTTATCGCCAAGAATGCTGCCACCGGTCACTGGGCTGCTGGGATCGACGGCAATTACCGCGACTTTCAGCCCCTGGCGAATCAGCAACATACCGAAAGCTTCAAGAAAGGTGCTTTTCCCCGCGCCAGGTGTGCCGGTAACGCCCAGGCGCAGTGCATTTCCACAAAACGGCATGATGGCGTCGAGCAACTGAGTACTTAGTTCCTGATGACGTGGATGACGGCTTTCTACCAGCGTCATCGCCTGGGCGAGCGTGGCACGCTCACCCTGACGTAAGCGCCGAATGTTGTCTGTCAGCGTGGCTTCGTTAATCATGACGCTGGCTAATCCGATTCAGTACATCACGTACGCTGTCGAGCATGGGAGTACCCGGACCATAAATCGCTGCCACGCCACGTTCTTGCAGGAAGGCATAATCCTGCGGTGGAATAACGCCGCCAGCGACTACGCAGATATCTTCGCGTCCCCATTTTTTGAGGGCTTCTACCAGTTCCGGGATCAGCGTTTTATGCCCGGCAGCGAGTGAGGACGCCCCCACCACATGAACGTCGTTTTCCACCGCCAGGCGGGAGATCTCTTCTGGTGTCGAGAACATCGGACTTAAATCAACGTCAAATCCAAGATCGGAATAGGCGCTGGCAATAACTTTGGCCCCGCGATCGTGTCCATCCTGCCCCATTTTGGCGATCAGAATGCGCGGGCGACGGCCGTTATCCGCGAGGAACTGTTCCGTTTGCGCAACAATCGCATCAAATTCGCAAGCTGATTTTTCCGACTGATGATAGCTTTGCGCAATCACGCCGGTAACACACTGGCTCGGCACCAGATAACGGTCAAAAGCGGCTTCCAGCGCATCGGAGATTTCATCCAATGTCGCGCGAACGCGTGCCGCATTAATAGCAGCAGCCAGCAGGTTTTCGTTTTGCAGTGCCGCATTAGTCAGAGCATTCAGTGCGGTGGTTACGGCAGCATCATCGCGGGTGGCGCGAATATGCTCCAGTGAAGCAATCTGCTCGTTACGTACCATCACGTTGTCTATTTCAAGGACATCGGTTTCGTCTTCGTGATCCAGCTTGTACTTGTTAACGCCAACAATCACGCGTTTGCCCTGATCGATCAGTGACTGCTCACGCGCAGACGCCTCTTCGATCATTCGTTTTGGCAAACCCGCTTCGATCGCTTTCGCCATGCCACCAGCCTCATCGATCTGTTGGATAATAGCTCTGGCTTGTTTAACGATCTGATCGGTCAACGACTCAACGTAATAAGATCCGGCCAGTGGATCGACGGTGCGGCAGATTTCTGACTCTTCCTGAATGATTATCTGAGTATTACGGGCTATACGTGCCGAGAAGTCGGTTGGCAGCCCAAGAGCCTCATCAAAAGCGTTGGTATGCAGTGATTGTGTACCGCCAAGTGTGGCGCCCAACGCTTCAATGGTGGTGCGGATAACGTTGTTATAGGGATCTTGCTCGGTGAGACTCCAGCCTGAGGTCTGACAGTGGGTGCGCAGTGCCAGTGATTTTGGATCTTTGGCTCCAAATCCGCTTACCGCCTCACTCCAGAGATAACGTGCGGCGCGCAGCATGGCGACGTTCATGAAAAGATCCATACCGATGCCAAAGAAAAACGACAGGCGCGGGGCAAAGTCGTCAATTTTCAGGCCAGCAGAAAGTGCAGCTTTGATGTACTCAATTCCATCAGCGAGAGTAAATGCCACCTGCTGCACGCAGTTTGCTCCCGCTTCGCCCATGTGGTAACCGCTAATACTGATGGTATTAAAGCGCGGCATATTGCCGGAACACCAGGCGATGATGTCAGCGATAATACGCATCGACGGTTTTGGCGGATAAATGTAGGTATTGCGGCAGAGGTACTCTTTCAGAATGTCGTTCTGGATGGTGCCTGTGAGTTTCTCAGGCGACACGCCCTGTTCCTCTGCTGCCACAATATAAAACGCCAGGACCGGCAACACCGCCCCGTTCATAGTCATCGATACCGACATTTGATCCAGCGGGATCTGGTCGAATAGCACCTTCATATCTTCAACGGTGTCGATAGCGACGCCTGCTTTACCGACGTCGCCTGAAACGCGCGGATTGTCAGAGTCGTAACCACGGTGGGTGGCGAGGTCAAAGGCAACGGAAAGGCCCTTTTGCCCGGCAGCGAGGTTACGGCGATAAAAGGCGTTAGATTCTTTTGCCGTGGAGAAACCAGCATACTGACGAATGGTCCACGGTTGAGCGGTATACATGGTGGCACGTGGACCACGAACGTAGGGGGGCAAGCCTGGAAGGGTGCCGGTTACTTCCAGATTGTCGAGATCGGCTTCGGTATACAGCGGCTTGATGGTTATCCCTTCCGCCGTTTGCCGTACCAGTGAGTCGACGTTTTTCTCCCGACGGCTCAATTCCTTGTTGGCAAGTTGTTGCCATTCCTGCACGTTAGACATTATTTGCTCCATAAAACGCAATCAAAATGGTGGGATGCGCTTACGGTGAGCTTTTTACACGGGGTTGTCGCCAGCAAAAAAAATGCATTGGGACGTCATTTTTTGCCGCGTGAGATTTGTCTGTTTCGTGATGTTGTTCAAAGAAGGTAAAAAGAAAAAAGGAAAATGCCTGATATGTGCTACCAGGCATTAAGTGATTGATTAATCCTGACGAAGCACTTTGTGACCATAGTCGAGCAAAGCATCGGTGACTTTACGCATCATGCGGCTTTCTGGGGCAAAGCGGTGCCAGTAGAGCATTCGCCGTTGAAACAGCCCTGGCGTAAGGTCGATCAGCTCGCCGCTCGCCAGTTCTTTCTCAATTTGCAGGTGTGGGATCATACAGCAGGTTGTTCCCTGGCGAGCGAGTTGAACGAAGGCTTCAGACGAGTTAACGATATGGCACGGCACGCTACCTGGCGGCAGATCGAAGTTTTGCTGTAAAAAGGCCTGGTGCATATCGTCGAGATGGTCAAACGCCACCACTGGTGCCTTGAGCAGCGCAGAGCGGCTTACTCCGTTAGGGAAGTATTTCTCGGCAAATGGTCTGGAGCTGACGAACAGATAGTCAAGCGCGCCAAGTTTATCGACAAGACAACTGGGCAGCGCCTGATGTTGAATACTCACCGCGCCAACTACTTCACCGCGACGCAGGCGTTCCTGGGTGCGGGTTTCATCTTCCACCTGCAAGTTCAGACGAATAGGCGAATCAGCCAGCACCGGAGCCAGCGCCGGTAGCAGCCAGGTTGCCAGACTGTCAGCGTTGACCGCCAGTGAAAGCAGTAGTGGGGTTGAACCGGTTTGTTCATCCCCCAGCCACTCTTCTTCCAGCAATTCGACCTGGCGAAGCAGTGCCAGCAGTTTTTGCCCTTGTTCTGTAGGTCGCGGCGGGACAGTACGCACTAATAACGGCTGCCCGAACATATTTTCCAGCTGCTTAATGCGCTGTGAGACGGCTGATTGCGTAATGCACAATTTCTGTGCCGCGCGCTCAAATCCTCGTTCACGTATTACCGCATCCAGTGCCTGTAATGTTCTGTAGTCCGGGCGTTTCATTGCTTTAACCTGCTCCTCAAATTTTCTTATGCCGAACTATGACATAATTTTGCTTTGGGTACAGAGCATTTAACGTATACAAAAGCAGCCATAATGGAAATTTTGACTGACAACACCGTGTTTTTTTAGGCTTTGTGGAGCGTACAGGCAAGGTTCTGTGGGCGAGTTACTGGCACTGGATGTGATTTTTATTGGTAATATTATCAATTAATTGTATTACAGAGCTTCACCTTTATCGGCGTAGTTTCAGATATGCAGACTGGGGGATAGAAGGGTAATTCTGATGCCTCCTGATACCCAGCTTTGCCGGGGTGAAAGGGGATGTCCGCCATTGCCTGTTATTTCATGGATGAGTTATCCGTACGACTTGCTGACGGGGTCTGAATCGCTTTTTTTGTATATAATGCGTCTGAAATTTCATACCACAGGCGAAACGATCATGACGCAGGATGAATTGAAAAAAGCAGTAGGATGGGCGGCACTTCAGTATGTTCAGCCCGGAACCATTGTTGGTGTTGGTACAGGTTCCACCGCCGCACACTTTATTGATGCACTCGGCACGATGAAAGGTCAGATTGAAGGGGCAGTTTCCAGCTCGGATGCATCCACTGAAAAACTAAAAAGCCTTGGCATTCATGTATTTGACCTCAATGAAGTTGACAGCCTCGGCATCTACGTTGACGGTGCAGATGAAATCAACGGTCATATGCAGATGATCAAAGGCGGCGGTGCGGCGCTGACGCGTGAAAAAATCATCGCCTCGGTTGCAGAGAAATTTATCTGCATCGCGGACGCCTCCAAGCAGGTCGATATTCTGGGCAAATTCCCGTTGCCGGTGGAAGTGATTCCGATGGCGCGTAGTGCAGTGGCTCGTCAACTGGTGAAACTTGGCGGTCGTCCGGAATATCGTCAGGGCGTGGTGACTGATAACGGCAACGTAATCCTCGACGTCCACGGTATGGAAATCCTTGATCCGGTGGCGATGGAAAATGCGATTAACGCGATTCCGGGTGTGGTTACTGTTGGTCTGTTTGCCAACCGTGGTGCGGACGTCGCGCTGATTGGCACGCCTGACGGCGTTAAAACCATTGTGAAATGATCTGACGGGGGAGTTCGTTCCCCCGTTAAAAATTTTTTGCGTTGTTAAATTTGGTGACATCTATCACATTTTTAACTCACTTTTGCCTAACTCGCTAAAGAAAGTCTCATCTTCAGCATTTTATTCTGTTAATCAACCTCTCGTGATATTTCCTCAACATCGCGACGCAAACGTTCATATTGCCGCATTATTATTTTTTGATATGTTGAAAGGCGGATGTAAATCCACACACAACATTTCAAAGACAGGATTGGGTAAATGGCAAAGGTATCGCTGGAGAAAGACAAGATTAAGTTTCTGCTGGTAGAAGGCGTGCACCAAAAGGCGCTGGAAAGTCTTCGCGCGGCAGGTTACACCAACATCGAATTTCATAAAGGCGCGCTGGATGATGAACAATTAAAAGAATCCATCCGCGATGCCCACTTCATCGGCCTGCGATCCCGTACCCATCTGACCGAAGAAGTG
This sequence comes from Escherichia sp. KTE31, assembly GCF_000407925.1. Lineage (NCBI taxonomy): Bacteria > Pseudomonadati > Pseudomonadota > Gammaproteobacteria > Enterobacterales > Enterobacteriaceae > Escherichia > Escherichia sp. KTE31. Next base: position 269,690 of record NZ_KE136726.1, on the reverse strand, counting down.
ATTAATGCCGCAGAAAAGCTGGTCGCTATTGGCTGTTTCTGCATAGGCACAAACCAGGTTGATTTAAATGCTGCGGCAAAACGCGGGATTCCGGTATTTAACGCACCGTTTTCGAATACGCGTTCTGTCGCCGAGCTGGTGATTGGCGAACTTCTGCTGCTATTGCGCGGAGTGCCGGAAGCCAACGCCAAAGCGCACCGTGGCGTATGGAACAAACTGGCGGCGGGGTCTTTTGAAGCGCGCGGCAAAAAGCTGGGTATCATTGGTTATGGTCATATCGGTACGCAGCTTGGCATTCTGGCGGAGTCGCTGGGGATGTATGTTTACTTCTATGATATTGAAAACAAACTGCCGCTGGGCAACGCGACGCAGGTGCAACATCTTTCCGACCTGCTGAATATGAGTGACGTGGTGAGCCTGCATGTGCCTGAAAACCCGTCCACCAAAAACATGATGGGCGCGAAAGAGATCTCGCTGATGAAGCCCGGCTCGCTGCTGATTAACGCCTCGCGCGGTACTGTGGTCGATATTCCGGCGCTGTGTGACGCACTGGCGAGCAAACATCTGGCTGGTGCGGCAATCGATGTATTCCCAACAGAACCAGCGACCAACAGCGATCCGTTTACCTCACCACTGTGCGAATTCGACAACGTCCTGCTGACGCCGCACATTGGCGGTTCGACTCAGGAAGCGCAGGAGAATATCGGTCTGGAAGTTGCGGGTAAATTGATCAAGTACTCTGACAATGGCTCCACGCTCTCTGCGGTGAACTTCCCGGAAGTCTCGCTGCCGCTGCACGGTGGCCGCCGTCTGATGCACATCCACGAAAACCGTCCGGGCGTGCTGACTGCGCTGAACAAAATCTTTGCAGAGCAGGGCGTTAACATCGCCGCGCAGTATCTGCAAACATCTGCTCAGATGGGCTACGTAGTTATTGATATTGAAGCAGATGAAGACGTTGCTGAAAAAGCATTACAGGCAATGAAAGCGATTCCGGGCACCATTCGCGCCCGTCTGCTGTACTGATTCCCTTCTCTGACAAACAACGGGCAGGTCGCTGACTTGCCCGTTTTTTTATCCCTTTTCCCGCGCTTATCGCTGCATTTGCAGTGTGCTGCAATCGCCTTTGCGAGTCTGCTCGAAGAAATAAATCAAAGCCAGATCAATGCGTTGCCTTTATTCGAAGAGGATTTACGATGGCGGGACAGCACAGGGCTGTAACGGTAAAGCCCTCACCGAAGCGAGGGCTTGAAGGAGAAGGGTTATGATGCGACTTGTCATCATACTGATTGTACTGTTACTCATAAGTTTCGGAGCTTATTAACAGTCAGTCACAGGGGAGGAGCAATCCTCCCTTACCCTTACTCACTAAATTAGGTCAAAGAATCAACGATGTCAATCAGGGCGATGCGGGAGGCGTCGCCCTGAACCGATCTTTTTGATAGTCACATCACTGTCCTCGTTTACTGCCGTAATAAATCTCTTTTGCCCACAATGTATTCATACCTTGCATGACGTTTTACGAGCGCGCTCGAAGAAAAGATTTAAAGCCAGATCAAAGCGTTGTGGTTATTTAAAGAGAGTTTACGATGGCGGGGCAGCACAGGGCTGTAACGGTAAAGCCCTCACCGAAGCGAGGGCTTAAAGGAGAAGGGTTATGATGCGACTTGTCATCATACTGATTGTACTGTTACTGATAAGTTTGCCAGCTTATTAACAGTCAGTCTCAGGGGAGGAGTAATCCTCCCTTACCCTTACTCACTAAATTAGGTTAAAGAATCAACGATGTCAATCAGGGCGATGCGGGAGTATCGCCCTCACCACTCCCAGACTTTCGACGGTGTAACCACCGCAGGCAGTGGGATATCCCACTCTTCAACCGGCAGTTTTTCTACTAACTGACAATCATGCGCATAACCTACTGGCTGCATTTTGTAGTGCTGCCAGTTTTGCAATGTCCGATCATAAAAACCGCCGCCCATTCCCAGGCGTTGACCGTACTCATCAAAGGCGACCAGCGGCGTGACCAGCACATCTAACCGGGAAAGGGGAAGCACATCGCGCACGTCCAGTTTCGGCTCGTGGATCTTTAACCTGTTCACTACCAGTTCACTTTGCGGATGGTAATTCAGGAATAGTAAGTTACCAGCACTAAAGGGATGCAAAACTGGAAGATACACGCGCTTACCGGCACGCCAGAGTTGTTCTATGAGCGGTTGGGTGTCGAGCTCGCCATCAAAAGAGAGGAATACAGCGACCGTATGCGCCATCACCACCGGGGGATAAGTCATCATCCGGGTAGCGGCTTGTTGACCCATTTCTTGCTGTTGTTCCGGCGTTAACGCACGACGACGTTGCCGAATCATTTTACGGATTTCTTGTCGGGATAATGTCAGTGGGAGTTCTGGTAGTTGCGTCATGGCTGGTGCCAGATAAGAAGGGAATCTCCGAGATGCCGCCGCAGGCTGTAACCCTTGAACCCTTGGTTCAAGGTGAATGTGTCGTCGCAGTTTTAAGGCTTCTCGGACGAACCGAGCATGCTCACCAACCACGGAGCGCCACATTCTTGTGGTATGAAATATCGGCTCAGGGGACTGGCCCGCTTGCGAACATCTCAGAGAAATTTTGTCTTCACGGTTACTCTACCACAGTAAACCGAAAAGTGTCATTCAAAGTTTTGGTTCGTTTTTTCGGTGATGCGACCTTGTTCAAGTAACGCTTGTTCTATGGTCTGTTGCAGCATCCGAATACGTTGTTCCATACTTGCCGCGTAGTCACGAGTCTTCGCTTTTTCTTGCGCTAACTCATAGCTGATATTCAATGCAGCAATGAAGACCAACTGTTCAGTATTTGTGACTCTAGTGCGTTCTTTCAGATCTTGCAACCGCTGATTCAGATCGTCTGCGGCCTGATTCAACGCATCCCTTTGGTCAGGCGGGCAGTTCACACGCAGTGAACGGCCAAAAATTTGGATATCGACGGGTTGTGCAGACATGCCACCTTCCTGCTGATTGACTGCGCTTCCTTCGTCTTCAGACCCATGGTCTGCGAAGGGGCGAACTATAGCTACCCTGATGAGAAGAGACAAGCCCTTTTCTGGTTCACCAGGGTCCAAAGTGGTAGCATATCATGAATCTTCCTCCCTTTGATGACGAATGCTTATGTCTATACAGAACGAAATGCCTGGTTACAACGAAATGAACCAGTATCTGAACCAACAAGGGACGGGTCTGACCCCTGCTGAGATGCACGGTTTAATCAGCGGGATGATTTGCGGTGGCAATGATGACAGTTCATGGTTGCCGCTGCTTCACGACCTGACGAACGAAGGCATGGCTTTCGGTCATGAGCTGGCACAGGCATTGCGCAAAATGCACTCAGCCACCAGCGATGCCCTGCAGGATGACGGCTTCCTTTTTCAGCTTTATCTGCCTGATGGCGATGATGTCAGCGTTTTCGATCGCGCTGATGCGCTGGCAGGCTGGGTAAATCACTTCCTGCTTGGTCTTGGCGTGACTCAGCCGAAGCTGGATAAAGTGACTGGCGAAACCGGTGAAGCCATCGACGATCTGCGTAACATTGCGCAACTGGGATATGACGAAGACGAAGATCAGGAAGAGCTGGAAATGTCGCTTGAAGAGATCATCGAGTACGTCCGTGTTGCCGCGCTGTTATGCCACGACACCTTTACTCATCCGCAACCGACCGCGCCAGAAGTACAAAAACCGACTCTACACTAAAAACAAAAAACGTAAGGAGAGTGTTATGAGTGATATATCCCCGCAAGAATTTCAGCGTCGCCGTCAGGCTTTGGTGGAGCAAATGCAACCCGGCAGCGCCGCGCTGATTTTTGCCGCCCCGGAAGTGACCCGTAGCGCCGACAGCGAATATCCGTATCGTCAAAACAGTGACTTCTGGTACTTCACCGGCTTTAACGAACCGGAAGCGGTGCTGGTGCTGATTAAAAGCGATGACACTCATAACCACAGCGTTCTGTTTAACCGCGTTCGCGACCTGACGGCGGAGATCTGGTTTGGCCGTCGCTTAGGTCAGGATGCCGCGCCAGAGAAACTGGGCGTTGACCGTGCGCTGGCGTTCAGCGAAATCAATCAGCAACTTTATCAACTGCTCAACGGTCTGGATGTGGTTTACCACGCTCAGGGCGAATATACCTATGCTGATGAAATCGTGAACAGTGCGCTAGAAAAACTGCGTAAAGGCTCACGGCAAAATCTCACCGCTCCGGCAACGATGATCGACTGGCGTCCCATTGTTCATGAAATGCGCCTGTTCAAATCGCCAGAAGAGATTGCCGTACTTCGCCGCGCGGGCGAAATCACCGCACTGGCGCACACCCGGGCGATGGAAAAATGTCGTCCGGGAATGTTCGAGTACCATCTGGAAGGCGAAATTCACCACGAATTTAACCGCCACGGCGCGCGTTATCCTTCTTACAACACGATTGTCGGCAGCGGTGAAAACGGCTGCATTCTGCACTACACCGAAAACGAGTGTGAACTGCGCGACGGCGACCTGGTGTTGATTGATGCTGGTTGCGAATACAAAGGTTACGCTGGCGATATTACCCGTACCTTCCCGGTCAACGGCAAATTCACTCAGGCTCAGCGTGAAATCTACGACATTGTGCTGGAGTCTCTCGAAACCAGCTTACGCCTGTATCGTCCGGGAACTTCCATTCAGGAAGTCACCGGTGAAGTGGTGCGCATTATGATTAACGGCCTGGTAAAACTCGGTATCCTGAAAGGTGATGTCGATGAACTGATCGCCCAAAACGCCCACCGCCCTTTCTTTATGCATGGCCTTAGCCATTGGTTAGGGCTGGATGTCCATGACGTAGGCGTTTATGGTCAGGATCGCTCGCGCATTCTTGAACCGGGTATGGTACTGACCGTAGAGCCAGGTCTGTATATCGCACCGGATGCGGATGTGCCAGAACAATATCGCGGTATCGGCATTCGTATTGAAGACGATATTGTGATTACCGAAACTGGCAACGAAAACCTCACCGCCAGCGTGGTGAAAAAGCCGGAAGAAATCGAAGCGTTGATGGCAGCTGCGAGAAAGCAATGAGCGTAATCATCGTCGGTGGCGGCATGGCGGGCGCGACGCTGGCGCTGGCTATTTCCCGGTTAAGTCACGGGGCGCTGCCGGTACACCTGATTGAAGCGACCGCGCCAGAGTCTCATGCTCATCCGGGCTTTGATGGACGAGCTATTGCGCTGGCGGCGGGCACCTGCCAGCAGCTGGCACGTATCGGCGTCTGGCAATCTCTGGCTGATTGCGCAACCGCCATCACTACCGTGCATGTCAGCGATCGCGGTCATGCCGGATTCGTCACCCTCGCCGCAGAAGATTATCAACTGGCGGCGCTGGGGCAGGTTGTCGAGTTGCACAATGTCGGACAACGACTGTTTGCGCTGTTGCGCAAAGCGCCAGGCGTAACGCTGCATTGCCCGGATCGCGTGGCTGACGTTTCCCGTACACAGGATACCGTTGAAGTGACGCTGGAGAGCGGCGGGACGCTGACGGGGCGCGTGCTGGTAGCCGCTGACGGCACCCATTCAGCATTAGCCAGCGCCTGCGGCGTTGACTGGCAGCAGGAGCCTTACGAACAACTGGCGGTAATTGCCAACGTTGCGACCTCCGTTGCGCACGAAGGCCGTGCTTTTGAACGTTTCACGCAATACGGTCCGTTGGCAATGTTGCCGATGTCTGACGGACGTTGTTCGCTGGTCTGGTGTCATCCACTGGAACGGCGCGAAGAGGTACTGGCGTGGAGCGACGAGAAGTTTTGCCGTGAACTCCAGGCTGCGTTTGGCTGGCGGCTGGGGCAAATTACCCACGCCGGTAAACGCAGTGCTTATCCGCTGGCGTTAACCCGCGCCGCTAAACCTATTACCCATCGCACCGTGCTGGTGGGCAATGCGGCGCAAACCCTGCACCCGATCGCCGGGCAAGGATTTAACCTCGGTATGCGTGATGTTATGAGCCTTGCGGAAACCCTGACTCAGGCGCGGGAACGCGGAGAGGATATCGGTGATTATGGCATTTTGTGCCGTTATCAGCAGCGTCGACAGAGCGATCGCGAAGCAACTATCGGTGTCACGGACAGCCTTGTACATCTTTTTGCCAACCGTTGGGCGCCGCTGGTTGTTGGGCGTAACATCGGGCTGATGACGATGGAATTATTCACCCCGGCACGCGATGTGCTGGCGCAGCGCACCCTCGGTTGGGTGGCGCGTTGAAGGCGGTTTTAAGGAATAAACAATGCAAAGTGTTGATGTAGCCATTGTTGGCGGCGGCATGGTGGGGCTGGCGGTTGCCTGCGGCTTACAGGGTAGCGGCTTACGCGTCGCCGTACTGGAGCAGCGCGTACCGGAACCTCTGGCGGCGGATGCACCACCACAACTGCGCGTTTCGGCTATCAATGCCGCCAGCGAAAAATTACTTACCCGTCTTGGCGTCTGGCAGGACATCCTCTCCCGCAGAGCCAGTTGCTATCACGGCATGGAAGTGTGGGACAAAGACAGTTTTGGTCATATCTCTTTTGACGATCAAAGCATGGGCTATAGCCATCTTGGGCATATTGTTGAAAATTCAGTAGTTCACTACACGCTGTGGAACAAAGCGCAGCAGTCGTCAGATATCACCCTGCTGGCTCCCGCAGAATTACAGCAGGTCGCCTGGGGAGAGAACGAAACCTTCCTGACGCTGAAAGACGGCAGTATGTTAACGGCGCGTCTGGTGATTGGCGCGGACGGCGCTAATTCCTGGTTGCGCAACAAAGCTGATATCCCGCTGACTTTCTGGGATTATCAGCATCACGCGCTGGTGGCGACTATTCGTACTGAAGAACCGCATATAGCTGTGGCGCGCCAGGTTTTCCATGGCGAAGGTATTTTGGCCTTTTTACCGCTTAGCGATCCGCATCTTTGCTCGATTGTCTGGTCACTGTCGCCAGAGGAAGCGCAGCGGATGCAGCAGGCCGGTGAAGACGAATTTAATCGCGCGTTAAATATCGCTTTTGATAATCGCCTGGGCTTATGCAAGGTTGAGAGCGAGCGTCAGGTATTCCCGCTGACGGGACGTTATGCGCGCCAGTTTGCCGCGCACCGTCTGGCGCTGGTGGGCGACGCCGCGCATACCATTCATCCGCTGGCGGGACAGGGCGTTAATCTCGGCTTTATGGACGCCGCAGAGTTGATTGCTGAACTGAAACGGTTGCATCGTCAGGGTAAAGACATCGGGCAGTATATTTACCTGCGTCGCTATGAGCGTAGCCGCAAGCACAGTGCTGCGCTGATGCTGGCTGGTATGCAGGGCTTTCGCGATCTGTTTTCCGGAGCCAATCCGGCGAAAAAACTGCTGCGCGATATTGGCCTGAAACTGGCCGACACGCTTCCTGGCGTTAAGCCGCAACTTATCCGTCAGGCAATGGGATTAAACGATTTGCCTGAATGGCTGCGTTAAAAATTTCTCCTCTTCTGTTTATTTGATACCCATCACACTTTCATCTCCCGGTTTTTTCGCCGGGAGATTTTCCTCATTTGAAATAAACTAATTTCACCATCAATTTCGCATTATATTTTCTAATGCTACGATTTTTTCATTGAGTGATTTTTGACATATTTTCAGTTTTTAATATTGGTTTATCCAAATCCGTTTCCTGAAAACATCATATTTATATAAAAATAAAATAAATTTCTGGTTTTTTATTTTGCTGAGATTTTTGTATTTTTTAGCCATAAGCTAATGTGATGATCAATTTTACCTTATGGTTAACAGTCTGTTTCGGTGGTAAGTTCAGGGAAAAGAGAACGATTGCGTTGGGGACCGGGAGTGGCTCCGATGCTGGGTTTCGTGGTGATAATTTCTCCATGAAAAGTTGTCAGCCCCGCTTATTCAATGAGGACAAGATGGCACAACAGACTCCTTTGTACGAACAACACACGCTTTGCGGCGCTCGCATGGTGGACTTCCACGGCTGGATGATGCCGCTGCATTACGGTTCGCAAATCGACGAACATCATGCGGTACGTACCGATGCCGGAATGTTTGATGTGTCGCATATGACCATCGTCGATCTTCGTGGCAGCCGCACCCGGGAGTTTCTGCGTTATCTGCTGGCGAACGATGTGGCGAAGCTCACCAAAAGCGGCAAAGCCCTCTACTCCGGGATGTTGAATGCCTCTGGCGGTGTGATAGATGACCTCATCGTCTACTACTTCACTGAAGATTTCTTCCGCCTCGTTGTAAACTCCGCCACCCGCGAAAAAGACCTCTCCTGGATTACCCAACACGCTGAACCCTTCGGCATCGAAATTACCGTTCGTGATGACCTTTCCATGATTGCCGTACAAGGGCCGAATGCGCAGGCAAAAGCTGCCACACTGTTTAATGACGCTCAGCGTCAGGCGGTGGAAGGAATGAAACCGTTCTTTGGCGTGCAGGCGGGTGATCTGTTTATTGCCACCACCGGTTACACCGGTGAAGCGGGCTATGAAATTGCGCTGCCCAATGAAAAAGCGGCGGATTTCTGGCGCGCGCTGGTGGAAGCGGGCGTTAAGCCCTGCGGCCTGGGCGCGCGTGACACGCTGCGTCTGGAAGCGGGCATGAATCTGTATAGCCAGGAGATGGACGAAACCATTTCTCCTTTAGCCGCCAACATGGGCTGGACCATTGCCTGGGAGCCGGCAGATCGTGACTTTATCGGTCGTGAAGCCCTGGAAGCGCAGCGTGAACATGGCACAGAAAAACTGGTTGGTCTGGTGATGACCGAAAAAGGCGTGCTGCGTAATGAACTACCGGTACGTTTTACCGACGCGCAGGGCAACCAGCATGAAGGCATTATCACCAGCGGCACTTTCTCCCCGACGCTGGGTTACAGCATTGCGCTGGCGCGTGTGCCGGAAGGCATTGGCGAAACGGCGATTGTGCAAATTCGCAACCGTGAAATGCCGGTAAAAGTGACGAAACCTGTTTTTGTGCGTAACGGCAAAGCCGTCGCGTGATTTACTTTTTTGGAGATTGATTGATGAGCAACGTACCTGCAGAACTGAAATACAGCAAAGAACACGAATGGCTGCGTAAAGAAGCCGACGGCACTTACACCGTTGGCATCACCGAACACGCCCAGGAGCTGTTAGGCGATATGGTGTTTGTTGACCTGCCGGAAGTAGGCGCAACGGTTAGCGCGGGCGATGACTGTGCGGTTGCCGAATCAGTAAAAGCGGCGTCAGACATTTATGCGCCAGTAAGCGGTGAAATCGTGGCGGTGAACGACGCGCTGAGCGATTCCCCAGAACTGGTGAACAGCGAACCGTATGCAGGCGGTTGGATCTTTAAAATCAAAGCCAGCGATGAAAGCGAACTGGAATCACTGCTGGATGCGACCGCATACGAAGCATTGTTAGAAGACGAGTAACGGCTTTAATCCTCTTCTTTGGGAGAGGATAAGGGTGAGGAAATTGTACGCCTCACCCTCACTCTCTTCGCAAGGAGAGAGGTTCACAATTCACTGCACGTTTCAGGAACCATCGCTCATGACACAGACGTTAAGCCAGCTTGAAAACAGCGGCGCTTTTATTGAACGCCATATCGGACCGGACGCCGCGCAACAGCAAGAAATGCTGAATGCCGTTGGTGCACAATCGTTAAACGCGCTGACCGGCCAGATTGTGCCGAAAGATATTCAGCTTGCGACCCCGCCGCAGGTTGGCGCACCGGCGACCGAATACGCCGCGCTGGCAGAACTCAAGGCTATTGCCAGTCGCAATAAACGCTTCACGTCTTACATCGGCATGGGTTACACCGCCGTGCAACTGCCGCCGGTTATCCTGCGCAACATGCTGGAAAATCCGGGCTGGTATACCGCGTATACCCCGTATCAACCCGAAGTTTCTCAGGGGCGCCTGGAAGCACTGCTCAACTTCCAGCAGGTAACGCTGGATTTAACCGGGCTGGATATGGCTTCGGCATCACTGCTGGACGAAGCCACTGCGGCTGCCGAAGCCATGACGATGGCGAAACGCGTCAGCAAACTGAAAAATGCCAACCGCTTCTTCGTGGCTTCTGACGTCCATCCGCAAACACTCGATGTCGTACGTACCCGCGCTGAAACCTTTGGTTTTGAAGTGATTGTCGATGACGCGCAAAAAGTGCTCGACCATCAGGACGTGTTCGGCGTGCTGTTACAGCAGGTCGGCACTACTGGTGAAATTCACGACTACACTGCACTCATCAGCGAACTAAAATCACGCAAAATTGTGGTCAGCGTCGCCGCCGACATTATGGCGCTGGTGCTGTTGACCGCGCCGGGCAAACAGGGCGCGGATATCGTCTTTGGTTCGGCGCAACGCTTTGGCGTGCCGATGGGCTACGGTGGCCCACACGCGGCATTCTTTGCGGCGAAAGATGAATACAAACGCTCCATGCCGGGGCGCATTATCGGTGTATCGAAAGATGCGGCTGGTAATACTGCGCTACGCATGGCAATGCAGACTCGTGAACAACATATTCGTCGCGAGAAAGCGAACTCGAACATTTGTACTTCCCAGGTTCTGCTGGCAAACATCGCCAGCCTGTATGCCGTTTATCACGGTCCGGTTGGCCTGAAACGTATCGCTAACCGCATCCACCGTCTGACCGATATCCTGGCGGCAGGCCTGCAACAAAAAGGTCTGAAACTGCGTCATGCGCACTATTTCGACACCTTGTGTGTGGAAGTGGCAGACAAAGCGGGCGTACTGACGCGTGCCGAAGCGGCTGAAATCAACCTGCGTAGCGATATTCTGAACGCGGTGGGGATCACCCTTGATGAAACCACCACGCGTGAAAACGTGATGCAGCTTTTCAGCGTGCTGCTGGGCGATAACCACGGGCTGGACATCGACACGCTGGACAAAGACGTGGCTCACGACAGCCGCTCTATTCAGCCTGCGATGCTGCGCGACGACGAAATCCTCACTCATCCGGTGTTTAATCGCTACCACAGCGAAACCGAAATGATGCGCTATATGCACTCGCTGGAGCGTAAAGATCTGGCGCTGAATCAGGCGATGATCCCGCTGGGTTCCTGCACCATGAAACTGAACGCCGCCGCCGAGATGATCCCAATCACCTGGCCGGAATTTGCTGAACTGCACCCGTTCTGCCCGCCAGAACAGGCCGAAGGTTATCAGCAGATGATCGCGCAGCTGGCTGACTGGCTGGTGAAACTGACCGGTTACGACGCCGTCTGTATGCAGCCGAACTCTGGCGCTCAGGGCGAATATGCGGGGCTGCTGGCGATTCGTCATTATCACGAAAGCCGCAACGAAGGGCATCGCGATATCTGCCTGATCCCGGCTTCTGCTCACGGCACTAACCCCGCTTCCGCGCATATGGCGGGGATGCAAGTGGTGGTTGTGGCGTGTGATAAAAACGGCAATATCGATTTGACTGATCTGCGCGCGAAAGCGGAACAGGCGGGCGATAACCTCTCCTGCATCATGGTGACCTATCCTTCCACCCACGGCGTGTATGAAGAAACGATCCGTGAAGTGTGTGAAGTTGTACACCAGTTCGGCGGTCAGGTTTACCTTGATGGCGCGAACATGAACGCCCAGGTTGGCATCACCTCGCCGGGCTTTATTGGCGCGGACGTTTCGCACCTTAACCTGCATAAAACTTTCTGCATTCCGCACGGCGGTGGCGGTCCAGGTATGGGACCGATCGGCGTGAAAGCGCATCTGGCGCCGTTTGTGCCGGGTCATAGCGTGGTGCAAATCGAAGGCATGTTAACCCGTCAGGGCGCGGTTTCTGCGGCACCGTTCGGTAGCGCATCCATCCTGCCAATCAGCTGGATGTACATCCGCATGATGGGCGCAGAAGGGCTGAAAAAAGCAAGTCAGGTGGCAATTCTTAACGCCAACTATATTGCCAGCCGCCTGCAGGATGCCTTCCCGGTGCTGTATACCGGTCGCGACGGTCGCGTGGCGCACGAATGTATTCTCGATATTCGTCCGTTGAAAGAAGAAACCGGCATCAGCGAGCTGGATATTGCCAAGCGTCTGATCGACTACGGTTTCCACGCGCCGACCATGTCGTTCCCGGTGGCGGGTACGCTGATGGTTGAACCGACTGAATCTGAAAGCAAAGTAGAGCTGGATCGCTTTATCGACGCGATGCTGGCTATCCGCGCAGAAATCGACCAGGTGAAAGCCGGTGTCTGGCCGCTGGAAGATAACCCGCTGGTGAACGCGCCGCACATTCAGAACGAACTGGTCGCCGAGTGGGTGCATCCGTACAGCCGCGAAGTTGCGGTATTCCCGGCAGGCGTGGCAGACAAATACTGGCCGACGGTGAAACGTCTGGATGATGTGTACGGCGACCGTAACCTGTTCTGCTCCTGCGTACCGATTAGCGAATACCAGTAATTTACTGATTCGACTATCTTCTAAAGGCGCTTCGGCGCCTTTTTACTTGCTGACAATTTGTTCAAACGTAAATATTGGCACGGTTTTCCTCCCTCTCCCTGAAGGGGCGAGGGGATTGATCGTGCGCTCTTTTGACTTTGTTATCAGCCTTAATTTATGAGGAAAAAAATGGCTATAGCACTTGTGACCGGTGGCAGTCGCGGCATTGGGCGGGCAACTGCGCTGCTGCTGGCAAAAGAAGGGTATACGGTGGCGGTTAATTATCAGCAAAACCTCCACGCGGCGCAGGAAGTGGTGAACTTAATAACTAAAGCGGGTGGCAAGGCATTTGTGCTCCTTGCGGATATTAGCGACGAAAACCAGGTTGTCGCGATGTTTACAGCAATCGACCAGCACGATGAACCGCTAGCTGCGCTGGTCAATAACGCCGGGATCTTGTTTACCCAGTGCACCGTAGAAAACCTTACCGCAGAGCGAATCAACCGGGTGCTTTCCACCAATGTGACGGGATATTTTCTCTGCTGCCGCGAGGCGGTAAAACGCATGGCGCTTAAAAACGGCGGTAGCGGCGGCGCTATCGTCAATGTTTCTTCGGTAGCCTCACGGCTGGGATCTCCGGGGGAATATGTTGATTATGCGGCATCGAAAGGGGCGATTGATACGTTAACCACCGGACTATCGCTGGAAGTCGCCGCGCAGGGGATCCGCGTTAACGGCGTGCGACCAGGGTTTATTTATACCGAAATGCACGCCAGTGGTGGCGAACCTGGACGCGTCGATCGCGTTAAGTCGAACATCCCCATGCAGCGCGGCGGACAGGCGGAAGAGGTCGCGCAGGCCATTGTCTGGCTGTTAAGCGATAAAGCCTCTTATGTCACGGGAAGTTTTATCGATTTGGCGGGCGGAAAATAAGATGGGAAAGTGGTCTGGGCGGATGCAACGCAATCGGCGTCGCATCCGTCATGTCATCTAATCAAAGTTTCTCGCCGTTGCTGGCAATCACCTCTTTGTACCAGTTGAAACTCTTCTTACGTGAACGCGACATATCACCAGTACCGTCGTCGTGCTTATTCACATAAATAAAGCCATAGCGTTTGCTGTACTGTCCGGTGGTGAACGATACACAGTCGATGCAGCCCCACGGCGTGTAGCCCATCAGATCCACACCATCGTAAGTTACCGCTTTTTTCATCTCTTCAATATGGGCGCGCAGATAGTCAATGCGGTAGTCGTCGTTGATGCTGCCATCTTCTTCCACTTTGTCGTAAGCGCCAAAACCGTTTTCGACAATAAACAGCGGCTTCTGGTAACGCTCATACAGTTCGCAAAGCGCATAACGCAGACCCACCGGATCAATCTGCCAGCCCCAGTCAGACGCTTTAACATACGGGTTCGGTACGCTGCCTTCGAAACCAGAAATCGCATCGCCGGTGCCGCCTTCGGCCTTCACCGCGTTGGTCATGTAATAGCTGAAGCCAAGATAAGCGCAGGTGCCTTCGCGCAGCACATCCAGATCGCCGTCTTCCATTTTGATGTTAAATCCGCGACGTTCCCACTCGTTCAGCACATAAGAAGGGTAATAGCCGCGTAGCTGGACATCGGTAAAGACGTAACGTTCGCGCATCGACTCCTGGGCAAACATCACATCGTCCGGGTTACAGGAGTAGGGATAGAGCGGCACCATCGCCAGCATACAGCCGACTTTCATCTCCGGGTTAATGCGACGCGCGGCTTTCACCGCCAGGGCGCTGGCGACAAACTGGTGATGCAGCACCTGGTACATGGTCTCTTCAGGATTTTCATGCTCGGTATAAACCACGCCGGAGCAGCAGTAACCGAACAGCGGCGCGCGCCAGTTACGCTGGTTGTTAATTTCGTTGAAGGTCATCCAGTATTTGACTTTGTGCTTATAGCGTTCAAATACCACTTCCGCGAAACGGACAAAGAAATCAACCACTTTACGGTTGGTCCAGCTACCGTATTGCTGCACCAGATGTAGCGGCATTTCAAAGTGGGAGAGGGTGATCACCGGTTCGATGTTGTATTTCAGCAGTTCATCGAACATATCGTCGTAAAACTTCAGCCCTTCTTCGTTTGGCTGAGCTTCATCGCCTTTGGGGAAAATGCGCGTCCAGGCGATGGAAGTACGAAAACATTTGAAGCCCATTTCTGCGAAGAGCTTGATGTCTTCCTTGTAGTGACCGTAAAAATCTACCGCTTCATGGTTCGGATAGTATTTGCCCGGCAAGACTTCTTTGGTGATTTCGCGCGGCACGCCGTGTGCGCCACCTGTCAGTACGTCACAAATACTCGGCCCTTTGCCGCCTTTGTTCCAGCCGCCTTCGACCTGATGAGCGGCAACTGCGCCGCCCCATAAGAAATCTTTCGGTAAGGTGAGTTTTTTCACTATCATAGGCTCCAGATGAGTCAATTCTTACAGGAAATAGTACCATGCAGCCAAACAACATCACTTTTTTTCAACGATTCCAGGATGACATTCTGGCTGGGCGTAAAACCATCACTATCCGTGACGAGTCTGAATCGCACTTTAAAGCTGGCGATGTGCTTCGTGTCGGGCGCTTTGAAGATAACGGCTATTTTTGCACTATTGAAGTCACTGCAACCTCAACGGTGACGCTGGATACTCTCACAGAAAAACACGCGCAACAGGAAAATATGACCCTGGCTGAATTGAAAAAGGTCATTGCCGATATCTATCCCGGTCAGACACAGTTTTATGTAATTGAATTTAAATGTCTTTAAATTGAACTCACGCCTGTTAGTTGAAATTTCGCATTTAATTTCATGATTTTTCGGAGATTAGTCTCAAATCAGAATTTATTTTAGCTAACAGGTGTTCACTGGAACTATTCTCAGTTACGCTGGAGAGGTATACACGTGCGTGTACGTTTCTCCGGAGTAAGTTATGGTTCAGAAGCCTCTCATTAAGCAGGGATATTCGCTGGCAGAGGAAATTGCCAACAGCGTCAGTCACGGTATTGGACTGGTGTTTGGTATCGTCGGGTTGGTATTGCTACTGGTTCAGGCGGTGGATGTCAATGCCAGCGCCACGGCGATAACCAGTTATAGCCTCTATGGTGGCAGTATGATCCTGCTGTTCCTCGCTTCGACGCTTTATCACGCCATTCCTCATCAACGGGCAAAAATGTGGCTGAAGAAATTTGACCACTGCGCCATTTATCTGTTGATTGCCGGAACCTACACGCCGTTTTTGCTGGTGGGGCTGGATTCTCCGTTAGCGCGCGGGTTGATGGTTGTTATCTGGAGCCTGGCATTGCTGGGGATTCTGTTCAAACTGACCATCGCGCACCGATTTAAAATCTTATCTCTGGTGACTTATCTGGCTATGGGCTGGCTGTCGTTGGTGGTGATTTATGAAATGGCAGTTAAGCTCGCGGCGGGCAGCGTTACCTTACTGGCCGTAGGCGGTGTAGTTTACTCGCTCGGGGTAATTTTCTACGTCTGCAAACGCATTCCCTACAACCATGCCATCTGGCACGGCTTTGTGCTCGGCGGCAGCGTGTGCCACTTTCTGGCGATCTATTTATATATTGGGCAGGCGTAATGGGTGTGCCTTTGTAGGCCTGAAAAGACACACCCGTGTCGCATCAGGCGATAAATGCCTGATGCGACACAGAAATTTACTCTTCCAGCGAATACGGCAGCGGCTCGATATGCAATGTATTCGCATCGTCACGAACGCGGAAAACGCTGTCCGGTTCCATGTCGTTATTCATGACTACCTGAACCACGACCTGCCCATCTTCCAGTTTGACCGCCGCCAGCACGGTTCCGGTACGACGCCAGTTTTCGCCCATTTTCAGCTCGATGTCTTCACCTGCTTCCGGCAGTCGGCTGGCGCTACCTGCCAGCAACCAGAGCGCGCGTTTGTTGGCACCACGGAATTTTGCTCGCGCCACCATCTCTTGCCCGGTATAGCAGCCTTTCTTAAAGCTGATGCCGCCCAGCGCCTGGAGATTGGTCGCCTGGGGGATAAACTGCCCGCTATTAGCCGCATCAATCACCGGGAAGCCCGCTTCAATGTTTAATGCCAGCCACTGTTGGCTATTGTTCAGTTCCGCTTCGCCGCGCAGTTTATCGGTCAGCGCACTGGCGGTAGTTTCATCGGTCACGATCAGAAAACGTTCTGCCGGGTGTTCAAACCATAGCAGGGTGGTCGCACCTTCTCTGACCACCTGTTTTTCCTTCGAAGGCAGTTCACTAAAGAGATTCGCCAGCGCGGCGCGTGCCTGAAAACCGGCAACACCAAGCAACACACGCTCGTCGTCTGGGGCGATGGTCACTTTAGAAAATACCGCATATTTTTTCAGTTCAGTAAGCTGCGACTCGCGCACGCTGCGCCGTTCAATCCATGCGAAACCGTCGCCATCGTGGAACAGACGCAAATTGCTCCACATTTTACCTTTAGCATCGCAATGTGCGGCGAGCAGGTGCTGATCTTCTGTCATCTGGCTGACATCTGCTGTCACCTGACCCTGCATATATTTTTCGCTGTCCGCGCCAGTAATGGTGGCCAGCGCCCAGTCATCAAGCGTCATCAGCGTCAACGGTAAACGGGCAGAAGCCGTAGGCTGACGGGGAGGAAAAGGTGTAAAAGCCATAATGGAGTCCTGTTTTACAAACGGCGTAATTAATGACTAATGGTAAAAGAGCTATGGGGCATTGCAAGTGCTTTCACTACGCGATCTGTGCCTTCAACCAGGCTTTGCGAGGTGACTTCCAAAAAAATGAAGCCATTGAATTGTTGTGGATTAATTTCGCGATTGTGATTGTGTTTACCGATATTCCCGCAAAAGAAGTCGAAAAACACGTTACAATAGCCAAGTACTGGATTTTCGTGAGACAGGAAGAAGATGGACATTAACAACAAAGCCCGCATTCATTGGGCATGCCGCCGTGGTATGCGCGAACTCGATATTTCAATCATGCCGTTTTTCGAACATGAGTACGACAGCTTAAGCGATGACGAAAAACGCATCTTTATTCGTCTGCTGGAGTGTGACGATCCCGATCTGTTTAACTGGCTGATGAATCACGGTAAACCGGCCGATGCAGAACTGGAAATGATGGTCCGACTCATCCAGACACGGAACCGGGAACGTGGTCCTGTGGCAATCTGATCTGCGCGTCTCCTGGCGCGCACAGTGGCTTTCCTTGCTGATTCATGGGCTGGTTGCCGCTGTTATTTTACTCATGCCCTGGCCGCTCAGTTACACCCCGTTATGGATGGTGTTACTTTCGCTGGTGGTGTTTGATTGCGTTCGCAGCCAGCGACGCATTAATGCTCGCCAGGGGGAAATTCGCCTGTTGATGGACGGGCGTTTGCGTTGGCAAGGGCAGGAGTGGAGCATCGTCAAAGCGCCGTGGATGATTAAGAGCGGCATGATGCTGCGTTTACGTTCTGACAGCGGTAAACGGCAACATTTATGGCTGGCAGCCGACAGCATGGACGAAGCCGAATGGCGGGATTTACGGCGGATATTGTTGCAACAAGAGACGCAAAGATAAAGATGACGGCAAAGCATATGCGCTAAGCCGTCAGCGACATCAGGCGTAATGCTCTGCCATTTCGTTGAGGATTTGTTCGCACCAGCTCTGAATACGCTCGTCGCTAAGGTCATACTGGTTAGTTTCGTCCAGCGCCAGCCCCACGAACAGTTGCCCGTCAGCAATCACCGGTTTCGGGCTGGTAAATTCATATCCTTCCGTTGGCCAGTAGCCGACGAACTTCACGCCTTTGGTCGAGAGTTTGTCATGCAGCATACCGAGCGCATCGAGGAACCACTCGCCGTATCCCAGTTGATCGCCAAGCCCATACAGCGCAACAATTTTACCTTCAAGGTTCAGGTCGTCGAGCTGATCCCAGACGGCTTCCCAATCCTCCTGGATTTCACCAAAATCCCAGGTCGGAATTCCCAGGATGAGCACATCGTACTGCTCCATTAATTTAGGGGAGTCGTCCTTGAGGTTATGTAAGGTCACCAGTTCTGGGCCGATAATATCGCGGATTTTTTCCGCCGCCATCTCGGTATAACAGGTGCTGGAACCGTAAAAAAGACCCATATTCATAACGTAAGCTTCTCGATTCTGCTGTGGCTTTTGCGGCTAGTGTATCAGAATCGCTTTAGTCACGGCACAATAAGGCATAATGGATCAAACGAGTAACGATAAGGGGCGCAAGTGAAACAGGATCTGGCACGCATTGAGCAGTTTCTTGATGCCCTGTGGTTGGAAAAAAATCTGGCAGAAAATACGTTGAACGCATATCGTCGCGATCTGTCAATGATGGTGGAGTGGTTGCATCATCGTGGACTGACGCTGGCAACGGCGCAAAGCGGCGACTTACAGGCATTACTGGCAGAACGGCTGGAAGGCGGGTATAAAGCCACCAGTTCCGCTCGTTTGCTGAGTGCGGTGCGCCGATTGTTCCAGTATCTTTATCGCGAAAAGTTTCGTGAAGACGATCCCAGTGCGCATCTTGCTTCGCCAAAATTACCCCAGCGTCTACCGAAAGATTTAAGTGAAGCGCAAGTCGAAAGGTTATTGCAGGCGCCGCTGGTTGATCAGCCTCTGGAGCTACGCGACAAAGCGATGCTCGAAGTGCTGTATGCTACCGGATTGCGTGTCTCTGAACTTGTAGGGCTGACGATGAGCGATATCAGCTTGCGTCAGGGGGTGGTGCGGGTAATTGGTAAAGGCAACAAAGAACGCCTGGTGCCGTTAGGTGAAGAGGCAGTTTACTGGCTGGAAACCTATCTGGAACACGGGCGACCGTGGTTGCTAAACGGTGTGTCAATTGATGTACTGTTTCCCAGCCAGCGTGCGCAGCAGATGACGAGACAAACTTTCTGGCATCGCATTAAACATTATGCCGTGCTGGCGGGGATCGACAGCGAAAAGCTGTCGCCGCATGTGTTGCGTCACGCCTTTGCCACCCATTTGTTAAATCATGGTGCGGATTTACGCGTTGTGCAGATGTTGCTGGGTCATAGCGATCTCTCGACGACTCAAATTTATACGCATGTCGCTACTGAGCGTCTGCGGCAACTTCATCAACAGCATCACCCTCGGGCGTGATAGCTGAAAAGAACGGGATGATTTATGAAGAAAGGTTTTATGTTGTTTACTTTGTTGACGGCGTTTTCTGGCTTTGTTCAGGCGGATGATGCGGCAATACAACAAACGTTAGCCAAAATGGGCATCAAAAGCAGCGATATTCAGTCCGCGCCCGTTGCTGGTATGAAAACCGTGCTGACTAACAGCGGCGTGCTGTATATCACCGATGACGGTAAACATATCATTCAGGGGCCAATGTATGACGTTAGCGGCGCGGCACCGATCAACGTCACCAACCAGATGTTGTTAAAGCAACTGAACGCGCTCGAAAAAGAGATGATCATCTACAAAGCGCCGCAAGAAAAGCACGTCATCACCGTGTTTACCGACATTACCTGCGGCTACTGCCACAAAATGCATGAGCAGATGGCTGACTATAATGCGCTGGGGATCACCGTGCGTTATCTCGCGTTCCCGCGTCAGGGACTGGAAAGCCAGGCGGAGCAACAAATGAAAGCCATCTGGTGTGCAAAAGATAAAAATAAAGCCTTCGATGACGTAATGGCAGGCAAAGCCGTTACCCCGGCAAGTTGCGATATCGATATTGCCGACCATTACGCACTTGGCGTACAGCTTGGCGTTAGCGGAACTCCGGCAGTTGTGCTGAGCAATGGCACACTGGTTCCGGGTTATCAGCCGCCGAAAGAGATGAAAGAATTCCTCGACGAACATCAAAAAATGACCAGCGGTAAATAATTCGCGTGAAACAACAGATACAACTTCGTCGTCGTGAAGTCGACGAAACGGCAGACCTGCCCGCTGACCTGCCCCCCTTGCTGCGGCGTTTATACGCCAGCCGGGGCGTGCGCAGCGCGCAGGAACTGGAGCGTAGCGTTAAAGGTATGCTGCCCTGGCAGCAACTGAGCGGTGTCGAAAAGGCCGTTGAGATCCTTTACAACGCTTTTCGCGAAGGAACACGGATTATTGTGGTCGGTGATTTCGACGCCGACGGTGCCACCAGCACAGCTCTGAGCGTGCTGGCGATGCGTTCTCTCGGCTGTGACAACATCGACTACCTTGTACCGAACCGTTTCGAAGACGGTTACGGCTTAAGTCCGGAAGTGGTCGATCAGGCTCATGCGCGTGGCGCGCAGTTGATTGTAACGGTTGATAACGGCATTTCTTCCCACGCAGGTGTTGAACATGCTCGATCGTTGGGCATTCCGGTTATTGTTACCGATCATCATTTGCCTGGCGAAACTTTACCTGCGGCGGAAGCCATTATTAATCCCAATCTGCGTGACTGCGAGTTTCCGTCGAAATCGCTGGCAGGCGTTGGCGTAGCGTTTTATCTGATGCTGGCGTTACGCACCTTTTTGCGCGATCGGGGTTGGTTCGATGAACGTGGTATCGCAATACCGAATCTGGCGGAATTGCTGGATCTGGTGGCGCTGGGTACGGTGGCGGATGTAGTGCCGCTGGACGCCAATAATCGTATTCTGACCTGGCAGGGGATGAGTCGCATCCGTGCCGGGAAGTGCCGTCCGGGGATTAAAGCTCTACTGGAAGTGGCAAACCGCGATGCACAAAAACTCGCTGCCAGCGATTTAGGTTTTGCGCTGGGGCCGCGTCTCAATGCCGCCGGACGACTGGATGATATGTCCGTTGGCGTGGCACTGTTACTTTGCGACAACATCGGCGAAGCGCGCGTTCTGGCTAATGAGCTTGATGCACTAAACCAGACGCGAAAAGAGATTGAACAGGGAATGCAGGTCGAAGCACTGACTTTGTGCGAGCAACTGGAGCGTAGCCGCGATACGCTGCCTGGCGGGCTGGCAATGTATCACCCTGAATGGCATCAGGGCGTCGTTGGTATTCTGGCTTCGCGCATCAAAGAGCGTTTTCATCGTCCGGTTATCGCCTTTGCGCCTGCGGGCGACGGTACATTGAAAGGTTCTGGGCGCTCCATTCAGGGACTGCATATGCGCGACGCGCTGGAGCGGTTAGACACGCTCTACCCTGGCATGATGCTCAAGTTTGGCGGTCATGCGATGGCGGCAGGATTGTCACTGGAAGAGGACAAATTCGAACTCTTTCAGCAACGCTTTGGCGAACTGGTTACCGAGTGGCTGGATCCGGCATTATTACAGGGTGAAGTGGTTTCCGACGGCCCGTTAAGTGCAGCGGAGATGACCATGGAAGTTGCGCAACTGCTGCGTGATGCCGGTCCGTGGGGGCAGATGTTCCCGGAACCGCTGTTTGACGGTCATTTCCGCCTGCTGCAACAGCGGCTGGTGGGGGAGCGCCATCTGAAGGTCATGGTTGAACCGGTCGGCGGCGGCCCGCTGCTGGATGGTATTGCTTTTAATGTTGATACTGCCCTCTGGCCGGATAACGGCGTGCGTGAAGTTCAACTGGCCTACAAGCTGGATATCAACGAGTTTCGTGGCAACCGCAGTCTACAGATTATCATCGATAATATCTGGCCACTTTAGCGTCGTCTTCTCTATAAAAAAGAGTGTGGATTGGGTACAATCCCGCTCTTATCACCGCATTTTGACTAGCTCAATAAAAGAAATCAGACCATGTTTGAAATTAATCCGGTAAATAATCGCATTCAGGACCTCACGGAACGCTCCGACGTTCTTAGGGGGTATCTTTGACTACGACGCCAAGAAAGAGCGTCTGGAAGAAGTAAACGCCGAGCTGGAACAGCCGGATGTCTGGAACGAACCCGAACGTGCGCAGGCGCTGGGTAAAGAGCGTTCCTCTCTCGAGGCTGTTGTCGATACCCTCGACCAAATGAAACAAGGGCTGGAAGATGTTTCCGGTCTGCTGGAACTGGCTGTAGAAGCTGACGACGAAGAAACCTTTAACGAAGCCGTTGCTGAACTCGACGCCCTGGAAGAAAAACTGGCGCAGCTTGAGTTCCGCCGCATGTTCTCCGGCGAATATGACAGCGCCGACTGCTACCTTGATATCCAGGCAGGTTCCGGCGGTACGGAAGCACAGGACTGGGCAAGTATGCTTGAGCGTATGTATCTGCGCTGGGCAGAATCGCGCGGTTTCAAAACTGAAATTATCGAAGAGTCAGAAGGTGAAGTGGCGGGTATCAAATCCGTGACTATCAAGATCTCCGGCGATTACGCTTATGGTTGGCTGCGCACAGAAACCGGCGTTCACCGTCTGGTGCGTAAGAGCCCGTTTGACTCCGGCGGTCGTCGTCACACGTCGTTTAGTTCCGCGTTTGTTTACCCAGAAGTGGATGACGATATTGATATCGAAATCAACCCAGCGGATCTGCGCATTGATGTATATCGCGCGTCCGGTGCAGGCGGTCAGCACGTTAACCGTACCGAATCTGCGGTGCGTATTACTCACATCCCGACCGGGATTGTGACCCAGTGCCAGAATGACCGTTCCCAGCACAAGAACAAAGACCAGGCCATGAAGCAGATGAAAGCGAAGCTTTATGAGCTGGAGATGCAGAAGAAGAATGCTGAGAAACAGGCGATGGAAGACAATAAATCTGACATCGGCTGGGGCAGCCAGATTCGTTCTTATGTCCTTGATGACTCCCGCATTAAAGATCTGCGTACCGGGGTTGAAACCCGCAACACGCAGGCAGTGCTGGATGGCAGCTTGGATCAATTTATCGAAGCAAGTTTGAAAGCTGGGTTATAAGGAACCAACATGTCTGAACAACACGTACAAGGCACTGACGCGGTAACCGATCTTAACAATGAACTGAAAACACGTCGCGAAAAGCTGGCGAACCTGCGCGAGCAGGGGATTGCCTTTCCGAATGATTTCCGTCGCGACCATACTTCTGACCAACTGCATACAGACTTCGACGGTAAAGAGAACGAAGAGCTGGAAGAGTTGAACATCGAAGTCGCTGTAGCTGGTCGCATGATGACTCGCCGAATCATGGGTAAAGCTTCTTTCGTTACCCTGCAGGATGTCGGTGGTCGCATTCAGCTGTATGTAGCTCGTGATGATCTGCCGGAAGGCGTTTATAACGATCAATTTAAGAAATGGGATCTTGGCGATATTATCGGCGCAAAAGGTAAGCTGTTTAAAACCAAAACCGGCGAACTGTCGATCCACTGCACCGAGCTGCGTCTGCTGACCAAAGCACTGCGCCCGCTGCCGGATAAATTCCACGGCTTGCAAGATCAGGAAGCGCGTTATCGTCAGCGTTATCTGGATCTCATCTCTAACGATGATTCCCGCAACACCTTTAAAGTGCGCTCACAGATCCTCTCTGGCATTCGCCAGTTCATGGTGAATCGCGGCTTTATGGAAGTTGAAACCCCGATGATGCAGGTGATCCCTGGCGGTGCGGCTGCGCGTCCGTTTATCACCCATCATAACGCGCTGGATCTCGACATGTACCTGCGTATTGCGCCGGAACTGTATCTTAAGCGTCTGGTGGTTGGCGGCTTTGAACGAGTGTTCGAAATCAACCGTAACTTCCGTAACGAAGGTATCTCCGTACGCCATAACCCAGAGTTCACCATGATGGAACTCTATATGGCTTACGCGGATTACAAAGATCTGATCGAACTGACCGAATCGCTGTTCCGCACTCTGGCGCAGGATATTCTCGGTAAGACCGAAGTAACCTACGGTGATGTGGTACTGGACTTCGGTAAGCCGTTCGAAAAACTGACCATGCGTGAAGCGATTAAGAAATATCGCCCGGAAACCGACATGGCAGATCTGGATAACTTCGACTCTGCGAAAGCGATTGCTGAATCTCTCGGCATTCACGTTGAGAAGAGCTGGGGGCTGGGTCGTATTGTGACCGAGATCTTTGACGAAGTGGCAGAAGCGAATCTGATTCAGCCGACCTTCATTACTGAATACCCGGCTGAAGTTTCTCCGCTGGCGCGTCGTAACGACGTCAACCCGGAAATCACCGATCGCTTTGAATTCTTTATTGGCGGTCGTGAGATTGGTAACGGCTTTAGCGAACTGAACGATGCAGAAGATCAGGCGCAGCGTTTCCTGGATCAGGTTGCGGCGAAAGACGCAGGCGACGATGAAGCAATGTTCTACGATGAAGATTACGTTACTGCGCTGGAACATGGTCTGCCGCCGACAGCAGGTCTGGGAATTGGTATCGACCGTATGGTTATGCTTTTCACCAACAGCCATACTATCCGCGACGTTATTCTGTTCCCGGCGATGCGTCCGGTAAAATAAGTATTACGCGTAAGCACATAACCCCGGCAACCGTCGGGGTTTTTTATTTTAGCTGCGTAAATGCAGACAATTGTTTTCTGGCTTCGCTATTGGCTGCCTGCATCACCATCCACGGGCTGAACGCCCACGGCGTAGCATCAATACCGTGTAATACATCTGCTAAATCACACCATTGATAATCCATCACTTCATCATTGTTGGGCTGTAACTCGTTGATTACGCGAGCGGCAAATACCGGGCACACTTCATTTTCGACAATGCCACTCGGATCGGTAGCGCGATAGTGAAAGTCAGGATAGACCAGTTCTGGTGATGTTATTTCCACACCCAGTTCAAAGCGGCAACGGCGGATCACTGCGTCTTCGTTGCTTTCTCCCAGTTGTGGATGCCCACAAACCGAGTTTGTCCACACACCCGGCCATGCTTTTTTGCTCAGTGCGCGGCGGGTAACTAATAATTGCCCTTTGGCATTAAACAGCCAACTGGAGAACGCGAGATGTAAGGGGGTATTTGCCGTGTGTGCAGCATATTTTTCCAGTGTACCCGAAGGGACTCCCTGTGCATTCAGTAAAATGACGTGTTCCGTTTGCATAATTTCTCACATGTAATTCTAATCACTCGTCATTATAGATAACAGAAGTGTTAAATGATTAACCAAGTGAGCGTTTATCGACAACCGCCCGTTTTGAGCGGATGCCGACAGAGAAAGACCATTTAAAAAAGCAACATCATATATTTGAAGCGGCTTTCAATAGCCATTGCAACGCAGTCAGAAATGACAGGAATGGAGATCATTAAGAGTAATAACAGACTGAATATAGCGCGCATTAAAAGATTCATATTATTCTCCATGCTCATTTTTCTTCAGCTTGCGCATCAGAAGCCACATACGTACTGTCCTGACTTTTAGATCTTTATCAGAGACGGATTCCTTCACCAGGTCAGCATGATGCTGATAGCCATTAAAGAAGACGTTCAGCACAACGGCGCTAAGGGTTGCGAGCATAATGCCGCTATGCAGCAACGGTTGCAGTACGGCCGGTAATTTAGAAAAAAAATCGTGAGAAAGCGTCGGAGTCATGCCAACGCCGAGACTGATTGCCACAATATAAAGGTTGTAACGGTTGGTGGTGTAGTTACAGCGCGACAGAATCCGAATCCCTGTTGCCAGCACCATGCCGAACATCACCAGCCCCGCGCCGCCCAGCACAAATTGCGGAATGGAAGCCACCAGCACCGCCATTTTCGGCACCATGCCGAACAGAATTAAAATAATCCCCGAAGAAATACACACCCAGCGGCTATGAACGCGCGTCACGCTGACCAGACCGACGTTTTGTGAAAAAGATGTATGCGGAAAACTGTTAAACGTTCCGCCGATCATGGTTCCTACGCCATCCACGCGCAGCCCGCGAATAATGTCGTGCGAAGAGAGCTTACGACCGACTATTTCACCCAGTGCCAGGAACATCCCCATCGACTCAATAAATACGATGATGAGAACTGCGGTCATGGTCAAAATAGAAACGGGGTCGAAAATCGGCATACCAAACGACATCGGCGTAACAATCGCAAACCACGAAGCATCATGCAGCCCGGATAAATTGACTTCATTCATCATCCATGAAAGTAAAAAGCCAAATACAATCCCCAGTAATACGGCAACATTGGACATAAATCCTTTTGCATAGCGAGTAATAAGCAAGATGAAAATTAAGACTGCGAAGGAGATTCCTAAATAAACGGGATTACCATATTGCGGATTTCCTTTACCTCCCGCAGCCCAATCAATGCCCACCTGAATAATACTCAGCCCGATAGAGGTAATAACCACACCGGTAACCAGCGGTGGAAACAAAGGCATTAAGCGACCAATAAGCGGCGCTAATAATGTGGTGATAAATCCGGCTGCGATGGTTGCGCCAAAAATCCCCAGCAGCCCGATATCCGGGTTCATCCCGATAGCTATCATTGGCGTTACAGCTGCAAAGGTCACTGACATAATAACGGGCAGGCGAATCCCCATAAAACGACCGATGCCAATGCATTGCAAAAGTGTGACGATACCGCAGCAAAAGAGGTCGGAGCTAATAAGCATCGCTATCGCCTCTTTGGTAAGGCCGAGTCTGTCACCAATCATCAGTGGTACAGCGACTGCGCCTGCATACATCACAAGTACGTGTTGCAGACCGAGTATGATCAACTTTCCTGGTGATAATATGCGGTCAACCTCATCGGTGGGGCGGTCTTGCCCTGAAGATGAGGGAAGTTGGGAATCTATGGCGCTCATCAGTCATTCTCCTTTCGCTCGCCAGAGTGAAATGCAACCGTTTACGTTAATAAAACTGTTTAATGACATGCTCGTGGGATGCCAGTTTTAACGAGGAAGGGAAGTTATAGAATGGAAATGCGGAGGCAATCACATAATCCTGGTTAAACCGAGAAAATGAGAAAAGAATAAGACAATGGAATTATCTTTAATTTTCTCATATTGATATGTCTTTAATCATTCTGGCATGTTGCACTCTCGCATTTAATGCTTTTGAGTTGGATTACTCTGTTTTCAGCGATGGAGTTTAATTAATGAAAGCGGCACAGATTGAGGGGTAATAATTTGACCTCAGTCGCAAAATATCATTAAAGCGGACACATTTTATAATATATGCCCGTTTATTGCATCGCGACATTTGAGAAGACATAACTCATCAAATGAAAGGGATGCAAATGAATAAGTTTATCGCTGCTGAAGCTGCGGAATGTATAGGCTGTCATGCCTGTGAAATTGCCTGTGCGGCGGCACACAATCAAGAAAACTGGCCGCAGAGCTACAGTGACTTTAGACCCCGTATTCACATTGTTGGGAAAGGCCTGCACGCGAATCCGGTGGCCTGTCATCATTGCAACAATGCCCCCTGCGTTACGGTTTGCCCGGTAAATGCTCTGACTTTCCAGCCTGATAGCGTACAACTGGACGAGCAAAAGTGTATTGGTTGTAAAAGATGCGCAATCGCTTGCCCCTTTGGCGTAATCGAGATGGTCGGTTCTATTGCGCAGAAATGTGACCTTTGTAACCAGCGCAGTTCCGGCGCGCAAGCCTGTATTGAGGTCTGCCCAACGCAGGCGTTAAGGCTGATGGATGATAAAGGATTACAACAGATAAAGATGACCCGCCAGCGCAAAACGGCAGAAGGAAAGGCGTCATCAGATGCTCAGCCATCTCGCCGTGCAGCGTTGCTCCCCGTTAACCCGCGTAAAGGTGCAGATAAAATTTCAGCGAGTGAGCGTAAAACCCACTTTGGCGAAATCTATTGTGGACTGGATCCGCAACAAGCAACTTATGAGAGTGACCGCTGTGTTTATTGTGCCAAAAAAGCCAACTGTAACTGGCATTGTCCGTTGCATAACGCCATTCCGGATTACATCCATCTGGTACAGGAAGGGAAGATTATTGAAGCGGCAGAACTCTGCCACCAGACCAGCTCCTTACCAGAAATCTGCGGCAGGGTATGTCCGCAGGATCGGCTTTGTGAGGGCGCATGTACTTTGAAAGATCACTCTGGCGCAGTCTCTATCGGCAATCTGGAACGCTATATTACTGATACTGCGCTGGCGATGGGCTGGCGTCCCGATGTCAGCCAGGTCGTTCCGCGTATGGAACGGGTAGCTGTGATTGGTGCCGGGCCAGCAGGACTGGGGTGTGCCGATATCCTGGCACGCGCAGGAGTTCAGGTCGATGTCTTTGATCGCCATCCAGAAATTGGCGGTATGCTGACTTTTGGCATTCCTCCTTTCAAACTCGATAAAACGGTATTAAGCCAGCGGCGAGAGATATTCACCGCAATGGGAATTGACTTTCATCTTAACTGTGAAATTGGCCGAGATATTACCTTTAGCGATTTAACTTCTGAATATGATGCAGTTTTCATCGGCGTGGGGACTTACGGGATGATGCGAGCAGATCTGCCGCATGAAGATGCGCCCGGTGTCATTCAGGCTCTACCGTTCCTGACTGCCCATACCCGCCAGCTCATGGGATTGCCGGAGTCTGAAGAGTATCCGCTGACGGACGTAGAAGGTAAGCGAGTTGTCGTATTGGGGGGCGGCGATACAACAATGGATTGCCTGCGCACATCCATTCGCCTGAAGGCCGCCAGTGTGACCTGTGCTTATCGGCGTGATGAAGTCAGTATGCCCGGCTCGCGAAAAGAGGTGGTTAATGCGCGTGAGGAAGGCGTTGAGTTTCTGTTCAATGTTCAGCCGCAATATATCGCTCTTGATGATAACGGGCGCTTAAAGGCGGTGGGCTTGATTCGTACCGCAATGGGTGAGCCGGGGCCTGATGGTCGCCGTCGTCCACGTCCGGTGGCGGGATCTGAGTTTGAACTGCCCGCCGATGTGCTGATTATGGCCTTTGGCTTCCAGGCACATGCCATGCCGTGGTTGCAGGGCAGCGGCATTAAACTTGATAAATGGGGTCTGATAAAAACCGGCGATGCAGGGCATTTATCCACCCAGACGCATCTGAAAAAGGTTTTTGCCGGTGGTGATGCCGTTCATGGTGCGGATCTGGTCGTCACCGCAATGGCCGCAGGAAGACAGGCGGCACACGATATGTTAGCCATGTTTAATACGAAGGCGTCGCGATGAAATCGTTAATTATCGTTAATCCAGCTGACTGCATTGGTTGTCGTACTTGCGAAGTGGCTTGCGTGGTCGCCCATCCGTTAGAACAGGAGTTGAATGCGAGTTTCTTTCTCCCACGTTTAAAAGTGCAGCGTCTGAACAACATTAGTGCGCCGGTGATGTGCCATCAGTGCGAAAACGCCCCTTGTGTTGGCGCTTGCCCCGTGCAGGCGCTGACGATGGGCGAACAGGTGGTACAGGCAAATTCTGCCCGCTGTATTGGCTGTCAGAGTTGTGTCAGTGCGTGCCCGTTTGGGATGATCACTGTTCAGTCTTTGCCCGGACATACTCGCCAACTCATCGTGAAATGCGATCTCTGTGAACAGCGGGAAGAGGGGCCAGCCTGCGTTGAATCTTGCCCAACGCAGGCGTTGCAGTTGATGACTGAGAGAGAACTCAGGCAAATCCGCCAGCAGCGTATTGCTGCCAGCGGCGAGAATCCTCTCTGATAGAAATCTCCGCGCTGAAAGGCGCGGAGAATCTCTTAAATAGCCCAACCACCAGCGTAAAAAGCGACCAGGGCGACGGTAATGATAACCGTACCAATATTCAGTTTTTGCCATTCGCGAGCAAAGACGCGACCTACAACCAGCGTCACAAAGCCCAGCATAATACCGGTAACGATATTGCAGGTCAGGACGATGAACACGGCACACACCAGTCCGGCCATTGCATCAATAAAGTCGTTGAAATCCAGCTTCGAAACGTTGCTTAACATCAGTAGACCAACGTACATCAGTGCAGGGGCTGTGGCATACCCAGGGATCAGAAACGACAGCGGAGATAAAAACAGAATCAACAGGAACAATGCACCAACCACGGTAGCGGTCAAACCGGTTTTGCCTCCGGCGGCGGTTCCTGCCGCTGATTCGATATAAACTGCCGCAGGTGCCGCACCCACTAAACCGGAGAATATTGAGCTAACCGAGTCACTGGTCAGGGCTTTGCCACCGTTGATTATTTGGTTGTCTTTATCCAGCAGATTCGCCTGACCGGCTACTGCACGGATGGTGCCGGTGGCGTCAAACACAGCAGTCATCACTAATGCCAGTACACTCGGAAGTACGGTTGGCTGGAGCGCGCCCATAATATCCAGGCTGAAAATCAGAGATTTTCCATCTTCGCCAGTCAGACTCGGCATTGCCACCAGACCGTGGTATTTCACCGCCGGATCAAAAATTAAGCCGATGATCGAGATGGCGATAATGACCAACAAGATCCCACCAGGTACGCGGCACTTCTCCAGGCCGAAAATCACCGCTAATCCCAGCAAGCTCATCAGCACTGGGAAAGAGGTAAACGCACCAAGCGCAACTGGTAAGCCTTCAATCGGGTTTTTGATGACCATACCTACGCCGTTAGCGGCAATCAGTAGCAGGAACAGACCAATACCGATACCTGTACCGTGCGCAATACCCATTGGTAAATTGCGTAAGATCCAGGTTCGCACGCCAGTTACGGAGATAGCGGTAAATATCAGCCCCATCAGAAAGACCGCCCCTAGTGCTACCGGAACGCTAATTTGTTGCCCAAGTACCAGGCTGAATGCAGTAAATGCTGTCAAGGAAATGGCGCAACCAATCGCCATTGGCAGGTTAGCCCATAACCCCATCAGCAGAGAGCCGAAGCCTGCGACCAGACAGGTGGCAACGAAGACCGCTGCGGGAGGAAAACCTGCTTTACCCAGCATTCCCGGCACTACGATAACGGAGTAAACCATAGCGAGGAATGTGGTCAGACCCGCCAGTACCTCCTGGCGAACGCTGCTGCCACGAGCGGTAATTTTAAAATAATTATCCAGCGCGCCCTGTGGCTTTGGTGCGTCCGGTGTTTGTAGGATGTCTCCAGACATAATGATGTCCTCACGAGGTTTATTATTAGTTACGTTCGTACACCAGACGACCATCAACGTAGGTGCGATAGATAGAACGGTCATCGCCCAACGTCATCATCACGAACAATTTGTCGACTAAAGAAACAGAGTTGTCATAGCGCAGTTGCTGCAGCGGTGTGGCGGTAGGTTCCATCACCACGAAATCAGCCTCTTTGCCTGGTATAAAGTTGCCGATCAGATCGTCAAGCCCCAGAGATTTCGCGCCACCGAGCGTGGCAAGATAAAATGCTTCATATGCTGAGAGACGATAGCCCTGTAGCTGCAATACTTTGTAGGCTTCGTTCAGTGTTTGCAGCATGTTGAAGGTGGTTCCTGCGCCAATGTCAGTCCCCATGCCAACTTTGACTTTCTTATTCCATGCTTTTTTCAAGTTGAATAAGCCGCTGCCGAGATAAAGGTTGGAGGTTGGACAAAATGCGATGCTGGATTTAGTTTCGCTGAGACGATCCCACTCTTTTTCTTCCAGATGGACGCAGTGAGCAAAGACGCAGTTTTTACCTGTCAGGCCATACTGGTGATAAACATCCAGATAGCCATCATGTTCAGGATAAAGCTCTTTCACCCAGGCAATTTCATCTTTGTTTTCACACAGATGGGTATGTATCCACGTATCGGGAAACTCTTCTTTCAGGCGTTGCGCCATTGCCATCTGTTCGGGAGATGAAGTCGGTGCGAAGCGCGGCGTAATGGCGTATAACAGACGTCCATTTTTGTGCCAGCGTTTGATCAGTTCTTTGCTTTGGTGATAGCTGCTTTCTGCGGTATCGAGCAGATAATCCGGCGCATTGCGATCCATCATCACCTTGCCGGCAATCATGCGCATATTGATATGACTGGCGGCTTCAAACAACGCATCAACGGATTGCGGATGAACGGTCCCAAACACTAGCGCCGTGGTTGTGCCGTTGCGCAATAACTGTTTGATGAAAAATGCCGACATTTCGCGGGCATATTCTAAATCCTCATAACGACGCTCTGTGGGGAAGGTGTGTTTATTCAGCCATTCCAGCAACTGCTCGCCATAGGCACCGACCATTTCACTTTGCGGATAATGGATATGTGTATCGACAAAGCCCGGTACTATCAGTTTGCCGCGATAGTCGCGAACGCGAATGGTGTCAGGAATTTGATGCTTTCCGTCCTCCCATTTGCCAAACCATTCCACTTTCCCTTGTTTAATGAGCAGTAAACCATCCTCAATAAATCGCAGCGCAGAGGCGATCTCTTCCGGGTTATCGACTGTACGGGTGACATCAATAAAACTGCCTCGTACTGCTTTTAACGTGTGTTCTCCTGACATCATTGACTCCTTTACTTTTAATCCATCTCTTCCGCTGAGGTAATACCAGGCAGAACGTTTTCCTGTCGGTAGCCACCAGGGAGAATAATATTTAATAAAATCGCAGTTAACCCGCCTGCACAAATAGGGTTTTCAACTAATACATAAATAGAGGCAGGCAATATTTTAAAAATTTCGGGATCGTAGGAAACACCAAGACCTAAACCTAATGAGGTGGCGACGATAAGTGTTTCACGGCGTTTTAAGCCATTGGTGATAATGATGCGGATACCGGCAATGGCAATCATGGAAAACATTAACGTCATTGCGCCCCCCAGAACTGCCGAGGGGATAGTGGTGAAGAAGCCGCCGATCATCGGAAATAACCCGAGGATAACCAACATAACCGCGATGGTTCGCCCGACATAACGTGAAGCGACGCCAGTCATCTGAATAACCCCATTATTTTGCGCAAACGTGGTTAGCGGTAATGAACCGACAGCGGAGGCGATAACAGAGACCAGGCCATCTGCCAGCACGCCACCTTTCAGTCGTGACTGATATTCGTCACCCTGAATAGGACGGCGGGAAACCATTGCCGTGGCGGTGATATCGCCTACTGCCTCCAGTACGCTAAGCAGATAAATAGTGCCAACCACCAGGAACTGATGAAAGCTGAAACTAAACCCGTATTTGAACGGATGTGGGATAGTGATTAACGGCAGGTTGCGCATACTGCTGAAATCCACCATGCCAAGACATAACGACGCGATATAGCCGACGCAAAGCCCGATGGCGATCCCGCCCATGCGTAGCAACGGACTACGGCAGCAGTTAAAGCCGATCACCACAATCAAAACCAATAAACCAACGCCGAGATGTTCGTAATTGCCGAACGTACCGCTGCTTTTGGCTGCAAATCCACCGCCAAAATCGATAATGCCGACTTTAATCAGGCTTAAGCCGATCATCAGCACCACAATGCCGCTGACGGTGGGGGTGATAACCCGACGTAGATAAGGCAGGATAAAAGAAGAACCGACAACCAGAAATGCGCCGACGAAGGAAACGCCAAGCAGCGACGACATGATTAATTCTTCGTGGAAACCATCGCTTTTCATGCTGCTGCCCAGCGCAATCATGACGGTAACAAATGAAAAATTGACTGACT
Organism: Escherichia sp. KTE31; assembly: GCF_000407925.1. Lineage (NCBI taxonomy): Bacteria > Pseudomonadati > Pseudomonadota > Gammaproteobacteria > Enterobacterales > Enterobacteriaceae > Escherichia > Escherichia sp. KTE31. The sequence continues at coordinate 235,917 of NZ_KE136726.1, read as the reverse complement.
GAATGGAGAGTAAACCGGAACCCACGATGCCATAACGGTTTACCTGTAACCATGTTCCAATGCCGGAGGCGATCATTGCCATTGAAACCAGATAGGCGGTTGTTTCTGCGGAAAGTTGTAAGGCCGCACCCACAATTAATGCGGGAGTCACCATCGGAACGAAAATTGCTAACAGATGGGTAATTGCGCCAACAATAGCCTGATGAAAGGGAGGACGATCCTCCAGTTCAAATATAAGGTCGGAACCTGCATGGTTTATATCAGACATCCCTTCACTCCTTTTAAAGTAAATTTGATCATCTGAATCAGTAAAATAAATACCCACGAATTTGGGGCGCAGGACGCCTTGAGAACGGCTTATCTCATTTTCGCAGTTACTATTTAGTCATCGTTCAAACAGAGAAACAGGCCGCTGAAGCGGTAACAGATTGTTGATAAATCGCGCTTTGTTCATGCCGGATGCGGCGTGAACGCCTTATCCGCCTACCAAATCATGCTAACTCAATATATTGCAGTCGACATGTAGGTCTGATAAGCGCAGCGCATCAGGCCATTTCGCGTTTGTCAGCAATCCAGGCCGCCGAAGCGGCCATTTATTACTTATATTTTTTCCAGCGCGGTGAGTATTTTCTCCGGCGTGAAATGCCATTCGCGTAACCAGATGCCGCAGGCATCGTGAATTGCGGTAGCTATTGCTGGTGCTGCGCCATTTACGCCAATTTCCGAGATAGACTTCGCCCCGAACGGGCCGACTTTATCGTCGCTCGGTACTAGTACGGCACGGAAATCACGCGGGATGTCACCAATTTTCGGTGCGCCGTAACTGCGTAAATCGCGGGTTAACGGGTGACCTTCGGCGTCATAAATGATTTCTTCGCTCATACTGTGTCCGATAGCACGCAGGGTAGCGCCGTAGATTTGTCCCAACGCTAACTCCGGATTGACCGGCGTACCGCAATCCAGCAGGGCGTAGAATTTGTCCAGGCGGATTTCACCGGTACGCGTGTTAACGGCAACTTCGGCAAAGTTTGCGCCATACGGGAAGGCGAAATCAGGCGTGATGTAACTGGCTGTTCCCACCAGTGAACCAAAGCCAGTACCGGTTTCGCCTTTATGGGCAATATCCCCGAAACTCACTTCGCCTTTCTTACCGCGCACGACGCCCGGCGTTGCCAGTTGAACATCTTCCAGTGGCTCACCCAACATTTGTGCACCGTGGAACAGGATTTTCTCCCGCAGATTTTCCGCTGCCATACGCGCCGCGTTGCCTGAGAAGCAAGTACCGGATGAGGCATACGCGCCTTTATCAAACAGCGCATGGTCGGTGTCACCGGAGATAACATGCACGTCCTGCGGCGGGCAATGCAGCACTTCTGCCGCCAGTTTGGTCACCACAGTATCCAGGCCGGTTCCGATATCTGCACCACCGGAGTGAACGATAAAGGTGCCGTCTGATTCCAGTTTGATCATGCAGTTAGCCTGATCGATATCCGGGATCCCTGATTTCTGCATGATAATGGCAACGCCACGACCGATGCGCCAGTCACCATTTTGCGGTTTCGGTGAAGACCATTGAATCATCTCGCGACCCTGACGCAGGATCTCTTCCAGCGCGCAGCTGGCGGCGGATGGAACGGATGTCGGTGCTTTACCTTCACCGATTGCACCGAGGATTTTCAGCTCTTGTCCTTCGTGTACCCGGTTTCGTTCGATAATTTCCAGTTGGTCGATCTGTAACTGTTCAGCCAGCTCCGCTAATGCCATGGTGATCGCGAAGTTACCTTTCGGTGCGCCATAACCTTGATAAGCACCATTTGGGCAAATGTTGCTGTAGTAGGTGGTGACCTGGAAATCGACGTTATCGCACGGATATAACGGCAGCGACAGCGCCGGTCCGTTACAGGGTACAGTGAGTGAATGGTTGCCGTAAGGACCCGTGTTAGCACGGAAATCCATCTTCACTGCCGTCAGGCGACCATCTTTTTTCGCTCCCAGTTTGACAGTGACTTTCGCGACGTGACGAGAAGTGTTGGCAATAAACTCTTCTTCACGGGTGTAGCGAAACAGCACCGGGCGCCCGGTTACGCAGGTTGCCCATGCGCACACTTCTTCCAACAGAATGTCTTGTTTAGAGCCGAAACCGCCGCCAACGCGCTCTTTAATGACATGAACTTTATGTTGTTTCATACCTACAAGGCGCGCAACCTGGCGGCGTAAGTGCCACGGTACTTGAGTGGAGGCGTGAATAACCAGCCGATCGCCATCCATACGGGTAAAGCAGATATGTGTTTCAGTCGGGCATTGCTGCGCCTGAGTTGAGTTATAGGTTCGCTCAATGATCACATCGGCATCGGCGAAGCCTTTATCCATATCGCCAATATGTCCATGAATACTGGCGGCGATATTTTTGCGTGGGCGAGAACCGATAGGGAAGTTAATGATCATATGCTCGCCGCGCTGGGCTGCATGGCTGTTATCATCTTCCAGAGTATCTGGCGCACCAGCCACATACACCACCGGTTCATCGTGTACGACAGGCGCATCTTCCGCCATTGCCTCGTCAATCGACATTACCGGTTTAAGCACTTCATATTCAACGTCAATGAGCTTCAGTGCTTCGAGCGCAATTTCTTCACTTTCAGCAACGACCGCAGCAACGCGATCGCCGACGTGACGCATTTTCTTGCCGAACATGCGGCGGTCAAGTGGTGACGGTTCCGGCGCGCTCTGACCACCAGGGGTGTAATAGATGTCCGGGCAATTCAGGTGAGTAATAACGTGAACGACGCCCGGTAAAGCTTCGGCTTTGCTGACATCCAGATGGGTAATCAGTGCGTGAGCGTGTGGGCTACGTAACATTTTAATGACGCAGGCGTCAGCCGTTACGCGGTCTTCAACATAGCAGGGTTTCGCCTGCACCATTTTCGCGGCATCAGTTTTAGGATAGTGCTTACCAATGACTTCAAGGTCGTCGCGGAAAGTCGGGGCGATATCAATCGTGGCTTGTGGGTTATTTTTACGCGCAACCGCCAGTTCGACGACCTGGTAGTATTGTTGCCAGCCTGCATCGCGGCTGAACAGACCAGAAAGCGCGTCGTCGATCTCTTCACGGGTAGGTGCGGCGATGCGATCAAGAAGATCGGTAATAATCAGAGCCGCAGCCGGATCGTTATAACCGGACTGCACCACGCCGACATCAACCATTGCCTGCTGAACCAGACTTAACTCGTTCCATTTGCCCAGCGATTCTGCGGTACGAATGTCTGCTTTTTCTAACTGTGCGGCAATAAGCAGGGATGCGTTGACGATATTACCGTTAAAGATAATTGCGTCAGAACCGGCAAAACCGAAACCATCATCACTGTTACGTACAGAGTGCATTCCCATGTTAAACAACAGCTTTTGCACGTTTTCGCCAGGATTAACGGTTAGCGCCTGGGGCGCGCCATTTAAAGTAAAGTGGATAATCATACGGCTTCCTCCCCAGCCTGTTGGCAGTCGGCATACAGGTCGGCTACCAGAACTCCCGTGATATAGCGTTTATAGGCCACGCTGCCCCGCAAATCTTCCTGCGGGAAAATGGCGTTGGCGACGGCCTGCTCCAGTACATTACCTTCCAGATTTTGTTTTTCGACATCGTGCAAACGCAGTGCTTTACTGGCGACGCCATCCAGCGCAATTCGCATACCGTCGTGGTCGGTTAACGCAACGGCCGCAGTCACCACCGTTAACCCAGCCTGGGAACGGCTAATTTTGCGAGTCGCGCAGGTGCGATACGGATCTTTAATGATGATTTCCGTCAGCAGACGATCGCATGGGCAGGACAGGTAGTCCTCAATTGACAGCGTTTCACCATTGCCAAAAACCAGTTCAGCATCCAGTGCCAGCAAGACGGGAAGCAACACCGACTCTTCCTGCCGGGCGGCGATTTCGCCACCAATGGTCGACTGATTACGAACATGGCGAGAGTAGACAAAGCCGAGGGCCTCGCGCAAAGCTGCAGGAATAAATCGCGCATCACGCAGTGGCTGCAAGCGAGACATTGCGCCAATACGCAGTGCGCCGTTATCCCAGTCAACCCAGTCCAGCTCCAGATCCTGCAAGGAAATGGCAATCTTTTTATCGGTACGGGTTGGTGTGGCGTTGAGTTTGCTGCCCCCGGCAAACCAGACTGCTTCATCCTGGTAGCGGCGCTTCAGTTCCAGCGCCTGTTCGACAGAGTCGGGTCTGAAAAATTGTTCAATCATCTTCTTTCCTTATTTAACCCTCTTCCCTGAAGGAAGAGGGTATCTGTCATTTATGCCAGCGCATCCATCCGACGCCACATACCGGCGGCGGCTTTTCTGGCTTGCGCATAAATGGAATCGCAATCGAAGTTAAACTGACGGTCTTCATAGACCATCACACCGTTGACCATCACGCTGTGAACGCTGCCTGAACCCATGCCGAAAGCGATATGACCGGCGATATTGTCCGCCAGCAACGGCGTTGGCGAGTTGTAATCGCAAATGGTTAAATCGGCTTTATAACCGGCTTCCAGCAGGCCGAATTTCGCACCAAAGTTGCGACTCATTAGTTCGTTGCCGTTAGTCAGGGCTTTGGCAAAACTGTCAGGCCACAGCGGACCACCAGCGTCACGATGTTTAAAGAAGGCGAATTTCATCTCTTCAAACATGTCTGAACCGATGCCGTCGGTTCCCAGCGCCAGATTGCGGATATCGCTAAGATGATGGTTGTAACCAACATGGTTATTCATGTTGGAGCGGGCGTTATGTACCAGGAACGCGTCACGCTGATTAAGCAGGGCGATATCCTCTTTCGACAGATACAGGCCGTGGGCGACCAGCGTTTTGCTATCGATAAGATCGAATTGCGCCAGCCGTGCCAGCAGATCTTTGCCGTACCAGTGGTGACTGTGAGAAACGTCGTAAAGATCTTCAGCAGCGTGAATGTGTAAACCACGCCCGGTGGCTTTTACGGCTTCGCGCAGCATTTCCAGACCTGCATCCGGCACAGTAAACGGCGCGTGAGCACCAATATGCGCTTCGACCAGATATGGCTCGGTAGCCGCTTTCTTCGCGTCGTCAATCTGACGGGCGAAACGGATGTTTTCTTCTACACCTTCCTGTAACTCTGTGATGCCGTTGTTACGGTCAGTGGTTTCAAAACAGGTCATCGCACGCAGGCCAACTTTTAAAAATGCGTTGCGCAGCGTCGAGAGCGACCCGCCGATATAAGCCGGGGAAGCATGGTGATCGATAACCGACGTGCATCCGCTCTTGATTGCTTCGAGTGAACAAATCAGCCCGCTGTAATAGAGCGACTCTTCATCAAGGGCACGATCGAGCCGCCACCAGAGATTTTTCAGCGTTGAGATGAAATCCGGGCAGGGGGCGATGTTCGCCATAATTCCGCGCGAAAGTCCCGAGTAAAAATGGTTGTGCGAGCAGACAATCCCAGGCATCACAATCCGGCCATGCATCTCTTTGTAGCTGGCGTCAGGATAACGCTGCGTCAGAGTATCGCCGATCGCGACAATCACATCATTTTCGATGGCGATATCGACGCCTTCCTGCACTTTTGCCGGGTGTAACTGCACTGCGGTGACATTCTTCAGAATCAACATGATTACACCTCCACGCGGCCCAGCAGATAATGATGATGCTGGTGGACATGGCTGATAATGCGGCACATATCGTTCAGCTCTGGCGGTACGTTGTCGAACTGACCTTCGCTATTGATGTTCAACACCCAACTCTGGTTATTCAGACGGACACGTACACGCTCATCTTCCACCAGGAAGCCTGGATTGCTGCTGTTATCAAAGTCTTGCGACAGACTAAAGATGGTGATTTTGTCTTTGTACGGTTTACCGTTCCACGGGCAGAACTGGGCGCAGTTGCCGCATTCGTTGCAGTAAGCGTCAAGGTGCAGCGTCTGGAAACGGTTCTGGAAGCCAGGGACGGCAATTGAGACGTTGGCGCGGTTCGGGCAGACATCTACACACTTGCTGCAAACGTAGTTACATTCAAGGCAGCGAGCGGCTTCCTGGGCGACAAACGCGTCGCGATCGTCGCTGTTCACCAGGGTGACTGAGATATCACCTTTACGTTGGTAGATTTCCGCCGGGTTGACGTTGTTCCAGTGTTTATCGTTCTGGTGGGAGCGAATATTTTCCCGACTAAGGATGGCATCGGTAGCCCGACGAGCGGTGCCAACTGCGGCAACGATAGAGGACGGTCCGCGCTGTACGTCACCGATCATAAAGACGTCAGTCAGGCGGGTCTCACCGTTATGGTCGACATCAGGCCAGCCGTTTTTGTCCAGCGGCACGCCCATCGCATTCAGGGCTTCAGTATCCTGCTGTTCGCCAATGGCGGTGATCAGGCTGTCTACGTGCAGCGTTACCGTTTCGCTGGTTTCAACCGGACGGCGGCGACCTTTCTCATCAGGTTCGCCAAGCGACATGACGCGCAACGTTAAGGTGCCATCCGCATCAAAACGTTCTGGGTTATTGAGGAAACGGAACTCTACGCCATCGTGTAGTGCTTCTTCATACTCTTCGCGCCATGCTGGCATCTCTTGCAGTGAACGACGGTAAACGATAGTCGCTTTTTCTACGCCCGGCACGCGTAATGCCGCGCGGGCGCAGTCCATTGCGGTGTTACCCGCACCGACAATCACCACATGTTTGCCCAGCTTGAGCGCCGTTCCTTTGTTGTACTCACGCAGGAAGGGGAGGGATTTCCAGACATTCTGGTTGTCGCCAGCCAGTTTCACACCGCTGTTTTTATCGGTGCCGGTGGCAATCAGAACATAGTGGAAACCCTGATTTTTTAACTGTTCGACGGTCAGATCCGGTGAGCAGTCATACTCAAATTTCACGCCGTGATCGGCAACAAAATTGATATCGTGCTGAATCAACTCAGCAGGAATACGGAATTGGGGAATGATATTTTTCACCACGCCGCCGGCGTTAGCTTCGCGTTCAAACAGTGTGACCGGATGCCCCGCTCTGGCAAGGAAGTAACCTGCAGCCAGACCCGCAGGACCCGCGCCAATGACGGCAACCGGATGGCGAGAACCAGAACCCGCTGGTTTGTGCCAGCGTTGTTTGTATTCATCCCAGCCTTTTTCCAGGGCGACTTTTTTCAGTTCGCGGATATTCAGCGCACTGTCGTAATCCAGGCGGGTACAGTTGTACTGGCACTGGTGATCGCAAATGTGACCAGTAATGGCGGGCAGGGCATTACGTTGGTAGATGAGTTCCAGCGCGTCGGCATAACGATGTTCGCCCAACAGTCGAATGTATTCCGGAATATCCTGTTTGATGGCGCAGGCAGTGACACAGGGGGCAACGTAGCAGTCGGTCAGCGGCAGGTCTTCTGCCACTTCTATCCGCTCTTCTGGCTTCCAGTGTTTCTGGGTGTATTCCATGGTCAGCGCATCTGCGGCCAGCTTGCTCAGTCGTTCCACGTCAACGTGGTCAAGTCCCCAGGCGTCGGAGCCTTCCAGCTCGCGCATACAGGCACTTAAACGCAGATAGCCGCCTGGTTTCAGCAAGTCGGTTGCCATGGTGATTGGGCGAATGCCAGTATCGAAAATATCGCGGATAGTCAGCTGGCTGGCACCACCGGAATAAGAAATTGGCAGTTTGCCGTCAAAGGCGCGGGACAGAACTGCTGCGACATTGATAGAGAGCGGGAACAGCGCACGACCGGACATATACATCTCTTCACCGGGCAGTGCGCCTTTGTTATTGATGGTGCCGAGAGTGTTAGTCAGTTTGACGCCAAAGCCGAGTGATTTTTCTTTTGCCAGCGCCATCAGGCGTTCCAGCATTTCCAGCGCCTGCGTCAGCTTGAGGTCGTGATCAAATGACTCTTCTTTTAAGCCGATGTAATCGAATCCACATCCATCAAGAATCTCACGAACACGCGCGTACCCCAGTAAGGTCGGGTTGAGTTTCACAAAGGTGTTCAGCTCTTTTTCTTCCAGCATGTAGCGGCAAATGGCTTCGATTTCATGCGGAGGGCAGCCGTGCATGGTGGAGAGGGTAACGCCTTGTACCATGCTGGTGGGGATACGGGCTGGCAAGGCCTGCAAGCTTTCACGTTTTTCTTGTAATCCGTGACGGGCTAAAAATGCGTCATCGAGGAGGAGTTTATTCAGCGTATCGCGGTATTGAGCGAATTTCGGATGGTCAGATGCGTCCATCATATTGTCGATGAACTGCTGCATCGGCGGCTGCTTAATGCCTTCGAGGTTGTAACCGACGCTCATATTAAAGATGAACGATTTACCGGAGTCAGAAGGCTGGAACATCGCTTCGAGAAGATGCAGGGCAAACCAGGCTTTGAGGTATTCATCCCAGGCTTTAAGCAGGGTAAATTCGGTGGACCATTCGGTGTTAAAGCACTCATCTTCGGCGTCGATACAAGGCTTTTCCAGCTCCAGACGATCAAGAATCTGGACGGTTTTTAGTTCGATGAAGCGTCCGCCAGTCAGCCAGGAGGTGACGATGTTTTGCGCGAGTTGCGTGTGCGGACCAGCGGCAGGGCCGACGGGGGTGGCACAGGTTTCACCGAAGACGCCGACAGATTTACCTTTTACGGGTGAGTAAAACTGTTGCTCAGGAATACCAAAGATTGAGCGTTGTTGTTGGTATTCATCAAATATGCGCGTCAAAAGTTCCTCAAACGGAATGGGACGCATAATATCCCCCATAACCCTCTCCTTAGCTTATACAGATATCATTGAGTAACCGGTATTGATAAATCCGGTGGTTTAAGGAGACAGAGCAACAATCGCACCACTATTGCCAGGTTGGTCCTGAAATATAAAAAAATGTGAGGCGCCTCGAAACTTAATGGTTTTTTGTGAATGATCTCACAGGTGCTAAATGAGAATTAAAATCACTACTGAGAGTTATTATTGTCAGGGCTTTTATCATTTTTTCTCATTTCTCAAAATCAGTGACTCCTTATCATTATGATAAAAACGCGCTGAGTGGAATGAATATTTGAACGCAATCGTTTAACCTGATTTTCTAAAATTTAGTATGCCGCTTTTGCGCATAAATAAAGTCCTCGGGGGTATCAATATCTAAAATTATTTCTTCATCTTCTATTTCGACGGAATAATGCTCACCCATTTGCAATGCCTGACGCATATTGGTCACGTTGGGGCGTTGGATAGCCTGCATCAGACTCGACTTTGAGATTAAAATGGGATGACCAGGAATGCCATTGTGGAGTGGAAGTATTGCGCCGTCATTGCGTAATTGCCAGATTTTATTGAAAATATTTGCATTAATGCTCGGCATGTCGCCATGAGTAATAAAGCAATGTTCGGTTTGCACTTCGGGAGCAGCAGCCTTCACCGAGGTCAGTAAGCCCTGCTCATAATCTGGATTATAAATAAGAGTAATATTGTCAGTGTTCTCGTAGCGATGATGCAGTTCATTAGCGCGAAAACCCGTAACTAAAATAATTCGACTACAAAACTGCAACGCGTTTTTGATACTTGCATCAAGAATTGTTTCCTGTTGCCAGGGTAACATCATTTTCCATTGTCCCATTCTTGATGATAATCCAGCAGCGGTAATTATACAGTCGATGGCTGACATAGTGATTCCATTATTTATATCGGTTAATAACGCCTGAAAATTGCGTTACTTTCTGGTTAATGAATTTGTGGGTTAATTTATCCCAGAGAGGTCTATGAAGACTCGTGAAAAGTATAATTGACCCATCAGCATTATTCATTGATTTAGGCGTGCAGAACGCTCCGGCAGTCATTTCTGTTGTTGGTGCAGGGGGGAAAACCAGTCTGCTTTTTTGGCTGGCAGAGTTACTTCAGTCTAGTGGCAGGCGCGTGTTAATCACGACGACGACACATATGTTTATACCAACGTCTCACTGGCCCGTGGTTTTCTGTCGCGATCCCGCCATGCTTCCTCATGCGTCTCTCACATCCCCCATTGCATTTTGTTTTCACCGCTTCAAAGCGAAACAGGGAAAAGCGCAGGGATTTACGCCAGATACCATTGATGTACTGGCGCAACGACCAGAATGTGACGTAATTCTCATTGAGGCAGATGGCTCGCGTGGAATGCCATTAAAAGCGCCGGATGAGCACGAACCTTGCATACCAAAAAGCAGTTGCTGCGTGATTGCTGTGATGGGAGGGCATATTTTGGGCGCTAAAGTTGGCACCGAAAATATCCATCGCTGGTCGCAGTTTGCTGATATTACTGGGTTAACACCAGATGCAACCTTGCAACTTAGCGATCTCGTTGCGCTGGTTCGCCATCCGCAGGGCGCGTTTAAAAACGTACCGCAAGGCTGTCGGCGAGTCTGGTTCATTAACCGTTTTTCTCAATGTGAGAATGCGATTGCGCAAAGCGAGCTACTCAAACCGCTGCAACAACATGACGTAGAGGCAATCTGGCTGGGCGATATACAAGAACATCCTGCAATCGCGCGCAGATTTGTGAATTAGCAACTCGGGCATTCCGGGTTACTGAAAGGATATCCATTGAGGTTGGTATGAATATTTTCACAGAGGCTGCAAAACTCGAAGAGCAAAATTGTCCGTTTGCGATGGCGCAAATTGTTGATAGCCGAGGTTCTACACCCCGTCATTCTGCACAAATGTTAGTGCGTGCCGATGGTTCTATCGTCGGCACAATTGGCGGCGGAATGGTTGAGCGGAAGGTGATTGAAGAGTCGCTTCAGGCATTGCAGGAACGTAAGCCGCGATTATTCCACGGGCGCATGGCTCGTAACGGCGCGGATGCCGTCGGGTCAGATTGCGGAGGCGCAATGTCAGTGTTTATCAGCGTACATGGTATGCGACCACGTCTGGTGTTGATCGGCGCGGGGCATGTCAACCGGGCGATAGCCCAGAGTGCCGCGTTATTAGGGTTTGATATCGCCGTTGCCGATATTTATCGCGAAAGCCTCAATCCTGAACTTTTTCCGCCGTCAACTACGCTTCTCCATGCTGAGTCGTTTGGCGCGGCAGTAGAAGCACTGGAGATTCGCCCTGATAATTTTGTCCTGATTGCCACGAATAATCAGGATCGTGAAGCCCTCGATAAACTCATTGAGCAGCCTATTGCATGGCTGGGTTTGCTGGCAAGTCGCCGCAAGGTGCAGCTTTTCCTGCGTCAGTTGCGCGAGAAAGGCGTGGCTGAAGAACATATTGCCCGTTTACATGCGCCGGTTGGTTACAACATTGGTGCGGAAACGCCGCAGGAGATCGCCATCAGCGTGCTGGCAGAAATATTACAGGTGAAAAATAACGCGCCGGGTGGGCTGATGATGAAACCTACGCATCCTTCCGGACACCAACTGGTGGTGATTCGCGGTGCGGGGGATATCGCCAGTGGTGTGGCGCTGCGTCTGTATCATGCGGGGTTCAAAGTGATCATGCTGGAAGTGGAAAAGCCAACGGTGATTCGTTGTACCGTGGCGTTTGCCCAGGCCGTGTTCGACGGCGAAATGACGGTCGAAGGCGTCACTGCCCGCCTGGCAACCAGCTCTGCGGAGGCGATGAAACTTACCGAACGTGGATTCATCCCGGTGATGGTAGATCCTGCCTGTTCACTGCTTGATGAACTGAAACCGCTTTGCGTTGTGGACGCTATTCTTGCGAAACAGAATTTGGGTACGCGTGCAGATATGGCGCCAGTGACGATCGCGCTTGGGCCGGGCTTTACCGCAGGTAAAGATTGTCATGCGGTGATTGAAACGAATCGTGGGCACTGGCTCGGTCAGGTGATTTACTCCGGCTGCGCACAGGAAAATACAGGTGTTCCCGGTAATATCATGGGGCACACCACCCGACGAGTTATTCGTGCTCCGGCGGTGGGCATCATGCGATCCAAGGTGAAATTAGGCGATCTGGTGGAAGAAGGTGATGTGATTGCCTGGATTGGCGAGCATGAAATTAAAGCGCCGTTGACGGGGATGGTGCGTGGTTTACTTAACGACGGACTGGCGGTGGTCGGTGGTTTTAAAATTGGTGATATTGACCCTCGTGGTGAAACGGCTGATTTTACCAGTGTTTCAGATAAAGCCAGGGCGATTGGCGGCGGCGTACTTGAGGCGTTAATGATGTTGATGCATCAGGGCGTTAAAGCGACAGAAGAAGTGCTGGAAGTGGCTTAAATGAAAACGGCCGGATGGTATTACCCATCCGGCCTTTAACTTACTGACAAATCACCGTTCCGGTTTTGCCTTCAATCCCTTCTTTCGCTTTGCTCAACACGGTAATCAGTGCTTCGCGACCTGCGCGAGAGCGAGCAAACGAGGCGGCAGCTTCCACTTTCGGCAGCATAGAACCTTTCGCAAAATGGCCTTCTTCGATAAAGCGTTCTGCATCGGCCAATGACAGGCGGTCGAGCCATTGCTCATTCTCTTTACCGAAGTTAATGGCCACTTTTTCTACCGCAGTAAGAATGATCAGCATATCAGCATCGATCATTTCTGCCAGACGGGCGCTGGCCCAGTCTTTATCGATAACCGCGCTGGCACCGCGCAGATGATTGCCTTCACGAATCACAGGGATACCGCCACCGCCAACGGTAATCACAACCTGACCTGCATCTACCAGAGCTTTAACCGTTTCTTTTTCAATAATATCAACAGGCTTTGGTGAGGCTACTACACGACGATAGCCACGACCCGCATCTTCTTTCAGAGTGTAACCCTGTTTTGTCAGTTGCTCGGCTTCCTGCTCGGTAAAGAACGATCCGATCGGTTTGGTCGGATTGAGGAATGCCGGATCGTTAGCGTCGACTTCGACCTGAGTAACCAGCGTTGCTACAGGTTTATTAATACCACGAGAAAGCAGCTCTTCCCTTAAGGCATTTTGCAGATCGTAACCAATATATCCCTGACTTAACGCAACACAGACAGACATCGGCAGCATCGGCGAGTGCGCTTCAGTTTTTGCGGCAGCTTCGAATGCCTGGTTAATCATGCCTACCTGCGGTCCATTACCATGAGTGACGATAACTTCATGTCCCTGGGCAATTAAATCAACAATTGCCTGAGACGTAATTTTTACCGCTTTCATTTGTCCGGCCAGATCGTCGCCCAGCGCATTCCCGCCGAGGGCGAGAACAATTTTCTTACTCATTTTTCCTCACTCATCATTCTTGATTGTGTATAGATCCCTGGCAGTGGTTAGAGCACGGGAGGGACAAACGGTTTGCGTCGCAGGAAACGACCACGTCCGGCTTTGCCTGTAAAGGCTCCGTCGCAGAAAATCGTTTCACCACGGGATAAGGTTCTGACAATCGCGCCCTGACAGGTAAAGCCCTCCCAGGGAGAATAGTCGGCATTGTCGTGGAGATGGCGATGTTGAATGTGTTGGCTCTGGCGTGGATCGATAATCACCACGTCGCCATCGGAACCGGGCGCTAACAATCCTTTTTGTGGCCACAGGCCAAACAGCCTGGCGGGCATCGCACTGGTTAACTCAACAAAACGTTCCGGGGTGATACGTCCGGTCATTACGCCGCTGGAAAACAGCAATTGCATACGATTTTCCACACCGGGTAAGCCATTTGGGCAGCGACTGAAATCGCCTTTAGAAATTTGCTGGCGTTGAGCCATCGAGAAGGTGCAATGATCGGTCGCTACCACGTCAATCGCACCATCGCTGATGCCGCACCACAGCTTGTCCTGCTCACGAACGTTGCGCAGCGGCGGGCTAAGGATAAATTTCATTCCGTCTTCTGTATCGTAACTGCGTTCGTCCAGCAGAAGATATTGTGGGCAGGTTTCAACCCAGACTGGCTGGTGATTCGCACGGGCAAGACGCAGATAATCCAGACCTAAGCCGTTAGACAGATGGACGATATAGAGTGGGGCGTTGCCGGCAAGTTGCGCCAGGTTAATCATGCGGGCGATAGCTTCTGCTTCGCATTCCAGAGGTCGACTCAATGCGTGATAGCGCGGAGCGGTTAGCCCGGCGGCGATGAACTCCGCCCGCTTACTGGCGATAGCTGCGTCATTTTCCGGGTGCACAGTGGTCAGGGCGCCGGACTCATGCAAGCGGCGTAATGCTTGCAACACTTCGTCATCGTTGAGTTTATATTGATAGGTTAAATAGAGTTTAAAACTGCTCAGCCCTTCTTCGACCATCATCGGAATTTCGTCGAGGATGGCGTGATTAATATGCTGAATTACACCGTGAAAGCTGTAGTCGATGACCGCTTTATGGGCGGCATAGCCACGATAAACTTCCAGTTGATGGCGTAACCGGCAGCCGTTTGGGCCAAATCCCATATGGTCAATAATGGTTGTTGTACCGCCACACGCGGCTGCGCGAGTACCGGTAAAAAAATCATCACAACTGCGCGCAATGCCGACATCAATATTGAAATGTGTATGGACATCGACGCCGCCAGGGAAAACGTAACAGCCAGTGGCATCAATTTCTTCATAAGGGAGCTGCGGCGAAATATCGGTGCCCAACTGGCGAACAATCCCGCTTTCAATCAACAAATCCTGTTTGGCTTGTCCATCTGCGTTAACGACAGTGCCGTTTTTGATCAATACGCGCATAGCAAACTCCAAAAACCCTCCGGCGAACCGGAGGGGAATAAGTTAAGAATAATTATTCGGTTGCCAGCCAGCTTAACGGGATTGCAGCGTACATAGCGGCACAGGTCACCAGATGAGATTTCCAGGTTTTTTCGTTTGGCGCGTGCGCTTCAGGTTCTTTACCTGGGCCAAAGCCGATCACCGGAATGCCGTGACGACCCATGATGGATACGCCGTTAGTTGAGAAGGTCCACTTATCAACGACCGGCGCTTTGCCAAACAGACCTTCGTAGGCATTCACCAGGGCTTTAACAGTGAAGTGATCTTCTTCCACTTTCCAGGTCGGGAAGTAGCATTCGGTTGGGTAAACCAGGCCAGTCCAGGAAGGACGGTCGTAGTTGTACATAGAAACAACCGCGTTGGCTTTCTGTACCGCAGGCAGGGCGCGGATTTCGTCCAACGCGCCTTCCCAGGTTTCACCCCAGGTCAGACGACGGTCAATAGAAACTGCGCAGCTGTCTGCTACAGCGCAACGGCTTGGGGAGGTAAAGAAAATTTCAGAAACGGTGAGGGTGCCTTTGCCGAGGAATTCGTCATAGCCCAGACGCTGGGAGAGTTCTTGTAATTCGCCAAGAATCGGTCCCATTTTGAAAATGGCGTTATCACCGCGTTCTGGCGCAGAACCGTGGCAGCTAACTCCCTGAACATCTATACGAATTTCCATACGTCCGCGCTGACCACGGTATACCTGGCAATCAGTTGGTTCAGTACTGACCACAAATTCCGGGCGAATGCCGGATTGTTCAATAATGTACTGCCAGCACAGACCGTCGCAGTCTTCTTCCTGCACCGTACCGGTGACCAGCAGGGTGTATTCATCTTCCAGACCAAGGTCTTTAATGATTTTACCGGCATAAACCATAGATGCCATGCCGCCTTCCTGGTCGGAAGTGCCGCGACCACCAATCAGCTCATCAGTTTCCATGCCTTCGTACGGATCGAAGTCCCAGTTTTTGATGTTGCCAATGCCGACGGTATCGATATGAGCGTCCATTGCCACCAGACGCGGGCCGTGGCCGATATAACCGAGAACGTTACCCATCGGGTCGATTTCAACTTTATCGAAGCCGACTTTTTCCATCTCTTCTTTAATACGATGCACTACGCGTTTTTCGTCGCAGCTTTCGCTGGGAATCGCAACCATGTCGCGCAGGAAGCGAGTCATGTCTGCCTGGTAATCCTTTGCTTTTTCAAGAATCAGTTTGAATGGAATATTCTTAGCCATTATTTTTCTCCAGTTTTTTTACTCCCCGTTTTGCAGGGAGCAGTTCCAATAGGGTGATTAAGGTGCTACAGAGTGTTTGCCTTCCCAGACAACTTCGCGGTAGTGCTTCACGTCGGTGTCGCCTTCAGTGCTGATAACCAGCACCACGGCATCTTTGTTCAGCGCCAGTTTTTCCATCAGGCTTTGACGTTGCGGGTGATAATGAACCGCCGCGAGAACGCCCAAACCGACAGCGCCAGATTCACCGGAGATGATGCGTGGATCGTTGCCATACGGATTACCCAGCACGCGCATACCTAATGCGGCAACGCTGTCCTGGCAGGAGATGAATTGGGTGGCGCAGTTACGTAGGATTTCCCAGCCCAGTGGGTTAGGTTCGCCGCAGGCCAGGCCCGCCATAATAGTGGCCATATCGCCGCCAACGTTGACGATGTCGCCTTTGACGCCAGAGCGATAAATACAGTCAGCTTTGTCAGGTTCAACAATAATGCTGTGCAGATTTTGCGGGCTATAGACATCGACCAGATAACCCAACACACCACCGGCCATAGCACCGACACCGGCTTGCAGCAGAACGTGCGTCGGGGTTACGCCCATTTCACGCATTTGCTCGACAGCTTCATCTGCCAGCGTGGCATAGCCCTGCATGATCCAGGTTGGGATTTTGGTGTAACCTTCCCAGGCGGTATCTTGCACCACTTCCCAGCCGTGCTGCTGCGCGTGTTGCATGGTCAGGCGAACGGTATCGTCATAGTTCATATCCGTGACGATGCACTCGGCACCGAGATTCAGAATGGCGTCAACGCGTTCCTGAGCGGAGCCTTTCGGCATGTAAATCACCGCATTCTGTCCGAGTTGCTGCGCTGCCCATGCCACACCGCGCCCGTGGTTGCCGTCGGTGGTGGTGGCGAAGGTCATTTTTTCGCCGATAGCCTTTTTCAGGTGTTCAAATGACAGTGTTTCGATATCAAGATGATATTTTTCGCACAGTAACTGAGCGATGGCATACGCACCGCCGAGCATCTTGAAGGCGTTCAGACCGAATCGTTTTGATTCGTCCTTAACGAGAATTTTCTTCACACCAAAAAGGTTCGCGAGGTCGTCCAGCGCACAAAGCGGTGTTGGGCGATAGCCAGCAATCTTCTGATGGAACTGGCGCGCCAGTTTTGCCTGGCTTTGCGAAAAGAGCGGTGATGTTTCGCCGTTGAAAAATTTGTTATCGGCGATATCAATCTTCAATGAGAAAACGGACATATCCTATCCTTTTGGCCTCTGTAAATAGAGAGCCGATCTGTCGATCGGCCCGAGGGGTTATTTCACGCGTTCTTGCGCTTCTTTCAGCAGTTGTTCGAGCAGTGCACCCGGTTTGGAGTATTTACGGGACAGGATCATCGCGGCGATGATATAAGGCTTCCAGCTGGCTTCTTTGTAGGTCGCGATACGGTATTTTTCGAATACGCCCTCAGTGACTTCACCTTCTTTGCAGGATACGCCGCTGATATCGGCTGGCAGGCAGTGCATATACAGGGCTTCGCCATCACGGGTCAGCTCCATCATCTCTTCAGTACAATGCCAGTCTTTGTGCTGTGCGTTCTGCGCCAGACACTGTTTTTCCAGTGCTTTTAAGCCTTCGTGATCGTTAGCGCGCAGCAGTTCAGTACGCTCTTCCATCACTTTGTAAGGTGCCCATGACTTCGGATAAACGATGTCTGCATCTTTGAACGCTTCTTCCATGCTGGTGACCTGACGGAAGCTGCCGCCGGACGCTTTAGCATTGTTTTTCGCCACTTCAACCACATCCGGGATCAGGTCATAACCTTCCGGGTGGGCCAGGGTGACATCCATACCGAAGCGGGTCATCAGGCCGATGATGCCTTGCGGAACAGAAAGCGGTTTGCCGTAGCTTGGTGAATAGGCCCAGGTCATGGCGATTTTTTTACCTTTCAGGTTTTCCAGCGAACCAAAGTGTTCACGCAACCATGCCAGGTCAGCCATCGACTGCGTCGGGTGGTCGATATCACATTGCAGGTTAACTAAAGCCGGGCGCTGCGGCAGCACGCCCTGTTTGTAGCCGTCGTCGAGTGCCGCGCCAACTTCACGCATATAGGCGTTACCCGCACCCAGATACATATCGTCACGAATACCGATAGCGTCGGCGCAGAAGGAGATCATATTAGCGGTTTCACGAACGGTTTCGCCGTGAGCGATTTGTGATTTACCTTCATCAAGATCTTGCTGTGCCAGACCGAGCAGGTTAAGCGCGGAAGCATAAGAAAAACGGGTACGGGTGGAGTTGTCGCGGAATACGGAAATACCTAATCCACTATTAAAGACTTTGGTCGAGATGTTTTCAGCACGCAGTGCTTTTAACGCTGCGGCAACGTCCAGTACTTGTTTCAGTTCATCTGGCGTCTGTTCCCACGTTAACAAAAAATCTTTCTCGTGAAGGTGAGAGGTCAGCGAATTGATATCCTTAATCAGCTCATTAACAGTTTTCATCATAAAGTCCCGATAGTGGAATGACAGGCAAAGTGGTTTATTTCACTGTGACTTGCCAAAGTGATTGGTGTTTTCACAGCTATACCAGGGACTAACAATAAGTGTGCCAGAATTATCTACGCGGCTGCGAAAGAGTAATTTGACAGGTAATGTGTGGGGTTGATCACAAATTAACATTGCACTATGGAGCATAAAAATATACGGAAACGATTGGCTTTTTTTCTGCCGTTATTTATTTGCTGCTAAGTATCGTAAATAAGATATAAGGGAGAGGAGAATCGTCGTCAGTTTGATAAATGCAGTCCCGTAATTCTCATATTGATATAGAAATGTGATATCACTTCCATAATTTCATTAGAAAGTGATAAAAATCCTATGTTTTTAGCAAAGCTATATTTGTCTGAGTTAATATCGTCATGACCTGTGAACCATCAACGTCTTCAATGATCGACTTTTAAGTGATTCTGGAAGGTAAAGCTATGGAGCTTGTTACTACGCAGTCAGTATTGATGCAAATTCAACCAACAATTCAGCGTTTTGCCAGAATGCTAGCCAGCGTTTTGCAGCTTGAGGTTGAGATCGTTGATGAAAACTTGTGTCGCGTCGCTGGAACTGGCGCATATGGGAAGTTTCTTGGGCGCCAGCTAAGTGGCAATTCACGTTTGCTCCGCTATGTCCTGGAAACCAAAACCGAAAAGGTTGTGACACAGTCTCGCTTCGATCCCCTTTGTGAAGGTTGTGACAGTAAAGAAAATTGTCGTGAAAAGGCATTCCTGGGCACGCCCGTTATTCTGCAGGATCGTTGTGTCGGAGTAATAAGTTTGATTGCTGTTACTCATGAGCAACAAGAACATATCAGTGATAATTTACGCGAATTTTCAGATTACGTTCGCCATATATCTACTATTTTTGTCTCGAAACTTCTGGAAGATCAGGGGCCAGGAGATAATATAAGTAAAATATTCGCTACCATGATCGATAATATGGATCAGGGAGTGTTAGTTATCGATGAAGACAATCGTATTCAGTTTGTTAACCAGACTGCATTAAAAACTCTTGGTGTTGCTCAAAATAATATGGTTGGGAAACCTATTCGTTTCAGACCATTAACATTTGAGAGTAATTTTACTCATGGACATATGCAACATATCGTTTCGTGGGATGATAAAAGTGAATTAATCATTGGTCAGTTGCATAACATCCAGGGGCGACAGTTATTTTTGATGGCGTTTCACCAGTCACATACCAGTTTTTCTGTGGCGAACGTTTCTGATGAACCGCATATTGAACAATTAGTGGGTGAATGCCGGGTTATGCGGCAATTAAAACGACTCATTAGCCGTATCGCGCCCAGCCCATCCAGCGTAATGGTGGTCGGGGAAAGTGGCACCGGTAAAGAAGTTGTCGCTCGTGCAATTCATAAGTTGAGTGGAAGACGGAATAAACCCTTTATTGCTATCAACTGTGCCGCGATCCCGGAGCAGCTTCTGGAAAGTGAGCTGTTCGGTTATGTCAAAGGCGCTTTTACGGGGGCTTCTGCCAACGGCAAAACAGGGCTGATTCAGGCGGCGAATACGGGCACGCTGTTTCTCGATGAAATTGGCGATATGCCATTAATGTTGCAGGCAAAATTGTTACGAGCTATTGAGGCACGTGAAATTCTGCCGATTGGTGCCAGCAGCCCAATACAGGTCGACATCCGCATCATTTCTGCAACTAACCAGAATTTGGCTCAGTTTATTGCTGAAGGTAAGTTTCGTGAGGATCTCTTCTATCGCCTGAATGTTATTCCGTTAACGTTGCCGCCTTTGCGTGAACGTCAGGAAGATATTGAACTGTTGGTGCATTACTTTTTACATCTGCATACCCGTCGTCTGGGGTCGGTTTATCCTGGCATTGCTCCTGATGTTGTTGAGTTGCTGCGTAAGCATTATTGGCCTGGAAACCTGCGAGAGCTAAGCAATTTGATGGAATATCTGGTCAACGTTGTTCCTTCAGGTGAAGTCATTGACAGCACACTCCTGCCGCCCAATCTGGTAAATAACGGCGTGACAGAGCAAAGTGAGAGCCCAGAAGCCAGCGAAGCACATTTGGCACTTGATGATGCTGGTGGTACGGCGCTGGAGGAGATGGAAAAACAGATGATCCGCGAGGCGCTTTCACGTCATAACAGCAAGAAGCAAGTTGCTGATGAACTGGGAATCGGCATTGCTACGCTCTATCGTAAGATTAAAAAATATGAATTGTTAAGTGCGTAACCGCAGTAAATCCGGCCTGCATTCAGGCCGGATTTCGTTTTACTTCGTTTCCTCGCAGTCCAGCACTGTATTCACAATCATCTGATAACCGGTGCAGCGACAAAGATTTCCCGCCAGGCCGCGACGAATTTCCGTAATAGTTAATGGTTTCTCGCGTGGTTTTGCCAGCATTGCCGTGGTGGCCATAATCAACCCGGGCGTACAAAAGCCACACTGTACCGCGCCTGATTTCGCATAAGCCTGTTGTACATGAGAAAGTTTGCCGCCTTTTGCTTCGCCTTCCAGCGTGCGTATCTCTTTTCCTTCAGCCCAGGAGGCAAGGTATAAGCAGCTATCTATCGCGGTGCCATCAACCAGCACAGTACACGCGCCGCATTCTCCAACGCAGCATCCTTGTTTGACGCTAAGTAATCCTTGTTCACGGAGTAGCTCTGAAAGCGGCATACCCGGCGCGGCGCGGAGCTGAAAAGGCATACCGTTAATGACGCATTCAATGGTAATTGTTTCGCTGTGGTTCATTGTAGTTTTCCCCCTGCCGCAGCGACGGCTTCGCTAATGACTTTTTGGGTCATCGTCTGGATAAGATGCAGACGAAACTCTTTACTCGCACGCCATGAGGAACGCGGGGCGACGTCTTGCAGGACAGACTCGCTGATGGCTTCCAGCGTTTGCAGGTTCAGTGGCGCGTTTTGTGCAGCCTGTTCGGCGTGTTGGCAGCGAATCGGCGTTGGAGCGGCAACACCAAATGCCAGACGTAATTCACTGAAACTTCCATTATCCAGCCGACAATACGCGGCGCAGCCAATCGTTGAAATATCCATCGCGTCGCGCATGGCATATTTAAAATGCGCGCTACCAGCATGTTCTTTCGGTTGTGGCGGAAAATGAAAGGCGACAAGAATTTCGTCATGCTCAAGAGAGACTTTGCCTGGCCCTGTGTGAAAGCCATTAATCGGGACGAAACGAACTCCACGCGGTGAGTGGATCTCCAGCTTCGCGTCATAAATCAGCGTTGGTGTGGCGGAGTCTGCGCTGGTGGCACCGTTGCAAATATTTCCACCGTAGGTAGCGACATTACGGATCTGCGGTCCGGCAATTGACGAAGCCGCAGCACATAACGCCGGAAGATGATGCTGGGTTAACGGATCTTCAATGAGCTGAGTAAATGTCGTCGCGGAGCCGATTCGTAGCGCGCCATTTTCCTCCTGCGTAATTCCCCGAAGCTCCGCCAGATTGTGGATATCAACAATATGGCGATAACGGTCATTGTGATGATGGAGCTGAATCAGTACGTCAGTGCCACCGGCGAGCAGTTTTGCCTGCGGATTGTGGGTCAGCAGGTTGATGGCATCGGCAATGGTGGTCGCGCGATGGTAAGAAGCAAAATCAAACATGATGTTATCCTCAAATCAATCCTGCCAGATGGAACTCTTCGTATAACCGTTTTGGCGTCAGTGGCAGTGTATTGATTGCAACACCGGTAGCCATCTTCACCGCGTTACGAATAGCAGCGGCAACAGGAATGATTGGTGGCTCACCCAGTGACTTATGTCCGTATGCGGATTGCGGTTCATTGATTTCGACAAACGCACTTTCCAGTTGTGGCAGATCCGGCATGGTCGGCATTTTGTAATCCAGCAGATTTGGGTTACGTACCACGCCGCTTTTCGCGTCGATGATCATCTCTTCAAATAGCGCCCAGCCAATGCCCATTCCCATCCCGCCGTGTACCTGGCCTTCTGCCAGTAGCGGATTAAGAATATGCCCCGAATCATGAACGTTGAGGATGCGGTTGATAGTGACTTTGCACAGCGCAATATCGACTGTAAGGTCAACAAAGGTGCAGCCAAACGCCGGTGGGTTAGTGGTAGTTTTGATAGAACTTTCTGCAGAAAGCTGTCCGCCACGCTCGGGATGATAAAACGCATCCATTGCCAGATCTTTTAATGACAACAACGACTCTTCCGGTCTTTCAACCAGCACGATTTGGCCTTTTATCAGGGTCAGATTCATCGCTGACTGATGTAGCATGACTGCGGCGTGAGCGATGATTTTCTCTTTCAGCAGCAGCGCCGCACTGCGCAACGCTGGCGCGGCAACGTAGCTCTGACGTGATGCAAACGCGCCGGGGTCGAATGGTGTAATATCGGTGTCTTGTGTCGAAATTACGCGGACATCGCTGACTGGGACACCCACGGTTTCTGCCACCATTTGTGAGAACACGGTGTCGGCACCCTGACCGATTTCTGTAGCGCCGCTTTGCACGTTGATGGTTCCATCCTGATTCATCAACAGGCGTGCGCCCGCGATTTCCACCCCGACAGGCCAGGTGTTAGAGGTGTAGCTAAAACAGGCAACGCCAACGCCTCGCCGCAAATTGCCTTGCTGGTTCCGGCACTCTGCACGGCGTTTTTCCCATTCAAAGATTTTCCGCCCTTTTTCAAGACACTCTGGTAATCCTGCGCTGTAAATACGTTTGCCCGTGAGCGGATTTGCATCGCCTTCTCGAGCAGCATTACGTAAACGAATTTCTACTGGGTCTAGTTCTAACGCGGTAGCGGCGTCATCCAGCATTGATTCGACAGCAAAAACGACTTGCGGTGCGCCATAACCACGCATCGCGCCTGCCGAGGGCAGATTGGTATAGCAGGTCTTTGAACTGTAGGCATAAGCACAACGAGGATAAAGGTAAGCGACTTTGTTACCGCCTGCGGAAGCGATGGAGTGACCGTGGGAGGCATAAGCGCCGGTGTTGGACAGAACATCCAGACTATAACCTTTCAACGTACCATCACGATTCACGCCCATTTTCCCATCAATGGTAAAGGCGTGGCGGGTTCGGGTTGCGAGAAAACACTCTTCACGGCTAAGGGAAACTTTCACCGGAATGCCCCCGAGCTTGCTGGTCAGGAAGGCCGCCATAGGCTCTTCCAGCACATCCTGTTTATTACCAAAACCGCCGCCGACAAACGGTTTAATGACTCGCACACATGACCAGGGAATATCCAGCGCCTGACCGACAACGCGGCGAACAATATGTGGGATCTGCGTACTGGAGACGATGGTAATTCGCGAGTCATCCTCCATCCATGCCAGTGAAGTCACACTTTCCATATGGCAATGCTGAATGACCGGTGTCTGATAATGCCCCTCGATCTGGTAATCTGCCGCATCGATTGTTTGCTGGACATTGCCCGTCGACATCGTGCTTTGTTTAAGTAAATTGCCGCCGTTATGGATTGGTGCTGCGTCTTCTGCCAGTGCCGCTTCTGGTGTGGTGATAACGGGTAATTCTTGCCACTCAATGCTGACTAGTTGCGCCGCTTTTTCTGCCGTGAGCTCATCGCGAGCCACGACAATGGCAACGGCATCACCATGATGACGAACATGGCGGGTTAACAGTGCGCGATCGGCGGTATCGCGTTTATTTTCGTCAAGTGTCCAGGCATGTCCTGCCGTAGCGAATGGGATATCCGGTACATCTTCCCAGGTAAAAATCGCCAGTACGCCCGGCAGGCTTCTGGCTTTTTCATCGTCAATATTTACGGCATAACCATGTGCGATAGGGCTACGTACATATTTTGCGTAACACATGCCCGCCATAACATAATCATCAGTATATCGTGCCCGCCCGGTAACCTTAGCAATGGCATCTACGCGCATACATGATTCACCTGTAGCGGTTGCTTCCCGCGCTTCCATAGAAATCCCCTTGATTTGAACATTTGGTTCTTATGGCAATGATTTAGTCTTTGCAGGCAAGAATTACGCCAGAAACGACTATAAGCATGGGGGGAGGAGGGAAGTGTGATGTTGTTAATAAAACGCCAGGGATGATGCGTTTTTATCAGCAAAGAAAGAGAGGGCTGTGTATCAATATGAGTGTGATAAAAATCATTGTGATAAATGAATATTAGGCGACAGTCAGGATGCCTTCTTTTGCGTTATGATGATGTGCAAATGGGGGATCGCTATCCTAATGGATTCATTCACAATTCTTGATTTGTACATCCATTTTCTGAGCAATGGATTGGGTATCTGACAGGTGGCTGCTATGATATAGCGTCTTGTTTTTTGAGCGAGGAAAGATTTTGAGCGCAGGACGCCCGAATAAAAAAACGCTGGGTATCGTGATGCTGTTATCGGCAGGGCTGCTTCTGGCGGGCTGTTCTGGTAGCAAATCATCAGACACAGGAACGTATTCCGGCTCCGTTTATACCGTGAAACGGGGGGATACGCTTTATCGTATTTCACGCACCACGGGAACAAGCGTAAAAGAACTTGCCCGACTCAACGGCATTTCTCCACCCTATACCATCGAAGTTGGTCAAAAGTTGAAGCTTGGTGGGGCAAAAAGTAACCGCAGCTCGAGAAAAAATACAGCCAAATCAACGACGAAAACAGCGTCAGTCACTCCACCGCCAGTGGTTCCGAAATCTTCATGGCCGCCCGTCGGACAACGTTGCTGGTTATGGCCAACGAGTGGAAAAGTTATCATGCCTTACTCAATGGCTGATGGTGGTAATAAAGGGATTGATATTGCTGCAGCGCGCGGGACGCCAATATATGCAGCCGGCGCCGGTAAGGTGGTGTATGTCGGTAACCAATTACGTGGCTACGGTAATCTCATCATGATTAAACACAGTGAAGATTACATCACTGCTTACGCTCATAACGACACGATGCTGGTAAACAATGGGCAAAATGTTAAGGCTGGGCAAAAGATAGCGACGATGGGCAGTACGGATGCTGAATCTGTGCGGTTACATTTCCAGATTCGTTACCGTGCTACGGCGATTGATCCTTTGCGCTACTTGCCGCCACAGGGCAGTAAACCAAAGTGCTGATGGTGAATTAATCAGCAGTCAGTAGCAAGGCACTTGCTAAGAAGAGCGTAAGGTTTATAATGCCTTACGCATCTCAAAGCGGGCGTAGTTCAATGGTAGAACGAGAGCTTCCCAAGCTCTATACGAGGGTTCGATTCCCTTCGCCCGCTCCAGTTTTTATATCCTCATTTATTTTTCTTTTTTTATCGAAACTTTCCATTCTTTTAATGTGCTTACATCAAGTATGGCTGAATCAAATAACAACAATCAAAAATAAGTAGAGCTTGTGTGCTCCTCGACATTAGCAGTCATAAACGAGTTTGCATTCGTTATACCAGTCGAGGATTATCACGACTCACGCTACTGCACATTGACTATTAAAATCGATATTATTATTAGTTTTTGATAATTGCTTTAATTTTTGGATGTTATTAATAATAACTAAATAGCATTCTTTCTCTGTTCCTTGATAAACGTGTGTGCATTTTTTATTCTGTGTTGCAGAAATATATGCATTAATGCATTTTTTTATTACCACAGCTTTATGCATATCAGGTTCAAGTAACAGTGCCTGGTCTATACAAGCAATTGCATCCTCAATTTTATCGTTATATATATTTACCAGTGCACGATAATAGTATAAGGCGGCGATATCTAATATTTGTGTCTGCGCATGTTCAAAAAAAATACGTGATGTCGTTGCTTGTCCGGAAAGACCAGTTATCAATCCCATGATTCCTGAAATCTTTCCATCACAAATAGTTTTATCTGACACCTTATCTATAAATGCGAATGCTTTTTGAGTTGCATCTTTGTGTTCATTCATACCATGAAGAGCCAGGGATATATAGCATTCAGCCAACAGGCAATGACACTCATTTATTAGAGACGGAATATTGTGTTTTTTTTCAGGTGTTCAAATATCGTTATTGCTTTGACAATACTTTCAGGCGTGAACTCATTTAGCGCGTTTTTTCCGTTAGACATTTCTTTTGATAAAATATGGTCATTAAAAGAATCGCGTTGACTAATCAAGCCCTGTACAGCTTTAGGCTTCTTCATAGCCAGATACAAATTACTTATTATAAATTGTGATACTTTTTGTATATCATCCGCTTGCAGATGTGTGCTGGCAACAAGATAAAAGCTTTTTGCATCGATCACCTCAACATATAAACTATTTGATGTTCCATGTTGGTTGATTCTTCCGGTTATAAAATAATCCGGTTTGAATCTGGCCAGAAAAGCTGTTTGAGATTTATTATCTATACAATATTGGGTTGCTGCCAGTGGGTATATATAAAGGTCATCATTTTTTTGGTTTGAGATAAGTTGTACAAGATCCTGATTTAGTGTTAATGGATCATGATGACTGTGAGACGTTGTAAATGGAAATAAAGCAACCGTACTTCCTTCTTCATTATTTTGGTTCCCTTTTATTTTGAAAACTTGCCCACTGAATCGATAGCCTTTCCTGTATATGGTTTCTATACAGCGGGTATAACCGATGCGTTCAAAAATACATCTTAATGAATATATACACCGTGTAAGGGACTCGTCACTTACAATCACATTTTTCCACACGGACTCAATGATCATATCTTTTGATACAACATTGCCAGATGATTCAAGCAATACAAATAATACGCCAAGCTCTTTCGGAGGTATGTAAGATTGCTCATTCCCTTTTGTAAGAATACCATCTTCTGTAAGAATTATTCCATCAGGAAAATGATATGAAAACTTAATTTCTAAATCCATTAGCTAACCCCTGTAAAGTTTATGGTTATTTACGTCCTGAATGAGTAATAGATATAACTGATATTCATATATGTTTTATTAAACTGTATATGATTTTGTATATATAAAATTCCATGACTGTTTGCATTAATTTATAGAGGATTTTTTCGAATGTAACCTGAAATGTCCTTAATTAATGCTTTTTAATCATGTTTCTACATAACTAATTGAAAAGCAATGATAAACTGACGCGACCATCATTCCTTAACTGAGTGCTGATTTTGATTTAAGATAAGAAAACATAGTCAGGTAACAGCTATATATCGAGTTCTAACCTTGTTTGTGAATGTTATAGTAACGATATCTTTCCCTGTCAGTTTATTATTGCTTTTGATATGCCAGACATAAAATATATTTGTTTGTTTTTTGCACCATCATGTATATAATTTATTACAATGGAGTATTCTCGCTGGGGATATTTCCTTCAAATTAATACCAGCAAGGCGTTAATTTGAAGAGTGAGTGTCATACTGAGAGAAGGGGAATATATTGCTGATGTTTTTAGGGAGTGGAAGGTTGCTATATAGATATGTATGGTTATAAAAAATTATAGAAATATTGCATGTGTTATTTTACTATTTTTATTTCGACCGTGTCAGGGGTTACCTTGCACAGTACATAATCGCCCTGTTACTAATGTTAAAAAGAAAACCGCGATTACCCTGTGTTTGTATATTATAGCTTATCATTTTTCCTGAAAAGACATAGAAGTCAGGAAGGAGTAGTGCGAGTTTATTATCTTCAACTTGATCGATAATATCGAATTTATTTATTTTGTTGGAGGTGAGATGCAAAGTATTATAATTTTCAGTCCATGTATATTCAATATCACGTCGAATTGCTTTATAAGCCTTTGTGTTTTGTTTCCATGTGCCGCTCAGTGCAACTATGCCTGTCTTTTTGTTTTTATTATACATAAAGTCAAGGGTAAGATTGGCTTGTCCCTGGTCATTAAAAATAACCCAGTTAGCCGTACATTTTTCATTGTATGCGATTTGCTGTTTAGAATAATGATAGGTAATAAAAAGAACAAATCCGCTAATAAAACATAAAATAAGTATCAGGGCTTTTTTATAACGAGTCACGATTAATCCCACGATAAGACAAAGTTAAACAACCTGCAACTTCGTTATTTCTATAGCTTTTTTTGCAGGCCATAACAATCAAGCCCGGAAACGATCTGGCAAGAGGGAAATATAGCCATGGATATTTTTTGCAGTCAATTCCTGACGCTAATATATGCTTTTTATATTTATCAAAATCTTTCAGGCCATTAATGCTATCTTCTGTTACATTAAAATGACAACCATTTATTTCTGCAACAGTCCTGTAATCTCTAAAGAATGGTTTGGGTTGATTATTATTCCATAGTAAAAATGCGGTAAGCAAACCCACACCAAATGCACTTAACATGAGTAAATAAAATTTAGAGTGCCGGAGTATGTTCCTGACATGATTATCTGGAGCAGAATTTATCTCTTTAACCCCATCTGTAACGTTCAAACTGAGGGGAGAGTTGTGCTTTTGAACATCTATTGCAGAGAGGGGGGTATGATTTTCTATGTTGATATCGTTATTGAGCTTGAACCCTTTTCTCGGCACGGTTGCAATAAGCGAATGGGTCGTATCACCAACCGCGCGAAACCCACGCCTGATAATCGATATGTTTTGGTATAACGTGTTGACCGGTACACGCATACCTTCTTCTTCCCAGACTCTGGAGAAAAAGTCCTGCTGGGCGACCACATCTGGAAAAGCTTCGAGTAGCAACGATAAACACCTGCTTGCGGGCGTTGTCAGAACAACGTTCAACTCGGCGTCATGTACCGAAATTAATTTCTTGTGTTCCGGCCAGAACTCAATATTATTGTTAATAATCCAGTACATAGGTCAATAAAACACAGCATCAAGAAAATTCAAATGAGATAGTTTGGTAAGTATATTAGTATTCATCTAATAAATATATATTAATTTTATATTCATTATGACAATTATAATTGCAATATATTAATGCAACTTAAATAACCATGTGTGTTAACAAATTTAACGGTTATAACGTCTACTTTTATGGTTTTTTCTCTCATGAATTTTTGAATAGCACACAAAATTCACATGATTAAACTAAAAATTAACAAGCGGACTTGAAGCTCATCGTATAAAATACGGGCATTATTATAAATGCCCGTATATACAATAATTATTATTGTGGATAGTTACGTTTCAATGCTGAACTGAGTTTGAACGTATAAATAATTCGTTTATTTTACCACCCATCCTTTTTTCAATTCTTTGCTTGTAGGCGTAGATGCTACGGATATCCATGTCGAGAGTGTCTGCAATCTGATATGGATTATAGCCAGAGACCATATGCCCCATTATGGTGAACTCCATTTGAGTCAACGTATTGCCTCTGGTAAATGACAGGTAACGACCAATAAACAACTGCCTGATCTTCTCGTTAGCAACATCCAGTCCATCATCATTATATATAATGGCTGATATTGCGGGGTTGTGTTTTCTCCAGTAATTAGCAAGAGATTGCATATTCCTGTCGCTTATCAACACAATTCCCATTTCCGTACTTGCAAGATACTCAATCCAGTCTTTATCCAGGAAAAGACGTAAAAAACTTACTGAAAAATCCACAAAAATGTATCCGCTTAATCGAGCATTGTGATTTTTACTTAATATGCCTTCAACCACGCCACGATTAAAATACGAACTATCTTCGGGCCACATACAAAAACAGGCGTTTGCACAATACTGCAAGCGCGGTGACTTTTCTGGCATTATTTGGCAATGCATTGAGCAACTATTGCATGTAAGACTTTTATATCTACTACAAAGTCTCATGTTAATAACCTCCCTATTCATAGATAATCGCATAATTTCATTGGTTATTGATGATGTCAATACACCCTGATTTAATAAGCTTTTAATTGGAATTTGCGTTTAATCTGTATTTGATATTATTCTCAATAAGATATTTAAGAATGCATCATTAAGTTTTAAATATGGCTTGATTTCACTCATTTAACCATGTTTGGCTTATCGCAAATCAGATAAATGCTTAATGCATTAGGAATATCTATACTGCAAATTGTTTTCGAATAACCAGACGATATCGTGTAAATCTAAGTGACGCATCTTAAATAGTCTTATTTAAGATGTTCAGATTTTTACTGAGGATAACAGCTTGATATTGTTTGTTTATGCTATAGATAGTCAGGAGGGTGATTAATGGTGGAGAGGCATTGTAAGAACTGGAATGGTTCAAAATAATGACTATTTTGAACCATTCTCATCAGCGATTAACTAAAGAACATTACCGATACGCACAGGATACCCACGATCAACGTAATTAGATTTCCGATGGAGCGCCAGGGTTTAAGGGCTGGAATGAGATACGTAGACAGTGTTGGCATGATAAAAAGAATCATGGCAATGAGCGGACCACTGATCGCGTAAATCATCGAAATTGCGTTAGGGTTGATGCAGCAAACGATGAAAGTAATCAGTGATACCAACATAATTGACAGCGCGCGGTTAAATGCACGGCTTTTTTTAACGCCCGCCTGCTGTAACGTGGTTTTGACTAATTCCGTCGCACCTTCAATAACGCCAAAGTAGGTGCCTAAAAATGATTTAGACATTGCAACTACCGCGACAATAATCCCGGAAATTGACAACCATGCAGGGGAATTTGGCAGCATAGACAGTGCCGATAAAATGGTGACGCCTTCCTCTTTGGCTGCCTCAATATATGAAGGTGGAATTGATAACAGGCAGCTAAACACGAAGAACAGCACGCTCACACAGATGATGAGATAAGCGACCTTCATAATTTTTTTGCATTTATCCATAGCGTGTTCGCCGTATTTTTCTCGTCTGTCGATGGCAAACGTAGAAATAATCGGAGTATGGCTAAAGGCGAAAACCATCACGGGAATCGATATCCATATCTGGTGAAGGGTATTCTGATTGAACTCTACCTGGGTTGTTAATAAAGAAGGCTGCCAGCTACCGACCAGGTAGATGGAAAGAAATAAGAAGTAAGCAATCAGCGGGAAAACCAAAAATCCCATTACCCGAATTGTGGCATGACGCCCCATCAGAAAAATAAGATTCAGGATTAACACAACGCCAAGACTCACCAGCATACGGATGCGTAGATCAATGACCATATGCTTCGCCAGCTGTTCAGTGAGTGAGTTGGTGATTGCCACTGCGTATATCAGTACAACGACAAAAAAGGCAATGAAGTACAGAGTGGTAATCAGATTACCGATCTTCTTGCCATAGTAGTGAGTTACCGCGCCAGTGATCCCTTCGCCTGCCGATGTTTTTGAAGAAAGGATGAACTGGCACAAGGCCTTATGTGGCCAATATGTTAAAGGCCAGGCGACCAGTGCAGTAATAAACAGGACCACCGCTCCTGCTGAACCTAATTGAATAGGAAGGAAGAGCGTGCCTGCGCCAACGGCTGTGCCGTAGAGTGCGAAGCTCCAGAGAGTTTCTTCTTTTGACCAAATTTTAGACATTATTTGAACGTATCATCTACAAATTAAACAAAATGGAGGGCAATTTACCATAAACCAGGCCGGACATGGGAGATTAACGCTATATCAACCTCTGGATTGGTGTGTTAGTAGATGCAAACCTTGCGTGCCAGTCAGATATCATCCTCCCTTCTTACGGTAAATTTCCTTTGTGATAAAAATCACTTTTTTTAAACATTTTGGATAATTGAAATTAACAATCATTTACTATTGCGCTGTTAATTGGTGCGAGGTTGTGATGAAAGATGTTGTGATTGTCGGTGCGTTACGAACACCTATCGGCTGCTTTCGTGGCGCGTTGGCTGGTCATTCTGCGGTAGAATTAGGCAGTCTGGTCGTGAAAGCATTATTAGAGCGCACCGGCGTTGCTGCACATGCGGTGGATGAAGTGATTCTTGGACAGGTTCTGACTGCCGGGGCAGGGCAGAATCCAGCACGGCAATCTGCCATTAAAGGTGGTCTTCCCAACAGCGTTTCGGCAATTACCATTAATGATGTTTGTGGTTCCGGGCTAAAAGCTTTGCATCTTGCTACTCAGGCGATCCAGTGTGGCGAGGCTGATATTGTTATTGCCGGTGGTCAGGAAAATATGAGTCGTGCGCCACATGTTTTGACTGATAGCCGCACCGGAGCACAGCTTGGCGATAGCCAATTGGTTGATAGCCTGGTGCATGATGGCTTGTGGGATGCATTCAATGATTACCATATTGGTGTCACTGCCGAAAATCTGGCGCGCGAATATGGTATCAGTCGTCAGTTACAAGATGCCTACGCACTTAGCTCACAACAGAAAGCGCGGGCGGCCATTGATGCCGGACGATTCAAAGATGAGATCGTCCCGGTCAGAACGCAAAGTAACGGGCAGTTACTGATTGTTGATACCGATGAGCAGCCGCGTACTGATGCCAGTGCCGAAGGGCTGGCTAGTTTAAATCCGTCATTTGATAGTCACGGTTCTGTTACCGCAGGAAATGCCTCATCCATCAATGATGGCGCGGCTGCGGTAATGATGATGAGCGAAGCTAAAGCACATGCGTTGAATTTACCCGTGCTGGCACGTATTCGCGCCTTTGCCAGCGTTGGTGTTGATCCTGCACTGATGGGTATTGCTCCTGTGTATGCGACTCGCCGTTGCCTGGAGCGTGTAGGCTGGCAGCTGGCTGATGTTGATCTTATTGAGGCTAATGAAGCATTTGCCGCGCAGGCGCTTTCTGTTGGCAAGATGCTTGAATGGGATGAACGCCGGGTCAATGTTAATGGCGGCGCGATTGCATTGGGTCATCCGATTGGCGCCTCTGGTTGCCGCATTTTGGTTTCTTTGGTTCATGAAATGGTGAAACGCAACGCTCGTAAAGGATTGGCTACACTCTGTATTGGTGGTGGTCAGGGGGTGGCGTTAACTATTGAGCGTGACGATTAGATCTGTATTTCTTCCTTATCCGTTAAACCTCTACCGCCATCAAGCTGCTTTATAATGATGGCTGGCACGTCTATGCATATCCCATATAGAACCTGACTTTTTCCTTTCCCCGGCTTATTCGTGATCGACACTACACTTTTCACAATCGCCTTCTTAAAAATGAAACAATGTTTTATTTTTAATTGAAAAGAGCACATCACGGGCTTATCATCCTTCAATAGAAAAACGAAACGATGTTTCACAATCGTTCTAATTTCACACTTCAATGATTATCGGAGGTTGATGTGGACGTAAGACAGAGCATCCACAGTGCGCACGCGAAAACGCTGGATACCCAAGGGCTGCGCAATGAATTTTTGGTTGAAAAGGTATTCGTCGCGGATGAGTACACCATGGTTTACAGCCACATTGACCGTATTATTGTTGGCGGCATTATGCCGGTAGCAAAAACGGTTTCCGTTGGCGGGGAAGTAGGAAAACAACTGGGCGTGAGCTACTTTCTTGAGCGTCGTGAGCTGGGCGTTATCAATATTGGCGGAACCGGTACGATTACCGTCGATGGCCAATGTTATGAAATCGGTCACCGCGACGCCCTCTATGTTGGTAAAGGTGCAAAAGAAGTTGTTTTTGCCAGCATTGATAGCGCCACTCCGGCGAAGTTTTATTACAACTGCGCACCTGCTCACACGACGTATCCCACCAAAAAAGTCACGCCGTCTGAAGTGTCTCCGGTTACGCTGGGCGATAATCTCACCAGTAACCGCCGCACGATTAACAAATACTTTGTGCCGGATGTGCTGGAAACCTGCCAGTTGAGTATGGGGCTAACGGAACTGGCACCGGGAAACCTGTGGAATACCATGCCGTGCCACACCCACGAGCGCCGGATGGAAGTTTACTTCTATTTCAACATGGACGATGACGCCTGCGTTTTCCACATGATGGGGCAACCGCAAGAAACGCGTCACATTGTGATGCATAACGAACAGGCGGTGATTTCCCCAAGCTGGTCTATCCATTCAGGTGTAGGAACCAGGGCTTATACCTTTATCTGGGGCATGGTCGGTGAAAACCAGGTCTTTGATGATATGGACCACGTTGCCATTAAAGATCTGCGCTAGTCGCGGATATATATGAATAAGGTATTCTCATGATTTTAAATGCATTTTCTCTTGAAGGTAAAGTTGCAGTTGTCACCGGTTGTGACACTGGGCTGGGGCAGGGAATGGCGTTGGGTCTGGCGCAAGCGGGCTGTGACATTGTTGGCATCAACATTGTTGAGCCAACAGAGACCATTGAACAGGTCACTGCGCTGGGGCGCCGTTTTTTAAACCTGACCGCCGATCTGCGTAAGATTGATGGTATTCCAGCACTGCTGGATCGTGCAGTGGCAGAATTTGGTCATATTGATATCCTGGTGAATAACGCCGGATTAATTCGCCGCGAAGATGCTCTCGATTTCAGCGAAAAAGACTGGGACGATGTGATGAATCTGAACATCAAGAGCGTGTTTTTCATGTCCCAGGCGGCGGCGAAGCACTTTATCGCGCAGGGCAATGGCGGCAAGATTATTAATATCGCGTCAATGCTTTCATTCCAGGGCGGGATCCGCGTGCCCTCATATACCGCATCAAAAAGCGGCGTAATGGGTGTGACGCGCCTGATGGCGAACGAATGGGCAAAACACAACATCAACGTTAACGCGATTGCTCCGGGTTACATGGCGACCAACAATACTCAGCAACTGCGGGCTGATGAACAGCGTAGTGCGGAAATTCTGGATCGTATTCCAGCGGGGCGTTGGGGGTTGCCGAGCGATCTGATGGGGCCGGTGGTGTTTCTGGCGTCCAGTGCTTCTGACTATGTTAATGGCTACACCATTGCCGTGGATGGCGGCTGGTTAGCACGTTAATTCATTTTGCTTACATTTATGACCCTGTCACATTGGCAGGGTTTTTTATTTCTGATAATCAACATAATCCATATCATGGCTATTAAATAATCCATATTAATTATCAATTGATAAGTTTTGTTGGTTTTATCTGCTTTAAAATTAGTTGCTTAATAATAATGTCATTAATTTCACTTAATTTTAAAAGTGTAATGTCCATCACATAACTGCATGTGGCAGCAATTTAATCCATATTTATGCTATTTCCGACCTGACACCTGAGTTAATTGTTCACGTATTTTTTCACTATGTCTTACTCTGTGCTGGCAGGAAAAAATGGTTACTATCAATACGGAATCTGCTTTAACGCCGCGCCCTCTGCGTGATACGCGGCGTATGAATATGTTTGTTTCGGTAGCTGCTGCGGTCGCGGGATTGTTATTCGGTCTTGATATCGGGGTTATCGCAGGTGCATTACCGTTTATCACCGATCACTTTGTGCTGACCAGTCGTTTGCAGGAATGGGTCGTCAGTAGCATGATGCTTGGCGCAGCAATCGGTGCGCTATTTAACGGCTGGCTGTCATTCCGTCTGGGACGTAAATACAGCCTGATGGCTGGTGCTGTGCTGTTCGTATTGGGCTCAATAGGATCAGCGTTTGCCACCAGTGTCGAAATGTTAATCGCGGCCCGTGTGGTTCTGGGGATTGCGGTGGGGATTGCCTCTTACACTGCGCCACTGTATCTCTCTGAAATGGCGAGTGAAAAAGTACGTGGCAAGATGATCAGTATGTACCAGTTAATGGTCACGCTTGGCATCGTTCTGGCGTTTTTATCCGACACAGCATTCAGCTATAGCGGTAACTGGCGCGCAATGTTAGGTGTTCTTGCCTTACCGGCAGTTGTGTTGATTATTCTGGTGGTCTTCCTGCCGAATAGCCCGCGCTGGCTGGCGGAGAAAGGGCGTCATATTGAGGCGGAAGAAGTGCTGCGTATGCTGCGCGATACGTCGGAAAAAGCGCGAGACGAACTCAACGAAATTCGTGAAAGCCTGAAATTAAAACAGGGCGGTTGGGCGCTGTTTAAGATCAACCGTAATGTCCGTCGAGCAGTGTTTCTCGGTATGTTGTTGCAGGCGATGCAGCAATTTACCGGTATGAACATCATCATGTACTACGCGCCTCGCATCTTCAAAATGGCGGGCTTTACGACCACAGAACAACAGATGATTGCGACTTTGGTCGTGGGGCTGACATTTATGTTCGCCACCTTTATTGCTGTCTTTACAGTAGATAAAGCGGGGCGTAAACCGGCACTGAAAATTGGTTTTAGCGTGATGGCATTGGGAACTTTAGTGTTGGGCTATTGCCTGATGCAGTTTGATAACGGTACGGCTTCCAGTGGTTTGTCCTGGCTCTCTGTTGGCATGACAATGATGTGCATTGCCGGTTATGCGATGAGCGCCGCGCCAGTGGTGTGGATCCTGTGCTCCGAAATTCAGCCACTGAAATGCCGCGATTTTGGTATTACCTGCTCGACCACCACAAACTGGGTGTCGAACATGATTATTGGCGCGACCTTCCTGACTCTGCTCGATAGCATTGGTGCGGCAGGTACGTTCTGGCTCTACACTGCGCTGAACATTGCGTTTGTTGGCATCACCTTCTGGCTTATTCCGGAAACCAAGAATGTCACGCTGGAACATATCGAACGTAGACTGATGGCTGGTGAGAAATTGAGAAATATCGGTGTCTGATTTCACAGGCCGGATGTGCTGTACATCCGGCCTTTTTTTCGCTAATAGAGATCTGGCACCAGGCCGTTGAGGCGTTTGTCTCGTTCCTTAATCAGCCCTGTTGCGGTAACTCACACCAGGAGAGAGGAATGAAAACAATTGGTTTGCTGGGAGGAATGAGCTGGGAATCCACCATTCCTTACTATCGCCTGATAAATGAAGGCATTAAACAGCGACTTGGCGGGCTTCACTCTGCGCAAGTGCTGCTACATAGCGTCGATTTTCATGAAATAGAAGAGTGCCAACGTCGCGGTGAGTGGGACAAAACAGGAGAGATTCTTGCCAGTGCGGCGCTTGGATTACAACGGGCAGGAGCAGAAGGTATTGTGTTATGTACCAATACGATGCACAAAGTAGCAGATGCCATCGAGTCTCGTTGCTCACTGCCTTTCTTACATATTGCGGATGCCACCGGGCGTGCCATCACCCGTGCTGGAATGAAGCGCGTGGCGCTGCTGGGAACGCGCTACACCATGGAACAGGATTTTTATCGTGGACGGCTGGCAGAGCAATTTTCTATCGATTGTCTGGTGCCTGAAGCGGATGAGCGGGCGAAAATTAATCAGATTATTTTTGAAGAGCTGTGTCTGGGGCAATTTACCGAAACGTCACGCGCTTATTATGCACAAGTCATTACTCGTCTCGCAGAACAGGGGGCGCAGGGCGTGATTTTCGGTTGTACTGAAATTGGTTTACTGGTGCCAGAGGAGCGCAGTGTCCTGCCCGTGTTCGATACCACCGCTCTTCATGCCGAGGATGCCGTCGCCTTTATGCTGTCGTAACTCGCTACAAAATAGCGTTAAGTGAGGCAACCAGATTCGGTAAACCTGCCTGTAAGTGCTCACTAAATGCCTGCACCAGTGCTGATGACGGGCGGTGAAGGGGGCGAATCAGGCTAACGGTAAACGGAACTGCAATGCTAAATCGCCGTACCACTAAACCGCTTGCCGCATAATCCAGTGCGGTGAGCGGGTTAACCACGGAAACTCCCGCCCCCGCCCGTACCATCGCGCAGACTGACGCGGCGCTGTGGGTCTCCACAATCATGCGGCGTTTAACCTGATGTTCATTAAATAGTTGATCCAATAACTGGCGATAGCTGTCAGTACGGGAAAGGCTGATGTAATTCTCACCCTGAAAATCTTCCGGCGTTAATACCTCTTTTGCTGCCAGCGGATGCCCCTGCGGTAAAACACATACTTCATCTAAAGACAGTAATTCAGTACGTTCCGTACCCGCAGGTGTATGCAGCGTCTCGGTGAGGCCTAAATCATGGCGCTGGGCCGAGAGCCACTCTTCAAGTAGCGGCGATTCCTGCGGCACTATGTTTAAGCTGACTTCAGGATAGCGAGCCAGAAACGGTTGCATCAGTGGCGGCAAAAAAGACTGCGAAAAGACCGGCAGGCAGGCAATAGACAGTTCGCCCTGGCGAAACTCGCGCAAACTTTCTGCGGCACTGACAATGCGATCCAGGCCGTACCAGGATCGCTGCACCTCTTCGAACAGCCGCAGTCCTTGCACGGTAGGATGTAATCGTCCACGTACGCGCTCAAACAATTTCAGCCCAATCACTTTTTCAAAGCGCGCCAGTTCGCGGCTGACAGTGGGTTGTGAAGTATGTAGCAGTTGTGCCGCTTCAGTCAGGCTGCCGGCGGTCATCACCGCATGAAAAATTTCAATATGACGTAAGTTAACGGCGGCCATCTGCTTAATCTCATTCTTCGGTAATCCATATCATTTTTGCATAGACCTGGCATAAATCGATATTTTTTATTCTTTTTATGATGTGGCGTAATCATAAAAAAGCACTTATTCAGATTGTTGACAATGTGCGCTTTGTTGATGCGCCTACAAGATCTTGCAAATTCAATATATTGCAGGAGCCATGTAGGCCTGATAAACGAAGTGCATCAGGCAATGTTTTATTCGCCGTCAGCCTCACTTATTCGGAGTTTGTTATGCCACATTCACTGTTCAGCACCGATACCGATCTCACCGCCGAAAATCTGCTGCGCTTGCCTGCAGAATTCGGTTGCCCGGTTTGGATCTACGATGCACAAATCATTCGTCGGCAGATTGCGGCTCTGAAGCAGTTTGATGTGGTGCGCTTTGCGCAGAAAGCCTGCTCCAATATCCATATTTTGCGCTTAATGCGAGAGCAGGGCGTGAAAGTAGATTCCGTCTCGTTGGGCGAAATCGAGCGCGCGCTGGCGGCGGGATACAATCCACAAACGCATCCCGATGATATTGTTTTTACCGCTGATGTTATCGACCAGGCTACGCTCGAGCGTGTCAGTGAATTGCAAATTCCGGTGAATGCGGGTTCTGTCGATATGCTCGACCAACTAGGCCAGGTTTCGCCAGGGCATCGGGTATGGCTGCGCGTTAATCCGGGATTTGGTCATGGACATAGCCAAAAAACCAATACCGGCGGCGAAAACAGCAAGCACGGTATCTGGTATACCGATCTTCCCGCCGCACTGGAAGTAATACAGCGGCATCAATTGCAGCTGGTCGGCATTCACATGCACATTGGTTCCGGTGTTGACTATGCGCATCTGGAACAGGTGTGTGGTGCGATGGTGCGGCAGGTTATCGACTTTGATCAGGATTTACAGGCGATTTCTGCTGGCGGTGGGCTTTCAGTTCCTTATCAACAGGGAGAAGAAGCGGTTGATACCGAGCATTATTATGGCCTGTGGAATGCGGCACGTGAGCAGATCGCTCATCATTTGGGTCACCCTGTGAAACTGGAAATTGAACCGGGTCGCTTCCTGGTGGCGCAGTCTGGTGTGTTGATTACCCAGGTGCGAAGCGTCAAACAGATGGGGAGCCGCCACTTTGTGCTGGTTGACGCCGGGTTTAACGATCTGATGCGCCCGGCAATGTACGGCAGTTACCATCACATTAGCGCACTGGCGGCTGATGGTCATTCCCTTGAGCACGCACCAACGGTGGAAACCGTCGTCGCCGGGCCGTTATGTGAATCGGGCGATGTCTTTACCCAGCAGGAAGGGGGAAATGTTGAAACCCGCGCCTTGCCGGAAGTGAAGGCAGGTGATTATCTGGTACTGCATGATACAGGGGCATATGGCGCATCAATGTCATCCAACTACAATAGCCGTCCGCTGTTACCAGAAGTTCTGTTTGATAATGGTCAGGCGCGGTTGATTCGCCGTCGCCAGACCATCGAAGAATTACTGGCGCTGGAATTGCTTTAACTGCGGTTAGTCGCTGGTTGCATGATGACTTGCCTCCAGCGACGGAGTTGACACTGAATGGCGACGTACCAGCGTCGGACTAAAGACATTAGTGATTTCCGGGAGAGGGCGATTATCCGCCAGCGCCAAAGCCAGTTCGGCAGCCTGGGTCGCCATCGTCACGATTGGGTAACGCACGGTGGTCAGACGCGGGCGCACATAGCGCGATACCAGCACATCATCAAAGCCAATCAATGAAATCTCACCCGGTACATCAATACCATTATCATTGAGTACACCCATCGCGCCTGCCGCCATTGAATCGTTATAACAGGCCACGGCAGTGAAATTTCGCCCCCTTCCCAGCAGTTCAGTCATTGCCTGTTCGCCGCCGCTTTCATCCGGTTCGCCAAAAGTTACCAGCCGATCATTGGCCGGAATACCGCTTTCGGCAAGGGCATCGTAATAACCCTGCAGACGATCTTCGGCGTCAGAAATAGAGTGGTTAGAGCAGAGATAACCAATGCGAGTATGGCCTTGTTGAATCAAATGACGCGTCGCCAGCCAGGCGCCATAACGATCGTCCAGTGCGATGCAACGATTCTCAAACCCCGGAAGGATCCGGTTGATCAGCACCATACCGGGCATTTGTTTCATCAATGCTGTCAAATCGGCATCGGGAATCATTTTGGCATGAACGACCAGTGCGGCGCAGCGATGGCGGATCAACTGCTCAATGGCCTGACGTTCTTTTTGCTCGTTGTGGTAACCATTACCAATCAATAAAAAATTACCCGTGTGATAAGCCACCTGTTCAACCGCTTTCACCATTGCGCCGAAAAAAGGATCAGAGACATCGCCAACAATCAAACCAACGGTTTCGGTGGCCTGTTGTGCCAGCGCCCGGGCGTTGGCGTTCGGGTGATAGCTAAGAGACTCCATTGCACTATGTACAGCCAGCCGGGAAGCTTCGCTGGCTTTGGGAGAATTATTAATGACGCGGGAAACTGTGGCGACTGAAACGCCTGCCAGTCGGGCTACATCCTTTATGGTCGCCATGAAAATACCTTTGTGGGTAAACGCTTACATTCTGTCAGTGTTACGGAAAACGTCCGTTGGTTCAAGGGGCGTGGTACTTTCAGCGCGGGGAATGTGAGCGAAACGCAAATAAGTAAGACAAAAAAAGAGATTGCAAACCTTTGGTTACACTTTGCGAAACGCTGTTGCGATTGACCGCTGGTGGCGTTTGGCTTCAGATTGATAAAGTGGTGATCCCAGAGGTATTGATAGGTGAAGTCAACTTCGGGTTGATCACATGAATTACACCAACCTGCGCGGATGCGCAGGTTTTTTTTCGCACCCATTTTACTGTCGCTCGCGTTCTCCTTCTGGTGTAATCTCGCACCATTCGCTTTTACTGAAGAATGAGCAAAGGGAGTTGGAATGCTTTTTAGCTTTTTTCGTAATTTGTGCCGTGTCCTGTACCGTGTTCGCGTGACAGGCGACACCCAGGCACTGAAGGGCGAGCGCGTTCTTATCACGCCCAATCACGTCTCATTTATTGATGGCATATTACTGGCGCTGTTTTTACCCGTTCGCCCTGTTTTTGCCGTTTACACCTCCATCAGCCAGCAGTGGTATATGCGTTGGCTGAAATCATTTATCGACTTCGTTCCCCTCGACCCGACGCAACCTATGGCAATTAAACATCTGGTACGTCTGGTGGAACAGGGGCGACCGGTGGTGATTTTCCCTGAAGGACGAATCACGACAACCGGTTCGCTGATGAAAATCTACGATGGCGCGGGTTTTGTCGCTGCGAAGTCAGGTGCGACAGTCATTCCAGTGCGTATTGAAGGGGCGGAACTTACGCACTTCAGCCGCCTGAAAGGTCTGGTTAAACGTCGCTTGTTCCCGCAAATTCATCTGCATATTTTGCCACCAACGCAGGTACAGATGCCGGATGCGCCGCGTGCCCGTGACCGTCGCAAAATCGCTGGCGAAATGCTGCATCAAATTATGATGGAAGCGCGTATGGCAGTGCGCCCGCGTGAAACGTTGTACGAATCCTTTTTGAGTGCGATGTACCGCTTCGGTGCGGGTAAAAAGTGTGTCGAAGATGTCAATTTTACCCCTGACACCTATCGTAAATTACTTACCAAAACGCTGTTTGTCGGGCGCATTCTTGAAAAATACAGTGTTGAAGGGGAACGCATCGGCTTAATGCTGCCCAATGCGGGCATCAGTGCGGCAGTGATTTTCGGAGCCATCGCACGTCGTCGCATTCCCGCAATGATGAACTACACCGCTGGGGTAAAAGGGCTGACCAGTGCCATTACGGCGGCTGAAATCAAAACCATCTTCACTTCCCGCCAGTTTCTCGATAAAGGCAAACTCTGGCATCTGCCGGAACAGTTAACTCAGGTACGTTGGGTCTATCTGGAAGATTTAAAAGCGGACGTCACCACTGCCGACAAAGTGTGGATCTTCGCGCATCTGCTGGTGCCGCGCCTCGCACAGGTAAAACAGCAGCCAGAAGAAGAGGCGCTGATCCTCTTTACCTCCGGTTCTGAAGGTCATCCGAAGGGTGTTGTCCATAGCCATAAAAGCATTCTGGCGAACGTCGAGCAGATTAAAACCATTGCCGACTTCACCACCAACGATCGCTTTATGTCGGCATTGCCACTGTTCCACTCTTTTGGTCTGACTGTTGGCCTGTTTACGCCCCTGCTGACGGGCGCAGAAGTATTCCTTTATCCAAGCCCGCTGCATTACCGCATTGTGCCGGAACTGGTGTACGACCGCAGTTGTACCGTGCTCTTTGGCACCTCGACCTTCCTCGGTCACTACGCGCGCTTTGCCAACCCGTATGATTTCTATCGTCTACGCTATGTGGTGGCAGGCGCAGAGAAACTGCAAGAAAGCACCAAACAGCTTTGGCAGGATAAATTTGGCCTGCGCATTCTTGAAGGTTACGGTGTGACGGAATGCGCGCCGGTGGTGTCCATCAACGTACCGATGGCGGCGAAACCAGGTACGGTAGGGCGTATTTTGCCTGGTATGGATGCTCGGCTGCTGGCGGTTCCGGGTATCGAAGACGGTGGCCGCCTGCAACTGAAAGGGCCGAACATTATGAACGGCTACCTGCGGGTAGAGAAGCCGGGCGTGCTGGAAGTGCCCACCGCCGAGAATGTTCGCGGCGAAATGGAGCGCGGCTGGTATGACACGGGCGATATCGTGCGTTTCGACGAGCAGGGCTTTGTGCAGATTCAGGGGCGCGCGAAACGCTTTGCCAAAATTGCAGGCGAAATGGTGTCGCTGGAAATGGTGGAACAACTGGCCATTGGTGTTTCACCAGACAAGATGCATGCCACTGCGATTAAGAGCGATGCCAGCAAAGGTGAGGCGCTGGTGCTTTTCACCACGGACAGTGAACTGGCGCGCGATAAACTGCAACAGTATGCCCGCGAGCACGGCGTGCCGGAACTTGCCGTACCGCGCGACATTCGCTATCTGAAACAGATGCCATTACTGGGCAGCGGTAAACCTGACTTTGTCACGTTGAAAAGCTGGGTAGACGAAGCGGAACAACACGATGAGTGAGTCAGTGCACACTAACACTTCGCTGTGGTCGAAGGGGATGAAAGCGGTTATCGTCGCGCAGTTTCTCTCTGCGTTTGGCGATAACGCGCTGCTGTTTGCCACTCTGGCGTTACTGAAAGCACAGTTCTATCCGGAGTGGAGTCAGCCCGTCCTGCAAATGGTGTTTGTAGGTGCTTACATTCTTTTTGCGCCGTTTGTCGGGCAGGTGGCCGATAGCTTTGCCAAAGGTCGGGTGATGATGTTTGCCAACGGTCTTAAGCTGCTGGGTGCTGCCAGTATCTGCTTTGGCATCAATCCCTTTCTCGGCTATACGCTGGTCGGCGTGGGAGCAGCGGCGTATTCACCGGCGAAATACGGCATTCTTGGTGAA
Organism: Escherichia sp. KTE31; assembly: GCF_000407925.1. Classification (NCBI taxonomy): domain Bacteria; kingdom Pseudomonadati; phylum Pseudomonadota; class Gammaproteobacteria; order Enterobacterales; family Enterobacteriaceae; genus Escherichia; species Escherichia sp. KTE31. Next base: position 191,851 of record NZ_KE136726.1, on the reverse strand, counting down.
TTGACCACTGGCAGCAAGTTAGTGAAAGCTAACGGTTTAATGGAAGCCTCCACCATTGCAGCGATTTTGCTCGGTTCCGTAGCCGGTGGTGTACTGGCTGACTGGCATGTCCTGGTCGCTCTGGCAGCATGTGCGCTGGCCTACGGTGGTGCGGTCGTCGCCAATATCTACATTCCAAAACTGGCGGCGGCGCGTCCGGGGCAGTCGTGGAATCTCATCAACATGACCCGCAGTTTCCTGAATGCCTGCACCTCGTTATGGCGCAATGGAGAAACGCGTTTTTCGCTGGTAGGCACCAGTTTGTTCTGGGGAGCAGGCGTCACGCTGCGTTTCCTGTTAGTGCTTTGGGTGCCGGTGGCGCTGGGCATTACCGATAACGCAACGCCGACCTATCTCAACGCCATGGTGGCGATTGGCATCGTGGTTGGTGCCGGCGCGGCAGCGAAGCTGGTCACGCTGGAAACCGTTTCACGCTGTATGCCCGCCGGGATTTTAATTGGCGTGGTGGTACTGATTTTCTCCCTGCAACATGAGCTGCTGCCAGCCTATGCCTTGCTGATGTTGATTGGCGTGCTGGGCGGCTTTTTTGTCGTTCCATTGAATGCGTTACTCCAGGAGCGGGGTAAAAAAAGCGTCGGGGCGGGGAATGCGATTGCAGTACAGAACCTGGGCGAAAACAGTGCCATGTTGCTGATGTTGGGCATTTACTCGCTGGCGGTCATGGTGGGTATTCCTGTCGTGCCCATTGGCATTGGCTTCGGTGCGCTGTTTGCGCTGGCAATAACGGCGCTGTGGGTCTGGCAACGCCGTCATTAATATTTAACGCCGGGTAAGCCCGGCGTTAATGCTTAAGGTGCCGGATAAGTATAAACCTGATGCACCGCTTCAATTTCAGTTAATACGTCTTCGCTCAACTCCAGATGTAAACTTTCGATGTTAGTTTTCAACTGTTCCATCGTCGTTGCGCCCAGCAGCGTGCTGGCAACAAACGGTTGGCGGCGTACAAAAGCGAGCGCCATCTGAGCAGGATCGAGACCATGACGTCTGGCAATATCAACATATGCCGCGACAGCTTTTTGCGTTTGCTCACCACTATAACGGGTGAAGCGACTAAAGAGCGTATTACGCGCACCAGCCGGTTTTGCACCATTGAGATATTTACCGGTCAGCGTGCCGAAACCCAGGCACGAATAGGCCAGCAACTCGACGCCTTCATACTGGCTGACTTCCGCCAGACCCACTTCAAAGCTGCGGTTTAACAGACTATAGGGGTTCTGAATAGTGACGATGCGCGGCAGATCGTGTTTGTCCGCCAGATGTAGATAACGCATTACGCCAAATGCGGTTTCATTCGACACGCCGATATAACGAATTTTCCCTGCGCGTTGGTATTCTGCCAGTGCATCCAGCGTATCCAGCAGCGAAACCGCAGGCGCGGAATCCGTCCAGCTATAACCGAGTTTGCCGAAGCAGTTGGTCGGGCGCTGCGGCCAGTGTACCTGATAAAGATCGAGGTAATCAGTCTGTAGGCGCTTGAGGCTGTCATGCAGAGCTTCGCGGATATTCTTCCTGTCCAGCGCCTGATCCGGGCGAATACCCTTGTCATTGTTGCGCGACGGTCCGCTCACTTTAGAGGCGATAATTAATTTTTCGCGGTTACCATGTTTTGCCAGCCAGTTACCGACATAGGTTTCGGTCAGACCCTGAGTTTCGGGGCGCAGCGGTACAGGGTACATCTCGGCAACGTCGATAAGATTAATGCCCTGAGCAACGGCATAGTCGAGTTGTGCATGGGCGTCGGCTTCGCTGTTCTGTTCACCAAACGTCATCGTGCCAAGCCCCAGCGTGCTGACTTCCAGCGAGCTGTGGGGTATACGGTGATATTGCATAGCCGTTTCCTTTTTATAATCACGACATAAGGAATATAAAAATGGCAGAGGGAAGGGAAAAGGGAAAGCGAAAAATCTTAAGGCCAGCCGGATGCTGACCTTATTTTTTAACGTTCAATAATTTGCGAGACATCATCGCGGTTAATTTGCATCGCGTTACCTTGTTGATCGTGATAACTCACAAGCCCGGTATCATCGTCAATTTCCGGTTTTCCATCAGTCAGGATCATTCGACCATCTTTAGTTGCCATCACATAATCGCTGCTACAACCGGAAACAGCAAATGCCAGTCCGACTGCGGAAATTAATACTGCCCATTTTTTCATCCGGTTATCCTCATTAAGCCCATCAATGATAATAGTCTGTTTATAATCTGACGTTATACATCTTGAAAGCAGGAAAGTCTTAAACTGTGAGAATAAAGGGAAGACGTTCGCTCTCCCACAGGAGAGCGAACGGAATATCAGAGCGGATTCTTTTTATTGCGAATCAGGTTGAGGCTTTCTACTGCAATGGAGAAGAACATCGCGAAGTAGATGTAACCTTTCGGTACGTGGATATCGAAACTTTCCAGGATCAGGGTAAAGCCCACCAGAATCAGGAAAGAGAGCGCCAACATTTTCACTGATGGATGGCGTTCAACAAAATCACCAATCGAACGTGCGGCGAACATCATCACGCCTACGGCAATGACTACGGCCGCCATCATAATAAACAGGTGATCCGACAGACCCACGGCGGTAATCACCGAATCGAGGCTGAAAATAATATCCAGCAGCATAATCTGCACGATAGCGCCGAGGAATGATGAAACACGTGTTTTCAGCCCTTCTTCTTCGCCTTCGATAGACTCGTGGATCTCCTTACTGGCTTTCCAGATAAGGAACAGACCACCCAGCAGCAGAATCAAATCACGAGCGGAAATTTCCTGATTGAAAATTGTAAAAAGCGGATTCGTCAGGCGCGTAACCCAGGCAATCGACGCCAGCAGCGCCAGACGCATAACCATGGCTCCTGCCAGTCCCAGACGCCGCGCGTGACCACGCTGTGCGGTGGGCAACTTTGCGACCACCAGAGAAAGGAAAATAATATTATCGATCCCAAGAACGATCTCCAGCAGCGTCAGCGTACCGAGCGCAAGCCAGGCGTTAGGATCGGTTATCCATGCAAATAACATCTAAAAAGCCCTGCCCAAAAAATGAAGCGGTAATTATATGCCCGGAATGCAGCAGGTCAAAGCGATGGCTACTGGATCAAAAAATGACGCGCCAGCAGTGCGCTGGTGAAATTCTTTTTCAGATAAAATCCGCGCGGCAATGTCAGAATTCGTTCACCCTCGGCGCCAATGGCTTCGGTGAGAGCTTTCGCATTCGCCGCTTTCGGTCGTATTTGCAAATATTCCCCGTGACGAGCGGTGATTCGCTCAACCTGACCGAGGACAATCATATCCATTAATTCTTCCCAGTCTTCGCGTAGCTGGCGGTCTTCCTCTTCGTTCGGACTCCACAGCAACGGTGCTCCTACGCGACGCTGCGCCAGTGGGATGCTGCGCTCGCCTTCAACCGGTATCCATAACACCCGTTTGAGTTTGTGGCGCACGTGGCTGGTTTCCCAGGTCACACCGCTATTGCCAGTTAACGGTGCAACACAAACGAATGTCGTTTCCAGCGGGCGACCAAGAGTATCTACAGGTATAGTTTTGAGTTCCACGCCTAAAGCGGCAAAATCTTGTTCAGGTTTACTTCCTGCGCTGGCGCCAAGCCAGATCTCCAGTAACACACCGATCCAACCTTTATCGCGTTTTAAATTCTCCGGCGTAACCAATCCGGCAAGTGCTGCCAGTTCACCAAGGGTGTAACCAGAAAGTTGCTGTGCTTGCGCTAATAACTGCGCTTCAGTTTCGGGGGGAGAGGGCAATGGGCGAGGTTGAGACATGGCATTACACCTTGATTAAAAAATAAGCAGCTATTTTGTACCGAATATTCAGAGTGTAACTTTTTCCACAAGCCTTATTCAATTCTATGATTTATCTTGTTTTTTAATTCACAGGTGACGGTGTTGCGCAACGTCCTGGTGGGTTTTCCAATTCTGGTCACTGAAAATAAACAGGATCTTACACCATGTTATCCACAGAAAGCTGGGATAACTGTGAAAAACCCTCACTACTGTTTCCATTTACAGCCTTGACGTGCGACGAAACTCTAATTTTTAGTGGTTCGGTGCTTAACTTAGTGGCACATTCTGTGGATAAATACGACGTTGGTTGATCTTTCGCCAACGCGTAAATGAGTGGTGTGACATGGGTCACGAATTTCTCTGTTTTATCAATATTTATGTATTTAATATATTGATTAATAACGAATATTTTAAAGTGTATTTTAGCGGCTGATTCAGAATGCTCTGGGTTTTCCCGTGGTAATTCCGTAGTTCTTCACAACTCTATCCACAGAAAAGGTGAATAAAAACGGCTATCCACCCCTTCCTCTGTTTATAACTCTGCACTTAACTGTGAGTTATTCAATTGTTATTAGTGTGTAATGCCCTGCAGAGAGTGGTTTACCGTCTTCCTGGAGTATGAAACAATCATTCGTATATAAAGCTTTATTTTGAGGTAGTCCGGTGATTGATGACGATGGCTACCGCCCAAACGTAGGTATCGTGATTTGTAATCGTCAGGGGCAAGTAATGTGGGCCCGGCGATTTGGTCAGCACTCCTGGCAATTTCCGCAAGGCGGAATTAATCCCGGAGAATCCGCAGAACAGGCGATGTACCGTGAATTGTTTGAAGAAGTAGGATTAAGCCGTAAAGACGTTCGAATCCTTGCTTCAACGCGTAACTGGTTGCGCTACAAATTACCGAAACGTTTGGTGCGTTGGGACACGAAGCCGGTGTGTATCGGCCAAAAACAAAAATGGTTTCTCTTGCAGCTGGTGAGTGGCGATGCGGAAATCAATATGCAAACCAGCAGTACACCAGAGTTTGACGGCTGGCGATGGGTAAGTTACTGGTATCCGGTCAGACAGGTGGTGTCATTTAAACGTGATGTCTACCGTAGGGTAATGAAAGAGTTCGCAAGTGTTGTGATGGCGCTGCAAGAAAATACGCCTAAACCACAAAACGTATCTGCTTATCGACGTAAAAGAGGTTAAGTCACGCCCATTATGCTCACTCGCCTGCGCGAAATAGTCGAAAAGGTAGCCAGCGCACCACGCCTGAATGAGGCGTTAAATATTCTGGTTACCGACATCTGTCTTGCGATGGATACCGAGGTCTGTTCGGTCTACCTGGCCGATCACGACCGACGTTGTTACTACCTGATGGCGACCCGGGGATTAAAAAAGCCACGTGGTCGCACCGTAACGCTCGCGTTTGATGAAGGGATCGTCGGCCTGGTTGGCAGGCTGGCGGAACCGATAAACCTTGCGGATGCGCAAAAACACCCCAGCTTCAAATATATCCCCTCCGTAAAAGAAGAACGTTTCCGCGCGTTTTTAGGCGTGCCAATTATTCAACGTCGCCAGTTACTTGGTGTACTGGTGGTACAGCAACGAGAGTTGCGGCAGTACAACGAAAGTGAAGAATCTTTCCTGGTGACGCTTGCCACCCAGATGGCAGCTATTCTTTCTCAGTCGCAGTTGACTGCCTTGTTTGGGCAATATCGCCAGACGCGAATCCGCGCATTACCGGCAGCGCCCGGCGTGGCGATTGCTGAAGGCTGGCAGGATGCCACGTTACCCTTAATGGAACAGGTGTATCAGGCATCAACGCTGGATCCGGCTCTGGAACGCGAGCGACTGACCGGGGCGCTGGAAGAAGCGGCTAACGAGTTTCGTCGCTACAGCAAACGCTTTGCTGCCGGTGCACAAAAAGAAACGGCGGCTATTTTCGATCTTTACTCACACCTGCTTTCTGACACGCGTCTGCGTCGCGAATTATTTGACGAGGTGGATAAAGGCTCAGTTGCAGAGTGGGCGGTGAAAACGGTCATTGAAAAATTCGCCGAACAGTTTGCTGCGCTAAGTGATAGCTATCTCAAAGAGCGAGCCGGTGATTTACGTGCGCTGGGCCAGCGATTGTTGTTTCACCTTGATGATGCCAACCAGGGGGCGAACGCCTGGCCGGAACGTTTCATTCTGGTGGCTGATGAACTGTCAGCGACAACTCTTGCAGAGCTGCCTCAGGATCGCTTAGTCGGCGTTGTCGTGCGCGATGGCGCAGCCAACTCCCATGCTGCGATTATGGTACGTGCGCTGGGGATCCCTACCGTGATGGGCGCGGACATTCAGCCTTCGGTGCTGCATCGTCGCACACTGATCGTTGACGGTTATCGTGGTGAATTGCTGGTCGACCCGGAGCCGGTGCTGCTGCAAGAATATCAGCGGCTGATTAGCGAAGAGATAGAGCTTAGTCGTCTGGCGGAAGATGACGTCAATTTACCCGCGCAGTTAAAAAGCGGCGAGCGCATAAAAGTCATGCTCAATGCGGGATTAAGCCCGGAACATGAAGAAAAACTGGGCAGTCGCATTGATGGTATCGGTCTTTATCGCACCGAAATCCCTTTCATGCTGCAAAGTGGTTTCCCGTCGGAAGAAGAACAGGTGGCGCAGTATCAGGGGATGCTGCAAATGTTCAATGATAAACCCGTCACTCTGCGTACGCTGGATGTGGGAGCCGACAAGCAACTGCCTTACATGCCGATCAGCGAAGAGAATCCATGCCTGGGATGGCGTGGGATTCGCATTACGCTCGATCAGCCGGAGATCTTTTTGATCCAGGTGCGGGCGATGTTGCGCGCCAATGCTGCAACGGGCAACCTGCACATTCTGTTGCCAATGGTCACAAGCCTCGATGAAGTTGACGAAGCGCGTCGCCTGATTGAACGTGCCGGACGTGAAGTTGAGGAGATGATCGGTTACGCAATTCCCAAACCACGCATCGGTATCATGCTGGAAGTACCTTCAATGGTATTTATGCTGCCGCATCTGGCAAATCGGGTTGATTTTATCTCTGTTGGCACCAACGATCTGACTCAATACATCCTGGCCGTTGATCGCAACAACACCCGGGTCGCGAACATTTATGACAGCCTTCATCCTGCAATGTTACGTGCTCTGGCGATGATCGCCCGTGAGGCGGAAACGCAGGGAATCGATCTGCGTTTATGCGGTGAAATGGCGGGCGATCCCATGTGCGTGGCAATCCTCATTGGGCTGGGGTATCGCCATCTGTCGATGAACGGACGTTCTGTCGCGCGCGTCAAATACCTGCTGCGGCGCATTGATTTTGCCGAAGCAGAAAATCTTGCGCAGCGCAGCCTGGAAGCGCAACTGGCGACCGAAGTTCGTCATCAGGTCGCGGCATTTATGGAGCGTCGCGGTATGGGCGGGCTGATTCGCGGGGGGTTATAGCGCGGATCATATACATATCTTTTAACGGTATCCGGCAACCAGCCAGGTTCCCTTGTGCTATTATTCGCACCTTTGGAGCGCCTGAAACCTGCGGCGCGCATTTCAATCGCTGTTCTCTTTCAGCGAAATAACAAGAACTTGTGGTGACAGATGACCAGTAGCTATCTGCATTTTCCGGAATTTGATCCGGTCATTTTCTCAATAGGACCCGTTGCGCTTCACTGGTACGGCCTGATGTATCTGGTGGGTTTCATTTTTGCGATGTGGCTGGCTGGGCGTCGGGCTAGCCGTCCGGGCAGTGGCTGGACCAAAAATGAAGTTGAAAACTTACTCTATGCAGGCTTCCTCGGCGTCTTCCTTGGCGGACGTATTGGTTATGTTCTGTTCTACAACTTCCCGCAGTTTATGGCCGATCCGCTGTATCTGTTCCGTGTCTGGGACGGCGGCATGTCTTTCCACGGCGGTCTGATTGGCGTGATTGTGGTGATGATTATCTTCGCCCGCCGCACCAAACGTTCCTTCTTCCAGGTGTCTGATTTTATAGCACCGCTCATTCCATTTGGCCTTGGAGCCGGGCGTCTGGGCAACTTTATTAACGGTGAATTGTGGGGGCGCGTTGATCCGAACTTCCCGTTTGCCATGCTGTTCCCAGGCTCCCGTACTGAAGACATTCTGCTGCTGCAAAACAACCCTCAGTGGCAATCTATTTTCGACACCTACGGCGTACTACCGCGTCACCCGTCGCAACTTTACGAGATGCTGCTGGAAGGTGTGGTGCTGTTTATTATCCTCAACCTGTATATCCGTAAACCGCGCCCGATGGGGGCTGTCTCGGGCTTGTTCCTGATTGGCTATGGCGCGTTTCGCATCATTGTTGAGTTTTTCCGCCAGCCCGATGCGCAGTTCACCGGCGCATGGGTGCAGTACATCAGCATGGGGCAAATTCTTTCCATCCCGATGATTGTCGCGGGTGTTTTCATGATGGTCTGGGCATATCGTCGCAGCCCACAGCAACACGTTTCCTGAGGAACCATGAAACAGTATTTAGAACTGATGCAAAAAGTGCTCGACGAAGGCACACAGAAAAACGACCGTACCGGAACCGGAACGCTTTCCATTTTTGGTCATCAGATGCGTTTTAACCTCCAGGATGGATTCCCGTTAGTGACAACCAAACGTTGCCACCTGCGTTCCATTATCCACGAGCTGCTGTGGTTCCTGAAGGGCGACACTAACATTGCTTATCTGCACGAAAACAATGTCACCATCTGGGACGAATGGGCCGATGAAAACGGCGATCTTGGTCCGGTTTATGGTAAACAGTGGCGCGCCTGGCCCACGCCGGATGGTCGTCATATTGACCAGATTACTACGGTACTGAACCAGCTGAAAAACGACCCGGATTCCCGCCGCATTATTGTTTCGGCATGGAACGTAGGCGAACTGGATAAAATGGCGCTGGCTCCATGCCATGCGTTCTTCCAGTTCTATGTGGCAGACGGCAAACTCTCTTGCCAGCTTTATCAGCGTTCCTGCGACGTCTTCCTCGGCCTGCCGTTTAACATTGCCAGCTACGCGTTACTGGTGCATATGATGGCGCAGCAGTGCGATCTGGAAGTGGGTGATTTTGTCTGGACCGGTGGCGATACGCACCTGTACAGCAATCATATGGATCAAACCCATCTGCAATTAAGTCGTGAACCGCGTCCGCTGCCGAAGCTGATTATCAAACGTAAACCTGAATCCATCTTCGACTACCGTTTCGAAGACTTTGAGATTGAAGGCTACGATCCGCATCCGGGAATTAAAGCGCCGGTTGCTATCTAAATTACGCAACATCCTGCCAGAGCCGACGCCAGTGTGCGTCGGTTTTTTTTATCCTTCGCTAAATTCTTCGAGACGCCTTCCCGAAATTTTGCAACGCCTTGCAACAGCGTAAATAGTCCGGAAGACGCGCCGAAGAATGAGAAACTGGCCCTCGTCTTTTTTTCTCCTCGCTCCATACTGCCGGCATGAAAACACAACGTGGTTATACGCTGATTGAAACGCTGGTTGCGATGCTGATTTTGGTCATGCTAAGCGCAAGTGGACTCTATGGCTGGCAATACTGGCAGCAGTCGCAACGGCTCTGGCAAACCGCCAGCCAGGCGCGGGACTATTTGCTCTATTTACGTGAGGATGCCAACTGGCATAACCGCGACCACAGTATCAGCGTCATCAGGGAGGGGAAGTTATGGTGTCTTGTGAGTTCTGCCGCAGGGGCGAATGCCTGTCATGGCAGTTCACCGTTGGTCTTTGTGCCACGCTGGCCCGACGTAGAAATGAACGACCTGACGCCTTCGCTCACTTTCTTTGGCCTGCGCAATACCGCATGGGCCGGGCATATTCGCTTCAAAAATTCAGCGGGAGAGTGGTGGCTGGTGGTTTCGCCGTGGGGAAGGCTCCGGCTTTGCCAGAAAGGAGAAACAGAAGGATGCCTGTAAAAGAGCAAGGATTTTCTCTGTTGGAAGTTTTGATTGCTATGGCGATCAGTAGCGTACTGTTGCTGGGGGCTGCACGATTTCTGCCTGCATTACAGCGTGAAAGTTTGACGAGCACCCGTAAGCTGGCGCTGGAAGATGAAATCTGGCTGCGGATATTTACAGTCGCGAAGCATCTCCAGAGAGCAGGTTATTGTCATGGGAGCTGCACTGGCGAGGGGCTGGTCATTGTCGGGCAGGGGGACTGTATCATTGTGCAGTGGGATGCGAACAGTAACGGTATCTGGGAGAGCGAACCGGTAAAAGAGTCCGACCAGATTGGATTTCGTCTGAAGGAGCATGTGCTGGAAACGCTACGCGGTGCGACATCTTGTGAAGGTAAGGGCTGGGATAAAGTCACTAATCCGGATGCCATCATTATCGACACTTTTCAGGTCGTGCGTCAGGATGTCAGCGGTTTCTCGCCGGTGTTGACGGTGAATATGCGGGGCGCCAGTAAGGCTGAACCACAAACCGTGGTGGATGCCAGCTATAGCGTAACAGGATTCAACCTGTGAATAGTGAACGGGGAGTTTCATCGCTGGCACTGGTTCTAATGTTGCTGGTTTTGGGCAGCTTGCTGCTACAGGGAATGAGCCAACAGGATCGCAGTTTTGCCTCTCGGGTGACTATGGAAAGCCAGTCATTGCGCCGCCAGACTATCGTACAGTCGGCGCTGGAATGGGGCAAAATGCACTCCTGGCAGACACAGCCCGCAGTTCAGTGCTCACAGTACGCTGCAACCGGTGCCCGGGTTTGTCTGCGTTTACTGGCAGATAATCAAACCTTGCTGATTGCCGGTTATGAAGGCGTTTCATTATGGCGAACAGGCGAAGTGAACGATGGAAACATTGTTTTTTCGTCACGCGGCTGGAGTGATTTTTGTCCGCAGAAAGAGGGGGCGTTATGTCAGCTTCCCTGAAGAATCAACAAGGCTTTAGCCTGCCGGAAGTGATGTTGGCGATGGTGCTGATGGTGATGATTGTCACTGCGTTATCGGGGTATCAGAGAACATTAATGAACAGTCTTGCCAGCAGAAACCAGTATCTGCAACTCTGGCGGCATGGCTGGCAGCAAACGCAACTGCGCGCGATTTCGCCACCTGCCAACTGGCAGGTTAACCGAATGCAGACATCGCAGGCGGGATGTGTCAGCATCAGCGTTACGTTAGTTTCACCCGGGGGCAGAGAAGGCGAGATGACCCGCCTGCATTGCCCGAATCGTCAGTAGTCAGGAGCCGCTATGCTAAGGGTCTACCATTCCAATCGTCTGGACGTGCTGGAAGCGTTGATGGAGTTTATCGTCGAACGCGAACGGCTGGACGATCCTTTCGAACCAGAAATGATTCTGGTGCAAAGTACCGGTATGGCGCAGTGGCTGCAAATGACGCTGTCGCAGAAGTTCGGCATTGCGGCAAACATTGATTTCCCGCTGCCGGCGAGCTTTATCTGGGATATGTTCGTCCGCGTATTGCCGGAGATCCCTAAAGAGAGCGCCTTCAACAAGCAAAGCATGAGCTGGAAACTGATGACTCTGCTGCCGCAACTGCTGGATCGCGAAGATTTTACCCTGTTGCGTCATTACCTGACTGACGATAGCGACAAGCGCAAGCTGTTTCAGCTTTCCTCAAAAGCGGCGGACCTGTTTGACCAGTATCTGGTCTATCGACCGGACTGGCTGACACAGTGGGAAGCGGGACACCTGGTTGAAGGGCTGGGAGAAGCGCAGGCCTGGCAAGCTCCCTTGTGGAAGGCGCTGGTGGAATATACCCATGAACTGGGGCAACCGCGCTGGCACCGTGCCAATCTCTATCAACGCTTTATCGAAACGCTGGAGTCCGCGACGACCTGCCCGCCGGGGTTACCTTCGCGCGTCTTTATATGCGGTATTTCCGCGTTACCGCCTGTTTATCTACAGGCGCTACAGGCGCTGGGTAAACATATTGAAATCCATCTTCTGTTTACCAATCCCTGCCGTTATTACTGGGGCGATATTAAAGATCCGGCTTATCTGGCGAAACTGCTGACTCGCCAGCGCCGACACAGTTTTGAAGATCGCGAATTGCCGCTATTCCGCGATAGCGAAAACGCCGGACAGTTGTTTAACAGCGACGGCGAACAGGATGTTGGTAACCCGCTACTGGCCTCATGGGGAAAGCTGGGGCGCGACTACATCTATCTGCTTGCCGATCTCCAGAGCAGTCAGGAGCTGGACGCATTCGTTGATGTCACGCCAGACAGCCTGTTGCATAACATCCAGTCCGACATTCTCGAACTGGAAAATCGTGCCGTTGCGGGCGTGAATCTGGCAGAGTTTTCCCGCAGCGATAACAAACGTCTGCTTGATCCACAAGATAACAGCGTCACCTTCCACGTATGCCACAGCCCGCAGCGCGAAGTGGAAGTTTTGCACGATCGCCTGCTGGCGATGCTGGAAGAAGATCCGACACTTACTCCACGCGACATCATCGTGATGGTGGCCGACATCGATAGCTACAGTCCGTTTATTCAGGCTGTATTTGGTAGCGCGCCTGCGGATCGTTACCTGCCTTATGCCATTTCCGACCGTCGGGCGCGGCAGTCGCATCCGGTGCTGGAAGCATTTATCAGCCTGTTATCACTGCCAGACAGCCGCTTTGTGTCGGAGGACGTGCTGGCGCTGCTGGACGTGCCGGTACTGGCGGCGCGGTTTGATATTACCGAAGAAGGGCTACGTTATTTACGTCTGTGGGTTAATGAATCCGGCATTCGCTGGGGGATTGATGACGACAACGTTCGCGAGCTGGAACTCCCCGCCACCGGGCAACACACCTGGCGATTTGGCCTGACGCGCATGTTGCTGGGCTATGCAATGGAGAGCGCCCAGGGCGAGTGGCAATCGGTTCTGCCTTATGATGAATCGAGCGGCTTAATTGCGGAACTGGTAGGGCATCTGGCGTCACTGCTAATGCAACTGAATATCTGGCGTCGCGGGTTAGCGCAGGAGCGCCCGCTTGAGGAGTGGCTGCCGGTTTGTCGCGATATGCTTAACGCCTTCTTCCTGCCGGATGCGGAAACTGAAGCGGCGATGACGCTTATCGAACAACAATGGCAAGCGATTATCGCCGAAGGTTTAGGTGCGCAGTATGGCGACGCGGTGCCGCTGTCGCTGTTACGTGATGAACTGGCACAACGCCTCGATCAAGAACGTATCAGCCAGCGTTTTCTTGCAGGTCCGGTTAACATTTGTACGCTGATGCCAATGCGTTCAATCCCGTTCAAAGTGGTTTGCCTGCTGGGAATGAACGATGGTGTTTATCCGCGCCAGCTTGCGCCATTGGGCTTTGATTTAATGAGTCAGAAACCGAAACGTGGCGATCGTAGCCGTCGCGATGATGACCGCTATCTGTTCCTGGAAGCGTTAATTTCCGCGCAGCAAAAACTCTATATCAGCTATATCGGGCGTTCCATTCAGGATAACAGTGAACGTTTCCCGTCGGTGCTGGTGCAAGAACTGATCGACTACATTGGACAAAGTCATTATCTGCCGGGTGATGAAGAGCTTAACTGTGATGAAAGCGAGGTACGGGTAAAAGAGCATCTTACTTGCCTCCATACCCGGATGCCGTTTGATCCGCAAAACTACCAGCCTGGCGAGTTACAAAGCTATGCACGTGAATGGCTACCGGCAGCCAGCCAGGCAGGCAAGGCGCATTCTGAATTTGTCCAGCCTTTACCGTTTACCTTGCCGGAAACCGTGCCGCTGGAAACACTACAACGATTCTGGGCGCATCCGGTGCGAGCGTTTTTCCAGATGCGTTTACAGGTGCACTTCCGTACCGAAGACAGCGAAATTCCCGATACCGAACCATTTATTCTTGAAGGGCTTAGCCGTTATCAAATTAATCAGCAGTTATTAAATGCGTTGGTGGATCAGGATGATGCAGAACGCTTGTTCCGCCGCTTCCGGGCGGCAGGGGATTTACCGTACGGCGCTTTTGGTGAAATTTTCTGGGAAACGCAGTGTCAGGAGATGCAGCAGCTTGCTGACAGAGTCATTGCCTGTCGCCAGCCGGGGCAAAGTATGGAAATCGATCTCGCCTGCAACGGTGTGCAGATAACTGGGTGGTTGCCGCAGGTTCAGCCGGATGGCCTGTTGCGCTGGCGTCCCTCTTTGCTCAGTGTGGCACAGGGAATGCAACTTTGGTTAGAACACCTTGTCTACTGTGCCAGTGGTGGTAACGGTGAAAGCCGCCTTTTTCTACGCAAAGACGGCGAGTGGCGTTTCCCGCCGCTTGCAGCCGAACAGGCTTTACATTACCTCTCCCAACTGATTGAAGGGTATCGTGAAGGGATGTCCACGCCGTTGCTGGTGTTACCTGAAAGTGGCGGCGCATGGCTAAAAACCTGTTATGACGCGGAAAACGATGCCATGCTGGATGACGATTCCACGTTGCAAAAAGCTCGTACGAAATTCCTTCAGGCTTACGAAGGCAACATGATGGTGCGTGGTGAAGGTGATGATATCTGGTATCAACGGCTCTGGCGGCAATTAACGCCAGAGACAATGAAAGCCATCGTTGATCAGTCGCAGCGTTTCCTGTTACCGCTGTTTCGTTTTAATCAGTCATGAGTTCTGTATAAAAATCGCGCAATCCATCTGCTTACTTTATGATGCGCACCAGTCACGGACTGATGGTTATATAGACACTGGCTGGCTCGTTCAGCACAAGATTATATTCTGCCGGATGATTTTCTTTAAGCTATTGAATCTGGTTGAAAAATAAAGTTGATAATGAGGTTCGTGAATGCCCCGCAGCACCTGGTTCAAAGCATTACTGTTGTTTGTTGCCCTTTGGGCACCCTTAAGTCAGGCAGAAACGGGATGGCAGCCGATTCAGGAAACCATCCGTAAAAGTGATAAAGATAACCGCCAGTATCAGGCTATACGTCTGGATAACGGTATGGTGGTCTTGCTGGTTTCTGATCCGCAGGCGGTTAAATCGCTTTCGGCGCTGGTAGTGCCCGTTGGGTCGCTGGAAGATCCTGAGGCGTATCAGGGGCTGGCGCATTACCTTGAACATATGAGTCTGATGGGGTCGAAAAAGTACCCTCAAGCAGATAGCCTCGCTGAATATCTCAAAATGCACGGCGGCAGTCACAATGCCAGTACGGCACCATATCGCACCGCTTTCTATCTGGAAGTGGAAAACGATGCCTTGCCTGGTGCAGTAGACCGCCTGGCCGATGCCATCGCTGAACCCTTGCTCGACAAGAAATATGCTGAACGTGAACGTAATGCAGTGAACGCAGAATTAACCATGGCGCGCACGCGTGACGGGATGCGCATGGCGCAGGTCAGCGCAGAAACCATTAACCCGGCGCACCCAGGTTCAAAGTTTTCTGGCGGTAACCTGGAAACCTTAAGCGACAAACCCGGTAATCCTGTGCAGCAGGCGCTGAAAGATTTCCATGAGAAATATTACTCTGCCAATCTGATGAAGGCGGTTATCTATAGCAATAAACCATTGCCGGAACTGGCAAAAATGGCGGCGGACACCTTCGGTCGCGTGCCTAACAAAGAGAGCCAGAAACCGGAAATTACCGTACCGGTAGTCACCGACGCGCAAAAGGGAATTATCATTCATTACGTCCCGGCACTGCCGCGTAAAGTTCTGCGCGTCGAGTTTCGCATCGATAACAACTCGGAGAAGTTCCGTAGTAAAACGGATGAGTTGATTACCTATCTGATTGGTAATCGCAGCCCAGGTACACTTTCTGACTGGCTGCAAAAGCAGGGATTAGTTGAGGGCATTAGCGCCAACTCCGATCCTATCGTCAACGGCAACAGCGGCGTATTAGCGATCTCTGCGTCCTTAACCGATAAAGGTCTGGCGAATCGCGATCAGGTTGTGGCGGCCATTTTCAGCTACCTCAATCTGTTACGCGAAAAAGGGATTGATAAACAGTATTTCGATGAGCTGGCGAATGTGCTGGATATCGACTTCCGTTATCCGTCAATCACCCGTGATATGGATTACGTCGAATGGCTGGCGGATACCATGATTCGCGTTCCTGTTGAGCATACGCTGGACGCGGTAAATATTGCCGATCGGTATGATGCTAAAGCAGTAAAAGAACGTCTGGCGATGATGACGCCGCAGAACGCGCGTATCTGGTATATCAGTCCGAAAGAGCCGCACAATAAAACGGCTTACTTTGTCGATGCGCCGTATCAGGTCGATAAAATCAGCGAACAAACCTTCGCTGACTGGCAGAAAAAAGCCGCCGACATTGCGCTCTCCTTGCCGGAGCTTAACCCCTATATTCCTGACGATTTCTCGCTGATTAAGTCAGAGAAGAAATACGACCATCCAGAGCTGATTGTTGATGAGTCGAATCTGCGTGTGGTGTATGCGCCAAGCCGTTATTTTGCCAGCGAGCCCAAAGCTGATGTCAGCCTGATTTTGCGTAATCCGAAAGCCATGGACAGCGCCCGCAATCAGGTGATGTTTGCGCTCAATGATTATCTCGCAGGGCTGGCGCTTGATCAGTTAAGCAACCAGGCGTCGGTTGGTGGCATAAGTTTTTCCACCAATGCTAACAACGGCCTTATGGTTAATGCCAATGGTTACACCCAGCGCCTGCCGCAGCTGTTCCAGGCTCTGCTGGAAGGCTACTTTAGCTATACCGCTACGGAAGATCAGCTTGAGCAGGCGAAGTCCTGGTATAACCAGATGATGGATTCCGCAGAAAAGGGCAAAGCGTTCGAGCAGGCGATTATGCCCGCGCAGATGCTCTCGCAGGTGCCGTACTTCTCGCGAGATGAGCGACGTAAAATTTTGCCCTCCATCACTCTGAAAGAGGTGCTGGCCTACCGCGACGCCTTAAAAACGGGGGCACGACCAGAGTTTATGGTTATCGGCAACATGACCGAATCACAGGCAACAACGCTGGCGCGCGATGTGCAAAAACAGTTGGGCGCTGATGGCACAGAGTGGTGTCGTAACAAAGATGTGCTGGTTGAGAAAAAACAGTCCGTCATCTTTGAAAAAGCCGGTAACAGTACCGACTCTGCCCTGGCAGCGGTTTTCGTACCGACTGGCTACGATGAATACACCAGTTCAGCCTACAGTTCTCTGCTGGCGCAGATTGTACAGCCGTGGTTCTACAATCAGTTGCGTACCGAAGAACAGTTGGGTTATGCCGTGTTCGCGTTTCCTATGAGTGTGGGTCGCCAGTGGGGCATGGGCTTCTTGCTGCAAAGCAATGATAAACAGCCTTCATACCTGTGGGAGCGATACAAAGCCTTTTTCCCAACCGCAGAGGCAAAATTGCGGGCGATGAAGCCAGAAGAGTTCGCGCAAATTCAGCAGGCGGTCATTACCCAGATGCTGCAGGCTCCGCAAACGCTCGGCGAAGAAGCATCGAAGTTAAGTAAAGATTTCGATCGTGGCAATATGCGCTTCGATTCGCGTGATAAAATTGTGGCACAGATAAAACTGCTGACGCCGCAAAAACTGGCCGATTTCTTCCATCAGGCGGTGGTTGAGCCGCAAGGCATGGCTATCCTGTCGCAGATTTCCGGCAGCCAGAACGGGAAAGCCGAATATGTACATCCTGAAGGCTGGAAAGTGTGGGAGAACGTCAGCGCGTTGCAGCAAACAATGCCCCTGATGAGTGAAAAGAATGAGTGATGTCGCCGAGACACTAGATCCTTTGCGCTTGCCCTTACAGGGCGAGCGCCTGATTGAAGCCTCTGCCGGCACAGGCAAAACCTTTACGATTGCGGCGCTCTATTTGCGCCTGTTACTTGGACTAGGCGGTTCCTCCGCCTTTCCCCGCCCATTGACCGTTGAAGAACTGCTGGTGGTCACCTTTACCGAGGCTGCCACTGCAGAATTGCGTGGCCGTATCCGTAGCAATATTCATGAATTACGCATCGCCTGTCTGCGTGAAACCACCGACAATCCGCTGTATGCACGCCTGCTGGAAGAGATCGACGATAAAGCGCAAGCCGCGCAGTGGTTGCTGTTAGCTGAGCGACAGATGGATGAAGCAGCAGTCTTTACCATCCACGGTTTTTGCCAGCGAATGCTCAACCTGAATGCCTTTGAATCCGGCATGTTGTTTGAGCAGCAGCTGATTGAAGACGAGTCTCTACTGCGCTACCAGGCCTGCGCCGATTTCTGGCGTCGCCACTGCTATCCGTTACCGCGTGAAATTGCCCAGGTAGTCTTTGAAACCTGGAAAGGGCCGCAGGCGTTGCTGCGCGATATTAATCGTTATCTGCAAGGCGAAGCGCCGGTTATCAAAGCACCGCCGCCCGATGATGAAACGCTGGCTTCCCGCCACGCGCAAATTGTGGCGCGTATTGATGTGGTAAAACAGCAGTGGCGTGACGCAGTAGGTGAACTGGATGCGCTGATCGAATCTTCCGGTATTGATCGCCGCAAGTTTAACCGTAGCAATCAGGCTAAATGGATAGACAAGATCAGTGCCTGGGCAGAAGAAGAGACCAACAGCTACCAGTTGCCTGAGTCGCTGGAAAAATTTTCTCAGCGTTTCTTAGAAGATCGCACAAAAGCAGGGGGCGAGACGCCGCGCCACCCGTTATTTGAAGCGATCGATCAATTGCTTGCCGAACCATTATCGATCCGCGATCTGGTGATCACCCGCGCATTGGCTGAGATCCGTGAAACAGTCGCACGTGAAAAACGTCGCCGTGGCGAACTGGGCTTTGACGACATGCTAAGTCGGCTGGATTCCGCGCTGCGTAGCGAAAGCGGAGAGGCGCTGGCAACGGCGATCCGTACGCGCTTTCCGGTAGCAATGATCGACGAATTTCAGGATACCGACCCCCAGCAGTACCGGATTTTCCGCCGTATCTGGCACCATCAGCCGGAAACGGCGTTATTGCTGATTGGTGACCCGAAACAGGCCATTTACGCATTCCGTGGTGCAGATATCTTCACCTACATGAAGGCGCGTAGCGAAGTTCACGCTCACTACACCTTAGATACCAACTGGCGTTCTGCGCCGGGAATGGTGAACAGTGTGAACAAACTTTTCAGCCAGGCTGATGACGCTTTCATGTTCCGCGAAATTCCGTTTATTCCAGTGAAATCAGCCGGAAAAAATCAGGCGCTGCGTTTTGTATTTAAAGGTGAAACGCAGCCTGCGATGAAAATGTGGCTGATGGAAGGCGAAAGCTGCGGTGTTGGCGATTATCAAAGTACCATGGCGCAGGTATGCGCTGCGCAAATCCGCGACTGGCTACAGGCCGGGCAGCGGGGCGAAGCATTGCTGATGAACGGCGACGACGGGCGTCCTGTTCGCGCCTCGGACATCAGTGTGCTGGTACGCAGCCGCCAGGAGGCCGCCCAGGTGCGCGATGCTTTAACGCTGCTGGAAATCCCTTCCGTTTACCTTTCGAACCGCGACAGTGTTTTTGAAACACTGGAAGCGCAGGAGATGCTTTGGCTGTTGCAGGCTGTAATGACGCCTGAACGTGAGAACACTCTGCGCAGTGCGTTAGCAACGTCGATGATGGGGTTGAACGCCCTGGATATCGAAACGTTGAATGATAACGAAAATGCGTGGGATGCAGTCGTCGAAGAGTTTGATAGGTATCGACAAATCTGGCGCAAACGCGGCGTTATGCCGATGCTGCGGGCGCTGATGTCGGCGCGCAACATTGCAGAAAACCTGCTGGCCACGGCAGGTGGCGAGCGTCGTCTTACCGATATCTTGCATATCAGCGAACTGCTACAAGAAGCCGGAACGCAGCTGGAAAGTGAACATGCGCTGGTACGCTGGTTATCGCAACATATCCTCGAACCCGACAGTAACGCTTCCAGCCAGCAAATGCGCCTCGAAAGTGACAAACATCTGGTGCAGATCGTCACGATCCATAAATCGAAAGGACTGGAATATCCGCTGGTCTGGTTGCCGTTTATCACCAATTTCCGTGTCCAGGATCAGGCGTTCTATCACGATCGTCATTCGTTTGAGGCTGTACTTGATCTTAACGCTGCGCCAGAAAGCGTCGATCTCGCCGAGGCCGAACGTCTGGCGGAAGATCTGCGTTTGCTTTACGTGGCGCTGACGCGTTCGGTCTGGCATTGCAGTCTCGGCGTTGCGCCGCTGGTGCGCCGTCGTGGCGATAAAAAAGGTGACACCGACGTCCATCAAAGTGCGCTCGGGCGCTTGCTGCAAAAAGGGGAACCACAAGATGCGGCAGGGCTTCGCGCCTGTATTGAGGCTCTGTGCGATGATGATATCGCCTGGCAAACGGCACAAACGGGTGATAACCAACCCTGGCAGGTTAATGATGTTTCTACAGCAGAACTGAATGCGAAGACGCTACAACGTTTGCCCGGCGATAACTGGCGCGTCACCAGTTATTCTGGTTTGCAGCAGCGTGGTCACGGTATCGCTCAGGATCTGATGCCACGGCTGGATGTTGACGCCGCAGGCGTGGTTAGTGTTGTTGAAGAACCTACGTTAACACCGCATCAGTTTCCGCGCGGCGCCTCACCGGGGACGTTCTTGCACAGTTTGTTTGAGGATCTGGATTTTACCCAGCCGGTTGACCCGAACTGGGTGCGAGAAAAACTGGAACTTGGCGGCTTTGAACCGCAGTGGGAACCTGTGTTGACCGAGTGGATCACCGCTATTCTTCAGGCGCCGCTCAATGAAACTGGCGTCACGCTGAGTCAGCTTTCCGCCCGCGATAAACAGGTGGAGATGGAGTTTTACCTGCCGATTAGCGAGCCGCTTATTGCCAGCCAGCTTGATGCGCTAATCCGCCAGTTTGACTCGCTATCCGCTGGCTGCCCGCCGCTGGAGTTCATGCAGGTGCGCGGCATGTTAAAAGGCTTTATCGACCTGGTGTTTCGCCATGAAGGGCGTTATTACCTGCTCGACTATAAATCCAACTGGCTGGGTGAAGACAGTTCGGCTTACACCCAACAGGCTATGGCAGCGGTGATGCAGGCACACCGCTATGATCTGCAATATCAGCTTTATACCCTGGCGCTGCATCGTTATCTGCGCCATCGAATTGCTGATTACGACTATGAGCGCCACTTTGGCGGCGTTATCTATCTGTTCCTGCGTGGTGTTGATAAAGAACATCCGCAACAAGGAATTTACGCAACCCGCCCCGATGCCGGGTTGATTGCGCTGATGGATGAGATGTTTGCCGGTATGAGCCTGGAGGAGGCGTAATGAAATTGCAAAAGCAATTACTGGAAGCTGTGGAGCACAAACAGCTACGCCCGCTGGATGTGCAGTTCGCCCTGACCGTGGCGGGTGATGAACATCCCGCCGTCACCCTTGCGGCGGCACTGTTAAGCCACGACGCTGGGGAAGGGCACGTCTGTTTGCCGCTTTCACGACTGGAAAATAACGAGGCGTCACATCCGCTGTTGGCGACCTGTGTCAGTGAAATCGGTGAGCTACAAAATTGGGAAGAGTGCTTGCTAGCTTCACAAGCGGTCAGCCGGGGAGATGAACCAACGCCAATGATCCTTTGTGGCGATCGCCTTTACCTGAATCGCATGTGGTGTAATGAGCGCACAGTGGCGCGATTTTTCAACGAAGTGAATCATGCCATTGAGGTGGATGAAACGTTGCTAAAGCAAACGCTGGATAAACTCTTCCCGCCAGGTGATGAGATCAACTGGCAAAAAGTCGCAGCGGCAGTGGCGCTGACGCGGCGGATCTCGGTGATTTCCGGCGGCCCTGGCACAGGTAAAACGACTACCGTGGCGAAGTTGTTGGCTGCGTTAATTCAGATGGCAGACGGCGAACGCTGCCGTATCCGACTGGCCGCGCCAACGGGGAAAGCTGCTGCGCGCTTAACCGAATCGCTTGGCAAGGCTTTGCGCCAGTTACCGCTGACCGATGAACAAAAGAAACGCATTCCGGAAGACGCCAGCACTTTGCACCGCTTGCTGGGCGCGCAGCCGGGCAGTCAGCGTTTACGTCATCATGTAGGTAACCCACTGCATCTTGATGTGCTGGTGGTCGATGAAGCATCAATGATCGATCTGCCTATGATGTCGAGACTGATCGACGCCTTGCCCGATCATGCCAGAGTGATCTTTCTTGGCGATCGCGATCAACTGGCTTCCGTTGAGGCTGGGGCTGTGCTGGGCGATATCTGCGCTTATGCCAACGCAGGGTTTACCGCAGAGCGTGCCGGGCAATTAAGTCGTCTGACAGGAAGTCACGTTCCAGCGGGAAGTGGCACAGAAGCGGCATCTTTGCGCGATAGCCTCTGCCTGCTGCAAAAAAGCTACCGTTTCGGCAGCGATTCTGGCATTGGTCAGTTAGCTGCGGCGATCAACCGTGGTGATAAAACGGCAGTAAAAACGGTTTTTCAGCAGGATTTTACTGACATCGAAAAACGGCTTTTGCAGAACGGCGAAGACTATATTGCGATGCTTGAAGAAGCTCTTGCGGGTTACGGACGTTATCTGGATCTGCTACAAGCACGTGCCGAGCCGGATTTAATCATTCAAGCGTTCAATGAATACCAGCTATTGTGCGCCCTGCGGGAAGGGCCATTTGGCGTCGCTGGACTGAATGAGCGAATTGAACAGTTTATGCAACAGAAGCGCAAAATTCATCGTCATCCGCACTCGCGCTGGTACGAAGGCAGGCCGGTAATGATTGCCCGCAATGACAGCGCGCTTGGGTTGTTCAATGGTGATATCGGGATTGCGCTGGATCGCGGGCAGGGAACGCGCGTCTGGTTTGCGATGCCAGATGGCAATATCAAGTCAGTGCAACCGAGCCGCCTGCCGGAGCACGAAACTACGTGGGCTATGACGGTACATAAATCGCAGGGATCGGAGTTCGACCATGCGGCGTTGATTTTACCGAGCCAGCGTACACCGGTGGTAACACGAGAGCTGGTTTACACTGCGGTAACCCGTGCGCGTCGCCGTTTGTCGCTATATGCCGATGAGCGCATATTGAGTGCGGCAATCGCCACGCGCACCGAGCGGCGTAGCGGGCTGGCAGCGTTGTTTAGTTCGCGGGAATAAACGTGATTGCCTGATGCGACGCATGGGCGTCTTATCATGCCTGGAGGTATTGCGTATGCCGCATCCGGCTATATCCATCGCTTACCCTAAATCCGCCATCAACACCTTTGATTTACGCTGGTAGTTGTACATCTGCTTTTTGCTCTCCGGCAGTGAGTCAATATCCACCGGGGTAAATCCGCGCTCCTGGAACCAGTGAATACTGCGCGTGGTCAGCACAAACAATTTGCTTAACCCGCTCTGCTTCGCCTGAGCGGCAATGCGTTCCAGTAAAACCTCGCCCCGTGATGAACTACGGTAATCCGGGTGTACCGCCACACAGGCCATTTCCCCAATTTTCTCTTCCGGGAACGGATAGAGCGCGGCGCAGGCAATAGTTGTGTTATCGCGCTGAATAATAGTGAATTTGTCGATTTCCATCTCCAGTTGTTCGCGAGAACGACGTACCAGAATGCCTTGCTGCTCCAGCGGGCGAATCAACTCCAGAATACCGCCAATATCGTTGATTGTTGCGCGACGGATCTGCTCCGCGCTTTCCATCACAATCTGCGTACCGATACCGTCACGTGAGAACAGCTCTTGCAATAGCGCGCCATCTTCCTGATAACTGATTAAATGACAGCGACGAACACCGCTGCGACAGGCTTTCACCGCGCCACGCAAAAAGCGCACCGTACCAGAGTTGTAATCGCCTTTCTCTTCCTGGGCTTCTACTCGCGCTTGCGCCTCGTTAGGGAAAAGTTCGGAGACAATATCGCCATCGTCATTGGTGACGCCCTGTGAAGAGCAAAAACCAATCATCTTCTCGGCTTTCAGTTTGATGGCCAGTTGTGTGGCAATCTCTTCCGAGGTCAGGTTAAAGCTCTCGCCAGTGACCGAAACCGCCACCGGCCCCATTAGCACAATCGCACCGCTGTCCAGTTGGCGATGAATCGCTTCTTCGTCAATCCGCCGGATACGCCCGCTATGGCAGTAATCCACGCCGTCATCGACGCCCAGCGGCTGGGCAATAATAAAATTGCCACTGACGACGTTGATATGAGCGCCCTGCAACGGTGTGTTGTTGAGGCTCATCGACAGGCGTGCTGTGATGTCTAGTTGCAATGTCCCCGCAGCCTGCTTCACCAGCTCCAGCGTTTTGCCGTCAGTCACGCGTATATTCTTGTGGTACAGCGGTTCGTGATGATGCGCCGCCAGATTCGCGTCGATCTGTGGACGCGCGCCATAGACGACGACCAGACGTATGCCGAGGCTGTGCAATAGCCCAATATCATTAACGATACTGGAGAAATTCTCATGCTCAATGGCTTCGCCGCCGAGCATGATGACAAACGTTTTTCCCCGATGAGTGTTGATATAGGGAACCGAATGGCGGAATCCCTCGACCAGCTCGGTTTTACGTTCCTTCACCACGGCACACCTCTTTGCATGATTATTCGAAATTAATGTATTTTTATTCTGTTTTTTTGTCGTGTGCAAGTGCAAATTTTACGCATGAGCAACTTTTTTATCAGTAATGCCGTGAATATAAAAAGAATGTTTACCGTTTTATAGATGACAGATTATGCGTCTTTCGCTAAAGTTTCCGGTCAAATTGGTCGTTTACTTGTTACACAGCTTAGATTTTTTGCTCGGGAGAGGCATGTCAGGATCCAATACTGCAATCAGCCGTCGTCGTTTACTGCAAGGCGCGGGTGCCATGTGGCTATTGAGCGTAAGTCAGGTCAGCCTGGCTGCGGTCAGCCAGGTCGTGGCGGTGCGCGTCTGGCCTGCGTCCAGCTATACCCGTGTGACGGTTGAATCAAATCGTCAGCTGAAATATAAGCAGTTCGCGTTGAGTAATCCTGAGCGCGTGGTGGTGGATATTGAAGATGTAAACCTGAACTCGGTGCTCAAGGGGATGGCGGCACAAATTCGTGCTGACGACCCGTTC
Source organism: Escherichia sp. KTE31 (assembly GCF_000407925.1). Taxonomy (NCBI): domain Bacteria; kingdom Pseudomonadati; phylum Pseudomonadota; class Gammaproteobacteria; order Enterobacterales; family Enterobacteriaceae; genus Escherichia; species Escherichia sp. KTE31. The sequence goes on along the minus strand of NZ_KE136726.1, from coordinate 167,065 downwards.
ATCAAGTCAGCTCGTGTCGGGCAATTTGATCCGCAAACCGTGCGGATGGTTTTTGAATTAAAGCAAAACGTAAAACCACAGATGTTTGCCCTCGCGCCGGTTGCCGGATTTAAAGAGCGTCTGGTGATGGATCTCTATCCGGTCAATGCGCAGGATATGCAAGACCCGCTGCTGGCTCTGCTGGAGGATTACAACAAAGGCGATCTCGAAAAACAGGTGCCGCCTGCGCAAAGTGGTCCGCAGCCAGGTAAGGCAGGGCGCGATCGCCCGATTGTCATCATGCTTGACCCTGGCCACGGTGGCGAAGACTCCGGCGCAGTGGGGAAATACAAAACGCGTGAAAAAGACGTGGTATTACAAATTGCCCGCCGTCTGCGCTCTCTGATCGAGAAAGAGGGCAATATGAAGGTGTACATGACGCGTAATGAAGACATCTTCATTCCATTGCAAGTGCGCGTAGCAAAAGCACAGAAACAACGTGCTGACCTGTTTGTCTCTATCCATGCAGATGCCTTTACCAGCCGCCAGCCGAGCGGTTCCTCGGTGTTTGCGCTTTCGACCAAAGGCGCAACCAGTACTGCGGCAAAATATCTGGCGCAAACCCAGAACGCCTCGGACTTAATTGGTGGTGTGAGCAAAAGCGGCGACCGCTATGTCGACCACACCATGTTTGATATGGTGCAGTCGCTGACCATTGCCGACAGCCTGAAGTTTGGTAGGGCAGTACTAAATAAACTTGGTAAAATCAACAAGCTGCATAAAAATCAGGTCGAGCAGGCCGGGTTTGCCGTGCTGAAAGCGCCTGATATTCCCTCCATTCTGGTCGAAACGGCGTTTATCAGTAACGTTGAGGAAGAGCGCAAACTGAAAACGGCGACTTTCCAGCAGGAAGTTGCAGAGTCCATTCTTGCGGGAATTAAAGCGTATTTTGCCGATGGAGCGACGCTGGCGAGAAGGGGATGATGTTTTAATTTATCCATTCAATTAATTTATATTTAATTGAATGGATATTATTTATATGAATGTTAAACGATGATTTTGTGACTGCTGTCGAATATTTGAAAGTTAGCTTGAAAAATAAGCCTGGCGTCTCTTTTATTAAAGGCAATCCCGTGTAAGGTATAGGCATTAGTTAATCATCTTGTAACTGTTAAATCAGGCAAGGCAATGTTTGAAGTAATTATTACTTCTGACGTGCCTTGCCTTTTTTTTTGGAGCCATGAAATGATCATCGAAAAAGTCATGAACAATAATTGTGTGCAGGCATCGATGAATGGACAGGAGGTTATCATTTCTGGACCTGGTGTCGGTTACAACAAAAAATATGGTATGCCTGTACCCGAACATCCGGCTAACCGAATTTTTTATGTCAGGAATGAGCAAAAAAATAAACTCTACAAACTGATTGAGCATGTGGATATTGAGTATGTATTTGTGGCTGAAAAGATAGTGCAATATGCGGAGATCAATCTTGAAAAAAAGCTAAATCCATCGCTACTGCTCATTCTTGCCGATCACATTTCGAATGCAATATCCCGAGTAGCCTCCGGAATACAAATTAATAATGTTTTCCTTGAGGAAATCAAAGCGTTGTATAAAGCAGAATATGCGATAAGTCGGGATGCATTAACAATCATCAATGATCAATTTAGCTTTCAGCTTCCGGATGACGAGATTGGTTTTATTGCATTACATATTTTAAATAACTATGAAAACTCAATTGATTATGAATCTGTACGAATTATTGAGTTGTCTCAAAAAATTACGGAGATTATTGAGGGGATTTATAACAGAAGGGTGGACAGGAGTTCATTTAACTATTCAAGATTTATGATGCATCTTAAGTATTTTTCTTGTCGAGTATTATGCAATGAAAAAATAAAACAGAAAGATATTGGCGATATCTATGAACAGTTTCTTGAAAAAGACATTCAATTGCAACGCGCTATTCATGAAATAGAAAGGTATCTGTACAGCACGTTTAAATATGAATTGATTTTAGAAGAAAAGCTATATCTCTCTATTCGCACCAAAGTATTAATGGACTAACTACATATAATATTTTTATGAGATAACCAGCATGAAACAAAAGAAAGCCTGGAGTTTTTTTCAGAGCCTGGGAAAAGCATTTATGTATCCCATCGCTCTGCTAAGTGTATGTGGCATGATGCTAGGACTAGGAAGTGGTTTAGCCAGTGATGATATGGCAAAGTTAATTCCATTTCTGGCTATTCCAATAATTAAAACCATACTTGATTTCATTGTTAGCCTTGGTTTGTTTGCTTTTGTTAATTTACCTGTACTATTTGCGATAGCGATTCCCTTAGGATTATTAAAAGAGAAAGATGATAAAGCCTATGGTGCATTTTCTGGCTTAATTGGTTTTATGGCGATGCATTTGGGAACAAATTTTTACCTTAAACAACACGATTTATTGGTCGCAGCTGACCAAATGTCGACACATGGACAAACTATCATTTTGGGGATCCAGTCCTATAATACCAGTGTGCTGGGAGGGATTGTTTCAGGTTTATTAGTCGCCAGCATGTATAAAAAGATCGTTAACTTACGCATTCCTGAGTCATTAGGTTTTTATAGTGGTCCGCGCCTGGTGCCTATCATTACACTAATTGTGATGAGTGGGTTTGGCCTGATTATTCCTTTTATCTGGCCGCCATTTTTCAATCTTTTCATGCTCATTGGTCACTGGATTTCAACTTCCGGTCCTGTCGGTTATTTCTTCTATGCAGTTGCTGAACGCGTGACGATACCTTTTGGCCTAAACCATCTGGTGACATCAGTTTTCCGATTTACCCCAATCGGCGGTTCGGCAGTAATTGGTGGTGAAGAATATTACGGCACTCTGAATATGTTTATGGCGTACGTCAAAGAGAATACTGTTATTCCGCTGGATTTGGCGGGGAAAATGGAACAGGGCAAACTGATGATCCAGTATGGTCTGGCTGGTGCCGCACTGGCGATGTATCGCACCGCTCATGCTCAGAACAGAAAGGCTATCAAAGCATTGCTTATTTCCGGTGTGCTGACGGTCATTATTGGTGGCGTTAGCGAACCGATTGAATTTCTCTTCTTGTTTGTCAGTCCGTTGCTGTTTGTCTTCCATGCTTTTATGAATGGATTCGCTAACATGGTTCTGCCATATATGGGCGTGAAGATGGGGTTTACTGGCGATCTGATTCAGTTTATTAGCTTTGGTGTCTTACGTGGCACAAGAACGGGCTGGCCGATAGCGGTTTGTGTAGAAGTGGCCTATTTCTTTATTTATTACTTTGTGTTCCGTTGGACCATTCTTAAATTTAACCTGATGACCGTAGGACGTGAAGAGTCCAGCCCCATCGCGATAAACGCCCACGAAGATACTGCTATAGCGGATATCCCAACTCATGATAAATCAGAGTTGCAGGCAGCGGCGCAGATGGTTCAGGCACTTGGCGGTAGAGAGAATATTAAATCTCTGGATAATTGTGTAACTCGTTTACGTTTAACTATCGCAGATATGGGATTAATTGATGAGGTTGCGATAAAAAGAGCCGGAGGGATTGCGGTTGTTAAACTTGATCAAAATACCCTACAAGTCATTATCGGCACTAAAGTCATCGCCCTGCGTCGGGATATGGATAATTACATGGGGATACGCTAATGGATATTTTTAATACCACAATTTCCCGTAAAGGAACATATTGTACCCAGTGGGACTTTTGTGAGGACAGATTTGGTGTAAAAGATGTATTGCCATTCTCTATTTCAGATATGGATCTTCCGATACCAGAAGCTATCACCAGAGCATTAAAAAAACGCCTGGAACACCCGATTTTAGGGTACAGCCGTTGGCAACATGATGAATATCTGAATGCGATAGTTAATTGGTATTATAAACAGTATAAAACAGATATTAAACCAGAATGGATAACCTATAGCCCAAGTGTGATGTATTCCATTGCTAAAGCAATAGAGTTACTGACATCGAGTGGCGATAACATTCTCATTTTTACACCTGTCTATAACGCATTTTTTGATGTTATTAAAAATAGTGGGCGAAATACGCTGGAAACTTCTTTGAGTAAAGATAACGAGGGAGATTACGTTATCGACTGGCAAGATTTTGATCTAAAAATTAAAAAAGCGAAGATGGTGTTATTATGCAATCCTCATAACCCGACAGGAACCGTCTGGCCTGAAGATTGTCTGCATAAAATCGCTGCAAGCTGTGCAAGACACGATGTTTGGTTGTGTTCAGATGAAATCCATAGTGATTTTGTATTTAATCGTTGCTTCACGTCTGCGCTTAAAATAATAAATGAAAAGGTGGTGGCGTTTAATTCAATATCGAAAACATTTAACGTTCCTGCGCTAACGGGTTCGTATATGATTTCACCTGATGAAAATTTCAATCACCAATTCAGAACGATATCGAGGTATCGCGATTTTGTAAACTCCCCATCAGTACTGAATGTAATTGCGACTATTGTTGCCTATAACGAATGTGAGGAATGGTTAACGTCATTAAAGGAGCATCTTGCTTCAAATATTCAATTTACCCAGTGGTATATAAACGAAAATATTCCGGGGTTAATCGTGAAGCCGGCTGATGGTTGCTATTTTTCGTGGATTAATTGCTCTGCCATTGGTTATCCCTTTGATAAATTTTACAGCCGATTAATTTATGAAGGTAAAGTAGGTATTATGGCGGGGCATGTCTATGGAACCGAAGGGGAGGGCTATCTTCGTTTGAATTTGGCTTGCAGTCGAGAAAAGTTATATATGGGGCTTACGCGCATTGCAGGTGTAATCAGAAATATTAATCAGGAAAAAGAACATGAACAACACTGATCTTATCTATCTTATTAAACATTTTATGCGCAACGAACATAAAGTAGTTGAAGAGATTATCGATTCTCCCCTTTCGGAAGTTGCTGCTTTAATTAAAATATTACAATCTTGTCAGGGTAAAGTTGTTTTTATTGGCGTAGGGAAGTCCGGCATTATTGCCAGAAAACTCGCAGCAACATTTGCCAGCACCGGAACTCCCTCGTTTTTTGTTCACGGTACGGAAGCGGTACACGGCGATCTTGGTATGGTGGCGAAAAACGATATTGTTATTCTTATTTCAAACAGCGGTGAGACGGCAGAAATTCTGGCAACGTTGCCCAGCCTAAAAAAAATGGGTAATTATTTGGTCTCCTTTACTCGCAGTCATCGTTCATCGCTTGCGATAAGTTGTGATTTATCCGTTGAAATTCCCGTCAAAAGCGAGGCGGATAATTTAGGTTTAGCGCCGTCATGTTCATCTACAGTCGTTCTGGTTGTGGGTGATGCGGTGGCGCTTGCTCTCTCCGAATTGAAAAAATTTACTCGTGCTGATTTCGGCTTATATCATCCAGGAGGTGCGCTCGGTATTAAAGCAAACTCATAGTTTCAGAATATAAAAACAGTAACCGGTCACGCCATCTTTTGGGGTGGCGTTCATTGAAGTGAGTGTCAGCTATGAAAAACGTTCTGGTCACCGTTCCCAGCTTTTCAGCGCGCTGTGTTTCCGCCAGCAAGTTGCTAAGAGAGAATAATTTTAACCTTATTATTAAGAATAATGTGGAGCATCTGCTTAAATCAGAATCCACTGCATTACGAGAATCTATTTGTGCGGCCATTGCCGGAAAAGATTGTTATCAGGCGGACACGCTATCACTACTGCCTGGTGTGAAAATAATATCGAGATTTGGGACAGGGATTGATAATGTTGATCTTCACGCGGCACGACAATCAGGGATTGTGGTCAATAATACGGTTGGGATTAATTCAAATGCGGTTGCGGAATTTATCATTGGTCTTATCTTCGCGAGCATGAGAAATATCCCAGGCAGCTATCATGCGATGCAAAATGGTTACTGGGGAGAGTCGCATGGCTGCGAGTTACAAGGTAAACGGATTGGCCTGCTTGGCTACGGCAATATAGGTAAAACCCTGGCGAAAAGGTTGTCTGGTTTTGATGTTGAGCTTTTAGCTTTTGACAAACAACCCGATTATCAGGTTGCAGGTAAAACCGGAGTTCAGTTCGTATCAATTGAAGATATCTTCATGCTGTCGCATGTCATCATTGTTCTTTTGCCTTTTTCTCCTGACCTGGAGAACTTCATCAGCCATAAATATTTGTCGATGATGCGCAATGGCGCTCTGATCATCAATGCCGCAAGAGGAAAGTTGCTGGATGAGGGGGCTTTACTTCAGGTGATTGAAGAACGAAATGTTTTTGCGGCGCTGGATGTTTTTAGCTCTGAACCGCTGGCGCAATTTAGCCCATTGCTGCATACCAAAAATATCATTACAACGCCGCATATTGCAGCCGCCACCGTTGAGTCATACCAGCAAACCGGGATACACGTTGCCCAGTCGATAATTGATTTCTTTGCGGGGAGGGAGATAAAAAACGTGCAGTGAGTTTAGCGAACGAAGATTTTAGATACAAAAAAACCGCAATCCGTGAAACACGTTGCGGTTTATCAGTATTCTAAGTATTGGTTGCGGGGGCCGGATTTGAACCGACGACCTTCGGGTTATGAGCCCGACGAGCTACCAGGCTGCTCCACCCCGCGTCCGTGGATGCGCACTATACTCCGCTCGCGTTTTCATGCAACCTTTTTTTTACCCGGATCACGGATTTGGCATGATTTTGAACAAAAACAAAACACTATAGCCTATTTTTTGTGCAAAATTTGCGTCAGGGAGAGTCTGCTCATTTCATTAAACGCGACGGTTTGTTATCTTCGTTGTGCCTTATTTTTTTAACCTGAAGAAGAGAACAATGAAAGGACGTTGGGTAAAGTACCTTCTTATGGGCGCTGTTGTGGCGATGCTTGCCGCCTGCTCCTCCAAACCAACCGATCGCGGACAGCAATATAAAGACGGGAAATTTACCCAGCCTTTCTCTCTGGTGAATCAGCCAGATGCCGTTGGCGCGCCAATTAACGCCGGTGATTTTGCCGAGCAAATTAACCATATTCGTAATTCGTCACCGCGTCTTTATGGTAACCAGAGTAATGTTTATAACGCGGTGCAAGAGTGGCTGCGTGCAGGCGGTGATACCCGCAATATGCGCCAGTTCGGTATTGATGCCTGGCAGATGGAAGGCGCGGACAACTATGGCAACGTGCAGTTTACGGGCTATTACACGCCGGTAATTCAGGCGCGCCATACCCGCCAGGGCGAGTTCCAGTATCCTATTTACCGTATGCCACCAAAACGCGGTCGTCTGCCGTCTCGTGCGGAGATCTATGCGGGGGCACTGAGCGATAAATATATCCTCGCTTACAGCAACTCCCTGATGGATAACTTCATTATGGATGTACAGGGTAGCGGGTATATCGACTTTGGCGACGGCAGTCCGCTTAACTTCTTCAGCTATGCCGGAAAGAACGGTCATGCCTATCGCAGTATTGGTAAGGTGCTGATCGATCGTGGCGAAGTGAAAAAAGAAGATATGTCGATGCAGGCGATTCGTCACTGGGGGGAAACGCACAGTGAAGCCGAAGTTCGCGAACTGCTGGAACAGAACCCGTCTTTCGTCTTCTTTAAGCCGCAATCTTTTGCGCCGGTGAAAGGTGCAAGTGCTGTGCCGCTGGTTGGTCGTGCTTCTGTTGCCTCCGATCGTTCGCTCATCCCGCCAGGTACTACCTTGCTGGCAGAAGTACCGCTGCTGGATAATAACGGTAAATTTAACGGTCAGTATGAACTGCGTCTGATGGTGGCGCTGGATGTCGGCGGCGCAATCAAAGGCCAACATTTCGATATCTATCAAGGGATCGGACCGGAAGCCGGACACCGCGCAGGTTGGTACAACCACTATGGGCGTGTCTGGGTGCTGAAAACGGCACCGGGCGCAGGTAACGTCTTTAGCGGCTGATGTGTTATTCTGTACACCGTTTTTACGGATAAGACAGGGTGAGGGATAACCTCACCCTTTTTAATTCTGAGGTGCTATGTCTGTGGTAATTAGTGATGCCTGGCGTCAGCGTTTTGGCGGCACTGCGCGTCTGTATGGTGAGAAAGCCTTGCAACTATTTGCCGATGCACATATCTGTGTGGTCGGCATCGGTGGTGTCGGTTCCTGGGCGGCGGAAGCTCTGGCGCGCACAGGGATTGGTGCAATAACGCTTATTGATATGGATGACGTGTGTGTCACCAATACCAATCGGCAAATTCACGCGCTGCGTGATAACGTCGGGCTGGCAAAAGCGGAAGTGATGGCGGAGCGTATTCGCCAGATTAACCCGGAGTGTCGGGTGACAGTGGTGGACGATTTCGTGACGCCGGATAACGTAGCGCAATATATGAATGCCGGTTATTCATACGTTATTGATGCCATTGACAGTGTGCGACCCAAAGCGGCACTAATCGCATATTGCCGTCGCAATAAAATCCCACTGGTAACGACTGGTGGTGCAGGCGGGCAGATTGATCCGACGCAGATTCAGGTTACCGATCTGGCGAAGACCATTCAGGATCCGCTGGCGGCGAAGCTGCGTGAGCGCCTGAAAAGCGATTTCGGTGTGGTGAAAAACAGTAAAGGTAAGCTCGGTGTGGATTGTGTGTTCTCTACCGAAGCACTGGTATACCCGCAGTCAGACGGTACGGTCTGTGCGATGAAAGCCACGGCGGAAGGGCCAAAGCGAATGGATTGCGCATCAGGATTTGGTGCGGCAACGATGGTGACCGCCACCTTTGGTTTTGTTGCGGTTTCTCATGCGCTGAAGAAGATGATGGCGAAAGCGGCGCGCCAGGGATAAACAATTATGTCGGATGCGACACGAGCGTCTTATCCGACCTGGATCTGTGCTTAAACCTGTTTCGCCGCTGCGATAATCGCCTCGCTTAATGCATTCAGCCCCTGACTGCGTGAGGCGCTAAGCTGCGCACGCAATCCCAGCTCATCAAACAATGCCAGCGGCGACAGCGTTTGTAACTCGGCGGCGGTTTTGCCCTCCACGGCGGTCAACAACACCGCCAGCAGACCGCGCACAATGCGTCCTTCGCTGTCGCCAAAGAAATGCATCTTGCCGTTTTCAGCCACGGTATACCCCAGCCAGACGCGGTTTTCGCATCCGGCAATCTCTTTGGCCTGTGCTTTTAATTCATCAGGTAAAGCAGGAAGCTGTTTCCCCAGCATGATCAACTGGCGATATTTATCTTCCCACTGCGTCAACGGTGCGAAAGTATCGCGTAACGTCTCTGCGGTAACGGTTGTGCCGAACGGATGTCCGGCGAATTGCGGGTTTGTCATTAATCCACCAATAATTCCAGCGCGCGGTCAACGGCGTTCACCAGCGCATCTACATCACTCTTTGTATTATATGGCGCAAAAGAGGCGCGCAGTGTGCCGGTTACGCCTAATTCTGCCAGTAGCGGCTGAGCGCAATGCTGCCCGGCGCGCAGGGCAATTCCGTACTCTGCCAGCAGCGTTACCATATCGCTGTGATGAACACCCGCGAAATCAAAGGCCAGCAGGCTGGAATCCTGGCAGCGGAATGAACGAAAGCCTGGACGTTTTGCCAGCGCATCTTCTGCAAGCGTCGCCAGGCTACGACTCCAGCTTTCTGCCTGGTTGATATCATAATCTGCCAGCCATTCCAGCGCCGCACTTAACCCTATGACGCCTGCGACGTTGGGCGTTCCGGCTTCCAGTTTCCACGGGGCAGATTGTGTGGTGAAGCCGTCAAAACTGACTTCGTGAATCATTTTGCCGCCGCCGAGCCAGGGCGACATTGCTTCCAGCAGCTCTGGTTTGCCATACAGCACGCCGATACCCGTCGGGCCGTAAAGTTTATGACCTGAAAAAGCGTAGAAATCGATATCCAGTTGCTGAACATCTGCAGGGAAATGCACCGCGCCCTGAGCACCATCAACCATCACCACCATCCCGGCTGAATGGGCAAAGGTAATCGCTCGCGCCAGATCCGGGCAACCGCCAGTGACGTTCGACATCTGGCCCAACGCCAGAATCCGGCTACGGGGAGTAATCAGCTCCGGTAACAAATCAATATCTGGCAGACGCTGCGCATTAAGCGGCAACTTCACCACTTTGGCTCCGGTTTGTTGGGCGACCATCAGCCAGGGGACGAGGTTGGCGTGGTGCTCTGCCACGCTGACAATAATTTCATCGCCCGGTTGCAGACGCGGACGCGCATAGCATTGCGCCACCATGTTGATGGATTCGGTGGTGCCGCGCGTCCAGACAATAGTTTTGTCATCTGGTGCATTGAGTAATTGCGCTACTTTCTCCCGCGCAGCCTCATAACGCGCGGTCAGACGTTGGGCTTCGGCAAACTGGCTGCGATGGACGTTTCCGGCGCTAAGGCTATAGAACTGTCGGGTAGCCTCAACCACGGCTTCGGGTTTGAGCGCGGTTGCGGCACTGTCGAGATAGACGCCCGCATCCTGTAATGCGGGAAACTGCGCGCGGAACTGCGCGGGATTAAAAACGTTCATGGTACTCCTCGGCTTGATTCACCGATCGTGACGCAAAATTCACTTTGATACAAGGAGAGTGCTAACCATCGGAATTATCTGGATATCCTGGCGAAGCCGCGTCAGTAACATATGCTGAATAGTGTTAGGCGTTAATTTTAGCCTGTTAATCAATACTATTAAGATTTATTAATCGCTTTAAGGAGAAGATGATGAAAAAGACTGCCGCAATTATTTCTGCCTGTATGCTGACTTTTGCCCTGAGCGCCTGTTCCGGTTCGAACTATGTGATGCACACCAATGACGGACGTACTATCGTCTCTGACGGTAAACCACAGACTGATAATGAAACCGGTATGATTTCGTATAAAGACGCTAATGGCAACAAACAGCAGATCAACCGTACCGACGTGAAAGAGATGGTCGAACTGGATCAGTAACTTGCGATCGCAAGGTAAAAAAAAGCACCGCAATTAGGCGGTGCTACATTAATCACTATGGACAGACAGGGTAAATGTACAGGAAGTGAAAAAAGGTAGCTTAGCTACCATGGTCTGAATCGCAGACCAATTGCAAACACAACAACACAACATCACAACCGTAAGCCAAAAGTTCACCAGAACACGCATTCCGATAAAACTTTTCGTTCCGGCTCAGGAAGTGCCGCCACTATAGGTATTTGCTGGTAGAAGCTCAACGGACAATTTATAATGGCTCAGATAAAAAAAACTAATAGGTTACATAGTGTGATCTAATTGTTAAATTCATTTAACATCAAAGTTTAAAAGCCATGTCAAAACGATTACCACCGCTAAATGCCTTACGAGTTTTTGATGCCGCCGCACGCCATTTAAGCTTCACGCGCGCAGCAGAAGAGCTTTTTGTGACCCAGGCCGCAGTAAGTCATCAAATCAAGTCACTTGAGGATTTTTTGGGGCTGAAACTGTTCCGTCGCCGTAATCGTTCACTCCTGCTGACCGAGGAAGGGCAAAGCTATTTCCTCGATATCAAAGAGATATTTTCGCAATTAACCGAAGCGACGCGTAAACTCCAGGCTCGTAGCGCCAAGGGGGCGTTGACGGTCAGTTTACTCCCCAGTTTTGCCATCCACTGGCTGGTGCCGCGACTTTCCAGCTTTAATTCAGCTTATCCGGGAATCGACGTTCGAATCCAGGCGGTCGATCGCCAGGAAGATAAACTGGCGGATGATGTTGATGTAGCGATATTTTATGGTCGTGGCAACTGGCCGGGACTGCGGGTGGAAAAACTTTATGCCGAATATCTGTTGCCGGTGTGTTCTCCGCTACTGCTAACCGGCGAAAAACCCTTGAAGACGCCAGAAGATCTGGCTAAACATACGTTATTACACGATGCGTCCCGGCGTGACTGGCAGACATATACCCGCCAGTTGGGGTTAAACCATATCAACGTTCAACAAGGGCCAATCTTCAGTCACAGCGCCATGGTGCTGCAAGCGGCTATCCACGGGCAGGGAGTCGCATTGGCAAATAATGTGATGGCGCAATCTGAAATCGAGGCCGGACGCCTTGTCTGCCCGTTTAATGATGTTCTGGTCAGTAAAAATGCTTTTTATCTGGTATGTCATGACAGCCAGGCAGAACTGGGTAAAATAGCCGCCTTTCGCCAATGGATCCTGGCGAAAGCCGCTGCTGAACAAGAAAAATTCCGCTTTCGTTATGAACAATAATTTACGTAGGGTACGACCATGACCAGCCGTTTTATGCTGATTTTCGCCGCCATTAGCGGCTTCATTTTTGTGGCTCTGGGCGCTTTTGGCGCGCATGTGTTAAGTAAAACCATGGGAGCCGTTGAGATGGGCTGGATCCAGACCGGCCTCGAATACCAGGCGTTCCATACGCTGGCGATTTTAGGTCTGGCAGTGGCAATGCAGCGTCGCATCAGTATCTGGTTTTACTGGAGTAGCGTTTTCCTCGCGTTAGGTACGGTGCTGTTCAGCGGTAGCCTTTATTGCCTGGCGCTGTCTCATCTGCGTTTATGGGCGTTTGTCACTCCGGTCGGCGGCGTGAGCTTCCTTGCAGGCTGGGCGTTAATGTTAGTCGGTGCTATCCGTTTGAAGCGCAAGGGCGTAAATCATGAATAAGGTTGTATTGTTGTGCCGTCCTGGCTTTGAAAAAGAGTGTGCTGCAGAAATTACCGATAAAGCCGGTCAGCGGGAAATCTTCGGTTTTGCCCGCGTTAAAGACAATGCGGGTTATGTCATTTATGAATGTTATCAACCGGATGATGGCGATAAGTTAATCCGCGAACTGCCGTTCAGTTCATTAATTTTTGCCCGCCAGTGGTTTGTGGTGGGGGAACTCCTCCAGCATTTGCCGCCAGAAGATCGTATTACGCCCATTGTTGGTATGTTGCAGGGCGTGGTAGAGAAGGGCGGAGAGTTGCGCGTTGAAGTTGCCGATACCAACGAAAGCAAAGAGCTGCTGAAATTCTGCCGTAAATTCACCGTGCCGCTACGGGCTGCCTTGCGCGAGGCGGGCGTGCTGGTGAACTATGAAACGCCGAAGCGTCCGGTTGTGCATGTATTCTTTATTGCACCAGGTTGCTGCTATACCGGCTACTCCTACAGCAATAATAATTCGCCGTTCTATATGGGGATTCCACGCCTGAAGTTTCCGGCAGATGCGCCAAGCCGTTCCACGCTCAAACTGGAAGAGGCATTTCATGTGTTTATTCCTGCGGATGAGTGGGATGAACGCCTGGCAAATGGAATGTGGGCGGTAGATTTGGGCGCTTGTCCAGGCGGCTGGACCTACCAACTGGTGAAGCGCAACATGTGGGTATACTCCGTCGATAACGGCCCGATGGCGCAAAGTCTGATGGATACCGGGCAGGTGACGTGGCTGCGGGAAGATGGTTTCAAATTCCGTCCAACACGTAGCAACATCTCATGGATGGTGTGTGACATGGTGGAGAAACCGGCGAAAGTCGCAGCACTGATGGCACAGTGGTTGGTTAATGGCTGGTGTCGTGAAACTATCTTCAACCTTAAGCTACCGATGAAAAAACGCTACGAAGAAGTGTCACACAATCTGGCGTACATTCAGGCACAGCTTGATGAACATGGCATAAATGCTCAGATTCAGGCGCGTCAGTTGTATCACGATCGTGAAGAAGTGACGGTGCATGTCCGTCGTATCTGGGCTGCGGTGGGTGGTCGTCGCGACGAACGGTAAGTGAGTTGGCAGGGGCATTGACTCCGGTCTGGCATCCGATGTTTGTACCAGTGGCAACCCGCGTGAAGCAACGCTTGAGGATATTGTAGAGCTTTACCATACAGCGTGGTAATTACGCAGATGTGTTGATGCCGGATGCGACGCTAGCCGCGTCTTATCCGGCCTACAGGTGCATTTAATTCAATGAGTTGTTAATCGGTAGTATTCGGCACGCTGTTACCGTACCAACCGCAATTGCTGTAAATTGCCGTCGATATGTAAATCGGTTTGTAAGCGGGCAATATCGCGGCACAGAAACGCCATCTCTTTATGGGTTTCCAGTTTCTTGCGCCACTTTTCGGCAACCGCGTCAATATTTTCATATATCCCTTCCAGACTCTGAAACTCGACGAGTAACTGCGTGGCGCTTTTTGGCCCGATCCCCGCAACACCCGGCACCTTTGAACTGCTGATCCCCGCCAGCCCCCAATAATCGGGTAACTGCTGCGGTTGAACGCCAAATTCTTTATCGATAAACGGCGCATCCAGCCAACGTTTCTGGAAGTAATCACGAATACGTAATGTAGGTGAAAGTAACTGACAGTAGCCTTTATCTGTCGAAACAATAGTTGCCTGATGCCCGGCTTGAGTCACTTTGACCGCCAGCGTGGCGGCTAAGTCATCGGCTTCGTTGCCGCTGGCTGACCAGCACGGGACGCCACGTTGTTCAAAGGCGGCGCGTAACGCAGGCATTTCGTTGTGCAACTCTTCGGGCATTGGCGGACGACCGGCTTTGTAATCAGGTAAGCGTTGATGACGCCAGCCGCTACTGCGGTTTTCATCATCAAAAACGGCGACGGCATGGGTTGGCTGGCTGTGCATAATGAGCTGATCGAGCGCGTGCTGGCAGGTTTCGACACAGGGCGACCCCTGAACAGCATGAATGCGACGAATAAGATTCAGTGCATCGACAATAAGCAAATGAACAGCCACGATAACCCCCTTAAAGATCAGGCGATAAGGGTAACATTCGATATCGGAAGAGGCTACGGCTGGATGAGAAAACAGGAAGAGGCCTCGCAAAACGAGGCCTCTGGAGAGCGATTAATCGCAGGCAACAATCTTCATCGCCAGGCCACCACGAGAGGTTTCGCGGTATTTGGCGTTCATATCTTTACCTGTTTCGTACATGGTTTCGATAACTTTGTCGAGGCAGACGCGCGGCTCGCTGGTACGGCGCAGCGCCATACGCGCGGCGTTCACCGCTTTCACTGCCGCAATGGCGTTACGCTCGATGCACGGCACCTGTACTTGTCCGGCTACTGGGTCACACGTCAGGCCGAGGTTATGTTCCATTGCGATTTCTGCCGCGATACATACCTGTGCCGGGCTTGCGCCTAACAGTTCTGCCAGACCCGCCGCTGCCATAGAGCACGCAACGCCAACTTCGCCCTGGCAGCCGACTTCGGCACCAGAAATCGAGGCGTTCATCTTATAAAGAGAACCAATGGCGCTTGCTACCAGCAGGTAACGAGCCAGTGAGTTAGCGTTCACTTCACGGATAAACTTGTCGTAGTACGCCAGCACTGCCGGGATAATCCCGCACGCGCCGTTAGTCGGTGCAGTCACCACGCGACCACCAGCAGCGTTCTCTTCGTTCACTGCCAGCGCGAACATGTTGATCCAGTCAACAACCGCCATCGGGTCAGTGGTGTTTTTGTCCTGGCTGACCAGCATCCGGCGCAGCGCCGCCGCACGGCGTGGAACGCGCAGTTTGCCTGGCAGCACGCCTTCGGTGGAAATACCGCGCTCAATACCGCCGCGCATCACGTCCCAGACGTTCGCCAGGTGCTGTTCCAGCTCTTCTTTGCTGTGCAGCGCCAGTTCGTTTTTCATCATCAGGCCAGAGAGTGACAGCCCGGTTTCCTGACAATGCTTTTGCAGATCGGCTGCTGAGCTGTACGGATAAGGAACTTCAACCGGTGCGCTATCCTGCTGACCAAAATGTTCTTCATCAACGATAAAGCCACCGCCGATGGAGTAGTAAGTCTGGCTGTAAACGACTTTATCGCCCGCCAGCGCGGTGATGCGCATACCGTTTTCATGCAGAGAAAGGTTGTCGGCATGGAAGTTCATGCATTCATCAACCGGGAACTCGACTTCGTGCTGACCGTTTGCCAGCATCAGGCGACCGTGAGTATTCACATCCTGAATAAAACCAGGGATGGAATCGATATCCACGGTATCGGGCAGGTTACCCGCCAGGCCCATAATAATGGCGATATCCGTGTGGTGGCCTTTACCGGTCAGAGAGAGCGAGCCGTAGACATCAACCACCACACGGGTCACGTCTTTTAGCAAGTTACGGGCAATCAGATCGTCGGTAAATTGTTTACCCGCTTTCATTGGTCCAACGGTATGGGAACTGGAAGGGCCAATGCCGATTTTGAAAATATCGAATACGCTAATCATAGGAAATTCATCGGGTTAAAACGGAGGAAGCGCCGCCCGAAAGCGGCGCGAAAGGATTTAGCTGAACAGAGAGTAGAAAATTGCGGAGATAGCAATCAGACCCATCACGACAACGAATACGTTGCTGATGTGACCGCTGTACTTACGCATTGCCGGTACTTTCTGGATTGCGTACATCGGCATCAGGAACAGGATCATCGCGATGATTGGGCCGCCCAGGGTTTCAATCATCCCCAGGATGCTCGGGTTCAGCGTAGCAACAATCCAGGTCGTTACCAGCATGAACAGCGCAGTGATACGGTTCAGCTTGTTGATTTCGATAGACTTACCTTTACCACGCAGAGATTTAATCACCATACCGTTGAAGCCTTCACGCGCACCCAGGTAGTGACCGAGGAAGGATTTGGTGATAGCGATAATCGCGATAATCGGAGCCATCCACGCGATGATCGGCGCGTTAAAGTGGTTAGCCAGGTAAGACAGAATCGAGATGTTCTGCTCTTTTGCTGCAGCCAGGTCTGCCGGAGTCAGGCTCAGTACGCAGCTGAAGACGAAGAACATTACGGTCAGCACCATCATGATGTGAGCGAATGCCAGGATCTTCGAGCATTTCTGTTCTGCCATATCGCCGTACTCTTCACGCTTCGCAACGGCGAAAGAAGAGATGATCGGAGAGTGGTTGAACGAGAACACCATTACCGGGATTGCCAGCCACAGGGTCATCCACAGACCGTTTCCGGTTGCTGATGCAGTATCCAGCGACAGCGTTTCCAGAGCTGCGCCATTCCACTGCGGGATCAGGTACAGAGCCAGCAGCATCAGTACGCCAACAAACGGGAATACCAGAATACTCATCGCCTTAACGATCATCTGCTCACCGAAGCGAACGATGGTCATCATACCTACGATCAGGATCAGCGACAGAATCGCACGCGGCGGCGGCGTCATACCCAGCTGGTGAGACATGAAGCTTTCAACCGTGTTGGTGATTGCCACGCTATAAACCAGCAGGATCGGGTAGATAGCGAAGAAGTACAGCAGAGTAATCAGTTTACCTGCGCCAATACCAAAGTGTTCTTCTACTACCTCGGTGATATCTTCGCCTGGGTTTTTACCAGACAGTACGAAGCGAGTCAGACCACGGTGAGCAAAAAACGTCATCGGGAACGCAAGGATGGCCATGATGATCAGCGGGATCATACCGCCAACACCGGCGTTGATTGGCAGGAACAGTACACCCGCGCCGATTGCCGTGCCGTACAGGCCCAGCATCCACATGGTGTCTGTCTTGCGCCAGGCACTGCGAGAGTCTTTCGACGCAATCGTGCTGGTTTGAGTCGTTTCCATCTATTTCTCCTGGAGGAATGCAAATAATTCAGCTTTTAGCCAGTTCAGCCCGGGAAGGTGCCTGGCCGTAAAAATGAAATCTGTCTATCGGCGATGGCTTAATCATTTTCCGCCGTAATAATTTGAGGGCGGAAAGATACACACAAGTTATGCATCTATCAGTGATCTTGATCTCAAATACAATAATCTACTTAGAAGATAGATAATCCCAACTCTTTACTCTGTAAATCAAAAGTAAAAGAGAATTTAAGGGCAATATTTTCCCACTAAACGATATCTGGTTTCTTCCGGGGCGCGCAATATATGTAGGTTGAACTGAAAAAATCAATACTTTTAGTTAATCATGATAAGAATTTCTTTTTCACAGTAATAAAATGCGGTTTATGAAAGCAGGTAAACGTTTGCGTTGCAATATAAATTGTATGACATATTAATATTGGTGATATTAATTGCCCTCTGATGCGTTGAAACATTCAGATAACAAATGAAATGGATTGGTGAGTGAGTGACCAAAAAAGAGAAAACCCGGCAACAAACGTTACCGGGGGAAGGGCGATTATGTGCAGATTTCGTAGCAAGGGATGTAGGCGGAGCCAGGCAACTTCATACGGTGCTGGGCGACAAAACCCTGGAGCAGGTCGTCCATACGACGCATTATCTCTTTATCGCCGTTGATTTTGTAAGGACCAAACTCTTCAATGGCACGAATACCGACCTCTTTCACGTTGCCCGCCACAATACCGGAGAACGCACGACGCAGGTCAGCGGCCAAAACTTCTACAGGCTGATCCGGGTACAGTTTCAGATTAGCCATGTTCTCGTGAGACGGCTCAAACGGCATTTGCAGATCTGGCGCAATGCGCATTGACCAGTTAAAGCTGTAAGCGTCACCGGTGTCGCGGCGATTTTCTTTCACCAGCGGCATCGATTTTTTCATCTGACGAGCGACTTCAGCAGCGTCATCAATAATGATGCGGTAATGGCGGCGGGCGTTTTCTCCCAGCGTATGCACGACAAACTCGTCCAGTACGCGGAAGTAATCGGCGCTCTCTTTCGGACCGGTGAGGATCAGCGGTAAAACCTGATCTTTATTTGCCGGATTCATCAAAATTCCCAGCAAATAGAGCAACTCTTCTGCCGTACCCACACCGCCTGGGAAGATAATGATGCCGTGAGCGATACGCACAAACGCTTCCAGACGTTTTTCGATATCCGGCATGATTATCAATTCGTTGACCAGCGGGTTAGGCGGTTCAGCGGCGATAATTGACGGCTCTGTCATACCAATAAAACGGCTGTCTTTGTAACGCTGCTGAGCGTGACCCACTGCCGCGCCTTTCATCGGTGCTTCCATCGCACCCGGGCCGCAACCGGTGCAGATATTTAACTCACGCAGACCCAGCTGATTTCCGACGCGACGGGCATACAAATACTCGTTTTCGTTGATTGAGTGACCGCCCCAGCACACAACCATATTTGGCGCTTCGCCGACATGCAGTGCGCGAGCATTACGCAATATAGAAAAGACCAGATTAGTAATGTGGACGGAATTGTCGAGATTCAGGTTTGGAAAACGAACGGTGTTATGGATTTGCCCATAGACGAAGAGAATGTCGCGCAGAACAGCGAACAAGTTGGCCTGCAAGGCGCGAATAATGCGCCCATCGACAAAAGCTTCTTCCGGGGGGTTGATCAGTTCTAACTTAACGCCACGTTCACGGCGCAGCACGTTAATGTCAAAATTTTCAAAACGAGACAGCAATTCTTTGCTGTTATCGGTCAAACTACCGGAGTTCAGAACAGCAAGTGAACAGTTGCGAAACAGTTGATAGAGGTCGCTGCTGGCGGTGCGTTTAAGCATATCCACTTCCAGCTGCGACAACATATCCATGGAGCCAAGCGGGCTAATATGTGTAATCAAGAAAAACTCCTTATGGGACGAATATCGTCATTCCCTTTGATTACAATAGCCCTGCCTGATGGCCTTTCACAACTCTATGCGTGAATCCAGTACGCAAAAATGAGAAAAAATTTATTGTCGTACCAGTCGGGTCGTCGATGGGACAAAGTCGCTATTGCTACGCCACGGGTTAATGTCCAGGCCGCCACGACGGGTATAACGCGCATAGACGCTTAATTTCTCTGGCAGGCAGAAGCGCAGCAGGTCATTGAAAATACGCTCTACGCATTGCTCATGGAACTCGTTGTGATGACGGAAAGAAACCAGATAACGCAGCAGTTTTTCCCGATCAATTTTGCGTCCACGGTACTGAATTTGGATCGAACCCCAATCTGGCTGATGGGTGATCAGGCAGTTTGACTTCAGCAGGTGGCTAACCAGCGTCTCTTCCACCACTTTTTCACCGCTGGCGGCATTCTCAAGATAGTCAGTGGTAAATTCATAGTTATCGATAGCGATATCCTGGTCATCAATGCAGGTGCCATTGAAATGACCCATCGGCTGGCCTTCCAGTTCATCAAGACGATATAACGCCACGCTAACTTTACCCTGGGCGCAGGTGCTTAAGTCTCGTTCCAGCGTCTGACGCACCTCGTCCCAGTGATTAAAACGCGTCTGGTTAAAGCTGTTGAGATAGAGCTTAAAACTCTTCGACTCAATCAGATTTACGCTGGTGTAATCAAGTTCAACATGACCGACAGCGACCTGCGGCAAACCTTTTGCATTCAGCCAGGAGAGTTCATACAGCGTCCAGATATCAGCACCGTGAAAAGGCAGCTTATCCGCTTTCAGACCCAATGGATCGCGATTCAAACTACGCGGAACGCCTTGCAGCAGACTGGCGTCATAGGTATCCCGGTAATCGGTTGATTTCCCGAGAGTCAGGCCCGCAAGTGCCTGATGGTTTGCATAAGAAGACATGTTTCACCGTCATAAACCAGATAAACTAAACAACAAGTGTATCTGGTTTAAGTGAAGAGAGAAATTAGTGGACGATTTGACCGCACAAGCCTTAAGAGATTTTACTGCGCGCTACTGCGATGCGTGGCATGAGCAGCATAAAAGCTGGCCGTTAAGTGAGGAGCTGTATGGTGTGCCTTCACCATGCATTATTTCAACCACCGATGACGCCGTATACTGGCAACCCCAGCCGTTTACCGGTGAACAAAATGTAAACGCGGTTGAACGGGCTTTTGATATTGTGATACAACCCACGATTCATACCTTTTATACGACTCAGTTTGCCGGGGACATGTATGCCCGGTTTGGTGATATCTCACTGACATTACTGCAAACCTGGAGCGAAGACGACTTCCGTCGGGTGCAGGAAAATCTGATTGGTCATCTGGTGACTCAGAAACGGCTAAAACTGCCGCCCACGCTATTTATCGCGACGCTGGAAGAAGAGTTAGAGGTTATCTCGGTGTGTAATCTCTCTGGTGAAGTGTGCAAAGAGACGCTGGGAACGCGTAAACGGACGCATTTAGCCTCAAATCTTGCGGAATTCCTTAACCAACTTAAGCCCCTTCTGTAATCCAAATACCCCGTCTGGTTGTGAGAGATCTCTTACAGACCCTGTAGGAGATCGCCAGGAAATAAGCGAATACTTAAAAAGATAAGAATCGATATTTCCATTTAAAATCAATCTATTACTTGTTAATTCTTAACTTTCATATGAAATTATCCTTAAGGCATTGTCTGTAAGCTCCTTGTAAGACTCAGCGAAAAAGACGATTCTATCTTCGTCGACAGGGAGTCAGACAATGAAGTGAACATTAGGATGATGACACTTCTGAAGGACACGCCAGGACGGTGTTTCAGGGAAAGGCTTCTGGATGAAGCGAAGAGGATAACGCAGGACGCGTTAAAGGACACCTCCAGGATGGAGAATGAGAACCGGTCAGGATGATTCGGTGGGTCAGGAAGGCCAGGGACACTTCAGGATGAAGTATCACATCGGGGTGGTGTGAGCAGGAAGCGATAGTTCAGGATGAACGATTGGTCGCAAGACCAGAGGAAAAGTTGTCAAGGATGAGCAGGGAGCAACAAAAGTAGCTGGATTGCTGCGAAACGAACCGGGAGCACTGTGAATACAGTGCTCCCTTTTTTTATTCCTGCTATCCTTCGCGGCAGTTTTTTCTTATTGAGGTTGCTTTATGACCACTCATGACCGCGTTCGTCTCCAGTTGCAGGTGCTTGAAGCGTTACTGCGTGAACATCAGCACTGGCGAAACGATGAGCCCCAGCCGCATCAATTCAACAGTACCCAACCGTTCTTTATGGACACCATGGAGCCACTGGAGTGGTTGCAGTGGGTACTTATCCCACGGATGCACGATTTATTAGATAACAACCAGCCATTACCGGGGGCATTTGCCGTGGCGCCGTACTATGAAATGGCGCTGGCGACTGACCACCCGCAACGCACGCTTATTCTGGCGGAACTGGAAAAGCTGGATGCTCTTTTTGCGGATGATGCAAACTGATGCTGGAAATACTCTACCAGGATGAATGGCTGGTTGCGGTAAATAAACCGTCCGGCTGGCTGGTCCACCGTAGCTGGCTGGATCGCGACGAGAAAGTGGTGGTCATGCAAACCGTGCGTGACCAGATTGGTCAGCACGTATTTACCGCGCATCGCCTGGACAGACCAACTTCCGGCGTATTGCTGATGGGACTGTCCAGCGAAGCAGGACGGCTGCTGGCACAACAGTTTGAACAGCATCAAATCCAGAAACGTTACCATGCGATAGTTCGTGGCTGGCTAATGGAAGAAGCGGAGCTGGATTATCCACTGGTGGAAGAACTGGACAAAATCGCCGATAAATTTGCCCGAGAAGATAAAGGCCCGCAGCCAGCGGTAACGCATTATCGCGGTCTGGCGACGGTGGAAATGCCAGTCGCAACCGGACGTTACCCGACCACGCGCTACGGCCTGGTGGAACTGGAGCCGAAAACCGGACGCAAACACCAGCTCCGCCGCCATCTTGCCCATTTGCGTCATCCAATTATTGGCGACAGCAAACATGGCGATTTACGCCAGAATCGCAGCGGTGCTGAACATTTTGGCCTCCAACGGTTAATGCTACATGCCAGTCAGTTGTCATTGACGCATCCGTTCACTGGCGAACCGCTGACTATTCACGCGGGGCTGGACGACACCTGGATGCAGGCGTTATCACAATTTGGCTGGCGTGGTCTGCTTCCTGAAAATGAAAGGGTTGAGTTCAGTGCGCCATCAGGTCAGGATGGTGAGATAAGTTCCTAATCCAGGGAGAAAACGGTATGGCGGAAATTGGTATTTTTGTGGGCACCATGTACGGAAACTCGCTGTTAGTGGCGGAAGAGGCGGAAGCAATTTTGACCGCGCAGGGTCACAAAGCAACGGTGTTTGAAGATCCAGAATTAAGCGACTGGCTGCCTTATCAGGACAAGTTCGTGCTGGTGGTTACGTCCACGACCGGGCAAGGCGACCTTCCTGACAGCATTGTGCCGCTCTTTCAGGGAATCAAAGATAGTCTCGGTTTTCAGCCGAATCTGCGTTATGGCGTGATTGCGCTCGGCGACAGTAGTTATGTGAATTTCTGCAATGGCGGCAAACAGTTCGATGCGTTGTTGCAGGAACAGAGTGCGCAGCGGATAGGGGAAATGCTGCTGATTGACGCCAGTGAGCACCCGGAACCTGAAACGGAATCAAACCCGTGGGTCGAACAGTGGGGCACGCTGTTGTCCTGACAAATTGCCGTTTTAAGCAAACTGAATCGAATCCTTTCAGGCAAATGCCAGTAAAAACTCGCAAATGTGACGGTTTTTTACTGGCGTTTGCCTGGAGTCAAGCGATCCATTTCATACTCTTCTTTATTTCTCCGTTATAACCCTTCCTTTCTTGTTCTTGTTTTCATTTCCGTGAAGTTGATTCCACCGTCCAGGGCTAATGCCAAAATCGAGCCTCATTGAACGCATTAATGTTGTGTTGTTGCACGGTGAGCCGCTATGGCGCGCTTTTTATACTGCTGATGCCAGATATAAACACGCGCCGCATTCGGCGAACGACCTATAAAAACGGCAAAAAACACCCTACGTCACCTCTGATTTCCTGGCGGTATTGCAGTCCAGAGTGAGCGTGGCTAACGCGAATTTTCAGGAGTGCAACAATGAGTTCTTTAAGTCAGGCTGCGAGTAGTGTGGAAAAACGCACTAATGCTCGTTACTGGATAGTGGTGATGTTGTTTATCGTCACATCCTTCAACTACGGCGACCGCGCTACGCTCTCTATCGCCGGTTCGGAAATGGCCAAAGATATCGGCCTTGATCCAGTGGGAATGGGCTATGTGTTCTCTGCTTTCTCATGGGCTTATGTAATAGGGCAGATCCCTGGCGGCTGGTTGCTGGATCGCTTTGGTTCAAAACGCGTCTACTTCTGGTCGATCTTTATCTGGTCGATGTTTACCTTGCTGCAAGGCTTTGTCGATATCTTTAGTGGATTTGGCATTATCGTTGCCCTGTTTACGCTGCGCTTCCTGGTCGGGCTTGCTGAAGCGCCATCTTTCCCCGGTAACAGTCGTATTGTAGCGGCCTGGTTTCCGGCGCAGGAAAGAGGAACGGCAGTGTCGATTTTTAACTCCGCACAATACTTTGCGACGGTTATATTCGCGCCGATTATGGGCTGGCTGACTCATGAAGTGGGCTGGTCACACGTTTTCTTCTTCATGGGCGGTCTGGGCATTGTCATCAGTTTTATCTGGTTGAAAGTCATCCACGAGCCAAATCAACATCCGGGCGTAAATCAGAAAGAGCTGGACTACATTGCTGCGGGCGGTGCGCTTATCAATATGGATCAGCAAAACACCAAAATTAAAGTGCCGTTCAGCGTGAAGTGGGGGCAAATCAAACAGTTGCTAGGTTCGCGGATGATGATCGGCGTTTATATTGGTCAGTATTGTATCAACGCTATGACTTACTTCTTTATCACCTGGTTTCCGGTTTATCTGGTGCAGGCGCGCGGGATGTCGATTCTGAAAGCGGGGTTTGTTGCGTCTGTTCCGGCGGTTTGCGGTTTTATCGGCGGTGTGCTGGGTGGGATTATTTCCGACTGGCTGATGCGTCGCACGGGGTCGCTGAACATTGCGCGTAAAACGCCGATCGTGATGGGCATGTTGCTGTCGATGGTGATGGTGTTCTGTAACTACGTCAACGTTGAGTGGATGATCATCGGCTTTATGGCGCTGGCCTTCTTCGGTAAGGGCATCGGGGCGCTGGGTTGGGCTGTAATGGCAGATACCGCGCCAAAAGAGATCAGCGGTCTTTCCGGTGGCCTGTTCAACATGTTCGGTAACATTTCTGGCATCGTCACACCTATCGCAATTGGTTATATCGTTGGCACGACGGGCTCCTTTAATGGGGCGCTGATTTACGTTGGGATTCATGCCTTAATCGCGGTACTGAGTTATCTGGTGCTGGTGGGTGATATCAAGCGTATTGAGCTGAAACCTGTCGCGGGAAAATAAGATGATAACCCCGATTTCAAACATCCCGGCTCCTGAATTTCTGACCGTAAACGTCCCGTTTTCGGCCGTCATTGATTCTGAATAAGGACATAAACATGAGTTCTCAATTTACGACGCCCGTTGTTACTGAAATGCAGGTAATTCCGGTTGCGGGTCACGACAGTATGCTGATGAACCTGAGTGGCGCACACGCGCCGTTCTTCACGCGTAATATTGTGATCATCAAAGATAACTCCGGTCACACCGGCGTAGGGGAAATTCCCGGCGGTGAGAAAATCCGTAAAACACTGGAAGATGCGATTCCGCTGGTGGTGAGTAAAACCCTCGGCGAGTACAAAAACGTTCTGACGCTGGTGCGTAACACGTTTGCCGATCGTGATGCTGGCGGGCGGGGCTTACAGACATTTGATTTGCGTACCACGATTCATGTGGTGACTGGAATTGAAGCGGCAATGCTGGATCTGCTGGGGCAGCATCTGGGGGTTAATGTGGCGTCGCTGCTGGGCGATGGTCAACAGCGTAGCGAAGTCGAAATGCTGGGCTATCTGTTCTTTGTGGGTAATCGCAACGCTACACCGCTGCCGTATCAAAGCCAGCCGGATGACTCATGCGACTGGTATCGCCTGCGTCACGAAGAAGCGATGACGCCGGATGCGATAGTGCGCCTGGCGGAGGCAGCATATGAAAAATATGGCTTTAATGATTTCAAACTGAAGGGCGGTGTACTGGCCGGGGAAGAAGAAGCCGAATCTATCGTGGCACTGGCGAAACGCTTCCCGCAGGCGCGCATTACCCTCGATCCTAACGGTGCCTGGTCGCTGAACGAAGCGATTAAAATTGGTAAATACCTGAAAGGTTCGCTGGCTTATGCAGAAGATCCGTGCGGTGCGGAGCAAGGTTTCTCCGGGCGTGAAGTGATGGCGGAGTTCCGTCGCGCAACTGGCCTGCCAACCGCAACCAACATGATCGCCACCGACTGGCGGCAGATGGGCCATACGCTCTCCCTGCAATCAGTCGATATCCCGCTGGCAGACCCGCATTTCTGGACGATGCAAGGTTCAGTGCGAGTGGCGCAGATGTGCCATGAATTTGGCCTGACCTGGGGTTCACACTCCAACAACCACTTCGATATTTCCCTTGCGATGTTTACCCATGTTGCAGCCGCCGCACCGGGTAAAATCACTGCGATTGATACACACTGGATCTGGCAGGAAGGTAATCAGCGCCTGACCAAAGAACCGTTTGAGATCAAAGGTGGTTTGGTTCAAGTGCCGGAAAAACCGGGGTTGGGTGTAGAAATCGATATGGATCAGGTGATGAAAGCCCACGAGTTGTATCAGAAACATGGGCTTGGCGCGCGTGACGATGCGATGGGAATGCAGTACCTGATCCCAGGCTGGACGTTCGATAACAAGCGTCCTTGCATGGTGCGTTAAGACAGAAAACCAAAACCGGCTCTATCTGGAGCCGGTTTGAGACTGATGTCAAACGCAAAAATTGCCTGATGCACTGCGCTTATCAGGCCTACATTATTTTTTAATTCATTGAATTTGAATGGTTTTGTAGGCCGGGTAAGGCATTCATGCCGCATCCGGCATAAACACAGGCACTTTGCCATCAATCAAAAACCGGCTTCATAAGAAGCCGGTTTTTACTCGATAAAATATTAATTATCCGAGAATTTTGCTGGCTTCGCGCGCCACATTATCCATCTCGTCTAACAGTTCCAGTAGCTCCGGCTCCAGATCTTCTTCTTTAGTACCGCTGCGTAGCTGTTGTTCGATGAGCTGGCAGAGATTTTTCATACGTGGTACGCCACTATAGCCACAACTGCCATGTAGTTTATGAATCAAATCAACCAGACCTTCCGGGTTTTCTCCAACCAGTTGTTCCTCAACTTTGTTGCGAACTTCTGGCAGGAAATCGAGCAACATTTGCAGCATATCGCGCGCCAGATCGGTTTTTCCTGCGGCCTGGCGCAGTGCCAGTTGCCAGTCGAGAGTCGCATTCTGGTTCACCACAATTTCGTTCACTTCTGGCGTTACGACGCGAGAGGAAATACCGCTGCCAGGCTTGTAGCGCAACAGCAAATTATGCAATCGCTCTTCCTCAATCGGTTTCGCCAGATAATCGCTCATTCCCGCGCCAAGCAGTTTCTCTTTTTGCCCGGCCATCGCATGTGCCGTTACCGCGATAACCGGCGTTTGCTGCTGATGTGGGAGCTGGTGGATGAGTTCGCACGCCCGAATGCCGTCCATGTCCGGCATTTGAATATCCATTAAGATCAAATCGAACGGCATCTGTTTCGCGCGTTCAACCGCCTGATGCCCGCTATCGCAAAGCTCCACATGTTGCACCATATCTTCCAGTAACGCGCCGATAAGTTTCAGGTTCGCGGGGTTATCATCAACCGCCATGACTGTCATTGCCAGCTTACTTTCATCGGTAACAGGCAAAAGTGTATTTTGTTTTTGATGACAAAATTCCGTCAGGGCAGGCAACAGGCGCGTAGGTGTTAAGGGTTTCAGCAGACACGCGCCGATACCATCTTGCTTGAGTTTTTCGGCATTGACCTGTGCATGACAAGGAAGCGCCAGCATCAGGAAATCGGTCATCAACACCGCTTGCGCCAACCGCTCATGTTGCATCGTCAGCGGCTCGCGGAAGGTCACCGCAATCCCTAACAACATCATGTCGTAATGCGCGGGAGGCAGCGCGGAGAAGGTTGGGCTATAAACCACTTCCAGCGGCGTTTCACTTAAAATATCCAGCGTGCATTGCGCTGCTGCGGAGTTTGGTTCGACATAGGCCAGGCGCTTACCGGCGAGGCACTGTGTGGATGGCCCTTCGATAATAATGTTCGGGTTCAGATCGAGATTAATGTGGAACCAGAAAGTTGAACCGCGATTTGGCTGGCTATGGAACGAAATATCGCCGCCCATTTCATTAACCAGTTTTTGTGTAATCACCAGCCCCAACCCGGTGCCACCATGACGGCGGGAAATACTGGCATCAGCCTGTCTGAAGGCCTGGAATAAGCGCGATTGATCGCGTTCAGGAATACCAATGCCGGTATCCCGAATCTGCACTTCAATCTGCACTTTGGTATTACTCAGCGCACGTTTTTCTACCAGAATATCAATGTTGCCATTCTCGGTGAATTTAATTGCATTCCCCACCAGGTTAGTGATGATTTGCTGTAATCGCAGTGGGTCGCCGATCACGTTATCAGGCACGTCGCTTTTAATATTGAGCGTCAGTTCCAACCCTTTATCGTGAGAAGAATGTGCCAGCAGAGTAACGACTTCATCCAGCGTGCTGCGTAGTGGGAATGGAATACTTTCCAGAATCAGCTTACCTGCTTCCAGTTTCGAGAAGTCGAGAACATCATTAATAATTGCCAGCAAATTATTTGCCGAACGTTCAATGGTATTCAGGTGATCGCGTTGCGTTGGCGTTAATTCTGTTTTCAGCGTCAGGCGGGTAAAGCCAATAACGCCATTCAGCGGTGTACGCAGCTCGTGTGACATATTTGCCAGAAACTCGGACTTAATACGCGCCGCTTCCTGGGCGCGCTTTTTCGCCAGATCCAACTCAACGTTCTGAATTTCCATCTGCTCCAGCGTTTCCCGCAGATCGGAGGTCGCCTGGTCGATATTGTGCTGCATCTCTTCGTGATAAGCTGCCAGCGACATTGCCATCGAGTTGATACCGTTTTTCAGCATATCCAGTTCGCCGAGCATAAATCCTTCCACCCGGCTGTCGAGTTGCCCACGACGGATGCGGTCGACGGTATTCACCATGTTACGAATCGGGCCGGTTACATCGCGCATTAAGCGCCAGCCAAAAATAAGCGCAATACCGATACAAAACAGCATCATCACACTGGAAATAAAGATCTCTTTATATTGCTGCAAGCGAACCGATTTAAGATCCAGCTCAAGCGCAATATATCCCAGCATATTCTGGCTATTTTTGGCATCGCTACTGGGCGATTCGTCGGGAGAATAACTCTCGGAAATAATCGGTGTGCGCAGGATCATAATATCGCCGTCACGTGTAACAGTGAGCTGGCGAGGAAACGGCACGTTGCTGCCGAGCTGCATTGATGAAGGATCAAGATGAAAATTGGAGGTGACAAAAAGTCGGTTATTTTCATCATAAACCGAAATCGCGCGCACAATATCGGAATGGCGACGATGCAGTACGCTTATTAACTGACCGATAGATTCGCGATTTTGCAGGCTCATGCCATATTCAGTAGAAACGGCAAGTGGCTCAATAATGCTGGCACCGGCATCTTCCAGTTGACGCTGCAAGTCGTTATAGCGGTGTACGACGAAAAAGATACTCAGCAATAAACCAATAAGGACGGTCGGTGCCAGGATCAGAATCATCATGCGTGCGCGCAGGCTGTAGTTGGTCATGGAGTTCCGTTATGGGACAATTAAGGTCACACTGTTAAATTGAGAAAGTCTCGCCAATGGCGCAATTCTACTCTGCAAAACGACGCACGACGACGCGTCAGATCATAACCGTTTCAGTCAACGACCTCGACTCTTTTGGTCAGGGCGTGGCGCGACATAATGGCAAAACGTTATTTATCCCCGGGCTATTGCCGCAGGAAAACGCGGAAGTGACTGTTACTGAAGATAAAAAACAGTATGCCCGCGCTAAAGTCGTAAGGCGGTTAAGCGACAGCCCGGAACGCGAAACGCCACGCTGCCCTCATTTTGGCGTATGCGGTGGCTGTCAGCAACAACACGCCAGCGTGGATTTACAGCAGCGCAGCAAAAGTGCGGCGCTCGCCCGGTTAATGAAACACGACGTCTCTGAAGTGATCGCCGACGTCCCTTGGGGCTATCGGCGCCGTGCGCGTTTAAGTCTGAACTTTCAGCCGAAAACACAACAACTCCAGATGGGATTTCGCAAAGCGGGTTCCAGTGACATTGTTGATGTTAAACAATGCCCTGTTTTAGTGCCCCAACTTGAAGCATTGCTGCCCAAAGTCAGAGCATGTCTGACGAGCTTACAGGGAATGCGCCACCTTGGGCATGTTGAACTGGTGCAGGCAACCAGCGGCACGCTGATGATTTTGCGCCATACCGCACCGCTAAGTTCGGCAGATCGCGAAAAACTGGAATGCTTTTCGCATTCTGAAGGCCTGGATCTGTATCTCGCCCCCGATAGTGAGATACTCGAAACGGTCTCTGGTGAGATGCCCTGGTATGACTCAAACGGGTTGCGCTTAACTTTTAGCCCGCGTGATTTTATTCAGGTCAACGCGGGCGTGAACCAGAAAATGGTGGCGCGCGCGCTGGAGTGGCTGGATGTGCAACCTGACGAGCGCGTGCTGGATCTGTTCTGCGGCATGGGCAATTTTACGCTGCCGTTAGCCACTCGTGCGGCAAACGTAGTGGGTGTAGAAGGTGTTCCGGCACTGGTGGAAAAAGGCCAGCAGAATGCGCGTCTTAATGGCTTACAAAATGTGACGTTTTATCACGAAAATCTTGAAGAAGATGTCACAAAGCAGCCGTGGGCGAAAAGCGGCTTCGATAAAGTGTTGCTGGACCCAGCGCGAGCAGGTGCCGCAGGTGTTATGCAACAAATTATAAAACTGGAACCCATTCGTATAGTTTATGTATCCTGTAACCCTGCAACGCTGGCTCGGGATAGCGAAGCGTTATTAAAAGCAGGATATACCATTGCGCGACTGGCGATGCTGGATATGTTCCCACACACGGGGCATCTGGAATCGATGGTACTTTTCTCGCGCGTAAAATAGTTACGATTTGCTGATTTCGGCAGGTCTGGTCCCTAAAGGAGAGGACGATGGTTGCGGTAAGAAGTGCACATATCAATAAGGCTGGTGAATTTGATCCGCAAAAATGGATCGCAAGTCTGGGTATTACCAGCCAGAAGTCGTGTGAGTGCTTAGCCGAAACCTGGGCGTATTGTCTGCAGCAGACGCAGGGGCATCCGGATGCCAGTCTGCTATTGTGGCGTGGTGTTGAGATGGTGGAGATCCTCTCGACATTAAGTATGGACATTGACACGCTGCGGGCGGCGCTGCTGTTCCCTCTGGCGGATGCCAACGTAGTCAGCGAAGATGTGCTGCGTGAGAGCGTCGGTAAGTCGGTCGTCAACCTTATTCACGGCGTGCGAGATATGGCGGCGATCCGCCAGCTGAAAGCGACGCACACCGATTCTGTTTCCTCTGAACAGGTCGATAACGTTCGCCGGATGTTATTGGCGATGGTCGATGATTTCCGCTGTGTGGTCATCAAACTGGCTGAGCGTATTGCTCATCTGCGCGAAGTGAAAGACGCGCCGGAAGATGAACGCGTACTGGCAGCAAAAGAGTGCACCAATATCTATGCGCCGCTGGCGAACCGTCTCGGGATCGGGCAACTGAAATGGGAACTGGAAGATTACTGCTTCCGTTATCTCCACCCGACCGAATACAAACGCATTGCAAAACTGCTGCATGAGCGCCGTCTCGACCGCGAACACTACATTGAAGAGTTTGTCGGGCATCTGCGCGCTGAGATGAAAGCTGAAGGCGTTAAAGCTGAAGTCTATGGTCGCCCGAAACACATCTACAGCATCTGGCGCAAAATGCAGAAAAAGAACCTTGCCTTTGACGAGCTGTTTGATGTCCGTGCAGTACGTATCGTCGCCGAGCGTTTACAGGACTGCTATGCTGCACTGGGGATAGTGCACACTCACTATCGCCACCTGCCGGATGAGTTCGACGATTACGTCGCTAACCCGAAACCAAACGGCTACCAGTCTATTCATACCGTGGTGCTGGGGCCGGGCGGTAAAACCGTTGAGATCCAAATCCGCACCAAACAGATGCATGAAGATGCAGAACTGGGTGTTGCTGCGCACTGGAAATATAAAGAGGGCGCGGCTGCTGGCGGCGCGCGTTCGGGACATGAAGACCGGATTGCCTGGCTGCGTAAACTGATTGCGTGGCAGGAAGAGATGGCTGATTCCGGCGAAATGCTCGATGAAGTACGCAGCCAGGTCTTTGACGACCGGGTGTACGTCTTTACGCCGAAAGGTGATGTGGTTGATTTACCTGCGGGATCAACGCCGCTGGACTTCGCGTACCACATCCACAGTGATGTCGGGCACCGCTGCATCGGGGCAAAAATTGGCGGGCGCATCGTACCGTTCACCTACCAGTTGCAGATGGGCGACCAGATCGAAATTATCACCCAGAAACAGCCGAACCCCAGCCGTGACTGGTTAAACCCAAACCTCGGTTACGTCACAACCAGCCGTGGGCGTTCGAAAATTCACGCCTGGTTCCGTAAACAGGATCGTGACAAAAACATTCTGGCAGGACGGCAAATCCTTGACGACGAGCTGGAACATCTGGGGATCAGCCTGAAAGAAGCAGAAAAACATCT
This sequence comes from Escherichia sp. KTE31, assembly GCF_000407925.1. Lineage (NCBI taxonomy): Bacteria > Pseudomonadati > Pseudomonadota > Gammaproteobacteria > Enterobacterales > Enterobacteriaceae > Escherichia > Escherichia sp. KTE31. Next base: position 134,688 of record NZ_KE136726.1, on the reverse strand, counting down.
GCTGCCGCGTTACAACTTCAATGATGTCGACGAGTTGTTGGCGGCGATTGGTGGCGGGGATATCCGTCTCAATCAGATGGTCAACTTCCTGCAATCGCAATTTAATAAGCCGAGTGCCGAAGAGCAGGACGCCGCCGCGCTGAAGCAGCTTCAGCAAAAAAGCTACACACCGCAAAACCGCAGTAAAGATAACGGTCGCGTGGTAGTCGAAGGTGTCGGCAACCTGATGCACCATATCGCGCGCTGCTGCCAGCCGATTCCTGGTGATGAGATTGTCGGCTTCATTACCCAGGGACGTGGTATTTCAGTACACCGCGCCGATTGTGAACAACTGGCGGAACTGCGCTCCCATGCGCCGGAACGCATTGTTGACGCTGTATGGGGCGAGAGCTACTCCGCCGGGTATTCGCTGGTGGTTCGCGTTCTGGCGAATGATCGTAGCGGGTTGTTACGTGATATCACGACCATTCTCGCCAACGAGAAGGTGAACGTGCTTGGCGTTGCCAGCCGTAGCGATACCAAACAGCAACTGGCGACCATCGACATGACCATTGAAATTTACAACTTGCAGGTGCTGGGGCGCGTGCTGGGTAAACTCAATCAGGTGCCGGATGTTATCGATGCGCGTCGGTTGCACGGGAATTAATCTTACATAGCTGGATATGGCGTCAGCCGTATCCAACGATATCTTTTACTCGAAGGTATTACACCTGACAGACCCGCAATTTTCAGGACATTCCAATGAATCAAATCGACCGTTTGCTCACTATTATGCAGCGTCTTCGCGACCCGGAAAACGGCTGCCCGTGGGATAAAGAGCAGACTTTCGCCTCTATTGCACCTTATACCCTTGAAGAAACCTACGAAGTGCTGGATGCCATTGCCCGCGAAGACTTTGACGATCTGCGCGGTGAACTTGGCGATCTATTGTTCCAGGTGGTGTTTTACGCGCAAATGGCTCAGGAAGAAGGGCGCTTTGACTTTAATGATATTTGCGCTGCAATCAGCGATAAATTAGAGCGTCGACATCCACATGTTTTTGCTGACAGTTCTGCCGAAAACAGCAGTGAAGTGCTCGTCCGTTGGGAACAAATCAAAACCGAAGAACGCGCGCAGAAAGCGCAGCATTCGGCGCTAGACGATATTCCTCGTAGTTTACCGGCCTTAATGCGTGCGCAAAAAATTCAGAAACGGTGCGCCAACGTTGGCTTTGACTGGACGACGCTTGGCCCGGTAGTCGATAAAGTCTATGAAGAGATCGACGAGGTGATGTACGAGGCGCGGCAGGCTGTTGTCGACCAGGCTAAACTGGAGGAGGAAATGGGTGACCTGTTGTTTGCCACGGTCAATCTGGCTCGCCATTTAGGGACAAAAGCGGAAATTGCATTGCAAAAAGCCAACGAAAAATTCGAGCGTCGTTTTCGCGAAGTGGAGCGTATTGTTGCCGCGCGTGGACTGGAAATGACAGGTGTTGACCTCGAAACAATGGAAGAAGTCTGGCAACAAGTAAAACGGCAGGAAATTGATCTCTAAGGGAATTACGCGGTCAAGCGCGATTTGTGTCATTTTTTAAATGACAAGCGATTGATTTGCGTCAAAAACATTTACCCCAAAGGGGCTATTTTCTCACTCCTGATTTCAATAGTGCGCTGGCGAAGAGGAGGGATAATGAAAGTTTGTGGCACAGGTCATGTTCGGGTATACTGCTTTCCCGTCCTGGTTATTCCATCGTCTTTTCAACCTAACTTCTCAGGTTCAGCATGACAACGAACTATATTTTTGTGACCGGCGGGGTCGTATCCTCTCTGGGTAAAGGCATTGCCGCAGCCTCCCTCGCAGCCATTCTTGAAGCCCGTGGCCTCAATGTGACCATCATGAAACTGGATCCGTACATCAACGTCGATCCAGGTACTATGAGCCCAATCCAACACGGGGAAGTGTTCGTTACTGAAGACGGCGCTGAAACCGACCTGGACTTGGGGCACTACGAGCGTTTCATTCGTACCAAAATGAGCCGCCGTAACAACTTTACCACGGGTCGTATCTACTCTGACGTTCTGCGTAAAGAACGCCGTGGCGACTATCTGGGCGCAACCGTACAGGTTATCCCGCACATTACTAACGCTATCAAAGAACGCGTTCTTGCTGGTGGCGAAGGCCACGACGTGGTTCTGGTAGAAATCGGCGGTACTGTAGGTGATATTGAATCCCTGCCGTTCCTCGAAGCGATTCGCCAGTTGGCTGTTGAAATTGGCCGCGAACATACTCTGTTTATGCACCTGACACTGGTGCCGTACATGGCAGCGTCTGGTGAAGTCAAAACCAAACCGACTCAGCACTCTGTAAAAGAGCTGCTCTCTATCGGTATCCAGCCTGACATCCTGATTTGTCGTTCAGATCGCGCCGTACCGGCAAACGAACGTGCGAAGATTGCATTGTTCTGTAATGTTCCGGAAAAAGCGGTTATTTCTCTGAAAGACGTCGATTCCATCTATAAAATTCCGGGCCTGTTGAAATCTCAGGGGCTGGACGATTATATTTGTAAACGATTCAGCTTGAACTGCCCGGAAGCGGATCTGTCCGAATGGGAACAGGTTATCTTTGAAGAAGCGAATCCGGTGAGTGAAGTCACCATCGGTATGGTCGGTAAGTACATCGAACTGCCGGACGCTTATAAATCCGTGATTGAAGCACTGAAACACGGCGGGCTGAAAAATCGTGTCAGCGTCAACATCAAACTGATCGATTCACAAGATGTTGAAACGCGCGGTGTTGAAATCCTTAAAGGTCTGGACGCGATCCTCGTACCTGGCGGTTTCGGCTATCGTGGCGTAGAAGGCATGATTACTACCGCGCGCTTTGCGCGTGAGAACAATATTCCTTATCTGGGCATTTGCCTGGGTATGCAGGTGGCGTTAATTGATTACGCTCGCCATGTTGCCAACATGGAGAACGCCAACTCTACGGAATTTGTGCCAGACTGTAAGTACCCGGTTGTGGCGCTGATTACCGAGTGGCGCGATGAAAACGGCAACGTTGAAGTTCGTAGCGAGAAGAGCGATCTCGGTGGCACCATGCGTCTCGGCGCACAGCAGTGCCAGTTGGTTGACGATAGTCTGGTTCGCCAGCTGTACAATGCTCCGACAATTGTTGAGCGTCATCGTCACCGTTACGAAGTCAACAACATGCTGTTGAAACAGATTGAAGATGCAGGTCTGCGCGTTGCGGGCCGTTCCGGGGATGATCAGTTGGTCGAGATCATCGAAGTTCCGAATCACCCGTGGTTCGTGGCTTGTCAGTTCCATCCGGAGTTTACTTCTACTCCACGTGATGGTCACCCGCTGTTTGCCGGCTTTGTGAAAGCCGCCAGCGAGTTCCAGAAACGTCAGGCGAAGTAAGTAAAAAAGTTAGAACGGCAACGCGTACCCAGGGTACGCGTTGTTTGTCTGGAGTTTTAGTTTAACTAGTGACTTGAGGAAACCCTAATGTCCAAAATCGTAAAAATCATCGGTCGTGAAATCATCGACTCCCGTGGTAACCCGACTGTTGAAGCCGAAGTACACCTGGAGGGTGGTTTCGTCGGTATGGCAGCTGCTCCGTCAGGTGCTTCTACTGGTTCCCGTGAAGCACTGGAACTGCGCGATGGCGACAAATCCCGTTTCCTGGGCAAAGGCGTAACCAAAGCTGTTGCTGCGGTTAACGGCCCGATCGCTCAGGCGCTGATTGGCAAAGATGCCAAAGATCAGGCTGGCATTGACAAGATCATGATCGACCTGGACGGCACCGAAAACAAATCCAAATTCGGCGCGAACGCAATCCTGGCTGTATCTCTGGCTAACGCCAAAGCTGCTGCAGCTGCTAAAGGTATGCCGCTGTACGAGCACATTGCTGAACTGAACGGTACTCCGGGCAAATACTCCATGCCGGTTCCGATGATGAACATCATCAACGGTGGTGAGCACGCTGACAACAACGTCGATATCCAGGAATTCATGATTCAGCCGGTTGGCGCGAAAACTGTGAAAGAAGCCATCCGCATGGGTTCTGAAGTTTTCCATCACCTGGCAAAAGTTCTGAAAGCGAAAGGCATGAACACTGCTGTTGGTGACGAAGGTGGCTATGCGCCGAACCTGGGTTCCAACGCTGAAGCTCTGGCTGTAATCGCTGAAGCTGTTAAAGCTGCTGGTTATGAACTGGGCAAAGACATCACTCTGGCGATGGACTGCGCAGCTTCTGAATTCTACAAAGACGGTAAATACGTTCTGGCTGGCGAAGGCAACAAAGCGTTCACCTCTGAAGAATTTACTCACTTCCTGGAAGAACTGACCAAACAGTACCCGATCGTTTCTATCGAAGACGGTCTGGACGAATCTGACTGGGACGGTTTCGCATACCAGACCAAAGTTCTGGGCGACAAAATCCAGCTGGTTGGTGACGACCTGTTCGTAACCAACACCAAGATCCTGAAAGAAGGTATCGAAAAAGGTATCGCTAACTCCATCCTGATCAAATTCAACCAGATCGGTTCTCTGACCGAAACTCTGGCTGCAATCAAGATGGCGAAAGACGCTGGCTACACTGCAGTAATCTCTCACCGTTCTGGCGAAACTGAAGACGCTACCATCGCTGACCTGGCTGTTGGTACTGCTGCAGGCCAGATCAAAACCGGTTCTATGAGCCGTTCTGACCGTGTTGCTAAATACAACCAGCTGATTCGTATTGAAGAAGCTCTGGGCGAAAAAGCACCGTACAACGGTCGTAAAGAGATCAAAGGCCAGGCATAAGTCTGACTTTATCTGATTTAAAAATGCCAGCCTCCGGGCTGGCATTTTTTATTGTTGAGTTACCAGCGGCCGGACGCGCCGCCACCGCCAGAAGAACCGCCACCTCCGCTAAATCCGCCGCCACTTGAACCTCCACCGGAAGAGGATGAAGAAGAACCTTTTCTTGAAGCTCTTTCTTTACCGAGCTTCTTGTATTTGGCGCGTAACTTTTTATTCACCAGAAGCCAGAAGATAAGCAGCGGTACGATCGCAAAAGGCGTTAACATACCGCAGGCAACGATTAAATTCGTCCATGGTCCTGGCTCGGCAACATAGAGGAATACCATCCCGTAAATTGCGGCAGTGAGGGCAATCCACGGTAGATTTGATGGATCGGTAAAAATAATAAAATACGAAAGTACAGCCAGTAAAATAATGACAGCAATCGATAATGGAATTGGAGTTTTGATACTGTAATGATTTCCGCTGCCTTCTGGCAATTCACCATTCAACAGAAGCGCGCCGATATTTTCGCTGGCCAGTGTTAACCCTCCCATAAGATCATCGTTTTTGAACGCGGGGATCAATATATCACTGATAATCTTTGCCGCTTGCAGGTCGGTAACAACGCCCTCCAGTCCATAGCCAACTTCAATACGGACGGTATGATCTTCCCAGGCGACCAGGAGTAAAATACCATCGTTACGCTGGGCATCGCCCAATTTCCAGCTATCAAAAACGCGTGTTGCATATTGTTCAATGGAATCTTCCCCAGTGGATGGCACCACTAATATAGCAACCTGCGCCCGCGTATTCTGTGCAATCTTCTGTAACTGCAGTGTCAGAGATTGTTGCTCAGGTGAACTTAATGTATCAGTAAGATCGGTCACCTGTTGGTGTAGTTCCGGTACAGCAATTTGCTGGGCAAACACAGGAACGCACCACAATATGAGTAGAAAAAAGATTAAGCGCATATTGATCACCTGCGTCCGAATGAATCGCCGCCTCCTGAAGATCCGCCCCCGCCACGAAAAGAATTTCTCGACGAAGAGCGAGAATGAGCAGCACGACTCTCCGTTTTTTTGTTATTTTTTGCACTGGAACCCAGTTTAAGATTGCCGGTAAATATAGCCACAATGATCAGCAGAACGATGCCAGCAATGGTTATTGGCCCGATAAAATAATCAGTCAGCCAGATAATTGTTGATATCAATGCCATATCTTTATTACTGGCGAAAACCAGGCACCATCCCACAACAATTATCAGCAGCACGACAAACAATGAATTTCGTCCTGACTTAGGATGTTGCAGAGGCGTATTTTGTTTTATTGCTTTGGTGTTTTTATTCTTTGGTGCCAGTATCATGGAGAATGCGCGGTTCATATGAAAAAACACCATCAGGCGCCGCCAGCATTTGGCAGTAAACAATAAACTTATGCATACGAAAGATATTCGCCGAATGATGACATCATCACGAAAGAAGCAAAACCAAACGACGGGGGTTGCCAGTGAAATAAGCCATATTACAGGTCCGGGATTATCGATGAAGCGCCAGACGGCGGCAATAATGGCGATCATCAGCAATGTCCAGGCAAGACATGGCAGTGAGCGTTGCGGATTAGCAAACAGATGATTGGCTAAAGCATCCAGTGGACTAAGGTTCGCTTTGGTATGGGTAAACAGAGCTATGCCTTCAACTCCCTGCGTTAACCCGGCGAAGAGATTGTTTTTTTCAAACTCTGATTGCATACGGTAACGAACAATTTGCGAAGCTTGTTCTGGTGGCAACATTTCTTCCAGTCCATGTCCAATCTTCATTGACGCCCGCCCTTCCGGCCAAACGACGAGAATTAAGATACCTTCGCCGTACCGCTTCTCTCCAACGGGTTTCCAGTGATATACCCCGTAGCTCTGCGAGGCTGCAAGTTTAATGTTTTTGCCCCCTGTGGTCGGCACAACCAACACTGCCACCTGGAAGTGGTTTTGCTGCTCGAGAGTCTGTAATTGTTGAGTTAAAGATGTTTGTTCTTCTGGCGTTAACGTCCTGGTCAAGTCCGTTACATATGGCACTTGTTCAGCGAATACAGGAAAAACGAATAGCGCCAGAATCAGGATAAAAATACGCATAGCAATTCCTTTCGTTACCAGCGCCCGGAAGCGCCACCGCCACCAGATGAACCGCCGCCACCGCTGAAATTGTCATTGTCGAAAGAAGAGGATGATGACGACGAATCTCTGTAGTTAGAATTGCTTCTGGTATGACGTGATGGCTGGTTGGCATTACGCATTGAATCACGCACTTTTCTGCCGAAAGGGGTAAAGGCGATGGCGACAGCCAGAAATGGTGTGGCGAAGCAGAGTAATGTTGCGAGCACTCCCCAGCTTCCGCTGAAACCGGCAATAGGTAAAACAAAGGCTAGTACAACAGCTGCGAAGCAAATCAATCCCAGCGTTTTGATATATCCTCTGGCGGAAATAAAGGTCAGTACTATCGCCCAGGCCAACAAAGCCCACCAACCGCTAAAGGGTAAAGGGTGATCGGTCGGTGTTATCGTTGCTAAATTATCCTCTGTCAGACGACTTTCAATATCGCTGATTCCCTCTTGCAAACCGCCAGCCAGGTCGCCATTTTTAAATGCTGGAATAATACTGTTGCGAATAATTTGTCCGGACTGTGCATCCGTAATAACGCCTTCCAGCCCGTAACCGATTTCAATACGCACGGTATGATCCTGCCAGGCGACTAACAGCAGAATGCCATCATCGCGGTCTTTATCACCTGGCTTCCAGCTATCGAATACCCGCGTTGCGTACTGTTCGATGGTTTCATTGCCTGTTGTTTCAACCACTAACACGACCAGCTGCGCCTGATTTTTTTGCGTCAGGGCTTTAATCTGGTTGGTCAGGGTGTTTACTTCGTTGTTCGTCAATGTGTCAGTTAAATCATTTACATACTTGGGTATTTCAGGTACTGGAATTTGCGTGGCAAACGCAGATGAACAGAAGAAAGCCATAAGAAAGATAAAATTTCGCATAGGGCTTCTCCGCTTAATGAGCATTAGTATTCTGGCTAAAATCTATTGTTGGGGCTTTACTTACTGCGGCGACATCATCTGGCAAATAATTTTTCTTCGGTGTGTAATCCATTACCTTTGCGGTTAATACAGCGGGAAATTTGCGGATGGTAACATTATATTGTTCAATGGCTTTAATATATCTTCCTCGCGCAACGGCAATTCGGTTTTCACTTCCTTCAAGTTGTACCATCAAATTTTGATAGAGTTCCTGAGCCTTTAATTCAGGATAACGCTCACTAATAATCGTTAGCTGACCGAGTGTACGTGTCAGCTGCGACTGAGCTTGCTGCCAGGTTTGTAATTTTTGCGCATCTCCCGGAGCTTGCTGAAGATCGCTGCTGGCGCGATTAGCCTGGCTACGCGCCAATGTTACGGCTTCCAACACTTCTTTTTCATGGCTGGAATAACCTTTAATACTGGCGACGAGATTAGGAATAAGGTCGGCGCGACGTTGATACTGATTCAGAACTTCTGACCAGGATGAATTAACCTGCTCGTCATAAGTTTGAATATCGTTATATCCACAACCTGATAAATTGAAAATAAATATAATTACGATGAATGTTCTGAACATGTTTAAATCCCTTTAGTTTAATTCCTCAGGACATAATACGTCGTTTCATTATTTCCTTAATGATCTGATTCACCTTTTTATCTTAAACCCGCATGTAACAGAATGTTAATAAAGCATGAATATTGCGGTAGGATCTGCAATAATTAACAATTATCCACTTTACAGAGAATGCTATGCAGTACCCGATTAACGAGATGTTCCAGACCCTGCAAGGTGAGGGTTACTTTACCGGCGTCCCCGCCATTTTTATTCGTTTACAGGGATGCCCGGTCGGCTGTGCCTGGTGTGATACCAAACACACGTGGGAAAAACTTGAGGATCGGGAAGTTTCTCTTTTCAGCATTTTGGCGAAAACCAAAGAGAGTGATAAGTGGGGGGCAGCGAGCAGTGAAGACTTACTCGCAGTCATCGGTCGTCAGGGATACACCGCGCGTCACGTGGTGATTACTGGTGGTGAGCCTTGTATTCATGATTTGCTGCCATTGACCGACCTGCTCGAAAAGAATGGTTTTAGCTGCCAGATCGAAACCAGCGGCACTCATGAAGTGCGTTGCACACCGAATACCTGGGTTACCGTGTCGCCAAAAATAAATATGCGTGGCGGCTATGAAGTGTTGTCTCAGGCACTGGAACGAGCCAATGAAATTAAACATCCTGTTGGACGCGTACGGGATATTGAAGCCCTGGATGAATTGTTGGCGACGCTGACCGATGATAAACCGCGAGTAATTGCCCTTCAGCCGATTAGCCAGAAGGATGATGCCACGCGTTTGTGTATTGAAACCTGCATTGCGCGGAACTGGCGTTTGTCGATGCAAACGCATAAATATTTGAATATTGCCTGATTAAACATTTATAAGCGTTGAAAATGAGTGGAACCTGTAAATAACTCCACTCATTTATATTCTTTGTCGCCTCTGAAACTCCTCCATTTTGCCCATCCTGGACTAATCATTGCCATTCTCTACAAATGCTGTGGCGTTAATTTTTCGCTGGGGTGAAAATTATTGCGGTGAAGTTTGGTAGATTTTAGTTTTTATAGATTTATTTTAAATATTTACCTTTTCAGCCAATGGATTAAGTGTTCTTTAACATAGTAGATGTGTTGTTTGTGTGATCCTGTAAAGTTGGTAGATTGTGACTGGCTTAAAAAATGATTAATTAATAATAGGTTATGTTTAGAGAGTTCCCCGCGCCAGCGGGGATAAACCGGCGAGGTTTTCGTATAGCCTGGATTTAATACTGAGTTCCCCGCGCCAGCGGGGATAAACCGTCGGTGGGTATCAGCAAATTCGAGTGGATTCAGAGTTCCCCGCGCCAGCGGGGATAAACCGGACCAGACGGCCTCGTTCTCGCTGCCGGATGTGAGTTCCCCGCGCCAGCGGGGATAAACCAATAACCACGTTGTTGCAGGCAATAACACCGGCGAGTTCCCCGCGCCAGCGGGGATAAACCGTTCATCTCGGTGGGGACATTATCGAAACCATTGAGTTCCCCGCGCCAGCGGGGATAAACCGGGTCTGCCGAACGATGATATTGAGTTCAAGCTGAGTTCCCCGCGCCAGCGGGGATAAACCGCAAAGGTGCCAAAACGATCGTTGTTAGCGGATGAGTTCCCCGCGCCAGCGGGGATAAACCGTAGGTGAACGCGAGAGGTCTGGGTTGATGCGTGAGTTCCCCGCGTCAGCGGGGATAAACCTTTCAGTAGGGTTCAGCCCGGGCAGTTTCCCGCCCGGTCTTCCTTACTTACGCATTCGACCAGCTCTGGATCGAATCCGCACTCCCCAGCTCACCATGCATCACTTCATACGATTTTTTCAAAATCACATCGGTGTGTTTGGTTAGGTCTTTGAAAATACCTTTATTCATCGCGTCGTAGCGTTTGGCATTGCACTCAACAGGCATAAAGATATCTTTCACGCGAACCATTTTGTCGATCGCCGTTGCGTAATCCGGATACAGACCCAGACCTACCGCTGTATTAATCGCCGCCCCCAAACTTGCACAGCCGTTAATGGCGTTACGCCGTGCCCCACATATCCAGAGCGCAACACCCTAACATAGCGTTACTTAAGGGAAATTAACCGCCGACACACTCTTATCATTCGCCGCGATAGATGCAACCTGCGGTGCAGGTTTCTTTCACCATAACCGCACTTAACAGCGGAACAACAGGTTTAACCTGATCCCAAATCCATTTTGCTAAAACTTCGCTGGTCGGGTTTTCCAGACCTGGAATATCATTGAGATAATAGTGATCGAGGCGATCATAGGTTGGTTTAAATGCCGCTTTCAGTTCAGCGAAATCGATAATCCAGCCCGTATGCGGATCGACTTCCCCGGTAATTTCCAGGCGCACCATAAAAGAGTGCCCGTGAAGGCGACCACATTTATGCCCTTGTGGGACGTGTGGTAAGCGGTGAGCGGCTTCGAAGGTGAAATCTTTAAATAACGTGGTGGACATCATAATTTCTCTACAGGACGACAAAACGGGCGTAGAGTACCGGAAAGCCTGTTTTTTCGCATTATCTAAAATGGGTTTGTTGCGCAAAATAGCCTAATTATCTTAATGATGTTCAATATTTATTTATTTTTCATTGGGTTAATAAATCTATTTTGTTGTTAAAGACTATTGCTAAAACAGGTTAGTCGATTTGGTTATTAGTTATCGCTATCCCGTCTTTAATCCACACCGTTCGCCCCGTTAACCTTACCTTCTCTTTTGTTTTATGGGCGCAGACAGGGCGCAGAAACAGCTTTGCTTACTGGAACATAACGACGAATGACGACACAGGCCCCACCTTCCGCTTTGCTTCCGCTGAACCCGGAGCAACTGGCTCGCCTCCAGGCAGCCACTACTGATTTGACTCCTACCCAGCTTGCGTGGGTATCCGGCTATTTCTGGGGAATACTTAACCAGCAGCCAGGTACACTTGCAGCTACACCTGCGCCTGGCGCAGAAATGCCGGGTATCACCATCATCTCCGCTTCGCAAACGGGTAATGCTCGCCGGGTAGCTGAAGCGTTACGTGACGACTTATTAACGGCAAAACTGAACGTTAAGCTGGTGAACGCAGGCGACTATAAATTCAAACAAATCGCCAGTGAAAAACTGCTTATCGTGGTGACTTCAACACAAGGGGAAGGGGAACCGCCGGAAGAAGCCGTCGCGCTGCATAAGTTCCTGTTCTCCAAAAAAGCGCCGAAGCTGGAAAATACCGCTTTTGCCGTGTTTAGCCTTGGTGACACCTCTTATGAGTTTTTCTGCCAGTCCGGTAAAGATTTTGACAGCAAGCTGGCGGAACTGGGCGGTGAACGCCTGCTCGACCGTGTTGATGCTGACGTTGAATATCAGGCAGCCGCCAGCGAATGGCGCGCCCGCGTGGTTGATGTTCTGAAGTCCCGCGCACCTGTTGCGGCACCTTCGCAATCCGTCGCTACTGGCGCGGTAAATGAAATTCACACCAGCCCGTATAGCAAAGAGGCGCCGCTGGTGGCGAGCCTTTCGGTTAACCAGAAAATTACCGGACGCAATTCTGAAAAAGACGTTCGCCATATCGAAATCGATTTAGGTGATTCAGGCCTGCGCTATCAGCCGGGCGACGCGCTGGGCGTCTGGTATCAGAACGATCCAGCACTGGTAAAAGAGATTGTTGAACTGCTGTGGTTGAAAGGCGATGAACCCGTCACCGTTGACGGCAAAACGCTACCGCTGGCAGAAGCCTTACAGTGGCACTGCGAACTGACCGTCAACACCGCGAATATTGTTGAGAACTACGCCACTTTAACGCGCAGTGAAACGCTGCTGCCGCTGGTGGGCGATAAAGCGAAGTTGCAGCATTACGCGGCAACCACGCCAATTGTCGATATGTTGCGTTTCTCTCCGGCACAACTGGACGCTGATGCATTCATCGGTATTTTGCGCCCACTGACGCCGCGCCTGTATTCCATCGCCTCATCGCAGGCGGAAGTCGAGAGCGAAGTGCACGTCACCGTCGGCGTTGTGCGTTATGACGTGGAAGGCCGCGCCCGTGCGGGTGGTGCCTCCAGCTTCCTCGCCGATCGCGTGGAAGAAGAGGGCGAAGTTCGGGTGTTTATCGAACATAACGACAACTTCCGTTTGCCTGCTAACCCCGAAACTCCGGTGATTATGATTGGCCCCGGTACGGGCATCGCGCCGTTCCGCGCCTTTATGCAGCAGCGTGCCGCCGACGAAGCGCCGGGTAAAAACTGGCTGTTCTTTGGTAATCCGCATTTTACGGAAGATTTCCTCTATCAGGTGGAATGGCAGCGTTACGTCAAAGAAGGCGTGCTAACGCGTATTGATCTCGCCTGGTCGCGCGATCAAAAAGAAAAAATTTACGTACAAGACAAACTGCGCGAACAGGGTGCAGAGCTGTGGCGCTGGATCAATGACGGTGCCCACATTTATGTCTGCGGCGACGCCAATCGCATGGCGAAAGACGTTGAACAGGCACTTCTGGAAGTGATTGCCGAATTTGGTGGCATGGACACCGAAGCGGCGGATGAATTTTTAAGTGAGCTGCGCGTTGAGCGCCGTTATCAGCGAGATGTCTACTAATGAGCGAAAAACATCCAGGGCCTTTAGTGGTCGAAGGTAAACTGGCAGACGCGGAGCGCATGAAGCTTGAGAGCAACTACCTGCGCGGCACGATTGCTGAAGATTTAAACGACGGCCTGACCGGCGGCTTTAAAGGCGACAACTTTCTGCTGATCCGTTTCCACGGTATGTATCAGCAGGATGACCGCGATATCCGCGCTGAGCGTGCCGAGCAGAAGCTGGAACCGCGTCACGCGATGATGCTGCGTTGCCGTCTGCCTGGTGGGGTGATCACCACCAGACAATGGCAGGCGATTGATAAATTTGCTGAAGACAACACGATTTACGGCAGTATTCGTCTGACCAACCGCCAGACGTTCCAGTTTCACGGCATTCTGAAAAAGAACGTCAAGCCGGCACACCAGATGCTGCACTCGGTCGGGCTTGATGCGCTGGCAACCGCCAACGACATGAACCGTAACGTGCTTTGCACCTCGAACCCGTTTGAATCGCAGCTGCACGCGGAAGCGTATGAATGGGCGAAGAAAATTTCTGAGCACCTGCTGCCACGTACTCGTGCATATGCGGAGATTTGGCTCGATCAGGAGAAAGTCGCCACCACTGATGAAGAACCGATCCTCGGTCAGACCTATTTACCGCGTAAGTTTAAAACGACGGTAGTGATCCCGCCGCAGAACGACATCGATCTGCACGCCAATGACATGAACTTTGTGGCAATAGCGGAGAACGGCAAGCTCGTAGGCTTCAATTTGCTGGTGGGCGGTGGGCTGTCTATCGAACACGGTAACAAAAAAACCTACGCCCGCACCGCGAGCGAGTTTGGCTATCTGCCGCTGGAGCATACGCTGGCGGTGGCGGAAGCCGTCGTGACGACTCAGCGTGACTGGGGTAATCGAACCGATCGTAAAAATGCCAAAACCAAATACACGCTGGAGCGCGTGGGGGTCGAGACGTTTAAAGCGGAAGTGGAACGTCGTGCGGGGATCAAGTTTGAACCGATCCGCCCGTATGAGTTCACCGGACGCGGCGATCGCATCGGCTGGATTAAAGGTATTGACGACAAATGGCACCTGACGCTGTTTATCGAAAATGGTCGTATTCTCGATTATCCGGGGCGTCCGCTGAAAACGGGGCTGCTGGAGATCGCGAAGATCCACAAAGGCGATTTCCGCATTACGGCGAACCAGAATCTGATCATCGCCGGTGTACCGGAAAGTGAGAAAGCGAAGATCGAGAAGATCGCCAAAGAGAGCGGGTTGATGAATGCCGTCACGCCGCAGCGTGAAAACTCAATGGCCTGCGTGTCATTCCCGACTTGCCCGCTGGCGATGGCGGAAGCGGAGCGTTTCCTGCCGTCTTTTATCGACAACATCGATAATTTAATGGCGAAACATGGTGTCAGCGATGAGCATATCGTGATGCGTGTAACAGGCTGCCCGAACGGTTGTGGTCGCGCGATGCTGGCGGAAGTGGGCCTGGTGGGTAAAGCGCCGGGTCGCTACAACCTGCATCTTGGCGGCAACCGCATTGGGACACGTATCCCCCGGATGTATAAAGAAAACATCACCGAGCCGGAAATCCTGGCGTCGCTTGATGAACTGATAGGGCGCTGGGCGAAAGAGCGCGAAGCGGGTGAAGGCTTCGGCGACTTTACGGTGCGTGCGGGCATCATTCGCCCGGTGCTCGATCCGGCGCGTGATTTGTGGGATTAACGCATCTCCTGACTATTCCCTCTCCTTTTGGGAGAGGGTTAGGGTGAGGGGAAAAGTGCAGAGGTAATTATGTCCAGACTCGATCTAAACGCCCTGAATGACCTGCCGAAGGTAGAGCGTATTCTGGCGCTGGCGGAAACTAACGCCCAACTGGAAAAACTGGACGCTGAAGGCCGCGTTGCCTGGGCGCTGGAAAATCTGCCCGGTGAATATGTGCTCTCTTCCAGTTTCGGTATTCAAGCAGCGGTGAGCCTGCATCTGGTGAACCAGATTCGCCCGGATATTCCGGTGATCCTCACCGATACTGGTTATCTGTTCCCGGAAACCTACCGCTTTATTGATGAGTTAACGGACAAACTCAAACTGAACCTGAAGGTCTACAGGGCAAAAGAAAGCGCCGCCTGGCAGGAAGCACGCTACGGCAAACTGTGGGAGCAGGGTGTTGATGGCATTGAAAAATACAATGAGATCAACAAAGTCGAACCGATGAACCGGGCGCTGAAAGAGCTGAATGCGCAAACCTGGTTTGCAGGATTACGCCGTGAACAATCTGGCAGCCGCGCCAATTTACCGGTGCTGGCTATCCAGCGTGGCGTATTTAAAGTGCTGCCGATTATAGACTGGGATAACCGAACTATTTATCAGTATCTGCAAAAACATGGCCTGAAATATCACCCATTATGGGATGAAGGATATTTATCGGTCGGTGATACTCATACAACCCGTAAATGGGAACCCGGAATGGCGGAAGAAGAAACGCGTTTCTTTGGCTTAAAAAGGGAATGTGGATTACACGAAGGGTAAATGTTATCCGGATAAATTAAACGCCTCTGTCAGAAATGATGGGGGCGTTTTTATTTTGCGAGCAGCATTCCGGCATTTAAACGTGAACGTCGCAGGGAGAATCAACAGGTATAGAATGGTGTCGGGTGCTTGAGGCTGTCTGGCGTTAAGCATTCGCGAGGTTCCAGATGGACAAAAGCCCCAGGCGATATTTCTATCAACCTGAGGCCAGCGTTCGAACGTAGCAATTCGGATGTTAGTCTCTTCTTTGCAGGGAGGCAAGACATGCTGACAAAATATGCCCTTGTGGCAATCATAGTGCTGTGTTTTACAGTACTGGGATTCACGCTGATGGTAGGCGACTCGTTGTGTGAGTTGAGTATCAGAGAACGTGGTATGGAGTTTAAGGCAGTTCTCGCTTACGAATCGAAGAAGTAGCCACCACGCGGGGGTAAAACCCCGCGTATTGAATTGTGATGGTTTGGTCTCCTGCACCCTTTTTTTACTCTGTTTCAGGTGGCATTGATTTCCTGCAGGCACAGGAATAATCAGTTAAAACTCCTCAAGACGCCTTCGCCAGCTCCTTCACCAGCGGTAGCATTATCCGCATTACATCACGGCAGCGGCGTTCTATTCTTCCAGGAAGTGCCTTATCAATATGCTGTTGATTATCCAGTCTTACATCATGCCAGCTGGTTCCCTCAGGGAATGCGGCTGTTTTTGCGCGTTGCTGATAACCGTCTTTATTTCCCAGATTCCAGTTTGTCGCTTCCACCGAAAGTACGGCAATACCGGCTTTGTCGAAAACTTCGGCGTCATTACAACATCCGGTGCCTTTCGGATAATTTTTATTTAGACCCGGATTGGTCGTGGCGGCAATTCCATGACTGCGGGCAATTGCCAGTGCCCTGTCTCGCGTTAATTTCCTTACTGCTTCAGGGGTTTTTACGCCACTGTTGAAATACAATTTATCGCCAACAATTAAGTTATCGAGATTAATCACCAGCAGCGTATTTTTCTTTTCGGTGTCACTCATCCGCTTGAGTAAATTCTCAGCGCCTAATTTCCCTTCCTCTTCGCCGCTGGTCGCCACAAATCGAATACCATACTCGGTAGGCGTATTTTTCAGGCGTTCTGCCAATTCCAGCATGACACCTAAACCTGCGGCGTTATCATCCATTCCTTGTAACGTCAGCCCGCCGAGATTGGCATCGGCGTCAGCATCGCTCTGCGGGGCGTAGGTATCCAGATGCGCCATAATAATGATCTGCTGCGGCGCTTTGCCTTCATGGGCGGCAATCACCGTACTTCCCGTCACGTTATGCCAGTTCTTGCGATTATCGCGGGCGGTATAAATATATCGGCTATTAAATGTCCGAATATCACTGCGATAACCCATTTGCTGAAACTGTTGGCGAATATAATCGGCAGATAACATTTCTGCGGGTGTTCCGGTCATGCGTCCCGGAAAGAAAGTGGCAATATGTCGCGCCTTTGTATTGGCAAAATCACCAGGTTTAGGTGACGAGGCGTGTACGGGGAGAATAAAGCATACGCCGAGCGCCAGGGCAGCGGTACGGTGGCGCAATGCGGAAAACATAGTGAGTCCTTAAATACCATGCAAATTTTTTTACCGCCATAGTATGAAACTGCCGCTGCGCTAAAACAATTTCAAATCTTCCTAAATGCCCGAAATCCGGAGCCTTAAGCACTTTTTGATATTAGCTTTGCCAAATCGTTATTCCGTTAAGGAACTACTCATTCTAATTGGTAATTTCATTCGTTCTCTTACGCTCCCTATAGTCGAAACATCTGATGGCAAGAAAATAGCGGTATTGCAAAGGAACGGTTATGGATCAAAAACGACTTACTCACCTGCGGCAACTGGAGGCGGAAAGCATCCACATTATTCGCGAGGTGGCTGCAGAATTCTCAAATCCGGTGATGCTCTACTCTATCGGTAAAGATTCCAGCGTCATGCTGCATCTGGCGCGCAAGGCGTTTTATCCAGGTACGCTGCCTTTCCCATTGCTGCATGTTGATACTGGCTGGAAATTCCGCGAGATGTATGAGTTCCGCGATCGCACGGCAAAAGCCTATGGCTGCGAGCTGCTGGTGCATAAAAATCCGGAAGGCGTGGCAATGGGGATTAATCCATTCGTGCACGGCAGCGCCAAACATACCGACATCATGAAAACTGAAGGTCTGAAGCAGGCACTGAACAAATACGGTTTTGATGCCGCCTTCGGTGGTGCACGCCGTGACGAAGAAAAATCCCGCGCTAAAGAGCGTATCTACTCTTTCCGTGACCGCTTTCATCGTTGGGATCCAAAAAATCAGCGCCCGGAGCTGTGGCACAACTACAACGGGCAGATTAACAAAGGCGAAAGTATCCGCGTCTTCCCGCTTTCCAACTGGACCGAACAGGATATCTGGCAGTACATCTGGCTGGAAAATATCGACATTGTTCCGCTGTATCTCGCCGCTGAACGTCCGGTTCTGGAACGCGACGGTATGTTGATGATGATTGATGACAACCGTATCGACCTGCAACCCGGCGAAGTGATTAAAAAACGGATGGTGCGTTTCCGCACGCTGGGCTGCTGGCCGCTGACCGGCGCGGTGGAGTCAAATGCGCAAACACTGCCGGAGATCATCGAAGAGATGCTGGTTTCCACCACCAGTGAACGTCAGGGCCGCGTGATTGACCGCGACCAGGCAGGGTCTATGGAGCTGAAAAAACGTCAGGGGTATTTTTAAGATGAACACCGCACTTGCACAACAAATCGCCAATGAAGGTGGCGTCGAAGCCTGGATGATCGCGCAACAACATAAAAGCCTGCTGCGTTTTCTGACCTGCGGCAGCGTCGATGATGGCAAAAGTACCCTGATTGGTCGCCTGCTGCACGATACCCGCCAAATCTATGAAGATCAGCTCTCATCACTGCATAACGACAGTAAGCGTCACGGCACCCAGGGCGAAAAACTGGATCTGGCATTGCTGGTGGATGGTCTGCAAGCTGAGCGCGAGCAGGGCATCACCATTGACGTGGCTTACCGCTATTTCTCCACCGAGAAGCGTAAATTTATTATCGCCGACACTCCTGGGCACGAACAGTACACCCGCAATATGGCGACCGGCGCGTCAACATGTGAGCTGGCGATCTTGCTGATCGACGCCCGTAAAGGCGTACTCGATCAAACCCGCCGGCACAGTTTTATCTCCACGCTGTTGGGGATCAAACATCTGGTCGTGGCGATCAACAAAATGGATCTGGTGGATTACAGCGAAGAGACGTTCACCCGCATTCGTGAAGACTACCTGACTTTCGCGGAACAATTACCGGGCAATCTGGATATCCGCTTTGTGCCACTCTCCGCGCTGGAAGGCGATAATGTGGCTTCGCAAAGTGAAAGGATGCCGTGGTACAGCGGTCCGACACTGCTCGAAATGCTGGAAACTGTAGAGATCCAACGAGTGGTGGATGCCCAGCCAATGCGCTTCCCGGTGCAGTATGTTAACCGCCCGAATCTTGATTTTCGTGGTTACGCCGGAACGCTGGCCTCTGGCAGCGTGAAAGTCGGGCAACGTGTCAAAGTGCTCCCCTCTGGCGTGGAGTCAAACATTGCGCGGATCGTTACTTTTGATGGCGATCGCGAAGATGCCTTTGCCGGAGAAGCGATCACTCTGGTGCTGACGGATGAGATCGACATCAGCCGTGGCGATCTGCTGCTGGCGGCAGATGAAGCGTTACCGGCTGTGCAGAGCGCGTCGGTGGATGTGGTATGGATGGCGGAACAGCCGCTTTCCCCGGGCCAGAGTTACGACATCAAAATTGCCGGTAAGAAGACGCGCGCTCGTGTTGATGGCATTCGCTATCAGGTTGATATTAATAACCTTAATCAACATGAAGTTGAAAACCTGCCGCTGAACGGCATCGGCCTGGTGGATCTCACCTTTGATGAGCCGCTGGTGTTAGATCGTTATCAGCAAAACCCGGTTACTGGTGGGCTGATTTTTATCGATCGCCTGAGCAACGTGACCGTGGGTGCTGGTATGGTGCATGAGACGAAAAACGAGGCCACCGTTGCACCGTCGGAATTTAGCACGTTCGAGCTGGAACTGAATGCGTTAGTACGCCGCCACTTCCCACACTGGGGTGCGCGCGATTTACTGGGAGGTAAATGATGGCGCTGCATGACGAAAATGTCGTCTGGCATAGCCATCCAGTAACTGTGCAACAACGCGAGCAACACCACGGTCATCGTGGTGTTGTGCTGTGGTTCACCGGTCTCTCTGGTTCCGGTAAATCAACGGTTGCGGGGGCGCTGGAGGAGGCGTTACATAAACTTGGTGTCAGTACGTATTTGCTGGACGGCGACAACGTTCGCCACGGTTTATGCAGCGATCTCGGTTTTAGCGATGCCGATCGTAAAGAAAATATCCGCCGGGTTGGTGAAGTGGCGAATTTGATGGTTGAAGCCGGACTGGTGGTGCTGACTGCGTTTATTTCCCCACACCGCGCCGAACGCCAGATGGTTCGTGAACGTGTAGGAGCAGGTCGATTTATCGAAGTGTTTGTCGATACTCCGCTGGCGATTTGCGAAGCTCGCGATCCAAAAGGCTTGTATAAAAAAGCGCGCGCTGGTGAACTGCGTAACTTTACCGGAATAGACTCCGTTTACGAAGCGCCTGAATCGGCAGAAATTCATCTCAATGGTGAACAATTAGTAACAAATTTGGTTCAGCAATTATTAGATCTACTGAGACAGAACGATATTATCAGATCCTGAGACACCACCGGGTTTCCATGCCCGGTTCGTCAAAGTAACAGGATCAGATATGCGTAATAGCCATAACATTACACTAACAAATAGTGAAAGCCTTACTGAGGATGAAGAAACCACATGGTCGCTGCCAGGTGCTGTGGTCGGTTTTGTCTCCTGGCTGTGTGCGCTGGCGATACCGATGTTGATTTATGGCTCTAACACGCTGTTCTTCTTTATCTATACCTGGCCTTTCTTTCTGGCGCTGATGCCCGTCGCGGTGGTGGTGGGTATTGCGCTGCATTCATTGATGGACGGAAAGCTACGCTACAGTATTGTTTTCACCCTGGTGACTGTCGTCATTATGTTTGGTGCGCTGTTTATGTGGTTGCTGGGCTAATTTGTTCTTTCCCGTCTACTCTGTTCATAATTCAAACCGTAACCAATAATGAGATTATGTTCTGCACGCCCTGGGTATACGTAACAATGGACAAATGTGGTACATTTGCCCGCGTTGTCGCGGTATCCCCAACAGAGGATGTAGAGTCGTCTTCGGATGCATGGGATGAAGATGCCGTTTTTCAGGGGGCAGGATGGGTAAACTAACGCTGCTGTTGCTGGCTATTCTGGTCTGGCTACAGTATTCGCTGTGGTTCGGTAAGAACGGTATACATGACTATACCCGCGTCAATAATGATGTGGCGGCACAGCAAGCTACAAACGCAAAACTTAAAGCGCGAAACGATCAGCTTTTTGCCGAAATTGACGATCTCAATGGCGGTCAGGAGGCGCTCGAAGAGCGAGCGCGTAATGAACTCAGCATGACCAGGCCGGGCGAAACTTTTTATCGTCTGGTGCCTGACGCGTCGAAACGCGCACAGTCTGCGGGGCAAAACAATCGATAAATCAGCCCAGGAATTAACATGGCAACCACTCATTTGGATGTTTGCGCCGTGGTTCCGGCGGCCGGATTTGGCCGCCGAATGCAAACGGAATGTCCTAAGCAATATCTCTCAATCGGTAATCAAACCATTCTTGAACACTCGGTACATGCGCTGCTGGCGCATCCCCGGGTGTCGCGTGTCGTCATTGCTATAAGCCCTGGCGATAGTCGTTTTGCACAACTTCCTCTGGCAAATCATCCGCAAATCACCGTTGTTGACGGTGGTGAAGAGCGTGCTAATTCCGTGCTGGCGGGTCTGAAAGCCGCAGGTGACGCGCAGTGGGTGTTGGTGCATGACGCCGCTCGCCCTTGTCTGCATCAGGATGATCTTGCGCGTCTGTTAACTCTGAGCGAAACCAGCCGCACGGGGGGCATTCTCGCTGCGCCGGTACGCGATACCATGAAACGCGCCGAACCGGGCAAAAATGCGATTGCTCATACCGTTGATCGCAACGGTTTATGGCACGCGCTGACGCCGCAATTTTTTCCTCGTGAGCTGTTACATGACTGCCTGACGCGTGCTTTAAATGAAGGCGCTACCATTACCGATGAAGCCTCGGCGCTGGAATACTGCGGTTTTCATCCACAGCTGGTCGAAGGCCGTGCAGATAACATTAAAGTCACGCGCCCGGAAGATTTGGCGCTTGCCGAATTTTACCTCACCCGAACCATCCATCAGGAGAATACATAATGCGAATTGGACACGGTTTTGACGTACACGCCTTTGGCGGCGAAGGCCCAATTATCATTGGTGGCGTGCGCATTCCTTACGAAAAAGGGCTGTTGGCGCATTCTGATGGCGACGTGGCGTTACATGCGCTTACCGATGCATTGCTTGGTGCAGCGGCGCTGGGGGATATCGGCAAGCTGTTCCCGGATACCGATCCGGCATTTAAAGGAGCAGACAGCCGCGAGCTGCTGCGTGAAGCCTGGCGACGCATTCAGGCGAAGGGGTATACCCTCGGAAACGTCGATGTCACTATCATCGCTCAGGCACCGAAAATGCTGCCGCACATTCCACAAATGCGCGTGTTTATTGCTGAAGATCTCGGCTGCCATATGGATGATGTTAACGTGAAAGCCACTACTACGGAAAAACTCGGATTTACCGGCCGTGGGGAAGGGATTGCCTGTGAAGCGGTGGCGCTACTCATTAAGGCAACAAAATGATTGAGTTTGATAATCTCACTTACCTCCACGGTAAACCGCAAGGCACCGGGCTGCTGAAAGCCAACCCGGAAGATTTTGTGGTGGTGGAAGATTTAGGCTTTGAGCCTGATGGTGAAGGTGAGCATATTCTGGTGCGCATTCTTAAAAACGGCTGCAATACCCGTTTTGTGGCTGACGCGCTGGCGAAATTCCTGAAAATCCATGCGCGTGAAGTCAGCTTCGCCGGGCAGAAAGACAAACATGCAGTGACGGAACAGTGGTTATGCGCTCGCGTTCCGGGCAAAGAGATGCCCGATCTGAGCGCCTTTCAACTGGAAGGTTGCCAGGTGCTGGAGTATGCGCGCCACAAGCGTAAACTGCGTTTAGGGGCGCTGAAAGGCAACGCCTTTACCCTGGTGCTGCGAGAAGTGAGCAATCGCGATGACGTTGAACAGCGACTGATCGATATTTGCGTGAAAGGTGTACCGAACTACTTTGGCGCGCAGCGTTTCGGTATTGGCGGTAGTAACCTGCAGGGCGCGCTGCGCTGGGCGCAAACCAATACTCCGGTACGCGATCGCAATAAACGCAGTTTTTGGTTGTCGGCAGCACGTAGTGCGTTGTTTAATCAGATTGTTGCTGAGCGCCTCAAAAAAGCAGAAGTTAATCAAGTTGTTGACGGCGATGCGCTACAATTAGCCGGGCGCGGCAGTTGGTTTGTTGCAACTAACGAAGAACTGGCGGAATTACAGCGTCGCGTCAACGATAAAGAGCTGATGATTACCGCAGCTTTGCCCGGTAGCGGCGAGTGGGGAACCCAACGTGAGGCGCTGGCATTCGAACAAGCAGCCGTGGCCGAAGAAACTGAATTACAAGCTTTACTGCTGCGCGAAAAAGTTGAAGCCGCGCGCAGAGCGATGCTGTTATATCCGCAACAATTAAGCTGGAACTGGTGGGATGACGTCACCGTAGAAATCCGTTTCTGGCTTCCGGCGGGAAGTTTTGCGACCAGCGTTGTCAGGGAACTTATCAACACAACAGGTGATTATGCGCATATTGCTGAGTAATGATGACGGGGTACATGCACCCGGTATACAAACGCTGGCGAAATCCTTGCGTGAGTTTGCTGATGTTCAGGTGGTCGCCCCGGATCGTAACCGCAGCGGCGCTTCAAATTCCCTGACGCTGGAATCCTCCCTGCGTACGTTTACCTTTGAAAATGGTGATATCGCTGTGCAAATGGGAACCCCGACTGACTGCGTCTATCTTGGCGTGAACGCACTGATGCGTCCACGTCCGGATATTGTAGTTTCGGGCATTAACGCCGGGCCCAATCTGGGGGATGATGTTATCTATTCCGGTACGGTAGCCGCTGCGATGGAAGGCCGTCATTTAGGTTTTCCGGCGCTGGCTGTTTCGCTTGACGGGCATAAACATTATGACACTGCGGCGGCGGTAACCTGTTCCATTTTGCGCGCACTGTGTAAAGAGCCGCTGCGCACCGGGCGCATTCTCAATATTAATGTTCCAGATTTACCACTGGATCAAATCAAAGGTATTCGCGTGACGCGCTGCGGTACGCGACATCCGGCAGATCAGGTGATCCCGCAGCAAGATCCACGCGGCAATACGCTGTACTGGATTGGCCCACCGGGCGGTAAGTGCGATGCTGGTCCGGGAACCGATTTTGCTGCGGTAGATGAGGGATATGTCTCCATCACGCCGCTGCATGTGGATTTAACGGCGCATAGCGCGCAAGATGTGGTTTCAGACTGGTTAAACAGCGTGGGAGTTGGCACGCAATGGTAAGCAGACGCGTACAAGCACTTCTGGATCAGTTACGTGCGCAAGGTATTCAGGATGAGCAGGTGCTGAATGCACTCGCCGCCGTGCCGCGTGAAAAATTCATTGATGAAGCGTTTGAACAAAAGGCCTGGGACAATATCGCGTTGCCGATAGGTCAGGGGCAGACAATTTCGCAGCCGTATATGGTGGCGCGAATGACCGAATTACTTGAACTGACGCCGCAGTCGCGGGTGCTGGAAATCGGCACCGGTTCGGGATATCAAACGGCAATCCTGGCGCATCTTGTCCAGCATGTATGTTCGGTCGAACGGATTAAAAGCTTGCAGTGGCAGGCGCGTCGTCGCCTGAAAAATCTTGATTTACATAATGTTTCAACCCGTCACGGCGATGGATGGCAAGGTTGGCAAGCACGTGCGCCGTTTGACGCTATCATTGTAACGGCAGCACCGCCTGAAATTCCTACTGCGCTAATGACGCAACTGGATGAAGGCGGGATTCTCGTCTTGCCGGTCGGGGAAGAGCACCAGTATTTGAAACGGGTGCGTCGCCGTGGGGGCGAATTTATTATCGATACCGTAGAGGCCGTGCGCTTTGTCCCCTTAGTGAAGGGGGAGCTGGCTTAAAGTGCGAGAGAATACCTGGAATTTTCCTGGTTATTTTGCAGCAAGTCAGCGTATCGTGAACATCTTTTCCAGTGTTCAGTAGGGTGCCTTGCACGGTAATTATGTCACTGGTTATTAATCAATTTTTCCTGGGGGATAAATGAGCGCGGGAAGCCCAAAATTCACCGTTCGCCGTATTGCGGCTTTGTCACTGGTTTCGCTATGGCTGGCTGGCTGTTCTGACACATCGAATCCACCGGCACCAGTTAGTTCCGTTAATGGCAATGCGCCGGCAAATACCAATTCAGGTATGCTGATTACGCCGCCGCCGAAAATGGGAACGACATCTACAGCGCAGCAACCGCAAATTCAGCCGGTACAGCAGCCACAAATTCAATCTACGCAACAACCACAAATCCAGCCGGTACAGCCTGTCGCTCAGCAACCGGTGCAAATGGAAAATGGGCGTATCGTCTACAACCGTCAGTACGGGAATATTCCGAAAGGCAGTTATAGCGGCAGTACCTATACCGTGAAAAAAGGCGACACACTTTTCTATATCGCCTGGATCACCGGCAACGATTTCCGTGACCTCGCTCAGCGCAATAATATTCAGGCACCATACGCGTTGAACGTCGGTCAGACCTTGCAGGTTGGCAACGCCTCCGGTACGCCGATTACTGGCGGAAATGCCATTACCCAGGCGGATGCAGCAGAGCAAGGAGTTGTGATCAAGCCTGCACAAAATTCCACCGTTGCTGTTGCGTCGAAACCGACAATTACGTATTCTGAGTCTTCGGGTGAACAGAGTGCTAACAAAATGTTGCCGAACAACAAGCCAACTGCGACCACGGTCACAGCGCCTGTAACGGTGCCAACAGCAAGCACAACCGAGCCGACTGTCAGCAGTACATCGACCAGTACGCCTATCTCCACCTGGCGCTGGCCAACTGAGGGCAAAGTGATTGAAACCTTTGGCGCTTCTGAGGGGGGCAACAAGGGAATTGATATCGCAGGTAGCAAAGGACAGGCAATTACCGCGACCGCAGATGGCCGCGTTGTTTATGCCGGTAATGCGCTGCGCGGTTACGGTAATCTGATTATCATCAAACATAATGATGATTACCTGAGTGCCTACGCCCATAACGACACAATGCTGGTCCGGGAACAACAAGAAGTGAAGGCGGGGCAAAAAATAGCAACCATGGGTAGCACCGGAACCAGTTCAACACGATTGCATTTTGAAATTCGTTACAAGGGGAAATCCGTAAACCCGCTGCGTTATTTACCGCAGCGATAATTCGGCGGAACCAGGCTGTTGCTTGAGCGTTCCGTCAAGGGATCACGGGTAGGAGCCACCTTATGAGTCAGAATACGCTGAAAGTTCATGATTTAAATGAAGATGCGGAATTTGATGAGAACGGAGTTGAGGTTTTTGACGAAAAGGCCTTAGTAGAAGAGGAACCCAGTGATAACGATTTGGCCGAAGAGGAACTGTTATCGCAGGGTGCCACACAGCGTGTGTTGGACGCGACTCAGCTTTACCTTGGTGAGATTGGTTATTCGCCACTGTTAACGGCCGAAGAAGAAGTTTATTTTGCGCGTCGCGCACTGCGTGGAGATGTTGCCTCCCGCCGCCGGATGATTGAGAGTAACTTACGTCTGGTGGTAAAAATTGCCCGCCGTTATGGCAATCGTGGTCTGGCTTTGCTGGATCTTATCGAAGAGGGCAACCTGGGGCTGATCCGCGCGGTTGAGAAGTTTGACCCGGAACGTGGTTTCCGCTTCTCAACATACGCAACATGGTGGATTCGTCAGACGATCGAACGGGCGATTATGAATCAAACCCGTACTATTCGTTTGCCGATTCACATCGTAAAGGAGCTGAACGTTTACCTGCGAACCGCACGTGAGTTGTCCCATAAGCTGGATCACGAACCGAGTGCGGAAGAGATCGCAGAGCAACTGGATAAACCAGTTGATGACGTCAGCCGTATGCTTCGTCTTAACGAGCGCATTACCTCGGTAGACACCCCTCTGGGTGGTGATTCCGAAAAAGCGTTGCTGGACATTCTGGCCGATGAAAAAGAGAACGGTCCGGAAGACACCACGCAAGATGACGATATGAAACAGAGCATCGTCAAATGGCTGTTCGAGCTGAACGCCAAACAGCGTGAAGTGCTGGCACGTCGATTCGGTTTGCTGGGGTACGAAGCGGCAACACTGGAAGATGTAGGTCGTGAAATTGGCCTCACTCGTGAACGTGTTCGCCAGATTCAGGTTGAAGGCCTGCGCCGTCTGCGTGAGATTTTGCAGACTCAGGGGCTGAATATCGAGGCGCTGTTCCGCGAATAAGCAAGCATCTATCAGAAAGGCCAGTCTCAAGTGAGGCTGGCCTTTTTCTTTTATATCATCCGTCTTGAATAGCGTTGATGGTGACGCCGGCTTCTGACAGTAAACTGGTGTGCGAAACCCGATGTCTTTATGAAGAAATTCATGACCGATATTGGCAATAGCGGATCTGAACCAGAGCTGATCCTTATCCTGACTGGATTAACTATTTAATTTTATAAAACGATAACCGTCCGCTTTTCGGCGATCCGGTATCAATATAAATCTGGTTAGCGAATGTCTGAATGTTATCAAACATCATATGTCCAAATATAAAATAATCAGCACCGTTTATTTTTTGTAACTCGCCATTAAGAGACTTCTGCACGCGATCAACAGGCCAGAGTAATTCGCTTTCCGCGATTTCTTTGCCAAATTGATATTCATTACCCGGATAATCTGCATGTGCGATGACATATTTTATAATATCGTTACTCAATTCGATAATATGCGGGAGATGATGAAATCTCAGCAACAGATCTATTGCTTCTTTTTGCTCTGAATCATTTAAATCAAAAAACCAGTCGCCGCCGCTGGCTAACCACATATTGCCATCACCGGTTGCGAATGCATCAAGCGCCATCGCTTCGTGGTTGCCTTTCACGGAGGTAAACCAGGGCTGGTTTAACAGGCGTAGCACGTTAAGACTTTCCGACCCACGATCAATATTATCGCCTGTGGAAATAAGTAAGTCTGTTTCGTGACAAAAAGATAATTCATGCAAACGGGATTGTAATAATTGATAGTCACCATGAATATCACCAACAGCCCATATATGGCGGTAGTGATGAGCATCAATTTTTTGATAGCGTGTTGATGGCATGATTTTACCCTGTAAAATAATCTCTACTATTATACAGGGTATTTTTATTAGATTCGTCAGTTGTCGTTAATATTCCCGATAGTAAAAGGCTATCGGGAATTATTTTTACACCAGACTCTTCAACCGATAAATCCACTCCAGCGCCTGACGCGGAGTCAGAGAATCTGGATCGAGATTTTCCAGTGCTTCGACCGCTGGCGAGGTTTCTTCCGGCACAGAAAGTAGCGACATTTGCGTACCATCTACCTGTGTAGCGGCAGCATTCGGCGAAATGCTTTCCAGCTCACGCAGTTTCTGTCGCGCACGTTTGATCACCTCTTTCGGTACACCTGCCAGCGCAGCAACCGCCAGACCGTAGCTCTTACTCGCCGCGCCGTCCTGTACGCTGTGCATAAAGGCGATAGTGTCTCCGTGCTCTAGCGCATCGAGATGCACGTTGGCGACGCCTTCCATTTTCTCCGGCAGTTGAGTCAGCTCGAAGTAATGGGTAGCAAACAGCGTCAACGCTTTAATTTTATTCGCCAGATTTTCCGCACATGCCCACGCCAGCGATAGGCCATCGTAAGTGGACGTCCCGCGCCCAATCTCATCCATCAACACCAGACTGTACTCGGTGGCGTTATGCAGAATATTAGCGGTTTCGGTCATCTCCACCATAAAGGTTGAACGTCCGGAAGCCAGATCATCCGCTGCGCCAACACGGGTGAATATGCGATCGATCGGTCCAATCTCGACTTTTTGTGCCGGTACGTAACTGCCAATATACGCCATCAGCGCAATCAACGCGGTCTGGCGCATATAGGTACTTTTACCACCCATGTTCGGACCGGTGATGATCAACATGCGACGCTGAGGCGACAGATTTAGCGGGTTAGCGATAAACGGCTCATTCAGCACCTGTTCAACCACCGGATGGCGACCTTCGGTAATGCGAATGCCGGGTTTATCGATAAAGGTCGGGCAGGTGTAGTTCAGGGTATATGCGCGTTCCGCCAGATTTACCAGTACGTCCAGTTCTGCCAGCGCGCTCGCACTCTGTTGTAACGCTTCCAGATGCGGCAACAGCAGGTCGAACAGCTCCTCATAAAGCTGTTTTTCCAGCGTCAGTGCTTTACCTTTTGAAGTCAGTACTTTGTCTTCGTACTCTTTCAGCTCAGGAATAATGTAACGTTCGGCGTTTTTCAGCGTCTGGCGGCGCATATAGTTGATTGGCGCCAGATGGCTTTGCCCACGGCTGATTTGAATGTAGTAGCCGTGCACCGCATTAAAGCCGACTTTCAGCGTGTCCAGACCGGTACGTTCACGCTCGCGGATTTCCAGACGCTCCAGATAATCGGTCGCACCGTCAGCCAGCGCACGCCACTCATCCAGTTCTTCGTTATAGCCTGGAGCGATGACGCCACCGTCGCGTACCAGCACTGGCGGTGTCTCGATAATTGCCCGCTCCAGCAGGTCACGCAGCTCGGTAAACTCGCCCATTTTCTCACGCAGCGCCTGTACTGGTGCGCTATCGATATTTTCTAACTGTGCGCGCAGTTCCGGCAGTTGCTGGAAGGCATGACGCATACGAGCCAGATCGCGCGGGCGAGCAGTGCGTAACGCCAGGCGTGCCAGAATACGCTCCAGATCGCCGACCTGCCGTAGTACCGGCTGTAACTCGGCGGTGAAATCCTGCAATGCGCCAATAGTTTGCTGACGCTCAAGCAACACACGGGTGTCGCGCACCGGCATATGCAGCCAGCGTTTCAGCATACGGCTACCCATCGGTGTGACGGTGCAATCGAGCACGGAAGCCAATGTATTTTCCGCACCGCCCGCCAGATTCTGGGTAATTTCCAGGTTACGACGTGTCGCAGCATCCATAATGATGCTGTCCTGCTCACGTTCCATAGTGATAGAACGAATATGCGGCAGGGTCGTGCGTTGGGTATCTTTCGCATACTGTAACAGGCAACCGGCAGCACAAAGCCCGCGAGGCGCGTTCTCGACGCCAAAACCGACAAGATCGCGGGTGCCAAATTGCAGGTTCAACTGCTGGCGCGCGGTGTCGATTTCAAACTCCCACAGCGGACGACGGCGCAGGCCGCGACGACCTTCAATTAACGACATCTCGGCGAAATCTTCTGCATAAAGCAGTTCCGCCGGATTGGTGCGTTGCAGTTCTGCCGCCATCGTTTCGCGGTCAGCCGGTTCGCTCAGACGAAAACGACCGGAACTGATATCCAGCGTCGCGTAACCGAAACCTTTGCTGTCCTGCCAGATAGCCGCCAGTAGGTTGTCCTGACGCTCCTGCAACAGGGCTTCATCGCTGATAGTGCCCGGCGTAACGATACGGACAACTTTGCGCTCAACCGGCCCTTTGCTGGTGGCCGGATCGCCGATTTGTTCACAAATCGCAACCGACTCACCTTGATTCACTAGTTTGGCGAGATAGTTTTCCACTGCATGGTAGGGAATACCCGCCATCGGGATCGGCTCGCCCGCAGATGCGCCGCGTTTAGTCAGTGAAATATCCAGCAGCTGCGACGCTCGTTTTGCGTCGTCATAAAACAGCTCGTAAAAGTCACCCATCCGGTAGAACAGCAGGATCTCAGGATGTTGGGCTTTCAGCTTGAGATACTGCTGCATCATCGGAGTATGGGCGTCGAAATTTTCTATTACACTCATGGAGTTAGATCCGGTTCCCTGATGTTAAATGTAGTGTGATGGTTTTTATTTTCGTTGTAATCACATAAGGCGCACATGATACCGGAGTTAATCATTTCAGGGGAAGACGCGAAAGGTGAGTTCTTGATGTCGGTTCCGGTAAAAATGCTGTTTTGCAGCGTTTGCTTGTTGACTGTGAAGAAGGGGCGCAACATTGCCTGATTGAAGAAATCTCCTCCTTCAGAGCCATAGTCCCCTTTAAATTTAAGTTGTAATATAAATGCACCTTAAGAGTATGGAGGCAGCATGTCCGGCAAGCGTATCTCTCGTGAAAAACTGACGATTAAAAGAATGATCGATCTTTATCAAGCGCAATGCCCGCAGGCGTCAGCGGAGCCGGGGCATTACGATGCGCTGTTTGCTTACGCGCAAAAGCGGTTGGATAAATGTGTGTTTGGCGAAGAGAAACCGGCCTGTAAGCAGTGTCCGGTTCACTGTTATCAGCCTGCGAAGCGTGAAGAGATGAAGCAGATTATGCGTTGGGCAGGGCCGCGAATGCTGTGGCGTCATCCGATCTTAACCGTGCGTCATCTGATTGATGATAAGCGTCCAGTGCCGGAATTGCCGGAAAAATATCGCCCGAAGAAACCACGTGAATAGCGTGCCGGATAGATCTTCCTGTCCGGCACTCCAGACGATTAAACCAACGCCGCTTTATCAATTCCCAGCCGTTTCATCCGTGACAGCAGGGTCGTGCGTTTTAGCCCCAGACGTTGCGCAGCGCCTTTCGGACCCGCGACTACGCCGTTCGTCTCTTTTAATACGCGAACAATCAGTTGATATTCATCTTCGCCTTCCTGAGCGACGACCGTTGCAGCAGGCGGCGTTTCAGGTTCTGGCAGTGAGATATCGGGTAAAGAGAGTTGTAGAACATTACCGCGAGTCAGCAGTACCGCACGCTCAATAACATTTTCCAGTTCGCGCACGTTACCCGGCCATTCCATGTTGCTCAATATGCGCAGCGTCTCGGCAGGAATGCTGTCGATATTGCGCCCCAGTCGGCGGGCAATTTTGAAGGTAAAGGCTTTCGCCAGCAGCGGAATATCTTCCGGGCGCTCGCGTAACGGCGGCAGGTGGATCGGGAAGACGTTCAGGCGGTAATAGAGATCGCTACGGAACTCGCGGTCGGCGACCATTTTTTTCAGATCGCGATTAGTTGCGGCGATTAAACGCACGTCTGTCTGAATGATTTTGTTGCTGCCGAGGCGTTCAAACTCCTGCTCCTGCAATACGCGCAGCAACTTCGGCTGTAACTCCAGTGGCATATCACCCACTTCATCGAGGAACAGCGAGCTTTTATCCGCCAGTTCAAAACGACCGATGCGCTGGGCGCTGGCACCAGTAAAGGCACCACGTTCATGACCAAACAGATCGCTTTCCAGTAATCCGGCAGGCATCGCCGCGCAGTTCATTTTCACCATGCGACGATTGTTACGCCCACTCAGATTGTGAATTGCGCGGGCGATTAGCTCTTTTCCTGTGCCAGTTTCACCAAGAATGAGTACGGTACTGTCGCTTTGCGCCACCATCTCAACCTGTTTGAGCACGCTGTACATGCTTTCGCTGCGACCAATAATCTCGCCAAACTCACTATCCACATTGTTGAGTTGTTCAGTCAGGGCGAGGTTTTCATCAACCAGCCGCTCTTTCAGACGGTGGATTTCCTGGTAGGCGAGGGCATTATCGACGGCGATTGCCACTCGTTCGGCAATCTGGCGCAGCAAACTCAGGTTGGTGGTGGTAAACGTTTTCTCTTCGCACTGTGCCAGTTTCAGCACGCCCAGCATGGTATTGCCAGACATCAACGGCAGCAGGCACAGCGTCTGGATCTGGTTGCCCCAGGTATCAAACAACATGCGTTCGTAGGGGGCTAAATCATCCCGCTCGTGGAGATTAATCAGCAGCATCTCTTTGCTTTTAAATACGCGCTCGGTGAGGGTTCCGGCCTCATCAACTTCACTCTGTTCGTGAGTGGGATGCTGTTTATCAAGATAGTGAGTGGAATAGACGTTGAGTTTGTTTTTGCGGTGGCTACGTAAAACGATACTGATATCGTCGATATCGAAGTAGTAGTGGATCTCTTTCGCCACTTCGCTGACCAGTTCGTCCATATCCAGGCGGGAGAGTACCGCATTGGTGATGGCGACCAGAATGCGGAAGTTATCCCGTTCCCGACATAACAGTTCGTAGTCGACATTGTTGATGATGCGGCTCTGAATTTGCTCGGTGACAACAGAAACAATCTGCGTAAAGGTTTGCAGGCGATTGAACTCTTTTTCGCTCCACGGGCGATCGTCATAACGAATAAATTCACAGCCGCCAAAAATATGTCCTTCCGCTGCCTGTGGCATCAGGCAATAGTGACCAAATTTAGGGTATAGCCCGCTTGTGGCCAGTTGCGGCCAGGTTTCACAAAATTCTTCGTAGCTGCAATGCAGCGTATCAGGACGCGACAAAATGCTACGCACCGGCCCATGCGCCAGAACGGTTTCGTCTTCGTATTTTATGGGGGTATCTTTGTCACGCGACGCGTAATAAGTCGCACGTTGAGTCTGCGCTTGCCACAACACAATCGCCGCGTTGTCGGCGAGCGCAGAACGCTTTACCAGTTGCGAAAGAGCCTCACACAGCGAGGCCAGATCGGGCTGCTGCAATAGTGTCCGAGTGATGTCGAACAACCCTTGTTGCCCGAGATCACTCATCGGTGTATACGACATGTTGTTCTTCCAGGAAAGCACCGCTAAGCGGTGCAAAAGGTAAATGACAAATTATAGGAGCTTTAGATTTTTATTAGCATATACGAGGCAGCGGTTCGGCGTGAGGTAGATCGAGAGTTCGTTTCACGCCATAAAGCCCTGCGAGACGAACACCTTTACGCTCCACCACTTCGCCAATTAACGCTGCATCCTGTCCTAGTGGATGGGAATGCAGCGCCGCCAACACTTGCTCAGCCGCATTACGCTCTACGGCAATCACCAGCTTACCTTCATTGGCAAAGTTGAGGGCGTCCAGCCCCAGCAGCTCACAAACGCCGCGCACAGCAGGTTTAACCGGTAGCGCAGCTTCTGAAAGCTCAATACCGCAGCCGCAGGCTGCCGCGAACTCATGAACCACCGCGTTCACCCCACCGCGCGTGGCATCGCGCAGCGCCTTCACGCCGGGAATGTCTCGCAGCGTCTGAATCAGCGGCGTCAGCACCGCGCAGTCGCTGATCAGTTCGCCATCCAGCCCCAGTTGTTCGCGCAAGTTAAGGATAGTCGCACCGTGGTCGCCGAGTGTACCGCTAACCAGCAATACATCGCCTGCGGTCAGGGTTTGTGCGCCCCAGTGAATATTTGTCGGGATCGCGCCCATGCCTGCGGTGTTGATAAACAGTTTATCTGCCGCCCCACGCTGCACCACTTTTGTATCGCCAGTAACGATGGCGATGCCAGCCGCACGGGCAGTTTCAGCCATGCTGGTAACCACTGCTTTCAGCGTCTCCATCGGCAATCCTTCTTCAAGGATAAATCCACAGGAGAGATAGCGTGGAATTGCGCCGCTGACCGCTACGTCGTTCGCCGTGCCGCAAATCGCCAGCTTGCCAATATTGCCACCAGGAAAGAACAGCGGGTCAATGACGTAGCTGTCGGTGGAAAAGGCCAGACGGTCGCCTTCCGCCACCAGTTGCGCCAGATCAAGACGCGCCTGATCTTCCTGCTCAGCCAGCCACGGATTCGCAAAGGCTTCCATAAACAGGCTGTTGATTAATTGCTGCATCGCCTGGCCGCCGCTGCCGTGGGCGAGTTGGATATTATTCACGCTTCACTCTCCTGCTGACGATACTGATACCACGCGGCGCACGCTCCTTCAGAGGAGACCATCAGCGCGCCGAATGCGGTTTGAGGATTACAGGTGTTACCAAACAGCGGGCATTGATGCGGCTTACATTTGCCCGTCAATACTTCGCCACAGCGCGCGCGTGGATCATCGCAAACCTGCTGCGGTGCCGGGCGGAAATGCGCTTCAGCGTCAAATCGCTGATAATCCGGCGTCAGATGCACGCCAGATGATTCGATCACCCCAAGGCCACGCCATTCGCTATCGCCGTTAACACAGAACACGTCGGCTATCGCCTGTTGCGCCAGCAGGTTACCTGCGTCAGGCACCACCCTACGGTACTGATTCTCTACTTTGCTGTGGGCCGCTATTTTCTGCTCTACCAGCATCACCACGCCTTGTAGTAGATCAAGTGGTTCGAAACCAGCGACCACCAGCGGACGATTAAAATCGCTGGCGATAAAATTATAGGCGTCGGTGCCGATAACCATACTGACGTGGCCCGGCGCGAGGAACGCATCAATGCCATTGTCCGGTTGTTCCAGCAAACTGCGCAGCGTGGGGATAAGCGTAATGTGCTGGCAGAAGAAGTAAAAGTTCTGCACATCGCGGGCTTTCGCCTGTTGCAGGGTGATGGCGGTGGTCGGCATGGTGGTTTCAAACCCTAAGCCGAAGAACACCACTTTGCGGGTTGGGTTCTCCTGCGCCAGTTTCAACGCATCCATTGGCGAGTAGACGATGCGCACATCGGCACCGCGTGCTTTTGCCTGCAACAGTGACCCCTGTTTTCCTGGTACGCGCATGGCGTCGCCAAAGGTACAGAAAATCACTTCCGGATGGCTGGCAATTTCCACGCAGGTGTCGATTCTGCCCATCGGCAGTACGCACACCGGGCAGCCCGGACCGTGGATAAACTCAACGTTTTCTGGCAGTAACTGATCGAGGCCGAATTTAAAAATGGCGTGGGTATGACCGCCGCACACTTCCATAATACGCAGAGGGCGTTCGGTGGTGTAAGAGAGGTGTGAAGCACGTTCGCGCAGATGCTCAATTAACTGCATCACCTGTTCCGGCGCGCGATATTCATCAACAAAACGCATTATTTTTCCTCGCCATACAACAGCGCACCGACATCCGGCTCAACGTCAAACATATTTTGTAAGGCGTCGAGGGTGTCGCGCGCTTCGGCTTCATTAATTACGCTCATGGCAAAGCCAACGTGAACCAGTACCCACTGACCCACGCGCGGCTGACCGTTTTCATCGCAGCTGCCGACTAACGTTAAATCGACATCGCGCTGAATGCCGCAGACGTCGACTTTCGCCTGGTTGCCGTCAATGGTGCGAATCTGGCCGGGAACGCCTATGCACATCGCTGTGTCTCCAGCCAGTTCAGCCACTGATCCATCCCTTCGCCGCTGGTGGCGGAAATGAGGATGATTTCAATTTCTGGATTGACTTCGCGGGCGCAGGCGATGCATTTCTCAACGTCGAAATTGAGATACGGCAGCAGGTCAACTTTGTTGAGTAGCATCAGCGAGGCGGCGGCAAACATATGCGGATATTTCAGCGGCTTGTCTTCGCCTTCGGTAACGGAAAGCACCGCCACTTTATGTTTCTCACCCAGATCGAAGCTGGCCGGGCACACCAGGTTGCCAACGTTTTCGATAAACAGAATACCGTTATCGTTCAGTGGCAGGCGCGGCGCGGCGTCGGCGATCATCTGTGCATCGAGATGGCAGCCTTTACCGGTGTTCACCTGAATTGCTGGCGTGCCGGTAGCACGAATACGTGCGGCATCGTTCACGGTTTGCTGATCGCCTTCAATTACCGCGCATGGAACGCTGTCTTTCAGGCGCATTAAGGTTTCAGTCAGCAGCGTGGTTTTACCGGAACCTGGGCTGGATACCAGGTTGAGCACCAGTTGATTACGGGCAGCAAAACGCGCGCGGTTACGTTCAGCCAGGCGATTATTTTTGTCCAGTACGTCAATTTCGACTTCCAGCATCCGGCGCTGGCTCATGCCCGGCGCGTGTGTGCCTGCTTCACCATGACCGTAATGCAGGTCGCCTTCTTCGGTCTGGCTGGGGGTAAATTCAGGCGCTTTAATGCCGGTGATTTTCATCTTCGGGCGTGCTGCCGGGGCAAAAGGCGCGCTACGAAACGCGGAATGAGGGTTATGTTCATCACCCTCGATATACAGGTTGCCTTCACCGCAACCGCATGTTGTACACATCGCTCACTCCTGGTCTATTTCTATCCGCCGAATCTGTAAACCGTCGTCTGCCACAATGCGCAGCATGTCGCCATGACACTGTGGGCAGCGGCGGACGCGCTGGGTCAGTAGCGTCACATACTGTTGGCATGTTTCACACCAGCATTCGGCCTCTTGTTCTTCGAGGTGCAGTTTACAACCTTCCGCCACGCTGCCACGGCAAACCAGATCAAAACAAAAGGCAAGAGAGCTGGTTTCGACACAAGAAAATGCGCCAATTTTGAGCCAGACCCCAGTTACGCGTTTTGCGCCGTGCTTTGCGGCCTGTTGTTCGATCAATTCCAGTGCCCGTTGGCAGAGGGTTATTTCGTGCATATCGCCTCCCATTAACTATTGCCAGCTCTAAGCAATAATTGTGCCAGTGTTGACTATCCCTGCGGTGAATAATGTCGATGATGTCGAAATGACACGTCGACACGGCGTCGAAATTCAGTGAAATCATAAAAATCACCTAAATAACAATGAATTAAAAATTGGCACAGAAAATGCTTAAGGGCAGGCATCTCTGTTAAACGGGTAACCTGACAATGACTATTTGGGAAATAAGCGAGAAAGCCGATTACATCGCACAGCGGCATCGTCGCCTACAGGACCAGTGGCATATCTATTGCAATTCGCTGGTTCAGGGGATCACGTTATCAAAAGCGCGTTTGCATCACGCGATGAGCTGCGCGCCAGATAAAGAGCTCTGTTTCGTTCTTTTTGAACATTTTCGAATTTACGTCACCCTGGCGGATGGTTTTAACAGCCATACCATCGAGTACTACGTCGAAACGAAAGATGGCGAAGATAAGCAGCGGATTGCACTGGCTCAGTTGAGCAGTGACGGCATGATTGATGGCAAGGTCAACATCCGTAATCGCGAACAAGTGCTGGAACACTATCTCGAAAAAATCGCCGGCGTTTACGACAGCTTATACACCGCCATTGAAAACAATACCCCGGTGAATTTAAGCCAACTGGTAGAGGGACAAAGCTCGGCAGCATGAGCTGAGGCTTTGCCCGTTTTGCAGGCGTCATGCCTGTTTGGGGATGGGCGTGTCGATGAGTGTCGAAAATGACATTTCATCGGCATGTTTTCGTCAAAAATGACAATCACCTGAGGAATGCCTGGTGAATCGTTTTGTAATTGCTGACTCCACGCTCTGTATCGGCTGCCACACCTGTGAGGCCGCCTGTTCAGAGACGCATCGCCAGCACGGCCTGCAATCCATGCCGCGCCTGAGAGTGATGCTAAATGAAAAAGAATCTGCACCGCAGCTCTGTCACCACTGTGAAGATGCGCCCTGTGCGGTGGTCTGTCCGGTTAATGCCATCGAGCGCGTTGATGGTGCCGTGCAGTTGAATGAAAGTCTGTGCGTAAGCTGCAAACTGTGCGGCATCGCCTGCCCGTTTGGCGCAATTGAATTTTCCGGCAGCCGCCCGCTGGATATTCCGGCAAATGCCAATACCCCGAAAGCACCACCGGCACCGCCTGCTCCGGCGCGTGTCAGCACATTGCTTGACTGGGTGCCGGGCATTCGTGCGATCGCCGTCAAATGTGACCTTTGTAGCTTTGATGAACAGGGTCCAGCTTGCGTGCGGATGTGCCCAACTAAAGCCCTGCATCTGGTGGATAACACCGATATCGCCCGCGTCAGCAAACGTAAGCGTGAGCTGACTTTTAACACCGATTTTGGCGAGCTCACCTTGTTTCAGCAGGCTCAAAGTGGAGAGGCTAAATGAGCGCAATTTCCCTGATCAATAGCGGCGTTGCGTGGTTTGTCGCCGCCGCTGTTCTGGCATTTCTCTTTTCTTTTCATAAGGCGCTAAGCGGCTGGGTCGCCGGGATTGGCGGCGCGGTTGGTAGCGTGTACACGGCAGCAGCAGGTTTCACCGTGCTGACAGGGGCGGTCGGCGTGAGCGGTACGCTGTCACTGGTGAGTTTTGATATCCAAATCTCCCCGCTTAACGCGATTTGGTTGATTACCCTCGGCCTGTGCGGCCTGTTTGTCAGCCTCTACAACATTGACTGGCATCGCCACGCGCAGGTGAAATGCAACGGCTTGCAGATCAATATGCTGATGGCTGCCGCCGTGTGCGCCGTTATCGCCAGCAATCTGGGCATGTTAGTGGTAATGGCAGAAATCATGGCTCTGTGCGCGGTGTTCCTCACCAGCAACAGCAAAGAGGGCAAACTGTGGTTTGTGCTGGGGCGCCTCGGTACTTTGCTGCTGGCGATAGCCTGCTGGCTGGTCTGGCAGCGTTACGGCACGCTGGATCTGCGCCTGCTGGATATGCGCGTACAACAACTGCCGCTCGGTTCCGATATCTGGCTGCTCGGTGTGATTGGCTTTGGCCTGCTGGCCGGGATTATCCCGCTGCACGGCTGGGTGCCGCAGGCTCATGCTAACGCTTCAGCTCCTGCTGCGGCGCTGTTTTCCACAGTAGTGATGAAAATTGGCCTGCTGGGCATTTTAACCCTGTCGCTGCTGGGCGGTAATGCGCCGCTGTGGTGGGGAATTGCGCTGCTGGTGCTCGGCATGATCACCGCGTTCGTCGGTGGTCTATATGCGCTGATGGAACACAACATCCAGCGTCTGCTGGCTTACCACACCCTGGAAAATATCGGCATTATCCTGCTGGGGCTGGGCGCTGGCGTAACGGGTATCGCGCTCGAACAACCGGCGCTGATTGCTCTTGGCCTGGTCGGTGGTCTGTACCATCTGCTTAACCATAGCCTGTTCAAAAGCGTACTGTTCCTCGGTGCGGGTAGCGTCTGGTTCCGTACTGGTCATCGCGATATCGAAAAACTCGGCGGCATTGGCAAGAAAATGCCGGTTATCTCCATCGCCATGTTAGTCGGGCTGATGGCAATGGCTGCGCTGCCGCCGCTGAACGGGTTTGCCGGGGAATGGGTTATTTATCAATCCTTCTTCAAACTGAGCAATAGCGGCACCTTCGTTGCCCGTCTGCTGGGACCGCTGCTCGCCGTGGGGCTGGCCATTACCGGTGCGCTGGCGGTGATGTGTATGGCGAAAGTCTATGGCGTTACGTTCCTTGGCGCGCCGCGTACCAAAGAAGCCGAAAACGCCACCTGTGCGCCGCTCCTGATGAGCGTAAGCGTAGTGGCACTGGCGATTTGCTGCGTAATTGGCGGTGTTGCTGCGCCGTGGCTACTGCCGATGCTCTCTGCTGCTGTACCTCTGCCGCTGGAGCCTGCTAACACCACCGTTTCTCAACCAATGATCACCCTGCTGCTGATTGCCTGCCCGCTGCTGCCATTCATCATTATGGCGATTTGTAAAGGCGACCGCCTGCCGTCGCGTTCCCGTGGCGCAGCCTGGGTGTGCGGCTACGACCACGAAAAATCAATGGTGATTACTGCTCACGGTTTTGCCATGCCGGTGAAACAGGCGTTTGCGCCGGTGCTGAAACTGCGCAAAGTGCTGAATCCGGTGTCGCTGGTGCCGGGCTGGCAGTGCGAGGGGAGTGCGTTGCTGTTCCGCCGGATGGCGCTGGTTGAACTGGCGGTACTGGTGGTGATTATTGTTTCACGAGGAGCCTGAGAATGAGTGTTTTATATCCGTTAATTCAGGCGCTGGTGTTATTTGCCGTTGCGCCGCTGCTCTCCGGTATTACCCGCGTGGCGCGCGCCCGTCTGCATAACCGTCGCGGGCCGGGCGTGTTGCAGGAGTATCGCGACATTATCAAACTGCTGGGGCGTCAGAGCGTTGGCCCGGATGCCTCCGGCTGGGTGTTCCGCCTGACGCCGTATGTGATGGTGGGCGTAATGCTGACTATCGCTACTGCGCTGCCGGTGGTGACTGTCGGTTCTCCGCTGCCGCAGCTGGGTGATTTGATCACCTTACTGTATCTCTTCGCCATCGCGCGTTTCTTCTTTGCCATTTCCGGTCTGGATACCGGTAGCCCGTTTACCGCTATCGGCGCGAGCCGTGAAGCGATGCTCGGTGTGCTGGTCGAGCCGATGTTGTTGCTCGGCCTGTGGGTCGCGGCGCAGGTTGCCGGTTCCACCAACATCAGCAACATCACCGACACCGTTTACCACTGGCCTCTGAGCCAGAGCATCCCGCTGGTGCTGGCGCTCTGTGCCTGTGCGTTCGCCACCTTTATCGAAATGGGCAAACTGCCGTTCGACCTTGCGGAAGCCGAGCAGGAGTTGCAGGAAGGTCCGCTCTCTGAATACAGCGGCAGCGGCTTTGGCGTCATGAAATGGGGTATCAGCCTGAAACAGCTGGTGGTGTTGCAGATGTTCGTCGGGGTGTTTATTCCGTGGGGACAAATGGAAACCTTCACCGCAGGCGGGCTGCTGCTGGCGCTGGTGATTGCCATCGTCAAACTGGTGGTCGGCGTCCTGGTTATCGCGCTGTTCGAAAACAGTATGGCCCGTCTGCGTCTTGATATTACTCCGCGCATTACCTGGGCTGGGTTTGGCTTTGCATTTTTAGCGTTCGTCTCCTTGCTGGCGGCGTGATTAAAGAGAGTATGAGCATGTCTGAAGAAAAATTAGGTCAACATTATCTCGCCGCGCTGAATGAGGCATTTCCGGGCGTCGTACTGGATCACGCCTGGCAGACCAAAGATCAGCTGACCGTTACCGTAAAGGTGAACTATCTGCCGGAAGTGGTGGAGTTCCTCTACTACAAACAGGGTGGCTGGCTGTCGGTGCTGTTTGGTAACGATGAACGCAAACTGAATGGTCATTACGCTGTTTACTACGTGCTGTCGATGGAGAAGGGCACGAAGTGCTGGATAACCGTGCGCGTCGAAGTTGACGCCAACAAACCGGAATATCCGTCCGTGACGCCACGCGTTCCGGCGGCGGTCTGGGGCGAGCGCGAAGTGCGCGATATGTACGGTTTGATTCCGGTTGGTCTGCCGGATGAACGTCGTCTGGTGCTGCCGGATGACTGGCCGGATGAACTTTATCCGCTGCGTAAAGACAGCATGGATTACCGTCAGCGTCCGGCACCGACCACCGATGCTGAAACCTACGAGTTCATCAACGAACTGGGCGACAAGAAAAACAACGTTGTGCCGATTGGTCCGCTGCATGTCACTTCTGACGAACCGGGTCACTTCCGTCTGTTCGTCGATGGCGAAAATATTATCGACGCCGACTACCGCCTGTTCTACGTCCATCGCGGCATGGAAAAACTGGCGGAAACCCGTATGGGTTACAACGAAGTGACCTTCCTCTCTGACCGTGTGTGCGGGATCTGCGGCTTTGCTCACAGCACCGCCTACACCACGTCGGTGGAAAACGCGATGGGTATTCAGGTGCCAGAACGTGCGCAGATGATCCGCGCCATTCTGCTGGAGGTGGAACGCCTGCATTCGCATCTGCTCAACCTCGGCCTCGCCTGTCACTTTACCGGCTTTGACTCCGGCTTTATGCAGTTCTTCCGCGTGCGCGAATCCTCCATGAAAATGGCGGAGATCCTCACCGGGGCGCGTAAAACTTACGGTCTGAACCTGATCGGCGGGATTCGTCGCGATCTGCTGAAAGATGACATGATCCAGACCCGTCAACTGGCGCAGCAAATGCGTCGTGAAGTGCGGGAACTGGTGGATGTGCTGCTGAGTACACCGAACATGGAACAGCGCACCGTCGGCATTGGTCGCCTCGACCCGGAAATCGCCCGCGATTTCAGTAACGTTGGCCCGATGGTTCGCGCCAGCGGCCACGCTCGTGATACCCGTGCCGATCACCCGTTTGTTGGTTATGGCCTGCTGCCGATGGAAGTTCACAGCGAGCAGGGCTGCGACGTTATTTCCCGCCTGAAAGTGCGTATCAACGAAGTCTTTACCTCGCTCAATATGATTGACTACGGCCTGGACAACCTGCCAGGCGGCCCGCTGGCGGTGGAAGGATTCACCTACATTCCGCACCGTTTTGCGCTGGGCTTTGCCGAAGCGCCGCGTGGCGATGATATCCACTGGAGCATGACCGGCGACAACCAGAAGCTGTACCGCTGGCGCTGCCGTGCCGCGACCTACGCGAACTGGCCGACCCTGCGCTACATGCTGCGCGGCAACACCGTTTCTGATGCGCCGCTGATTATCGGTAGCCTCGACCCTTGCTACTCCTGTACCGACCGCATGACCGTGGTCGATGTGCGTAAGAAGAAGAGCAAAGTGGTGCCGTACAAAGAACTCGAGCGTTACAGCATTGAGCGTAAAAACTCGCCGCTGAAATAAGGAATCGCCATGTTTACCTTTATCAAAAAAGTCATCAAAACCGGCACGGCGACCTCGTCTTATCCGCTGGAGCCGATTGCGGTTGATAAAAACTTCCGTGGTAAGCCAGAGCAGAACCCGCAGCAGTGCATCGGCTGTGCGGCCTGCGTCAATGCCTGCCCGTCAAACGCCTTAACGGTTGAAACCGACCTCGCCACCGGTGAGCTGGCGTGGCAGTTCAATCTCGGGCGCTGCATCTTCTGTGGACGCTGCGAAGAAGTTTGCCCGACGGCGGCGATCAAA
The DNA here is from genome assembly GCF_000407925.1 of Escherichia sp. KTE31. Classification (NCBI taxonomy): domain Bacteria; kingdom Pseudomonadati; phylum Pseudomonadota; class Gammaproteobacteria; order Enterobacterales; family Enterobacteriaceae; genus Escherichia; species Escherichia sp. KTE31. The sequence goes on along the minus strand of NZ_KE136726.1, from coordinate 91,433 downwards.
CTGTCGCAAGAGTACGAACTAGCGGTGTGGAAGAAAGAAGACTTCCTGCAACAGTCCCGCTTCGCGCTGTGCAACTGCCGCGTCTGCAATCGTCCTTTCGCCGTACAGAAAGAGATCGACTACGCCATTGCGCTGCTTAAGCACAACGGTGACAGTCGCGCGGAAAACCACCGCGAAAGCTTTGAGACTTGCCCGGAATGTAAGCGCCAGAAATGCCTGGTGCCGTCCGACCGTATTGAACTGACTCGCCATATGAAAGAGGCCATCTGATGAGCAATTTATTAGGCCCCCGTGACGCCAACGGCATTCCGGTTCCGATGACGGTGGATGAATCCATCGCCAGCATGAAGGCGTCGTTACTGAAAAAAATCAAACGTTCTGCCTACGTTTACCGCGTGGACTGCGGCGGCTGCAACGGCTGCGAAATCGAAATTTTCGCCACGCTTTCGCCGCTGTTCGATGCAGAACGCTTCGGTATTAAAGTCGTTCCGTCCCCGCGTCATGCGGATATTTTACTGTTTACCGGCGCGGTCACCCGTGCAATGCGATCCCCTGCGCTGCGTGCGTGGCAGTCCGCGCCGGACCCTAAAATCTGTATCTCCTACGGTGCCTGCGGTAACAGCGGCGGCATTTTCCACGATCTCTACTGCGTGTGGGGCGGTACGGATAAAATCGTCCCGGTGGATGTTTACATCCCAGGTTGCCCGCCAACGCCAGCCGCCACGCTGTACGGCTTTGCAATGGCGCTCGGCCTGCTGGAGCAGAAAATCCACGCCCGTGAGCCAGGCGAACTGGATGAGCAACCGGCAGAGATTCTGCATCCGGATATGGTTCAGCCGCTGCGTGTGAAAGTGGATCGCGAAGCGCGCCGCCTGGCGGGTTACCGTTACGGTCGCCAGATTGCCGATGATTTCCTGACGCAATTAGGGCAGGGTGAAGAGCAGGTTGCACGCTGGCTGGAAGCGGAAAACGATCCGCGTCTGAACGAGATTGTCAGCCATCTGAATCATGTTGTTGAAGAGGCGCGTATCCGATGAGTGAAAAGGTGGTGTTCAGTCAACTGAGCCGTAAATTTATTGATGAGAACGATGCCACGCCCGCCGAGGCGCAGCAGGTGGTCTATTACAGCCTGGCGATTGGTCACCACCTTGGGGTTATCGATTGCCTGGAAGCGGCGCTCACCTGCCCGTGGGATGAATACCTGGCATGGATCGCCACTCTGGAGGCGGGCAGCGAAGCCCGTCGTAAAATGGAGGGCGTGCCGAAATATGGTGAGATCGTTATCGACATTAACCATGTGCCGATGCTGGCCAACGCATTCGATAAAGCCCGGGCTGTGCAAACTTCGCAGCAGAAGGAATGGAGTACAATGCTGTTAAGTATGCTGCATGATATTCATCAGGAAAACGCCATCTATTTGATGGTGAGGAGACTGCGTGACTGACGTTTTACTCTGTGTTGGCAATAGCATGATGGGCGATGATGGCGCAGGTCCGCTGCTGGCGGAAAAGTGCGCCGCCGCGCCGAAAGGTAACTGGGTGGTGATTGACGGCGGTAGTGCACCGGAAAACGATATCGTCGCTATCCGCGAACTGCGCCCGACACGACTGCTTATTGTCGATGCCACTGATATGGGGCTAAACCCCGGCGAGATCCGCATCATCGACCCGGATGATATCGCCGAGATGTTTATGATGACCACCCATAACATGCCGCTGAACTACCTTATCGACCAGTTGAAAGAAGACATTGGTGAGGTGATTTTCCTCGGTATCCAGCCGGACATCGTTGGCTTTTACTACCCGATGACCCAGCCGATTAAAGATGCGGTGGAAACCGTTTATCAACGGCTGGAAGGTTGGGAAGGGTACGGCGGATTCGCGCAGTTAGCGGTGGAAGAAGAGTAGTTTTTCAGCAAGGAATTCAGGGAATTGAAAATCAGGACAGGGATGTGCGCTTTTTTATTGAGCTTAGTGTTGCCAGCGCAGGCCACCAGCTTTACCGAATATCTGCCGATGAGTGACAGCGAATACGCACAAAAGCGGGCGCTGAAACCTCTCCTGACCATGCCTTATTTTACCGAGCAAAACTGGCATTTTAGAAAAGTGGGCGTTGCTGGCGTAACGCTTGAGAAGATGCCAAATGAAGAGGATGACTGGCAATTAACCGCAAAAGACCGCGCCGGTAAATCCTGGACAGTGCCTGTGGGTATGCTGGCAAACATAGCGGGCAAAGGGCAACTCTATCGCGTCGATCTTGATCGTAACGGCATTCAGGATCTGGTTATCTGGTTACCCAGTGCCGGTAATGGTCTGGCTCCTTATGCACATTTAATCCTGTTGACGTTCACACGCGAAGGTCGTCCCTGTGTCTTTGAACCCTGGGGATTCTACACCGCAAGCAAAACTGGCGTTGATGATTTGCTGGATTTGCAAGGCAATGGTCACACGCAGGTGCTGGATATGCAGTTTGATTCCGGTTACTGGCTAACCAGTTTGTATCAGGTAAAAGAGGCCAAATGGCAGCGTGTTCATGGCTGGTTTGGCAAGTTAAGCTATCCTGCACTCACGCGTTTTACTTATACTCCCAACCGTAAACTCGTTCTCAAACCCATCGCTGGACGCGACCCGCAAACGGAAGATTTGGCGCTGACGCAGCGTTGTTTGATAACGGGGGATGTGCTTGATGGGGTGAATCAGAACTGATGGCAAACGCTAAATTGCCCGATGCGCTGCGCTTATCGAGCCTACAAAGTTCGTGCGACATGTAGGCCGGATAAGGCGTTCACGCCGCATCCGGCACGGTTGCTTACTCTAAATCTTCGCCGTTACTGGCAATCACTTTTTTATACCACCAGAACGATTTCTTACGCGTGCGCGTCAGCGTACCGTTGCCTGCGTCGTCACGGTCTACATAGACAAAACCGTAGCGTTTGCTCATTTCACCCGTTGAGGCGGAAACCAAATCAATACAGCCCCAGGTGGTGTAGCCCATCAGCGGAATGCCGTCTGCAATCGCTTCGCCCATTGCGCGGATGTGCTCGCGTAAATAGCTGATGCGATAGTCATCGTTAATCTCTCCATTGGCAGAAAATTCATCTTTTGCACCCAGGCCGTTTTCCACCAGAAACAGCGGCTTCTGATAACGGTCGTACATCATATTCATGGTGATACGCAGACCGAGCGGATCAATACCCCAGCCCCAGTCGCTTACCTGTAGATACGGGTTACGCAGCGATTTCACCACGTTTGCCGCACTGCTGTTGTTGGCGTTCATCTCCGCCGAGGCGCAGCGCGAGGCGTAATAGCTGAAAGAGACAAAATCGACGGTGTTTTTCAGGATTTCATCATCGCCAGGCGCTTTGTCGATAGTCACGCCTTTTTCGCGAAATACGCGGGCAGAGTAAGCTGGGTACGCGCCACGCGCCTGCACATCGATAAAAAACAGGTTTTCGCGGTCTTTCTCCAGCGCCGCCCAGACATCTTCTGGCTTGCAGCTATATGGGTAGAAGTTACCGCCCGCCAGCATACAGCCCACCTGATTTTGCGGGTTAACCTCATGGGCGATTTTGGTGGCTAATGCACTGGCAACCAGTTGGTGATGTGCGGCCTGATATTTCACCTGATCCTGATTTTCCCCTTCTTCAAACACCAGACCCGCGCCGGAGAACGGGCTATGCAACATAATGTTGATTTCATTGAAGGTTAGCCAGTATTTCACCAGTCCATCAAATGCTTCAAAACAGGTTCGGGCGTAGCGAGTGAAAAACTCCACCAGCTTACGGTTACGCCAGGAGCCATATTCCGTCACCAGATGCATCGGCACATCGAAGTGACACAACGTGACCAGCGGTTCGATTCCGTACTTTTTACACTCTTCAAAGACAGAACGATAAAAAGCAATGCCTTGCTGGTTGGGCGTCAGCTCATCGCCCTGCGGAAAGAGGCGGCTCCAGGCAATCGAGGTGCGGAAAACCCTGAATCCCATCTCAGCCATCAGGGCGATATCTTCTTTATACCGATGATAAAAATCCGTCGCCTCATGGCTGGGATAAAACTCGTCATCGCGCAACTGAAAACGTTTTTCCAGCCCCAGTTTCACCGCCATTCGATGCTCGCCGTGTGGGATCATATCGACCGTGGTCAGCCCTTTGCCACCTTCACGGTACGCACCTTCAGACTGGTTGGCGGCAAGCGCGCCGCCCCATAAAAAACCTTGCGGAAATACTGACATTTTCATCCTCAATTAAGACTTACTTCTTTGGCGACGGTCGGTTGTGCGCCCTGATGCTTTCGCGCCTCGGCAGCCGCTTCCTCAACAGGGATATCCTCAAAGCCGAGCAACAGTGTGAGGATAAACGACAGCACGACCGCCAGTGCCATGACGGCGAACACCCAGACGATGCTCATTGGATTTGCCGGATCGAAGAACTGTACGCTGGTAAATAACCCCGGCGCTGCCATTGAGTGGCTGGCAAGCCCCGCCATACCGGCAACCGCGCCGCAAATAAAACCGCTGATAAGACTGGCGATAAGCGGACGTTTCAGACGGATCGCCACGCCGTATAACGCCGGTTCGGAAATCCCCGCCATAATGGCTGATGCCGCCGCAGCCAGCGCCGTCTGGCGCAGTTCCGGGTTTTTCGTTTTCCACGCCACCGCCAGCGATGAACCGCCCAGCGACAGGTTAGCGCCGATTTCTGACGGCATGACCATCCCTTCTTTTCCGGTTTCGGCAATGGTCTGAATGATGGTTGGTGTAAAGACGCGGTGCATCCCGGTCATTACCAGCAGCGGCCACAGCGCGCCCATAATGGCGACTGAAAGCCAGCCCAGATAACCATGAATGGTGTAAACCAGCGCCGAAATGGCGCTACCGATCCAGATACCAATCGGGCCAATCAGCAGGATTGCCAGCGGTGCGGCAATCAACACAATCAGCATCGGCTTGAGGAAGTTTTTCGTCACTGCCGGTGTAATGCTGTCCACCCAGCGTTCGATATATGACAGGCACCAGGTCATCACCAGCGCCGGGATCACCGTGTAGGTGTATTTCACCGCCGTGACCGGAATCAGGGCAAATTCAACATGTTCACCCTGAGCCGCTTTCGCCATCAGCTCAATGAAACTCGGATGTACCAGTACACCCGCGATGGCAATCGCCAGCGACATATTGGTTTTAAATTTGATGGCGGCAGAAGCCGCGACCATCAGCGGCAGGAAGAAGAAAGCACCGTCACCAATCACATTCAGGATGGTTAAGGTCGGCGATCCTTTAGTCAGCACGCCGCTCATTTCGAGGATCATCGCCAGCAGTTTGACCATCGATCCGCCGATAATCGCCGGGATCAGCGGTGACATGGTGCCGATCAGCGCATCGAGGATCCCGGCACCAATGCGACGTAACGTGAGCTTTGGTTTACCCACGGGCTGCGCGGGCTGCATATCTCCAGGTAACAAGCTGACGACTTCCTGAAAGGCCTGCGAAACGGTATTGCCGATAATCACCTGGCACTGGTTGTCGCTACGTACCACGCCGAGCACGCCGGGGATGGTTTTTAACGTCGGGCTGTCGATAAGCGCATCATCTTTGATAACAAAGCGCAAACGCGTCATACAGTGCGTGACCGCCGAGATGTTATCAACGCCGCCCAGTGCCGCTATCACCGAGCGCGCCAGCGCCGCATAATTTTTGGCCATCGGATTTTATCCTGTTATCAGTAGGGTAGAGGTAGTTGTTATCAGTCGACGTGACGGGAAAATGCCGATGCTGAAACGGAAATAAGAAACCGGTTTCACAAAATCATGAATAGTTGTCATTTAATAAGCAAGAGAGTTGATTGTTCATTTTTTATATTTGTGAAACCGGTCACCTGAATATTTTTCCCGCTGATTGCGCAAGGACAACCAGCCAACGGTGCAGTAAACTGCGATGACTGCGTGTAAAGGGATGAAAACAATGACGACGATGCTGGAAGTGGCGAAGCGCGCCGGGGTTTCAAAAGCGACCGTTTCCCGCGTGCTTTCAGGTAATGGCTACGTCAGCCAGGAGACTAAAGATCGCGTGTTTCAGGCGGTAGAAGAGAGCGGTTACCGCCCAAATTTGCTGGCGCGCAATCTGTCGGCGAAGAGTACTCAGACGCTGGGGCTGGTAGTGACCAACACGCTTTACCACGGCATTTATTTTAGTGAATTACTGTTTCATGCCGCGCGGATGGCGGAAGAGAAAGGGCGGCAACTGTTGTTGGCTGATGGTAAACACAGTGCCGAAGAAGAGCGCCAGGCGATTCAGTATCTGCTGGATCTGCGCTGCGACGCCATTATGATTTACCCGCGTTTTTTAAGCGTGGATGAGATTGATGACATTATTGATGCACACAGTCAGCCGATAATGGTGCTTAATCGCCGCCTGCGCAAACACAGCAGCCATAGCGTCTGGTGCGATCATAAACAGACCAGCTTTAACGCCGTGGCAGAGTTGATAAACGCCGGACATCAGGAGATTGCTTTCCTTACCGGCTCGATGGATTCCCCCACCAGCATTGAGCGTCTTGCCGGATATAAAGACGCGCTGGCGCAGCATGGTATTGCGCTCAATGAAAAACTTATCGCTAACGGTAAGTGGACGCCCGCCAGCGGAGCCGAAGGGGTAAAAACGTTGCTCGAACGTGGGGCTAAATTTAGCGCGTTAGTCGCCAGTAATGACGATATGGCAATAGGTGCGATGAAAGCGTTGCACGAGCGCGGCGTAGCGGTGCCGGAGCAGGTGTCGGTGATTGGATTTGATGATATCGCTATGGCACCGTACACGATCCCGGCGCTCTCCAGCGTAAAAATTCCGGTGACTGAGATGATTCAGGAAATTATTGGACGTCTGATTTTTATGCTCGATGGCGGGGATTTCTCACCGCCGAAAACCTTCAGCGGAAAACTGATCCGCCGCGACTCCCTCATTGCTCTTTCGCAATAAACATTGTCATCACATGTCATCGTCACTTGTGTCGATGACATCGTTTTTTCTGCATTACAGAATTTAATTTCCTTAAATAACAGTAAATTAAAAACTGGCATGATTTGTGAATGTATCGGCGCATTAACTGTCATTGCTGGAGAATTTGATGAACCGTTTCATCATTGCTGACGCGAGTAAATGTATTGGTTGCCGTACCTGTGAAGTGGCGTGCGTGGTTTCTCATCAGGAAAATCAGGACTGTGCATCGCTGACCCCGGAAACTTTTTTACCGCGAATCCATGTCATTAAAGGTGTGAACATTTCCACTGCTACGGTTTGCCGTCAGTGTGAAGATGCACCGTGCGCTAACGTCTGCCCGAATGGTGCTATCAGCCGTGATAAAGGGTTTGTTCATGTGATGCAGGAACGTTGCATTGGTTGCAAAACCTGCGTTGTGGCTTGCCCGTATGGCGCGATGGAAGTGGTGGTACGTCCGGTGATTCGCAACAGCGGTGCGGGGCTGAATGTACGTGCAGACAAAGCCGAAGCCAATAAATGCGACCTGTGCAACCATCGTGAAGACGGCCCGGCGTGTATGGCGGCTTGCCCGACCCATGCGCTGATTTGTGTCGATCGTAATAAACTTGAACAACTGAGCGCAGAAAAACGTCGCCGCACGGCGCTGATGTTCTAAAAATCTTACAGAACTGTTCTGGCATCAAAGGAATTCCCGGAAATATTCGTAGAATACGGGGCGGGCGATATCGCCGACCTGTGACTGCCGGATGCGACGCGCTCGTGTCCGGCAGGGTGGGTTACGCAATTCATGATGGCGGGAATAACTCAATGGCAAAAAACACATCTTGCGGTGTTCAACTGCGTATTCGTGGCAAAGTGCAGGGCGTCGGTTTTCGTCCGTTTGTCTGGCAGCTGGCACAGCAATTAAATCTTCACGGCGATGTCTGTAATGACGGCGATGGCGTAGAAGTCCGACTGCTGGAAGACCCGGAAACGTTTCTTGCGCAATTGCATCTGCATTGTCCGCCGCTGGCGCGTATTGATAGCGTCGAGCGTGAACCTTTTACCTGGCCACAACTGCCCACTGAGTTCACTATCCGCCAGAGCGCAGGTGGCGCCATGAATACGCAAATTGTTCCCGATGCCGCCACTTGCCCTGCCTGTCTTGCCGAAATGAATACTCCAGGCGAGCGGCGTTATCGTTATCCGTTTATCAACTGTACTCACTGTGGCCCGCGTTTCACTATTATTCGCGCGATGCCCTATGACCGTCCGTTTACCGTCATGGCGGCGTTTCCGCTGTGTCCGGCCTGTGACAAAGAATATCGCGATCCGCTCGATCGCCGCTTTCACGCCCAGCCGGTGGCCTGCCCAGAGTGTGGCCCGCATCTTGAATGGGTAAGTCATGGCGAACATACCGAACAAGAAGCCGCATTACAGGCGGCTATCGCACAGTTAAAAGCGGGCAAGATTGTCGCCATCAAAGGGATTGGCGGATTTCATCTCGCCTGCGATGCACGTAACAGTAACGCGGTGGCGACACTTCGGGCACGCAAACATCGCCCGGCGAAACCGCTGGCGGTTATGTTGCCAACAGCAGAAGTCTTACCAGACGCTGCACGCCAGTTGCTCACCACGCCCGCCGCGCCGATTGTGCTGGTGGATAAAAAATACATCTCCGAACTTTGTGACGATATCGCCCCTGGCCTTAACGAAGTCGGGGTGATGTTACCTGCAAATCCGCTCCAGCATTTGCTGTTGCAGGAACTGCAATGTCCGTTGGTGATGACCTCCGGCAACCTGAGCGGTAAACCACCGGCTATCAGCAATGAACAGGCGCTGGCGGATTTGCAGGGCATTGCCGACGGATTCTTGATACATAACCGCGACATCGTTCAGCGTATGGATGATTCGGTGGTGCGCGAAAGCGGCGAAATGCTGCGCCGTTCGCGGGGGTATGTGCCGGACGCGCTGGCTTTGCCTCCGGGCTTTAAAAATGTTCCGCCTGTGCTGTGTCTCGGCGCGGATCTGAAAAACACCTTCTGCCTGGTGCGCGGTGAGCAAGCGGTGTTGAGTCAGCATCTGGGCGATTTAAGTGACGATGGCATCCAGATGCAATGGCGCGAAGCGTTACGTCTGATGCAAAACATCTACGATTTCACCCCGCAATACGTTGTGCATGACGCGCATCCGGGCTATGTCTCCAGCCAGTGGGCGCGTGAGATGAACCTGCCGACGCAAACGGTGCTGCATCATCATGCTCACGCGGCGGCGTGTCTGGCAGAACATCACTGGCCGCTGGAGAGCGGTGATGTCATTGCTTTGACGCTCGACGGTATCGGTATGGGGGAGAACGGCGCTTTGTGGGGCGGCGAGTGCCTGCGGGTGAACTATCGCGAATGTGAGCACCTGGGCGGCTTGCCTGCGGTGGCGCTTCCGGGGGGCGATTTGGCTGCAAAGCAGCCGTGGCGTAACCTGCTGGCGCAGTGCCTGCGCTTTGTGCCGCAGTGGCAGAGTTACCCTGAAACGGCAAGTGTGCAACAGCAAAACTGGAGCGTGCTGGCGCGAGCCATTGAGCGTGGAATTAACGCGCCGCTGGCGTCATCGTGTGGGCGTTTGTTCGATGCCGTAGCGGCGGCGCTGGGCTGTGCGCCAGTCACGTTAAGTTATGAAGGTGAAGCGGCTTGTGCTCTGGAGGCGCTCGCAGCCTCATGCGACGGAGTGACGCATCCGGTGACGATGCCGCTGGTGGACAATCAACTGGATCTCGCCACTTTCTGGCAGCAGTGGCTGAACTGGCAGGCACCGGTTAATCAACGCGCGTGGGCGTTTCATGATGCGCTGGCGCAGGGTTTTGCCGCGTTGATGCGTGAGCAGGCCACGATGCGTGGTATCACTACGCTGGTATTTAGCGGCGGGGTTATTCATAACCGTTTGCTTCGTGCACGTCTGGCGCATTATCTCGCTGATTGCACATTGCTTTTTCCACAGAGTTTACCGGCGGGTGATGGCGGTTTGTCTCTGGGGCAGGGGGTTATTGCTGCGGCGCGCATCCTGCAATGCGGTATAGTGGCGGATGTGGCGTAACTGAATCTTAAAAAAAGCACGAACAGTCCCCTCGCCCCACTGGGGAGAGGGTTAGGGTGAGGGGAACTGCTGACACTGGTGCGCACAATGACTTTCTCGCCCTTCCAGGACGAGGGAGAGAACCATGCCTACACCGGCAACGTTTTCAACAATCCAAATGCCTCTTTCATCCGATCCTCGCTGACCACAAAGGCGCGAAGCTGGTCGGCATCATCAACGCCGCGCGCCACCATCCCCTGGCTTTCTGTATTAATCTGCCAGCGTAAATCCTGACGCTGGGTTTCGCCTGCCAGATGCAGCGGTAATTCCGGCGTTTTGATTTTCACCAACATCGCCGGTAGTTTCAGCGGCGTGTTATTGCCGAGAAGATTTTTTGCCAGCACCATCGCGCTAAGTTGAATCGGCTGGAGGAACGGCAGTACCTGACCGTTAATTTCTGCGCAATCGCCCAGCGCATAAATATCGGCATTACTGGTTTGCAGATAACTATCGACGCAAACGCCGCGATTAATCGTCAGCCCGGCGCGTCGTGCCAGGGCGGTTTCCGGGAGCAGTCCGGTTGCGGCAATTACCGCATCCACTTCGATGCTGCGTTGGCGATCCAGCGTTGCCCGAATGCCAGAATCCGTTTTTTCCAGCCCCTGCAACTGAGATTTCAACAGCAGATGAACGCCCATCTCCGTCAACCGATGCTGCAAGCGGCTGCTTACTTCCGGTGGCATTAACGATGCCAGAATACTGGCAGCGTTGTCGATTAGCGTGACCGCTTTGCCTGCACGACAAAAATCCATCGCCAGTTCGCTACCAATCAAACCACCGCCGACAATCAACACGCGTCGGGCATCCCGCAGTTGCGTTTCACAGGCGCGATACTCTTGCTGACTATTTAACGTCAGCATTAACTCACGCCCGGGCACTGGCGGGACAAAGGCGCTGGCACCGGTTGCCAGCACTAACTTGTCATATTGCCACTGATTATTCTGACTTTTCACCACATGGGCTTCGGCATCGATATCCGTCACCCAGGTGTGCGGAAACAGGCGCAGATTAAACTGCTCGGCAAATTCACCTGCCGTCTGGCGGGTAAGGTCGTCGGCACGTTGCCCCTGACTGATCACATGGCTGAGGTCAGGTTTGTTGTACTCATCCATGCTGTCGGCGGCAATCAGGGTTAACGGAATACTGGCGTCCTGTTTGCGAATATTTTTCACCAGTTGGCGGGCGGCGAAGCCCGAACCAATGATCACAATGCCGTTGCTCATTTTGCCTCCGATGCCAGTTCGTCAAAGACGTCTTTACCGAGGGAACATTCCGGGCACAGGAAGTTGTCCGGGACTTCACTCCACGGCGTTCCTGGTGCAACGTCCTGCATTGGCTCGCCTTTTGCCGGATCGTAAATCCACTGGCAGACGCTGCACTGCATCCGTGGGCCGAGGTCAGCCGTCGTGGTGGCACAGGTTTCTTCTTTAACCACCGTATTCATCGTGTTCTGCGGCAGCGGTGAAAGCGCCCACTGACGGGCAATTTCACGACCGTGTTCACGGCATAACTCCAGCGCGTCCTGGTCCGGTCGCCATTTGGCTTTCAGGCTAAGCGACATTTCGAAACCCGCATCCTGCAAGCGCGTGGAAAGACGATCCACCGCACCGCCGCTCCAGCCGTGAGAGCCGAAAGCACTGGCGCGTTTGTTACGAAAGCGCAATCCGGTCATCTCCTCCACCAGCCCGGCGATTTTCGGCATCATCACGTTATTCATCGTCGAAGTACCGACCAGCACACCTTTTGAGCGGAAGACATTGGTCAGGATTTCGTTTTTATCGCTACGGGCGACGTTGAAAATTTTCACCGCTACGCGCGGGTCGGTTTCCGCGATCCCCTGGGCGATAGCGTCAGCCATCATGCGGGTGTTATTCGACATGGTGTCGTAGAAAATGGTGATTCTGTCTTCCTGATAATCCGCCGCCCATTTCAGGTACAGCTCGACAATCTGCGTTGGGTTATCGCGCCACACCACACCGTGAGAGGTAGCAATCATATCGACCGGCAAGTTAAAGCCGAGGATCTCGGTGATTTTCGGTGTTACCAGGCGGCTGAACGGCGTCAGGATATTGGCGTAGTAACGCTGGCACTGCTCGAAAAGCTCGGTCTGATCCACTTCATCGTTGAACAGATGCTCGTCGCAGTAGTGCTGACCGAAAGCATCGTTACTGAACAGCACTGCGTCGCCCGTCAGGTAAGTCATCATGCTGTCCGGCCAGTGCAGCATTGGCGTTTCGACAAAAATGAGTTGCTTGCCGTTGCCGATATCCAGCGTGTCTCCGGTTTTCACCACGTTGAAATTCCACTCAGGATGATGGTGATGACCATTTATCGAATCGATCGCGTTTGCAGTGCAGTAGATCGGCGTATCCGGAATTTGCGCCATCAGTTCGGTCAGCGCCCCGGCGTGATCCTCTTCAGCATGGTTAATCACGATGTAATCAATATCCGCCAGATCGATTTCATTACGCAGGTTCTGTACAAATTCGCGGCTGAATTTATGGTCAACGGTGTCGATCAGCACGTTTTTTTCTTCGCGAATGAGGTAGCTGTTGTAGCTGCTGCCGCGCAGCGTTTTATATTCCGTGCCGTGAAAATCACGTACTTCCCAGTCACGTTGACCCACCCAATGAATGTTATTTTTCACCACAATAGACATAGCAACCTCAATTTATTCAGCGTGTTCTAAAAAGATGTCTTGTTAATTGCAGATTGCGTGCCAGCTTTTTATCTGATTGTTTTTACTATATAAATTTATTTGTGCTCATTAGTGAGTAGTCAAAATGACTATCAATAAAATGGTCGATATGACAATATCTATAGTCAAATTGACAGTGAGGCAAAGATGAGTTTTTCCGTTGATGTGCTGGCGAATATCGCCATCGAATTGCAGCGTGGGATTGGTCATCAGGATCGTTTTCAGCGCCTGATCACCACGCTGCGCCAGGTGCTGGAGTGCGATGCGTCTGCGTTGCTACGTTACGACTCGCGGCAGTTTATTCCGCTTGCCATCGACGGGCTGGCGAAGGATGTACTCGGTAGACGCTTTGCGCTGGAAGGTCATCCACGGCTGGAAGCGATTGCCCGCGCGGGGGACGTGGTGCGTTTTCCCGCAGACAGCGAATTGCCCGATCCCTATGACGGTTTGATCCCTGGGCAGGAGAGTCTGAAGGTTCACGCCTGCGTTGGTCTGCCGTTGTTTGCCGGACAAAACCTGATCGGCGCACTGACGCTCGACGGGATGCAGCCCGATCAGTTCGATGTTTTCAGCGATGAAGAGTTACGGCTGATTGCCGCGCTGGCGGCGGGAGCGTTAAGCAATGCGTTACTGATTGAACAACTGGAAAGCCAGAATATGCTGCCGGGCGATGCCGCGCCGTTTGAAGCGGTGAAACAGACGCAAATGATTGGCTTGTCCCCTGGCATGATGCAACTGAAAAAAGAGATTGAGATTGTGGCGGCCTCCGATCTCAACGTCCTGATCAGCGGTGAGACGGGAACCGGTAAGGAGCTGGTGGCGAAAGCGATTCATGAAGCCTCGCCACGTGCGGTGAATCCGCTGGTCTATCTCAACTGTGCCGCACTGCCGGAAAGTGTGGCGGAAAGTGAATTGTTCGGGCATGTGAAAGGAGCGTTTACTGGCGCTATCAGTAACCGCAGCGGGAAGTTTGAAATGGCGGATAATGGCACGCTGTTTCTCGATGAGATCGGCGAGCTGTCGTTGGCATTGCAGGCCAAGCTGCTGCGGGTGTTGCAGTATGGCGATATTCAGCGCGTTGGCGATGACCGCAGTTTGCGGGTCGATGTGCGCGTACTGGCGGCGACTAACCGCGACTTACGCGAAGAGGTGCTGGCAGGGCGATTCCGCGCCGATTTGTTCCATCGCCTGAGCGTGTTTCCGCTTTCGGTGCCGCCGCTGCGTGAGCGGGGCGATGACGTCATTCTGCTGGCGGGGTATTTCTGCGAGCAGTGCCGCCTGCGACTGGGGCTTTCTCGTGTGGTATTAAGCGTCGGAGCGCGGAATTTATTGCAACACTATGGTTTTCCGGGGAACGTGCGTGAACTGGAACATGCTATTCATCGCGCGGTGGTGCTGGCGAAAGCGACCCGCAGCGGCGATGAAGTGATTCTCGAGGCGCAACATTTTGCTTTTCCAGAAGTGGCGGTGCCGCCGCCAGAAGTGGCAGCGGTACCCGTTGTTAAGCAAAACCTGCGTGAAGCGACAGAAGCGTTCCAGCGTGAAACCATTCGCCAGGCGCTGGCACAAAATCATCACAACTGGGCCGCCAGCGCACGGATGCTGGAAACCGACGTCGCCAACCTGCATCGGCTGGCGAAACGTCTGGGGTTGAAGGATTAAATAATCCCGGCCTGATAGAAATCCTGCAGGTTAATCGCGCCGGTGAGTTTGCCGTTTTCATCCACCACCGGTGCGGCGGTGATTTTGCGCTTCATCAGGATTTCTTTGGCGTCGATGGCGCGACTTTGTGCCTGTAATGTGGTGCCGCCTGTCGTCATCGCTTCATTAACCGGCGTGGTGAGTGCGCCGCCGCCAACCAGCCAGCGACGTAAATCGCCGTCAGTAAAGACGCCTTGTACCTGTTGTTGAGCGTCACATACTGCCACCAGCCCCAGACCGGTGCGGCTGAGTTCCAGCATCGCGTCCATCACGCTGGCGGTTAACGCTACCTGCGGGATGGCGTCATCACGGCGCATCAGATGATGCACTTTGTTCAGCAAGCGAGCGCCCAGCGCGCCGGCAGGGTGGGAGCGGGCAAAATCTTCTTCATTAAATCCGCGTGCCTGCATGACCGCCATCGCCAGCGCGTCACCCATCATCAGGGTATTGACGGTGCTGGAGGTCGGCGCAAGGTGCATCGGACAGGCTTCGCGTTCTACGGAGATATCCAGCACCGCTTTTGCCGCCAGGCCCAGCGGTGACGTCGGTTTGCCGGTCATCGCCAGCAGCGCGATAGATTTGTCTTCCAGACGCGGAATAATCAGATCCAGTTCCTTCGCGCCACCGGAGTAAGAGATAAACAGCATCACATCGCGGCTTTCAATCATCCCCAGATCGCCGTGCAGTGCTTCTGCGGGATGGACAAAAAAAGCCGGTGTGCCGGTACTGGCAAGCGTTGCGGCGATTTTCTTACCAATGTGGCCCGATTTGCCAATTCCCGAAACCACCACTTTGCCTTCGCAGTGCAGGATGATATTGGCGGCGCGAACAAAATCATCGCCCAGACGTTCCGGTAAACGGCTTGCTTCCTGCAACTCCAGTATTAACGTCTGACGTCCCGCGTTCAGTAGTGCTTCACTCATTGCTCTCTCCGGTTATGATCACATCGATCCCTTTCTTTTCCAGCGCCTGACGAAACGCCGGATCGATACCTGCGTCGGTAATTAGCTTATCGACGCTTTCAAGACTGCAAACTACGTTGGGGCTTTTACGGCCAAACTTTGATGAGTCCGCCATCAAAATCACTTCGCGCGCGGCATTGCACATTGCCTTACTGACGGTATAAACCTCGTTGAACGTGGTTACGCCCGCATTGAGATCGATGCCGTCGGTGCCCATAAACAATTTGTCGAAGGTGAAATGTTCGAAGGCATTCTCTGCCAGCTGCCCGTGAAATGAGGCCGATTTTTTACGAAACGTTCCGCCTGGCATCAGGATGGTTTGTTCGTTATCCAGTTCGGATAGCGCGTTGACGATATGCAGGCTGTTGGTCATCACTGTGATGTTATTAAAGCGCGAGAGCAGGGGCACCATCTGCAATACGGTACTGCCAGCATCAAGAATGATCGAATCGCCATCATGAATAAAACTAACGGCAGCTTCTGCAATCAGCTCTTTCTTATGGGTGTTGATGAGCGTTTTATGATCGATAGGCGGATCGGATTCCTCTTTATTTAACACCACGCCGCCATAGGTTCGGATGACGGTTCCGGCATGTTCCAGAATCACCAGATCTTTGCGAATGGTGGTGCCTGTGGTGTCAAAGTATTGCGCCAATTCTTCAACCGAGCATTTCCCCTGCTTTTGCAGATACTCCAGAATGGCGGCCTGACGCTGACGAGGTTTCATGGGCGTGATTACCTGATTTAGGTTTCAAAATGATAACTTCGCAAGCTAGTAACATTCACAACGAAATTATCTACGTTTCAGTTTAAGCGCCAATGATAGAGCATTCTGTGATAGTGGATCATGGGGAAAGATCACATCGGGCTTTAAATCACCAGAATACATACCCTTAATTGCGGGAATTTTTTGTGGTCGGGCGAAAACGGTCAGTCCTTTCATAAACAAGGTGTCGGTGACGCGCTGCTGATCGTCCAGGGCGATGGCGACCACGACCCGTGGCTTAAAGCGCCCACTGGAACGGCCTACACCGACGCGCCCTTGCTGGCAGAGCGCGTCGAAGGCTCGATTAAAACGAGAAATTTGCCAGCCGCCTAAGGCCAGTTGCGCACACCAGGCGATAACGGCGACGGTGATGAGAGCTGATACCATAACTTTTCCTAAATGTGGGTACGGTTTTCCCCCTCACCCCAAAGAGGCGAGGGGATCGTCCGAACCCTTTTTGAACATTGTCATCAGTCTGAAATCCTAAAAGGATCTCCGCTGTTGATCAGAACATCACCTGACCACCGGTGACATTGATTGACTGTCCGGTGCAGTACGACGCTTTGGGACTGGCGTAGAACAGCAGCATATTCAGCACATCCTGATAATCGCAGCCGCGTTTGAGCGGTACTTTATCGATGTAATAGTGCTCGACTTCGTCCGGTTTGATACCCAGCTTGGTGGCGTATTGCGGCAACAGTGACTGGAACATCGGCGATTTCAGCAGGTTACCGAGCATCAGCGAATGCACCGTAATGCCATACTCTGCCAGATCCAGCGCCAGTGATTGAGTCAGCCCTACGCCACCAAATTTCGCGGCGCTGTAGCCAGAGTTATGTTTACTGCCCACCTTGCCGGATTTCGAGTTGATCTGAATAATGCGTCCCTGAATGCCGTCGCGGATCATCAAACGCGAAAATTCACGCGCGCACAGGAAATAGCCCACCAGATTCACCTGTAGCGAACGGTCAAAATCGCCGAGCTGGAAATCGCTGATAAACGCTGCTTTTGCAATTCCGGCGCTGTAGACCAGTAAATCGACGCGACCAAAGATTTCATCTATCCCACGAGAGAGCGCCAGAACGCTCTGCTCGCTGGTGGCGTCAGCACCAAAACCGTACGCCGTTCCCTCACCATATTCGGCGTTAATTTCTTGCGCCACATTTGCGGCTTTGTCGCTCTGAATATCGACAACTGCCACACGATACCCCTCGGCAGCCAGACCATGGCACAGGAACGCGCCCAGAGTTTGCCCACCACCGATGACAACGGCAACCTGATTCATTTTTTTTACTCCTTAACAGATTCAAACTTCAAAACCGATCCCGGCGCGATATCGTCGGGTACAGGGCCTGCCACATGGACAGTGCCCGGAAATTCCGCTTCGCTTAAACCATCGAAGCGCAGGGTGACATGACCCAGTTCGCGAAGATTGTTCTCCGCCACGCTGCCAACGGCGGTCACCGGATAGCGATGCTGCCCGAGAGAAAATTGCAAACCGGGATGGAGTTCTCCTTTCAATTCGCCGTGGCAATGGATGAAGCAATACTCTTCGAGATCCGCAGGTGCACCTTCACGAAAGGTGATGAGCATCTGGTCGCTGAAGGCGTCAGTGGCGCTCGCGCCGATACGGGTGATGGTGGTCTGATAAATAACGGTCATGTTTCAGCCTCTATTGATAGATAAAACCGGAGACAAACCAGGCGATCAGTACAGTTGGTGCGCCGGTCAAAAAGCGGCTCACCAGTACAGAAGGGACGCCGACGCGAACCGTGTCCTGACGGGCTTCCGCCAGCGATAAACCGACCGGGATAAAGTCGCAGGCCGCCTGCGCGTTGATGGCAAACAGCGCCGGTAAAGCCAGATGCGGCGGAATATTGCCGAGACCAATCTGCACACCAATCAATACGCCGATAACCTGCGCAATAACGGCGCCTGGGCCGAGGAAAGGCGAAAGCAGCGGGAAGGAGCAGATGAGCGCCAGCATTACCAGCCCCAGTGGATGGCTCGCCAGCGGAGCAAGACCGTGGGCAATCCAGTCGCCAAGGCCGGAAGCCATAATGATGCCGATGAGCGCCGAGACGAACGCCATAAACGGCAGAATGGTTTTTAATACGGTGTCGATAGTGTCGCGCCCGGACTGAAACAGCACGGCAACGGCAGACCCCATGCCCATTCCCACCTTCGCCAGTAAACCATCGCTTTGTTCGGTGATTTTCTTGCTGGCATCGTAGTCACGGCCTACGGAAGAGGGTTGCGGAGTTTCAGCGCCGACCACAGTAATATTTTCTTCTTTCACGCCAGAGACATAAATATCTTCCACGATGTACTGCGCCAGCGGACCGGACTTGCCCGTCGAGTGGATATTAATGGTGGGAATACGCCGTTTTGGATAGATGCCGCAGCGCAGTGTGCCGCCGCAGTCGATTACTGCAACGCCGATTTCCGCTTCCGCTGGTTCACCTTCTTTAAAGCCGTCGATAGCCTGCCAGCCAGTAAGTTGTGCCAGTTTGTCGACAATTGCTGGCCGGGTTCCGGCGGTGATATAGACGATTTTTTTACCTGGCGTGGCTTCCAGTTCAAGTGAGCCACCCCAGCCACCAGTGCCTTTTTCGATCTGAATACGCGTCATGATGTTGCTCCTGCCAGGTGAACTTTCTGTTCAAGTTGAATGCCCATCTTTCTCTCGAAAATGGCGGTGGTCAGGTCGGTCACCCAGCCACGGAAGAAGTTCGTAACCAGACCAACCAGCAGGTAGCTCACTGCCAGTGGGCCAAGTGGCAGATTCAGCGTCGTCAGACCGCTGGCAATTCCCAGATAAACAAACAGTTCGCCGGGGTTGATATGAGGGAAGAGACCGTTCATTGAGTGGCAGCTATAAGAAGCCGCCGCGTAATAGCTGGGTTTGAACTTTTCCGGCATAAAACGCCCCAGACTTAAGGTCATCGGGTTACAAAAAACAAACGTGCCAATACACGGTAATAGCAGGTAACGGGAAACAGGATTGCCGGCGCAACGTTGAGCAAATCGTTCAATGCGGTGCTGCCCGATAAAATTAATCAGCGCGTTCATGATTACCAGCAGGCTTATCAACAGCGGAAGAATGCCGGTCACCATCCCGGTAAACACCTCTCCACCTTTCTGGAACAGCCCGATGAACCACTCTGCGCCATGAGTAATGGTTTCTATCATTGTTCTCTCCTTTGAAATTTATTGTTTTATTACCAAACGGCAACACAATCTAATCAGAATGAAAGATTTAAAAGTGTTATTTTGATCGCAAAATGAAAGATAAATATTTTAATTTGAAAGTTTGGTTGAAAGGATGGTGAGGAAGGTGATTTGTGTTATGTAAAGTCCGTATTGGGCAGTGACTACCGCTTCCTTGTGCGGGGCGGGATGCTTTACCATACTTGCCCCTGGTTGAATCTGTTAAATGGACTCCTCATGTTCAAGCGTCGTTATGTAACATTGCTTCCCCTTTTTGTGTTGCTTGCCGCCTGTAGCAGCAAGCCAAAACCTACTGAGACTGAAACGACCACCGGAACGCCGTCCGGCGGCTTCCTGCTTGAGCCGCAGCACAATGTGATGCAGATGGGCGGTGACTTTGCTAACAACCCGAATGCGCAGCAGTTCATCGACAAAATGGTGAAAAAACACGGCTTCAATCGTCAGCAGTTGCAGGAAATCCTCTCCCAGGCGAAACGTCTGGATTCGGTACTGCGGCTGATGGATAACCAGGCACCAACCACATCGGTGAAGCCGCCATCTGGCCCGAACGGCGCATGGCTGCGTTATCGCAAAAAATTTATTACTCCGGATAACGTGCAGAACGGCGTGGTTTTCTGGAACCAGTATGAAGATGCGCTGAATCGCGCGTGGCAGGTGTATGGCGTACCGCCGGAAATTATCGTCGGGATTATCGGCGTTGAAACCCGCTGGGGACGCGTGATGGGTAAAACTCGCATCCTCGATGCGTTGGCGACGCTGTCATTTAACTACCCGCGCCGCGCGGAGTATTTCTCTGGTGAACTGGAAACCTTCCTGCTAATGGCGCGCGATGAGCAGGACGATCCGCTCAATCTGAAAGGTTCCTTTGCCGGTGCAATGGGCTACGGTCAGTTTATGCCGTCGTCTTACAAACAATACGCAGTGGATTTCAGCGGCGACGGGCATATCAACCTGTGGGACCCGGTTGATGCCATTGGCAGCGTGGCGAACTATTTCAAAGCGCATGGCTGGGTGAAAGGCGATCAGGTCGCTGTAATGGCAAATGGTCAGGCTCCGGGGTTGCCAAATGGCTTCAAAACCAAGTACAGCATTTCACAACTTGCAGCGGCAGGGCTGACGCCACAGCAGCCACTGGGCAATCATCAGCAGGCCAGCTTGCTGCGTCTGGATGTCGGGACGGGGTATCAGTACTGGTACGGTTTGCCGAACTTCTACACTATTACCCGTTACAACCACAGCACTCACTACGCAATGGCGGTCTGGCAGTTAGGACAAGCCGTGGCGCTGGCGCGCGTACAGTAACTATTTGCAAGAGGGAGGTTAAACCTCCCTCTGCTATCTTACTGTTTATTCGAAAGAGATTGCTGACGTAATTGTTTGATTTTCTTAGACAGCGACACGGTATATCCCAGGCAGACAACGCCTAACGCAGCCTGACCAAAATCGAAAGGTTCAAGATAGCCGGAAGATAAAATCTTACATACCACTGCAATCAGGGCGCTGACGCCGCCAATGGTGACCCACATACGCATTTGCGTGGTCTGTTTGAGTACGTTTTGTGGGGTGTTATCCGTTTTCTTTGTTGCCATTACTTTTCTCTCCCTGTGAATACATATCAATGCGAACGCGGCATGGTAGCCTTTTTTCTTTACTGGTTGGTCGTAACAGTCTTATTTCGGAATGCGACTCGTAAAATGAATCGCTCGTCCCCATCTTTTACGGGAAAGTGCTATCTTGTCCGGCATAAATATCTGACTGACAGAGGTTGTGATGACTGACAGTGAACTGATGCAATTAAGCGAGCAGGTAGGGCAGGCGCTGAAAGCCCGTGGCGCAATCGTAACAACCGCTGAGTCTTGTACCGGCGGCTGGGTAGCGAAAGTTATTACCGATATTGCTGGCAGTTCCGCCTGGTTTGAACGCGGATTTGTCACCTACAGTAACGAAGCCAAATCGCAGATGATCGGCGTGCGAGATGAGACGCTGGTGCAGCATGGCGCGGTGAGTGAACCCGTCGTGGTGGAAATGGCGATTGGCGCCCTGAAAGCGGCTCGTGCCGATTATGCCGTTTCTATCAGCGGTATCGCCGGGCCGGATGGCGGCAGCGAAGAGAAGCCAGTTGGCACTGTCTGGTTTGCTTTTGCTTCAGCCAGCGGCGAAGGTATTACCCGCCGGGAATGCTTCAGCGGTGACCGTGATGCCGTGCGTCGGAAGGCGACGGCTTATGCATTGCAGACGTTGTGGCAACAATTTCTACAAAACACTTGATACTGTATGAGCATACAGTATAATTGCTTCAACAGAATATATTGACTATCCGGTAATACCCGGCATGACAGGAGTAAAAATGGCTATCGACGAAAACAAACAGAAAGCGTTGGCGGCAGCACTGGGCCAGATTGAGAAACAATTTGGTAAAGGCTCCATCATGCGCCTGGGTGAAGACCGTTCTATGGATGTGGAAACCATCTCTACCGGTTCGCTTTCACTGGATATCGCGCTCGGGGCAGGCGGTCTGCCGATGGGGCGTATTGTCGAAATCTACGGACCGGAATCTTCCGGTAAAACGACACTGACGCTGCAGGTTATTGCCGCTGCGCAGCGCGAAGGTAAAACCTGTGCGTTTATCGATGCTGAACACGCGCTGGACCCGGTCTACGCACGTAAACTGGGTGTCGATATCGATAACCTGTTGTGCTCTCAGCCGGACACCGGCGAGCAGGCACTGGAAATCTGTGACGCCCTGGCGCGTTCTGGCGCCGTAGACGTTATCGTCGTTGACTCCGTTGCGGCACTGACGCCGAAAGCGGAAATCGAAGGCGAAATCGGCGACTCTCATATGGGCCTTGCGGCACGTATGATGAGCCAGGCGATGCGTAAGCTGGCGGGTAACCTGAAACAGTCCAACACGCTGCTGATCTTCATCAACCAGATCCGTATGAAAATTGGTGTGATGTTCGGTAACCCGGAAACCACAACCGGTGGTAACGCGCTGAAATTCTACGCCTCTGTTCGTCTTGATATCCGTCGTATCGGCGCGGTGAAAGAGGGCGAAAACGTGGTGGGTAGCGAAACCCGCGTGAAAGTGGTGAAGAACAAAATCGCTGCGCCATTTAAACAGGCTGAATTCCAGATCCTCTACGGCGAAGGTATTAACTTCTACGGCGAGCTGGTTGACCTGGGCGTGAAAGAGAAGCTGATCGAGAAAGCGGGTGCATGGTACAGCTACAAAGGCGAGAAAATCGGCCAGGGTAAAGCGAATGCAACAGCCTGGCTGAAAGACAACCCGGAAACCGCGAAAGAGATCGAGAAGAAAGTTCGTGAGCTGCTGCTGAGCAACCCGAACTCAACGCCGGATTTCTCTGTAGATGACAGCGAAGGCGTAGCAGAAACTAACGAAGATTTTTAATCGTTAGTTATGATAATAGATAATGTGTGCACGGACGGTTCCCTCGCCCCTTTGGGGAGAGGGTGAGGGGAACAGGCCAGCACTGGCGTGAAAAATTACTCTCACCTCGATCCTCTGAGTGACAGGGCCTGCGGGGAAATCCTGCCACTCATTGACTATTAAACCTGTTTGTCAGCAAAACCTGGGTCGCATTTGCGACCCTTTTGCTTTTTAAGTTTTAAGGATATGCCATGACAGAATCAACATCCCGTCGTCCGGCATATGCTCGCCTGTTGGATCGTGCGGTACGCATTCTGGCGGTACGCGATCACAGCGAGCAAGAATTGCGACGTAAACTCGCAGCACCGATTATGGGCAAAAATGGCCCGGAAGAGATTGATGCCACGGCAGAGGATTATGAACGTGTTATTGCCTGGTGCCATGAACATGGCTATCTCGATGACAGCCGATTTGTTGCGCGCTTTATCGCCAGCCGTAGCCGTAAAGGTTATGGACCAGCGCGTATTCGTCAGGAACTGAACCAGAAAGGTATCTCCCGAGAGGCCACAGAAAAAGCGATGCGTGAATGTGACATCGACTGGTGCGAACTGGCGCGCGATCAGGCTACGCGAAAATATGGCGAACCACTGCCAACAGTCTTTTCAGAAAAAGTTAAGATCCAGCGTTTTCTGCTCTATCGTGGCTATCTGATGGAAGATATCCAGGAGATTTGGCGAAATTTTGCCGACTGAACGCATACGGTATTTTACTTCCCAGTCAAGAAAACTTATCTTATTCCCACTTTTCAGTTACCAGCCCAGCGGTTATTAACTTGCTGCTGCTGGTGGCGATATTTCGTTAGCTTGATTTCAGGATAATTATGAGCAAGAGCACCGCTGAGATCCGTCAGGCGTTTCTCGACTTTTTCCATAGTAAGGGACATCAGGTAGTTGCCAGCAGCTCCCTGGTTCCCCATAACGACCCAACTTTGTTGTTTACCAACGCCGGGATGAACCAGTTCAAGGATGTGTTCCTTGGGCTCGACAAGCGTAATTATTCCCGCGCTACTACCTCCCAACGCTGCGTGCGTGCGGGGGGTAAACACAACGACCTGGAAAACGTCGGTTACACCGCGCGTCACCATACCTTCTTCGAGATGCTGGGCAACTTCAGCTTCGGCGACTATTTCAAACACGATGCCATTCAGTTTGCATGGGAATTACTGACCAGCGAAAAATGGTTTGCTCTGCCGAAAGAGCGTCTGTGGGTTACCGTCTATGAAAGCGACGACGAAGCCTACGAAATCTGGGAAAAAGAAGTTGGTATCCCGCGCGAACGTATTATTCGCATCGGTGATAACAAAGGTGCGCCATACGCGTCTGATAACTTCTGGCAGATGGGTGACACTGGTCCGTGCGGCCCGTGTACTGAAATTTTCTACGATCATGGTGACCACATCTGGGGTGGCCCTCCGGGAAGCCCGGAAGAAGACGGCGACCGGTACATTGAGATCTGGAACATCGTCTTCATGCAGTTCAACCGTCAGGCTGATGGCACGATGGAACCGCTGCCGAAGCCGTCTGTAGATACCGGTATGGGTCTGGAGCGTATTGCTGCGGTACTGCAACACGTTAACTCTAACTATGACATCGACCTGTTCCGCACGCTGATCCAGGCGGTAGCAAAAGTCACTGGCGCGACCGATCTAAGCAATAAATCGCTGCGCGTAATCGCTGACCACATTCGTTCTTGTGCGTTCCTGATAGCGGATGGCGTAATGCCGTCCAACGAAAACCGTGGTTATGTACTGCGTCGTATCATTCGTCGCGCGGTGCGTCACGGCAATATGCTGGGTGCGAAAGAAACCTTCTTCTACAAGCTGGTGGGGCCACTGATCGAGGTCATGGGCTCTGCGGGTGAAGACCTGAAACGCCAACAGGCTCAGGTTGAGCAGGTGCTGAAAACTGAAGAAGAGCAGTTTGCGCGTACTCTGGAGCGCGGTCTGGCGCTACTGGATGAAGAGCTGGCGAAACTTTCTGGCGATACGCTGGATGGCGAAACCGCTTTCCGTTTGTACGACACTTACGGCTTCCCGGTTGATCTGACGGCTGACGTTTGTCGTGAGCGCAACATCAAAGTTGACGAAGCTGGCTTTGAAGCAGCAATGGAAGAGCAGCGTCGTCGTGCGCGCGAAGCCAGCGGCTTTGGTGCTGATTACAACGCAATGATCCGTGTTGACAGTGCATCTGAATTTAAAGGCTATGACCATCTGGAACTGAACGGCAAAGTGACCGCGCTGTTTGTTGATGGTAAAGCGGTTGATGCCATCAATGCAGGCCAGGAAGCGGTAGTCGTGCTGGATCAAACGCCATTCTATGCAGAATCTGGCGGTCAGGTTGGCGATAAAGGCGAACTGAAAGGCGCAAACTTCTCCTTTGCGGTAGAAGATACGCAGAAATACGGCCAGGCGATTGGCCACATCGGTAAACTTGCTGCGGGTTCTCTGAAAGTGGGCGACGCGGTGCAGGCCGATGTTGATGAAGCGCGCCGTGCTCGTATTCGTCTGAATCACTCCGCAACGCACTTGATGCATGCTGCGCTGCGCCAGATTCTGGGTACTCATGTATCGCAGAAAGGTTCTCTGGTTAACGACAAAGTGCTGCGTTTCGACTTCTCACATAATGAAGCGATGAAACCAGAGGAAATTCGTGCCGTTGAGGATCTGGTGAACGCACAAATTCGTCGTAACTTGCCGATTGAAACCAACATCATGGATCTCGAGGCTGCGAAAGCGAAAGGCGCGATGGCGCTATTTGGCGAGAAGTATGATGAACGTGTACGTGTACTGAGCATGGGCGATTTCTCCACAGAGCTGTGTGGCGGTACTCACGCCAGCCGCACCGGTGATATCGGTCTGTTCCGTATTATCTCTGAATCGGGTACTGCTGCGGGCGTTCGTCGTATCGAAGCTGTAACCGGAGAAGGTGCTATTGCCACCGTTCATGCAGACAGCGATCGCTTAAGCGAAGTTGCGCATCTGCTGAAAGGCGATAGCAATAATCTGGCTGATAAAGTTCGTTCAGTACTGGAACGTACGCGTCAGTTGGAAAAAGAGCTACAACAGCTTAAAGAACAGGCTGCCGCGCAGGAGAGTGCAAATCTTTCCAGTAAGGCAATTGATGTTAATGGTGTTAAGCTGTTGGTTAGCGAGCTTAACGGTGTTGAGCCGAAGATGTTGCGTACCATGGTTGACGATTTAAAAAATCAGCTGGGGTCGACAATTATCGTGCTGGCAACGATAGCCGAAGGTAAGGTTTCTCTGATTGCAGGCGTATCTAAGGACGTCACAGATCGTGTGAAAGCAGGGGAACTGATTGGTATGGTCGCTCAGCAGGTGGGCGGCAAGGGTGGTGGACGTCCTGACATGGCGCAAGCCGGTGGTACGGATGCTGCGGCCTTACCTGCAGCGTTAGCCAGTGTGAAAGGCTGGGTCAGCGCGAAATTGCAATAATATTAGCGTCAGGCAATGCCGTGGACTTGTTCCACGGCATTCGCATCAACGCTATCGACAACGATAAAGTCAGGTTGAAGTTGTGTATATCGGCTAAACTTAGGTTTAACAGAATGTAATGCCATGACTGCTTACATGTAATGTGTTTGTCATTGCTTACTTTTTGGCGTTATATGATGGATAATGCCGGGATACAGAGAGACCCGACTCTTTTAATCTTTCAAGGAGCAAAGAATGCTGATTCTGACTCGTCGAGTTGGTGAGACCCTCATGATTGGGGATGAGGTCACCGTGACAGTTTTAGGGGTAAAGGGCAACCAGGTACGTATTGGCGTAAATGCCCCGAAGGAAGTTTCTGTTCACCGTGAAGAGATCTACCAGCGTATCCAGGCTGAAAAATCCCAGCAGTCCAGTTACTAATCTTTCCGCGTCTCATCTTTAACGGTGAGACGCACCCTCAAAATCTCTCCTTCACTTCATTTTCTTTTCGCATTACTCCCGTTCATTCAACGTTAACATCCATTTTTCTGCATCACGCCTGCCTGTCATAGGCCATTTTTTCTGTTGATAAAACACTCTTTTTGACGTTTTTACAGTCTAATTGAGCGTGAAGTGTGCAAACGATAAAAGTGTGGGAAAAATTGTTTGACTTATAAGTCTCAGAAAGTAATATGTGCGCCACGCAGCGACGATGAGCGATAAACAAGTTCTTCGAAGCACTCGTAAGAGGCGTGTGGTGAGGTGGCCGAGAGGCTGAAGGCGCTCCCCTGCTAAGGGAGTATGCGGTCAAAAGCTGCATCCGGGGTTCGAATCCCCGCCTCACCGCCATTTGCATCCGTAGCTCAGCTGGATAGAGTACTCGGCTACGAACCGAGCGGTCGGAGGTTCGAATCCTCCCGGATGCACCATCTCTTACTTGATATGGCTTTAGTAGCGGTATCAAAAAATCTGCAGTAAAGTAAGTTTCCCGATGCATCCGTAGCTCAGCTGGATAGAGTACTCGGCTACGAACCGAGCGGTCGGAGGTTCGAATCCTCCCGGATGCACCAT